>CAWEPM010000013.1:0-193487 GCA_963810895.1 uncultured Actinomycetota bacterium
GGCTTCCGCGACATCCTGGTCCTCAAGGTGGTCAAGCGACTCCTGGACACCGGAGTCTCCCTGCAGCAGATCCGCACCGCCGTCGAGCACCTCCGGGAGCGCGGCCTTCCAGAAGACCTCGCCCAGATCACGCTCATGAGCGACGGGGCGAGCGTCTACGAATGCACGTCGGCAGACGAAGTAATTGACCTCGTCCAGGGCGGCCAGGGGGTGTTCGGCATCGCCGTCGGCCGTGTTTGGCGCGAGGTGGAAGGAAGCCTCGCCGCCCTTCCCAGCGAACACGCCGCGGACCAATCCTTTCCCGACGACGAACTGAGCAAGCGCCGCGCGGCCCGCAAGATCGGCTAGCGCACACTCCTTCAGAACTGTTTGAGGCCGCCTCCCCATCAGGGAGGCGGCCTCAGTTCGTTGCGCTCGAGTTGTTTAGCGCTGGCTGCGGTTGCGGACCGTGCCCGCGGGAGCTAGGCCGCCGGGGTTCAGCAGGTTCTGCAAGAGGGCATCGAACAGCGCCGCTGCGTTCTTGGCCGAGTCGCCGGGCCAGTGGTGGATGGAGTGGGCGGCGCCCTGGATCTGCTGCCAGTTGGCCTGCTCGGGAATGTGCGGACTCAGCAGCAGCTGGCCGAACATGGACTCCATCTCCTGCAGCCGGAACGTGTGCTCCGCAGAGCCGCTGCGGACCCGGTTCGCCACGATGCCGGCGGGGGTCAGCTTAGGGGCGAATTCCTGCCGGAACAGCTGGATGGCACGCATGGTGCGCTCCGTGCCGGCGACCGAGAAGAGCCCGGGCTCGGCCACCAGGGTCACCTTGTCGCTCGCGGACCACGCCATCCGGGTGAGGCCGTTCAGCGACGGCGGGCAGTCAACCAGGACCAGATCGTAATTTTCGGCACCGGCCAGCACCGCGGAGAGCCGGCGGAGGTCGCGGCGGCCAAGGTCGGGCCGGTCATAGATGCCGGTGTACGCAGAGCCCACGGCCACGTCAAGGACGGAGGGCGCGGAGCCGGCCTGTGTTCTACCGTTGGCGGAGCCGCTGGCGTGGCCGTTGGCCCTGGCATGATCCACCCAGCCGCTGGGAACCACGTTGTCCGCCAGGTGCGCGCGCCGGGGCGACCTCAGCATCCTGCCGATATCGAGCTGATCGTCCGGGCTGACGCCCAGGGCGGTGCTGGCATCAGCGTGCGGGTCAAGGTCGACGACGAGGGTGGGGATGCCTGCGGCCAATGCCGCCGACGCCAGTCCGGTGGTCACGGATGTCTTGCCGACCCCGCCTTTGAGGCTGCTGATGCTCACTACTTGCACTTGAAAAACCAATACCTAACGCCGGTTGCCGAGACGGGGTCGTGCCGGCTCCTGCGTTCTTCGGAGCCGGGGCGTGCATGCGCCACCCACCCCTCATCATATGTTGATGCTCCGGCGAAACCCGTTTTATCCGGCGCCGGGCGGCAGAACGCCGCGAACCGGACGGGGCGGGGGCAGGCATGATGGCGGGGGGCACTGCCCATCTTCGCGTCCGTGACGGATAATGCTGTGACGGTGGCCACAATGATTTGTGTTTGCCCATACGGGTCTTAGACACTGTGAGCACTTACCGATACGCCCGCGATGATGCAGGAGAAGTATGTTTTCTAAGATTCTGGTTGCCAATCGCGGCGAAATCGCGATTCGCGCTTTCCGCGCGAGCTACGAACTGGGCGCGAAGACCGTCGCTGTGTTTCCCCACGAGGACCGCAACTCGCTGCACCGCCTGAAGGCCGACGAGGCGTACCAGATCGGCGAGGAGGGCCACCCGGTCCGGGCGTATCTCGACGTTGACGAGATAATCCGGGTCGCCAAGGAGTCCGGCGCCGACGCCATCTACCCCGGCTACGGCTTCCTCTCTGAGAACCCGCGCCTGGCGCGCGCCGCCAAGGAGGCCGGCATCACGTTCGTCGGCCCGCCGGCGGAGGTGCTGGAGATGGCGGGCAACAAGGTCACCGCCAACGAGGCCGCCCGCGGCCGGTGTTCCCGTGCTGAAGTCCAGCCGCCCTCGAAGGACCTGGACGAACTGATCGCCGCCGCCGACGAGATCGGCTTCCCGATCTTCGCCAAGGCCGTCGCCGGTGGTGGCGGGCGCGGCATGCGTCGCGTCAACACCCGCGAAGCCCTCCCGGAAGCCCTGCAGGCCGCCATGCGCGAAGCCGACAGCGCGTTCGGCGACCCCACGATGTTCCTCGAGCAGGCCGTCCTGCGCCCGCGCCACATCGAGGTGCAGATCCTGGCCGACGCCACGGGCGACATCGTGCACCTCTTCGAGCGCGACTGCTCGGTGCAGCGTCGCCACCAGAAGGTCGGTCGAGATCGCGCCGGCGCCGAACCTCGACGAAGGCATCCGGCAGGCTTGTACAGGGACGCCATCACGTTCGCGAAGGCGCTGAACTACGTCAACGCCGGCACCGTCGAGTTCCTGGTCGACACCGTCGGAGAGCGCGCCGGCCAGCACGTGTTCATCGAGATGAACCCGCGCATCCAGGTCGAGCACACGGTCACCGAGGAAGTCACCGACGTCGACCTCGTCCAGGCGCAGATGCGCATCGCCGCCGGCGAGACGCTCGCGGACCTGGGTCTCACGCAGGACAGCGTCCAGCTCCGCGGCGCCGCCCTGCAGTGCCGCATCACCACGGAGGACCCCGCCACCGGCTTCCGGCCCGACACCGGCAAGATCACCACCTACCGCTCGCCCGGCGGCGCCGGCGTGCGGCTCGACGGCGGAACCATCAACCCTGGCGCGCAGATCAGCCCGCACTTCGACTCGATGCTGGCCAAGCTCACCTGCCGCGGCCGCGACTACGCGGCCGCGGTCGCCCGCGCCCGCGCGCGCCCTCGCCGAGTTCCGCATCCGCGGCGTGTCCACGAACATCTCGTTCCTGCAGGCCGTGCTCGACGATCCCGACTTCGTCGCCGGCGACCTGAGCACCTCGTTCATCGACGAGCGGCCCGAGCTGCTCAAGGCCGCGGGTCTCCGCGGACCGCGGCACCAAGCTGCTGAACTGGCTCGCCGATGTCACGGTCAACCAGCCCAACGGCGAACTGAAGGTCCACACGGACCCGGCGGACAAGCTTCCGGCCCTCGATAGCGCGCAAGGCCCGCCGGGTCCCGCCAGCGGCTGCTGGAGCTCGGCCCGGAAGGCTTCGCCAAGGCCCTGCGCGCGCAGAACGCCGTGGCCGTCACCGACACCACGTTCCGCGACGCGCACCAGTCGCTGCTCGCCACCCGCGTGCGCACCCGCGACCTCGTGGCGGCCGGACCGTACGTGTCCAGGCTGCTCCCGGAGCTGCTCTCGGTCGAGGCCTGGGGCGGGGCGACCTACGACGTCGCGCTGCGCTTCCTCGGCGAAGACCCGTGGGAGCGGCTCGCGGCGCTGCGCGAGGCGCTGCCGAACATCAACCTGCAGATGCTGCTGCGCGGCCGCAACACCGTCGGCTACACGCCGTACCCGACAGAGGTGACGGATGCCTTCGTCCGCGAGGCCGCCGCCACCGGCGTCGACATCTTCCGCATCTTCGACGCCCTCAACGACGTCAACCAGATGCGCCCGGCCATCGACGCGGTGCTGCGAGACCGGCACCGCCGTCGCCGAGGTCGCCGTCTGCTACACCGGCGACCTGCTCGACCCGGCCGAGACCTCTACACGCTCGACTACTACCTGCGCCTGGCCGAGCAGATCGTCGACTCCGGCGCGCACATCCTCGCGATCAAGGACATGGCCGGGCTGCTGCGCCCGGCCGCGGCCGAGAAGCTCGTCGACGGCCCTCCGGGAGCGGTTCGACCTGCCCGGTCCACGTGCACACCCACGACACCGCAGGCGGCCAGCTGGCCACCCTCCTCGCGGCCGTCGCGTGCCGGCGCCGACGCGGTCGACGTGGCCCGGCGCTCCCATGGCCGGCACGACCAGCCAGCCCTCGGCCTCCGCTCTCGTCGCCGCGCTCGCCCACACCGAGCGCGACACCGGCATCTCGCTCGCGAACGTCTGCGACCTCGAGCCGTACTGGGAAGCCGTGCGCCGGGTCTACGCGCCGTTCGAGTCCGGTCTGCCGGGCCCGACGGGCCGGGTCTACAAGCACGAGATCCCCGGCGGCCAGCTGTCCAACCTGCGCCAGCAGGCGATCGCGCTGGGCCTCGGCGACGACTTCGAGCTGATCGAGGACATGTACGCCGCGGCGAACCGCATCCTCGGCCGCCTGCCCAAGGTGACGCCGTCGTCCAAGGTCGTCGGCGACCTCGCCCTGCACCTCGCGGCCGTGAACGCCGACCCGGCCGACTTCGAGGAGAACCCGGAGAAGTACGACGTGCCGGACTCCGTGATCGGCTTCATGGCCGGCGAGCTCGGCGACCTGCCCGGCGGCTGGCCCGAGCCCTTCCGCACCAAGGTGCTCGCAGGGCCGCACCGTCAAGGTCCGCGACGTCGGAGATCAGCGCACGAGGACAGCGCCGCGCTCGAGGGCGACACCAAGACCCGCCGCGCATGCTCAACCGCCTGCTCTTCCCGGCCCCACCAAGGCAGTTCGAGCAGATGCGCGAGCTCTTCGGCGACCTGTCGGCGCTCGACACGCGCGACTACCTCTACGGCCTGCAGCCGCGGCGCGGAGCACGTGGTCGAGATCGAGAAGGGCGTCCGCCTCTATCGCCGTCGCTCGAGGCCATCGGCGAGGCCGACGACAAGGGCATGCGCACCGTCATGACCACGCTCAACGGCCAGCCGCGGCCGGTCTTCGTCCGCGACCGCTGCCGTCGTGAGCAACGTCAAGGCCGCCGAACGCGCCGATGCCTCCCAGCCGGGCCAGGTCGCCGCGCCGTTCTCCGGCGTCGTGACGCTGACGGTCAAGACCGGCGACACGGTCAAGGCCGGCCAGACCGTCGCCTCGATCGAGGCCATGAAGATGGAAGCCTCGATCACGACGCCGGTGGCAGGCACCGTGGCGCGCCTCGCCGTCGGCGCGATCGAACAAGTCCAGGGCGGGGATCTGCTGCTGGTCGTTGAATAGCAGCCGAATAGCAACCGAATAGCGTCGAATAGCGAGAGCTCGACAAGCTGCGGTAAACACGAAGGGTCCTTCCGGCCGAAGCCGGAAGGACCCTTCCGTTTCTATCGAACGCAATGCGGGGTCAACGGCCCATCAGCGGGCGCCGAATGGCCGTAGGTGACCCCGCGTTGCTGTGCGGGGAGGAGCGGTCGCAGCCTAGGCGAGGGTGGGACGCTTGGCGTTGTACATTTCCTCGATCACGGTCTCGAAGTCCTTGAGCACCTGGGCCCGCTTGACCTTCATGGAGGGGGTCAGGTGGCCGGAGGCCTCGGTGAAGTCGGCCGGCACGATCCGGAAGGACTTGATCGCCTCGGCCTGGGACACGGACTGGTTGGCGTGGTTGATGAGCTCCTGGACGGCGGCCTTCACCGTCGGGTTCTCCGCGGCCTCGGCAAGCGACGTCGATGCCGGGAGCCCGTGGCGGCCCAGCCAGCCGGGGAGGGCTTCTTCGTCCAGCGTGACCAGGGCGCCGATGAACGGGCGGTTGTCTCCCACGACGAGCACCTGGGAGACGAGGGCGTCCGCCCGGATCTGGTCCTCCAGCAGGGCCGGGACCACGTTCTTGCCGCCCGCCGTGACGATGATTTCCTTCTTGCGCCCGGTGATGGTCAGGAAGCCCTGCTCATCCAGCTGGCCGATGTCGCCGGTGCGGAACCAGCCGTCGTCGTCGAAGGTCGCGGTGGACAGGTCATCGCGCTTGTAGTAGCCGCGCATGACGCACACGCCCTTGGCGAGGATCTCGCCGTCGTCCGCGATCCTGACCGCGTTCGCCGGGAATCGGGGCACCGACGGTGCCGATCTTGATCAGGTCCGGGGTGTTCACCGTGACGGGCGCCGTGGTTTCGGTCAGCCCGTAGCCTTCCAGGATCTGCATGCCAATGCCTTGGAAGAAGTGACCCAGCCGTTCGCCGAGCGGGCCGCCGCCGGAAACCGCGTGGGAGACGTGCCCGCCCATCGCGGCGCGGAGCTTGCTGTAGACGAGCTTGTCGAACACTGAGTGCTTGAGCTTCAGGACGAGCCCCACCTTGCCGGCCTGCCGGGCCCGCGAGTATTCGATTGCGGTGTCCGCGGCGCGGTGGAAGATGGCGCCCTTGCCGCCGTCCTCGGCCTTGGTCAGGGCGGAGTTGTAGACCTTTTCGAAGACGCGCGGGACGGCGAGGATGAAGGTCGGTTTGTAGCTCTGCAGGTCAGGCAGCAGGTTCTTGATGTCCGGCGTGTGCGCCACCGTGACGCCGGCGGCGACCGCCAGCACGGAGATGAAGCGCGCGAAGACGTGGGCCAGCGGCAGGAACATGATGGTCCTGGCCTGCTCGTGGACGATCTTGTTCAACGAGGTGGCCAGGGCGTTCTCGGAGAGTTCCACGAAGTTGCCGTGGGTCAGCTCGCAGCCCTTGGGCCGGCCGGTGGTTCCCGAGGTGTAGATGATCGTGGCGATGTCGCTCAGGGACGCCTGGCCGCGCCGGGCCTCGAGCTCGGCGTCGCTGATGCCGGTTCCCGCCGCACGGACCTCGTCGAGGGCGTCGCCCTCGAGCTGCCAGACGTGCCGCAGGGCAGTCAGCCCCTCGGAGGTGGCCGCCTGCCGGATGATGTCCTCGTGGTGCGCGGATTCGCCGAACGCGGCGACGGCGCCGGAGTCGCCGAGGTTCCAGGCAACCTGGGACGGGGAGGAGGTCTCGTAGATCGGGACGGAGACGGCGCCGGCGAACCAGATGGCGAAGTCGATCAGGGCCCATTCGTACCGGGTGCGGGACATGATGCCGACCCTGTCGCCGGCGGCAACACCGCTGGCCATGAGGCCCTTGGCGAGGGCCGAGACGTCAGCCAGGAATTCCGTGGCACGGACGTCCTGCCACTGGCCCGCAGCGTCGAGCCGCGAGAACAGCGCGGGGTTGGAGGCCTTGGCCGCCTGGCGCACCACGAGATCGGTGACGTTGGTGTCCGGATCGACATTCACTAGGGGCGGGACAATGATTTCTCGCACGACAGCTCCTTTGGTATCCATAGGCCCGCAACGGGTACGGCTAAGCCTAGTATGCGGTCCCGAGAAGGTGTGTTCTGCGACACCTACTGGCCAGTAACTTTACGGTGAGGCCTGCCGTTCCGCCAGCCAGGGGTGCCGCGGACACCGGCGACGGCGTCATGCGGCGGCGTCATGCTGCCGGGCCTTCGCGGATGCGCCGGCCCCGGCGAATAGAATGAGGGACCATGCAGACACCAACACCCGGCCGGCAGCCCGGCCTGCGCCGCCGGACCGCCGCCTGGCGAAGCAGAACCCTGGCCGGAGCGGCGGCCGCCGCGGCCGGGCACGACATCCGTTCGCAGCTGCGGCTGGGCCGCAAGGGCCTGGCAATCGGCGTCGACATCGGGGGAACCAAGGTTGCTGCCGGGGTGGTGGATGCCGAGGGCCGGATCCTCAGCCAGGCGAAACGCTCCACCCCGGGCAGCGACCCGCGCGCCGTGGAGCAGGTCATTGTTGAACTGGTCGAAGAACTGGGCGCAGGGCACCGGATCTGGTCGGTCGGGATCGGCGCCGCCGGCTGGATGGACCTCGACGGCGCGACAGTCCTCTTCAGTCCGCACCTGGCATGGCGCAACGAACCCCTGCGGGACAATCTGCAGCGGCTGCTGCGCCGCCCCGTCCTGCTGACCAACGACGCCGACGCCGCCGCCTGGGCGGAATGGCGCTTTGGTGCCGGGCAGGGACAGAGCCGGCTGGTCTGCATCACCCTGGGCACCGGGATCGGCGGCGCCATGGTGATGGACGGACGGGTGGAACGCGGCCGCTTCGGTGTGGCGGGGGAGTTCGGCCACCAGATCATCATGCCTGGCGGCCAACGCTGCGAGTGCGGCAACCGGGGCTGCTGGGAACAATACGCCTCCGGCAATGCGCTGGGCCGCGAGGCGAGGGAATTGGCCGCCGCGAACTCCCCGGTGGCCCAGGAGCTGCTCAAAGCCGTAGACGGAGACGTAGGACGCATCACGGGCGCGATTGTCACGGAGCTGGCCAAGGCCGGGGATCCGACCTCCCGCGAACTCCTCGAGGACGTCGGGGAATGGCTTGGCCTGGGCCTGGCGAACCTTGCCGCGGCCCTGGATCCCGGGAAGTTCGTGATCGGCGGCGGACTGTGCGATGCCGGCGAGCTCCTCGTCGGCCCGGCCCGGAAGTCCTTCCTGCGGAACCTCACCGGCCGCGGCTTCCGGCCCGCGGCGGAAATCGAACTCGCGGCCCTCGGACCCAACGCCGGCCTCATCGGCGCCGCCGACCTCTCGCGGGTCAGCAGCCGCATGCACACGTAGCGCAGCGGAAGAAGAACAGCCGAAGAAAACAGTGGAAGAAAACAGCGGTTGGAGTAAAGGACTCACCCGTTGAAAAGCTGGTGAACCGAATCGCCGGGGGGACTAGATGCGCGCCCCGTCGTCGTGTTCGTCTTTCTCGCCCGGCAACTTCATGATCAGGAAGACGACGGAGGCCGCGAACGCGGCCACCATGCCAAGGATGGCCACCAGCGGGGCCGAACGCCAGAACATCGCCGAGAGCACGAGCGCGATCGGGCCGCCCACGGCGCCAATCCAGGCAAGGACAGTCATCGGATCAGCGCCCGCGAGGCTGGGAGGCTCCTCCGGGACAAACGCGCCGTCGTCGTCGTCGGTCTCGTAGTCGCGTGGCCCGGCCGTGGCCTCCGGCTGTTCGTTGCCGCCAGCAGCCGCCGGCTTCCCGGACGCGGGGGAGAGCCGTTCCTTAGCCGAGAGCTCGATCGGCGCCGTGCCGGCGAGACCCAGCGGGTCAAAATCACGGAACGTCCAGGCAGGTGAGGCGCCGCCGGCGCTGTCCCTCGCTCCGCCTGAGCCGCTATCCCTCCCGCCGCCCGCGGAGCCGGCCGGCCCGCTACCCCGCTACCGGTTGCCTCGTCCCCGTCTGCCCCCACCCCTTCCAGCCTGGCGACAAGATCCAGCCAGACGGCCTCGTCGTCGTCGGACTGCGCGTCGGCGGCGGAGGTGTCCGGCGACGCGTGGGCCTGGGACTCGTGGACCGGCGACTCAGGGGGCGGCGTGGCGCCGGGGACAGTGCCGCCGGGGACAGCGGCGCCGGCCGCGTCGAGGCCGGGAGTATGGTCGCCTGCAGGATCCGGAGTCTCAGGGTCCGGAGTCTCTGGATCCGGAGTCTCGGGGTCCGGGACGTTGGGGTCCGGCTTAGTCATGGGCCGTGTCCTTCCGGCTGGCGCGGGGGGCGCCCGGACCGGCCTGCGATGCCACGGACCGGACGAATTCGGCCGTGCCACGGAAGATCTCGGGCGCGTCGTTGTCGATGGTAGCGACGTGGTAGCTGTTTTCCAGCGGAACCACCTCCAGCGGGGCGTTGGTCAACCCGCGGCGCAGGGCCACCATGCTGGATTCGGACACCACATGGTCCACCGAGGAACGGTAGACCCGGACGGGCGCCGTAATTTCGGGCAGCCGGCGCACGGTGTCCTTGAACATCTTGTTGAGCTCGTGCGCGGCGGCCACCGGAGTCCGCGGATACGCGCCCTCATCCATGTCCGGTTTGAGGATGTCATTGGCGATCGCGGGGGTGCTCTTGACGACGAATTTCAGGATGCCGGCCAGTGGAGCTCGGGGGTCATCGATGACCAGGCCCGGGTTGACCACCACAACTCCCGCCACGGGGCGGGTCGCCGCGATCCGCAATGCCAGGGTGCCGCCCATGGAGAGCCCCGCCACGACCACCACGTCGCATTCTTCCGCCAGCTCAAGGTAGGCCGCGTCCAGGGCGGCGTGCCAGTCCTGCCAGCGGGTCCTGGCCAGCTCCTGCCAGCTCGTTCCGTGCCCCGGCAGGAGGGGCAGCCGGACGGCGTACCCGGCACTGGCCAGTGACATTGCCCAGTCCCGCACGCTGTGCGGGCTGCCGGTGAAGCCGTGGGACACCACGACGCCGGTCCGGGGTCCGGTTCCCGTGAAGGGGCTGCTGAACGGCGAGTGGTCCGGGAGGATGCTCATAGGGTCTCCGAGGGGGCGGTGGGCGGCGTCGTGGAGTGGGCGTGCTGAAGGACGAAGCGTCCTGATTCTTCAAAGACTAGCGGCGCATCGGCATCCAGGGTCGCAACGTGCCCGCTGCGCGGAAGACGGACCACCGTGAGGTCCCGGGACCCCAGGCGGCTGGACAGCAGCTCCAGGGACGACGGCGGGACCACGGCGTCGGTGTCCGACTTGAAGACGAGGACCGGGGCCTGCACGGCCGGCAGCTCCCGCAGGGTCGCGGAGAACAGCCGGCGCAGCTGGTGGACGGCCGCGAGCGGCGTCAGGGAGTAGTCGCCGTCGTCGGTGGCCGGCGCCGTGGAGTTCTCCTCCTGGATCGGCGTGGTGGTGCGCTGGAAGTACTTGAGCAGTCCGACCACCCTGACCCTGCGGTCATAGAAGCTTAGGCCCGGGTTCACTGCGACCACCCCGGCGACCTTGTGGCGGGCCGCGGTGCGCAGGGCGATCGTGCCGCCCATGGACAGCCCGGCGACGTAGCAGTCGCTGGTCCGGGCGGCCAGGTCCAGGTACGCCGTTTCAAAGCTCGTGTACCAGTCCTGCCAGCCCTGCCGGGCGAGGTCCCGCCAGTGGGTGCCGTGCCCGGGAAGCAGCGGCACCGACACCGCGAAGCCCTGGTCGGCGAGGTGCCGGGCCCAGGGCAGGACGCTGAGCGGGCTGCCCGTGAAACCGTGGCAGATGGCCACGCCGATCCGGGCGTTGGTGCCGTGGCCGGGGTAGCTGAAAGCGGCGGGCGCCGGGGAAGTACTGCTTTCAGTCATGTGCCCATCGTGTCACCCTTAGCGACAAAACTCACTAGAGTAAGGTGTCCATTGAAGTCCTGGCCGGACCCGGTTCGGCCAGCCGGCCAGCCGCCTTCCGGAGAGGTCACCGAGTGTTTTATTGGTTCATGAAGACGTTTGTCCTGGGACCGGTGTTGAAGCTGTTGTTCCGGCCCTGGGTCAAGGGCCTCGACAACGTCCCGGCCCAGGGCGCCGCGATCCTGGCCTCGAACCACCTCTCCTTTTCGGATTCGATCTTCATGCCGGTGATGGTGCCGCGGCCGGTCGTCTTCCTGGCCAAGTCTGAATACTTCACCGGCACCGGGATCAAGGGCAGGCTGACTGCGGCCTTCTTCCGGCTCACCAACCAGCTCCCCATGGACCGGTCCGGGGGCGCCGCGTCCGCGCAGTCCCTGGACGCCGGCATGGACGTGCTCAAGAGCGGCTCGCTCCTGGGCATCTATCCGGAGGGGACCCGCAGCCCCGACGCGCGCCTCTACCGCGGCAAAGTGGGCGTTGCCCGCCTCGCGCTGCAGGCCCGTGTCCCGGTCATTCCGGTGGCGATGATCGGAACTGACAAAGTGCAGCCGATCGGCAAGCGCGTGCCCAACATCCGCCGCATCGGCATGATCTTCGGCGAACCGCTCGACTTCAGCCGCTACTACGGGATGGAAGACGACCGGCTGATCCAGCGTTCGGTGACCGACGAGATCATGTATGAACTCATGCGGCTGTCCGGTCAGGAATACGTGGACGAGTACGCCGCCGTCGTGAAGCTCCGCATGGCGGGCAAGGCCCAGGAGGTAGGCTCCGACGCAGGCCTGGACAATGCCCAGGAAGCAGGCCTGGACAAAGCCCAGGACAAAGCCCAGGCGGCAGGCCCGGACACACGCGCAGGGCGCAACCTCTGCAACCCCGGCAGCAGCCCCCGAACAGGGCGCGCCGACGGCGGCAGGGGAGGACGGCCCGGAGGTTCCGGGGACCGCCTGACCGGTTGCGCGGGGGCCATGTGACGGAATCCGGGCTGTCAATGACAGGCGGGGCCCCCGAACCCCGATGGGACAACTATCCTTAGAGGGTGACCGAGCTATCTGAGAAACCAGTTTCCCCGCTGACCAGCACCGCCCAGAGCGGAGCCGCCAACTATCCCGGACTGGACAACTGGCGGGAGCTCCCGGCCTCGCAGCAGCCCACGTGGTCGGACCCGGCGGTCTTCGAGGCGTCCGTCAAGGAACTTTCCGTCCTCCCGCCCCTCGTCTTCGCCGGCGAAGTGGACATCCTTCGCGAACGGCTTGCCGCCGCCGCGCAGGGCAAGGCATTCCTGCTCCAGGGTGGCGACTGCGCCGAGACCTTCGAGGCGGCGACGGCGGACAAGATCAGTGCCCGCGTCCGGACCATCCTGCAGATGGCCGTGGTGCTCACCTACGGTGCGGCCATGCCGGTCATCAAGATGGGCCGCATGGCGGGCCAGTTCGCCAAGCCGCGTTCCTCCAACGACGAAACCCGCGACGGCGTCACCCTCCCGGCATACCGTGGCGACATCGTGAACGGCTACGACTTCACGCCCGAATCCCGCGCGCATGATGCCAGCCGGATGCTGAAGGCGTACCACACCTCCGCCTCCACCCTGAACCTGATCCGCGCCTTCACGCAGGGCGGCTTCGCGGACCTGCGCCTGGTGCACCAGTGGAACAAGGGCTTCACCGAAAACCCGGCGCACGCCCGCTACGAGTCGCTGGCCCGGGACATCGACCGCGCCATCAAGTTCATGTCCTCCTGCGGCGCCGACTTCGAGGCCCTCAAGCGCGTGGAGTTCTACGCCAGCCACGAGGCCCTGCTGCTGGACTACGAGCGCGCCCTGACCCGCATCGATTCGCGCACCGGGCTGCCCTACGACACCTCGGCCCACTTCCTGTGGATCGGGGAGCGCACCCGCGAACTGGACCACGCGCACGTTGACTTCCTTTCCCGTGTCCGCAACCCGATCGGCGTGAAGCTCGGCCCGTCGACGAGCGGCGACGACGCCCTGCGCCTGATCGACAAGCTGGATCCGGAGCGGGAGCCCGGCCGGCTCACCTTCATCACCCGCATGGGCGCCGGCAACATCCGCGAGAAGCTGCCGGCGATCGTCGAGCGCGTCACCGCCTCCGGCGCGCAGGTCCTGTGGGTCACCGACCCCATGCACGGCAACACGGTCACCTCGCCCAACGGCTACAAGACCCGCAACTTCGACGACGTGATCGACGAAGTGCGCGGATTCTTCGAAGTCCACCACGCGCTCGGCACCGTTCCCGGCGGCCTGCACGTGGAGATGACGGGCGACGACGTCGCCGAATGCCTCGGCGGAGCCGACCCGATCGACCAGGAAGCCTTCCTGGACCGCTACGAATCGGTCTGCGATCCGCGCCTGAACCACATGCAGTCCCTCGAAATGGCGTTCCTCGTGGCCGGCGCCCTCGCCAAGCGCTGACTTGCTGCACTGACTGTAGAAGCTCACTGACACAAGCCTGACAGAAAAGCTCCGCCCGGCTGGTTCAGCCGGGCGGAGCTTTTCTGTGCATTGAGCCTGTCTTGAACGCAGTGATAACTCCCGTCAGACCACGGTCAGGGTGATAGTCGAGCCCTCCGGGACGCTCGTGTTCACCGGATCCTGGGCGCGGACCGTTCCGAAGAACCCGCCCAGGATGTTGTCGATTTGGACCTCGAAGCCGAGTTCCTCGAGGGCTTTCTGGGCATCCGAGGCCTGTTGCCCGATGAAGCTTGGTACCTCGACGAGCCTCGGGCCCTTGGAGATGATGAGCGTGACGGATCCGCCCTTGGTCAGGTTGCCGGAGGCCGGGTCCTGCGCCACCACAGCGCCCTTGGGCACATTCTTGTCGTTCACGGTCTCCGGCGAGACCACGGCCTTCAGTCCGGCAGCCTCGAGGGCCTTGACAGCGGCACCCTGCTCCTGTCCGCGGACATCCGGAACCGGAATGGGCTGCGGACCCTTGGAGACCGTCAGGCCCACCGGCGTCCCGTGCTTGACCGGGTTTCCGCTGCGCGGTGCCTGGGCCAGGACAGTCCCGGCAGGCGCCTTCTCATCGAACGTCTCGGTAATCGGGCCGAGAGCCATCTCGGCGCCGTTGAGGGCGGTCTTGGCCTCATCCAGGGTCTTCCCGGTGAGCTCCGGCAGCGGGAACAGCTGCGGGCCCTTGGAGACGGCAAGTGAGACGGGCTGGAATTTCCGGATGACCTCGCCGGCAGTCGGCTCGGAGCCGACCACGAGGCCCGGCGAAACGTCGTCGTCGAACACGTCCTTGACGGTCGATTGGAACCCGGCCGTGCGGAGCAGATCCTGGGCCTCGGCAACTGTCTTGTTGGCCACCGGGGGAATCGTTCCGGGCGAGCCCGGCCCCATGCCGAAGAACCAGCCGGCGACGGCGGCGAGCAGCGCCGCGACCACCAGCAGGACAATCCACAGCAGCCCGCGGCGTCGGGGGTTCCCTTCGTGCAGGGTCTTGGTGGGCGTGGCTGCGGCGCGCTGGCGCGCCTTCTCCTCGTCCCGGTCCAGCTTGCGCTGGGTGCGCTTGCTGGGGGCAGCCGCAACTTCGCCGTCGTCGTACCCGGCGGGGCCCCGGTAGGCCGCCTCGTCCGGAGCGGACAACGGCCCGTAGGCGGGACGCTGCGGGGCATTGGACATCACGGTGGTCGGGTTGCCGCTGTTGCGGGCGATCATTTCGGTGGGCTGTTGGAGGCTGCCGTATGTCTCGGTGGGCTGCTGGAACCTGCCGTACGTTTCGGTGGGCATTTCAGAAGGAGCCGGCACGTAGGCGGTCTCCCGTGCGTCCGACGCCGGGAGCGAACCGCCGGGCGGGCGGCCCGGCGGGGCGGCCACGGCCGGCAGCGCGCTGCGGACCGCCGCCGGCGGCTGGAGGTCGAGTTCGGCGTCGCTGAGGTTGGTCCTGATGTGCCGGAGTTCGGACAGGAGCGCGTTCCCGTCGACGGGGCGCTTGTCCGGGTCCCTGTCCGTGCACCATTGGACGAGTTCGTCGATCTCCGCGGCCAGCCCCGGTACCTCCGCCGAGGGGGCGTCCACGGTGGAATTGACGTGCTGGTAGGCGACCTGGATGGGCACCTCGCCGTCGAACGGCTGACGGCCGGTGATCATTTCGTAGAGCATGATCCCCACCGAGTAGATGTCGCTGCGGGCATCCGCCTGCTTGCCCAGGACGAGCTCGGGGGAGAGGTAGGCGACGGTCCCGATCAGGGCACCGGTGCTCGTGGACGTTGAGATGGCGCGAGCCAGGCCGAAGTCGCCGAGCTTGATCCGCCCGTCGTCGGCGATCAGGACGTTTTCCGGCTTGATGTCCCGGTGGATCATTCCTGCGGCGTGCGCGGCGCCCAGCCCCTCGACCACCGGATCGATCAGCGCCAGGGCCAGCCGCGGTGACAGGGCGCCCTTGTCATTGAGGACGTCCCGCAGCGTGTGTCCCTTGATGTACTCCATGACCAGGTACGCGAGGCGGCCGTCCTCGCCCTGGTCCAGGACGCCCACCACGTGGGGGTGGGACAGCCGGGCAGCAGCTTTGGCTTCGCGCCCCAGCCGGTCCAGGAACTGGGGGTCGTCGGCCAGGTGGGGATGCAGCACTTTCAGCGCGACATCGCGCTCAAGGCGCTGGTCCGTGGCGAGGTACACGGTGGACATCCCGCCCCGGGCAAGCCTGGATTGAACCCGGTAGCGGTTGTCCACCAGGTTCCCGACGAGAGCGTCCGACACGTATTCCTGCACCTTACAATCGTAGTCGCTGGACAGAACGGGCCCGAATCAACATGCGATCCGGGCCCGTAGTGTCACGCTCCGCTGTGCTGGAGCCTGTGCTGGAGCAGTAATGGAGCCTGCGGTTAGCGGAACAGCTGCCGGTTGGCCTTGATGGCGGCGACGTATCCCTTGGTGTCCTCAAACATGCCGTTCTGGCTGACCGAGTACTGGCCCTGGTAGTAGCCGGCAATGGCGCTGTCCAGGTCCGGGCTCGTGCGGACCAGCTGGCGGATGATCGCGACGCCTGCCGTGGCGTTGTCGTACGGATCCAGCAGGTTCAGCTTGCGGCCCACGAGATCCGAGGCCCACTCGCCGGAGGACGGGATGACCTGCATGGTGCCGATCGCGTTGGCCGGGGACACTGCGCGCTGGTTGAAGCCGGATTCCTGGAGCGCAAAGGCCAGGGCCAGGCTGGCGTCCACGCCCATGCGCCGTGCCGTGTCCGCCACGATTGACTTCATCTGTTCGCGGCTGGGGACCGGGGAAGCGTTGAGCAGGGCCTTGTTCTGGTTGGCCGAGCTGACCACAGCTGCCGGGTAGCTGAACCCGAGGAACGTGCTGGGCACGAGCGGCGTGGTGGCAGCAGGCTTGCTCGACGCCGGCGCGATCGTCGACGCGCCGGGAATGGCGAGCTTCTGCCCCGGGTAGATGATGCTGGACATCGTCAGCCGGTTGGCGGACAGGACGTCCGAGAGCCGGACGCCGTTGCGTGCCGCGATGCCGGAGAGGGTGTCGCCGGCTTTGATGGTGTAGGAACCGGATTTGGTCGACGTCGACGGCGTTGCGGGTGCCGTTGTCGTCGCAGCGGGAGCGGAGGGAGCCGGGGTGCTGGAACTGCCGCCAACCTTGACCTTCTGGCCGGGGTAGATGATGGAGCCCATGTTGAGCCCGTTCCACGTGAAGACCTCGGAAAGCCCCACGCCGTGGCGGGCCGCGATGGCGCCCAGAGTGTCGCCCGCCTTCACGACGTAGACCCGGCCCCCTCCAGAGGCGGAATTAGCAGAGGACGAAGCGGACGTGACGGAAGCGGAAGTGGCCGGTGCGGCCGGAGTCGCTGCCGGGTCGATGCCGAGCCCGTGAGCTTGATCTTCTGCCCCGGGTAGATGATGGTGTTCGCCTGCAGCTTGTTCAGCTTGAGCACGGCGTAGGTGTCCAGGCCGTACCGGCCGGCAACGGCGCTGATGGTGTCGCCGCGGGCGATCGTGTAGACGGCGGGAACCGCTGACTTCGCCGGACGCAACGCGCTGGGCAGGGTTGCCGGAACGGAAGCTGCGGGGATCACTGCGGCCTTGAGGGACGTGGCCACGTCCGCCTTCGCCTGGGCCCGCATGGCCGCCGCGAGGGTTGCCGGGACAGCGCGCGCACGCGATTCGGCCGCGGCAGGCTGGGCGATCGCCAAGGAGGAAAGCACGACGGCGGGAAGCGCCGCCGTCGTCGCCGCGATCAGCGGCAGGCTGGGCCTCGGGTGATGCTGTGGCGAACGTGAGGTTGTCATTGGAAAGATCCTCTTCTCAGCGGCAACGCTGCGGTCAGGCCGGTACAACTGGTGTTACCAGTGTGACAAAAGTTATTGCTGTTACAAATGTGATCTATGTGAATCTCTCATGAATTGGCAATTAGCACAAGAACTGTTTGACATTCTGCAAACCCGGTTTCGGCGGAGTGTCGGCCGGACGGCGTCCCGGCGGAGTCCCCGATGAACCGGAGCGACTTCCCGGCAGGGCCGGATTGGCTGCGGCCGCGGCCGTCATTTCCCCGGCCGCCGACTAGGCGACGGGGCACCGGGCGTGGCAATCTTTATCCGTGAGTAATGTAGAAAGCCTCGTGGGCGAATGGCTGCCCCTGCCCGATGTCGCACAGCTTCTGAACGTATCTATTACCAAGGTCCATGCACTTCTGGACGAGCGTGCGGTGGCGGCCCTGAGAGTCGGCGACCGGCGCATCCGATCCATACCGGCTGCTTTCATCCAGGACGGCCACGCAGTGGAGAGCCTGAAGGGCACCATTATTGTCCTCTCGGACGCCGGATACTCGGACGAGGAACTGATCACCTGGCTCTTCACCCCGGACGAGTCCCTCCGCGGCCGGCCGATCGACGCCCTGCGGGAAGGGCGCAAGACCGAAATCCGCCGCAGGGCACAGTCCCTGGCCTGGTAGGAGCCTGCTGGTAGGTGCCTGCCGGCAGGCAGTCACATCAGCTGGCAGCACCCCTTAGACGTGCCGTTGCGGGCCGTGTACAGCGCATGTCGCTGTGCGCGGCCCGCGGCGTTTTGTTCGGGGTTTCACGTGTCGGGAATCATGCCACGAATGCGCGTGCCCGGCTTTTTGCGGCGGCCGGGTTCCCGGACGTTTGGTTCAGGCGGCGCGGCTGACAGTGGCCTCTGCCAGCCTGCGGAGCGCCGTCTTGGGCAGTTCCTCCAGCGGCAGGAGGTCCAGGGCGGCGAAGGCCGCCTTGCCGAACTCATCAATGAGAACTTCCGTGGCCTGCAGCGCACCGCAGTCCACGATGATCCGCCGGATCTCCTCGATGTCCGCATCGCTGAGATCGGGGCTGCCGAGCTTGGCGTCGATGAACTCCGATTCGGCCGGCGAGGCCTGGTCCAGGGCGAACGCCACCAGGACCGTGCGCTTGCCCTCGCGCAGATCGTCCCCGGCAGGTTTTCCGGTCGTGACAGGGTCCCCGAAGACGCCCAGGACGTCGTCCCGCAGCTGGAACGCCTCGCCCAGCGGCAGGGCGAAGGCGGAATAGCCGCGCAGCAGCTCGTCGCCGGCGCCGGCCAGGGCACCGCCGAGCGCGAGCGGGTGCTCCGTGGAGTACTTGGCCGACTTGAACCTGATGATGGACTGGGCCCGGCTGACCGCGCCGGCCCGGTCCCGCCGGGGCCCGGCAACTTCTTCCAGGATGTCCAGGTACTGCCCGGCCATCACCTCGGCGCGCATGAGGTTGAAGATCAGCCGTGCCGGGCTGCCGGAGGCTGCGCGGTGTCCGATTTCCGTGAAGGATTCCTCGCTGAAGGACAAACAGAGGTCCCCGGTCAGGATGGCGGCCGCGTGGCCGAACCGCTCGCTGTCCAGCGCCCAGCCCTGGGTCTCGTGCAGTTCGCTGAAGCGGCGGTGGACGCTGGGGCCGCCCCGCCGGGTATCCGAACGGTCAATGATGTCATCGTGGATCAGGGCCGCGGCCTGGAACAGCTCCAGGGCCGAGCCCGCCGTCACCACCTCGGCCGCGCCGGCCTCGCCGCCGGCGCCGCGCCAGCCCCAGTAGCACATGAGGGCCCGGAGGCGTTTTCCGCCCGTGACCAGGTTCGAGATCGAGCCCATGAGCGGATCGATGTCCTGGGAGATTGAGGACATGACAGCCTGGCGGCTGGTCAGGAAATCCGTGAGCTTGCCGGCGACGGCGGCCACGAAGGCCGCCTGCTCGAGCCGCAGCTGTTCGGCGAGAGTCACTTGACGGACTCGGCAGCGACGTTCGCGCCTATCGTGAACGTGGACACACCTGTTGTCTCCATGACGGAGATATTCACGGTCTCGTTGTCCCCGCGAAGGAAGTCCTTGGAGGGCACGGTGCCCACGGTTTCACCGGGTACAGCCTTGAAGCCCTGTGCCTCCAGAGCCTTGGTGTAGAAGGCCAAAACATCGGCGGCGGGGGCGGTGATGCTGCCGACGAGTGCCACGGTGGCCGGCACCGTGGTCTTGTCGAAGCTGCTGGACACCACCTTGGCCCCGGGCATGAGCGGCAGGAGCGCCTGCGGGAAACCGGGAACCAGGGCGCCGACCGTGGCCGAGGTGCCGGGCTCCGCGGAAGGGCTTGGGGGAGCCGTGGTGGAGGACTGCGGCGATGCGGCCGAGGTCGATGCCGACGAAGCCGCCGGGGTCCCGGTGCTGGCAGGCGTGCATGCGGCCAAGGCCAATAACGTGCCCGCCGCCGCGATGGCCGCTGCGGCACGTTTGCGCTGTCCAAATACCTTCACAGGGATTTTCCTCCTGGTGTTGACGCGGAATCAGCCTCCAGTTTAGTCAGTCCCCGGGCATAGGATTGAAGACGTGGGGCCAGACGCAGACAAACAGCCGAGAGTAGAGCCGAGAGTAGGGCAGGGAGTACAGCCAACTGTGCGCGCCACTATGCAGCCCCAGACACCAGGGCAGCCCCATCTCCAGTCCACTCTCCAACCGGATCTCCCGTCCTGCGGACGACTCAGCGAGGAATCGCTGCGGGAACTCCGGCGCAGCAGCATCATGCACGTTGACATGGACGCATTCTTTGTCTCGGTGGAGCTGCGCAGCCGTCCCGAGCTGAAGGGAAGGCCCGTGATTGTGGGCTATCCGGCGGACCGGTCCGTGGTGCTCTCCGCCTCCTACGAGGCCCGGGCCTTCGGCGTCAGATCAGCGATGCCCATGGTGGTTGCGGCACGCATGTGCCCCTCGGCGGTCATCATCGAGCCCCGCCACAAGCTCTACTACGAAGTGTCCGGCCAGATCATGGCCATCTTTGGTTCCATCACCGACCTCGTGGAGCCGCTCAGCGTGGACGAGGCCTTCCTGGACGTCGGGGGAGCCATCCGGCGTCTCGGTCCGCCGCAAGAGATCGGAGAACTGATCCGGGCCCGCGTCTTCCGGGAACTGGGAATCACGGCGTCGGTGGGAATAGCCGCGAGCAAGTTTGTGGCCAAGATCGCTTCCACGCGGTGCAAACCCGACGGGCTTCTCCTGATCCGGCCCGAGGAAACCGTCCCGTACCTGCACAGCCTGCCCGTCAGCGCGCTGTGGGGAGTCGGCGGCAAGACCGTCGAGGTGCTCGCCCGGAGGGGTATCCGGACGGTGGCGGATGTCGCCGCCTCACCCCTGCCCTCGCTCCGGAAGCTCCTGGGCGCCGCGGGGGAGCACGTCTACCAGCTCTCGTGGGGCATCGATCCGCGGCCCGTGACGCCCGTCCGGCTGGAAAAGAGCATCGGGGCCGAGGAGACCTTCGCCACTGATACCGCGGATGACGCCCTGCTGCATCGGGAGCTGCTGCGGCTTTCGCACCGGACGGCCGAGCGCCTCCGCGGCGCCGGCCTGCATGCCCGCACCGTTGCGCTCAAGCTGCGCTACGCGGATTTTTCCACCATTACCCGCAGCCGCACCGTGAGCACGCCGATCGACAGCGCCCAGTTGCTCTACGCCGTCGCAGTACAGCTCCTGGAATCCGTAGGCGACCGGCCCATGACAGTGCGGCTCGTGGGCATCCGGGCGGAACAGCTGGAAGAGGCCGCTGACGCCCCGCTGCAGCTCAGTCTGGACCGCCGGGACGACAACTGGCGGGCCGCTGAACAAGCCCTCGATGCGGTCACCCGGAAATTCGGCAACAAATCAGTTCTGCCGGCACGGCTCCTGGATCCCGGGGGCACCACCGAATGAACCGGCAGGCTCTTGCCGGCGCCTCCATTCAAGGCCCTGTTAAGGCCTGCCGGGCCGGGACAGGGCCTTAAGACTGTCTTTCAGAACGGGCCGCGACAATCTATCCTTATTAATACCTAGGTTTAGGACGACTAGATCGACCGTGGGGGCGACGACTTGGCCTGCTGAAGACCGGCACGGGACTTTTGAATTGCCCCTTTCACCAATGGAGGTGAATGGGAACCACTTCGGAATCCCGGGCGTTAGGGGATTAGGGCAATGGCCACGTCAAGCCCCGACGTTGGCAGACTTGAGGAGGTCGTGATGCCGCTCTCGGAGCACGAACAGAAGTTGCTGGAGCAACTTGAGAAGCAGCTGAATGAGGACGATCCCAAGTTTGCGAGCTCGATGGGGTCGGTTCCCGGGCGCTCTTGGTCCACCCGCCACCTCGTCATCGGCGTGCTCGCGACTCTCGCGGGCGTCCTGCTGTTGCTGGTCGGCGTGTCGATGCAGAACATCTTTGTCGGGGTGCTCGGCTTTGTCGTGATGGGCGCCGGAGTGTATTTCGCCACAATGCGCAGTTCGGCAGTCGGCAAGGCCAAGGCGGCCGGCGGCCGCAAGCAGGGCAAACCCAGGAGTTCGTTCATGAGCAACCTCGAGCAGCGCTGGGACGAACGGCACAAGGGAGAATCCTGAACCGCACCATGACGGTTTCATAGACCCTCCACTTTCCGCCACCGGTTCGCCGGGCGACGGCGAAAGACCCGCTTCGGCGGGTCTTTCGCCATTTAAGGCGGCAATTTCCCGCTGTCCGGGACATAAAGGGCCACGCCGTGGAATTCTTTCGCGCCGGCGCCGGGTCCGCGGCCTGAATCAACGACGGCGATGGCCGCCAGCCACGCAAAAACGCTCCACTTTCCCCCACCAATCCCGTCTCCTTGCAAATGCTGGGAAGAAAGGGGATAAACATCCGCATATTTGTCCAAACATCCCGGGCGTGTCGTTGACTGTGGAGCGATGTGGAGTAATGTGGAGGACGTAAGAGGGTAGTGGCAACGCAGGGGACGTTTGACTTCCTAGAACAGACAGGCGGTGGGCCGTGTTTCTCGGCACACATTCGCCGCGTCTGGACGAAAAAGGTCGAATTATCCTCCCAGCGAAGTTCCGTGAGGAACTTGCCAGCGGGCTGGTTCTCACAAGGGGCCAGGAGCGTTGCATCTACGTCTTCAGTGAGGCGGAATTCGGCCGGGTTCACGAGCAGATGCGGGAGGCTCCAATTTCCTCCAAGCAAGCACGTGACTACATCCGTGTTTTCCTCTCTGGAGCCTCGGACGAGGTACCTGACAAGCAGGGGCGCGTGACGATTCCGCCGGCGCTCCGGGAGTACGCAGGTCTAGGCCGGGAACTCGCCGTCATTGGCGCAGGATCCCGGGCAGAGATCTGGGACGCCCAGGCCTGGAGTGAGTACCTGGCCGAAAAGGAAACCGCCTTCTCGGAAACCGACGACGCCATCCCGGGGATTCTCTGAATCCCCACTGACACACAGCACACAACGTTCCTTGATCGAGATCTCCAGCCGCCCATCCGGTTGCTGTCCTGGCTCACTTCCCCGGAGCCAGGCCGGCGCAGGGTAGGCGCGGATGGGGATCTGGACCAAGGAACGTTGCGTAAGAGCCGCAACCAGCAAACTCGACAACGGAAGGACGAAGGCATGACGGATCCCGACCAGGCGAAGCCTACGTCCCAACGCCATGTACCGGTCCTCAAGGACCGGTGCATCAATTTGTTGGCCCCTGGCTTCGACGCTGCCCGGAGCCGCGGCGAGACCCCGGTGGTCATCGACGCCACGCTCGGCATGGGCGGCCATTCCGAGGCCCTCCTCCAGCGTTTTGAAGACCTTCACCTGATCGGCATCGACCGCGACGAGGAAGCACTGGCCCTGGCGGGGGAGCGGCTGGCGCCCTTCGCGGACCGGATCGACCTTGTTCACGCCGTCTACGACGAGATCCCGGACGTCCTCGCGGACCTGGGCTTCACGGAAGTCCACGGCGTGCTCATGGACCTTGGCGTCTCTTCCCTTCAGCTGGACGAACGGGAGCGCGGCTTCGCCTACTCCTTCGACGCGCCGCTGGACATGCGGATGGACACGAGCCGCGGCCAGACCGCCGCCGACGTCGTCAACAACTACAGCGAAGAGGACCTCGTCCGGATCATCCGGAAATGGGGAGAAGAAAAGTTTGCCGGCCGCATCGCCAACAGGATTGTGGCGGCTCGCGCCGAGAAGCCCTTCACCACTACCGGGGAACTCGTCGAACAGATCCGTTCGGTGGTGCCCGCCGGTGCCGCCAAGTCCGGAGGCCACCCCGCGAAGCGCACCTTCCAGGCGCTCCGGATCGAGGTCAACGAGGAACTTGACGTCCTGGACCGTGCCATCCCGGCGGCCATCGAGGCCATCGCAGTGGGTGGCCGCGTGGTGGTCATGTCCTACCACTCCCTGGAGGACAAGATCGTCAAGGGCTTCTTCCAAGCCGGATCGAAGTCCTCCGCCCCGCTCGGCTTCCCGGTCGAGCTCGAAGAACACAAAGCCGAACTCAAAACCCTGACGAAGGGCACCGAGGTGCCCACCGCCGCTGAAATCGCTGAAAACCCCCGCGCAGCTTCCGCCCGGCTGCGCGCCGTCGAACGCATCAAAGCCAGGAGAGCAGCATGAGCAACGCCGCCGTCAACAGCTACCCCGTTGCCCAGGGCGCCACTGCCCGCGCCCTGCCCGGCATCCGCCCCGGCACCGGTCCCGCCCGGAAGTCACGCACTCCGCTGTCGCTGGTCCGCTCGGCACCCCGCAAGCGCCGCGCGCCGTTCGTCGTCCTCTGCTTCGGCCTCCTGGCGATTGCCCTCATGGCCGTGCTGGTCCTGAACATCTCCGTCTCGTCCGCGCAGTACCAGCTGGTCCAGCTCCGCAGTGAGCAGACCACCCTGACGAAGCAGAACCAGGACCTCACCCAGCAGGTGCAGAACTTCGACGCCCCGCAGAACCTCGCCGCCAAGGCCACGGAACTGGGCATGGTGGCTTCCCTCGCCAAGGGCCAGATCGACCTCTCCACCCTGAGCGTCACCGGTAAGGCCAAGCCGGCCGTCAAGGGCGATGCCCCGGGCGCCGTCATCGCCGCGCCGGCCGTCGCCGGGCAGCTCACCGTCGTGCCGCCGGCCTCGGAAAACGATCCGCTCGCCCAGCGCAAAGCGGCGGACACCAAGCAGCGGACACCAAGCGGCGGACACCAAGACGGCGGACACCAAGCCGGCTCCGGCAGCCGCCGCACCCGCGCCGCCCGCAGCCCCCGCCGTCGAACTCCACGGCGGATCGGTTCCGGCCCCCGCACAGAAGGTGCCCGGGCAGTAACGTTCACTGACCAACCACCAGCAAGGCAAGCAGCAAGGACTCACCGTGGCGCAGAACACCGGCAAGGCAAGCAAGGCGAAAGCCCCAAACGCCACCCGGCGGCTCCGCTGGGGGCTCGGGATCATGCTGACGCTCCTGCTGGTGGTCGGCGGCAAGCTGTTCATGGTCCAGGGGCTGGATGTCGGGGGCATGGCAGAGGCTGCCCTCAACAACCGGCTCACGCCGATCGAGTTGCCCGCGGAGCGCGGCAGTATCCTCGATTCCTCGGGTACGGTCCTGGCCAGCAGCGTCATCCGCTACAACGTCGTGGTGGACCAGACCGTCAACACCAAGACCGAATCCTTCCGCCGGCTCGAGACCGTCAATGGCAAGGACGAACTCGTCAAGGTCACCCGGGATCAGGGCATCTCCGAACTGGCCGGCGTGCTCGGCATGGACCGGGACACGCTGCGCGAGGCCCTGACCGGAACCCAGCGCTACTACATCGTGGCCAAGGATTTGAAGCCCGACGTCGAGGACAAGGTGTCCAAGCTGCAGATTCCCGGCATTGTCACCGAAGGCACCAGCAAGCGGGTCTATCCCAACGGCTCGGTGGCCGGCGGAATTGTCGGGTTCCTCAAAGACGGCACCACCGGGCAGGCAGGGCTCGAGCAGACCCAGGACGAGATCCTCAAAGGAACGCCCGGCAAGCGCGTGTTCGAAATCGGCGCCGACGGACTGCGTATCCCCGTGGGCGTGGACGAGCTGACGCCGGCAATCAACGGCAAGGACATCAAGCTCACGCTGAACTCGGACCTGCAGTACTTCTCCCAGCAGGCGATCCAAAGCCAGAAGGACAAGCTCGGCGCCGAATGGGGCGTGATCGTGGTCTCCGACGCCAAGACCGGCAACATCATCGCCATGGCGGACACCGACGCCCCGGATCCCAACGACCCCGGCAAGGTTGCCGCCCAGGACCGCGGTGTCCGGGCCGTCACCGCCTCCTACGAGCCAGGGTCGGTGGAGAAGATGATCACGGCCGCAGCCGTGATCGAAGAGGGCAAGTCCAGCCCGCTGGATACCTTCACCATTCCACCGACCTACACCGTGGACGGGCAGACCTTCAGTGACGCCTTCGAACACGGCACCGAGCAACGGACGCTGGCCGGCATCGTCGGCTACTCCATGAATACCGGCACGGTCATGGTGGGCCAGCGCCTGAGCAAGGACCAGCGCTATGGCTGGCTGCGGAAGTTCGGCATCGGCGAGGCCCCCGACATCGGCCTCCCGGCCGAGTCCAAGGGCATCCTGACCCCGGCCGACCAATGGGATGGCCGCCAGCAGTACACCGTGCTCTTCGGCCAGGGCGTCGCCCAATCCACCCTCCAGACCGTCCGGGCCTACCAGAGCATCGCCAACGACGGCGTGATGCTCCAGCCGCGGCTGATCGACAGCTACATCAACCCGGACGGAACCGAGGAAAAAGTCCCGGCCAAGGACCCGCAGCAGGTCGTCTCCAAGGAGACCGCGAAGCAGGTCCGCGACATCCTGGAGAGCGCCGTGACCGAAGGCGAGATCAAGGAAGCAGCGATCGACGGGTACCGGGTGGGCGCCAAGACGGGCACCTCGGAATCGCCCTGCGACGACGGCAAATCCGGCTTCTGTGGCTTCACTGCCTCGATCATCGGAATGGCGCCCATGGACGATCCGCGGTTTATTGTGGAGGTGGTCCTGCAACGGCCCAAGGGAAGCATCTACGGAATCACCAACGGACCGGTGTTCCGTTCGGTGATGAGCCAGACGCTGCGCACGTTCAACGTCCAGCCCTCCACCGGCGAACCCGCCCGGCTGCCGCAGTACGCCAAGTAGCCCCTGTTCCACGCGGCACCCGGACGTCACAATCCGGCGCCCAACCACAGTGCCTGCGGGCCGGAGCATGTTTCCGTGCGCAGTAGCCCGATCCATGCAGTGCCCGAACCAACAGTGCCCGATCCACGCAGTGCCCGATCCAAATAGCGCCCTGTCCACTAGCACCACAACGGAGATCCCCTTGTCAGAGCTCACCGCCCCCGACGCTTCCGCGCCGTCCGGCCACGACTCCACCCCGGGCTTCCGGCCCACTGCGGTTGCCGCAGTGCCGCTGGCAGTCATCGGTGAGTCGATCGGCGTCGTCGTTCCCGGGGCCTCCAGTTCCGTCCCGGTCACCGGGATCTCCCTGAACTCCCGGGCGGTCCACCCGGGAGACCTCTACGTCGCCCTGCCGGGCGCCACGCGGCACGGGGCCGACTTCGTCTCCCAGGCCGTCGACGCCGGTGCTGTCGCCGTCCTGACGGACGACGCCGGTGCGCGCCTGCTGGCGCTCTCCAACGACATCCCGGTCCCCGTGCTGCTCGCCCAGGAGCCGCGCAGCGTGGTCGGCCGGCTGTCGGCACTGATCTACCAGAGCCGGCCCGACGGTGCCGGGGCGCCCGCCCTGTTCGGGGTGACAGGAACGAACGGCAAGACCACCACCACCTACTTCATCAATTCCCTGCTGCGGGCGCTGGGCAAACGGACCGGGCTGATCGGGACCATTGAGATCCTTGCCGGCGGCGAGCCGATCCCCAGCCTGCTCACCACCCCCGAATCCACGGACGTGCACGCCCTCCTCGCGCTCATGCGGGAGCGCGGGCTCGATGCCGCCTCCATGGAGGTTTCCTCGCACGCCGTGTCCTTCCACCGCGTGGACGCCGTGGTGTTCGACGTCGCCGGGTTCACGAACCTCACCCAGGACCACCTGGACCTGCACGGGACCATGGAGGAGTACTTCCAGACCAAGGCCCGGCTGTTCACCCCGGAACGCGCCCGGGCCGCCGTCGTGACCGTGGACGATGCCTGGGGCCGGAAGCTCGCCGCCGCCGCGAACATCCCCGTCACGACCCTCGCCACGAGCGGCGCCACCGGCAGCGGTCCGACGCCGCTGACTGGACTGTGGTCCAGACGACCCCGCGGGGACTCGGCACCGACTTCGTCCTCCGGCACCGCGACGGCACCGAGCTGCGCGTCCACACCGGCCTGCCGGGAAGCTTCAACGTCGCCAACGCCGCCCTGGCCACCGTCATGGTGCTCGCCGGCGGCCACGACCCTGCCGCCGTGCAGGCCGCCCTCGACGCCGGAGACCCCTTCACCGTCGCCGTGCCCGGCCGGATGCAGCTGGTGTCCACGGCCCCGGCGGCCGTGGTGGACTTCGCCCACAACCCCGACGCCCTGGCACGGGCCCTCGAAGCCGTCCGGTCCCCGGAACCCGGGTCCAAGGTGATCATCGTTTTCGGCGCCACCGGACAGCGCGACCAGGGCAAGCGCCCCGCCATGGGCGCCATCGCGGCCCGGCTGGCGGACACCGTGATTGTCAGCGACGACGACCCCCACGACGAGGACGCCGCGGCCATCCGTGCGGACGTCCTGGCCGGCGCCCGGGCCGCCAAGGACAGCGAAGGCCTGGACTGCACGGTCCTGGAGGTCTTCCCGCGCGACGCCGCCATCCTGAAGGCCGTGGAGCTCGCCGCACCGGAAGACGTCATCCTCGTCGCCGGCCGGGGCCACGAGGTGTGGCAGGAGGTCAAGGGAGTCAACCTGGCCCTGGATGACCGGGTGGAGCTCCGGAACGCCTTGACAGCACGGGGATTCACCGTTCTCGAAGACCACCGGATAGAGTCCTAAACCGAGATGATTGCACTTACAGCGGCGGAAATCGCCGACATAACCAACGGCCGGCTGGCCGCGGAACCGGGCATTAGCCCCGCATCCGTGGTGACCGACTCCCGCGAGGCCACGGCGGGTTCCCTCTATGTGGCCAAGCCAGGGGAGAGCGCCGACGGCCACGATTTCGTCGGCGCCGCCTTTGACCGGGGCGCCGTCCTGGCGCTCGTGGAGCGCGAGGTCGCCGACGCCGCCGGGACGAACTACCCCGCCGTCGTGGTCGAGGACGCCGTCCTCGCCATGGGCGCACTGGCCGCCGAATCGGTCCGCCGGATCCGCGCCCGCCGCGCAGCCGCCGGCGCCGCCTTCACGGTGATCGGCATCACCGGCTCCGCCGGCAAGACCACCACGAAGGACCTGCTGGCCGGAATCTTCGCGGCCGCCGGCGCCGAAGGCACCACCGTCGCCCCGCAAGGGTCCTACAACGGTGAGGTCGGCGTCCCGCTCACGGTCTTCAAAGCCGATTACGACACCCGCTACCTCGTCATCGAGATGGGCGCCACGGGCATCGGCCACATCCAGTACCTCGCGGACATGGTCCGGCCGGAGATCGGCGTCGTCCTCGGCGTCGGCTCCGCCCATGCCGGAGAATTCGGCGGCATCGACAACATCGCCGTCGCCAAGGGCGAACTCGTCGAGGCACTCCCTGCCGGGGGCACCGCCGTGCTGAACCTGGACGACGCCCGCGTCGCCGCGATGGCCGCCCGCACCCGGGCCCGCGTGCTCGGCTACACCTCCGGCCCGGCCGGCATAGGCCAGGACAACAGCGGCCAGACGGACGTGGCCCAAGCCGATGTGGTGAGGGCCGAGGGCGTGGAACTGAACGCCGACGGCCACCCCGAATTTGAGCTCTACCTGCCCGGCGACACGTCAACCAGCAGGGGGCAGC
Source organism: uncultured Actinomycetota bacterium (assembly GCA_963810895.1). Lineage (GTDB taxonomy): Bacteria > Actinomycetota > Actinomycetes > Actinomycetales > Micrococcaceae > Arthrobacter. Next base: position 29,037 of record CAWEPM010000013.1, read on the forward strand.
CCCGCAAGGAACAACAGGGCACCACGTCACCGCGAAGCTGATCGGGGCCCACCACATCGCCAACCTCCTCGCTGCTGCCGCCGCCGCGCACGCGGCCGGCATCCCGGGCGCCCAGATCGCGGCCTCCCTCAGCGCCCAGACCGCCGCCAGCCGCTGGCGGATGGAGCGCACGGAGCGCCCCGACGGCGTGACCGTCATCAACGACGCCTACAACGCCAACCCGGAGTCCATGCGGGCAGCACTGCGGACGCTGGCCGAACTGGGCCAGGGCCGCCGCACCTGGGCGGTCCTGGGCGCCATGCTCGAGCTTGGCCCGGATTCCATCCGCGAGCACATGGCCGTCGGCACCCAGGTGGTGCGCCTCAACATCTCCCGCCTCGTCGTGGTGGGCCGGGAGGCCCGCTCGCTGTATGTCTCCGCCGTCAACGAGGGCTCGTGGGGCGATGAATGCGTCTTCGCCGAGACCGCGGAGGAGGCCTACGAGCTCCTCCAGGCCGAGCTCCGGCCGGGCGACCTGGTCCTGTTCAAGTCATCGAACGGCATCGGGCTGCGCCATTTGGGGGATCGGATAGCATTACCCCCACAAGCCCCCAAGAACTCTCCCGAGCGACCTGCTGAGGGACCTGCCGCAACCGCCACCGAAGGGAGTGCACAGCTGTGATTGCACTGCTGATGGGCGCCGGAATGGCGCTGTTCCTCGCGTTTGCGGGCACCCCCCTGTTCATCCGGTTCCTGGTCCGCAAGGGCTACGGACAATTCATCCGCGACGACGGACCCACCTCCCACCACACCAAGCGCGGCACGCCCACCATGGGCGGCGCCGTGGTGGTCCTGGCGGTCGTGGTCAGCTACTTGCTCACGCACCTGATCATGTGGATGATGAACCCGAACTCCGCCGGGGCCCAGCGCCTCCGGGCTGCTGCTGCTGTTCCTCATGGTGGGCATGGGCCTGGTGGGTTTCCTGGATGACTTCATCAAGATCACCAAGCAGCGCAGCCTGGGACTGAACGCCAAGGCCAAGCTGATCCTCCAGGCCGCCGTCGGCATCATTTTTGCCGTGCTGGCGCTGAACTTCCCGAACGCCGCCGGCCTGACGCCGGCCTCCACCCAGATCTCGCTGGTGCGCGACATTCCCGTGGCTCAACCTGGCCTTCGCCGGCACGGTGCTTGGCGCCATCCTGTTCGTCCTGTGGTCCAACCTGATCGTCACCGCCGCGACCAACGGCGTGAACCTCACCGACGGCCTCGACGGCCTGGCCGCCGGCGCCTCGGTCATGGTGTTCGGGGCGTACACGCTCATGGGCATCTGGCAAAGCAACCAGGCCTGCGGATCCCCGCGGCAGGCCGGCAGCGGCTGCTATTCGGTCCGCGACCCGATGGACCTGGCCCTGCTCGCCGCCATCCTCAGCGCGGCGATGGTCGGGTTCCTCTGGTGGAATACCTCGCCGGCGAAGATCTTCATGGGCGACACCGGGTCCCTGGCCATCGGCGGCGCCGTCGCAGCCTTCGCCATCCTGTCCCGCACCGAACTGCTGCTGGCCTTCATCGGCGGCCTCTTCGTGCTCATCACGCTCTCGGTCATCATCCAGGTGGGCTACTTCAAACTCACCAAGGGCAAACGGTTCTTCAAGATGGCACCGCTGCAGCACCACTTCGAACTCAAGGGCTGGGCGGAAGTGACGGTGGTGGTCCGGTTCTGGATCCTCTGCGGCTTGTTCGTCGCCGCGGGCCTGGGCATCTTCTACGCCGAATGGGTGGTACTCCTGTGACCGGTCCCATCCCCGCCCCGCTCACCACCTCACCCCGGCTGCAGGGGCTCACGACCTGGGATTCCGACTGGGCCGGCCTGCGCGTCGTGGTCACCGGCATCGGCGTCTCCGGCTTCTCCGCCGCCGATACCCTGATCGAACTCGGCGCCCGCGTGGTGGTGGTTGACGCCGCCACCAGTGCCAAGGCGCTGGCCCAGGCCGACACGCTCCGGATTGTCGGCGCGGCCGACGTCCTGCTGGGCGAAGAGGCCGTGGAGTCCGTTCCGAAGATCGACGGGCACAAGCCGGACCTCGTGGTCACGTCGCCGGGCTGGCGCCCGGACCAGGCCTTGCTCGCCGCCGCGGCGCGCGCGCACATCCCGGTGTGGGGCGACGTCGAACTCGCCTGGCGGCTCCGCGAACGAAAAGGCCGCAAGACCGCCGACTGGCTGACCATCACCGGCACCAACGGTAAGACCACCACGGTCGGCCTGACCGAATCCATGCTCCAGGCCGCCGGGCTCAAGGCCATCGCCGTCGGCAATGTCGGGACCCCCATCCTGGACGCCCTCCGCGACCCCGTGGACTACGACGTCTTCGCTGTCGAACTCTCCAGCTTCCAGCTGCACTGGAGCCACTCCGTGTCACCGCTGGCCAGCGTGTGCCTCAACGTCGCCGAAGACCACGTGGACTGGCACGGCTCCTACGCCTCTTACCTGGCCGACAAGGCCAAGGTCTACGCGAACACGCAAAAGGCGTGCATCTACAACGCCGAGCAGATCGAGACCGAACGCATGGTCGAGGACGCCGATGTTGTGGAAGGCTGCCGGGCCGTGGGCTTCACCACCCTCACGCCGGCCATCAGCATGCTCGGCGTCGTGGAAGGGCTGCTGGTGGACCGCGCGTTCATCGCCGAACGCAAGGACAGCGCGGCCGAACTCGCCTCGATGGCGGACCTGGGGTCGGCTGCCCCGCGCCACATGGTGGCCAACGCGCTGGCTGCGGCTGCCCTGGTCCGCGCCTACGGGGTGGAAGCGTCCGCGGTCCGCACCGGACTGCTGAACTACCTTCCCGGAGACCACCGGATCCAGCCGGTGGCCCGGCATGAGGGTGTGCTCTGGGTCAACGATTCCAAGGCCACCAACCCGCACGCCGCCTCCGCCGCACTGTCCGCGTTCCAGCACGTCGTGTGGATCGCGGGAGGCCTGTCCAAGGGTGTGAACTACGACTCCCTGATCCAGGAACATGCCCACCGGCTCAAGGCCGTAGTCCTGATCGGTGCGGACTCCAGCGATCTGCAGGCCGCGCTGAAGCGACACGCGCCGGATGTCCCCGTGATCGGGCAGGCGAAGGGCGAGACTGAAGACGTGCAGACTGCCGGAACGGCCCAAGCCGCCGCAGGCCCTTCGCCGATCTTCAGCGAGACTGTGATGGCCCAGGCCGTTGCCTCGGCGGCGCAGCTGGCCGCCTCCGGGGACACTGTGCTGCTGGCCCCGGCGGCTGCTTCCATGGATCAGTTCTCTTCCTATGCTCACCGTGGCGATGCCTTCATCGAAGCTGTCCGCGAGCTCGTGGAAGGGCAGGCTCAGACCAGCGAGGAGTAACAATGGTCAGCACGCCCACACGTACGACGGCGGCTCGGCCCGCCGCAGGCGGGACCACCAGTGGCAAGACCGCCGGCAGCAGGCCAGCAGGGGGCAAGGCCGCCGGGGGCAAGATGCAGGCACCTTCCGCGTCTCCGGCCCGCAGGCCAGCCGTCACTCCCGCCGCGAGGGTGCGCACCTGGTACCGCGGATTCTGGTCCGCGCTGGAAGGCACAGGCAAGTCCCGCAACGGATCCACCTACTACCTGATCCTCGGCTCCACCCTGGCGCTGACGGCGATCGGCATCATGATGGTCCTCTCCGCCTCCAGCGTGGAAGCCATAGCCGCGGGGGAGTCACCGTACTCCGCGGCCCTCAAACAGGGCGGATTCGCCGCGATCGGCGTCTTCGCCATGTTTGTCCTCTCGCGCGTCAACGTCGTATGGCTCAGGCGCTTTGCCTGGCCGCTCATGCTCCTGGCCATTGCGCTGCTGGGCCTGGTCCTCCTGGTGGGGCGCAGCGCCCTGGGCAACCAGAACTGGATCGACGTCGGACCGTTCACCTTCCAGCCCTCCGAAGCCGCCAAGCTTGCCCTCGCGCTGTGGATGGCGACGGTGCTTGACCGCAAGGCAAAGCTCCTCCACGAATGGCGCCACGCCCTCATCCCCGTCGTGGCTCCCGGAGCCATTGCGGTCCTGGGACTCATCCTCGCCGGAAACGACCTCGGCACGGCGATGATCGTGATGATCATCATCGCCGCCGCGCTGTTCTTCGCCGGCGTCCGGCTCTACCTTTTCGGGATTGCCGGGGCGGTCCTGGCCCTTTTCGCGACCATCCTCGCCGTCACGAGCCCCAACCGGATGTGCCGCATCCTGTCCTGGACGGGCCAGACCTGCGCCGACGGCTCCGACCTGAACTACCAGTCCACCAACGGCCTGTACGGGCTCGCGTCCGGAGGGTGGTTCGGCGTCGGGCTGGGCCAGAGCCGGCAGAAGTACAGCTGGATCCCGGAAGCGCACAACGACTTCATCTTCGCGATCATCGGCGAGGAACTCGGACTGGTCGGGACGCTCGTCGTCCTGGTCCTCTTCGCCATCCTCGGCACCGCCATCTACCGCGTCGTCGTCGCACAGCAGGACGTCTTCCACCGCGTCCTGGCCGGCTCCATCATGGTGTGGCTGCTGGGCCAGGCCAGCGTCAACATGGCCGTGGTCACCGGGCTGGCACCGGTGATCGGCGTCCCGTTGCCCTTCATTTCCTACGGCGGTTCGGCCCTGCTGATGTCGCTTTGTGCAATCGGCGTGGTCCTGTCCCTGGCCCGGGCGCAGATGGACCCGGGCATGCAGCCGAAGGTGATGCTCAAGTTCGGCCCTGCCGCCTTCGCGAATTCGGTGCGAAGCGCCCGGGCTGCCCGGGCCGCGCGGGCCGCCAGCAAGGCATCCAGCCAATCCGCCGCCCGCCCCGGCGCGAACGGCGCCAGGAACCCCGGCGCGAAGAGCGCCACGAATCCGGCGCGGAACACAGCCAAGAAACCCGCCAGCACAAATCCCGCATCCAAGAGCCCCGCATCCAAGAACCGCACGAAAGCGTAAACAGCCCTATATGAACACCGAGTCGCCTTTGTCCGTGGTCCTTGCCGGCGGCGGAACCGCCGGACATATCAGCCCGCTGCTGGCCATCGCCGGCGCCCTCCGGCAGTCGCGGCCCGGCGTGCAGCTCCTGGCTGTCGGCACCCCCGGCGGGATGGAAGCCCGGCTGGTCCCGGCCGCCGGGCTGGATCTGGCCACCATCAGCCGGGTCCCGCTCCCGCGCAGGCCGTCCGCCGACCTCCTCCGGCTTCCCGGCCGGATGGCCGGCGCGGTGAAGCAGGCGGGCTCCATCCTCGATGAGGCCCGGGCCGATGTCCTGGTGGGCGTCGGCGGCTACGTGTGCACCCCGATGTACCTTGCCGCCCGGCGCCGGAAGATCCCGATCGTGGTCCACGAGGCCAACACCCGCCCCGGACTGGCAAACCGGGTAGGGGCCCGCCTCGGCGGCCACGTGGCCGTCGCCTTCGCCGCGACCAAACTCGGCCGCGCGCGGCACGTGGGCATGCCCATGCGCCCCGAGATCTCCGGCCTGGACCGTGCCGCCGCCCGGGCCGGCGCACGGCAGGCGCTCGGACTGGACCCGGACAAACCCACGCTGATCGTCACCGGCGGCTCCTCGGGCGCCCAGAGCATCAACCGGTCCCTCGCCGCGGCGGTGGGAGCCCTCGCCGACGCCGGCGTGCAGACCCTGCACATCACCGGCCGCGGCAAGTCCGTGCACGACGCCGACGGCAAGCCGCTCGCCGCGCCGGGCTACCGGCAGGTGGAGTACGTGGACGGCATGGAAACCGTGTACGCCGCGGCGGACCTGCTGCTGGCCCGGGCCGGCGCCGCCACGGTCTGCGAGGTGGCAGCGGTGGGCGTGCCCGCCGTCTTCGTCCCGCTGCCCATCGGCAACGGCGAACAGGCGCTGAACGCTGCGGGCCTGGTCGCCGCCGGCGGCGCCCTGATCGTGGAGGACAAGGCCTTCTCCGCGGACTGGATCCGCGAGAACATCATCCCGCTGCTGCTGGACAAGGACAGGCTGGCCAGGATGGCCGCCAGCTCCGAACGCCTCGGCATCCGGAACGCGGACCGGCGCATGGCCGATCTCATCCTCGAAGTCGCGTCCTCAGGAACCAGTACAGCAGCAGGAAGCAGTAGAGCAATGACCCAGCCCCAACACGGCACCCGTTCCCTGGCAATCCCTTGGCCGCGTGCACTTCATCGGCATCGGCGGCGTCGGCATGTCCGCCGTCGCCCGCATCATGGTGGCGCGCGGCATCCCGGTGAGCGGCTCCGACGCCAAGGCACTGCCCGTCATGACGGACCTCGCGGCCGCCGGAGCACGCATTGCCGTCGGCTACGGGCCGGGCAACCTCGGCGACGCCCAGACGGTGGTTGCCGGCTCCGCGATCCGGCCGGACAACCCCGAGCTCGTGGCGGCCCGCGCCGCCGGGCTCCCGGTGCTGCACCGCTCCGAAGCCCTGGCCGCCACCATGGCTGAGGACACCGTGGTGGCCGTCGCCGGAACGCACGGCAAGTCCACCACGACCTCGATGATCACGGTGCTGCTGCAGGGCGCCGGGCTGGACCCGTCCTTCGCCATCGGCGCGAACGTTCCGGCGCTCGGCGTCAATGCGGCGCACGGCACCTCGGGGATCTTCGTCGCCGAGGCCGACGAATCGGACGGCTCCTTCCTGAACTACCGCCCCACGATCGCCGTGGTGACCAACGTCGAACCGGACCACCTGGACTTCTACGGCACCGCCGAGGCCGTGTACGCCTCCTTCGACAGCTTCACGGCCCTGCTCCCGGCCGACGGCGTCCTGGTGGCCTGCGCGGACGACCCCGGGCGCCAGGGCCCTTGCCGAGCGCACCCTGGCCCGCGGCAACACCCGCGTGGTCCTGTACGGGACGGCGGAGGACGCCGCCATCCGGCTGCACGACGAGGGACCCGGCCAGCTGGCGATCTCGACGACGGCAGGCACCTTCGGCCTCGACCTCCAGGTTCCGGGCCGGCACAACGCGCTCAACGCCGCCGCCGCGTTCGCCGTCGCGGTCGAACTCGGCGTCGCGCCGGAGCCGGCGGCCGCCGCACTGGCGCACTTCTCCGGAGCCTCGCGCCGCTTCGAGTTCAAGGGGGAGGGACGCGGCATCCGCGTCTACGACGACTACGCCCACCACCCCACGGAGGTCCGCGCCGCCTTGTCCGCCGCGCGGGCCGTCGCCGGAGAGCACAAGGTGCACGTCCTCTTCCAGCCGCACCTGTTTTCGCGGACCCGCGAATTCGCCCGTGAGTTCGCCGAGGCCCTCAACACCGCGGACACGGCCCTGGTCCTGGACATCTATCCGGCCCGCGAAGACCCCATTCCCGGTGTCACGAGCGGGCTGATCGCCGAGCACCTCGGGTCCGGCGGCAGCCTTGTCGGCCCCGGCGGGGAAGCCGTGCAGGCAGTACTGGCCGCCGCCGCGCCCGGGGACATCGTGCTGACCGCCGGCGCAGGCGACGTCACGGCCTACGGGCCGCTGATCGTCGACGCCCTGACGGGCGAGGCCGCCGGTGGCTAGCACCAGGCGCCCCACCTACCGCGGAGGAACCAACGCTTCCGGAACCGGCGCCCGGCCGCCGTCGCGGCGGAACCGGCACAGACGTCATTTCGGCGTCCAAAAACGCCCCGGACACGGGAAACGGCCCGTCCCGGAACGGGCCGGGCACATGCCGGACATCCCGCCCGGCAACGTCTTGTCCTTCCCCGAGCCCAAGGGCAAACGCCGCAAACGCATCCTGCTCAGCACCATCGGCATTGTTGCCGTGCTGATGGCGGGGATCGTCGCGGCCGCCGTCTACTCGCCTGTGCTCGCCTTGCGGACCGTCTCCGTGCAGGGCACCAAGATCGTGAGCCCTGACCAGATCCAGGCCGCCCTCGCGCCGCTGCAGGGCAAACCGCTGCCGCAGATCAGCGAGGAAGAGGTCACGGCCCTGCTGAAGCCGCTGGTCCAGGTCAAGGACGTCAGCGCGAAGGCGCTGCCGCCCTCCACCTTGCAGGTGCACATCACCGAGCGCATTCCCGTGGCACTGGTCAAGCAGGGCGACACGTTCCAGCTGGTGGACGTCGACGGCGTCCAGCTCAGCACCACCAAAGACGCCTCCTCGATCCCGCTCCCGGTGATCGACGGCGGCGGCGGGACGCTGCCCGAAGGACCTGTTCCAGGCCATCACCGCGGTGCTCGGAGCGCTGCCGGCGGACGTGCTTGCACGGCTCTCCAACGCCTCCGCCGCCTCGGCCGACGCCGTCGAACTCAGACTCGTCGACGGGCAGACGATCGTCTGGGGCAACGCGGGGGAGAAGGAGCTGAAGGCCCGGGTCCTCGCGGCCCTCCTGAAGGTCCCGGCGGACCCGAAGAATCCGGTGAAGGTTTACGATGTCAGCGTGCCCCGGCACCCTGTCACCCGGTAGCCGGCGATCAGTTCCGCCGCGGTCCGGCCGGGCGGCCGGTGCGGCGCTTTTGGCTGGACGTTCCCCGCGAGCCGCCCGGGCGCCCCCGGAGGGAAGTCCTGGGAGTCCTGAAGGATGCCTGAGGGACGTCCTGGACTTCCGGGACATCCAGCCGCCCTCAGGACTACATACGGGGCTATTTGACCGGTATTCCCGCGACACGCGGCGCCGGTTATTGAATGTCCCCTGCATAGGAAATACCGTCACAGACATGAGTTACTTGACATAACTATAACCTTCAAGTCGAAGGTTAAGGTTCAAAGCTTCAAGCAGGACTCGATAAGTTTTCGCATTAGTACACGAACAAGGGACACGTAACGTGGCAGCTCCGCAGAATTACTTGGCCGTCATCAAGGTCGTCGGCATCGGCGGCGGTGGCGTGAACGCAGTCAACCGCATGATCGAGGTCGGTCTTCGCGGCGTCGAATTCATCGCCATCAACACCGATGCCCAGGCATTGTTGATGAGCGATGCCGACGTCAAACTCGACGTCGGGCGTGAGCTGACCCGTGGACTCGGTGCTGGCGCGAACCCCGAGGTTGGCCGTCAGGCCGCGGAGGACCACGCCGATGAAATCGAAGAGGTCATCCGCGGCGCAGACATGGTCTTCGTCACCGCCGGCGAAGGCGGCGGAACCGGCACCGGCGGCGCCCCCGTCGTGGCCCGGATCGCGCGTTCCCTTGGCGCCCTGACGATCGGCGTCGTGACGCGCCCCTTCACCTTCGAAGGCCGCCGCCGCGCCGGCTCCGCCGAAGCCGGCATCGACGCCCTGCGCGATGAAGTCGACACCCTGATCGTGATCCCGAACGACCGCCTGCTCTCCATCAGCGACCGCAACGTCTCGGTCCTGGACGCGTTCCGTTCCGCCGACCAGGTCCTGCTGTCCGGTGTCCAGGGCATCACCGACCTCATCACCACGCCGGGCCTGATCAACCTCGACTTCGCCGACGTCAAGTCCGTCATGCAGGGCGCCGGCTCGGCACTCATGGGCATCGGCTCGGCCCGCGGCGAGGACCGCGCCGTCAAGGCCGCGGAGCTCGCCATCGCCTCCCCGCTGCTGGAAGCATCGATCGACGGCGCCCACGGCGTCCTGCTGTCCATCCAGGGCGGCTCGGACCTCGGCCTCTTCGAAATCAACGAGGCGGCCCGCCTGGTCCAGGAAGTCGCCCACCCGGAGGCCAACATCATCTTCGGCGCCGTGATCGACGACGCCCTCGGCGACGAGGCACGCGTCACCGTCATCGCCGCCGGCTTCGACGACGTCAAGGCCACCTCGCCGTCCATGGACCAGTCCCTGCCCGCCGCGCCGCAGCGCCCGGCGTCCGCAGCCCCGGCTCCGGCGCAGGCACCCGCCTCCGCCCAGGTCCAGCCGCTGCACGCTGCCGTGGGAGCCTCCGGCTACGGCGGCTGGGGCCAGCAGCGCCCCTCCGCGGTACCGGCTGACTCGGGCTTCGACGTCGACCTTCCGGCCGTCGTGGAGCCGGACCTGTCCGGCCGCCACTCCGATGACCTGGATGTCCCCGACTTCCTGAAGTAAATCGTTCGGCTTCAGCATGGCACCGCCGTCCGGCGGTGCCATGCTGCTTTGCGGCGGGTTACGGTGGATCGGGTTACGGTGGAATGTATGAACGCAAGAATTCCGGACATGTTGATGGCGGTGTTGTGATTGTTTTCCTGGCGGGCTGAAGTCCGGCCCGGCGTGTGGGTGGCCTTCACCGACGCCGGAGCCGGGAACCTGGCACTGCATGTTGGTGATGACCCCGCGGCGGTCCGCCGCCGGCGCGCGGAGCTCGAGGCGGCCGCGGGACTCGGCGGCCGCTCCTTCCGGTACATGAACCAGGTCCACGGCACTGACGTCGCCACGATCAACGGCGGCCCCGCTGCCATGGACAGTGCGGCTGACGTTCCGGCTGCCCCGACCGCCGATGCCATGGTGACCCTGACCGAGCCGCTGGCTGTCATGGTGGCGGACTGCGTGCCGGTGGTACTGGTCGGCGACGGCCCGGCCGGCGCCCCGGTCCTCGGCGTCGTTCACGCCGGACGGCCCGGTGTGGCCGCCGGTGTGGTGCCGGCCGCCGTCGCGCGCCTGCGGGAACTGGGCGCGGACCGCATCGGCGCCTGGGTTGGACCGTCCGTCTGCGGGCGCTGCTATGAGGTGCCCGAAGGCCTGCGCGCGGATGTTGCCGCGGCCGTCCCCGCCACCTGGTGCACCACGTCCGCCGGCACCCCCGGGCTGGACCTGCCGGCCGGCGTCCGGAGCCAACTGGAGGCGGAGGACGTCTCGATCGAATACTCCGGGGGCTGCACCCTCGAGGACGACACTTTGTTCTCCTACCGCCGCAACAGCCAGACCGGCCGCTTCGCCGGCCTCGTGTGGACGCACGCCGCGGACGGGACCGGAGCGCACGGCCATGACTGAGCCGGCACAAGGCCGGGCCGCAAGCCCTCCCAACCCTGCCAGCGGACCGGGGGAGAACGTGACAGACGCGCTGGAAGGCCCCCGGCTGGCGCAGCTGGACACGAACCTCACAGCGGTCCGCCGCCGGATCGACGCCGCCGTGGCCGCCGCCGGCCGGCAGGCGACCCCGCCCCGGCTGATCGTCGTCACCAAGTTCCACCCGGCGCAGGACGTCCGCCGGCTCGCGTCGCTGGGGGTCACCGACGTCGGGGAAAACCGGGACCAGGAAGCCGCGGAAAAGGCGGCGCAGCTCGGGGACCTCGACCTGCGCTGGCACTTCATCGGCCAGCTCCAAAGCAACAAGGCCAAGTCCGTGGTGAAGTACGCCCACGCCGTGCATTCGGTGGACAGGCTGGCGCTGGCTGCTGCCCTCGCCAAGGCGATGGCAGCCGAAAGCGACCGCACAGGGCGCCCGCCCCTGGACTGTTTCATCCAGGTCAACCTGGCCGAGCAGGCCGGCGATTCAGCGACGGCGCACCGCGGCGGCGCAGCCCCCGACGAGGTCCCGGCCTTGGCCGAACAGCTGGCCAGTGCCGACGGGCTTCGGCTCGCGGGCATCATGGCGGTTGCCCCGCTCGGTGCGGATCCGGCGGCCGCGTTCGAGAAACTGGCGGGCATTTCCGCGCGGCTGACCGCCCAATTTCCGGACGCTACGGGAATATCGGCCGGCATGAGCCAGGACCTCGAAGAGGCCGTCCGGTTCGGGGCGACACACCTGCGCATTGGCTCCGATATTCTCGGTCCGCGTCCGGCGCTGCGGTAAGTTCGACGTATTGGAAGGTAATGGCGGGGATTCCAAGGCTGTCTAGTCATTAAGCGGCCCGCTTACGGACAAGATTAGGAGTCGACCATGGCTGGCGCTCTGCGCAAGACAATGATCTATCTTGGGCTCGCCGACGGCGACGAACATTACGAGTCTGAGCACCCCACACCGCACAAGGATGAGGACGAATCCATGGAGCAGGATCGCGAGGAACGACGTGCGCCGGCGCCCGTCCGCGAGGTCCCCCGGGAAGAGCCTTACGCTGCCGAAGAGGAATATCGCGCACCTGTGACACCTATCAAGCGTGCGGCATCGAGCCGCGAAGAGACCACCGGACTCCGGCAAATCACCACGATCCATCCGCGGTCGTACAACGACGCCAAGCTCATCGGCGAAAGCTTCCGCGACGGCATCCCCGTCATCATGAACGTCACCGACATGGGCGAGGCCGACGCCAAGCGCCTCGTGGACTTCTCCGCCGGCCTTGTTTTCGGCCTCCGCGGCAGCATCGAACGGGTGACAAACAAGGTCTTCCTGCTCTCGCCGTCGTACATCGAAGTCATTGGCGATGACAAGAAGGTCAGCGAGACGCAGGCAAGTTTCTTCAACCAAAGCTAGAGGCGAATATTCCGCTCGGATGCCAGGCGGGGGAGACCCGCCTGGCATCCGTGCGGAATTATCCGTGTTGAAATAGAAGCAACACTTTCCTTAGGACACTGCGGTATCCGGAATGAACATGGAGATATGAGTTAGCTCATGGGAATTGTTTTTGGGCTCGTCTATATCGCTCTGTTGCTTTTTTTCGTGGCACTGATCATCCGCCTGGTCTTCGACTGGGTGCAGATGTTTGCCCGGAGCTGGCGGCCGCGCGGGGTGGCGCTCGTGACCGCCCACGCTGTGTATTCGGTCACGGACCGGCCCCTCAAGCTGCTCCGCCGGCTGATCCCGCCGCTGCGGCTGGGCGGAGTTTCGCTGGACATCGGCTTCCTGCTGCTGTTCGTGGCCGTAAGCGTGGCGATGTGGGTCGTCAAGGGCCTGGTGTACGCCCAGCCGATCGCAGCATGAGCCGCCGCAGCACGGCAGGCGACTGACCCGGGCCGAGGCCCAAACCGATTGAAACTCCGGTTTGACACTGCGGTGTTGAATTAGAGGAACCAGACCATATTTAGGTACCGTAGTTTTGACGGCCGGAAGGCCTACTGACTAACTAGACCAACGAGGTGACCAGATGGCTTTGACGCCAGAAGACGTTGTCAACAAGCGCTTTCAGCCGACCAAGTTCCGCGAAGGCTACGACCAGGATGAGGTTGATGACTTCCTGGACGAGATCGTCGTCGAACTGCGACGCCTGAACCAGGAGAACGACGAGCTGCGCAAGAAGCTCGCCGAACTCGGCGCCGGCACGCCTGCCAGCTCCACCGCCGCGGCTCCCGTCGTGGAAAAGGTGCCGGCACCCGTCAAGGCCGAGAAGGAAGACACCGCCAAGGCCGAGGCCGAGGCAAAGGCAAAGGCGGCCGCAGAAGCCGCCAAGAAGAAGGAAGCCGAGCAGGCCGCCAAGGCTGCCCAGGCAGTCGAGCCGGCACGCACCGCTGCCACCCCGGCATCCGAGTCCGCCGCCGGCCTGCTCGCCATGGCGCAGCAGATGCACGACAAGCACGTCGCCGACGGCGAGCAGCAGCGCGACAAGATCATCGCTGAGGCGCAGATCGAAGCCAGCAGCCTCGTCAACGATGCGCAGGAAAAGTCCCGCAAGATCCTGGGTGCCCTCGAGCAGCAGCGCTCCGTCCTGGAACGCAAGGTCGAGCAGCTGCGCGGCTTCGAGCGTGACTACCGTTCACGCCTGAAGGCCTACATCGAAGGCCAGCTCCGTGACCTCGATGCCCGCGGCTCCGTTGCCGCCCCGGAGGTTGGCGAAGCCAGCTAGGGCAAAAAGCCGCGTATTCTGAAAGTCGGTGGCTGAGGTTTCCTCGGCCGCCGGCTTTTCATTTTTCCCGCAACGTTCCGCCACCCGTTCCGGTGCCGGCGCTTGCCGGGCACCCATCCCCGGTCTTCGTACTGGCTCCCGATCGAAAGCACTATGACTGACGCACCATCACCAGACGCCATGCAGCCCGCCGAGGCGGCGCAGCCCGTGCAGGCCCGGCCGCGCCGGGCGTCGCTGTTTGTCCTGTTCGCTGCCTTCGCCGTGTTCGCCTATGTGTTCGACCAGCTGACCAAGCTCTGGGTCACGAGCACCATGACCGAGGGCGAGCGGATACCCGTGTTTCCGCCGCTGCTGCACTGGTTCTACATCCGCAATTCCGGGGCGGCGTTCTCGATCGGCGAAAACGTCACGTGGGTGTTCACGATCATCATGGCGGCCGTGTCCGTCGCGATCCTGCTGCAGCTGCGTAAGCTCGGCTCACTCTGGTGGGCGTTGGCGCTCGGGCTGCTGCTCGGCGGCGCACTCGGCAACCTGACGGACCGGCTGTTCCGCGAGCCGTCCTTCGCGATGGGCCACGTGGTGGACTTCATCCAGCTCCCGAATTTCGCGATCTTCAACATCGCCGACTCGGCGGTCGTCTCCGCCGTCGTCATCATCTGCCTGCTCACGCTTCGGGGGATCTCCCTCGACGGCTCGCGCCACACGAAGGAAACGGTGGCCAAGGATGTCTGAAAATGAAATGGCGGCAGATATGGTCGGCGAAGCCGGCGCTGCGGCTGCGGAGCACCGGCGGTTCACCGTCCCGGAAGACCTTGCCGGCTCGCGCGTGGACGCCGGCCTGTCCAAGCTGATGGACATTTCCCGCTCCCAGGCGGCGGTCCTGATCGCCGAAGGCAACGTCAGCAGCAACGCCAAGAGGGTCGGGAAATCCCTCAAACTCGCCGCCGGCACCGTGCTCGACGTCGTGGTGCCCGGCCGCCGGGACCCCTTGGAAATCGTGGAGGAAGTCGTGGAAGGCTTGAAGGTCCTGCTGGACGATGACGAGTTCGTGGTCATCGACAAACCCGTCGGCGTGGCAGCCCACCCCTCGCCCGGCTGGGTAGGCCCCACGGTGGTGGGTGGCCTCGCCGGACTCGGGTACCGGATCTCGACGTCGGGCGCCCCGGAGCGCGCCGGAATCGTCCACCGGCTCGACGTCGGGACCTCCGGCGTCATGGTGGTCGCCAAGACCGAAAACGCCTACACCGTGCTCAAGCGGGCCTTCAAGGAACGCACCGTGGACAAGGTCTACCACGCTGTGGTCCAGGGCCTTCCCGATCCGCTGGCCGGCACCATCGACGCGCCCATCGGCCGCCACCCGGGCCACGACTGGCGGTTCGCCGTGATCGAGGACGGCCGTGATTCCATCACGCACTACGAGGTCCTGGAAGCGTTCGGAAAGGCCTCGCTCGTGGAGGTGCACCTCGAAACGGGCCGCACCCACCAGATCCGCGTGCACTTCGCGGCGCTGCGCCACCCCTGCGCCGGTGACCTCACCTACGGCGCAGACCCGCGGCTGGCCGCGACCCTTGGCCTGACCCGGCAGTGGCTCCACGCCCGGGAACTGTCCTTCGACCACCCGCGGACGGGGGAGCGGGTCACCGTCACCAGCGAGTACCCGCAGGACCTGAAATATGCGCTCGAGGTCCTGGAGTCCGGGGACGCCTAAGCCGTCCGGTGCGGGCTGCCTGATCCACACAGGTTCCGTTCCCGCCGTCGTGGTGGCGCGCCGCCGTCGCCCCACGGCACTAGAATGGTCCGGTGACTTCCAGCAACGACTCGTTTGTCCATCTCCACAACCACACCGAGTACTCGATGCTGGACGGCGCCGCCCGGCTCGGTGAACTGTTCGAGGAAACCGAGCGGCTCGGCATGCCGGCCCTCGCCACGACCGACCACGGCTACCTGTTCGGCGCCTTCGACTTCTGGAAGCGGGCAACCGACCAGGGCATCAGGCCCATCATCGGCGTCGAAGCCTATGTGACTCCCGGGACCGCCCGCACGGACAAGACCCGCGTGCGGTGGGGCGAGGAGCACCAGCGCAAGGATGACATCTCCGGCGGTGGCTCCTACACGCACATGACCCTGCTCAGCTACAACAACGTGGGCATGCGGAACCTCTTCCGGGCCTCCTCGATCGCCTCGTTGGACTCGGTCTTCGGCAAATGGCCCCGGCTGGACCGTGAGCTGCTGAACACCTACTCGGAAGGGCTCATCGCCACCACCGGCTGCCCGTCCGGTGAGGTCCAGACCCGGCTGCGGCTGGGGCAGTACCGCGAAGCCGTCGAGGCGGCGGCGGAGTTCCGCGACATCTTTGGCGCCGAGAACTACTTCTGCGAACTCATGGATCACGGCCTGGACATCGAGCGGCGCGTCACGGGTGACCTGCTGCGCCTGGCCAAGGAACTAAACCTGCCGCTGGTGGCCACCAACGACCTCCACTACACGCACGAGCACGACGCGAAGGCGCATGAGGCCCTGCTGGCCATCCAGTCCGGCTCCACCCTCCTGGAGCCGACCTACGACAACGGCGGCTCGCGCTTCGCCTTCTCCGGCAGCGGCTACTACCTGAAGTCACCGCAGGAAATGCGGGAGCTGTTCCGCGACCACCCGGAGGCGTGCGACAACACGCTCCTGATCGCCGAGCGCTGCGAGGTTTCGTTCAACACCGGCGCCAACTACATGCCCCGGTTCCCCTGCCCGGAGGGGGAGGACGAAACGTCCTGGCTGGTCAAGGAAGTGGACAAGGGACTCCGTTACCGCTATCCCCAGGGCATCCCGGACAAGGTCCGCAAGCAGGCCGACTATGAGCTGGAAGTCATCACCTCCATGGGCTTCCCGGGCTACTTCCTCGTGGTGGCCGACTTCATCAACTGGGCCAAGAACAACGGCATCCGGGTGGGTCCCGGACGTGGCTCGGGTGCAGGCTCCATGGTGGCGTATGCCATGCGCATCACCGACCTTGATCCGCTGCACCACGGCCTGATCTTCGAGCGCTTCCTCAACCCGGACCGCGTCTCCATGCCTGACTTCGACGTCGACTTCGATGACCGGCGCCGCTCCGAAGTGATCGACTACGTCACGCGCAAATACGGCGACGAACGTGTGGCGATGATCGTCACCTACGGCACCATCAAGACCAAGCAGGCCCTCAAGGACTCCTCGCGCGTGCTCGGCTACCCGTTCAGCATGGGCGAGCAGCTGACCAAGGCCCTGCCGCCGGCCGTGATGGCCAAGGACATTCCGCTGGCCGATATTCAGAACCCCCAGGCCAAGCGCTACAGCGAGGCCGGGGACTTCCGCCAGCTGATCGCCACGGACCCGGAAGCTGCCAAGGTTTTCGAGACGGCGCTGGGCATTGAAGGCCTGAAGCGGCAGTGGGGTGTCCACGCGGCCGGTGTCATCATGTCCTCGGACCCCATCATCGACGTGATTCCGATCATGCGCCGCTTCCAGGACGGCCAGGTCATCACGCAGTTCGACTACCCGACGTCTGAAGGCCTCGGCCTGATCAAGATGGACTTCCTCGGGCTGCGAAACCTGACGATCATTTCCGATGCCCTGGAAAACATCAAAATGAACCGAGGCATCGACCTCGACCTCGAAACCCTGGAGCTGGACGACACGGCGTCCTACGAGCTGCTGGCCCGGGGAGACACGCTGGGCGTTTTCCAGCTCGACGGCGGACCCATGCGGTCCCTGCTCAAGCTGATGAAGCCCGACAACTTCGAAGACATCTCCGCCGTGCTGGCCCTCTACCGGCCCGGACCCATGGGCGCCAACGCGCACACCGACTACGCGTTGCGCAAGAACAAGATCCAGGAAGTCATTCCGATCCACCCGGAGCTCGAGGAACCGCTCTCCGAAATCCTCGGCGGCACCTACGGGCTGATCGTGTACCAGGAGCAGGTCATGGCCGTGGCGCAGAAGCTCGCCGGCTATACCCTCGGCCAAGCCGACATCCTGCGCCGCGCCATGGGCAAGAAGAAGAAATCCGAGCTGGACAAGCAGTTCGCCGGCTTCTCGCAGGGCATGCAGGACAACGGCTATTCCATGGCCGCGGTCAAGACCCTCTGGGACATCCTGCTGCCGTTCTCCGACTACGCCTTCAACAAGGCGCACTCGGCCGCCTACGGAGTCATTTCCTACTGGACCGCGTACCTGAAGGCGCACTATGCGCCGGAGTACATGGCCGCCCTGCTGACCTCGGTGGGCGACGACAAGGACAAGTCGGCGATCTACCTCAACGAATGCCGGCGGATGGGCATCACGGTGCTGCCGCCCGACGTCAACGAGTCAGCCCTCAACTTCACCCCGGTTGGCACCGACATCCGCTTCGGCATGGGCGCCATCCGCAACGTCGGCGTCAACGCCGTCGAAGCCATGGTGGCGGCGCGCGAAAAAGAAGGCGCATATACGTCGTTCAAGGACTACCTCATGAAGGTCCCCGCGGTGGTCTGCAACAAGCGCACCATCGAATCCCTGATCAAGGCCGGTGCCTTCGACTCGCTGGGCCATCCCCGGCGGGCCCTGGCCATGATCCATGAAGAGGCGATCGACTCCGTCATCACGCTCAAGCGCAACGAGGCGATCGGCCAGTTCGACCTCTTCGCCGGCTTTGAGGACCAGGAGCCCGAGGCCTCACTCAGCACGGAGATCCCGGACCTGCCGGAATGGGAGAAGAAGGACAAGCTGGCGTTCGAGCGCGACATGCTCGGCCTTTACGTCTCCGACCACCCGCTGCAGGGGCTCGAAGGGCTCCTGAGCCAGCACGCGGACCGGTCGATCACCTCGATCATCGCCGAAGACGGCCCGCAGGACGGCGCGATCGTGACCATCGCGGGCATGATCACCTCGCTCAGCCGCAGGATCGCCAAGGCCAGCGGCAACGCCTACGCCCGGGCCGAAATCGAGGACCTCGCCGGTTCCATGGAGGTCATGTTCTTCGGCCAGGTCTACGGCCCCATCGCCTCGGTGCTGGCGGAGGACCTGATCGTGGTGGTCAAGGGCCGCCTGCAACGGCGCGACGACGGCGCCGTCACCTTGAACTGCATGGAACTTTCCGTGCCGGACCTCAGCGACAGCCAGAACGGGCCCGTGGTGATCACCATGGCCACGCACAAGGCCACCGAGGCCGTCGTCACCGAGCTGGGCGACGTCCTGCGCACCCACCGCGGGAACTCCGAGGTCCGGCTGCACCTGCAAGGCGACACCCGGGTGGAGGTCATGGGCCTGCCGGTGCATCTGCGCGTCAACCCGAGCCCGTCGCTGTTTGGCGACCTGAAGGTGCTGCTCGGCCCGACCTGCCTCGATAACTAGACAAGTGGACAACTAGCGCGGCTAACCGGCGGGGCCGCTCAGATCTCGTAGTCGAGCGGAACCGGCTGGCTGTACGCCCCGGAGTGGTACAGCAGGGGAGCGCCGTCGTCGCCGACCTGGCCCTCGACCACTTCGACCACCACAACGGCGTTGTTCTCGAACGACAACCGCATCTGGATCTGCCCGATCAGCCAGCCGGTGACGCCCTTGAGCACGGGCACCTCGTGCGGGCCCAACTCCCAGTGGTCGCCGTCGAACCGGTTGCCGGCACGGGCGAAGCGGTCGGCGAGCTCCTGGTTTTCCAGCCCGAGCATGTGCACGCCGATGTAGCTCGTGTTCGCCACGGCCGGCCACGAACTTGAGGTCCGGGCCATGTTGAACGTGAAGCGCGGCGGCTTGGCGGACAGCGATGCCACCGAGGTTGCCGTGAATCCGAAGGGGACACCGTTGAGGTTGGCGGTGATGATGGCCACACCGGCCGCGTGCCGCCGGAACATTTCCTTGAAAGTCCCCTCGAAGACTCCGTCATCTGTGGCCACTGCGATCCAACTCCCTGCTGCACGTGCGTGTCATGGTTCCTACTCTGCCAGCGTATTCCGCCGGTGATGTAGTAGGGCACTTGTTTACTCCTCCCGTCATGTGGTGTCTCGCGGCGTTATGTGCCGGGGCGGAGGAATCCTTGTTACCGTTTGTTGCATGACACAGCCCGCAGTAGACGGTCCCGTCCAGCACGCCGGGGAGCCCGAGCACCCCGGAGAGCCCGCACACCAGGAACGGCCCATGTCCCTTGAGGCAAAACCTGAGCAGCGGCCCCGACCCGGCGGAACCCCGTGGCGCAAGGCCGCTGTCATCGCGGCCGCCGGCGTCCCGGTGGGGCTGCTCTGGTGGCTTCTGGCGCCGTCGGGCCTGAACCTGCTGACCGGAAACCCGGACCTCGCCGCCGGCACCAACACCGCAACCTGGCTGCCCAGGGACCTCGTGCTGGCAGGTCTGTGCCTGCTCGCCGGCTGTATTGCAGGCTCGTTCGTCTCCGGCTCCAAACACGAACAGCCCGCACCCGGCACCGTCATCCTGGTGGTCCTCGCCGGCGTTGCGGGCTCGCTCATCGCGTGGGGAACCGGCATGCTCAGCGCCCAGTGGTGGGGAGCGCCGGCGGACACTTCGGCCAACGCCAGCGTCGCCTTCTCACTGCGGTCCTACGCGGTCCTTGCCATCTGGCCCGCGGCGATCGCCCTGGCCATCTTCCTGAACGCGCTCTTCCCGGGCTCCGGCGGCAAACCGCGCTCCTGAGCCCGGAACCCCTGTGCCGGGCGCCTGTGCGCGTCACAGCGTCGGCCCGCCGCGGCCGGGCACGTAAAATGAACGGGTGAGCCTAACTCCTGACAGCACTGTGACCCCGATTCCCGCCGCCCTCAACTTCCGCACGGTGGACGTGCGCGGCCGGCAACTGTCCCTCGCCGGCCTGCGCGCTGCCGTGCCCCGGGCACAGTCCGGCACCATGGCCGACGCCGAGGACAAGGTTTTGGACATCATCTCCGCCGTCCGCACGCGGGGCTTCGCCGCACTGCGGGAACTGGCACTGTCCTTCGACGGCGTCGAACAGGCGCACCCCCGCGTCCCGGCCGAGGCGTTGCGCGCGGCCCTGGCGGACCTCGATCCCGCCGTGCGCGCGGCACTTGAGGAGTCCATCCGGCGGGCCCGCCGCTTCGCAGACGCCCAGCGTCCGGCGAACGTCGACGTCGAACTCGGCGAAGGCGCCGTCGTCAGCCAGAACTGGGTGCCGGTGGCGCGCGTGGGGCTCTACGTCCCCGGCGGCCTGGCCGTCTACCCGTCCTCGGTGATCATGAACGTGGTCCCGGCCCTGGCCGCCGGCGTCGAGTCCATTGCGCTGGCCTCGCCGCCGCAAAAGAACTTCGGCGGCCTCCCGCACCCCACGATCCTGGCGGCGGCCTGCCTGCTGGGCATCGAGGAGGTCTACGCGATCGGCGGGGCGCAGGCCATCGCCGCCTTCGCCTACGGCATCCCCGCCGGCGAGTCCGACGCCGGCAACCTCCCCGCGATCGACCCCGTGGATGTGGTGACCGGTCCGGGCAACATCTTCGTGGCCACCGCCAAGCGGCTGGTCAAGGGCGTCGTGGGAATCGATTCCGAGGCCGGCACCACCGAGATTGCGATCCTCGCGGACTCCACGGCCAATCCCGCCCTCGTTGCCGCAGACCTCATCAGCCAGGCCGAGCACGACCCCAAGGCGGCCTCGGTCCTGTTCACCGACTCCGAGGCCCTCGCGGCCGAGGTCCGCGTGGAACTCGAGCGGCAGGCGGCGGCCACCAAGCACTCCGGCCGCGTCCGCGAGGCACTCTCCGGCCCGCAGTCCGGCGTCGTCCTGGTGGAGGACCTGGAGCAGGGCATCGCCGCCTGCGACGCGTACGCCGCGGAACACCTGGAAATCATGACCGCCGATGCCGCCCGGGTGGCCGGCCGGATCCGCAGCGCCGGAGCGATTTTCGTGGGGGACTACAGCCCCGTGAGCCTGGGCGACTACTGCGCCGGCTCCAACCACGTGCTGCCGACCAGCGGCACTGCGGCCTTCTCCTCCGGACTGAACGTGACCACGTTCCTGCGGGCCATCCAGGTCGTCAACTACAGCCGGTCCGCATTGGAGCAGGTCAGCGGGCACATCGTCAGCCTCTCCGGCGCGGAAGACCTGCCCGCGCACGGCGAGGCCGTCACGGCGCGGTTCACCGACCGGTAGCCGAGGGCGCCCGACCACTACATGTAGTAATTACAGGCTTGTTATTCAGCTATATCTAGTCGTAAACTGAGGAAACAGGGTTCCGCTGCCATACGCACCTGCCAACTGCATCTGCGGCGGCACGTACGGCGCTGATACCGCGGTTTGCGACAGGGGAGGAAACGAACATGTATTGCCCGTTCTGCCGAAACCCTGACTCGCGCGTGGTGGACAGCCGGATCGCCGACGACGGTTCCGCCATCCGGCGCCGCCGGCAGTGCCCCGAATGCGGCCGTCGGTTCACCACGGTGGAAACCACCAGTCTGACCGTCATCAAGCGCTCGGGCGTCGGTGAGCCCTTCAGCCGCAGCAAGGTCATCAACGGCGTCCGCAAGGCCTGCCAGGGCCGCCCGGTCACGGAAGACGATCTCGCGCTGCTGGCGCAGGAGGTCGAAGAGGCGATCCGGGGCTCCGGCGCCGCCGAGATCGAAGCCCATGAAGTCGGGCTGGCGATCCTGGACCCGCTGCAGCGCCTCGACGAGGTCGCATACCTGCGTTTCGCCAGCGTGTACCAGGCCTTCGAATCGCTGGAGGATTTTGAATCCGCGATTTCCCTGCTTCGCCACGAGGCCGAGACCAAGGGCCGGGACGGTAAGAACCCGCAGAAGAGTCCGCTGCAGGCGCCGTCGTAATTCTTGTGCCCTAGGGCTTGCGTCCCTGGTGTTTGAATCCTAGGGCGCACCATCGACTCCGGTGGTGGCAGCGGAGGGGAAGCCGCAGCCACCACCGGCTCCACCAAAAATGAGCTATCACTCCGGGTCGTTCCCAGCGTTCAGAACGACCCGGAGTGATAGCTCATTTCGGCTATCTGGCGATGTGCTACTTGGCCAGCTTGTGCTTCAGCGCAATCTCGATGGCCGCGCCGACGATCCCGGCGTCGTTCTTCAGCTCGGCCGGGACAATCGGGGTGCGCAGCTTCATGTGCGGCAGGTACTCGTCGGCACGCTTGGAGATGCCGCCGCCCACGATGAACAGTTCCGGGGAGAACAGGAACTCCACGTGCGAGAAGTACCGCTGCAGCAGCACGCTGTACTGCTCCCAGCTGAGGCCGTCGCGCTCACGGGCCACGGCCGAGGCCTTGGTCTCGGCGTCGAAGCCGTCGATCTCGAGGTGGCCGAGTTCGGCGTTGGGAACCAGCTTGCCGTCGAAGATGAAGGCCGAACCGATGCCGGTGCCGAGGGTGATCACCAGGACGGTGCCCGCGACCCCTTCGCCGGCACCAAAGCGGGCCTCGGCGAGGCCGGCGGCGTCGGCGTCGTTGATGACTTCCACGGGGCGGCCGAGACGCGCCGTGAGCATGCCATCGATGTCAGCCTCGAGCCATGACTTATCCACATTGGCGGCCGAGTGGACCACACCGTGCTGAATGATGCCCGGGAAGGTGACTCCCACGGGGCTGTCGGCATCGGGGGCGTCGGGACGGGCGGAGAGTTCGGCGACAACCTGCGCGACGACCTCTGCCACGGACTCGGGGGTGGAAGGCTGCGGCGTGGGGAAGCGCACGCGGTCGCCGATCAGCTTCCCCTTCTTCAGGTCCACGATCCCGCCCTTGATACCGGTGCCGCCGATGTCAATGCCGATCAGGGGGGCGTTCTTCTTCGACTTCTCGTCCTTCTTGGCCAATATCGTTCCGTTCGTGGCAGGGGCGGGCTGTGGGGACCGGACAGGGCCGGTAGGTGAAGACCTGGATCTTTCGGGAAATACCGTGTGGAGCGGGGGTCAGGGCAGCGTGAGGACCTCAGCGCCGGACTCCGTGACGAGCAGGGTGTGCTCGAACTGTGCGGTGCGCTTGTGGTCGCGGGTCACGACGGTCCAGTCGTCGGCCCACATGTCCCAGTCAACGGTGCCCAGGGTCAGCATCGGCTCGATCGTGAACACCATACCGGTTTCGATGACGGTGTTGTACGCCGGGGCGGCGTCGTAGTGCGGGATGATGAGCCCGGTGTGGAAGGCTTCACCGACGCCGTGACCGGTGAAGTCGCGGACCACGCCGTAGCCGAAGCGTTTGGCGTAGGACTCAATGGTCCGGCCGATCACGTTGATTTCGCGTCCCGGCGCGACCGCCCGGATGGCACGGTTCAAGGATTCCTTGGTGCGCTCGACGAGGAGGCGGGATTCCTCGTCGACATCGCCGACCAGGAAGGTGTAGTTGGTGTCACCGTGCACACCGCCAATGAAGGCCGTGATGTCGATGTTGAGGATGTCGCCGTCCTGGATCACCGTCGTGTCCGGGATTCCGTGGCAGATGACCTCGTTGAGCGAGGAGCAAAGAGACTTCGGAAAGCCCCGGTATCCGAGGGTGGAGGGGTACGCGTTGTGGTCCAGCAGGAACTCGTGGCCCACCCGGTCCAGTTGGTCCGTGGTGACGCCGGGTTCGATGTGCTTGCCGACCTCCACGATGGCCTGGGCCGCGATCTTGGCGGCGATCCGGATCTTCTCGATGGTCTCTGCCGACTTGACCTCGGATCCCGTGAACTTGGCAGGACCCGGCTTGCCCACATATTCCGGACGCGGGATAGACGGGGGTACGGCAAGCTGCGGGCTCACTGTCCCCGGGACAAGCGTGCCGATGGGTGCAGTCGAGGCTAGAGAAGGCATAGATTGATCATATAAGCAGCCGGGCTCGCCCCGGAAAATGCGGCCCGGAAAATACAGCGGGAAAACACAGCCCGGAACACAGCGGGAAACAGCGAAGGAGCAGCAATGCCCGAGTACTGGTACAACGTCAACACTCACGAGATCGAAGAAGACGCGATGTCCGACTGGAGCCAGTTGATCGGACCGTACAAGACCCGTGAGGAAGCCGAACACGCCCTGGAAAAGGTCAAGGCGCGCAACGAGGCGTGGGAAAAGGGCGAGGACGACTAGCCCGTTCAGGCCGGCAAACGCCAGTGAGGCATCGCGCCGGTGAGGGCACCCCTGGCAAGCGCGGACCCGACACCCCTCACGGGAACTGATTCTTCTCACCGTCATTCTCACCCTGTGAGGGTGAGTGCGCGCCGGTTACGGCCAGCCATACTGAGAAAATGCCGACGAGCGCTACCCGAACCCGCGGCGTCCGATTCACCGACCTGGCGAGGCTGGCCGTTGCCTGGGCTGCCTCGACTGTAGCCCTCATTATCACCGGCGCGCTGCTGCCGGGGTTCTCAGCAAGCAGCTGGTGGTCATACGCCGCCGTGGCAGCGGTGGCCGGCATCGTTGGTCTGGTCCTCCGCCCCGCGCTGGTGGAAATCTCGGCCAGGGTGGGCTGGCTGGCGGTGCTTCTTACCGCGTTGGTCGGGCAGGCCCTGATCATGTACGTCGCCATCCGTCTGGTGCCCGGCATCGAGTCGACGCCATGGACCGCATTTGCCGCAACCTGGGTCAGTGCCGTCGTGGGCACGCTCATCTCGTGGGCCACCACGGCCGGAACTGATGACGGACTCATCACCTCGCTGGCCGGAAGGGCACGCCGGCAGGAAACGGTGACCGATCCGGAGGTTGACGGCGTCCTGTTCGTGCAGCTCGACGGTGTCCCCTTCCCGGTGCTGCAGTGGGCGGTCCAGTCCGGGGCAGTACCCCATATCCGGAGCTGGCTGACATCGGGGGACTACACGTTCCGCGAATGGACTCCCCAGCTGCCATGCACCACGCCCGCCAGCCAGCTGGGCATTCTGCACGGCACCGTAGACGGGATCCCTGCCTTCCGGTGGTATGACCGTGAGCTCAAACGGGTCCTGGTGGCCAACCGTCCGGCAGACGCCCGGGTGATCGAGGAAAGGCACAGCACGGGCCAAGGCCTGCTCTGCGACGACGGCGTCTCCATTTCGAACCTGTTCACCGGTGACGCGCCCCGATCGCTATTGACGATGAGCCGGGTGGAGGTCCGGCGCGGCTCCACCCAAACCCGTCGTGCGTTCGCCTGGTTTTTCGCTTCGCCGAACGGATTCATGCGCAGCTTCACGCGGACTGTCGGGGAGATCCTCAAGGAGCGTTGGCAGGCCCGGCGACAGGTCAAGCGTGACCTCAACCCGCGTGTGCATCGAGACTGGACCTTCGCCCTGCTGCGAGCCGTCACTAACGGTCTCCTGCGAGACCTGAACACGGCCTTGGTGGCAGAGGAGCTGCGTCGTGGCACGAAGTGCATCTATGTCGACTACGTTGACTACGACGAGATCGCCCACCACGCAGGCATGTTCCGGCCCGAATCGCTCGCCGCCCTGGATGGCCTGGACCGCACGCTCGGATCCTTGGCCCAGCTCGCCGGGTCCGCTCCCCGCCGCTATCGGCTGGTGGTGCTTTCGGACCACGGCCAATCCCAGGGCACCCCGTTCGCTGACCGGTATGGCCAGACGCTTGGCGATCTGTGTGCGGAACTCATGAACGAACACGTTCAGAACGTGGACGCGTCCGTCGAAGGGCTCGGGCGCGCGGACTCCATCGCCGGCGACATCTCGGCCGGCGGGATGACCGGGAAACTGGCCGGCCGTGCCGACGAGGTGCTGACCAAGGCGCAGCAGACGTCGGCTCCCGGCGATGCCGAGGATCCGGTGGTCGTGTTGGGCTCAGGCAACCTGGGCCTGGTTTACGTGCGGGGTGACCGGCGCTTGACTCTCCAAGCCCTCGAGAGTCAGTGGCCAGCCCTGATCCCCGGCCTGGCAGGCCATCCCGGCGTCGGGTTCGTCGCCGGCATCGATGAAGACGGCCGGGCGTGGGCGATCGGGAGCGGCGGGCGCATCAACATCGCAAGCGGTGCGGTGGAGGGCACCGACCCGTTGGCCATCTTCGGGTCCCACGCGGCGCGGGTGCTCCGACGTGCGCTGCTGCACCCCGAGGCGCCGGATTTATACGTCAACAGCACCGTTGATCCGGTGACCGGCGACGTCGCAGCGTTCGAAGGCCTCGTCGGATCCCACGGGGGCCTCGGCGGTTGGCAGGACCGCGCCGTGCTGCTCGGCCCGGCCGATCTCATGGCGGGACTGCCCGAGCGGATAGAAGGTGCCGGTGAACTCCACCGGGTGCTGGTGGCGATGCTCGAGTCCAGTGGCCAGCGAGCCACGACGGCGTTCCACGATTAGGTAGCAGAACCCTGGGGCCACAGTTCGAGGCCCCTCGCTCACATGGGGAGCACCCATGACTGGCCGGGTGCGAGGACGACTGCCGTGCAGCCGGGAGCCTGCCCCGCCACGGCGTCAGCAAACCGGTGGCCGGGCTGCTCGAGCCAGCTCCGGGCAAAGTGTGTGACGAACGGAGGGTGCAGCGTTCCCCAGTGCACCGGTAGGGCGAATCGCGCGCCGCTCATCGCGACAGCCCGGGCGGCGCTCTCCGGGGTCAGGTGTCCCGCCGAGAGCCTCGGTCCCCACCCCCAGACCGGCACCAGGGCGACATCGATGGGCCCGCCTGCCATGGCGGGGAGCGCTGCCATCTCCGGATACAGCCCCGTGTCACCGGCGATCCAGACGATCCCCGATGGGCCCCGGACCAGCTGGCCATTGGCGTCGTTAGGGCGGTGCGGCATGGGGCGGCTACGATGCTCGGCCGGCACCTGGCGAATCTGGACCCCGCTGCCTACCGGAGTCCAGCCGTCCCCGAGGGGAACTGCGTGCATCAACTTACGGCGACGCAACCAGGCGACGTTCGCCGGAGCGCTCATGAGCGTTGCCCCGCCCAGCATGCGGAGGGAGCGCAGCTCGGCGTGGTCGTGGTGGAGGTGGGAGAGGAGCACCACGTCGGGTTGGCTCCACGACGTCGGGTCCGGCCGCGGTGCCAGGCGCCGCAGCAACCCGGCATGAGGACGAAGCAGCGGATCGGTCAGGACCCGAACCCCGTCGATATCCAGAACCACCGAGGAGTGACCCAGCCAGGTGAGCCTCATGCCGGGCGTAGCCCGTTTGTCACGTCAGGCCGCGTCAGGCCAGGGCCTTTGCCTTGAGGGAATCAAACTCGGTCTGGTTGATGGCCCCGGAATCGAGCAGCGCCTTGGCGTCGGCGATCTGCGCGGCCGGAGTGGAAGTCGTGCCTGCGGCCTGCTTGATGTACTCCTGCTGCGCAGCCTGTTGCTGGGCCACTTGGGCCATCTGCCGCTCGGCCATGCTGCGGCCCCGGGCGATCAGGTAGATGAGGGCGCCGAGCCAGGGCAGGAAGATCATTAATATCGCCCAGCCGGCCTTGGCCCAGCCGCTGAGCGTGTGGTCGCCGAACATGTCAAACAAGCAGCGGAAATACACTGTCAGTGCGGCGATCCAGATGAAGAACCAGAAACTCCACAGTATGACGTCCCAGAAGCTAGTCGTGTCCATCGCTACTCCTCCAATCGTGTCCGCCGGAGCCTGACCCAGAGCGCTTCGCGCATGAATCCGTCCGGACCGGCGGAACATCTGCCGGGGCCCTGTTGCAGGCCTCAATTGCCAGCCTGCCTTCAGTTACGGCGCAACGCATCGCCCGTCAAGGATGAGGTGTTGCCGTAGCCTTCCCCGATCCGGAGGGACCGGAGCCCGCAGCGGTCGCCTAGAAGGAGTGCTCGGGGCCGGGGAACTGGCCCGAGCGCACGTCCTCGCCGTAGGCTTTGGCGGCGTTGGTGAGCGAGGTCCGCAGGTCCGCGTACTGCTTGACGAATTTCGCCATCTTTCCGCCGCGCAGGCCCGCCATGTCCTGCCACACCAGGACCTGTCCGGTGGTGGCGTTTCCGGCGCCGATGCCGACGGTGGGGACCTCGACGGCGGCATCCACGGCGGCCGCCGTGGCGGCGGGGACCATTTCCATCAGCACGCAGAACGCGCCGGCGTCGGCCAGCGCGACGGCGTCGTCGATCAACCGCTGGGCGTCATCGCCGCGGCCCTGGACCCGGTAGCCGCCGAGGGCGTGCTCGCTCTGCGGGGTGAAGCCGATGTGCGCCATGACCGGGATGCCGGCCTGCACCATGGCGCGGACGGTCTCGGCGTAGAACTTTCCGCCTTCGATCTTGACGGCGTGGGCCAGGCCCTCTTTGAGGAACCGCACGCCGGTGGCGACCGCCTGCTGGGCGGAGACCTCGTAGCTGCCGAACGGCAGGTCCGCGACCACCAGGGCACGCCGCGCGGAGCGGGCGACGGCCCGGCAGAGGGGAAGGAGCTCGTCCACCGTAACGGGAAGGCTGGTCTCGTTGCCGAAGACGTTGTTGGACGCCGAATCGCCCACCAGGAGCACCTCGATGCCGGCCTGGTCAAAAATCTCGGCGGTGTACTGGTCGTAGGCGGTCAGCATGGCGAAGTGCTCACCGCGGACCTTGGCCTGGTGAAGATGATGGGTGCGGATCCTGGCCGCCGGTTTCCGGGACGCATCCGCTGTTCCGGCAATGTTCCCGGCACTTTCACCGGCACTGTCACCGGCACTGTTCCCGGTGCTGGCGGCCGCGGAAGCCGCCGGGCCGCTGCCGTAGGGGGCCGCAAGTTCGGCGGGCGTGCTGGAATCAGAGCTGTTGGTGGTGGCCATGCCACGAGCGTAATGCGACACGGGGCGCCACAGCTACCGGGAAACCTGCCGACGCCGGTGAATCACGTCACACGCGCCGCTCCCGTGGCCGCCCAACGCCGCCAGAGAGCGCGAAATCGTCCGACTTTGTGTTAACGGTGTGTTACGCGGAGGTCCGGCTTCAGCAATCGGTGCCAATGATTAGTAAAGTGAACCGTGAGCAGCCGCGGGGCCCATGATAGGCGGGCCTGGGGCACGGATGGAAGAACCGGAAAGAGGCCAGTATGGACCGCCAGCAAGAGTTTGTCCTGCGGACGATCGAAGAGCGCGATGTGCGGTTTGTGCGCCTGTGGTTCACCGACGTCGTGGGATCGCTCAAGTCCGTGGCCCTTGCCCCGGCCGAGGTGGAGGGCGCCTTCGAAGAAGGACTCGGATTCGACGGGTCCTCGATCGAGGGCCTGGCCCGCGTCTTTGAATCGGACATGCTCGCCCAGCCGGACCCGGCCACCTTCCAGATCCTGCCGTGGCGCGGCGAGACCGAAGCGACCTCGCGGATGTTCTGCGACATCCTCACGCCCGACGGCGAACCCTCCGCCGCGGACCCGCGCAACGTCCTCAAGCGCACCCTGGCCAAAGCCGCGGACATGGGCTTCACCTGCTACACCCACCCCGAGATCGAGTTCTACCTGCTCAAGTCCCAGGAGCCGGGCCCCGACGGCTCGCCCATCCCCGTCGACGAGGGCGGCTACTTTGACCACGTCCCGGGCGGCGTGGCCCAGGACTTCCGCCGGACCGCCGTGACCATGCTCGAATCGGTGGGCATCTCCGTGGAATTCAGCCACCACGAGGCCGGCCCGGGCCAGAACGAGATCGACCTGCGCTACGCGGATGCACTCCAGACCGCGGACAACATCATGACGTTCCGGACCGTGATCAAAGAAGTCGCGCTGCAGCAGGGCACCTACGCCACCTTCATGCCCAAGCCCTTCACGGCCCACCCGGGATCCGGCATGCACACACACTTCTCGCTGTTTGAAGGAGACACCAACGCCTTCTACGAGGCCGGTTCAGAGTTCCAGCTCTCCGAGACCGCGCGCCAGTTCATTGCCGGAATCCTCAAGCACGCGCCGGAATTCACGGCCGTCACCAACCAGTTCGTGAACTCGTACAAGCGGCTCTGGGGCGGGGGAGAGGCACCGAGCTACCTGAGCTGGGGCCACAACAACCGCTCCGCGCTGGTCCGTGTCCCGCTGTACAAGCCCGGCAAGGGCCAGTCCGCGCGGATCGAATACCGCGGCATCGACTCCGCCGCCAACCCCTACCTGGCCTACGCCGTGCTGCTCGGCGCCGGCCTCAAGGGCATCGAAGAGGGCTACCAGCTCCCCGCGGCGGCGGAGGACGACATCTGGTCGCTGAGCTCGGCCGAACGCCGCGCCATGGGACACGACCCGCTGCCGGCGAGCCTGCACGACGCCATCCGCACCATGGAGGAATCCGAACTCATGCCGCAGATCCTCGGCGAGCAGGTGTTCGAGCACTTCCTGCGCAACAAGCGTGCAGAATGGCAGGACTACCGCCTCCAGGTGACGCCTTACGAGCTGCAGCGCAACCTCGGCATTCTGTAGGCGGCCCCGGTGAGCCTGGCTCGACGCCTGATTGCGGCCGGCTTCAGTGATCTCGATAAAGGCGAACGGTTCCTGGCCGCCCGGGAACTGGAGGGGCTCGATCAGGATGCCCTCTTTGCCGGGCTGCAGTTGGCGGCGAACCCGGACACGGCCCTGCAGTCCCTGGTCCGGCTCATCGAGAAGCACCCGGAGCTGCGCAAGCTCGCCGTCGCGGACCCGGAAATCAGCGAGCCGCTGTACCGGGTCCTGGGCGCCTCCGAGGCGCTGGGTGAATTCCTCATCCGCCACCCGGAACACCTCGACGCCTTCGACGTCCACGCCAGCCCGGAACCGCTGGCCGCGGACGCCGTGGCCCTGCGGGCCCGGCTGCTGCAGTCGGTGCGTGCCGATCCGAAGTCTGCCCGGCCCGTGGCTGGCCTGAGCGGGCAGCAGGCCTACGCCGCCCTGCGGACCGCCTATCGGCGCGGGCTCGTGGAACTCGCCATCAAGGACCTTTGCGCCGCCGATCCGCTGGATTTCATGCCGGCCGCCGGCGCGGAACTGGCGGACCTGGCGGGCGCCGCCATCGAGGCGGCCCTCGCCGTGTCGCGGGCCGAGGCAGCAGAGAAGTTCGACGCCGCGGAGGTTGCCGACGTCGGGCTCGCCGTGATCGGCATGGGCAAATGCGGCGCCCGCGAACTGAACTACATTTCCGACGTCGACGTCATCTACGTGATCGATTCCGGCACGCTGGAGGACGTCCGGGCCACCACGATCGGCACGGCCCTCGCCTCGGGGATCTCGCGGGCGATCATGTCCACGAGCCGCGAACCGGGGCTGTGGGAAGTCGATGCGAACCTCCGGCCCGAGGGCAAGTCCGGGCCGCTGGTCCGGACCCTGGCCTCGCACGAGAGCTACTATGCGCGGTGGGCCGAGAGCTGGGAATTCCAGGCCCTCCTGAAGGCCCGGACCATCGCCGGCGACACCGCCCTGGGGGCGCGCTACGAGGCCGCCGTGTCGCCGTTGATCTGGTCCTCGGCCGGCCGGGAAGGTTTTGTCGAATCCGTCCGCGCCATGCGCCGCCGCGTCACCGAGCACATTCCGGCCGATGAGGAGCAGAGGCAGATCAAACTGGGCCGCGGGGGACTGCGCGACGTCGAATTCACCGTCCAGCTGCTGCAGCTCGTGCATGGCAAGTCCGATGAATCGCTGCGCTGCCGGGACACCACCTCGGCCATCGCCGCGCTGTCGGCCGGCGGGTACATCGGCCGTTCGGACGCCGCGGAGTTCGACCGCGACTACCGCTACCTGCGGCTGCTCGAGCACCGGATCCAGCTCTTCCAGCTGCGCCGCACACACCTCATGCCGGTGAACGAAGCGTCGTTGCGCTCCCTCGCCAAGGCCGTCCTGGGCCCGTTCTCCGCCGAGCGGCCCAAGCCGGACGCCCTGGTGGCCGCGTGGCGCAAGACCAAGCGCTCCGTCCGCGAACTCCACGAACGCATCTTCTACCGCCCCCTGCTCAACACCGTCGCCACCCTGAGCAGCGAAGAGGCGCGCCTGACTCCGGAAGCCGCGCAAGGCCGCCTCGCCGCCCTGGGCTACCTGGATCCCCGCGGCGCCATGCGGCATATCGAGGCCCTCACCGCCGGCGTCAGCCGCCGCGCCGCCCTCCAGCGCCAGCTCCTGCCGATCCTGCTGGACTGGCTCGCCGACGGCGTGGACCCCGACGCCGGGCTGCTCGCCTTCCGGCGCGTCAGCGAGGCCCTCGGCACGACGCACTGGTACCTGGGCATGCTCCGGGATTCGACGGCGGCGGCCGAGCGGCTCTGCCACGTGCTCGCCAACTCCCGGCTGATCGCGGACCTGCTGGAGGTTTCGCCCGAGTCCGTGGCGTGGCTCGGCACGGACAAGGAACTGGTGCCGCTCAGCTTCGAATCCCAATGGCTCGAGATCACGTCGAAGATGTCGCGGCACGCGGACCCCGAGAGCGCCATGCGGCTGATCCGCCTGATCCGGCGCCGGGAAATCCTCCGGATCGCCATTGCGGACAGCGCCGGGCTGCTGGACCAGGACCAGGTGGGGGAAGCCCTGGCCGATACGGACCGGGCAGCCGTCCTGGGGGCGCTGCGCGTGGCGGAGACGATCATCACCGCCGAGGAACCGCTCAAGACGCACGTGCTGGTGGTCGCGATGGGCCGGCAGGGCGGCCGGGAGATCGGCTACGGCTCGGACGCCGACGTCATGTACGTCCACCGCGGACTCCCCGGCGTGCCGGAAGAGGAAGCACAGGCGCAGGCCCTGCAGATAGTTGGCAAGCTCTCAAGCCTGCTGACCCAGCCGCTCAAGCCGGCGATCCTGGCCGAACGGGTGCTGTCGGTGGACGCGGACCTGCGCCCCGAGGGCAAGAGCGGACCCATGGTGCGGTCCCTGGAGTCCTTCGCCGAGTACTACCGCCGGTGGTCCCTCGTCTGGGAGGCCCAGGCGTTGCTGCGGGCGCGCCCGATGGCCGGCGACGACGCCCTGGCGGAGGACTTCATGGCCCTGATCGATCCGATCCGGTACCCGGAGGCACTCTCTGACCAGGACGTGCGCGAGGTCCGGCGGGTCAAGGCCAGGGTGGAGGCGGAGCGCCTGCCGCGCGGCGCCGATCCCGCCCGGCACCTGAAACTTGGCCGCGGCGGCCTGAGCGACGTCGAATGGCTGGCCCAGCTGCTGCAGCTCCGGCACGCCGGCAAGCACCCGGAGCTGCGGACCACGTCCACCGTGGAGGCCCTCGAGGCGGCCGCGGCCCTGGACCTGATTGACGCCGGGGACACGGTGATCCTGCTCCGGGCCTGGCGGCTGGCGAGCCGGATCCGCTCGGCCAACGTCATCTGGACCGGCCGGCTCTCGGACCTGCTGCCCTCCTCCCGCCGCGACCTTGAAGCCGTGGCCCGCTGGTGCGGGTACGGGCAGGGAAACGCCGCGGCGCTGGAAGAGGACTACCTGCGGCTGAGCCGGCGCGCCCGGGCCGTTTTCGAGCGGGTCTTCTACGGCCAGTGACGCCGCCTGGCCGCCGGGCGGCTACTGACACACTCCGTACTGACACATGTCGCTGACCGGTGCTACCTTGGGCGGATGGCCAGGCAACTGTTTGTGAACCTCCCCGTCCGGAATCTCGATAAGACCGTTGAGTTCTTCACAGCGCTGGGATTCTCCTTCAACCCGGACTTCACCGATGAGAATGCGACCTGCATGATCGTCAACGACGGTGCGTACGTGATGCTGCTCGTCGAGTCCTACTTCAAGACCTTCACCTCCAAGTCTGTTGCCCCGACGGCGGACAGCGCGGAGGTCATCATGTCCTTCTCGCTCGAGAGCCGCGAGGCCGTGGACGAGGCCATCCGTACGGCGCTGACCTCCGGGGGCAGGGCATCGGAGGAAGCCCAGGACTACGGCTTCATGTACACGCACAGCTTCCAGGACCCGGACGGGCACCTCTGGGAAGTCTTCTGGATGGATCCGGCAGGCCCGCCCAAGGACGCGGCGCTCTAGCCCCGGTTCCTCACGGCGGCAGGCGCCGCCGGCGCGGGTACGCTGTCTACATGTCTGGACATGTATGGCTGCTGCCGCATGAAGAACCTCGACGACGACGCCCGGGCCATCAAACTGGGGGAGATCGCGCTGCTGGAGCTCGGCGCGGGGCAGCAGAAGTTCGTTGGCGAGCCGCTGCGGATGATGCTCATCGCGCTTGAAGAAGACTCCCGGTACCCGTTTGCCGTGGACTCCAACGGCACCGCGGTGGGGGTCCTGACGCTCCAGTCCGGGGCGGCCACCCTGGCCGGCTGGCCCGACGACGACTCCGCCTGGCTCCTGCGGGGCTTCCTGATCGACCGGCGGCAGCAGGGCAAGGGCCTGGGCACCCTCGCCGCGGACGCCGCAGTGCGGGAGGCAGCCAAACTGACGGCGGGCTTCGGCAGCGGCCAGGCCGGCGTCGTACTCTCCGTCAACGAACTGAACCCCGGCGGGCTGGCCGCTTATCGCAAGGCCGGATTCGAAGACCGCGGGCGCTACGAAGCCGGCGACGCCGGCCCGCAGCGCATCATGTACCGGGCGTTCTGATTCCGGGAGTTCCCGCGAATTCTGAGCAGCTACGGGTACATGGCCGGAGGGCGTCAATTTTCGTTGACGCCCACGCCTGCCGTCAACTATGGTTGACGCCAGGAGGTGTGGAATGAAAACACTGATTGGCTCAATGGACGGCAAGGGCCCGGCCGAGGCGCTCTACGCCGTGGCGGAGCTCCACAAGGAACTGGCGCGCACGGAGACCGAGGTCGTGCTGCGTGCCCGGCAGGCCGGACTCTCGTGGGAGGCAATCGCGGTGTGCCTCGGCGTCAGCAAGCAGGCGGTGCACAAGAAGTACGGAAAGCGCTGAGGCGTGCCTGAGGGCCGTCGGATCGTCGCGACGGGAGCGCGGCGACCGCTGCAGGGCAGCGAAAAGGCCGGCCACGGATTGATATCCGTGGCCGGCCTTCCTGTTTCGGAATCCCTGCGGAGTTCCGGCCGGACTAAACCGTGCTTAGCCGCGTGGACTGACTAGACGCCGTAGTAGAGCTCGAACTCGTAGGGGTTCGGGCGCAGCGACAGCGGGCGGATCTCGTTCTCGTACTTGTACTCGATCCAGGTGTCGATCAGGTCCTGGGTGAAGACGCCGCCGGCCTGCAGGAACTCGTTGTCCTCGGCCAGTGCCTCCAGGGCCTCCTCGAGGGTGCCCGGAGCCTTGGGGATGTCCTTGGCTTCTTCGGCGGGGAGCTCGTAGAGGTCCTTGTCGATCGGAGCCGGGGGTTCGATCCGGTTGCGGATGCCGTCAATGCCGGCCATCAGCTGGGCAGCGAACGCCAGGTACGGGTTGGAGGAGGGGTCCGGAGCGCGGAACTCGATGCGCTTGGCCTTCGGGTTGGAGCCCGTGATCGGGATGCGGATACCGGCGGAGCGGTTGCCCTGCGAGTAGACCATGTTGACCGGAGCTTCGAAGCCCTTGACCAGGCGGCGGTAGGAGTTCACCGTCGGGTTGGTGAAGGCCAGGACGGCGGAGGAGTGCTTCAGCAGGCCGCCGATGTACCAGCGGGCGGTGTCGGACAGGCCGGCGTAGCCCTTCTCGTCGTAGAACAGCGGCTCGCCACCGGTCCACAGCGACTGGTGGCAGTGCATGCCCGAGCCGTTGTCACCGAAGACCGGCTTCGGCATGAAGGTCACGGACTTGCCCCAGGCGTCGGCGGTGTTCTTGATGACGTACTTGAACTTCTGCAGGTCATCAGCCGCGTGGGTCAGGGTGGTGAACTTGTAGTTGATTTCAGCCTGGCCGGCGGAGCCGACTTCGTGGTGGCTGCGCTCGACCTCGAGGCCGGCCTCGTCCAGGGCGACACACATGGCGTCGCGCAGGTCGGCCTGCTTGTCGGTGGGGGAAACGGGGAAGTAGCCGCCCTTGACGGGGGTCTTGTAGCCGAGGTTTCCACCCTCTTCCTCGCGGCCGGTGTTCCAGTGCGCTTCTTCGGAGTCGATCTTGTAGAAGCTGCCCTGCGGGGAGGACTGGTACTGGACGTTGTCGAAGACGAAGAACTCGGCCTCGGGGGCGAAGAACGCGGTGTCCGCGATGCCGGTGGAGGCGAGGTAGGCTTCGGCCTTCTCGGCTACGCCGCGGGGGTCGCGGTGGTAGGGATCGCCGGTGCGGGGGTTCACGATCGAGAAGTTCAGCGCGAGGGTCTTCTCCATGCGGAACGTGTCGATGAAGGCCGTGGTCACGTCCGGGATGAGCTGCATGTCAGACTCGGCGATGCCCTGGAAGCCGCGGATCGAAGATCCGTCGAAGAGCTGGCCATTGACGAAGAAGTCGGCGTCAACGCTCTTGGCCGGCACGTTGAAGTGCTGCTGAACGCCAGGAAGATCGGTGAAGCGGATATCGACGAATTTGATGTCTTCGTCCTTGATGAACTTGAGGACTTCGTCCGCAGTCTTGAACATTATGCTCCTTACGCATATGAAAGATCTGGCCGTCAGGCACATTGGTCCAGGGCAGTCCAACAGCGGGAAGGCAAAAAGCATCCCCGCTCCTGAGCCGCTAGCAACTGTTACCACCCTAAGGACAAGGGATTTCCTCGCAGTGTCCGCATTGTTTCGGGGAGGTTACAGAATGCCCTGACACGTAAACGCTAGTCGCAGTCCACAGTGTGACCTATCCGGTTCCACAGTGTGACACAGGACCGCCCACACTGTGGACGGGCATGAGCCGATAAGCTTAGAGGGTGGTAGATCGCAAAGACATCGGTTCATGGCTCACCGGGCCGGACACATCCGGCATCTCCAGGTACCCGGGGGAGCGGCTTGGGCTGCCGGAAGCCGGACCCGGATCGATCGCCCGCGCCGGACGCCGCATCCTGGCGATCTGCATCGACTGGGCGATCGCACTGTTGATCAGCAACTTCGCCTTCGCCGGCGATTCGTGGGCCACGCTTGCCGTATTTGCCATCGAGCAGATCCTGCTGATCGGCACCCTCGGCTACAGCATCGGCCACCGGATCGTAGGCATCCACGTGGTCCGGCTGGGCGGAGGCCCGGCTGGCCCGCTCGCTGCCTTGGTGCGGACCTTGCTCCTCTGCCTCGTTATCCCCGCGGTCGTCTTCGACCCGGACCAGCGCGGCCTTCACGACAAGGCCATGAACACCGTGCTCGTCCGGATGTAACTCCTGCCCTTGTCCGACGGCGGTGCCAGGCTGTCAGGGCGCGGCGGTCCCTCGTCCGTTTGCCACGAATGGCCGGTCGACCTCCACGTTTGGCGGCGGTTCGCCACGAATGGCCGGTAAACCTCCCCGCATAGCGGCCATATGCGTCAGATGGGCGCAGCGATGTTGCCAGGGCGCGGCGGTCCCTCGTCCGTTTGCCACGAACTGGCCGGTTCGAAACCTCCCCGCATAGCGGCCATATGCGTCAGATGGGCGCAGCGATGTTGCCAGGGCGCGGCGGTCCCTCGTCCGTTTGCCACGAATGGCCGGTAAACCTCCCCGCATAGCGGCCATATGCGTCAGATGGGCGCAGCGATGTTGCCAGGGCGCGGCGGTCCCTCGTCCGTTTGCCACGAATGGCCGGTCGACCTCCACGTTTGGCGGCGGTTCGCCACGAATGGCCGGTAACCTCCCGCATAGCGGCATTGCGTCAGATGGGCGCCGCGAGGGTGCCAGGGCGCGGCGGTCCCTCGTCCGTTTGCCACGAATGGCCGGTAAACCTCCCCGCATAGCGGCCATATGCGTCAGATGGGCGCAGCGATGTTGCCAGGGCGCACGGAACCCGAGGTCCCGGGCGGAACTAGACCCCCGCTGTCTCCTGGGTCGGCGTCGGCGCAGCCTCTCCGGCCTGCACCGCCAGGTATCCGCGGCGCCCGGCCCAGCGCTCAAACCAGACCGTCGCGAAGGGGAAGACGGCGGAGAGCCCTGAGAGCAAGGCAACCCGGAACGGCCAGCGCAGCATCGCCCAGAGGCTCAGCGCCGCGATCGCGTAGCCGATGAAGAACGCCCCGTGGATCGGACCGGCAATCTCCACGCCGAGTTCCGTTGTCCGGGTGACCCATTTGAGCACCATGCCGAACAGCAGCGCGGCCCAGCTGAACGCTTCGGCGATCGCCAGGGCCCGGAAGACTCGGATCATCGTGGCGGTCGAGGGAAATTTCATGCGGGTCTCCTGGTTCCTTGCCGCCTCGGTCCTGGCGTCCGTGGTCCTCGCGTCCGTGCGGGCCGACGTCGGGCGTTAATCGAGCGGTAATAGAAACGCCCCGGCTGGCGGCCTGACGTGGCCGTGAACCGGGGCGATTCTGTAATGCGGGCGATTCTGTAATGCGTGGGGGCGGTGCTGCCGGCAGGGCCTAGCGTCCGCGGGTCGGGCGGGCCTTGTAGGGGTCGATGCCCTTCGGGATGGGCAGGCGGCCGCCGAGCGAGGAAATGCGCTTGGACACGGCGCTGACCTCGGTCTTGGTCAGTTCGCCCTTGAGCTTGTTCATCTTCTTGGCGATCTGGCTGAGCGGCACCTGGCCCTCGCCGCGGCCGCTCTCGATCACGTGGATGGTGACGTTGGGGAGGATACGTGCCAGCCGCTTGCGTTCGGCGTCAACCAGCGGCTTGACCCGGTTGCTGGGGCCTTCGCTGACAAGCACGACGCCGGGACGGCCGATGGCGCGGAACACGGCGTCCTGGGTGCGGGGGTTGACGGCGACCGGCTGGTCCTCGGTGATCCAGCCGCGCTTCAGCGTGCCCAGTGCGGCACCTGAGGCGCCCGGCTGGTCCTCGATCTGCGCGAACGCGGCGCGCTCGGCGCGGCGGGACAGGATCAGGGTTGCCGCCAGAACGCCCAGCGGGATGCCGATGATGAGGCCGGTGATCCAGTTATCCAGCAGGAAGCCGACCAGGAAGCTGACGGCGACAACGCCCAGGAACGCCAGCAACATGAGCCACGGAACCATGGGGTCGTGGCGGCGGGTCATCTGGAAGACCTCGCCGATCTGCTTCAGCCGGCTCGGCTTCTTGGCCTTTGCTTCCTTGGGCTTACGGGAGAAAAGACCGCGCTTCGGAGCATCGGAAGCCGGGCTGGAGCTGCTGGAATCAGGGGAATTCGCCATAGTTCCTTAATTCTACGTGATTTACGGCTAAGGGCCGGACGCCGGAATCATCCGGTGCCGGCCCCTAGGTGGAAGGGTGTTACCGCAGGGTTCAGGAGTGCGCGGCGAGGAGGGAGCTGGCTTCCTGGCGGGTGCTGCCCGAGCTTTCGATGTGGGCGAGCTCGGCCGGGATTTCCCAGCCTTTCTTGCGCATCGCGGTGGCCCAGAGCCGGCCGGCGCGGTAGGAGGATCGCACCAGGGGTCCGGACATGACGCCCAGGAAGCCGATTTCGTCCGCTTCCTGCTGCAGGTCCACGAATTCCTGCGGCTTGACCCAGCGGTCCACCGGGAGGTGGCGCTCGGAGGGGCGGAGGTACTGGGTGATGGTGATCAGGTCGCAGCCGGCCTCGTGCAGGTCCCGGAGGGCCTCGGAGATTTCCTCGCGGGTCTCGCCCATGCCCAGGATCAGGTTGGACTTGGTGACCATGCCGAGCTTGCGGCCCTGGCTGATGACGTCCAGGGAGCGTTCGTAGCGGAAGGCCGGGCGGATCCGCTTGAAGATCCGGGGCACGGTTTCGACGTTGTGGGCGAAGACCTCGGGCCTGGAGTCGCAGATCGCCTCGATGTGCTCGGGCTTGCCGGAGAAGTCGGGGATCAGCAGTTCGACGCCGGTGCCCGGGTTCAGTTCGTGGATCTTGCGGACCGTCTCGGCGTAGAGCCAGACGCCCTCGTCGGCGAGGTCGTCGCGGGCCACCCCGGTCACGGTGGCGTAGCGCAGGGCCATGGCCTGGACCGAGCGGGCCACCTTGGTGGGCTCGAACATGTCCACGGGCGAGGGCTTGCCGGTGTCGATCTGGCAGAAGTCGCAGCGCCGGGTGCATTCGGAGCCGCCGATCAGGAAGGTGGCTTCCTTGTCTTCCCAGCATTCGAAGATGTTGGGGCAGCCGGCCTCTTCACACACCGTGTGGAGGCCTTCCTTCTTGACGAGGTTCTTGAGCTGGACGAACTCCGGGCCCATCTGGACCTTGGCCTTGATCCATTCCGGCTTACGTTCCACCGGTGTGGCCGCGTTTCGCTGCTCAATGCGCAGCATCTTCCGGCCTTCTGGTGCCAGTGTCACAGTAGAGCTCCTTCTGGGGTTGCAACTAGGGCTTCTTCATTGTTGCGCAGTTCTTCGGTGATCCGCGACACGAGGTCTGCCGGGGTGACGTCCCTGCCGAGTTCCTGGGCGATCGTGGTGACTCCGGCGTCAGTGATACCGCAGGCGATGATCTGGGCGTAGGGAGCGAGATCGTTGTTGCAGTTGATCGCGAAGCCGTGCATGGTGACGCCCTCGTGGACGCGGATGCCGATGGCTGCGATCTTGCGGTCCGGGCCCTTCTCGTCCTGCTCGATCCAGACGCCGGCGCGGCCCTTGATGCGGGTGGCGTCGATGCCGTAGTCCGCCAGGACAGCAATGATCACGGCTTCCAGGCGTTCCACGTAGTCGCGGATGCCGGCCTTGTTCTTCAGCTTGATGATCGGGTAGCCCACCAGCTGGCCGGGGCCGTGCCACGTGAGCTTGCCTCCGCGGTCCACCGCGACAACGGGGGTTCCGTCAAAGGGCCGTTCGTGGTCTTCGGTGCGCTTGCCGGCGGTATAGACGGCGGAGTGTTCGAGCAGCAGTACAGTGCTGGGCGCGGTGCCTGCGAGGACTTTTTCGTGCAGTTCGCGCTGGAGGTCCCAGCCGCGCGTGTAGTCGATGAAGTCCGGGGCGAGACCCAGCTGTTTGAACTCAAGAGTCATGGCATCAAGCTTAGACCCCGCCCGGCGTCGTTCCCGTCGGTGTGCTTAAGCACACAGCCCTGCAAGGTTGTTGACGGTCCCGTACAGTCCGAACCACAAATCGCGGAGCCCTGACCCCCCGGGGGGACCGGTGGTCCGGTGTGCGTCGCGGCGGGCGGCCTGTGGATAACTTCTGCACGATTCCGCGCGATCGGCTATCTCTTGGGTATGGATGTTATCCGTGACTCAGGCAGTGCCGCCCCGGAGGTTCCCGGTTACGACGTCGGACGCCTGCTGGGGCGCGGGGGCACAGCCGCCGTGTGGCTGGTGACCGAACGGTCGACGGGCCGCGAATTCGCGCTCAAGTGCTTCGACGCCGGCGGTGACGCAACGGACGACGCCGGCGGGACCCGGGCCCAGGAAGCCGAAGAGGCATTGCGGCGGGAGGTTCGTATCCTGTCGGCGCTGGACCACGATCACCTGCTGAGGGTCCACACCGTGCTGCGCCTTCGCGGTCCGTGGTCAGGGCCGGAGTCAAGGGACGCCCTGGGGCTGGTGCTGGACTATGCGCCCGGGGGATCAGTCGCTGAGCTCGTGGCGGGCCGCGGCCGGCTTGGTGCGGGCGAAACGGTGACGGTCCTGACTCCGATCGCGCAGGCTCTTGAGTACCTGCACTCGCAGGGCTTCACCCACGGCGATGTTTCTCCGGGCAACGTGTTGTTCACGGCGCACGGGAAGCCGCTGCTCGCCGATGTGGGGGTGGCCCGGATGGTGGCCGACGTCGGATCAGCCAGCGTCGCCGGGACCGAGGGCTTTTCCGATCCGGCCCCGGTGGATGCCGTCCGGGCGGGCCTCCAACCGGAGCGCGACGTCTATTCGCTGGCGGCACTCGGCTGGTATTGCCTGACGGGCCGGCCGCCGGGCCCGGGCGCCCGGCGGCCGCCGCTGCCGCTGCTCGTCCCCGACGTGCCGGCGGCGCTGGCCGCCGCGCTGGAGGCCGGACTCGACGAGGACCGGCGGCAGCGGCCCTCGGCCGCGGAGCTGGCCGCCGCGGTCTATCGCAGCGCTGCGGCGGAACCCGTGGACCTCTCTGTCACTGCCCATCCGACGGTAGTTCCGGACTTGCTGACCCGCCGCGCCGTGCCCCGCAACGCCCGGGAGCGCCGGGCCGAACGGCTTCGCAGGTGGTTCCGCCGGTGGCACCGCCGGCCCGGCGGGAGCCGCGCGGCCCTGACAGAGTGATGCTGCCAGGCCCCCGGCTTCAACCGCAGACGCTCCCGGGAGCGCATGCCAGGCCGTCCCCGGCCGCGACGCCGGCCGCGCGGCAGGCGCCGCCTGCCGCGGCGCGCGCCAGCGAGGCACCGGCGGCGCAGGCCGGCTCCCGCCCGGATCGAGACGTCGACAGCCGGCACGTCGGCGCGGAGGATGGCGTGCACGTCGCCGGGAACTGGACACGGCAGGACGCCGTGCACACAGCCGGCGCGTCGTCGGGAACGGGACACGGCGGGACGTCGGGAACGACGGCCGGCGGGAGACCCCGTCAAGCATCCGGCACGGCACCCGGCAGGAGACCCGGCAAGGCTGTCCGGCGAGGCACCCTGGCCGCGGGTCGCCGTCGGGGTCGCCGGAAAGTCTGGGCCGGCGCGGCAGTAACGGTGACTTTGCTCGCGGGTCTCGGCGGGGCCTGGCTGCTTGGGGGAGGAAGCATCCCGGAGCTGTTCGCTGCCTTTCACGCGTCCGCCGCAGGAACAGGCGGTGCCGACGGCAGCGACGCTTCCGGTGCAGGGGGTCCTTCGCGCGGCGAGGGGACCGCCAGGACTCCAGCGCCGGCAGCCTCTGCCGTCCCGCGCGAGCTCCGGGACCTCCTCGAATCTGCCGACCCGGAACAGGCGGTCCGGGGACTTGCCGCGCTCCGCTCACTGGCATTCAGCTCCGGGGACTTCAGCCTGCTCGACGCCGTCAACGCCCCGGAGTCGGCCGCCGCCGCTGCCGACTTGCGGATCAGAACTCAGCTCAGCGGGTCCGGCCATGTCCTGGCCGGATTCTCGACGTCGTTGACCCGGATCGAAACCACCGCGGACAGCAGCCCCGCCCGGGCCGTGGTGGCCATCACCGCGGCGTCCTCCGCGTACCAGGAGCTCGACGGAGGCGGGAACGTAGTGGGAGGGGTTCCCGCCGCTGCCGCACAGCAGCTTCAGCTTGTCCTGGTGTCCGTCGACGGGCGCTGGCGGATCCAGGATGTTCTTCCGCCTGGACGTGAAGCAGGCTAGGGTTCCGCGGTCCGGGGCGCGGTGGTACCCTCCGTGCGAGGCCGCTTGCTTTGGCCCGACGACGGAGAGGTGCGCCATGTCGACCACGGTTCCGAAGAAGCAGATGACCGTCATGCAAGCGGCGTTCATCGGGGTGGGCTCGATGGTGGGCGCGGGCATCTTCGCCCTGTTGGGAGCGGCTGGCGCCGTCGCCGGCTCGGCAGTGTGGGTGTCCTTCCTGATAGCCGGCGCCATCGCCGGTCTTCAGGGCTACTCGTTCGCGAAGCTCGGCGCCACATACCCATCGGGCGGGGGGATGCTCGCTTACCTGGCCCGCGGGTTCGGAGAGGGGCACGTCACCGGGATCGTTTCCTGGCTGTTTTATGTGACTGGGGCGATCGTCGGGGCAATGGTGGCGTCGTCCTTTGGCGGGTATGCCAGCGCAGTCCTGACCGGTCGCGACCCAGGCTGGGCCAAGGTGTTCGCCGTCGCGCTCATCGCGGTCATGACCTTCCTGAACGCTGTCGGCTCCACGGCGGTGGCAAAAGTCCAGTCCCTGATCGTGAAGGTGGTGCTCGCCATCCTGTCCCTGTTCGCGATCGTCACGATCATGAACTGGAACCCGGCGCTCCTGGACCCGGCCGGCTACCCCGGCGTTCGAGAGATCATCGCGAGCGTGGCGTTGACGTTCTTCGCCTTCCTCGGGTTCGGCGTCATCACCTTCACCGCGAAGGATCTGCCTGACCCGTCCCGTCAACTGCCCCGCGCCATGTACCTGGCACTGGCGATCGCCACCACGGTGTACGTCGCGGTCTCCCTCGGCGTCTTCGGGACCCTGACCGCCGACCAGGTCGTCGCCTACGGCGCCACAGCGCTGGCCGAAGCCGCCAAACCCACACTGGGCCAGTTCGGCTACGTGCTGATGGTGATCACCGCACTGCTCTCTACTTCCGGGGCAGTGAACGCCAGCCTCTACCCCTCTGTTGGGATGACCCGGCACCTGGCCTCGGTGGGCCAGTTCCCGCCCGTTTTCGGCCGGTCCGTGGGCCGCCGGCAAGTACCGGTCGGACTTCTGGTCATGGCCGGCCTCGCGGCAGTAATGGTGCTGCTGTTCAATCTGAACAGCATTGCGTCCCTCGGAAGTGCGGTAGCGCTGCTCATTTTCTCCGCCGTCACCCTGGCCCATTTCAAGGTGTACCGGGAGACCGGTGCCCTGCTTTTCATTCTCATCATTGCCCTGATCGCGACCTTGGGGACGTTCGTGGTGTTCTGC
The DNA here is from genome assembly GCA_963810895.1 of uncultured Actinomycetota bacterium. Lineage (GTDB taxonomy): Bacteria > Actinomycetota > Actinomycetes > Actinomycetales > Micrococcaceae > Arthrobacter. The sequence continues at coordinate 73,668 of CAWEPM010000013.1, forward strand.
ACCACGACGCTCGTCAATGAACCCGCCACCGCGGCCGCGCTGGTGGTCATCCTGGCCCTGGCACTGATCACCGATCTGCTCTGGAAGCGCACCCGAAGCCGCGCAAAATAGCACCCCGGCGACCTCCCGTAAAGAGGAGATGGGGACTAGTCCCAGCGAATTCCAAGGTCCATTCTGTAGGCACCGAGCACATTGTGTGATAAGGGGGCAGTGGCATGTTCAAACCGTCGACTACTCGCCCCAGGCGGTCTAGCTCCGCCTGGCCCGTGGCACAGACCACGGGGCACCCCGGGATGTGGCGCCCGTGAGCGAACAGGCACTGACGCGGCCGAAAGCGCCCCCGGCCGTGTGGATCTCCTGGGTGGCCCTGGCACTGATGACCACCAGTTCGGTGGCCAGTCTCCGCGCGGCCCCGACCATGGCCGTCTACGGCCTCGCTTCAGTCTTCCTCTACGTGGTTCCCGCGATCGTCTTCCTGCTGCCCACCTCCCTCGTGTCCGCTGAACTGGCGTCCGGATGGAAGGGTGGCATCTACAACTGGGTATCGTCCGGAATCTCCAAACCAATGGGCTTCCTGGCGGTGTGGTGCCAGTTCGCGATGACGATTTTCTATTATCCGACCCTCTTGGGCTTCGTCGCGAGCACGCTCGCCTACGTCTTCAACCCGGCACTGGCCAGTAGTGGTGTGTGGACCGCGTTGGTGATCGTAGTGTTCTATTGGGCCGGCGTGTATGTCTCATCCCGCGGCACGAAGGGTGTGGCAGGCCTGGCCAGCGGTGGCCTGATCATCGGCACCCTGATCCCGGGCGCCCTGCTCGTCATCCTGGGTATCGTCTTCCTCGGCCAGGGCAATCCGTCCGCCGCTCCGATGACCGCGGCGAACTTCTTCCCCGAGTGGGCCGGGCTGGCCAGCCTGGTGCTGATCGTGAACAACTTCCTGTCCTACAGCGGCATGGAGATGAACGCGGTGCACGTGTCCTCCCTGAAGAACCCGTCCAAGGAGTACCCGAAGTCGATGTTCCTGGCCATGGGACTCGTACTGCTGATCTTCATCCTGCCGGCGCTGGCGATCAGCTGGATCGTCCCGGCCGACGAGCTCTCCCTCACAGCGGGTGTCATGCAGGCCTTCGACGCAGTGCTGGCGTCCTTCAACATGCAAGGCCTCACGCCGATCCTCGGCATCATGCTGGTCGCTGCCGCCCTCGGCGGCATGCTGACGTGGCTGGCCGGTCCGTCCAAGGGCCTGCTGCTGATCTCACGTGAGGAAGGCTACCTCCCGCCGTTCCTGCAAAAGCTGAACAAGAACGGCATCCAGCAGAATCTCCTGGTCGTCCAGGGACTCGTCACCACCGTGATCGCACTCGGCTACGCGCTCATCCCGGATGTCTCCAGCGCGTACTGGATTTTCTCGGTGATCACCACGCAGGTCTACCTGATCATGTACCTGCTGATGTTCGTGGCCGCGGTCCGGCTCCGCCGCAACGACCCGGACCACCCGCGTGGCTACCGGGCGCCGATGCTGATCGCGCTATGCGGCGTCGGATTCGCAGCCTCCCTGGCCGCCCTTCTTATCGGGTTCGTCCCGCCGTCGCAGTTCGGCAACGGCGATCCGCTCGTCTATTTCCTGATCGTCGGCGGCGGCGCACTGGGCCTCGGACTGCTCGTGCCGTTCCTGTTCTACAGGTTCCGCAAGCCCTCCTGGAAGCTGCCCGACCAAGGAACGCAGACGGAGGTACCGAAGTCATGAGCACGCAGACTGAGTCCTCAACCAAGCGAAGCCGCTCGGTCCTGTACATCGTTTCCATGATCTTGCTCGTGGTGTTCGCCGTTGTCGCACTGCTGACGTTCAGGCAGGCGAGGGAGACGCAACAGTCCCTGGCGAAGGCCGACCAGCTGATCGCGACGATCGAATCGGCCGGGGGGACGGCACCCTCGCGCGAGCAGATAGCCCGGGTGCTTGGCGACGACGGCGGCGCCGTGTGCGCGAACCCGAACGACGCCCTGAGCCGGGCCACCTTCCTGAGCCAGCTGACGAACGGGGCAGCCGGGCCCGGATACAGGCCGGTGATCGCGAACGCCCGCATCGCCATCGGTGAGGTCGCGATTATCAAGGTCTACTGCCCGGACGAGCTGGCTGAGTTCCAGCAGTTCATTGACGACCTCAAGACGTACCACACGGGTGGTGCGTGAGCCGTGGACCTGCGCGCCCGCATCGCCGATCTGATGCGTCCGGCACGGGAGGAGCTGGCCGAGTTCGTGGCCATCCGGTCTGTGGCGGACCCGCGGCAGTTTCCCCCCGAGGAGTGCGCCAGGGCGGCGCAGTGGGTGCTCGACAAATTCGCTGAGCTCGGATTTTCCGATGCCCATCTCGAGCGGACGCCGGACGGCTCCGACGCGGTGGTCGGCTCGAGGCCGGGACCCGATCCCGATGCGCCGACCGTGCTCCTCTACGCGCACTACGACGTGCAGCCGCCGCTCGATGATGCCGCATGGCGCACGCCGCCCTTCGAACTCACCGAGGTGGACGGCCGCTGGTACGGACGCGGCGCCGCCGACTGCAAGGGCAACATCCTCGCCCATCTGCTCGCATTGAGAGCGCTCGGCAACGACGTGCCGGTGAACCTGAAGCTGGTGGTCGAAGGCTCGGAGGAGCAGGGTACAGGCGGCCTCGAGGCATTCGTGGCGAGCCACCCCGGGCTGCTCAGTGCCGACACCATCCTCGTCTGCGACACCGGCAACGCCGCAGTGGGACACCCCGCGGCGACCGTGACCCTGCGCGGGATGGTCAATGTCGTGGTGAGCGTGGAGGCGATGGCATCCGAACTCCACTCCGGCATGTTCGGCGGTGCAGCCCCCGACGCGCTCGCCGCGTTGATCGCGATGCTGGCATCACTGCGGGACAAGCAAGGCAACACCACTGTCACCGGATTGGACAACACCCAGACTTGGGCCGGGGCGCCCTATCCGCCCGAACAGTTCCGGTCCGACTCAGGCGTGCTCGAGGGCGTCTCATTGTTGGGCGACGGTAGCGTGTCTGACATGCTCTGGGCGCGACCGGCCGTCACCGTGCTCGGCATTGACTGCCCGCCGGTGACGGGGTCGACGGCGGCGATCTCGCCGCGCGCGTCCGCTCGGCTTAACCTGCGCGTCCCGCCAGGCATGGCGGCCGACGACGCCCACTCGGCGTTGGTCGACCACCTCACGCGCTGCCGCACCCTGGGGTGTCCACGTCGCCGTCGACCTGGAGGCCATCGGGTCACCCTTCCAGGCGGCAGTTGGCGGGCCGGCCTTTGAGGCCATGAGTGCCGCGATGTCCGAGGCCTACGGACGGCCGATGACAACCCTGGGGCAAGGGGGATCGATTCCCCTCTGTAACGTGTTCGCCGACACCTACCCGGACGCGGAGATCATCCTGTTGGGCGTCGAGGAACCGCTCGCACTGATCCATGCACCGAACGAGAGCGTCGATCCGGGCGAGATCAGGGCCCTGGCCGAGTCCCTGGCCCTGTTCCTCCAGCGCTACGCCGCTCTGCGTGGCTAGGTTTGTCCCGTCGGCAGGACCGGGCAGCGGGACCCTTCCGGTTAGCCCCGGTCCGCCACCCACGCCGCGGCCTCGGCGAGTGACGGGTGCTGCCATTGAAAGCCGTTGTCGGCCAGGACCGCCGGCTCCAGCCGCTGGCTCGCGAGGATCAGCTCGTCGGCGAGTTGGCCCATCACCAGCCGCAGCACCGGGGCGGGAACCCGCAGCAACGCTGGCCGGTGCAGCGCCCCGGCCAGCCGGGCGATCAGGGAGTTCACGTCTGCGGTTTCGGGGGCGCAGACGTTCACCGGCCCGGACACCGGAGCCGCGAGCAGGAAAGAAAAGGCGCCGGCCACGTCCGGCAGGGTGACCCACGGCCAGTACTGCCTGCCGTTGCCGAGCGGGCCGCCCACGCCGAGCCGCAGCAGCGGCATCAGCCGGCCCAGCGCGCCGCCGGTGCGGCTCAGGACGACGCCGGTGCGGGGCGTGACAACGCGGACGCCGGCGGGAGCCTCATGCGCTGCCGCCTCCCAGTCGACGCAGATCCGGGCCAGGGTACCGGAGCCGGCCGGCGCATTCTCTCGAAGCACCACCGCACCGGCGTTGCCGTAGTAGCCGGACGCCGACTGGCTCAGGAAGACCGCCGGAGGCGTGTCCAGGCGCGCCATGGCGCCCGTGAGGGTCTGCGTAGCCCCCAGCCGGGAGCTGCGGAGTTCATCGATGCGGGCCCGGGTCCAGGGCCGGTCGCCGATTCCGGCGCCGGAGAGGTTGACCACCGCGTCCGCGTCCTTCAGCGCGGTGTCGTCGATCCGGCCGGCGGCCGGGTCCCACTGGAACTCGGCTGGCGATGCGGGGGGACGCCGCACCAGGGCCACGACGTCGTGTCCTTCGCCGCGCAGTGCGTTGGAAAGGGCGGTTCCGATCAGCCCGGAGGCTCCGGCAACAAGGATTCGCATGATCCATCTCACCACGCCCGGCACGGCGGCGAAACCTTCGCAGGCCGCAAGGGCCGTTGTGGCTATGATCGAACGATGACCCCCTCGAGTTACTTCCGTTTCCCGCATGTCCACGGCGATTTGGTCACCTTCGTGGCCGAGGACGACGTCTGGATTGCACCCGTGGGCGGGGGCCGTGCCTGGCGCGTCTCCTCCCTGCAATTGCCGGCCCGCAACCCCCGCTTCACCCCCGACGGCAAGCGCCTGGTGTGGACCGTTGTGCAGGGGACCGCCCCGGAAGTCGTCACAGCCGACGTCGACGGCGGCGGCTACCGCCAGCTGAGCTACTTCGGCCACACTTCCACCCGGGTCAAGGGCTTCACCCCCGACGGCGACGTCCTGGTCACGAGCGCGTTCCGTCAGTCGGACAGCCGCCACACCCACGCCTACAGCCTTCCCGTCACCGGCGGCTGGGCGCAGGAACTCCCGTTCGGCCCGGTCGAATCGGTGGCCTTCGGCCCCGTCGTCGGCGACGAACGTCCCGTGGTGCTCGCCAGTGTGCTCTCGCGTGAGCCCGCCTGGTGGAAGCGCTACCGCGGCGGTGCAGCGGGCAAGCTGTGGATCGACACCGACGGAAACGGTGAATTCGAGCGGCTCGCCCCCGGGCTGGACGGCAACCTCACGGACCCCCTGTGGGTCAAGGGACGGATCGCGTTCCTGTCCGACCACGAGGGCTACGGAAACCTCTACTCCGTGCTGCCCAACGGCAGCGACGTGCGGCGCCACACGGACCACGAGGACTTCTACGTGCGGCACGCGGCCACCGACGGGGAACGCGTCATCTTCGAATCGGCGGGCGAACTCTGGCTGCTGCCCAGCCTCGACGCGGAAGCGGTCAAGCTCGACATTTCGCTGGGCTCGGCCTCGCAGGCGCGCCGTCCCGCCCCGCTGAAGCCCTCACGGCACCTCGGTGACGTCGTTCCGGACCGCACCGGCGCGTCCAGCGCCGTCGAATCCCACGGCACTGTCCACTGGCTGCGGCACGAGGACGGCCCCTCGCGCGTCCTCGAAGCCACCCCGGGCGTCCGGGCCCGGCTGCCCCGGCCGTTCGGTGAGGGCCGGATCGCCTATGTCGCCGACCACGCCGGCGTCGAGGCCCTGTACTTGAAAGCCATTGCCGCCCCGCTGGCCGGCGCGTCCGGGGCAGCCCCGAAGGCGCCGCAGCTCCCTGTCCAGTCCCCGGTGCAGTCCGAAGACACCAGCGCCGGGACGCCACTTCCGAAGCCGGTGTCCGCCGCCGCGCTGACCGGCTCAGGATCAAACCCCGTCGCGGCAAGCAGCTCGGTGTCCAGCCCGGTCACCGCCGCAGCGGGCACTGAGGGATCGGCACTGAGGGATCTGGCGCTGAGGGATCCAGCACCGGCGCTTCCGGCGCCGGCCACCACAGCGGCACGGCGGGCACGGCCACCGCCGTCAAGGTGTTGCCTGAATCTGGGGTCACGCGGATCGACTTCCCCAAGCCGAGCCGGGCCAGCGCCATCGAGGCCAGCCCCGACGGCCGCTGGCTCGCCGTCGGAACCTCCTTCGGCGACATCTTCCTTGCGGACACGCGCGCGGGCACGATGTCCCTGCTGAGCAGCATCGGCGAAGGCAGCATTGAAGGATTCAGCTGGTCTCCGGATTCCGCCTGGCTCGGCTGGTCCGAACCGGTCACGTCCTTCGGCTCCCGCAGCCGGCTCCGGATCACTAAGGTCGACGGCGGCACGGGCGCGGCGATCATTGATGTCACCGACGGCCGGTTCTGCGACGAGTCGCCGTCGTTCACCCCGGACGGCAAGTACCTCGCCTTCCTCTCCAACCGCAGTTTCGATCCGGTCTACGACGGCCACTCCTTCGATCTGTCCTTCCCGAGCCCGATCAAGCCGTACCTCGTGGCCCTCGCCGCTGACACCCCGTCCCCGTTCGGCCCGAGCGTCGACCTCCAGTTCGACGCTGACGCCGACGCAGCCGGCGCCGCACCAACGGACGGCGCCGCACCCGCAGCACCGTCCGCCGCGAAGCCAGTGCCTGCCGTGCGGGTCGACGCCGAGGGCCTGGCCCACCGCGTCATCGGGGTCCCCGTGCCGCAAGGCAACTACTCGTCACTCACTGCCACGGCCGGGGCCCTGCTCTGGCTGGACAGTGAGCTCTCCGGCACCACCGGCGAAGGCAGGGCCAGCCTGGAGGACAAGAGCGCCGCGCCGAGCCTGGTCCGCTACGACCTCGCCAAGCGCCGCACCTCCACCCTGGTGGAGGCACTGGACAGCTACCGGGTCTCCGGCGACGGAGAAAAGGTCGTGTTCATCCAGGACAAGCAGATCCGGGTTACGCCCGCCGGCGCCAAGGCCGCCGAGGACTCCGGCCAGCTCGTCAAGGTGGACCTGGGCCGCATCCGGGTGCAGATGGACCCGCTCAGCGTGTGGGGCCAGGCCTTCGACGAGGCATGGCGGCTCCAGCGCGACTTCTTCTGGACCGAGGACATGGCCGGCCAGGACTGGGAGTCCGTCCACGCCCGCTACCGTCCGGTGGTGGAACGCCTCGGCTCCCACGATGACCTCGTGGACCTGCTGTGGGAGCTGCACGGCGAACTGGGCACCTCCCACGCCTACGTCCGGCCGATGGCCGTTGCCGAGAACGGCAGCAGCCCGCAGGGACGGCTCGGCGCGGACCTTGAGTTCACCGGCGAGGGCTGGGAAATCACCCGCATCCTGGCGGGCGAATCCTCCGACCCGCTGGCCACCTCGCCGCTGACCCGTCCCGGCGCCGACGCCAAGCCCGGCGACGTCCTGCTGGCCATCGACGGCGTCGAACTCACGGACTCGCTGACCCCGGCCATGCAGCTGGTCGGCGCGGCCGGCCGCGCCGTCGAGCTCACCCTGCGCAACGGCGCCGGCCACGGCGCCGCCGCGGGCGCCCAGCGCCGCGTGGCCGTGGTCCCGGTCAAGGACGAAGAACGGCTGCGCTACCAGGAATGGGTCGCCGGCAACCGGCGGACCGTCCGGGAAGCCTCCAAGGGGACGTTCGGCTACCTCCACATCCCGGACATGATGGCCAATGGCTGGGCCCAGCTGCACCGCGACCTCGACACCGAAACGGCCCTGGACGGTCTGATCGTCGATGTCCGCCGCAACCGCGGCGGCCACACCTCCCAGCTCGTGGCCGAACTCATCGGACGCAAGGTCACCGGCTGGAGCATGCCCCGCGGGGAAAAGCCGCGGACGTACCCGCACCACGCTCCCCGCGGACCGGTCATCATCCTCACGGACGAGTTCGCCGGTTCCGACGGCGACATCATCACGCAGGTCTCCAAGCTGCGGGGGATCGGACCCGTCATCGGCACCCGCACCTGGGGCGGCGTCGTCGGGATCGACAACCGCTTCGCGCTGGCCGACGGAACAGGCGTCACCCAGCCGCGCTACGCCACCTGGTTCGCCGGTGGCGTGGGCTGGGGCGTGGAGAACTTCGGCGTCACCCCGGATATCGAGGTGACCTTCCCGCCGCACGCCTACGCCGCCGGCACCGATCCGCAGCTGGAATACGGAATCGGGGCATTGAAGGAAATGATCCAGGAACTGCCCACGGACCGTCCGCCGCTGCGCGAGGGCTACCGCCGGGTCCGGCCCGCCCCGCTGCCGGCCCGCCGCCACGGCATCTAGTCCACCGCGGCTTAACGCCGAAGGCCCCCGTTCCCTGACCAGCAGGGAACGGGGGCCTTCGGTTTGCTGCGTGAAGTACTAGGAGGCCAGGGTCGCGTCCAGGGTGATCTTGATGCCGGTGAGGGCGGCCGAGACGGGGCAGCCCACCTTGGCTTCCTGAGCGAGGCGCTGGAATTCGTCTTCCGTGATCCCCGGGATCCGCGCGCTCACGGTCAGGTGGCTGTCCGTGATGCCGGTGCCGGGCACGAAGGTGACATCCGCCTTGGTGTTGACTTCCTCGGGCGTGTGGCCGGCCTGGGCGACAGCGAGGCTGAAGGCCATGGAGAAGCAGGCCGAGTGGGCCGCGGCGATGAGCTCTTCGGGGCTGGTCTTGCCCTCGGAGGCCTCGGCGCGCGCCTTCCAGGTGACATCGAAGTTACCCAGTCCGGAGCTGTCCAGCGTTGTGTTGCCGGCGCCCGTCATCAGGTCGCCATTCCATACAGTGTGCGCGGTGCGTGTTGCTGCCATGTCCACTCCTCAAGATCGTTGTCATCCCACAGATCCGGCGATCCGCCGGATCATCCGTGTCCATCCTAGGGATTCGGCGCCGCCTGCGCACGGGTGTCCGCTCTTAGAGGATTGTGACTTGCGTACAGTGTTGTCCGTACAGTGTCGTCATGGAAATCACCGAACCCGCTTCGGCGCCCTCGGCGCGCATCGCCACGATCATGGTCAACGCTGCCGACGCCGAGCGCCTCGCCCGGTTCTGGGCCGCGCTGCTGGGCACCGCTGTCGCCTCGCGCTTCGAACAGTTCGTCTGGCTCCAGCCTGCCGGCCCCGGAGCCCCGCAGTTGGCCTTCCAGCAGGTCGAGCAGCCCACGCAGGGCAGGCGCCGCCTGCACCTGGACATCCACGGGCCCGACCCCAAGGCGCTGCGCGCTCTCGCCGAGTCCCTCGGTGCCGGCTTCGTGGAGGGCAATGACATCGGCGACTTCCATTGGGACGTCATGCAGGATCCCGAAGGGAACGAATTCTGCATCGCCGGCGACTGAGCAGGTGAACGACCGAACCGGTTAATAACGACGGCGCCGCACCCGGCCGGGGTGCGGCGCCGTCATGGTCGTTGCCTCTGGAGACTGCTAGTGCCAGAGAGTGGCGACTGCGATGTTGATCAGTGCCATACCGCCGACGGCGTGAGCCAGGCCAGTGGGGACAGCGGCCCCGGAAGCAGCCTTCCGGTACCCGATAACAGCGGCCACCAGGACAATGATGGAGATCAGCAATTTGACAGTGATCTTGTAGTAGTTGAGCGGATCGTGGCTGGCACCGGCAATCCCTACGAGCGCCAGTCCCGTGACCAGTTGCGCAATGGCGCCGTATAGCTGCACCGGCAGGACGGTGGGCTTCTTGAAGGTGGCGAACCAGCCGCCAACGATCGCGGCGGCGCCCAGGATGTGCAGGAAGATCAGAATGTATTTGAGAATGTCCATGGCTTCAGCTTATCGACAATCTGTCGGTAAACGACGGAGGGCACCCTCCCGATGGGAAGGTGCCCTCCGTTTACTGTGCGTCGGTTGGGCCGTCGCTCTTAGAGGCCCAGGTCTGCTTCGAACGCGCCTTCTTCGAGGCGTGCCTTCAGCGTCTGCAGGAAGCGTCCTGCGTCGGCGCCGTCCACCAGTCGGTGGTCGTACGTCAGGGAGAGATACATCATGGAGCGGATGGCCAGCGAGTCATCGCCGTTCTCATCGGCGACCACCACGGCGCGCTTGACGATCGCGCCGGTGCCGAGGATGGCAACCTGCGGCTGGTTGATGATCGGGGTGTCGAAGAGGGCGCCCACGGAACCGATGTTGGTGATGCTGAAGGTTCCGCCGGAGAGCTCGTCCGGGCCGATCTTGCCGTTGCGGGTGCGGTCCGCGACGTCGGCGATCTTGCCTGCCAGGCCGGCAAGGTTCAGGTTGCCGGCGTCGGAGATGACCGGAACCAGCAGGCCCTTGTCGGTGTCCACCGCAATCGCCAGGTGTTCGGCGTTGTGGTAGGTGATCTCCTGCTTGTCCTCGTCGTAGGAGGCGTTGATCTTCGGGTGCTGCTTCAGGGCCTCGGCGACAGCCTTGGCGATGAAGGGCAGGAAGGTCAGCTTGGAGCCGTTCTGGGCCTGGAAGGAGTTCTTGGCCCTGGCGCGCAGCTTGGCCACCTTGGTCATGTCGACCTCGTGGACCTGCGTCAGCTGGGTCGAGATGTCCAGGGACTCGCGCATGCGGCGGGCAATGACCTGGCGGATGCGCGGGGCCTTCTGCACGGTGCCCCGCAGCGAGGACGCTGCCGCTGCCGGAGCCGCTGACGGGGCTGCGGAGGCTGCGGCGGGAGCGGACGCGGCCGGAGCGGCCTTCGCCTCGGCAGCGGCCAGCACATCCTGCTTGCGGATGCGGCCGCCGACGCCGGTGCCGGTCAGGGACGCGATGTCGACACCCTGCTGGTTGGCCAGCTTGCGGACCAGGGGAGTGACATAGCCGGACTCTGCCGGTGCGGCAGCTTCTGCCTTAGCCGGAGCGGCGGGAGCTGCTGCCGGGGCGGCCGGGCTGCGGGAGCCGGTGCTGCTGCGGGAGCTGCTGCCGGGGCGGGAGCTGCCGGAGCTTCCTGCTTGGGCGCTTCGGGCGCGGCGGCCGGAGCGGCGGCTGCGGGAGCCGGTGCGGCGGGGGCTGCGCCGGCGGAACCGATCACGGCCAGGACGGAACCGACCTCGGCGGTCTCGTCCTCGTTGACGCGGATTTCCAGCAGGGTTCCGGCAACCGGGGACGGGATTTCGGTGTCAACCTTGTCGGTGGAAACCTCGAGCAGGGGCTCGTCGACCTCCACGGAGTCGCCGACGCTCTTCAGCCAGCGGGTGACGGTGCCTTCGGTGACGCTTTCGCCCAGGGCCGGAAGCGTGACGTCGTGTCCTTCGCCTGCCGGAGCAGCAGCCGGTGCTGCGGGTGCGGCGGGAGCCTCGGCCTCGGGGGCCGGTGCCTCCGCGGCGGACGGGGATGCCGCAGGGGCCTCTTCGGCGGGTGCGGCGGCCGGGGCTTCGGCAGCGGCCGGGGCGGCGTCGCCGGAGCCGATGCGGACCAGCGGGGCGCCGACCTCTGCGGTCTCGTCTTCGGCGACGAGGATTTCCTCGATCACGCCGGCAATCGGAGAGGGGATTTCGGTGTCTACTTTGTCGGTGGAGACTTCGAGCAGCGGCTCGTCCACCTCTACCCGGTCACCGACCTGCTTGAGCCAGCGGGTGACGGTTCCTTCGGTGACGCTCTCACCGAGGGCGGGCAAGTTAACGGATTCAGACATGTCGTCCCCGTTCTCCTTATTGATTTTAGTGCGGATGATTGCTGCCTTGTTTGAGCTTAGTGCACCCGGCATTTTGGGCCGGGCGCACTAAGCGCGGAGTTCTTGCGGTGGTGCGGGCGGAGGTGCCTAGCCGTGCAGGGGCTTGCCCGCCAGCGCCAGGTGCGCTTCGCCCAGGGATTCGTTCTGGGTCGGGTGGGCGTGGACCAGCTGGGCCACGTCCTCGGGGTAGGCTTCCCAGTTCACGATCAGCTGGGCCTCGCCGATCTGCTCGCCCATGCGGGCGCCGATCATGTGGACGCCGACAACGGGGCCGTCCTTTTGGCGGACCAGTTTGACGATGCCGCTGGTGCCCAGGATGGAGCTCTTGCCGTTGCCGGCGAGGTTGTATTCCTGGGTTTCGACCTGGTCGTCGCCGAACTTGGCCTTGGCGGCCTTCTCGGTGTAGCCGACCGTCGCGATTTCCGGCTCGGAGTACGTGACCTTGGGGATGTTGACGTCTTCGACGACCACCGGCTTGAGGCCGGCGATTTCCTCGGCGACGAAGATGCCCTGCTGGTAGCCGCGGTGGGCCAGCTGGACGCCCGGGACGATGTCGCCGACGGCGTAGATGTTGCCGACGCCGGTGTGCAGGCGCTCGTTGGTGATGACGAAGCCGCGGTCGATGGTCAGTCCGGCCTCTTCGTAGCCGAGGTTTGCCGTGACGGGGCCGCGGCCCACGGCGACGAGCAGCAGATCGGCCTCGAAGGTCTTGCCGTCGACGAGGGTGACCTTGACGCCGTCGTCGTTCTGCTCAACGCCCTGGAAGAACACGCCGGTGGAGAACTTGATGCCGCGCTTCTTGAAGGCTCGCTCAAAGTTCTTGACGATCGTCGCGTCCTCGTTCGGGACGAGGGAGGGCAGGCCTTCGACGATGGTGACGTCGACGCCGAAGGACTTCCAGACGGAAGCGAACTCGACGCCGATCACGCCGCCGCCGAGGATGATCGCGCTCTTGGGGATGTAATCCATGGTGAGGGCTTCGTCGGAGGTGATGACCTTGCCGCCGATTTCCAGGCCCGGCAGCGTGCGGGAGTACGACCCGGTGGCGAGGACGATGTTCTTGCCCTTGTAGGCGGTGCCGTTCACGACGATGGTGTCGGCGCCCTGGAGCTTGCCCTCACCCTCGATGACGGTGATGCCCTTCTTGCCCTTGATCAGGCCCTGCAGGCCCTTGAACTTGCCGGCGATGATGCCGTCTTTGTAGGCGTTGACGGCCGTGATGTCGATGCCGTCGAGGGTCACGTTCACGCCGTACTTCGCCGAATCGCGGGCGTGGTCCGCCAGCTCCGCGGAGTGCAGGAGCGCCTTCGTCGGGATGCAGCCGTTGTGCAGGCAGGTGCCGCCGAGTTTGGCCTTTTCGATGAGGCCGACGGTGAGGCCAAGCTGAACGGCACGCAGAGCGGTGGCGTAACCGCCGCTGCCGCCGCCGAGTACCAGGATGTCGAATTCTTGCGCAGTTGCCTGATCGGCCACTAAAACGCTCCCTCGCGTGAACGATGACGCGAGAGTACGCATCATCTGGTCTTGAAACCTGCCTGCGGCGATTATGCCAGCCGGCCTGTTCCCTTTCATTTGTGACTACTTCTTGGGGTCTGTTTCGTTGAAACAAGGTTCACCTTAGCGAACCACTAATACATGCTCCACCTTGTCGCGGTGTTTGTGGAGCGCTTGTGTCCAGTGTCACGCGGCTTTGTGGCCGGGGCGTCAGGAGCCCGGCCGCAAAGCCGCGTGAGTACGGACAGCCTCGCTTATAGGCAGTGCTGTTCGGCAGTGCTGTTAGGAAGAAGCCGTGAGGAGGTCTTCGACATAGGCCACCAGCGTGCGGACGGTGCAGCCGGTGCCCTGCTTGTGGTTGTAGCCGTAGGGGCTGCCGTTGTTGAACGACGGGCCGGCGATGTCGATGTGTGCCCACGGGATCGGTTCGCCGTCCTTGCCCTTGCCCACGAATTCGCGCAGGAACACGGCCGCGGTCATCATGCCGCCGTGCCGTTCGCCGATGTTGGCGATGTCCGCGACCTGCGAGTCGAGGCTGGCGCGCAGTTCTTCGGGCAGGGGCATGGGCCAGACGAGCTCGCCGGCACGGTCCGCGGCGGCCTTGATGGCGCCGGTGACGGAATCGGAGCCCATGACGCCGGCGGTGCGGTCGCCCAGGGCGATCAGCTGCGCGCCGGTCAGGGTGGCCACATCGATGATGGCGTCCGGGTACTCCTGGCCAGCGGCGACGATGCCGTCGGCCATGACCAGGCGGCCCTCGGCGTCGGTGTTCAAAACCTCCACGGTCTTGCCGCCGAACATGGTCAGGACGTCGGCGGGACGCTGGGCCGCGCCGGAGGGCATGTTCTCCGCGATGCACAGCCAGGCGGTCGCCTTGACCGGAAGGCCGAGGCCGGCGATGGCCAGCACGGTGTTAAGGACGACGGCGGCGCCCGCCATGTCGCTCTTCATGTCACCCATGCCCAGGGCCGGCTTGATGGAGATGCCGCCGGTGTCAAAGGTGATGCCCTTGCCCACGAGCGCGATCTTGGCCGTGGCCTTGGCGGGGGCGTATTCGACCTTCACGAGGCGCGGCTGGCGGGTGGAGCCCTTTCCGACGCCGAGGATGCCGCCGAAGCCTTCCTTCTCGAGACGCTTCTCGTCCCAGACCGTCACCTTGACGGGCAGGCCCTTGGACAGCTCCTTGGCGGCGTCGGCAAAGGACTCGGGGTAGAGGTGGCTCGGCGGCTGGTTGACCAGCGTGCGGGTCGCATTCACGGCCGTGCCGATCAGGGACGCCCGGTCCAGGACCGGCTGGAGTGCCTTGTCTGCCGCGAAGTCGGTCAGGATGGCGACGTTCTTCACCGGATCCTTGAGTCCGTCCTTGGAGGACCGGAACTCCGTGTAGGAGTAGGCGCCCATCGCGGCGCCCTCGGCGACGGCCGCGACCTCGGCCAGCGTCGTCGTCGGAAGTGCCAGGGTGACGGTGGTGACGCCGGCCAGCTGGCGGACGGCCGAGCCGGCGGCGCGGCGCAGTGCCTCCTCCGTGAGCGGCTGCTTCCCTGACGCTTTGTTCGCGGACAGCTTGCCGACGCCGGCGAGCAGCAGGATGGTGGCCCCTGCCTCGGGCAGGCCCGGGAGGCGGTGGGCCTGGTCCGCCGCGCCGGTGATGCCAAGAACGCTCAGTGACTCAGCCAGGGCCTCCGCGGCCTTGGCCGTCAGCGGATTGTCGAGCAGGACGGGGCCGTCCGGACCCTGTCCGACGCCGATGACGAGGGCATCGCTGGGGGACTTCTTCAGATCCCCTGCGACTGCACTAAGTTTGACTTCACTATTCTTGACCACGAGGACAGTCCTCAATTCTCTGTGATGGTTCTCGGTGATTTTCGGCAGGAACTGCATGTTCGGCGCCCTGCCGCGGATCCCGGGCCGCCGTCGTTCTGGGACGCAACCCGGTGTCTGCAAGCAAGCCCTAAGGCCAGTTCCGATCGTAGTCTCTCCGCGGCCCGGAAATTCAATCGAATGAGAGCTGGAGCACACGCCGGGCAGGAATTAGCCCGGCCGCCGGGGCGTTGTACTGTTAGCGGCGCTGCCGTGCGGTGCGTACCTCTGGGACTGGCCGTCAGGATCTGCCTGATTGTGCGGGTTCTGCCTGATCGTCCGGAATTTGCCAGACCGTCCGGACGACGGACCGCGCCCCGCAACTCCTGCCGCCGCCATCGTGAAAGGAACACGCCGTGATTGAACGGATTTCCGGCTCTTTGCTGGACCCCCAGTCTCTCTATATCCGTGACGACGCGCTGTTCTCCAGCCCCGAACTGCACGGACTCAACCTCGTCATGGGGTTCACCGGATTCGCCGACGCCGGCCACGTCGTCCGGCAGATCACCGCTGAACTGCTGGACACGCTCGATGCCGAGATGATCGCGGAATTCGACGCCGACCAGCTGATCGACTACCGGTCGCGTCGGCCGCAGGTCAGCTTTGTCGAGGACCACCTGCAGGACTACCAGGCGCCGAGCCTGGCGCTCTACCGGCTGGTCGACGGGCTGGGCAGCCCGTTCCTGCTCCTTGCCGGGTTCGAACCGGACCTGCAGTGGGAGCGCTTCGCGCGCGCCGTCGTCGGGATCGTGGAGGAGCTCGACGTCAACCTCGTCACCTGGATCCATTCGATCCCGATGCCCGTGCCCCACACCCGGCCGGTCGGTGTGACCGTGCACGGCAACCGGCCGGAGCTGATCGAGGGAATCTCCGTCTGGAAGCCCACTGTGGAGGTTCCGGCTGCCGTGGGCCACATCCTGGAGCTGCGGCTGACCGATGCCGGCCGGAACATCGCCGGCTATGTGATCCATGTGCCGCACTACCTCGCCGAAGCCGAGTACCCCACGGCCGCCGTTGCCGGCCTCGAGTATCTGGGCGCGGCAACGTCCCTCATGCTGCCGACCGACCGCCTTCGCGAGGCCGGCCGCGAGGTGGGCCGGCAGATCGCCGAGCAGATTGAGGCGTCCGAGGAGGTCCAGCAGGTGGTCTCGCGGCTGGAGACCCGGTACGACGAAAAGGCCGAAGGGACGGTCCGCCGGTCGCTGCTGGCCGATGAGAACGACCAAATCCCCAACGCCGATGCCCTCGGCGCTGCCGTGGAGGCGTACTTGGCCCGTAAAGAACCCGGCGAATAAATACTATTTATCAAATGCGGCGGGCATAATGGGGGAGTGACCTCTCCCCGCGCCTGGCTGATTTGGATCATCGGGATCTTTGCGTATCTCGTGGCCGTCAGCCAGCGCACCTCGTTCGGGGTCGTCGGCCTGGAGGCGACGGAACGCTTCCACGCGAGCGCGGCCGAGATCTCCTTCTTCACCGTGCTGCAGCTCCTGGTCTATGCCGCGCTGCAGATTCCGGTGGGCATCCTCGTGGACCGGTTCGGTTCCCGCGCCATGCTGGCAGGCGGCGGCGTGCTGATGGGACTCGGCCAGCTTCAGCTGGCGTTTGCCGAGAACATCCCAGGCGGCGTTCTGGGACGCGTCCTGGTGGGCGCGGGCGATGCCATGACGTTTATCTCCGTGATCCGGCTTATTCCGCTCTGGTTCGCCGCGGCGCGCGTGCCGCTGCTGACGCAGCTGACCGGCATGTCAGGGCAGCTGGGCCAGCTGTTCAGCGTGGTGCCGTTCGCGATGATCCTGCACTCCGCGGGGTGGACTCCGGCGTTCCTGACGCTCGCCGCGATGTCCGGCCTCGCCGTCGTGCTGGTCCTGCTCCTGCTTCAGGACCTTCCGCCCGGACACCCCCCTCCGGAAAAGTCACAGGGGCTGCGCGCTACCGGGATATCGCTGGCGCACGCCTGGCGGCAGCCCGGCACCCGGCTCGGGCTGTGGAGCCACTTCACCGTCCAGTTCAGCGGCACGGTCTTTGCCATGACGTGGGGCTACCCCTTCCTGATTTCCGCCCAGGGGCTGGACCGCGGAACCGTCTCGGCCCTCATGGCGCTGTACGTGGCCGCAGCCATTGCCGCCGGACCCCTGATGGGCAGGTTCGTTGCCCGGCACCCGCTGCGGCGTTCCACCATGGTGCTCCTGATTTCCGGGTGCACCGCCGTCGTCTGGGCCTCCGTCCTGCTGCTGCCGGGACGCGCCCCGCTCTGGCTCCTGGCCGTTCTCGTGGTGACACTGGCCGTCGGCGGCCCCGGCTCGATGATCGGCTTCGACTTCGCCCGGACCTTCAACCCGGCGCACAGGCTCGGCACCGCCACCGGGATTGTCAACGTGGGCGGCTTCATCGCCGCGCTGGTGTCCATCTACCTCATTGGGCTGGTGCTCGACCTCCTGCACGCCAGCGGGTTCTCCCAGGGCGAGCTCTACGCCCTGGATCCCTTCCGCATCGCCCTCAGCGTGCAGTTCCTGCTGCTTGCCGGCGGAGCCGCCGCCATCATCGCTACCCGGCGGAAAGTCCGGCGCCAGATGGCGGTCCAGGGCGTCATGGTGCCGCCACTGCTCAAGTCCCTCGCCGAGCAGCGCAGGCTGGTCGCGGAGCGCCGCCGCACGCCCTGATCAGCTTTTTGGGGCATCGCTCACCCAGGCCACGGTTCGGTCGGCCGAACTGTGTCGAAGGCGAGCCCGCTGGAGCTCTCCCCGGTGCCAGGGGCCTTCTCCCGGCGAACCCAGCTGTGCCACGAGCCGTCGAACCAGCGGGCGAGCACCGGGCGGCGGGTCACGGTGACCCCGTCGCGGGGCACCTCCTCCTCATGCACCCACAAATTCGGTACGATCAACCGGCCCTCCGGGCGGGAGTCGAGTCCGGGGCCGGTCAGTTCGGCCAGCCGGAACCTGATCACCCCGGTCCGGACTGACTCGGGTACCAGCGGGAACCAATAGTCCGGCACCACGGTCTGCACCCCGTACATGGGCAGCCCGCCGACCGGAACCGGGCCGGGTGCAACGCGCCTCCATCGGTCACGGCGGTCCACCAGTTCACCGCGGCCGTCGGTGTACCGGTGCTGCACCGCCCACGCCAGGTTCGCCAACTCGTCGCGCGCCAGCAGGACACGCTCCAGCGGCTCTCCCGTCTGACCGCGTTCGGTGGGCAGCATCAGGAGCCCGGACGCCGCCGGGTGGTCCGGATCAGGGCTGTGCAGGGTGAACATCGACCAGGATGGGGAGTCCCGGCCGGCGCGTTCGACCTGGTGGTAGCGGCCGAACACGTCGCGCACCAACAGCCCGTCCAGCACAGTCAGCGAGCTGGCCGGAACTTCCAGCGGCACCAGGAACCAGTCGTTTCCGTAGACCGTGGCGAACGAGATCAGCAGCAGCCGGCCGGTGTCCAGCGTGGACAGATCCGTCGCGCCCAGGTCGACCCGGGCGTCCTCCATCTCCCAGAACCGGTCGGCCGGCAGCCCGCCGTAGCGCACCAGCGAGGGCAGGCCTTCCGCAATGAACGTGTGCCGCGGTCCGGGCGGCGCGGCCATGACGTCGGGGTCGGGGTGCACGTCCAGGCTGTACCAGTCCAGCCCGTCCCCCAGATACTCCTCGGCACGCAGCACCGAACCACCGGTTGACACCTCGGCGGCGTGCTCGAACCGGTGCGGGTCGAAACAATCCGGACCCCGCTCGGCCAACCGGGCCGCCCACCAGAGCCTCCACCGGCCGGCCACCCCGGCGATCCCCGGGTCCGGCCCGGCAGCGAAGGTGCCCGCGTCCAGTGCTGCCGCCACCGACGCCGCGTCCGGAAGCGAGCCGTCGAGCAGGCCGATCAGGCCGCCGTCGGGCCCGCCGGCTCCAAGCTGGTGCGGCGCGAGTGCCGCGGCGGAGGCAGCGAGCAGCCCGGCGTCATCCAGCATGCGCAGCAGGGCCTCACCGCCCTCGGCGCGCAGCCGTTCGTCGACCTGGACCGGTTCGTCCTCGACCTGCGCGTCCAGCGGCCCGAGGCGCGGGTCGTAGGGCACCCACCCGGCCGCCCCGACAGGGCGCCATGCGTCGATCGGTGCGCTGCCGCCGGTCATCCGTACCACCGCGGGGGACCCGGCATCCTGGGCCGTGAACTCCCCGAACTGCCACTGCCGGGTCAGCAGCCAGAGAGGGTCATGCACCCTGGCCGCCAGACCGGATTCCACGTCGCTGGTGCGGTGCCCGGGCTCCAGCCGGAAGGGCCCCTCCGGGTCGGTGTTCGGCCGGCGGGTCTCGATCCTGGACAGCGCCTGCCCCGTCGCGCCCTGCGGGGAGAGCCTGATGGCGGGGATCAGGTCGCCCAGCAGCGGAAGGTCGGCGAGGTCGATCGCGCGCAGCTTGGCCAGTTCCAGCGTCTCGCGGAGGACCTGAACCAGCCCGTCAGACGTCCAGCCGCGGTCCAGGTCAGGGGGAACGGCGATGAGCACGTTGTGCGGAGCCTTCGCATCCGGCCGGTCGTAGTGGAATGCGACGCCGGTCAGCTCGGTGTCCGGCGGCGCGGCCGGGGGAGCGGGTTGGGCGGCCATTCCCGGCAGGTCCGATCCCGGCAACAGCTCGATCCACTCGTCCAGAAGCAGGCCCGCGATCGCCGCACCGGGCGCGGCGTCGGCCGGGGCGTGCCACACCACGTGGCTCGTGGCCCGCGGGCGCCGCCCGGCAGGGAAGATGCCGCCGATCCACGGCTCGGCGGCGCCCTGCGGACCCTGGGCCGCGCGCAGCCGCTCGATCCGCCCGGACCGGGCTCCGGCCAGCAGCAACGTCTCGTGCAGCGTGCGGGCCACCGGCCGCACCGCAGCGTTGCGCCGCAGCCAATCCCCGACGTCGGCGCCCGGCAGGTCGTCCCGGCCGGTCGGTGCCGGTCCGGCGAGCGCGGGCAGCAAGGGGACGTCAGCACCCAGCACCTCAGCCAGCGCGGTCCGTGCCCGGGACAGCCAGCCCTCCGTGCTCCGCCCGTTCCGCCCGCGCCGGGGGGTTCCGTGGCCAGGGCGCGCAGCGCCGCCGTTCCGGGATGGGCAGAGACGAGCGGGTCGGCCGCGAATGCCGCCAGCCGAGCCTGCAGATCGGCAATCTGGACGGTGTAGTCGCTCGGGTCCCCGGGCAGGTGTGCCGGCAGCAGGGGCTGGGCGGTGGCCAGCAGCGACCGGATCCGGACTGTCCTGCCGTACAGGCCGGTCCAGCCGGGACCGGTGAAGGTGACCGGAGTACCAGGTTCGGCGTCCTGGGACTCCAGGACCGCGCGGCGCAGCCGGGCATGGTCGGCGCCGGCCACATCCAGCACGGTGCTCAGCGCACCCAGACCGATCCGGTCAGCGCTGATCACGAACGCCCGGCCTCCGTCCTCCGCAGCGTTGTCCTCCCGATCGCGGCCCGGCCCGCCGTCGTGCCCTCCGCCCAGCACCCCGGACAGGGTCCAGCCGGCCGCCGGCCCGAGCAGGTGCGCCACCCAGGCCTCCACAGCCGGCTGCAACGATCCCAGCGGATCCTGAGGCCAACCCGTCGGCCCGGCCGGTTCGGCCGGCAGTACTGCGGCGACCCGGTGGGTCAGCGCGCGGGCCCGGTGAGGCGTGTGCAGCACACCGAATCTGTCCGGCACGTCTTCGCCCCGGCCCAGTGTGTCAGCGGCCAGCCCGGCGCGGATCGGGTTGCCTCCGACCAACTGGTGGACGCTCTCGGCCAGCACCAGGTCGCCCACGGCGTCCAGGGCGTCGGCGAGGTCCTGCAACAGTCCCGCGACTGCCTCCCGGTCGTCCGCCGGCACCACCGGCGCGCCGTCCATGACGCTGGGCAGGCCGGACGCGCCAACGCCGGCCCGCACCAGGGCCATCCCGTCGACGACGTTGCGGGCCGCGATTGCCTCTGCGCTGCGCGCCCACAAATCCCCGTCGGGCCCGTCCCCGTCGGGCTCGGACACGAGCGGGAGGGGGAACTGGCGACGGAACCGTTCGATGAGGTGGTCCAGCTGTGCATCGTGCAGCGCCCGCTCGAAGCGGTAGCCCAGCAGCGAGCCCAGGTTCTGCCCCTGGCGTACGGCGCCGAGCAGCCAGCGGGCGATCCGCGCTCGCCGCGAGTTCAGGTTGACGGCGTAGGCCTCGTCGCCGGGATGGCCGATGAAACCCGAGCGCAGTACAGCTGCAGTCGCCGCATGCTGGAGAGATGGTGCGTGGATGTAGCCGTCCTGTTCGGACACGGTGGCCGTGGTCTCGCCGTCTTCCAGCTCGATGTCGACCGTGTCCCTGGGCACCGGGGGACGCAGGTCCTCCACCCAGCCGTAGCACCCGTACCGGACGCCGTCGACCCCGGAGGCCCGCAGCTCGGCCAGCCGCCGTGACGCAAGTGAGGTGACCCAGGCGTCCAGGCGGTGGGAGTAGACGTCGATGACCTCCAGCAGCAGCTCGGGCAACCGGGTGACCGGAACCGCGGCGAGAGTCCGCAGCGCCTGCTCCAGGCGGGGGAGACCTCCCGCGGCGCGGGCGGCGGCCGCGACCCGTTCCTCGTGGTCGCGTTCGTTCAGCCCCTCCAGCTCGTCGGCGACCAGCTGGTCCGCTTCGCCGGTGATGGCCAGCGCCTGGCGCAGCGGGTCGTCCTCGCCGTCGTCGCCGTTCATGAAAGCCCAGTTGGGCAGGAATATCAGGGCGTCGAGCAGCCGGCTGGCGTCCGGGGGCTCCTCGACCTCGCCCGGCTCCTCACCCTCGGGCGGCTCCTCACCCTCGCCCGGCTCCTCACCCTCGGGCGTGTCGCCGGCATCGGCGGGCAGCTCGAAAAACGTGCTCGGCCGGGGCGGGGTCTCTCGTCCGGAGGACAGCTCCACCGGCCAGTCCCGGTCATACGTTGCGGCGTCCAGCTCACCGGCGAGGTAGGCCCGTACCGCGCGCAGATAGTCGGCGGTTGCCAGTGCCCGGGCCGGGAAGCTGTCCGGATCCGGGGTGAGCCGGGGGACGAACGCGGGAACGCCGGTCGCGTCGTCCAGGCCCCAGCCGAGATCGGTCCAACCGTCGGAGCGGGTGGTCCAGCGCAGCACTCCGTCCGGCGTCAGACCGGGCAGGCCCGGCTCGGCGGGCGGCTGGTCCCGGGGGGTCTTGGGCACGGCGAACCCCGGGCCGTCAAGGCGGCGCATGGCCAGGCCGGTCGCCACCGGCAGCCGCTGCAGGGCATCCACCGCTTCCTGGTCAATCGGCTCGCCGGGCCGGACCCGGGGGATGGGGTCGTCGTCGTCCAATACGGCCCGCCAGCGTTCCCGCAGCCGCAGCAACCAGGGTGCGAGCAGCGCGTCCACGTTGCGGTCCCGTTCAGCGCGCCAATCGCCCAGCGCCGTCGCGGGCAGCACCCCGTACGGCTGCCGGCCCACCCGCAGCATCGGCAGCGGCCCGCGGCCCCGCACGTGCTCGGCGAGGTGGTCCCGGACTGCTCGCCACGGTCGGGCCGGATCGGTGGCCCGGACTTGCCGGGTGCCCAGATCCAGATGGGACACGGCCGCCTCTGCGAACCCCTTGCCGAGGGTCGGCCAGGTGAGCAGCGACAGCGCCGCGACGGCCGACGGCTCCGGGTCCGAGGAGCCGGGGCAGCCGCGCAGGAATCCAGCATCTGGCAGGCCGAGCGCGGCGGTCAGCGCGTCCGCCACTGGCCGCTCGCCGGCCGGCGGTTCCGGGTCCGGCCCGGGATAGGCCGGGGCCGACGACCAGCCGGAGCGGGCGCGCGGGGTGTTGTTGGTCGGTGTGCCGGCCGGCAGCAGGCCCAGCCCGCCACCAAACGTGTGGCCGAGCAGCAAGTCGCGCAGCCGGGCGGCACCGTCCGCTGCCGAGCCGTCACGCACCCCAACGACCAGCAGCTCGTCCAGGCGGTCGGTGCCGTCGGGGAAGCTCAGCTCGACCGCCATGCCGGCCTTGAGCGCCTCGAACCAGTTGGTCTCCCACCCCTCCTCATCGGTGCGCAGCAGGCCGATGGGCAGCGGGTCAGGCACCGTACGGCCCACCCGGTCCACCACCACCTGGCCGTCGAGCAGGCCCAGGAACCGCCAGCGTTTCGGCATCGCCACGGTGCGCTGCCGGCGTTCCTCCTGATTGTCTGGACGCACCACTGGCGGCACGCCTCCGGGGCGGCAGGCACGGACCGCCCAGGCGGCGCGTGCCGGGCGCAGCCGGGTGAGTACCTCCCGCCAGGCGTCCGGGCCCGGGGCCTGCCAGTACGCGGTGCCGGCGGCGGCCTCAGCGGGAGTGAGCTCCGGGTCGAACGGGGACAGCAGGATGTCGTCCGGATAGACCCGGACCCGCAGCTTGCCGGGCTCCCACCAGATGGTCTCCACCCGCACTGGAAGCAGCGCGATGGGGTCGGTGTTGTTCCCGGGGAACAGCTTGGTGCCGGCGTTGAGGGCCTGCTCCAGCTCGTCCTCGGCGCTGTCCAGGAAGCCTTGGAGCTGGTCGGCGTCCCGTTGGAGCCCCGTGAGTATGGTGGACGCTGCGGTGAGCTGCTCCTGGGTGGCGCCTCCGTCGCCGGCCAGGAGGGCGTCCTGCAGCCGCCGCACCACGGCCTGCTGTTCGGACGCACGGGCCTGCGCCCTGTCAGCCTCAGCGCGCGCCCGGTCCAGTTGGGCCCGGGCGGCATACGGCTCGGTCATGCGTCGGTGCTCCTGTCCTCGGCGCGGTGGTCAGTCGCGCAGCAGTGCGGTGGCCCGGAAGGCCAGCTGGAACGGCTGTTGGAAGGCGATCCGGGCCATGTTGGCGGGATCCCGGCCCCACACCGGCGGATCGGTGGGCGGCAGCCCGTTGGGAGTGGCCGGTGATGGGGTCAGTCGGACAAACCTGCCGGCATCCACGGTGACACCGCTCCAGGTGAGATCCGCCCAAGTGGCCATGATGGCGGGCTGCTGGCCGGAGTCGAAGCCGAACTGGGTGCCGCGCATCGGTTCGCGGAACACGAAGAACCAGTCCTCGGCCAGCGCTCGCTGTTTGCCGAGGCCCGGGAACAAGTAGAGGACCGTGGACTCGTCCAGCGCCAGCGGTGTGCCCGGGACCCCGCCGAACGCGGCGGGCAGCTTGCCGCCGTCGCCGCGGACTGCGAGCAGGGCCGTGCCCGGGAAGCGGCTCAGCAGCTCACCGCGCACCAGCAAGGCCAGGTTCGCTTCGCCGCCGCTGCGCAGTTGGCTGCCCAGCGGGGCGTCAAGCGGCCAGCGGGCGATTTCGTCGATGTCCGGGCCGTCGGTGGGCCAGAACCGGGCGAACGGAGTACCGCGCTGGTCGGTGGGGAACTCCCGCCACAGCAGTTCCCGGTTGAACTCGTGGTTGAGCCCGACCAGCAAGGCGGCGACGAACTCCGGATTCGTCTCCAGCAGTGTCACCGAGTCCGGCGGCAGCGCCCCGATGCCCGGGATCGCCCACTCCGGCCATCGGGCCAGCAGCTCCTCGGCGATCGGCACCGTGAACTTGGGGTGCGCCATGATCGGCCGCAGCGGTCGGGCCTCGGCACCGGTGCGCCGGGCCCAGGACTCGGCGGGGATCCGGTCGATCATCCGTTGCAGCTGGAGCGGAAAGGGGCTGATTCCGGTGCGCAGCTCGCCCGGCAGGCCAGCGTCGGGCAGGTTTTCGTCAATCACGCCCATCTCTGTCAGCCCCCTCAGGATCACCGAACCGGTCTCGACGTTCCCGCCGCCGTTTGGACCGCCCGCGCGCGTGAGCCGGCCGGCGCGCCGGGCGAGCGCACCGCCTCGGCGGGTCAGGCGGGCGAACGAGGTGCTGGCGGCCCCGGTCGGCACCGGCGACGCTGCCAGTGCAGTGGTCAGGGTGGTCGGGGCGTTGACCGGGCCGGCGACGGCGGCGGACAGCCGCATCCGGTTGCCGGCGGGCGCCATCGTAGTGATGAGATCGGTCACGTCCAAGGGGCCGAGGTGCTTGTGCTGGGCGTGTTCCGCGGCCGCCGCGGCGAGCTCGGTGACGGCCAGCAGCCGGTTCGCCTGTCGGATCTCGCCGGCTTGTTCCCAGGACCGGGCCATGAGGAATTCCTGTTCCAGCTGGACGTAGCGTCCGCCGAGCGCCGCGGCCACCCGACGGCGGACTTCGAGGTTGAGCGTGCTCATCCAGCTGTCCGGGTCATCGGGCACGGTCTGCTGGCCGGTGTGGTGCTCGCCGTAGAGCGGGGGAGCGACTGCGGTGGTGTCCGGGTCATCGCCCGGCCAGGCCCCGGTGCGGCGCCGGGCCGGGCCGTCCAGGCGTTCCCGGACCAGAGACCGGAACCGTTCCTGCGCAGCGGGGTCCGACCACACCTCGGGCGCCGCCTGACCCGGGCACCCGCAGTGCCCCGTCCAGTGCCACGGTGGCCGGCCCGGCCTGTTGCTCCGCGGGCCAGGGGCGGCTGACATCGACGGTCCGGGTGCCGAGCCCGGCTTCGGCGGCCGGCTGAAAGTGTAGTCGGCGGGCCAGTTCTTCGAAGGTGCCCGCCGCCCCGGTGCGGAACCTCCACCAGTGGTAGACGGGCAGGTCGACGGGGTCGCGGGCGCCGGCCGTCCACGCATCCGCCGTCCCGGGTCCGACCAGGTCCCGGTTCAGGCCGGCAGCCCGGCCGGCCTCGGTGGCCGGCACAATGGCGGCGATCCATCCCCGGTCCGGTTCAAGCTTGCGCGGGCACAGCAGCCGCCCCACGACGTCGGCCGAGTGGTGGCGCACGCCCTGCTCGGCGAGCCGGCGCGCGGTGCCGATGTCGGTGACACCGTCGTCGAGGCGGGCCTCCACGTGCGCCCAGGCCCACCGTTCGGCCAGCGGGGGCAGCGCAGCCGGCGGGGCTGTGAGTACCGGCAGCGGATTGGCGTTGCGCGGCGGCGCGGCCTCGTCCTCGGCCAGGACGACGAGGACGATCCATGGCTGCGGCGTCGGCCCGGACGGTGTCGTGGCCTGTCCCTGGGACAGCACCCAGGGCAGGTCCGCATGCGCCAGCTCGACACTGGCCAGGACGTTCTCCGCGGCCGGGGCTGAGCCGGGCGGCGGTTCCTCACGCAGCACCATGGTCCGGTCGAAGCCGAGCACGTCCCCCGGCCCGACGAGCGACAGCGCCGGTCCCTCTGCGGTCTCCTCTTTCCGCTGGCCGGCCATCTCGCGGACAAACGTCACCGACGTACGTAGCCCCTGGCCGTCCGCCGCCCTCGACGCCGACGCACCGACCAGCGCCGAGGAGAAGAACCATCGAGTACTCATGCCTCAGCCCAGCTCCCAACGCTCGACCAGCTGGACCGCTGCCAGCGGGTCAGCTGAGCTGCTCGCGCACCGCCTGCCAGGCAGCTGTGGTGGCGCAGACCAAGGAGACGTCGTCGAGCATCGGGCTCATGTCGTTGGCGGCGGCCACGCTCAGAGTCGGTGGACGCACCCGGACGGTCACCTCGGATGTACGCCAGCGCTCCAGCCGCTCGGCCGCGGTGACCGCGTACACCGCTTCGCGGCGGAAGAGCCCCGCCCAAGGGGAGAACTCCCGCGTCGGCAGGGGCGGCTCGTAGACCGTCTCGTAGCCGTCGTCGACCCGGTGCCCGGTGCCGAGCAGCACGCCGTCGGTACCCACCCGCACCCCGCCTGCGTAGCTGACGAACGCCGGCTCGGTCAGCTGCTGGTCCTCGGTGAGATCGAAGAACTCGCCCGGGACGAACCGTTCGGGCAGCGAATCGCGCATATCGCTGGACTGCGGCGAACCGAGGATCACCGACTGGATGGTCCACGTCTGCACCGGCACCGGCCGGCGCTCGAACCGCGAGATGGGCACGCCCAGCGGAACCACGTCCTGGACTATCCGCAGCGTGGCATCCGGGTGAACGATCGTCCCACGGACCAGCTTCTCGGTCGCGTCCGGGGTGAACGCGAGCGCGGTGCGCTCTGCCGCGGGCCGCTCCGCCGCCCAGGCCTTGGCCCGGCCGATGGCGTCACGCAACGGATCGAGCGGATCACGCCCGGACGGCTGCGTGACCGCCGGTGGCGAGCCCCAGCGAATGTCGAAGTCCAGCTCGACATCCCAGAACAGCACGGAGATGCTGCCGGTCCCGAAGGCGTGCCACGGCGCCGGACCTTCCAGCGTGAAGTCCAGGCCGACGCTGGCGAGCCGGGCACCGAATGCCCGTACAGCCACCCCGGCGCGAACATGGACCGAAAACGCGAACACCGGGTCGAAGACGAACAGCGCGTCCAGCCCGAGCCAGCCCTGCACCCCGCAGCCGGCAATCATCGCCTCCAGCTGCACCTGGCCGCCGAACATCACCGCGTTGGAGGTGACCGCGAAGTACGCCTCCATCCGCAGCCCGAAACCGCCTCCCGGGGCGAGATCCACCTGCAGCCGGTGCAGCGCGGGCACCCCGGCGGGCCGGGTGTAACGGGGGTGGAATCCGCCAGCGGAAAGCACGAACTGCGGCTGACTGCCGCCACGGACCAGCAGGTAAATCTCACCGCGTACGGCCAGGCCAACGATCCACGACCCGGCCAGCGACACCAGCAGCTCGACCACCGGAACGCCCGGGTCTATCCGGCCGAGCACACTGGCCTGCAGCCGAATCAGCGGCAGCACCGGGTCGGGCAGGCTGACGAGCAGCCGCCCCAGCAGAACCGCGCGCACGGGGGCGGGCAGCTCCAGGATCAGCGCGCCGGACAGCGACACCATCCGCCCGCCCCAGTTGATGCGTACCATCGGCCCGACGAGCATCCGTCCGGTGGTCACCGGGAACACCAGCCCCAGCGATCCGATGATCTCCGAGGCGCGCTCCACCGCATTCCCGGGGAACAGCACCCGGTCGGCATTGCCGTCGCTGACCAGCCGTTGCAGCTCGGTCACCTCAACGCTGCGGTTGATGCCGACCAGCCCGCCGACCGCGTCCAGCGCGAACCCCAGCCCCAGCTGGATGCCGGGTGTCGGGAACGACGCCGAGAGCAGCACCAGGAAGCTCGTCGGAGCGCCGCCGGCCGGCGGCCGGAACAGGGCGATGGCTTGGAGCTGCAGCACGGACAGATCGACCGAGATCAGTCCCGCGTAGCCTTGGTCTGCTGTGCGTCGGACCACGCCGCCGCCGGAGACGGGCGGCAGGTTGAGCTCCGTTCCGATGCCTTCCGGAAACACCTCGCGCAGCCGGGTCGGGTCGAGGCCCGGCCGGGTCGTGGGGGACAGCACGACCGGCAAGTCCAGGCCGGCCCCGTCCAGCGAAATGTGCAGGGGCAGCCCGGGCAGGCCGGCGGCGATCGACAGAGACAGGGCCAACCGTGGATCGACGCCGTCGGAGGTCAACTCCAGGGCCGCGCCACGGGACTGTACGCCCGCGCCGGTCAGCTGCAGCGGCAGCGCGATGCGCAGCGCGCCGGTGCTGAACCGCAGCCCGCCGGCCCGGTCCGCCCGGATGGTGACACTGACCGGCCCGGAACCACTGGCCATCGGGCCGGACCCGCCCACGCCGATCAGCTCGGCCAGGGCCCTCGGCAGGATGGCGGCCGTGAGCCCGCGCAGCTCAAGCTCCACGTTCGGTGGCGTGCCGGGTGTCGCGGCCAGGGTGAGCGCGAGGCCGTTGACACTGAACCCGGGGCCGTCGGTCATCCCGGCCGCCAGCCGGCCGGTGCGCTCCAACCGGACCGTCGCGGTGCCTCCGGGTGGCGCCGGCGGCAGGCCGGGACCGAACATGACGTCCCAGCCGCCCGGAGCTGAGATTGCCGCCTGTGCGCTCCACGGTCCGGTGACCGTCGTCGGCATGGACAGATTCGGCAGCGGTGTGACCACCAGGTCGAACACCGGTCCGGCCGGGGTCATGCCAAGCACGGCGCGCCCCGCCGGGTCGGTCAGGACCAGCGCGATCCCAAGCTGCGCCCCGGGTGCCCGCCGCCAGCCGTGCAACCGCACCGGCGAGCCGGTATCCAGATCGCCGACGATTTCCCGCAGCAGTTCCACCAACGAGTTCCCCGCGGGCATCCGGTCATGGACGGCGAGCAGTCGTCCGGCCAGCACGGTGCCAGCGGCCGACGGCTCATCGCCGAGCTCCGGCAACTGGCTGACGAGGCCGGCCAGGGCGTCCTCGGCCAGCGCGCACAGCCGGTCGGTGACCTGGCGCAGGAGCTCGTGCGGGTCCATGTGTCAGCCTATGGCGCCGGGCTCGCCGTTATCGATGAGCAGCGCGCGGCCCCAGCAGCCAATCCCCAGCCAGCGCCCGTCGGGGCTGAACCCCATGGCCAGCACCTCGTCGGTTGTCACCGCGTAGTGCTCCTTGCCGTCCAGGTTGAACAGGCGCACCACGTTGTCGATGGAGGCGCTGGCTGCCGCTTTGCCGTTCGGGCTGAACGCCACGTGCGTGACGGCACCGAATCCCGGGTCCGGGAGTCCCGGGGCCAGCTTCGGCGCCCGCCCGCGCTCCACCCCGGACTCCGATTCCAGCACCCGGGCGAACCCGTCCGAGCCGCCGACCACGGTCCATCGGCCCTTCGGGTCGAACGCCAGGCAGCTCGGTGCGGTCACCTCGTCGTCGACGTCACCCTCGGCCGGCCATAGCTGCGCACCGCCCTCCGCCTCGAACATCCGGGTGGTGTCATCGGCAGCACAGCACAGCACCAGGGAGCCGTCCGGGCTGAACGCGACCGCAAAGACCGCGTTGTCCGGGGTCAGCCGCCCCAGCTCCGTACCGGTGGCCAGTTCCAGCACGCGGGCGGATCCGGCCAGCCGGTGGTCACCGCCGTGGCGCTCATCGATGGCGAGCGCGACCCGCGCGCCGTCCCGGCTCAGGTCGAGGTCGGCGATGAGCGGCGTGTCGACAGTGATCCACGGCAGGAACGGCGCCCCCGTGGCAGCGTCGAACCGCGCCACGACGGCGTCGGTGGCCGCCACCAGCGTCGTCCCGTCCGGAGTGAACCGAACGGAGTTCACCGAGGTGCCCGGGGCGACCGGTCCCTGCCACAGAACCGAACCCGTCGAGCTGTTGCGGACTGACACCTGCTCAAAGTCGGCCACCGCGAACGTGGCCCCGTCCGGGCTGAACGCGATGCTGGAGACGAAGCCCGCGCTCGGTACATCCAGTGCGGCGCCGGTGCCGGTGGTGCGCACCCGCACCAACGAGTCGCTGCCGCCGCTGGCGAAGAGGGTGCTGTCCGGGCTGAACGCGATCGCCTGGACTGAACCGTCGTGTGCTACATCAAGCGCCACAGTTCCCGGCTGGCTCATGATGCCCCACTCCCTGTATCGGGTCCGGCCTAGACGATTGGCAGCGAAACGTCGAAGACCGTGCTCCCGCCGCGCACCGTGACAGTCACGGTCGCCGGGACGAGATTGTCCGGGTTGTCGAATCGGAACAGCGCGTAGGCGTTGGTGCCGACAAGTTCAATTGCCGGCAGTGGCCCGGGGGCGGGAGCTTCGGCAAGGCCCAGGACCTGCCCGTCGGCGGCAAGCTCCACGGCGACGTCGGTGTCCTGAAGGTCGAATGGCTGCTCCACGGCGATTGCCACGTTGACGCGCACCGATCCCGGAGAGCTGTCGTCGAGGGACGGACACACCCAAAAATCGCCGGCCTGTTGCGGGGTGTCTGGATTCATGAGACTCATCAGGGCACACTGCAATTCACGGTCCACTCCTGACTGAACAGTACGGTTCCGCCGTTGCAGACGTCGATGAGCTGTCCACGGAAATCAACATTGATGGTGAAGAACGTTCCGGCCGCTCCGACGCCTCCCGGCGTGTCCCGGCCGATGTATTCCGCTCCGGAGAGGCGCTTGATCAGATACATGTCATTGCGGTTGGCATTTCCGATGCTGGCCTTGCGGTGGCCGTAGTCCAGGTCTACGTGGAACGGGTTGGCCGGGTTCTTCGCGGCCTGGCCGTCCTCGATGAAGTTGTCATCGAGGGAACCCGGGCCCGGCCGGGGGCGCATCAGCCGCGGCGTCGGCACGCCGTTCTCCTTGGTGATGAAGGGTACCGGCTGTCCGTTCACCTGAAGCTCGCCACGGATGAACTGCCGGTATTCGCCGCATGCCGGGATCGACGGGTTCGCATCGGTGAACACGGCGTGCATGTCGAACTCGCCGCCGGCGCGTACGTCCGGTTGGGTCCGTTTGCTGCAGCTGACCAGTCTCGCCGGGATCTGCACGCTCGTGACGTCAGCCTGCGGCCACTCGATCACATCGTCCAAGGGGCCGGTGAAACCGGCCCGCACCAGCTCCGGCCACTTTCCCGGTTCGGTGATCGGCAGCGGGTAACCTCCGCGCACAGCGTTGTTCTGAATGTCGTAGTTCAGGTAGTTGGGGCCCTTGAAAAAGTACGCCGACCCATTTCCCCAGTTGACCGCAGCATCCACACCGGCCTTGAACGCCGCCGGAAAGTCCGGCCAGCCCTCGCTGATGTCGCGGGGGTAGATGTTGTGGTCGACAAAGTCGGTTTCGATGTCGTAGCGGACGTACTTCGGCCCCTTGAAGAAGAATGCCCGGCCATCTCCCCAGTTGATCGCTGCGTCAATCCCGGCGGCGAAGGACGCGGGCAGGGCAGGCCATTGTTCGGCCGTGTCGTGCGGATAGAAGCTCGAGTCGACGGTGTCGTTGGTGGCGTCCCAGCGGACGTATTTCGGGCCCTTGAAGAAGTAGACGGAACCGTCCGGCCAAGGCACCACGGCGTCAATGCCCTGGGTGAATGACGCGGGCATCGCGGTCCACGCCTCGGCGATGCTGCGCGGGTAGAAATCGTGGTTGACCGTTTCCGCTCCGGTTGCAGGGTCGATCTCGTAGCGGACGTACTTGCCGCCGCGGAAAAAGAACACCGTCCGCGCCTGCGCCATTGCTGCTCCTTCCAACGGGCCAACGGGCAATGCTGCGGGCGGCCACGGGAATGTCACGCGTAGCGATCAGTGTAGGGGAATGAAAGCGCGGACGGTAGACCAAAAAACATGCCCGGATATCCCGGAGTGCCAGCCACATTGGATCGACGTTGGGGCAGGGGGCGCCGTGGCCCTGATTGCGGGGAAGAGGCATTGCCCCATGCTGTTATCCACCAGGGTTATCCACATAGGACACGTCGCCACTAACGCGGGCCCGCGCGGGCCGCGAAGCTGGGCACATGACAGCTCCCGATCACTTGAGAATTACCGGGCCCGAAGACATCCTTGGCTTCATCCCGCACTCCTTGGGCTACTGGCCGGAAAACAGCCTCGTCGCCATGACCATGCAAGGCAAACGGCTCGGAGCCACCCTGCGCGTCGACCTCCCCGCACTCAGCGGTCCCTCCGGCGGGCGCCGCGGCGGCGCGTGGCCGCAGCGGCGGTGGAGGCGGTGACCCCGCGGAAGGAAGACGCGGCGGCGCAGGTTCCAAACGCCGCTCCGGACCCGGCCGGGGGGACACACTCGCCGGCTTTGCCCGACATGTCGTGTCCTACCTGCAGGCGGACGACGCCGCCGACGGTTCGCTGCTGGCTTTCTTCACTGACACTGACACTGACACGAACACGAACAGCGACAGCGCACACGGCATGGGCAGGCCTGCTCAAAGAACTCGAACTGGCCCTCGAAGCTGCCGGAATGCCCTTGCGGGATGCCTGGATCATCGGAGCCGAGTTCTGGCGCAACGCCTATTGCAGTGACCCGGGGTGCTGCGGGCCGACCGGCCGGCCGGTCGAGCAGATCAGGAACAGCAGGCTCAACGCCGAGATGGTGTTCCGCGGCAGCAGCGTAGGTGCCGCCCCCGGCGCGCAAGGAACCACGCCGGTGTCCAGGTCAGCGGATCCGGCGGTGCATGCGGCGGAGTCCGGCTGGGCGGAGCAATTCTCTCCGCGACGGCGGGACCGGGCACAATTCGCGCAGGTGCTCGATATCTGGACGATGGTCCTGCAGACCGCGATCGGCCGGGAGCATCCTTCCGGTCTCGCCCCGGACACCGATGCCCCGCGCCACACGGCCCCGAACCACAAGGCCCCGAACCACAACGCCCCGGGAAAGCGCTCCTCGGACACCCATGATGCCAGAGACCTTGATCCCCAGTCCGCGGGCCAGCCCCTTGAACTGACACCGGAGCTGACCGGCTACCTACGGGCAAGCCTCTGCATCCCGTCGTGGCGGGATGCCCTGCTCGTGATGGCAGCGGCCGGGCGGACAGCGGCCGAACGCGGCGCTGAGGACTTTGGCATCTTCGACCCGCAAGCCGGGTCAGGCTCCCCGCCCGTTTCACGGCCCGGTCCGACTCCTAGCCCTCTTCCAGGGCCAACGTCCGGTTCAACGTCCGGTTCAATGTCTGGCTCCAGGTCTGGTTCGACGTCTGGCTCCACGTCCGCTCCGCTGCCGCCTCTGCTGGACATGCCCGCTGACGGGCGGCCCGTAGCCGCGGCCGCCCCGGGTCCTGACGCCAGTGCCGCCCCGGGCCATGCCCCCAGTCCTGACCCAAGTACTGACGCCGTCCCCGGCTACGGGGAGGTCCTGCTCGGGCTGGCGCCATCCGTCCCGGACTGGGCCCTGATGGTCGGGCTCGAGCGGGTCCTGGAGTTACTCGGCGGTCTCGGTGACGGCGAGCCAACTGCAGCCGCCGTAACGGCACGGGGCTGGATCGAATGGTGCCGCGGCCGGGGCTCGTACGCCGACGCCCTCTACCGGCAGGCTTTGGAAGACCACCCGGGGTACAGACTGGCGGAACTGCTGGCAGAACTTGGCCGGCGGGGCACCCTTTGCGGCTGGGCGGCCAGACGGGAGGCGGCCTGGCAGAAGTTTGCCCCGGACGCGGCGTGAGCAGCCGCCGCAATATGGTGGACGCGGCCCCCCGAAAGGCGCCTGTGAGGAAAACCGTGCGACAATGGATGCCGAGACCCGGTTGGGTCCGTGTATCAAGTGCCGTAATGAACCTTGGAAACAGGGAACATTAAGGCCACTTCAGCAGTTCTACTAAGTGGCTCTGCTGGTCGTGGTTGCACCTGATGTCGAACACGGACTTGACAGGGTCATAGTGGTGTTGCCCGTATGGCGATCCGCAGACCGCAGCTAGAAAGGTTTTCAGTGACCCCGTCTTCCGCGAAGAAGGAACCCGCCGACCAGGCCGAAATGTCCCCTGAGGAAAAGAAGGCGGCGACTAACGCCAAGCGCGCCGCCACGCGTGCAGCCAACAAGGCTGTCAAGGACGCCGCTTCCGCAGAGGGTGGCGACACCGTAACCGGAGTCGCCAAGCCTGAGCCCAAGAAGCGCGGGCCCAAGCCCGGCGCCAAAGCCGCGGCCGAGGCCGCCGGCAAATCAGCCAGTGATAGCGACGATGACGTCGACGTCGATGAGGACCTCGACGACATCACCCCCGATGCCGCCGAGCTCGGTGACGAAGTAGAAGGCGAAGAGGTTGCCGGCAAGGCCGCAGCAACCACCGGCTCCGGCTTCGTCTACTCCGACGCCGACGACGACGACGCCCCGGTGCAGCAGGTCATGTCCGCCGGCGCCACGGCCGACCCCGTCAAGGACTACCTGAAGCAGATCGGCAAGGTCGCCCTGCTGAACGCTGAGCAGGAAGTTGACCTGGCCCTGCGGATCGAGGCCGGCCTCTTTGCCGAGGAGAAGATCGCCGCCGACGACGGCACGATGGATCCGAAGCTCAAGCGTGAGCTCGAATTCGTCATCCACGACGGCAAGCGTGCCAAGAACCACCTGCTGGAGGCCAACCTCCGCCTGGTCGTCTCGCTGGCCAAGCGCTACACCGGCCGCGGCATGCTGTTCCTGGACCTGATCCAGGAAGGCAACCTGGGCCTGATCCGTGCGGTCGAGAAGTTCGACTACACCAAGGGCTTCAAGTTCTCCACCTACGCCACGTGGTGGATCCGCCAGGCGATCACCCGCGCCATGGCCGACCAGGCCCGCACCATCCGCATCCCGGTACACATGGTGGAAGTCATCAACAAGCTGGCCCGAGTCCAGCGCCAGATGCTCCAGGACCTGGGCCGCGAACCCACGCCGGAGGAGCTGGCTCTCGAACTCGACATGACCCCGGAAAAGGTCGTCGAGGTCCAGAAGTACGGCCGCGAGCCCATCTCCCTGCACACCCCGCTTGGCGAGGACGGCGACTCCGAGTTCGGTGACCTCATCGAGGACTCCGAAGCCGTGGTTCCCGCGGATGCCGTGAGCTTCACCCTGCTGCAGGAACAGCTGCACTCGGTGCTGGACACGTTGTCCGAGCGCGAAGCCGGTGTGGTCGCGATGCGCTTCGGCCTCACCGACGGACAGCCGAAGACTTTAGACGAAATCGGCAAGGTCTACGGTGTGACGCGTGAGCGCATCCGCCAGATCGAATCCAAGACCATGTCCAAGCTGCGGCACCCGTCGCGCTCACAGGTCCTGCGCGACTACCTGGATTAATCCCGGACCTGGCGCAGACTGAACGCAGTTCACAACAACGCGGGGTCACCTCCCGCCCGTCCTCATCGGAGGAACGGGCCGGAAGTGACCCCGCGTTGTTGCTGCAGCAGAATTGTCGGTCCGGCAAAGCCTCAGGAATCAGTCCTAACGAGCCTGTCGTAACGAACGAGGTCCTGCCGAGCCTGGGCTTGAGAACCCAAAGCTTAACGATCAGGGCCCCTCCGAAGTGGAGGGGCCCTGATGCAGTGGTCTCAGGTCGCTCGGAACCCGGTAAAGAGCCGAGCCGGAACCGATGAGGTCTAGTCGACCGGTACCGGAGCCTTCTGGTGAAGGCGGTCAGTCTCGTCGTGCCAGTCTGAGCTGAGCGGCTTGAGTGTCGGCTCTACGGCGCGTGCGTGGTGGCCGCAGAAAAGAAGCTCACCGCCGGAGGCACCGAGAACAACCCGGACGTATGCCTGTGCTCCGCAACGATCGCACCGGTCTGCGGCGGTCAGTGTGCGGTCCGCAACTGCTGTTGTCATGTTCGGCCTCCTTAGTAGATCGGTATACCTATATAACCAGCATTCGGGGCCAAACCATCGCACGGATGGGCCACTTTCGCTGTCCGCGTATCACGTCTCAGTAACGGCGCGTGGCCGAAGAGTGCCTGCGGGGAGTGGCAAACCGGGGAGGACCCGGAGTCCGACTAACCTAGGAAGAGCGTCAAATACTGTGACTGCCCGCCTGCGCACGCTGCAGGGGCTGTCCCGATCCTGTAAGGAGTTCACGACCCGTGGCACCCAGTTCTGATTACACCGCCCGGCACCTCTCCGTGCTGGAGGGCCTTGAGGCCGTCCGTAAGCGCCCGGGCATGTACATCGGCTCCACGGATTCCCGCGGACTCATGCACTGCCTCTGGGAAATCATCGACAACTCCGTCGACGAGGCCCTCGCCGGGTTCGGCCATGACATCAAGATCATCCTGCACGCCGACAATTCCGTGGAGATCCACGACGACGGCCGCGGCATCCCCGTGGACGTCGAACCAAAAACCGGGCTGACCGGCGTCGAGGTGGTTTTCACTAAACTGCACGCCGGCGGAAAGTTCGGCGGCGGCTCCTACACGGCCTCGGGCGGCCTCCATGGCGTCGGTGCCTCCGTGGTCAACGCCCTGTCGGCCCGCCTCGACGTCGAGGTGGACCGCGGCAGCAAGACCTACAAGATGTCCTTCCGCCGGGGCGAACCGGGCCGATTCAAGGATCCGGGCACCAAGCCGGACCCGGCCTCCGTCTTCGAACCGTTCGTTGACGGCTCCGTGCTCGACGTGATCGGCAAGGCCAAGCGCGGCGTCACGGGAACCCGGATCCGCTACTGGGCGGACCGGCAGATCTTCACGCCCGATGCCAAGTTCTCTTACGATGACCTC
The DNA here is from genome assembly GCA_963810895.1 of uncultured Actinomycetota bacterium. GTDB lineage: Bacteria > Actinomycetota > Actinomycetes > Actinomycetales > Micrococcaceae > Arthrobacter. Next base: position 110,257 of record CAWEPM010000013.1, read on the forward strand.
GCCGCGCGGGCCCGGCAGACCTCGTTCCTGGTTCCCGGGCTGAAGCTCACGGTCCGGGATGAACGCCGGGTTGCCGGCACGCCGGGGGAATCGGGCCCGCATGAGGAGGTCTTCCACCACGACGGCGGCATCTCCGAGTTTGTCGACTTCCTCGCCGCCGACCCGGCCGTCACGGACATCTGGCGCCTGCACGGCGCCGGGAAGTTCAAGGAAACCGTGCCCGTCCTGGACGAGAAGGGCCACAGCCATCTCGCCGAGGTCGAACGCGACTGCGAGGTCGACGTCGCCCTGCGCTGGGGGATCGGCTACGACAGCACGGTCCGCAGCTTCGTCAACATCATCGCCACGCCCAAGGGCGGCACCCACCAGTCCGGCTTCGAGCAGGCCCTGCTCAAGACCTTCCGCAAGGCCGTCGAGACCAACGCCCGCAAGCTCAAGGCCGGCAACGACAAGATCGAAAAAGACGACATCTTCGCCGGCCTCACCGCGGTCCTGACCGTCCGGCTGGCCGAGCCCCAGTTCGAGGGCCAGACCAAGGAAATCCTGGGCACCTCGGCCGTGCGTGCCATCGTGGCCAAGGTGGTGGAACAGGAGATCAACGCGAAACTGACCTCCTCACACCGCAACGACAAGGCCCAGTCCGCGCTGCTGCTGGAAAAGGTCGTCAGCGAGATGAAGTCCCGCATCTCGGCACGCGTGCACAAGGAAACCCAGCGCCGCAAGAATGCGCTGGAAACCTCCTCCATGCCCACCAAGCTCGCCGACTGCCGCACCGACGACGTCGGACGCTCCGAATTGTTCATCGTCGAAGGTGACTCCGCCCTCGGCACCGCCAAGCTGGCGAGGTCCTCCGACTTCCAGGCGCTCCTGCCGATCCGCGGCAAAATCCTCAACGTCCAAAAGGCCTCCGTGGGGGACATGCTCTCCAACGCCGAGTGCGCGGCCCTGATCCAGGTGGTGGGAGCCGGCTCGGGCCGGACGTTCGACATCAGCGCGGCCCGGTACGGCAAGGTCATCCTCATGACCGACGCCGACGTCGACGGCGCCCACATCCGGACGCTGCTGCTGACGCTTTTCTTCCGCTACATGCGTCCGATGATCGACGAGGGCCGCGTTTACGCCGCCGTCCCGCCGCTGCACCGTGTGGAGGTCATCAACGCCGGGCAGAAGGCCAACGAGATGATCTACACGTACTCCGAGGCAGAGCTCCACGTCCTGCTGGCGCGGCTCGCCAAGGAGGGCAAGCGCTACAAGGAACCGATCCAGCGCTACAAGGGGCTGGGCGAGATGGATGCCGAGCAGCTGGCCGAAACCACCATGGACCCGCGGCACCGTACGCTCCGCAAGGTCGGGATCGAGAACGCCAAGCAGGCCGAGGATACCTTCGACCTCCTCATGGGCTCCGACGTGGCGCCGCGCAAGGACTTCATCATTGCAGGCGCCGCAAGCCTGGACCGGGAGCGCATCGACGCCTGACCCGGCCGGCCAGCAGCTCCCGACCGCGGAGAACGGCCCAGCGGGCGGCCGGCAGCAGGCCTCAGCCGAGCAGTCCCGGAACCAGCAGCAGGGCCGTCGGCACGGCCAGCAGCAGCACGCAGGCTGCCAGGACGGCGGCGCGCAGCGCTTCGGGAAGCGGCGGCTGGGGTGAGAGCAGGCGGCTGACGCGGGACGCCGTCGTGCCCGCCGAACCGGTGCCCCCGGTGGCGCCGGGCTGGCCGGCGTCGGCGTCGGGCAGGCCGGGCTCGCCGAACGCCAGGCGCGCCCCCGGGGCGGTCGGCGAACCGCTGGCCACAATGGCGATCGCCCTGATGAGGGTGGCCTTGCTTTCCGTCTTGAGCGCGACGTCGTCGGCGAGCATCTCGATCAGGGAGTTGACCGACTCCTGCGCCAACCGGGTGGTCGGGAGCCACGGCAGGGCCTGGCGCCACGCCGCAAAGGCCCACAGCAGGAGGTGGTGGCGCTGGCTCAGGTGGGCGTTCTCGTGAATGAGCACCGCGCGCAGCTCATCGGGTTCCAGCGCGGCCATGAGTCCGTCCGAGAGGACCGTCACGGAGCGTGCGCCGCCGGGCAGGCAGTAGGCCACCGGCGAGTCAACGTTCAGGACCACGGTTCCCGGGCCGTCGGCGGACGGCGAGGCGAGCAGGTCCAACAGCTCGCGGTGGCGCCGGCGCTGGCGCTGGATCTTGTAATAGGTCAGCAGCAGGGTGAACACGAGGTGGGCCGTCAGCAGGGCCGCGGCCGAGAGGGCAAAGATGTGCCAGAAACCCAGATCGGTGGTGGGGGCATTGTTGAAGACCATCCCCGCCAGGGCCCGCAGGCCGGAGAGCAGGTTGTCCCCGACCGGTTCGAGCCCGTAAACCAGCATGGCGCCGATCATGGACAGGCCACCGGCCAGGGCGATCGCCTGCCACAGCAGCATCGCCGTGAAGGGGGAGCGCGCCGGCCACTGGGCACGCGAAAGGAGGATAGGCACCGGCCACGCCAATGCTATCGCCAGGACCGCCAGAAAATATGAGGTCCAGAACATCGGGCGCTAGCTGCGGCCCAACAGCTTGCGCAGGGTTTCTGCCTCGTTGTCCGTGACGGAACCAATGAACCGGGCCAGTACGGCCTCACGGTCCGGCGCGGAGCCGAGGACCTCGTGCATGAGTTCCGCGGTGTGGTCCGCGCGGCTGGAGACGGCCTGGTAGCGGTGCGGGCGGGTGCCGCGTTCACGTTCCACCAAGCCCTTCCGCTCGAGGCGGGAGAGCACAGTCAGCACTGTGGTGACCGCGAGGTCCTTGCCCTCGTGTCCGGCTGTGCCGTCCTGGGGGCTGGTGCTCTGCGCGAGGAGATCCCGCAGCGTGTTGGCCGTCGCAGCTTCTTGGCCTGCCCAGAGCAGGTCCATCACTGCCCGTTCCAGTTCACCGAGACTTGCCATTGCGTACATCCTTCTATGACTGCCGCACCGGCGTCATGCTGGGTAAATGCTGGTGCCTGCCGGGGCGGTGTATGTGAATACTTCAGTTACAAATTTACCGCGTTTTGCGCATTCTTTCTACATGAAGTAGAACACGGCCGTCCGGCGTGTCGCGCGGCCGTCCGGACGGGCGACCGGACGGCGACCGGGGGAGCCGGGCGGGGGCTGTCCGGCCCATTGCGGGGTGTGACGCACCGTGGGAGTCTGGGTTACGGAGTAGCGCCGATGTGTTCTACACTCTGTAGAAGTCTTACTTCTACGTCACGTAGAAGTTGCTCGAACCTAGCCAAAAGTAGGGACTGCCTTGGACGCCTTGGAAATCGCACGCTGGCAATTCGGAATCACCACGGTCTACCACTTCATGATGGTGCCGCTCACGATCGGCCTCGGGCTGGTGGTGGCGGTGATCCAGACGCTCTGGTACCGCACCGGCAAGCCGGAGTATCTCCGGATGACCAAGTTCTGGGGCAAGCTCTTCCTGATCAACTTCATCATGGGCGTCGCCACCGGCATCGTGCAGGAGTTCCAGTTCGGCATGGCCTGGAGCGAGTACAGCCGCTTCGTCGGCGACGTGTTCGGCGCCCCGCTGGCCATGGAAGCGCTCCTGGCCTTCTTCGTCGAGTCGACGTTCCTGGGACTGTGGATCTTCGGCTGGAAGCAACTCAAGCCCGGCCTCCACCTGGCCTGCCTCTGGATCGCCGTGATCGGCTCCGTGTTCTCGGCCTACTTCATCATCGTGGCCAACAGCTGGATGCAGCACCCTGTCGGCGTCGAAATGGTCAACGGCCGGCCCGTCATGACCGATGCCTGGGCCGTCTTCACCAACAACACCGCCCTCGTCGCCGTGCCGCACACGCTCTTCGGCGCCCTGGCTGTCGCCGGGGCCTTCCTCCTTGGCATCGCCTGGTACCACCTGTGGCGCCGCCGCCACGACGGCATCGACACGGTCGGGGCCGACGGCAGGGTGATCCCCGGCGAAGCCGCCGGCATCCCCGGACGGGACCGCAACGACCACACCGTCTGGATCCGTTCGCTCCGGATCGGCGCCGTCGTCGCCATGATTTCCTTCGCGGGCACCGCCGTCACCGGGGACCTGCAGGGCAAACTCATGTTCGAGCAGCAGCCCATGAAGATGGCCGCCGCCGAGGCAGCCTGCCACGACGGCACCGGCTTCTCGGTCCTCAGCGTCGGCAACGTCGGCTCCAAGAACTGCAACGACATCGTGGCCGTGATCGAGGTCCCCGGCATCCTGTCCTTCCTGGCCAAGGGCGACTTCAGCACCGAGGTCAAGGGCGTCAACAGCCTGCTGGACGAATACCAGGCCAAGTACGGCACCACCCTGCCGGACAACCCCATCTACGGCGACCGCGCGGGCCAGCCAATCCAGTACGTGCCCGTCATGGAGGTCACCTACTGGGGCTTCCGGATGATGATCGGCTTCGGCGGCCTCGCGGCCCTCGCAGCCCTCGTGGCGCTCTGGGCCACGCGCAAGGGAACCGTGCCGGCCTCCCGCGGCCTCATGCGCCTGGCGGTGTTCGGCATCCTCGCACCGTTCGGTGCCAACGCCGCGGGCTGGATCTTCACCGAGATGGGCCGCCAGCCGTTCGTCGTCGCCCCGAACCCGGACCCCAGCGGAATCGACCAGGTCTTCATGTTCACCGCCGCGGCCGTCTCCCCGGGCGTCTCGGCCGGCGAGATCCTGACCTCCCTCGTGGTGCTGACCGCCATTTATGCGGTGCTGCTGGTGGTGGAGGTCAAGCTCCTGGTCAAGTACATCCGCGGCGGCGTGGCCTCCTCCATGCCGGAACTCGTGCACGCCCCGGCGGACAAGTCAGGCGACGGAACGCCCCCGGGCGGAACCCCCGGCAAGCCCGACGGCGACGACGTCCTGGCCTTCGCCTACTAAGCGCCCGCACAGCAACCCCACCTATTCCAGCAACCCACACGAAGAAGCGCAGAGGATTCTCAGCATGGAACTGCTACCCACCATCTGGTTCATAGCCATCGCGGTGCTGTGGACGGGCTATCTCTTTCTCGAGGGCTTCGACCTCGGCGTCGGCATGCTGATGAAGGGTTTCGCCCGGAACAACACGGAGCGCCGCGTCCTGATCAACACGATCGGTCCGGTGTGGGACGGCAACGAGGTCTGGCTCCTGACCGCCGGGGGCGCCACCTTCGCGGCGTTCCCGCTGTGGTACGCCTCGCTGTTCTCCGCGCTGTACCTGCCGCTGCTGCTGGTCCTGGTGGCGCTCATCTTCCGCGCGGTCGCCTTTGAATACCGCGGGAAGGTGGACAACCCGAAGTGGCGCGCCCGCTGGGACTGGGCCATCTCGGCAGGTTCGTTCGTCGCGGCTTTCGGCGTCGGCGCCGCACTGGCGCTGACCACCACGGGGCTCCCGATCGACGCCAACGGCGACCGCGAGGGCGGCCCGTTCGCCTGGTTCAGCGGCTACGCCGTGCTCGGCGGCCTCGCCGTCGTCGGGTTCTCGCTCCTGCACGGGCTGGGCTTCCTGGCGCTGAAGACCGACGGCGAAGTCCGCCACCGGGCGCGGGCGTGGTTCGTCCGGCTCCTGCCCGTACTGCTCCTGCCCATCGCCGGCTGGGCCGTGAGCCTGCAGCTGCTCAGCGGCGAGGCCTGGACCATGGCCGCCGTCGTCGCCGCCGTTGTGGCGGCAGTACTCGCGTGGAACTTCGCCCGCAAGGGTGCCGAAGGCCGTGCCTTCATGTCGCTGGGGGCATTCCTCCTGCTCGGCAGCGCATCAATCTTCGGTGCCGCCTTCCCCGTGGTGCTGCCGTCCACCCTGGATCCCGCGTTCAACCTGACCGTCACCAACGCCTCGTCCTCGGACTACACCCTGGGCCTGATGAGCATTGTGGCCTGCATCGGGCTGCCGCTGGTCCTGGCGTACCAGGCCTGGACGTACTGGGTGTTCCGGCGCCGGGTAAGCGCAGCGCATATTCCGGAGGCGCACAGCTTCCTTCCGGCGATCGCCGCCAAAGCGCTGGCACCGAAGGACTAACTTCCCTGATGAGACCGTTCCCCGCCGGCCCGGCGACCCGTTCCGCGCTCTACCTGCTGGGCCTGCTCGCTGCCCTGAAGGCACTGTCCCTCGTGCTGATGGGCCAGGCCGTCGCATCGATGCTCGCCGGGCTCGCGGGGCACGACCCCGCCTGGGCCGACCAGCTGGTTCTGGGGGCCGCCGGGGCCGTGCTGCGCTCACTGACCGTGTGGGCCCAGTCGGTGGCCTCGCGGCGGGCGGCGCTTGGGGTGAAGGAGGAGCTGCGCTCGCAGCTGCTGGAGCAGGCCCTCAGGAACGGAACGCGGCAGGCCGGGCCCACCGACGGCGGCCTCGCCGTCCTGGCCACCCGCGGGCTGGATGCCCTGGACAACTACTACACCCAGTTCCTGCCCGCCCTGGTGAACTGCGCGGCCATCCCGCTGCTGCTGGGCGCCCGCATCCTGTTCGCCGACTGGATCAGCGCAGTGGTGATCGTGCTGACGGTGCCGCTGGTGCCGCTGTTCATGGTCCTGATCGGGCGGTACACGGAGGAACGCGTCAGGGAAGCCCAGTCGGCGCTGGCCCGGCTCTCCGGCCACATGCTCGAGCTCGCCAAAGGCCTGCCTGTCCTGGTGGGCCTGGGCCGGGCCGCCGCCCAGCGCAAGGCACTGGAGGACATGTCCGAGGAATATCGTTCCCGGACCATGGGGACGCTGCGCACGGCCTTCCTCTCCGCCCTGGCCCTGGAGCTCATCGCGACGATTTCCGTGGCGGTCGTCGCCGTGTTCATCGGCGTCCGCCTGGTTCACGGCGACATGGCGCTTGAGGCAGGGCTGCTTGCGCTCATCCTGGCTCCCGACTGCTACCTGCCGCTCCGGGAGCTCGGCACCGCACACCACGCCAGCGACGAAGGCCGGGCCGCGCTCGCCGAAACCACTGCGGTCCTCGCGGACCCGGGTGCCGTACCGCTGAGCCCGGGGCCGGCCGCGGGTGCTGCCGCAGGTGCTGCTGCGGGTGTTGGGGGGCCCGCCTCCGGGCGTGCTGCCGGGCACGTCGCGGGTCCGCCTCAGGTCACCGTGGACGGGCTGGCGGTCCGTTTCGGCGGACGCACGGACGACGCCGTCGGGCCGCTGAGCTTCACCGCCGCCGCCGGCCGGATCACGGCCCTCGACGGGCCCAGCGGCGCCGGCAAGAGCACGGTGCTCGGCGTCCTCGCCGGGACCATCGGGACGGGCGCGGGAACGGTTGTGTCCGGACGCATCGGAGGATTCACGACGGCGGAGCTCGCCTGGGTGCCGCAGCATCCCGTCATGGTGGCGTCCACGGTGCTGGATGAGGTCCGCCTGTACCTCGGCGTTCCCGTCTTTGGGCGGGACACCGGTGAGGTTGGCACTTCGGTTGGCAGTCCGGCCGGCACTCAGTCCAGCGAGGAAAGCGATGCTGCAGCACGGCGGTGCCTCGCTGTTGTGGCGGCAGAGCACCTGGCAGCCAAGCACCCGGCCGAGCTGAGCCCGGGGGAGCTGCGGCGCGTGGCGCTGGCCCGCGGGCTGGCCCGGATCGAGGCCGGTGCCAGCCTGCTGCTCCTGGACGAACCGACCGCCCACCTGGACCGGGGAACGGCCACGGTGGTCAACCGGGCCCTCGCCGGGCTCCGGGGACGGGTCACCGTGCTGCTCGTCGCGCACGACCGGCAGACCCGGGAGCTGGCCGACACGGTCGTCGCGGTTGCGCCGCACGGCGGCGGGCGCCACGGCGTCGAACTTCCGGACTCCGTCACGCTGCTGCCGGCATCCGCCCGGGATGATGCCGACGTGCAGGACGCGGCAATCCGGCCGCCTTCGGTCGTTGCGGCAGCGACGCCGAGTCCGACGCCGGCCCCGACGTTGGGTCGTCCTGAAGCCGGCGCCGCGCCTGCCGTGGCCGTCAGCTCGGTCACCTCCCAGCTGCGCCGCCTGCTGGCCCCGGTGGCGGGCCGGTTTGCGGCCGCCGGAGCCGTGGGCACCCTGGCGGCCCTGTTCGCCGTCGCCCTGGCCGGGCTCTCCGGCTGGCTGATCATCCGCGCCAGCGAACAGCCGCCCATCCTGTATCTGCTCACCGCGATCGTCGGTGTGCGGTTCTTCGGCGTCGGCCGGGCGGGCCTGCGGTACGCCGAGCGCCTGCTGCTGCACGACGCCGTGTTCGCCGCCCTGACCCGGCTCCGGGGCCGGCTGTGGGAATCGCTGAGCCGACGGGCGCTGTCCCTGCGCCGGCTCCTGCAGGGCGGCAACGTCCTTGGCACCGTGGTGGACGACGTCGACACCGTCCGGGAGCTGCTTCCCCGCGTCGTGCTGCCGCCGCTGACCGCCGTCGCGGTCGCCGCGGCCGCGGTGGTCGGGATCGGGCTGCTGCTCCCCGCGGCGCTTCCCGCCGTGGTCACAGCTGCTGTGCTCAGCATCATCGTGGCCCCTGCACTGGCGTTGGCCGCCGACCGGATGTCCGCAGGCACCGAACAGCGACTCCGTTCCGGCGTACTCCGCGACGTCGCCGCCGCCCTGGACGCCCGCGCAGAACTCCACGCGAACGGCGTGAGCGCGCCAGTGCTTGGCGCGATCAGCCGGGCAGACCGGTCCGCGACCGCCGCCTCACAGCGATCTGCGTGGGCGGAAGGGCTCGGCCAGTCCCTGACCGTCCTGGCCTGCGCCGGCGCGGCGCTGGCCAGCGCCGTACTGGCCGCCCCCCAGGCCCTCAGCGGCGCGGTCGAACCGGCGACGGTCGCCGTCGTCGTCCTCGTGCAGCTCGCCCTGGTGGATCCCTACGCGGCCATCACCACGGCGGTGCGGCAGTATCCGGCGCTGCGCTCAGTGTTGCGGCGGATCAACGAGGCAGGGGTCCTGGAACCGGGGGCGAATCACGGACCGCAGGGCGACGAAGCGGCTGCCGGCGGCCTGGTGCCGGTGGCGGCACGTCCCGACGGCAGGCCGGGGATCGAACTGGTGGACCTCGCCGCCGCCTGGCCTGGCGGCGACAACGTCTTTGCCGGACTGACGGCCGAGGCCGGCCCGGGCCGCTGGCTCGCCGTCACCGGCGCATCCGGATCCGGCAAGTCCACCCTGCTGGCCGTGATCCTGGGGTTCCTGCCGGCGGCCAGCGGCCACCTGTTCCTGAGCGGCCGCGCCGCCTGGTGCCCGCAGGAAGCGCACCTGTTCGACTCGACCATCCGCGGCAACCTTTTGCTGGCACGGCCGGAGCCGCACGCGGCCGGGGAAGCCGGCGGCAGCCGGCGTCGAGGAGCAGATGCGAGCCGTCCTCGACGCCGTGGGCCTCGGCCCTGTGCTGGCCCGGCTTGAGGACGGCCTGGACACCCGGATTGGACCGGGCGGGGCCTTTCTCAGCGGCGGGGAACGCCAGCGCCTGGCCGTCGCGCGCACGCTCATGACCGGGGCCGACGTCATCCTGCTCGATGAACCTACCGCGCACCTCGATGCCGAGTCCGGGCGGCAGATGCTGGCCGAACTTCGGGATGGGCTGCGGGACCGCACCGTGGTCCTCGTGACGCACAACCCGGACGATATCGACGTCGCTGACACCCGTCTAAACCTCGACGCCGCTGCTGCCGCGGCGCCCGCGGGCGCCGCTGGCGAAGACCCGGCCCCGACGGCTGTGCTGGCGCGGGGGTAGGCCGCCCATTAGCCTGTTGCCATGAACCAAGACGGCGAGCTCCAGCCCCGGCCCGTGCCCGACCCCCGGCTGGTGTGGCGGGCAGCGGAGCACCGTGACCTCGACGCGTGGGCCGCGCTGATCGCCCGGACCGCCGCCGTGGAGCAACCCGTCTGGTTCGAGCGCCGCGCCGACCTCGAGCAGATCATGGGTTCGAAGAACAACCCGGCCGCGGCCAACACCATCCTCGGCTTCGATCCGCAGGGCATTGCCCGGGCATACGGCCGGATCACCAAGAACCGAGACGGGGATAAAGCCATTGGTTCTGGCTGCGTCGATCCTGCATGGCAGGGGAGCGGTGTCGGCACCGGGCTGCTGGGCTGGATGGAACAGCGGACCAGAGAGCGCTTCGCCGAGGACGCCGGGACGCGCGGATCCGGGATTCGGGGCGCCGTCCCGCGCCCGAGGCTGCGGCTCTACATGGAGCAGCAGCACCAACACCAAGCGGCCCTCTTCGACGAGTCCGGCTACAGCGTTGTCCGCTACTACAACGAGATGCACCGGCCGCTGAGCGAGGCGATGCCCGATGCCGTCCTGGACCCGGGACTGGAGCTTGTGACGTTCGGGCCGGCGCTTCATGAGCCCGTGAGGCTGGCGCACAACGCGGCGTTTCGGGACCACTGGGGCAGCGAGCCCCGGGACGAGGAGGCCTGGGGATTCGTGGTGAACGATCCGCAGGCGCGGCCGGACCTGAGCGGCGTCGTGCTGGACCGCTCCACCGGAACCGTGGCCGGCTACCAGCTGGCCACCCACGACGCGGAGGGCGCCCTGAGCCGCGGCTTCCGTGAGGGGTACACGGAGCTCCTCGGAGTGCGGCGGGAGTACCGGGGCCGGGGCATCGCGCAGGTGCTCCTGGCTGATGCCATGCGCCGCTTCGCCGCGGCGGGAATGGACGTGGCCTCCCTGGACGTCGATTCGGAGAACCCGACCGGGGCCCTCGCGCTCTACGTCAAGATGGGCTACGCGGCGGTCAACCGGAGCATGGCGTGGGACAAGGATCTCGAGCCGTCGGCGGGCTAGCCGTCCACGTCGTGGAGGTGATGGACGACGTCGTGCAGGAAGTACTGCGCGAACGTCAGGACGGTGAACACCGAGCCGTTGCTCCGGGTTCCCTTGCGGCTCCAGTCCTCCTCCTGGACACGGGCGAACGACGCGGCAATCTGCTCGCCCTCAGCGGTGAGCTCGGCGGCCGACTTCGGCCGGGTCGGCGCTGGCGTAGTCCTGTTCGATTGCCGTCTTGTCCTGGTCCCAGTCGTCGAACCGGGCGTCGTCCTCGGTCAGCATGAGGGACAGGCGGTGATCGAAGAGTGTGAAGACGTCCCGGACGTGGCAGGCGTACTCGAGGACGGACCACGTGGCCTCATCGGGGCGTTCAGCCGCGTCCGGCCGGCGGAGGGCGGCCCGCCACCGCGGGAGCATGCTGGTGACGATCCCGGGCGCGGTGGCGGGGGTCGCAACGGAGGCATCGAAGCCGCACTCGGGGCAGGGCCGTGACAGGACCCAAGTCCAGTCCTTGGTATCCGGGATGATAGGCATTCCAGCAGTGTAAGTGCATTCGTCCCGCCGGGCACCCCTGAGCTCTGGCGGCATCCGGGGGCTCGAAGGGATGTCGGGCCGCGACGCTCAGACTGTCGGCACTCACGGACCAGCTTCCCGGAAGCTGATGATCACGGCGCTGTCCTCGAGGGAGGACACCGCTGCCAGCGGCCGGAAACACGGTCTGGCCGCCTCCGATTCACGGGTACGCCGGGCACCTTGAGGAGTAAAATTCCTTCCGGGGGGCGGGCCTGGAAAGAGGACAGCCATGCTCAAGGATCAGCAAGTCGCCGCAGTGCTACCGGCGGCGGACATCGCCCGTGCACGTGATTTCTACCGCGACAAGCTCGGGCTCGAACCCGAAAACCCCGACGCCGCGGACAACCTGCAGTACAAGTGCGGCGGCGGAACCGGGTTCCTGCTCTACGAGACGCCTAACGCCGGCACCGCCAAGAATACGCAGATCGGCTGGTCGGTCGACGACCTGCCGGCTGCCGTCGCGGAGCTACGGGCCAAAGGAGTCGTCTTCGAGGAGTACGACTTCCCCGGCCTGAAAACCGAGGACGGCATCGCCAGCACGCCCGACGGAAGCACGGCCGCGTGGTTCCTGGACACTGAGGGCAACATCCTGAGCCTGAACCACATGGCCTAGGTGCCAGTCCGGCTGCCAGCCCGGCTACACAGCCAGGATGCGGATCCGGAACACAAGAACCGAACAACAAAGCCCGGCAGGGCCGCGGAAGCGCGACCCTGCCGGGCTTTGTGCGTCTCGGGGCTACGCGTCCGTTCCGGCGTCCGGTTCCTCTGACCACGCCATGCTGGGGCCAATGGCGTCGATCGCCTGGGACAGCGGGATCCCGGAGCCGTCGCGGCGGCCGTGCTCGCCCGGGAGCGAGCGCGCCACGCCGGCCAGGGAGGAAGCCTTGGCCGGACCGTGGCCGGCCCAGCCGAGGAGCAGGGTGTCCTCGCCCTTGAGGAAGCGGTGTGCCCGCACGCCGGCCGTGGCCCGGCCCTTGGCGGGGTATTCGGCCAGCGCGGTGACCTTCGCGGCCCCGGGGGCGGTGCCCGGCAGGGCGCCCTCGGTCCCCGCGATGGTCACGACGACGGCGGCGGCGTCAGCGGGGCTGGCGGTCCCGAAGAACAGCACGCGGTCCCCGGCGGCCAGCTTGATCCCGGCCATGCCGCCAGCGGTCCGGCCCTGCGGGCGGACGGCGGCGGCGCTAAAGCGCAGCAGCTGGGCCTGGCGCGTGATGAAGACGAGGTCGTCGTCGTCGGAGTTGGCGGGGGCGACGCCCACCACGGTGTCCTTGTCCTTGAGCGCGATCACTTCCCAGTCCTCGCGGTTCAGCGGATAGTCCGGCTGCACCCGCTTGACCACGCCCTGGGCGGTTCCCACCGCGAGGATCTGATCCAGCGGCGCGAAGGCCACCAGCGACTCGCCCTTGAGGAGCGTGATGAAATCCTTGGCCGGAACGCCGCCGGCCATGTTCGGGGTACCCGAGGTCGGCGGCAGAACGGGCATGTCCATGACCTGCAGGCGCAGCATGCGGCCCTGCGAGGTCACGGCCGCGATCTCGCCGCGGGCGGAGGTCTTGACCACGGAAGAGAACACGTCGTGCCGGGTCCGGGGACCGGCCTCGGCCAGGCTGTCCTGGTTGGCGGTGCGGGCGATCTGCCCGGACGCCGTGAGGATAGCCCAGCAGGGATCGTCCGCGATCTCGAGGGCCAGCGGCGCGGCCTTGCCCTTGGCTCCCGGCGCGGCGGCCAGGGAGGCTGCCACGGTGGGGGAGACGGCCTCGGATTCCAGCAGCACGGTCCGGCGCGGTGTGCCGTACTTCTCCGCGATCTCGGCGAGTTCGTCCGAAACCAGGGCGCGGAGCAGTGCGGGGGAGCCGAGGATGGCTTCGAGCTCGGCGATCTCCCGGCGGAGTTCCTCCTGCTCCTTTTCCAGTTCGATCCGGGAATATTTGGTCAGCTGCCGCAGCCGCAGTTCCAGGATGTAGTTGGCCTGGATCTCGGAGAGGTCGTAGATGGACATCAGCCGTGTCCGGGCGGCCGCGGCCTCGTCGGAGGACCGGATGATCTGGATGACCTCGTCGATGTCCACGATCGCGATCAGCAGGCCCTCGACCAGGTGCAGGCGGTCCTTCTTCTTGCCCAGCCGGAAGGCCGTGCGGCGCCGGACGACGTTGATCCGGTGGTCCACGTAGACCGAGAGCAGTTGGAGCAGCCCGAGGGTCTGCGGCTGGCCGTCCACGAGGGTGACGTTGTTGATGCCGAAGGAATCTTCCATCGGGGTGTAGCGGTAGAGCTGCTGGAGCACTGCCGTGGGATTGAAACCGTTCTTGAGCTCAATGACCAGGCGGAGGCCGTGCTTGCGGTCCGTGAGGTCCACGATGTCGCTGATGCCGGTGAGCTTCTTGCCGTTGACGGCGTCCTTGATCTTCTCGATCACCTTCTCCGGGCCCACCATGTACGGCAGTTCCGTGACCACGAGGCCGGTGCGGCGGGCCGAGAGCTGCTCGATCTCCACCTTCGCCCGGGTCTTGAAGGAGCCGCGGCCCGTGGCGTAGGCGTCGCGGATGCCGTCCAGGCCCACGATCCGGCCGCCGGTGGGCAGGTCCGGGCCGGGGACGAACTTCATGATGTCCTCGAGCGTGGCGTCCGGGTTCTCGATCAGGTGCCGGGCGGCGGCGATGACTTCCACGAGGTTGTGCGGGGCCATGTTCGTGGCCATGCCGACGGCGATGCCCGTGGCGCCGTTGACCAGCAGGTTGGGGAACGCGGCCGGCAGCACGTCCGGCTGGGTCAGCTGGTTGTCGTAGTTGGGTACGAAGTCGACGACGTCCTCGTCGAGGTGGTCCGTGAGGGTCAGGGCCGCGGCCGCCAGCCGGGCCTCCGTGTAGCGCGGGGCGGCCGGGCCGTCGTCGAGCGAGCCGAAGTTGCCGTGACCGTCGATCAGCGGCAGCCGCAGGGAGAAGTCCTGGGCCATGCGCACCATGGCGTCGTAGATCGCGGCGTCGCCGTGCGGGTGCAGCTTGCCCATGACCTCGCCCACCACGCGGGCGCTCTTGACGTGGCCCCGGTCCGGGCGCAGCCCCATATCGCTCATCATGTACAGGATGCGCCGCTGCACGGGCTTCAGGCCGTCGCGGGCATCCGGGAGTGCCCGCGAGTAGATCACCGAATACGCATATTCGAGGAACGAGCCTTCCATCTCGGAAGTGACATCAATATCGACGATGTTCTCGGTGAAATCCTGGCTGGCGTCCCCTGCCGGGGGCGTGGTTTGGCGGCGTGCCATGGGGCTGGTGGGTCCTTCTGAGGGGGTGCTGAACGGGTACTGCGTAAGTTTATGACTAGGCTAAGCCTATGGTGGATCAGCCCGCGGACGGCGTATATCCGGAATATTGGGAAGCCGATGTTGTCCTGCGCGACGGCGGCACAGCGCATGTGCGCCCCATCCACCCCTCCGATGCGGACGCGGTCCAGGCCTTTCACGTGGGCCAGTCCCAGAAATCCATCTACATGCGCTTCTTCGCTTTCAAGTCGCGCCTGTCCAGCAAGGAGCTCAAGCGCTTCACCGAAGTGGACTACAAGGACCGGGTGGCCCTCGTGATCACCATCGGCGGCGAAATCCTGGGCATCGGCCGCTACGACCGGCTGGACGACCCTGCGGAGGCCGAGGTCGCCTTCAACATCGCCGACGCCCACCAGGGCCGCGGGATCGGCTCCATCCTGCTGGAACACCTCGCGGCCGCCGCCCGCGAAAACGGGATCCGAAAATTCAGCGCCGAAGTGCTCCCCGAGAACCGCAAGATGCTCATGGTGTTTTCCGATGCCGGCTACGACGTCAAACGGCACTTCGACGACGGCGTGGTCAGCCTTGAGTTCAACATCGACCCCACCGACAAGTCCCGGGCCGTCATGGAATCCCGCGAGCACCGCGCCGAGGCCCGCAGCATCCAGGAACTGCTCGCCCCGTCCTCCGTGGCCGTAATCGGCGCGAGCCGCAAGTGGGGAACCGTGGGATACCAGCTGCTCGAGCACATCATCGAAGGCGGCTTCTCCGGCCCGGTCTACGCGATCAACCCGGAGGCCCTGGAACTCGCCGGCATGCTCTCCTTCGCCCGGCTCTCCGAGGTCCCCGGCCCGGTCACGCTCGCCATCATCGCGGTCCCGTACGACGAGGTCCCCAAGGTGGTCCAGGACTGCGCCGACGCCGGGGTGAAGGGGATCGTGGTGGCCACCGCGGGGTACGCGGACGACGGCGAACGCGGCCTCGCCCGCCAGCGCGAACTCGTGCGCCAAGCCCGCGCCAACGGCATGCGCGTCATCGGCCCGGCGTCGCTCGGCATCGTCAACACCAACCCGGCCGTGTCCCTCAACGCCTCGATGGCGCCGGCACTGGCCCGCCGCGGCGGGCTGGGGCTGTTCAGCCAGTCGGCCGCGATCGGCGTCTCCCTCTACGCCGCCTCCAGCCGCCGCCGGGTAGGCATCTCGACCTTCCTTTCCGCCGGCAACCGCGCCGACGTTTCCGGCAACGACATGATGCAGTACTGGGAGGACGACGCCGACACCACGGCGGTGGGCCTGTACCTGGAATCGATCGGCAATCCGCGCAAGTTCTCCCGGCTGGCCCGCCGCCTGGCCCGGACCAAGCCCGTGATCGTGGCCAAGTCCGACGCCATGGGCCTGAACCTGCCGCCCGGGCATGCCGTCCGCACCACCCAGGCGCCGCCCGAAGCCCTGGATGCCATGATGCGGCAGGCCGGCGTGATCCGGGTGGAGACCATCGAAGAGCTCATGGACGTCGCCCAGATCGTGTCGAGCCAGCCGCTGCCGAAGGGCCCCGGCATCGCCGTTTTCAGCAACTCGCGCGCACTGGGCAAGGTGGTGGCGGACAGTGCCGCCGTTCAGGGACTCGGGGTGGAACGGATCGTGACCGACGTCGATCTCGACGCCGGCATGTCCCGCGCCCTGCCGGCCCTGCGGCGCAGCCTGCAGGAAACGCTGACCTTGGACACTGTGCACGCCGTCGTGGTGGCGCTGCTTCCGGCGCGCGGGCTCACCGTCGAAAAGATCGCCGGCGTGCTGGCTGAATGTTCCGCGGCGGCCGGCAAGCCCGTGGTCGCCGCGTTTAGCGGAATCCTTGATCCTTCCATCTATGTGGAGGGCATGGTCGGTGCGGAACCGGAGCAACCAGGCCAGCCACTTCTCACTCCGCCGGTTCCCTGCTACTCCAACCCGGGCGCGGCGGTGGCGGCATTGGCCGCCGTCGTGCGTTACGCCCAATGGCTGGACCGGCACCAGGGCCTGTTCGTGGAACCCGAAGGCTGCCACCCGGACGCTGCCCGGGAGGACCTGGAGCAGTTGCTGCACAACGTGGGCGGTGAGCAGCTCGTCCGGCTGGACCAGGACACTGCCGCGCGGCTGCTGGGCCACTACGGCATCCGGGTGGTTCCGTCCGTTGGTTTCGAGACGGCGGAGGAGGCCGTGGCGGCGGCCGAGCGGCTCGGCTGGCCCGTGGCACTGAAGACGACGGATCCGGCACTGCGGCACCGGCTGGACCTTGGCGGCGTGCGGCTGGACATCCCGGACGCCGATTCGCTGCGGCGCAACGTGCAACAGATGCGCAAGTCGCTGGAGCGGTACGGTTCCCCGTCCCTCGAAGTGCAGACGATGGTGCCGGTGGGGCAGGCCTGCACCTTCCGTGCCATTGAAGACCCGCTGCTGGGTCCGGTGATCTCCTTCGGCCTGGCCGGAGACGCCGTGAACCTGCTCGATGACTGGGCCCACCGCGTGCCGCCGCTTTCCGGCTCCGACGTCCACGACTTCATCCGGGCGCCCCGGGCCTCGAGGAAACTCTTCGGATATCAGGGCCTGCCGGCCGTTGACGTTGCGGCGCTGGAGGATCTCGCCGCCCGGCTCACACGGCTCAAGGACAACCATCCGGAGGTCGCTCTGGTGCACTTCAACCCCGTCCTCGCCGGGCCCGACGGCGCCTCGATCCTGGCCGCCGACGTCAGGATCGCCAACGCCGCCCAGCGGACGGACAGTGCCCGCCGCGCGATGCGCAGCTAGGCCCGCGGTTGCCGGGTCAGCGGCGGTGTCAGCGTCCGGGTCAGCGTGCGGGTCAGCTCGAGTGTCGCAGCCGGGTCAGCAACCGGCGACGGCGTCCGCGGGCGGCTCCCCGAAGCCGCTGTTTCGGGCCGGACAGTTAGCAAGTCCCCAGCCGATCTGTGAAAATGGAGACCATGAGCTCCCAGCCATCAACACCCAAGCCCCTGGCGACTGCCCCCGGACGCCAGACCGCGCACCACCACGGACTCCACGGACTCCACGACCACAGTGCGCAGGGCCAGAGCCTGGAAGGGTCTCTCCAGCAGGCCGGGTTCTACCCGCGGCTCGTGGCCGACGTCGTTGCCGATGCCCTGGACGGCCGCGACTGCGTGGCCCACCTGGTCCATCTCGAGACACACTTCGACCGTGCCGAGGTCCGCCGCCACATCACGGTCCTGGTTCTGACGGAGGACATGCTGGTCATCACCCATGTCGACGACCAGCAGCTCGACGAGGCCGGCGAGCAGACCGTCGCCCAGGTATCGACCGAGTCCGTCCCCGTGACACAGATCCGCTCTGTGGTCCTGAGCTACGTCTACGCCCAGCCGCAGGACTACAAGCCCTCCGACCCGGTCCGTGAGCTGACGCTGTCCATCGCATGGTCCGGCGGCCAGCGCCTCGATATGGGCCCGGCCAGCTGCGGGGACCCGCAGTGCGAAGCCGATCATGGCTACAGCGGCACCATCGCACAGGAAGACATCGTCCTGCGGATCAGCGCCGAAGCGGACGGCCTGCAGGCAGTGCAGGACGCCAAGCTCTTCGCCCGCGCCCTCCGCGCCGTGAACACCGGCTCCGCGGCCCCGGTCCAGCACACCGGGCCGGGCCTGCCGCCCCGACCGCGGATGGGCGTGTTCGGGAACCGCCTCAGCCGCGGCCATCAGCGCTGACGTGGCTCGGGTCCGTGTGTCAGAGCCCGCGCAACATGAGCTGCCAGATCCGGCGTTGAGTTCTTCGACGGCTGCGGCCGGCGTGACTTCGCCCGCCCCGGTGCCGCCGCCCCGCTGCCGGCCGCCGGCGCGTTCCCGCTCCCGCCCGCCCCGGCGTTCGGCCAACGCTCTATCGCCGAGGTGTTGACCAGCGCCGCGGCCAGCCTCGGCGTCCCGGGTTTTGAGAACAAACTGAACCTTCCGGCCGCCAAGCGGGTCTGTGTGGTGCTGGCCGACGGGCTGGGCCGCAACCTGTTGAAGCAGAAGACCGCCCACACCCCGTTCCTGCGTTCGGTCCTGCAGGCCGGCCAGGGCAACGTCCCCGTGTCCCTGGACTCGGCGTTCCCGTCCACCACTGCTGCTTCCCTTGCGAGTTTTGGCACCGGGCTGTCGGCGGGCCAGCACGGCATGGTGGGCTATGACGTCCTGGACCCGGACCAGGACCGGGTAGTGAATATGCTCGGCAACTGGGACGCCGGCGTGGACCCGCAGACGTGGCAGCCGTTCCCCACCGTTTTTGAACGGGCCGCCGATCACGTCGACGTCACCACCGTTAGCCTCCCGCAGTTCAGCACCTCGGCCATGACCCAGGCCGCGCTCCGCGGCGGGCGTTTCATCACCGGAACCACCTCCCATGCCCGGACCGGTTCGGCCGCCGAGGCCATGGCCGGTGCCGGGCCCTCGCTGATGTACTTCTACGTCAACGAGCTCGACAAGGCCGGGCACCGCTACGGCTCCCAGTCACCCCAGTGGGAGCACCAGCTCGAAGAACTCGATGCCACCGTGCGGAGGCTCAACGCCACCCTGCCGCCCGGCACCACCATCTTGCTGACGGCGGACCACGGCATGGTGGATGTGCCCGAGTCGCAGCGGATCGACTACTCCGCGGAGCCGGCGCTCCTCGCCGGCGTGCGGCACACGGCCGGCGAGCCGCGGATGGTCCACCTGTACCTTGAGGATGGAACGGACGACGCCGCCCGCACCCGTCTGTTGGCAAACTGGCGGTCCCGCTTCGGAGACAGAATTTGGGCTTTTACCCGTGAGGAGGCGATCGCTGGCGGGCTGTTCGGTGACGTGCGGGCCGAGGTCACGTTGCGGATCGGCGATGTCATGATCGCGGCCCGGGACTCGCTGGCCCTTTACGACACTCGTCGGGTCCGGCCCACGGCCCTGGAGGTCGTGGGCCAGCACGGGTCGCTGACCAAGGCGGAGCGGGAAGTTCCGCTGCTGTGCTTCACAGCGGACGGTAAGAAAGCGCCCCGGGGCTGACGTCCCGGGGCGTGACGCGAGGCCTGCGGGGGAGTCGAGTCTGCTGTTGGCATACTCCGGTGCGGTTTACCGGCGTTTTGTTGCCCGCTTACTGGTCGTTACGGGTTCCGAACACGATTTCGTCCCAGCTGGGAACACTCGATCTCTTTGGCTTGGCCGGCTGGCGCTCCGGCTGCTCGGAGCTGGCGTCGTTCCGGGTTGGGCCCTGGGACTCGCGGTGCTGCCGGCGGGAGCTTCCGCCGCCGATCAGTTCGTCCAGGCCCGGGCTCGCGGTAGGCGATTTGCCGGACGGTCGCAGTGGCGAGGCCGCGATGGTGACTTCCCGCGTCTCGGTGCTGACGCCGTCGTGCAGTTTCAGGACGTCGTCCTCCTCGGGGAGGCGCGGTGCCAGCGTCAGGCGGGACAGCATGGACGGCCTGCCGTCGCGTCGTCGCGTGAAGGCATCGGTTTCCGTCGTTCCGGCCGCCTCCGCGGCGGGAACGGCCGGCTGTCCGGGGTCGGTCTCGTCGGGGTAGATGGCGTCACTGTGAGCGTCGACGTCGGTGTCAACGGCTTCGGGGACGGACTCCGGTTCCGTCGCCTCCGGAACCTCGGGCTCCTCGGGCGATTCGGGCACCTCGGCGGGCCGGGGGTGGGCCGCCGGGACTCCGGTGCTCAGGAGCATGGCAAGAGCGTCGTCTGCGTCCTCATCGACTCCGATCCGATGACCGCGGCGGGAACGCAGCATGTCCAGCAGCCCGTCGGCGTCCTGCTCCTGGTGGATCCGGTCCTGTTGCAGCAGCATCTGGTGGATGATGCTGTGCTGGCCCGTTGCCGTGCGGGCGGCGGCCTCGGCGTCGGTTTCAAAGTCAAAGGGCCGGTCGGAGACGGCCGTGAGCCGGCGCATCGGGACGGAGCCTTCGAGCGGCTCAAGTTCGCTCAGTTGCTGGGCCCAGCGGTTGGCGTTTTGCAGCGACTTCCGGGCGGGATGGAAGGTCCACATGGCCGGCGGCTCTTCGCCGATTCCGGCCGGGCCGCCGGGCTTGGGCTCGAAGCGGGCCACAACGTTCCAACTGCCGTCGGGGCGGCGCCAGGAGTCCCACTCCAGTGTTGAGGGTTCGACGCCGTAGGCCCTCAGGCGGTGCTCGACCATGTCGCTGAGGGAAGCCGGGTTTTCACCGAACACTGAACGGTAAGTGTCGTGGCCCGGGACGGGGGAGGCCACTTCCACCTTGCGGGCCTGCTGGGCGATGTACTCGCGTTCGGCAAGGACGGGTCCTTCATAGCGCCGGACCTTTTCCAGCGGAATACCGGACAGCTCCGCCACCTCGGTGGCGGTGGCTCCGTTGCGGATCCTGGTCTGGATATCGCGCGGAGACATGGCAATAGGTGGCGCGGCCGCGCTGGAGGCGGCCTTCGCGGCCGTCCGGCTGGCAGCCACCCTAAGTGCTTCATCGATCGGCAGCTGGAACATCTCGCCGCCGGTGCCACTCAACAGGAGATGCTCTCCGTCGTCGTGGACGCCTACAAGCCGTAGATCCTGCATACAAATCCTCCACCCTGGCATTACTAACAATCGAAACTCTGCCACCAGCGGGACTCATTTCGGGTTAGGACGGCAGGCGCGCCGTGATTTTCCGCGACTTTCCGCCGGTTCTGGCCGGTCTGTGGAAGATAGACGGAGCAACGGACCGGCGGGCTCTGGCGTTCGGGAGGCGCTTAAGCAAAAATGACCGACACCGGGCACAAAAACCGCATGTCCGGCGTTGACATCGGTGAACTGCTCCAGGAGCCCAGGGTTACCATCCCGGCAGGGCCACTGGAACGGCGAACCAATCGAGCGAATGCGGAGTGTGAGCAACAGATAATGGCGACTGATTACGATGCGCCGCGCAAGACCGAAGAAGACCTCAGCGAGGATTCGATCGAGGCTCTGAAGGCGCGGCGTACGGAGAAGCCTTCCGCCGTGGTGGATGAAGACGAGTCCGACCTTGCCGAAGGCTACGAACTTCCCGGCGCTGACCTGTCCGGGGAGGAACTGCTGGTCCGGGTCCTGCCCGCCCAGGCAGACGAATTCACCTGTGCCTCCTGCTTCTTAGTCCGCCACCGTTCGCAGATTGCCCGCGAAAAGGACGGCCTCAAGTACTGCAAGGACTGCGAGGGATAGACCTGAGCAGTTAGGAACTCAGCGCGGCGGTCAGCTGCTCCGGGTGGCGGGTTGATGTGAGCCAGTACGGGGTGCGATCCGAGGGGTCCTCGATCTCGATCCGGACCACCGGATCCACCCAGCCGCGGATACACAGGAACGCCAGCCCATTGAGCCGCGTGCCCCGTTCCGCCGTGGCTTCCTTGCCGCGGAAGGCCGTTGCTTTGCCCAGGTAACCGCGCTCGATCGTGGCCCTGCCCACCTTCAGGGTCGCCTTCGTGACGATGATCGACGGCGTGGACAGAACCAGCAGCACGGAGATGATGACGAAGAGCACAATCGCTGCGGTAATGCCGGCCCAGATGCTGATGGGCGCCAGCATGAGGATCCCTGCGCTGGAGAACAATGCCGACACCAGCCAGATCCAGAAGTTCGGCCAGAGCTTCTCGGCGTAAAGAACAGTGGAGTCGCTCGGGGCGCTCTTGGGGGCAGGCGCAGCTGCGCTGGATTCGGGCATGAGTCCAGCTTTCCACCTTTCGCGGGCTATTTCATCTCGGCGCCAACGCGGCGCCAAGCCCCGCCAACCCCGCGCGCCAACCCCGCCTGCGGCGTGCGTAGGCCGGCAGGAGGCGGGAGCAGACGGCGGCTAGGACGATGTTCCCCGCGGGCATTAGAGTGAGGGACTGTGACTGAAGAAAACACCGCCGTCGCCAGCGCCGCACAGCCGGCCAGCGAGGCAGAGTACGGAACGCCCACCCTGACGGTTCAGCTGAAGATGCTCGACGACGGGCTCGAGCCGCCGTCGTACGCGCACCCGGGCGACGCGGGCGCCGACCTTCGCGCCCGCGAGGACGTCGTCCTCGCTCCGGGGGAGCGGCGCCTGGTACCGACAGGGGTTTCGATTGCGCTCCCGGATGGCTTCGTTGCGCTGATCCACCCCCGCTCCGGCCTCGCCACGAAGCACGGATTGACGGTTGTGAACGCCCCCGGCACGGTGGACGCCGGCTACCGCGGAGAAATCGCGGTGACACTGCTCAATACCGACCGGGACACGGCGATCGAGCTGCGGCGCGGCGATAGAATTGCACAGATGGTCATTCAGCGCGTGGAGTATGCAAGGTTCCTCCCCGTTGAGGAACTGGACGGCTCGGTACGAGGCGGAGGCGGCTTCGGCTCAACCGGCGGGTTCGGCGGACCGGCCTGAGCAGCCGGTCCCAGTACAGGTCCCGGCCTGGCCACGAGAGTCATTCGGGATTTTGCAGTGCCGCATAAGGCACTGCAGCAAGACAAGCGGTGCAGGGAAAATTGAGCAGGCGGCCCCCGGGTCGCGGGCGGCAACGCGGGCAGGCGCCAGGACGGCGTCGGGCGGCGGCACAGGATCACAACTGAAGGAGACAACGCCATGGTTTTTGGGCGCGGCAGGAAAGCCAAGCAGGAACAGCTGACGGAGCCGGGCGAGGCCCAGGAAGCTGTTGTTGACGGCACTGCGACTGTTGACGGCACGACGTCGGCCGGGAACGCAGCCAAGACCGCCGGCCGGGCCGCGACGGGTCCCTTCGACGTCTCCGAAATCGAGGCCCAGGACGGGTACGTGGACCTCGGTGCGCTCCTGATCGCCCCCCGCGAGGGACTCCAGCTCCGCCTGGAAGTCGAAGAGGCGAGCCAGCGCGTCGTCGCCGTCACGATGGACCTGGAGGGGTCGAGCCTGCAGCTCCAGGCCTTCGCCGCACCCCGTTCCGAGGGCCTGTGGGATGAAATCCGTGAGCAGATCGGCCAGTCGGTCGGCAGCCAGGGCGGCCAGGTCGAGGAGATCGAGGGCAGCTTCGGCACCGAGCTCGTGGCCAAGCTTCCCGCAGGCGGCGCGGACGGCAGCCAGGGATACCGCGTGGCCCGCTTCATCGGCGTCGACGGCCCGCGCTGGTTCCTCCGCGGTGTCTTCGGCGGCGAGGCTGCGCTGGACCGTGACGCCGCTGCCGGGCTGGAAGGGCTCTTCCGGCAGATCGTCGTCGTCCGCGGCGAGAACCCCATGCCGCCGCGCGACTTGCTGCAGCTCCGCCTTCCCAAGGACACCGCGGCCGCCCCGTCCCCGCAGGCTGCCCCCGACCTCGAACAGCCCGAACGCGGACCGGAGATAACCCAGATTGGCTGATGCCCCCGGCAGGAAAGCTACCGCCGCCTTGCCGGTCCGGGAACTGCCGGACCGCGGGCGGGTGTTGTGCCACGGCTTCATCGAGTCGGTCACGTACGTGCCGGCCAACCAGGTGGCATCCTTCATCGCTATCGTGATCGACCACGACGCGCCCGCCCCGGTGCCCCGATTCCTGGCTTCCGGTGCCAAGAACAGTCCGGCCGCCGGAGCGGCCAGCAGCCTGCCCGCCGCCGCGGTCTCCACCGAGCGCGTGCGTCCCGGCGCGCAGCGCCAGCGGCCCTCCGGTCCCAAGGAACGGCTGCGCGTGGTCTGGCTGGGGCGGCGCCGGATCCCCGGTGTCGACGCCGGGACAGAACTCCGGCTTGAGGGCATGGTCACCATACGCGACGGGCTGCCCACGATCTTCAATCCCCGCTACGAAATACTCTCCCGCCAGGAGGAGCAATGACCTTGCCCGAACACCCCGAGCGGGCACAACAGGACCGGAAACAACAGGACGCCGGCCGGCAGCAGCCGGGGGAGTCCTCCGCCGCCGGCCGGGACATTTCGCAGCCCGTCGCGTCCCAGCCGACTGTGTCCCAGCCCGTCACTGCCCAGCCCGTTACTTCGCAGCCCGTTACTTCGCAGCCCACGGTTTCCCAGCCGGCTATGTCGCAGCCGACGGTTGCCCAGCTTGCCGAGGACTATGCCACAAAGGCCGGACTGCACCGGTCGAGCAACGGCAACATCGACGTGCTCAAGAGCGCCGGCGGCATCCAGGGCATCGCGGAGAGCATCCTGCCGGGACTCGTCTTCCTCATTGCCTTCACCATCGACAGGGAAAACCTGACGCTGGCCGTCATCGCTGCCCTGGCCGTGGCCGCCGTCTTCACCGTGGCCCGGCTGGTCCAGCGCAAGCCGCTGACCCAGGCGCTGGCGGGATTCATCGGCGTCGGACTCTCCGCCTGGCTGGCCACCTCGACCGGCAAGGCAGAGAACTTCTACGTCCTGGGGTTCTTCACCAACCTCGGCTACATCCTGGCGATGTCCATCTCGGTGGCCGTGCGCTGGCCGATCGCCGGCCTGCTCTTCGGCTTCATCCGCAACGAGGGCCTGGAATGGCGCAAGGACCCGAAGCGGGTCAAGGCCTACGCAATCGGCACATGGGTGATCGTTGCCGTGCTGGTCCTGCGGCTCGTGGTGCAGGTGCCGCTCTACTTCATGGGGGAGCAGGGCCTCGCCGCCCTCGCCACCACCCGGCTCCTCATGGGCGCCCCGCTCTACATCCTCGGCGTCTGGATTGCGTGGCTGCTGACCCGGCCGGCCGGGTGCCCGCCGAGGCCGAGGCCAGAAGAGCCCAGCTGACCCGATGCGCTGTCAGTTATGGCCGTTCCCAGCCCTGGGAACGACCATTACTGATAGCGCAACTGTGGTTTAACGGGGGCTGACGAGGCGTCAGCCGTCGAAGCCGTCGTCTCCGGCCGGCTGGGTGCCGTGTCCGTGCTGGTCCGAGGTCACCGGGTGCTGATCCTCGAGCGGGGATTCCGGTGCCAGCAGGGAGCGGAGCTCGTCCTCGGCCGCGATCGTGGTCACAAAGAACAGCTCGTCGCCGCCGTCGATCACGTCGTCGCGGCTCGGCGTGATGGGCGCCTGGTCCCGCAGGATCGCCACCAGGGTGGAGTCCTCGGGCCACTGGACATCGCCCACGGTCAGGCCGATCACATGGGAATCGTGCGGCACCGTGAACTCCACCAGCGAGGACACGCCGGTCTGCAGCGTCAGCAGCCGGACGAGGTCGCCGATCTCCACCGCCTCCTCCACCAGCGCGGTCATGAGCTGCGGGGTGTTAACCGCGACGTCGACGCCCCAGGAGTCGTCGAACATCCAGTCGTTCTTGGGGTTGTTGACCCGACCGACGGTGCGCCCGACGCCGAATTCCGTCTTGGCCAGCAGCGAGACCACCAGGTTGACCTTGTCGTCACCGGTGGCGGAGACCACGACGTCGGCGTCCTCGAGTTTGGCGTCCTGCAGGGTGCTCAGCTCGCAGGCATCACCGACCAGCCAGTGCGCGCCGCGCAGGCCGCTCCGGCCGATCACCTCCGGCTTCTCGTCGATCAGCAGGATTTCGTGCTTGTGGGCCAGCAGTTCGCGGGCAATCGAGGAACCGACGCTTCCGGCACCGACGATGACGACTTTCACTTAGGACTCCTTGGCGGGGGACTTGGCGAGGATATGGCCGATCTCGGAGCTCCGGTCCACGTTCAGCATGGCGTGGACGGTGTCGCCGTCCTGGTAGGACGTGCCGGCAGCGGGCAGCATGCCCTCGCCGAACCGGGTCAGATACGCGATCCGGATGCCGGCCGCCTTCTCGATCGACGAGATCGGGTGCCCGATCCAGTCGGGGTTAAGGTCCACCTCGGCGAGGACCAGACGGCCCGAGGGCTCCCGGAAGTCGCCGGCGATGTGCTGTTCGGGCAGGATGCGGCGCAGCACCTGGTCGGCGCTCCAGCGGACCGCGGCGACCGTGGGGATGCCGAGGCGCTGGTAGATTTCGGCGCGGCCCGGATCGTAGATCCTGGCCACAACATGGGGAACGTGGAAGGTCTCGCGCGCCACCCGGGTGGCGAGGATGTTGGAGTTGTCGCCGCTGGAGACCGCCGCGAAGGCGTAGGCTTCCTCGACGCCGGCCCGCTTCAGCGTCTCGCGGTCAAAGCCGACCCCCGTGACCTTTCGTCCGGAGAATCCCGTGCGGAGCCGCCGGAAGGCGCGGTCATCCTGGTCGATGATGGCCACCGAATGGCCGGCGTCCTCGAGCGTGTGTGCCAGGGTTGCCCCGACACGGCCACAACCCATGATCACGAAGTGCGCCACATGGGCCTCCTCTTGGTTCTGCGTCTGATACTGCGTAAAACTCTACCGGCCACGGGGCGCCGGACGGCCACGGCCGCGAGGCGCCGTGCGGCGGCCGTGCGCACGCAATCTTCACCGTCATGACATCGCGTCCGAATCAGACTAGCTTTGTGTGGTGCTGACAATTTTCAATGCCGTGAAGCGGGTGCTGGTAGGCAAGCCCTTCCGGAACGACCGTCTGGCCCACACGCTCTTGCCGAAGCGGATCGCGCTGCCCATTTTCGCCTCGGACGCGCTGTCCTCGGTGGCCTACGCGCCGGATGAAATCCTCCTGACCCTGGCCCTGGCCGGCGTGAGCGCGGTGGCCATCGCGCCGTGGGTGGGCCTCGCCGTCATGGTGGTGCTCCTGACCGTTGTGGCCTCCTACCGCCAAAACGTCCACGCCTACCCCTCCGGCGGCGGCGACTACGAGATCGCCAACGTGAACCTGGGCAAGTATGCAGGCCTCACCGTGGCCTCCGCGCTGCTGGTTGACTATGTGCTGACCGTGGCCGTCTCCATGTCGTCCGCCGCGACCTACCTGACCACCGCCGTGCCCTCCCTGCACGGGCAGCAGGCCGCGATTGCCACGATCGGCGTCATCATCCTGGCCCTCGTCAACCTGCGCGGCATCCGGGAAGCCGGCAGCGTGTTCGCCGTGCCGACCTACATCTTCATGGCGTCCATCCTCGGCATGACCGCCGTCGGAGTCTTCCAGGCCGTGACCGGCCAACTGGGCCAGGCGCCCTCGGCGGCCTTCGAGATCGTGCCGGAGCCGGGCTTCGACGAAGGACTCGTCGGGCTGGCCGGCGCGTTCCTGTTGCTGCGCGCCTTCTCCTCCGGTGCCGCGGCCCTGACCGGCGTCGAGGCCATCAGCAACGGTGTGCCCAACTTCCAGAAGCCCAAGAGCAAGAACGCGGCCACCACGCTGCTGCTGCTCGGCGTGATTGCCTCGGCCATGCTCGCCGGCATCATCTACCTGGCCAACGCCACCCATGTACACATCGTGCAGGATCCGGCGACGGAATTCCTCCTGGACGGCAAGCCGCTGGAGGAGGGGTACATCCAGAACCCGGCCATCAGCCAGATCGCTCAGACCGTCTTCGGCGAGGGCTCCATCGCGTTCTACATCGTGGTGGCCGCCACCGGCGTCATCCTGGTGTTCGCCTCCAACACGGCCTTCAACGGCTTCCCGGTGCTCGGCTCGATCCTGGCCCAGGACGGCTACCTGCCGCGCCAGCTGCGCACCCGTGGCGACCGGCTGGCCTTCAGCAACGGCGTCCTGGCCCTGGCGGCAGGCGCCATCGTACTGATCCTCGCCTTCAACGCGGACGTCACAAAACTCATCCAGCTCTACATCGTGGGCGTCTTCATCTCCTTCACCATGAGCCAGCTGGGCATGATCCGGCACTGGGGCCGGGAACTGAAACTGTCCAAGGACCCGGCTGTGCGGCTGCGCATCATCAAGTCCCGGACCATCAACACCGTGGGCTTCTGCATGACCGCCCTGGTTCTGATGATCGTCCTGATCACCAAATTCTCGCAGGGCGCCTGGATCGCGCTGCTGGCCATGTTCGTGCTGTTCCTGATCATGTGGAGCATCCGGGCGCACTATGACAACGTGGCCAAGGAACTCGCCGTGGACGAGGACTCCTCGCCGCGCGCCCTGCCCACCCGGGTGCACGCCGTGCTGCTCGTCTCGCACGTCCGCAAACCGGTCCTGCGCGCCCTCGCCTACGCCCGCGCCTCACGCCCGTCGCGGCTGGACGCCATCACCGTGGACATCAGCCCGGAAGAGACCGAGGCGACTGTCGCGGACTGGGAGAAACTCGAAATCCCCGTGCCCCTGACCGTGCTTGCCAGCCCGTTCCGCGAAACGGTGACTCCGATCATGGAGTACATCAAGAACATGCGCCGGGATTCCCCGCGCGACCTGATCGTGGTCTACATCCCGGAGTACGTCGTGGGCAAATGGTGGGAGCAGTTGGTCCACAACCAGACCGCGCTGCGCATCAAAACCCGGCTGCACTTCGAGCCCGGCGTCATGGTGTGCAGTGTGCCGTGGCAGCTGAAATCGTCCGAAGAAGCCAAGAAACTGCAGGATATCCAATGACTCCCGACACCCGGACGCACACCCACAACGACCTCGTCGTCGACGTCGGACCCGTCGCCCACGGCGGGCACTGCGTGGCCCGGCATGAGGGACGCGTCGTGTTCGTCCGCCACGGCATTCCCGGCGAGAAAGTCCGCGTCCGGCTCACCGACGACGGCCCGTCCGCCAAATTCTGGCGCGCCGACGTGGTGGAGGTCCTCGAGCCCTCACCGGACCGGGTGCCGCACTTCTGGGACCTCGCCGATTCCGCGCGCTCCTGGTCGCACCGGCATCCGCCCGTCGGCGGCGCCGAACTCGGCCACATTTCGCTGGAGCGCCAGCGCAGCCTCAAGGCCGACGTCCTGGCCGAACAGCTCAAGCGGCTGGCCGGCGTCGAACTTCGCCCGAGGGCGACACGTCGAGGCCGTCGGCATGGCTGCCGGGGACGGCGCCGGACTCCCCACGGAAGACGCCGCAGGACAGGGCGCGGAACACAGTCCCGCTCCCGGCCTCGGCTGGCGGACCCGTGCAGGCTTCGCCGTGACCCCGGCCGGCAAGCTCGGCATGCACGCCCACCGCTCCGATGCCATCCTGCCCGTGCGGGAAATGCCGCTGGCCGTGGACGGCATCAACGCGCTCCGGCTCTGGGAGATCGACCTGCAGGGCATCGACCGCGTCGAGGTCGCTGCCCCCGCGAACGGCTCCCGGCCGCTCGTGCTGCTGGTGCCCGCCCCGGGAACCCGGTCCAAGCGGCTCGGCGGCATCCTGGCCCAGCTGCCCGACGACGTCTCGGTGGCCAGCCTGGACCCCGCCACCGGCGAGGTGCTGCAGCTGCGCGGCCGCACGTATGTCCAGGAGTCCGCGGCGGGCCACGACTACCGGGTGACCGGCGACGGCTTCTGGCAGATCCACCGGGATGCCCCGGAGACGCTCGTCGGCGCCGTCACGGGTTTCCTGCACGACGGCGGCTACCTCGCGCCGGGCTCCGTGGTGGCGGACCTCTACGCCGGTGCCGGGCTGTTCACTGCACCGCTGGCCGACGCCGTGGGCGTGACGGGATCCGTGCTGTCGGTCGAGGGTGCGCCGGGAACCAGCCGTGATGCACGCAAGAACCTGCACGACGCCGCCCAGGTGGAGATCGTCCAGGGCCGCGTCGAACGGGTGCTCCGGCAGAAACCCCGGAACTTCGACGCCCTCATCCTGGACCCGCCGCGCGCCGGTGCCGGCAAAGCGGTGGTCAAGCAGCTGATGGACGCCGGTCCGCGGGCGATCGCCTATGTGTCTTGCGATCCGGCGTCGTTCGCCCGCGACCTCAGCTACTTCCGGCAGGGCGGCTGGGGGATGGCGGGGCTGCGTGCCTTCGACCTGTACCCGCACACCCATCACATGGAGACTGTGGCGCTACTGACTCCCCAACCGTGATGCCACTAGGATGGGCGTAGTAGTCCGTCGTCGCGCTCCAGCACCACTGCTGTTAATGACACGGCTGTTCCCTGCGTTTCGTACCTGCATTGCGTACCCTGATGTACTGATGCCTGTATTAGTTAGGCAGACCTAACTAGCAAGGGTACAGCGGCGCGGCAAAGATGAAACTGTTGCGAGAGGAGTCCTGCGAATGAGCATTGTGGACAGCTTCGGTTCAAAAGGCAAACTTAATGTAGCCGGAACCGAATACGAAATTTTCCGGTTGAACTCCGTCGAAGGTGCAGAAAACCTTCCGTTCAGCCTCAAGGTATTGCTTGAAAACCTGTTGCGGACCGAGGACGGTGCCAACATCACGGCCGACCACGTCCGTGCACTGGCCGGCTGGGACCCCAGCGCCGAGCCCGACACCGAAATCCAGTTCACGCCGGCGCGCGTGATCATGCAGGACTTCACCGGCGTGCCCTGCGTCGTTGACCTCGCCACCATGCGTGAGGCCGTCAAGGAGCTCGGCGGCGACCCGAAGCGGGTCAACCCGCTGGCACCGGCCGAAATGGTCATTGACCACTCCGTCCAGATTGACGCCTTCGGCAACTCCGGCGCACTGGAGCGCAACATGGAGATCGAATACCAGCGCAATGGGGAGCGTTACCAGTTCCTGCGCTGGGGCCAGACCGCATTCGACGACTTCAAGGTTGTCCCCCCGGGCACCGGCATCGTGCACCAGGTCAACATCGAGTACCTGGCCCGCACGGTCATGACCCGCGAAATCGACGGCGTTGTCCGGGCCTACCCGGACACCTGCGTCGGCACCGACTCGCACACCACCATGGTCAACGGCCTGGGCGTGCTGGGCTGGGGCGTTGGCGGCATTGAGGCCGAGGCTGCCATGCTCGGCCAGCCCGTCTCCATGCTCATCCCGCGCGTCGTGGGCTTCAAGCTCACCGGCTCCATCCCGGCCGGCGCCACCGCCACCGACGTCGTGCTCACCATCACCGAGCAGCTGCGCCAGCACGGCGTGGTCGGCAAGTTCGTGGAGTTCTACGGCGAAGGCGTCGCGGCTGTGCCGCTCGCCAACCGCGCCACGATCGGCAACATGAGCCCCGAGTTCGGCTCCACCGCCGCGATGTTCCCGATCGACGACGTCACCCTCGACTACCTGCGCCTCACCGGCCGGTCCGACGAGAACGTCGCCCTCGTGGAGTCCTACGCGAAGGAACAGGGCCTCTGGCACGATCCCTCCCGCGAGATCAAGTTCTCCGAGTACCTCGAGCTGGACCTGTCCACGGTTGTTCCGTCGATCTCCGGCCCGAAGCGCCCGCAGGACCGCATCATCCTCACCGAGTCCAAGGCCCAGTTCCGCGAGGACCTGCGCAACTACGTGAAGGAAGAGCTGGTCGACGGAAGCCTGGACGAAGCGATCGACGAAAGCTTCCCGGCTTCCGACTCGCCGTCCTTCACGGGCTCGGCGAGCCACCTCACGGACGAGGCCCCGCACGCGCACGGCCCGAAGGCCAACGGACGCCCGTCCAACAAGGTCAGCGTCACCACCGCAGACGGCCGCGAGTTCGAACTGGACCACGGTGCGGTCTCGATCGCCTCGATCACGTCCTGCACCAACACGTCCAACCCGTCCGTGATGCTGGCCGCCGCACTGCTGGCCCGCAACGCCGTCGACAAGGGCCTGACCTCCAAGCCGTGGGTCAAGACCTCCGTGGCTCCCGGATCCAAGGTAGTCACCGACTACTACAACAAGTCGGGCCTGACCCCGTACCTGGAGAAGCTCGGCTTCTACATCGTGGGCTACGGCTGCGCCACCTGCATCGGCAACTCCGGTCCGCTCGACGCCGAGATCTCCGAGGCCATCCAGGCCAACGACCTCTCCGTCACTGCCGTGCTCTCCGGCAACCGTAACTTCGAAGGCCGGATCAACCCGGACGTGAAGATGAACTACCTGGCCTCCCCGCCGCTGGTCATCGCCTACGCCCTGGCCGGTACCATGGACTTCGACTTCGACAACGACGCCCTGGGCCAGGACGAGGCCGGCAACGACGTCTTCCTGAAGGACATCTGGCCGAACCCGGTCGAGGTCCAGCAGGTCATCGATTCCTCGATCGACAAGGAAATGTTTGCCCGCGGCTACGAGGGCGTCTTCGACGGCGACGACCGCTGGAAGGCACTGTCCACCCCGGCCGGCGACACCTTCGCCTGGGACGAGAAGTCCACGTACGTCCGGAAGCCCCCGTACTTCGAGGGCATGAAGGCCAAGCCGGAGCCGGTCCAGGACATCACCGGTGCACGCGTGCTGCTCAAGCTCGGCGACTCCGTCACCACGGACCACATCTCCCCGGCCGGTTCCTTCAAGTCGGACACCCCGGCCGGGCAGTACCTGCTGGCCAACGGTGTGGAGCGCAAGGACTTCAACTCCTACGGCTCACGCCGTGGCAACCACGAGGTCATGATCCGCGGCACGTTCGCGAACATCCGCATCAAGAACCAGCTCCTGGACGGCGTGGAGGGCGGCTTCACCCGCGACTTCACCCAGGCCGACGGCCCGCAGGCCTACGTCTACGACGCCGCCCAGAACTACCAGGCCGCCGGCACCCCGCTGGTGGTCCTGGCAGGCAAGGAGTACGGCTCCGGTTCGTCCCGTGACTGGGCCGCCAAGGGCACTGCGCTGCTGGGCGTCAAGGCTGTCGTGGCCGAGAGCTACGAGCGCATCCACCGCTCCAACCTGATCGGCATGGGTGTCCTGCCGCTGCAGTACCCGGCCGGCCAGAACGCCGCCAGCCTGGGCCTGACCGGCACGGAAACCTTCGCGGTTGAGGGCGTCACCGCCCTGAACGAAGGCACCACGCCGAAGACCCTCAAGGTCACGGCTACTGCCGAAGACGGTTCCGTCACGTCCTTCGACGCGGTCCTGCGCATCGATACCCCGGGCGAGGCGGACTACTACCGCAACGGCGGCATCCTGCAGTACGTCCTGCGCCAGATCTCCGCGTAGGGACCCGAGGTGAAGCCGGCAACGCTTTATCGCCGGGTTTACCTCGGGTGCGCGGAGATCGTCTCCGCGAACTAGGCGGAGCCGCCGGCCAGTTCCGGCAACGCACGCATTGGCCCCGGCCGGTCCCAGACCGGCCGGGGCCTTCGCGTTCCCGCGTTCGGGGACCGGGGCAGGCGCGGCGTCGGGGGACCGGGCCGGGCGCCCGGCGCGGCGGCCCGCCCGGAGGCGTTAGAGTTAAAAGGATGTCTACCACCCGAAGGAGGGGCCGTTGGGAATCTTGGACACCATCCGGAATCCGCAGGACCTGAGTAAGTTGTCCGAGGCGCAGCTGGATCAGCTGGCAGCCGAGGTCAGGGATTTCCTGATCGGCAACGTCTCCCAAACGGGAGGGCACCTGGGCCCGAACCTCGGCGTCGTCGAGCTCACCATCGCGGTGCACCGGATCTTCGATTCCCCCCGCGACAGCATCGTCTTCGACACCGGGCACCAGTCCTACGTGCACAAACTCCTCACCGGACGCCAGAATTTCAGCACGCTTCGCCAGCAGGGCGGCCTGTCCGGCTACCCCGACCGCGGCGAATCCGAGCACGACATCGTCGAAAGCTCGCACGCGTCCTCGTCGCTGTCCTGGGCCGACGGCATTTCCCGCGCCCGGCAGCTGACCGGCGACGGCGACCGCTTCGTCGTCGCGGTGGTGGGCGACGGCGCCCTGACCGGCGGCATGGCCTGGGAGGCCATCAACAACATCGCGGCGGACAAGAAACGCCGCGTTGTCATTGTGGTCAACGACAACGGCCGCTCCTACGCTCCGACGGTCGGCGGTTTCGCCGACCACCTGGCGTCCCTTCGCCCCACCATCGATTCCCTCCGCGCCGCCCCCGCCTACGAAGGCACGCTCGAATGGTGGAAGCGCAAACTGCAGAACGGCGGCCCCGCGGGCCAGTTCACCTACAAGAGCCTGCACGCCATGAAGAAGGGCATCAAGGACTGGTGGGCTCCGCAGGGCATGTTCGAGGACCTCGGCATGAAGTACATCGGTCCCGTGGACGGCCACAACCTCCAGGCCATGGAAAACGCCCTCTCCACGGCCAAGAACTATGCCGGCCCCGTGATCGTGCACGCCATGACGGAAAAGGGCCACGGCTACGCGCCCGCCCGCGCCCATGAGGCGGACCAGTTCCACGCAGTGGGAGTCATCGATCCGGAGACCGGCGCACCCGCCGAGCCCGGCGGCGCCAAATCGTGGACCGCCGTCTTCGCCGATGAGATCGCCGACATCGCCGACGAACGCAAGGACATCGTCGGCATCACCGGGGCCATGCTGATTCCGGTGGGGCTGCACAAGTTCGCTGCCCGGCACCCGGAGCGCGTTTTCGACGTCGGCATCGCCGAACAGCACGCCCTCACCTCGGCCGCCGGCATGGCGTTCGGGGGACTGCACCCGGTGGTCGCGGTCTACGCGACGTTCCTGAACCGTGCCTTCGACCAACTGCTGATGGACGTGGCGCTGCACAAGGCGGGCGTCACGATCGTCCTGGACCGGGCCGGCGTCACCGGACCCGACGGTGCGAGCCACCACGGCATGTGGGACATGGCCATGGTCCAGATCGTTCCCGGGCTGCATCTCGCGGCGCCGCGCGACGCCACCCGGCTGCGGGAGGAACTGCGCGAGGCCGTGGCCATCGAGGACGCCCCCAGCGTGATCCGCTATTCCAAGGGCAGCGTCGGGGCCGAGGTTGAGGCGCTCGAACGCCTGAGTGACGGCGTCGACGTGCTGGCCCGCCGCCCCGCAGGCTCAAGCGAAAACGACGTCCTGATCGTGAGCGTGGGCGCCATGTCCGAACTCGCGCTGGACGTCGCCAACCGTCTCGGCGCCCAGGGCATCAGCTCCACGGTGGTCGATCCCCGCTGGGTTCTCCCGGTCCGGAGGTCCATCATCGATCTCGCCGCCGGCCACCGCCTGGTCATCTGCATCGAGGACGGCGTGCGGGCCGGGGGCGTCGGCTCCCGGATCCGGCAGGAGATGCGCGCGGCCGGGGTGGACACCGCCCTCAACGAGGTCGGCCTGCCCGTCGAGTTCCTCGATCACGGCACCCGCAGCCAGGTGCTCGAACGCGTCGGGCTGACCGCACAGCAGATCACGCACGACGTCGTCGCCCAGGTCCTGGGCACCAAGGTGCCGTTTGCGCGGCCCCTGCCCGGCCACGAACACCCCAGCACCGGCAGCCTGCCGCTGCTGTAGCCAGCACGTCTGTTGAGCACTACCCCGTGCGGCGCCACCCTTGGCGGCGCGGTACGGCCCAGGAAGGAACTGGCATATGAGTGGAATTATCCGGGTTTACAAGCGTGACGAAGAGGGCACCCTGGAGTTCAGGGAAGCCTGGTTTGACGAGGACTACAGCCAGT
This sequence comes from uncultured Actinomycetota bacterium, assembly GCA_963810895.1. Classification (GTDB taxonomy): domain Bacteria; phylum Actinomycetota; class Actinomycetes; order Actinomycetales; family Micrococcaceae; genus Arthrobacter. The sequence continues at coordinate 145,831 of CAWEPM010000013.1, forward strand.
TCGTGATGAACCACGGCGTTGTCGGGCACCAGAGCAAAACGGACGAGACCGACGTCGAGGACGCCGAGGCCGCCGAGCGCCTCATGGACGCCTTCGCGGTGCAGTGCGCCGAGGACGGCTACGCCGAAATCCCCGAGGACGAACAGTTCTGGGTGGTGGCCCAGTACGCGCTCAAGACCAAGGAGGGGACCAGCCGTGACCGGTACCTCGAGGAAAAAGCCAAGGACGCCCTGATCAGCCACCTTGCCTGGCGGGGCCTGGGGATTGTGGACCGCAGCGAGTTTTCCGACGCGAGGCTCAATATCTTCTGCCTGACCCCGGACGTCAACAAGACCGTCAACGCCATCAAGGTCTGCATCCGGGGCGAGGACCTGGACTTCACCAAGTTGAGCATTGGCGCCGCGCCGTTTGGCGAGGAGACTTTCAAGCTCAAGCACTCACCGAAACCGGCCAACAGCTTCACACTCTAAGTAACACAAGCAAGGAGCCGGGCACGGCTCACATCAGTTTGGGGGCAACCGACTGAAAGGCAACGCAATGACGCGCAAATCCTCTCAACCAGGCATCACTCCGCTCCCGGCGGGGCTGGCGGCGCCGGCGCGCAAGTCGCTCGCGCACGCGGGGGTGGAAACCCTCGAACACCTCGTGCAGCTTGGCCGGCGCCGGCTTGCCGGGATGCCGGGGGTCTGCCCGCGCACCCTCGCGCAGCTCCAGGACGCCATGGACGAGCACGGGCTCGAGCTGCCCGCAGGGTAGCGGCCAGTGACCCTGCCCTGACCAGGGGTCCTTGGACGGGGGCACCCGCCGGGTCGATATAGGGTAAATCCATGACTGAATACCGCCGTGTGGGAAATTCCGGACTATCCGTCTCGGTCGTGGGACTGGGCTGCAACAACCTGGGCCGTTCCGGGACCGTGACTGAATCGCAGGAGGGTACCGACGCCGTCGTGCATGCGGCCCTGGATGCCGGGATTACCTTCTTTGACGTCGCCGATACCTACGGCCGGGAGCCCGGACTCAGCGAGACCATGCTGGGCAAGGCCCTTGGTGCGCGCCGGGCCGACGCCGTGATCGGCACGAAGTTCGGCATGGACATGCGCGGCGCCAACGGCGAGGACTTCGGTGCGCGCGGATCGCGCCGCTACATCATCAAGGCGGCCGAGGCCTCGCTGCGCCGGCTCGGCACGGACTGGATCGACCTCTACCAGTTCCACACCCCGGACCCGCTGACGCCGATCGACGAGACGCTCTCGGCCCTCGAGGACCTCGTCAGCGAGCGGCAAGGTCCGCTACATCGGCCACTCCAACCGGGCCGGCTGGCAGATCGCCGAGGCCGAGTTCGTGGCCCGCGCCCGCGGGGGAGCACGCTTCATCTCCAGCCAGAACCACTACAACCTGCTGGACCGCCGCGCCGAACTCGAGGTGACCCCCGCCGCCGAGGCCTACGGCCTGGGCGTCCTGCCGTACTTCCCGCTCGCCAACGGCCTGCTCACCGGCAAGTACTCGGCCGGCCGTGCCCCCGAGGGCTCCCGGCTCAGCCACACCCGCACCAACCTGGTCCACGACGCCGACTGGGAACAGCTGGGTGCCTTTGGCGAGTTCGCCGCCGCACGCGGCCTCAACGAAGTCCAGGTCGCGTTCTCCTGGCTTGCCGCCCAGCCGTCCGTCAGCAGCGTCATCGCCGGCGCCACCACGCCGGAGCAGGTCCGCCAGAACGCCGCCGCCGTGGCCTGGAAGCCCAGCCCCGCCGACCTCGCCGAGCTGGACGACCTCTTCCCGCGCACGCCCAAGGTGGCACTGTTCTGAACGGTCCAGGCTCCGAACGATCAGGCCCTGAACGATCCGGCCGTGGGCAGCTCCGCGGCGGGCACTCCCGTCACGCACACGATCCTGATGGACGTCGACACCGGGATCGACGACGCCCTGGCCCTGGTCTACCTGCTGTCCCGGCCCGAGGTCCGCATCCAGGCCATCACCTGCACCGCCGGGAACGTCGGCGCCCGGCAGGTGGCGCTGAACAACCTGGCCCTGCTGGAGCTGTGCGGCCGCGAGGGCATCGAGGTGGCCCTCGGCGCCGAGGTCCCGCTGGAGATCCCGCTGGTCACCACCGAGGAAACCCACGGCCCGCAGGGCATCGGCTACGCCGAGCTGCCGCCGCCGGCGCAGCGGATCTCGGCGCGGCACGCCGTCGACGTCTGGGTGGAGGAGGTGCGGGCGCATCCGGGGGAGATCACCGGGCTGATCACCGGTCCGCTGACCAACTTCGCCCTGGCCCTGCGCCGCGAGCCGGAACTCCCTCGGCTGCTCAAGGGACTCGTGATCATGGGCGGCAGCTTCTACTACCAGGGCAACACGACGCCGACGGCCGAATGGAACACCTCGGTGGACCCGCACGCCGCCAAGGAAGTGTTTGCCGCCTACCGCGGGCTGCCCGAGGACAAACTGCCGATCGTCTGCGCCCTGGAGACCACCGAGCGGATCGAGATGCGGCCGGAGCACCTGCGCCGCCTCGGCGAGGCCGCGGGCGCGCCGGAGCCTGAACTGGTCCTCCCGGAGCAGCCCGAAGGCCAGCGCAGCCGGTCCGGCAACCCGCTTGTCGCCTGCCTGTCCGATGCCCTGCGCTTCTACATGGAATTCCACCGGCTCTACGACCAGGGCTACGTGGCCCACGTGCACGACGCCTTCGCGGCCTGTGTTGCCGCGGGACGCACACCGTTCGCCACCCGCCCGGCCACGGTCGACGTCGAAACGGACTCGCCGCTGCTGATCGGCACCACCGTGGCGGACTTCCGCGGGCTGTGGGGGCTGCCGCCGAACGCCAGGATCGTCTCCGACAACAACCCCGGGCACTGCTTCGACGAGCTGATTTCCTCCATCGGCGCCCTTGCCCGCGCAGTGGGCCCGCGGTCGCCGGACGGCCTGAGGAAAGGGCCGGGCTGGCGGGTGTTCCCGGGCGGGTCCGGCGGATCGCTAGGATGGTAGCTGCGCCGAGGTGACATGAGGCGGATGTTGTTGCACCCAGCCAAAGGAACACCCCCAATGTCACAGCCAGCCCTTACCGTCCCCGCCCCTGGACAGGCGGCCGGCCGCAGCCGCCGCCTGCTCGAAATCGCAGGCGCCGCGGCCATCGCCGCCACCTACGTCTTCCTGGTGCTCACCCAGCCCGCGGACATTGCCAACGGCCCGGCCAGCTTCTCGGCCCTCGTGGCCCTCGGCGGCTTCCTGCTCGGCGCGGTGCTCCTGATTGTCGCCGTCCTGCCGGTCCTCCCCACCTCCACCCTGGTGCTCATCCCCGTGGCACTGGTCCTGAACGTGGTTCTTGGACAGCTCATGGGCAGCACCGGCCTGCCGTTCTACATCGACGCGATCGGCACGGTCCTGATCGCCGTTCTCGCCGGGCCCGCCGCCGGTGCCGCCACGGGCGCACTGAGCAGCATCGTCTGGTCCTTCTTCAACCCCACCGTCCTGCCCTTCGCCGCCGGTGCCGCCCTCATCGGCTTCCTCGCCGGCCTGGCCGCCCGCGGCGGCCTGTTCCGCCGCTTCTACCTCGCCCCGGTTGCCGGCTTCGTCACCGGCATCCTGGCCGGCGTCGTCTCCGCCCCGATCGCCGCGTTCGTCTTCGGCGGCACCTCGGGCCTGGGCACCGGGGCGATCGTCAGCGCCTTCCGCGCCATGGGCGACACGCTCCTGGCCGCCATCACCAAGCAGGCACTGATTTCCGATCCCATGGACAAGGCCATCGTCTTCACGATCGCGGCGCTGCTGGCCTACGCCCTGCCCCGCCGCACCACTTACCAGTTCCCGTTCGTGCGGCGCTTCCGGGTGCTCGCCGGCAAAGCCCCGTCAGCGCCGGACGCCTGACGCCTGCCCTCGTGATTCTGTGACCGCCTGACGCCGTGACCCTGTGACCCCGCGCCTCCACCCCTTCACCGCGCTGACTGCCGCGGTTTGCACCGCCGTCGTCACGACGGCGGCAGCGAGCTGGCCGCTGTCTGTCGCCGTGGCCCTCGCCGCGGCGTTCCTTGCGGTGCGCGGTGGTGTTGCGGGCCGGGTCCTGCCCGCCGCGGCGGTGATCCTTGTTCCCCTGTGCCTGTCCCTCCTGGTGCTGCACGGTCTCTTCTTCCCTGAAGGGCATACCGTCCTGGCCCAGTGGGGTCCGGCCCGGGTCACGGCCGAGGGCCTGGGCTTCGCGCTGGAGCTCGGGACGCGGACCACCGCCTGCGTCCTGGTGTTCCTGCTTTTCTCCTTCACGGTGAGCGTCCCGGACCTCCTCTCCGCCCTCGCCGCCCGCAGGATTCCGCCGCAGTTCGGCTTCGTCCTGGCCTCCACCCTCACCCTCCTGCCTGCCGTCGCAGGGCGCCTGGACCGGATCCGGCAGGCCCAGGAAACGCGGGGGATGGTGGTCCGGGGCGGCCTGCTGTCCCGCCTCGGCACCCTCCGGCTGCAGATGGTGCCCCTGGTGTTGGCCCTGATGGACGACGCCGGCAGCCGCGCCCAGGCGCTCGACGCCCGCGGCTTCGGCAACCCCGGACCCCGCACCAGCTACCGCGACGTCGCCGACCCGCCCGCCCAGCGGCGCTTCCGGGCGGCCGCCCTGGTGCTGACGGCGGCAGCCGTCGCTGCGCGGCTCGTGGCCTCCTGGCCGGCCGGAGTGGGGTCGTGACGGCGGCCATCCGGACGGCGCTGCGGGTCCGGATCGACTCGTTCACGTTCCATGGCGAGAGCCACCCGGCGCTGCGCGATGCGGCGCTGTCAGTCACGCCCGGCTCCCTGACCGCCGTCCTGGGCGGCTCCGGGAGCGGAAAATCCACGCTCGGAAAACTGCTGGCCGGCTGGCTCCGGGCCGGCCACGCGGGACAATTCCGCGGCAGCCTGGAGCTCGACGGCACCCGGCTGGATTTCCATGGCGCGCCCGACGACCCCCGGATCAACCCCGCCGAATGGTCCCGCCGCGTGGCGTTCGTCCCGCAGGACGCGGCCGCCATGCTCTCCACGGTCCGGGCCACCGTGGCCGAGGAGCTGGCCTTCGGCTTGGAAAACCGCGCGACACCACGGGCGGACATGCTCCGCGCTGTGGAGCGCACCGCCGCACGGACCGGCCTGTCCGGCCTGCTGGACCGCGACCCGGCCACGCTCTCCGGCGGAGAGCTCCGGAGACTCGCCGTGGGCTGCGCCGTCATCACGGAACCGGACATGCTCATTCTTGATGAGCCGCTGGCATCGCTGGACGCGTCCGGTGCCGTGCAGATTGAGGCCCTGGTCCGCAGCCTCTGCGGCGCCGGGACCGGCGTCGTCCTGCTCAGCCAGGCGGCCGACCGCCTCGCCGGCGAAGCCACGCACTGGACCGTACTCGACGGCGGCACGGTCACCGCCGCGGGGACGCCGGCGCAGCTGGGCGGCTCGGCGGAGCTGGAGCACGCCGGCGTACTCGTGCCTGGGGTTTTCGGCACTGGTGGCGTTCGGGACGCCGGCGTTCGAGGTCCTGATGTTCGTGGTCCAGATGCGGCAGCACCCGAAACGGCAGCACTCGAATTGCGCGGGGTGGGGTTTGGCTACGGCCAGGATTCGCGGCGGCGGGGGACCGCTTCGCAGGTCCGGGTCCTTCGGGATGTGGACTTCGCCGTGCGCCCTGGCGAGATTGTCGCCGTGACGGGGCCGAACGGCGCCGGCAAGTCGACGCTCCTGCGCCACTTCAATGGTCTGTTACGGCCTTCGGAGGGGGACGTGCGGGTCTGCGGGCGCAGCATTGCCGGCGTGCCGGTCGGAACTGTCGCGGCCTCGGTGGGCCTGCTCTTCCAGCACCCCCGGGACCAGCTTTTCGAACGGACCGTCCTGCGGGAAGCGGCGTTCGGACTCCGGCAGCTCTGCGGGAAAGCCGGCGCCGAGGGCAGGGCCCGGGCGGCGCTGGCCGCCGTCGGTCTTTCCGCGGCGGCCGAGGCCCTCCATCCGGCCGAACTGCCCGCCTCGCAGCAGCGGCTGCTCGCACTGGCCACAGTCCTGGCCCGCGAGCCGGCAGTGCTGGCCCTGGACGAGCCCACCGTCGGGCTGGACCGGCACGGACTCGAACGGCTGGGCAAGGCCGTTGACGCCGCCGCAGGGCGGGGGACCGCCGTCGTCATGGTCACCCACGACCTCGCCTACGCCCGCGCCACCGCTCACCGTGTCCTCGAACTCGACGGCGGGAGCCTGCGGGAAATCTGATCGACGGTGCCCGAACCCGCGGGCCCGGGCACGGCCCGGGACCTGACGACGGCGCAACGATGTCGCCGGACGCGACAGCGCTTGAAACGGCCGCGGCGCCGCGGCCCGGTCTGCACAAAGGACGTGCACTACGGACGACGGCGCCCCACGGCGGTGCCAGGTGGCACCACCGGGTCTGGTCCGGCTTAGGCGGGCGCGGACGCCACCCCCGGTGCCAGGAACTTCTTGCCGTTGACGCGCTCCGAGGCGCCCACCCGGTCCAGGTACGGGGTGATGCCGCCCAGGAACATCGGCCAGCCCGCACCAAGGATCATGCAGAGGTCGATGTCCTCCGGACCGGCCACCACGCCCTCCTCGAGCATGAGCCCGATTTCCTCCGCCAGGGCATCCTGCGTGCGGCGCAGGACTTCCTCCGCGGTGGAGGGAGTGGTGCCGAAGGACATGAGCGCCAGGGTCTCGGCCGGGATGTAGGGCTTGCCGTCCGGACCGGGTACCGGTGTGCCGTTCTCAGCGGCCCAGATGGACTTCACGCCGTGGTCGATCAGCGACTGCAGGTTCTCCGAGACCCTGAAGCGGTCCCCGAAGGCCGCGTGCAGCGATTCCTGGACGTGCTGGGCCACGGGCAGGCCCACCATGGCGCCGAGCACAAAGGGAGTCATGGGCAGGCCCATTGGCCGCAGTGCGTTGTCTGCGACGTCGGCGGGGGTGCCCTCGTCGAAGGCGGCAGTCACTTCGCCCATGAGGCGCAGCAGGACGCGGTTGACCACGAACGCCGCGGCGTCCTTGACGAGCACGGCTGACTTCTTCAGGCCCTTGGCGAGTTCGAACGCGGTGGCCAGCACGGCGTCGTCGGTCTTCGGCGCGCGGACAATTTCCAGCAGCGGCATCACCGCCACGGGGTTGAAGAAGTGGAAACCGACGAGCCGCTCGGGGTGCTCCAGGTCCGCCGCCATCGCCGTGACGGACAGCGACGAGGTGTTGGTGGCGAGGATGCACTCGGGCGACACAATCGCCTCGACCTCCTTGAACACCTGCTTCTTGACGTTGAGTTCCTCGAAGACGGCCTCGATCACGAAGTCGGCGTCCGCGAAGGCTTCCTTGGACACCGAGCCGCTGACCAGCGCCTTGGTGCGGTTCGCGGCGTCGGGGCTGATCCGCTTCTTGGCCAGCAGCTTGTCCACCTCGGCGTGCACGTAGCCAACGCCCTTGTCCACCCGGGCCTGGTCGATGTCCGTCATGACCACCGGCACCTTGAGCTGGCGGGCGAAGAGCAGGGCGAGCTGGCTCGCCATCAGGCCCGCACCCACGACGCCGACTTTGCCCACCGGGCGGGCGAGCTTGCGGTCCGGGGCACCCGCCGGACGCTTCGCGCGCCTCTGCACGAGGTCCAGGAACGCGTAGACGGTGGAGCGGAATTCGGCGGTCTGCATGAGGTCCGCGAGGGTCTCGCATTCGAGCTCGGCGGACTGGGCCTGCGTCAGGGTCCGGTTGGCTTCCATGACCTCGAGGACCTTGGCCGGGGCGGGGGAGGCGTTGGAGGTTTTGGCTTCGACGAAGGCCCGGCCCTTGGCGACGGCGGCCGCCCAGCGGGCGGCGACCTCCGGATCGGCGGGGTCGACGGCGTTGGCACGCCCGGGCGCCACGGCGCCGGCGATGACCTTCGCGGCCCACGCGACGGACTGCTCGACGAAGTCCGCCGGCTCGAACATGGCGTCCGCCACGCCGAGCTCATAGGCCTGCGGGCCCGTGAGCGTGCGGTTGTTGCTCAGCGGGTTTTCGATCATGACCTTGACCGCGTTCTCCGGTCCGATGAGCCGCGGCAGGATGTACACGCCGCCCCAGCCCGGGATCAGCCCGATGAACGCTTCCGGCAGGGCCAGCGCGCCGGCGCCCGTGGAGACTGTCCGGTAGGTGGATTGCAGTGCGATCTCCAGGCCGCCGCCCAGGGCCAGGCCGTTGATGAACGCGAAGCTCGGCACGCCCAGGTTGGCCAGGGTGGAGTAGACCTCGTGGCCCAGCTGGGCCATCCAAAGGCCCTGCTCGCGGCCGCTGACCGACTTGACCGTGGACAGGTCCGCGCCGGCGACGAGGAAGTACGGCTTGCCGGTGACGCCGACGCCGGCGATCTCGCCGCGGGCGGCCCGTTCCTTCAGCCCCTCCAGGACCGTCCCCAGTTCCACGAGCGTGTTGGGCCCGAGGGTGGTGGGCTTGGAGTGGTCCAGGCCGTTGTCCAGGGTGACGAGGGCAAACGTGCCGGGGCTCTTGCCGTCCACTGCCGGCAGCTCAATGTCCTGGACGTACGAGTGGGTGACCGTCTCGTTCGGGAAAAGCTCGGCAAGCTTGCGGAAATCGGCGGCGCTCATGCTGTGGCTCCAGTCTCGGTGGTGGCGGAATCGGTGCTGGCATCGGTGCTGGTGGCGGCTTCTGTCCCAACGGCCGTGCCGTAGTCCGCGTGGTGCGGATTTTCCCAGATGACGGTGGCCCCCATGCCCAGTCCGATGCACATGGTGGTCATGCCGTAACGGACACTGGGGTCCTCCTCGAACTGCCGGGCCAGCTGGTTCATCAGCCGGACCCCGGAGGACGCGAGCGGATGGCCGACGGCGATCGCGCCGCCGTAGCGGTTGACGCGGGGGTCGTCGTCGGCGATCCCGAAGTGGTCCAGGAAGCTCAGGACCTGGACGGCGAAAGCCTCGTTGATCTCGAACAGGCCGATGTCTTCGATGCCGAGCCCGGCGTTCTTCAGTGCCTTCTCGGTTGCCGGGACCGGGCCGATGCCCATGACCTCGGGTTCGACGCCGGCGAAGGCGTAGGCCACCAGGCGCATCCTGACCGGCAGGCCGAGCTCTTCGGCGGCGTCGGCGGAGGCGAGCAGGGCCGCCGTGGCGCCGTCGTTGAGTCCGGCGGCGTTGCCCGCGGTGACCCGGCCGTGGGCGCGGAAAGGGGTGCGCAGGCCGGCCAGGTCCTCAACGGTGGTGCCGGGGCGCGGCGGCTCGTCCACCGTGTTGACCGTCCAGCCCTGGCCCGGCTTCATGGTGGCCACCGGCACGAGGTCGGGCTGGATCTGTTCCCTGGCGTAGGCCGCGGCCAGTTTGTCCTGCGAGGCGACGGCGTAGGCGTCGGTGCGTTCCTTGGTGATGGCCGGGAAGCGGTCGTGCAGGTTCTCGGCCGTGTTGCCCATGTTCAGCGCTGCCGGGTCCACGAGCCGCTCGGACATGAAGCGCGGGTTGGGGTCGGAGCCGGCGCCCATCGGGTGGTTGCCCATGTGCTCCACGCCGCCGGCGATCACGACGTCGTACGCGCCGAAGCCGATGCCGCTCGCCGTCGTGGTCACGGCGGTCATCGCGCCGGCGCACATGCGGTCGATCGCGAAGCCGGGCACGGTCCGGGGGAGCCCGGCCAGCAGGGCGGCGGTGCGGCCGATGGTCAGGCCCTGGTCGCCGGTCTGGGTGGTGGCGGCGATCGCGACCTCGTCGATCCGTTCCGCCGGAAGCGAGGGGTTGCGGCGCATCAGTTCGCGGATGCACTTGACCACGAGGTCGTCGGCGCGGGTTCCGGCGTAGATGCCCTTTTCGCCCGCGCGGCCGAAGGGGGTGCGGACGCCGTCGACAAAGACGACATCGCGGACGGCGCGGGGACCTGCGGTGCGGGCACTCGCGCTGCTGGGTTTTCCGCTGCTGTCTTTTCTGCTGGGGGCTTGGCTCACGTGTTGCTCCTCATTGAGACATGGGTGCCGGAACCGTGCCGTGGCAGGACTTGCCACAGGCAGGAGGTATCCGGGCGACATCATGCACTATGTTACTCGCCAGTAACATAGCTGGCAAGGAGGAACGGAGTCGGTCTCTAAGGCGCGGGCTATCCGGCGGAACCGGATGGCGCCTCCGCGGGAACCCTGGGCTCCTTCGCGGGCAGCGGCTCGGGGTGCAGGAAGGCCTCGGTGATCAGCGGAGCCGTGATCTCGATCTGCCACTGGCGCGCCCCGAGGTTCGCCAGTTCCTCGGCCACGCCTTCCTCACTGAGCTCGGCCGGCGGACGCCACGCGACCCGGCGGAGGTAGTCCGGGGTCAGCAGGTTTTCCACCGGCAGGTTCAGTTCCTCGGCCCTGGCCTGGAGCTTCGGGCGGGCCGTGGCAAGCCTGGCGGCGGCCTCCGGGTCCCGGTCCGCCCAGACACGCGGGGGCGGGGGAGCGTTGGTGGGCAGGTGCAGCGGGGGAAGGTCCTCCAGGGCCCTGGCCGTGCTGATGCAGCGCAGCCAGCGGGGCGCTTCGCGCTGGGCGGCGCGGCCGTGGAAGCCCTTGGTGCCGAGGAGCTGGGGAACCGTGGAGGGCATGGCCTTGGCGGCGGCGACCAGTGACGAGTCAGGGATCAGCCGGCCGGGGGCGACGTCGCGCTTCTGGGCCAGGGAATCACGTTCCAGCCAGAGCTCACGGACCGCGGCCAGCTGGCGGCGGTCCCGGATCTGGTGCAGCCCGGAGGTCTTGCGCCACGGGTCGACGCGGGGCGGGGCCTGTCCGGCCTCGAGGATGGCGGCGAATTCCTGCTCCGCGTACTCCAGCTTGCCGTCCGCGACGAGGAGTTCGATCAGTTCCTCGCGCAGTTCGGTGAGCACCTCGACGTCGAGCGCCGCATAGCGCAGCCAGGGCTCAGGCAGGGGGCGGGTGGACCAGTCGGCGGCGGAGTGTTCCTTCGCCAGGCCGAAGCCCAGGAGCTGTTCGATGACGGCGGCGAGGCCCACGCGGGGCAGTCCGGCCAGGCGCGCGGCGAGCTCGGTGTCGAAGAGCTTGTCCGGCCACATGCCGAGTTCGGACAAACAGGGCAGGTCCTGGCTGGCGGCGTGCAGGATCCATTCGACACCGCGCAGTGCGTCATTGATGATGCTGAGATCCCCGAATGGTTCGGGATCGATCAGCCAGGTCCCGGAGCCTTCGCGCCGGATCTGGACCAGGAAGGCACGCTGGCCGTAGCGGAAGCCCGAGGCCCGCTCCGCATCCACGCCCGCGGGCCCGTGACCGGCTGCGAGGGCCGCGGCGCAGCGTTCGAGTCCGGACTGGGTTTCGATGACCAGCGGCACGCCGTCGCGGGGGGCGTCGAGGTCGATCACTTCAGGGACCAGGCTGTCGAAGCCTTCCACGGTGATGTGGGCTGTGGTGTCAGCGGCTTCTGTCGTATTGTGAACGGCGCCGGCCGTGCTGATTTCCGGATTTTGAGGGGTCATGATCTCTACAGTTTACCGACAACATGGCGTATAAGGCCGTGACCGTCGCCGAATATGCGCCTCATGCGTGTCCGCGGGGGCGCCGGGGCAGGGGAGTGACGCCCTCGGGCAGCGGCGGCAGTCCGGCAAAGGTGCAGACCATATCCGACCACGCCTCCAGGTGCGAGGTGATGTCCGGGGTGGCAGGGGTCCAGGAGGCCCTGAGTTCTATATCGATCGAATCCGGCCTGTCCGACAGCGTTCCGAAGCTCTCCGAGAGCACTCTGGTGGCGGTGCCGCCGGCGGAGCGGTAGGGCGCCTGGTGGTTGTCCAGCGCCTCGACCAGCCAGGTCCACGCCACCGATCCCAAGAGTTCGTCGTTGCCCATCTCGGGTTCAAGCTGGGCACGGATGTAGGTGACGATCCTGAACTCCCCGTCCCACACGGCAGAGCCGTCGGGATCGTGGAGCAGGATGAAGCGGCCGGTGGCCAGTTCGACGTCGTCGCTCCCGGACGCACGCGCCAGGGCCGCGGCCGCAGGGCCGTGGACCGCGCCCGTGGAGTCGCCCGGGCCGATCACTTCGGCCCCCAAAGCAACTGCATATGGTGCCAGCCGCGACGGTGCCGGAATTTCGTCCAGGTGCAGCTCGCTGCGGCAGCGAGCCTGTCGAAGGGTCCCCAAGGCGAAGAGGAAATCTGGCGGAACCTGATCGAGGGAGCTCACCTTGGAAGGTTATGCAACGGCCGCGTCCCTGCCCGGCAGGCTCGCCGCCGGGCAGGGGAAGCCGTGCACGGCTCAGGCGGCAGCGAGCTCGCGCTTGATGGCCGCGATAAACGAATCAACGTCTTCCTCGGTGGTGTCAAAGGAGCACATCCAGCGGACCTCGCGGGCCGCCTCGTTCCAGTCGTAGAAGCGGAAGGACGTGCGCAGCCGGTCCGCGACACCGGCAGGCAGGATGGCGAAGACGCCGTTGGACTCGGTCTTCTGGCTCAGTTCGACGCCGGGGATCGCCTCGACGCCGGCGCGCAGCCGGGCGGCCATGGCGTTGGCGTGCGAGGCCGAGCGCAGCCACAGGTCACCCTCGAGCAGGGCAATGAACTGGGCTGACATGAACCGCATCTTGGATGCCAGCTGCATGTTCATCTTGCGCAGGTAGATCAGGCCGTGGGCGGCTTCCGGGTTCAGGGCGATCACAACTTCGCCGAACAGCAGGCCGTTCTTCGTGCCGCCGAAGGAAAGGATGTCCACGCCGGCATCGCGGGTGAAGGCCCGCAGCGGCACGCCCAGGTGCGCGGCGGCGTTGGCCAGCCGGGCACCGTCCATGTGCAGTTTCATGCCCTTGGAGTGGACATGCTCCGCGATGGCCCGGACCTCCTCCGGGGTGTAGCAGGTGCCAAGCTCGGTGGTCTGGGTGATGGATACGGCCAGCGGCTGGGCCCGGTGCTCATCGCCCCAGCCCCAGGCCTCCTGGTCGATCAGTTCAGGCGTGAGCTTGCCGTCGCTGGTGGGGACCTGCAGCAGCTTGATGCCGCCGATCCGCTCCGGTGCGCCGTTTTCGTCCATGTTGATGTGGGCGGTGGAAGCGCAGATCACGGCACCCCAGCGCGGCAGCAGCGACTGCAGGGACAGGACGTTGGCGCCGGTGCCGTTGAACACCGGGAAGCACTCGATCCCTTCGCCGAAGTGCTCTTCCATCAGCTGCTGCAGGCGGGCGGTGTACTCGTCCTCGCCGTAGGAGACCTGGTGGCCTTCGTTGGCGGCGGCCAGGGCCGCGAGAACCTCCGGGTGCACGCCGGAGTAGTTGTCCGAGGCGAAGCCGCGGACTGAGGGATCATGGAGCCGCACCGCAGTGCTGGCAGGGGCAGTTTCAACTGTGCTGGTCATCGCTTTGCTCACGCTTTCAGTCTAAGAGGTCGGACCGCTTGGGCTAAGTCCGGGGCCGAGTCCAGGGACGGCTCAGCCCCGGGCGCTGAGTCCGGGGGCAGTTCAGCGGCTGAGCAGCAGCCGCTGGCCGTTCAGCTCGCCGGCAGGAGTGCTGAAGAGCCCGACGGCGGCCGCCGCCAGGTCAGCCACATCAGTGAAGCCCGGGAACGTGCGTTCGGGGGCCTTGGCCCGCATGGCCGGGTCGACGAGGGCCTTCACGACGAAGATCACCGCGGCGCTGTGCTGTTCCACGGGCTCCTGCTTGTGTCCCGACTGCCCGCGGTGGAAGCCATCGGCCACCGCCAGCGTCCAGGCTTCCGCGGCGGCCTTGGCCGCGGCGTAGCTGGCGCCTCCCGCCGTCGGGGCGCTCACGGCCGTGGAGGACACCATGGCGAAACGTCCGGTGTCCGAGGCGGCGAGGTCATCGAAGAAGACGCGGGTGACGTTCCGCAGCGTGGTCACCGCGTTGCGTTCCAGGAAGTCCCAGTCGTCGTCGCTCTGGTCCGTGATGCCTTTCGCGCCGCGCCAGCCGCCCACGAGGTGGATGACGCCGTCGACGTTTCCCGCCATGCCGGTGACTGTCTCCCGCAGGGCGCGGACGTCGGCCAGGCTGGCGAGGTCGCAGACGAGCGGCGTGACGCCGCCGCCGGCGTCCGCGGCGGCTGCCTCGATGCGCGCGGCATCCGAGCCGACCGTGAAGACCCTGTGGCCGGCGTCGCGCAGGGCGCGGGCCGTCGCGATTCCCGACGGCCCGCTGCCCCCCGCGACCAGAACGTTCAAAGTGCGTCCGGCACTCATCCGGCGTTCAGGGCGTTGCCGGACTCTGATCCGGTGTCTGAGGAACCGGTGATGCCGGCCGTGGATTCAATGACCGGCCGCATCTTCTTTTCCAGGGCCTCGTAGAACATGGAGAGCGGGAACTCGTCGTCGAGGACCTGGTCCGTGAGGCCGCGCGGCGGGCCGTCCAGGGGGAGGGCCTCCGGACCCTTGGCCCAGACGGACGCCGGGTTGGGCGTGACCGTGCCGGAGATGAGCTCGTAGGCGGCGAGCCAGTGGGCCATCTTGGGGCGGTCGATCGAGCGCCAGTACAGTTCCTCGATCCGGGCACCGAGTTCAACCACGACGTCGGCTGCCTCGTCCCAGTCGATGCTGAGCTTGCTGTCGGTCCAGTGCAGGACGTGGTGCTGGTGCATCCACGCGAAGAGCAGCTGACCGCCGAGGCCGTCGTAGTTGCGGACGCGGGTGCCGGTGATCGCGAAGCGGAAGATGCGGTCGAAGATCACGGCGTACTGCACGAGCTTGGCGTGCCGGCGTGCCTCCGGGTCGGCATCCTCGTCCTTCTCGATCTTCACCGACTCGCGGAACGCGGTGAGGTCGCAGCGCAGTTCCTCGAGCGAGTAGAGGAAGAACGGCATGCGCTGCTTGATCATGAACGGATCGAAGGGCAGGTCGCCGCGCATGTGCGTGCGGTCGTGGATGAGGTCCCACATGACGAACGTTTCCTGCGTCAGCTCCTGGTCCTCCAGCAGCGCGGCAGCGTCCTCGGGCAGCTGCAGGGAGGTGATTTCGGCGGCGGCGCGCAGGACGCGGCGGAAGCGGGCGGCCTCGCGGTCGGCGAAGATCGCACCCCACGTGAACGTCGGGGTCTCACGGACGGCGACGGTCTCGGGGAAGAGCACGGCGGAGTTGGTGTCGTAGCCCGGGGTGAAGTCGAGGAAGCGGATCGGGACGAAGAGCTTGTTGGAGTATTCGCCCGCTTCCAGGCCTCCGACGAACTCGGGCCAGATGACCTCGATCAGGACGGCCTCGACGAGGCGGTTGCTGCTGCCGTTCTGGGTGTACATCGGGAACACGACGAGGTGCTGCAGGCCGTTGATCCGGTGCTGCTGCGGCTGGAAGGCCTGCAGCGAATCCAGGAAGTCGGGGACGCCAAAGCCGCCGTCGGCCCAGCGGCCAAAGTCGGTGACGAGCAGTTCAAGGTAGCGGGCGTCGTGCGGGAAGGACGGGGCCAGGGCCGCGACCGCTGCGGTGATGGTTTCAACGTACTCGGCCGCGGCTTCGTGAGCCTCGGCATCCGGCACGGATCCGTCCTTGATCTGGAGGGCCTGCAGGGCCGTGGCGGCAGCCTTGAGTCGCAGC
This sequence comes from uncultured Actinomycetota bacterium, assembly GCA_963810895.1. Lineage (GTDB taxonomy): Bacteria > Actinomycetota > Actinomycetes > Actinomycetales > Micrococcaceae > Arthrobacter. The sequence continues at coordinate 161,288 of CAWEPM010000013.1, forward strand.
CATTCCTGGTTGCTGGCCGTGATCGGGGCGGGGGCGGTGAGAGCGGTCGTGGTCATCGTCGACGTCGCCTTTCTGTTTGCTGTGGTGCGTGTCGCTGGATCTAAATCGAGCGTAGCAAGCAAACAGAAGCTCTAATGCAAAATTGCCTTGAGCATAAGAAAGTCTGTGGCAAGTGATTCCGAAAGGCTCGTCCAGCCGAAGAAGCGGGAGGGCTGCGGGAGCGGGAGGGCTGCGGGAGCCCGCAGGCGCCAAGGGGCCGGTGCGGCCGGTACCCGGTGCCGGCCCGGTACCCCGCCGGCACCGACGGATCCTGTGGTGCCAGTGCAGGGGGTCTGCGGGGTGAGCCCCGCAGACCGGCTGCTGCAGACCGGCTACTGCCCGGCGTCGTCCGCGGGAACGAGCTTCAGCGAGACGGAATTGATGCAATACCGCTGGTCCGTGGGCGTGCCGTAGCCCTCGCCGTCGAACACGTGGCCCAGGTGGGAATCGCACGTGGCGCAGCGGACTTCCACCCGGTCCATGCCCATGGTGCGGTCATGGATGTAGCGGACGGTGCCCTCGGCGAGCGGCGCCCAGAAGGACGGCCAGCCGCAATGCGAGTCGAACTTTTCGTTACTAGTGAAGAGCTCGGTGCCGCAGGCCCGGCACTTGTAGACGCCCCGGGTGTGGGTGTCCCAGTATTCTCCGGTGTACGGCCGCTCGGTGCCGGCCTGGCGCAGCACCCGGTACTCCTCCGGGCTCAATTCCTGGCGCCACTGGGCATCCGTCTTTTCGACGGGTGCGTGCTCGCCGGACGTCTGGTCGAGCGGGGCAGCGGCGGTTTCAGTGGCAGTCTCCGTGGAGGGCGCGGCCACGGGCATGGATTTGGACCTGTTGTTGAAGATGCTCATAGCCTGAATAACGCTCAGGAGTCCCCGATAAATCCCGAACCGGCGTACAGATGCAGGACCGGCAGGCCCAGCTTGTCCTGGGCCTTGGTGGCCCAGTCGGTGTGGAAGGTGTCCGCGACAGCATGCGGGCGGGTGATCACCACAGCCTGTCCGGCACTGAGTTCCTTGACCTTGGCGACCAGGCCGTCCACGGCCTTGCCCTCGACGATTTCGCCCGAGACGCCGCCGCCCAGACCGGCCAGCGCGGCCAGCGAAGCGGCCAGGGTGTCGGCGGCTTCGGCCCGCTCCTCGGCGGGGTCGGAGTGTGCCGTCAGTTCACGGAAGGCCTTGGCGATTTCCAGCATGGAGAGGTTCTCCAGGAAATCCACCACCAAGTGCCGCTCGGTATTGGCCGGCACCAGGACCAGCAGGGGCGCATCGCCGCCGGCAATCAGGGTTTCAATGTTGACGCGGTCATCCGCACCGAGGGGCTCTTCTGTCAAAATGACGATTGGATCACTCATGACCCCAGCCTAGTCGCGCTCGTGGTGCCCCGCATGGTTGTGTCCGTGCGCGGAACATGGCGTGTCCCTGCCGGCGCGGCCGTGTTCCCTGAGCGGCAGGAATGCCAAGGTTGGGGCGCAGTTCAGTCAGAATGGTGCCATGGCTTCCTCCTTGCGCCTCCGCCCGGACCTCAACCGCGCCGCCGCCCGCGGCACGGCAACCCCCGTTGCGGCCGTCCCCGCTGCATCCCTCGATGGCCGGGCCCTCAGGAAGCGCCAAGTGGGCGCTCGGCGGCATCATCGGAGGCAGCGCCGCCGCGGGCGTGCTCGCGGCCGGATCATCGGCCCTCGCGCTCTATTTCGCCCGCCGCGTCATCACCCCGGCCAAGGTCCGCGACGCGGACCAGGAAATCTTGGCCGTGATCCGCGACGGGCGGGCGCTGCAGGTCATCCTCGCCGCCACCCCGGAGGCCACGGTGGACGGGGTCTACGGGTTCTTCTTCGACGGCGGCCGGGGCCATGCACGGATCGGCCGGATCCTCTCCTACTCGCCGGCCGAACGCACCGTCCTGCGGGAGGTCGAGTCCGTCTACAGCGGGGACCTGGCCACCGCCCGGCGCGGCTGGTGGAGCGGGGCGGCCTATCCCGATCCTGCCGCGCTCGGGCTGCCGGTGGAAGACGTGCTGATCGACGTCGACGGCGGGACCGCGCCGGCATGGCTGGTCCGGGCGGTGCCCGTATCGGAGGAGACGGCACCGGATGTCTGGGCGATCATGGTGCACGGGCGCGGCGCTTCACGGCAGGAGGGCCTGCGGGCCGTCCGGACTGCCCGGGAACTGGGCATGTCCAGTCTGCTGATCTCGTACCGCAACGACGGCCTGGCTCCGTCCGCCAGCGACGGGCGGTACGGCCTGGGCTCCACGGAATGGCGCGACGTCGAGGCCGCCATTGAGTATGCCCTGCAGCAGGGCGCCCGCGAGGTGGTCCTGTTCGGCTGGTCGATGGGCGGCGCGATCTGCCTCCAGACGGCCGACCTCTCGCGGCACCGCCAGGTGATCCGGGCGATGGTCCTGGACGCACCGGTGATCAACTGGGTCAACGTGCTGGCCCACCATGCGGAGCTGAACCGGATCCCGTCGGCCGTGGGCCGCTACGGACAACTCATGCTCAGCCACCCCCTGGGCCGGCGGCTGACCGGACTGGCCGCCCCGGTGGACCTCAAGGCGATGGACTGGGTTTCACGGGCCGTGGAGCTGCGCACGCCGACCCTCATTGTGCACAGCGTGGACGACGAATACGTCCCCTACGAGCCCTCCGCCGAGCTGGCCGAGAAGAACCCGGAGATGGTCACGTTCGAGTCCTTCGACACCGCCCGGCACACGAAGGAATGGAATGTGGACCCGGAGCGCTGGGAACGTCAGGTCACGGCCTGGCTCCGGTTGCAGCTGGCGCCCCGTACCAATCCCGGCGACCAGGAGCCGGCGGCCGGGAACTCCGCGCCGAACTGACAGATCACGGCAGTGTCGCGCGTCAACACTGCCGTGATCTGCCGTCTCGACGCGTGCGGGCTGGCGGTCAGTCCTGCCGGGTCCCGATTCTGGCGGTGCGGGCGGCCGTGAGCCGAATGAGCTCGGCCGGATCCAGCTCGATGTCCAGCCCGCGCCGTCCGCCCGAAACGAGGATGGTCCCCAGCGCCAGGGCGCTGTCATCCACCACCGTGGGGGAGGACTGGCGCTGCCCGAGCGGTGAGATGCCGCCGAGCACATACCCGGTCCGTCGCTGCGCCGCGGCCGGGTCCGCCATCGCGGCCTTCTTGCCGCCCAGGGCAGCGGCCATCGCCTTGAGGTCCAGGTTTCCGCTTACGGGAACGACGCCGACGGCGAGCCGGCCGTCGACGTCGACCATCAGCGTCTTGAAGACCCGGGCAGGGTCGATGCCCAGCATTTCCGCCGCTTCGAGGCCATAACTGGCCACAGCGGGGTCATGGGTGTAGGGGTGGGCGACAAAGGGAACTCCGGCGGCCGCGAGTGCTGCGGTGGCCGGAGTTCCCTGGGACGCGTGTTTACGGGCCATGTCGGCTGACTGTCCTGGCGCCGGAGCTCAGGACTGAGCCGGCTGCTGCCGGGGTGCGGACGCGGCGACTTTCCGCTTGATCCGGCCCAGCATGGCCGTCATGCCGCGCATGCGCAGGGGAGTGATGGCCCGGGTGAGGCCCAGCTGCTCGGGCATGTCGTCCGGGATCGCCAGGATTTCCGCGGCGCTGAGCCCGTCGAGTCCTTCATGGAGCACCCCGGCGAAGCCGCGGGTGGTCGGGGCTTCCTTGGGTGCCTTGAAGTAGAGCCGGACGCGCTCCGGCGCGCCGCCGTCGGCCGGTTCCGTCTCGATGGTGAGGAAGAGCGGCGTCTGGCACTCCACTACCTGCTCCAGCAGTTCCGGGTGGTCCCGGAGCCGCTCCGGGAGTTCCGGAAGACCTTGCGAGAACTCAAGGAGCAGCTGCAGCCGTTCCGGTTCGGTCAGGGCCTGGAAATCGTCAACAATGTCCGCCAGTGCGGCGGGGAGGGCTGAAGTATTCATCACTCCCAGCTTACGCACGGGCGGCAATTGTGTCCCGGTCGCATCCGGCTCCGTCCTTGTCGCATCCGGCTCCGCCCGATGATGCAGCGGCCTAGCGGCCGGCCGGAACCGTGCCGCGTTCGGTGCCCTTGGCGATTGGGACGCGCACGGCGTTGCCCCACTCGGTCCAGGAACCGTCGTAGTTCCGGACGGTGTCGAAGCCCAGCAGGTACTTCAGCGCAAACCAGGTGTGGCTGGACCGCTCGCCGATCCGGCAGTACGCCACGACGTCGTCGCCTTCCTTGAGGCCGGCCTCGCCGAGGTACAGCGCCTCGAGTTCGCTGCGGTCGCGGTAGGTGCCGTCCTCGGCGGCCGCGCGGGCCCAGGGGATGGAGGCCGCGGTGGGGATGTGCCCGCCGCGCAGGGCGCCTTCCTCCGGGTAGGCCGGCATGTGGGTACGCTGGCCGGTGTACTCCTCGGTCGAGCGGACGTCGATCAGCGGCTTGCCGAAGTGGGCAAGGACGTCCTCCTTGAAGGCGCGGATCGGAGCATCGTTGCGTTCCACCACCGGGTAGGTTCCCGGAGCCGGCACCGTGGTTTCGGTGGTGAGCGGGCGGCCCTCGGCGATCCACTTGTCGCGGCCGCCGTCGAGGAGCCGGACGTCCTCGTGGCCGAAGAGCGTGAACACCCACAGGGCGTATGCAGCCCACCAGTTGGACTTGTCGCCGTAGATGACCACGGTGCTGTCCCGGGAAATCCCCTTGGCCGCGGCCAGGGCGGCGAATGCTTCGCCGTCAACGTAGTCGCGGGTGACCTCGTCGTTGAGGTCCGTGTGCCAGTCGATCTTGACGGCGCCGGGGATGTGGCCGGTTTCGTAAAGCAGCACGTCCTCGTCCGACTCCACCACCACGAGCTTGCCGCCGTCGAGCCCGCCGGCGTCAATCGCCGCGGCAAGCCACTCGGTGGATACCAAGCGCTCGGGGTGGGCGTAGGCGGCGAACTTCTCGTTCTGCTCAACGGGGTAGGACATGGTGATGGCCTTTCACTGAAACGGTCAGGAGGCCTGGCGCGGAAATCGTGCGCGGCGCCGGGCCTGTAACAACACTAGTCACGGGCTGGCGGGAATGCTCCACCGGGTTCACACGGGGAAATGTGGTCTTGCTCACGCCGCCCGCCGGTTCGCGCACGCGCACGCGGGGCGGGCGTGCTTTGCCGGTATTCTTGCTGGGGACAAGAGACCAGCAGAACGGACCACCTTGGTACATATCGAACAGCTCGCCGCCCGCACGCCGGCAGTTTCCGTGGACGAACTCCTCAACGGGTTCTATCCGTCGCCGCGGTTCGGTGAGGTGTCGTTTTCCAGCTACCGGCCCGACGCCGCCCAGCCCAGCCAGGCGCATGCGGTCCGCGCGCTGGAGCACTTCGCGGCGGGCGTGGGCGCGCGCGACGGCGACGGCCTGTTCAAGCGGCTCTTCGGCAAAAAGGACACCTCCCGGGCGGGCATCTACCTCGACGGCGGGTTCGGCGTCGGCAAGACCCACCTGCTGGCATCGCTGTGGCACGCCGCCCCCGGGCCCAAGGCCTTCGGCACGTTTGTCGAATACACCAACCTCGTCGGTGCGCTGTCCTTCCGCAAGACCGTTGAGGCGCTGAGCCACTACAGGCTCGTGTGCATTGATGAATTCGAACTCGACGATCCGGGCGACACCGTGCTGATGTCCCGGCTCATGCGCGAACTCGCCGACGCCGGCGTGAAGCTCGCCGCGACGTCAAACACGCTGCCGGGTTCGCTCGGCGACGGGCGCTTTGCCGCCGTCGACTTCCAGCGCGAAATCCAGGTGCTGGCAGACCAGTTCGACGTCGTACGGATCGACGGCGAGGACTTCCGGCACCGCGGCCTCCCGGCAGCGCCCGCGCCGCTGCGCAATGATGACCTGACCCACCACATGCAGGCCGAATTCGACGGCAAGACCGTGGCCCGCGATGAGTTCAGCACCCTGATCAACCACCTGGCTGGCGTGCACCCCAGCCGCTACCGTCAGCTGCTGGACGGAATCGAAGGCGTTGTCTGGAAGAACGTGCACACGATTACCGAGCAGGCGGTGGCGCTGCGGTTTGTGGTGCTGGCGGACCGGCTGTACGACAAAGACGTGCCCATCCTGGCCAGCGGCGTGCCGTTCGACCAGCTCTTCACCGAGGAAATGATGACCGGCGGGTACATGAAGAAGTACTTCCGGGCCGTCTCGCGTCTTACAGCGCTGGCCCGCGAAGGCCAGAACCACGAACCGTCCTAAGCCGGAGTCAGTCTAAGCCGGATTGAGCCGACGCGGATTGAGCCTTTGCTGGAGCCTTGCAGGCGCGGGAAGATCCTGACCCCGGCAGTACCGTGAGTCCTGCACGGTCGCGACCCGAGACCTTGCAGGCGCGGGAAGATGCTAAATGCGGCAATGCCCTGAATCCGGCATGGTCGTAAACAGGACCCGTTCCCCACAGCAACGCCCCATAGCGACGCCCCCACAATGAAACGCGGGGTCACATCCGGCCCGTCCGGAAGCTGAGGATGGGCCGGATGTGACCCCGCGTTGTTCCAATTCGGCGCCGTTAAACGCCGAAGGTGCCGGCGCCGCCTCTCGGCGGGACCGACACCTCGCTGACGTACCTGGGTCAGAGGCCCTGCTGCCGGGGTGCCCCGGCTGCAGGGGGCTCATCCGCGACGGGAGGCTGCTCGGCGACAGGAGCCGTGTTTGGCCGGTCGTCTGCGTTATCCACGAAGTCGGAAGCACCCTTCTGCACTGCATCAACCTGGTCGGCATACTTGCCGCCGGTCTTCGAGTCGACGAGATCGCCGGCCTTCTCGATGCCGTCCTTGATGGCCTGTTCGTTGCCACCAATGACTTGCTGAGCCTTGCCCTTCAGATCGTCAAGTAAACCCACGGGCACCTCCCTTCGGTCGCGGAGCCAGATCGCTCCTCCGGCTTCGATAGTAACCGCCGGTCCGGGTCGTGCCAAGAGCCACCTTAGTCTCGGAGTGATGCTGTCAAGAGTCTTGTGGCCCGGTCCGGCGGTCGCGGGTTCAGGGAAGACCGGCCCGAAAGTAGTCTCAAGACACGGCCTCTGGTCCGGGTTAGCCCCTGGTCCGGGTGCGCCGGGGCTATGGTTCAAGGGCATGAAAAAAGCAGCCCCGGGGGAGCTGCTTGATGGTGGGCGATACTGGGATCGAACCAGTGACCTCTTCCGTGTCAGGGAAGCGCGCTACCGCTGCGCCAATCGCCCGCAACCGGAAGAATCCGGAGTGGATTTGTGTGAATCTAATACACAAGAGAGCGGACGACGAGATTCGAACTCGCGACATCCACCTTGGCAAGGTGGTGCTCTACCAGCTGAGCTACGTCCGCAATATGAAGTCCATGCCGGCCTGGCCGGTGGTACTGCATCAAGCAAGTTTCCTTGCTTTGGTGGGCGATACTGGGATCGAACCAGTGACCTCTTCCGTGTCAGGGAAGCGCGCTACCGCTGCGCCAATCGCCCATTTCATCCGGTCGAAACCGGACACCATGGTTTTCACCGAGGTGGGTACGGGATTCGAACCCGTGTATACGGCTTTGCAGGCCGCTGCCTCGCCTCTCGGCCAACCCACCGTGTAAGCAGGATTCCGAAGAACCTTTGCCGTGACAGTGTCCTGCGAGCGGACGACGAGATTCGAACTCGCGACATCCACCTTGGCAAGGTGGTGCTCTACCAGCTGAGCTACGTCCGCAATATTGGAGTGGATTTCCTTGCCGCATTCGGCATTTCCTCGCGTTCCAACGAGTAAGAACTCTATAGGAGGTTCTGGGAATCTACAAATCGGGACCCGTCGACCCCGTCTCGATGCCCTTACTTCCTTGATTTCTAGGGGAATTTGCTAATTACAGCGCTGTAATTAGCTTCGCTCTGGTGCCGTTGCTTACGACGGCGGCCCGGGCTTGTGCGGCCGGCTCCCGTGGCATAGTCCGGCTCGAACGGGTGAAATGTCAATGGCGCCCTGGGTGCAGAGGCTGGCAGTTCGTGTTTGCGCTCGACGGGCGTGGGAGAGCATGGCGAGGAGCTGCACGCCTGGTGGGAGAGCCGGGCGAGGAACGCTTCGTGACTAACGGAAAAATAGGGCGACGGACCAGTGTGGCATGGCCGATTTCTAAAATCCGTCCGGGTGGGCTAGCATTCAATGTCGTTAGGGCGATTGGCGCAGTGGTAGCGCGCTTCGTTCACACCGAAGAGGTCACTGGTTCGAACCCAGTATCGCCCACCAACGAAATGGCCCGTTCCGCTGACTCAGCGGGGCGGGCCATTTTGCTTTTCACCGTTGTCTGACCCCCGTGAAAGAGTCTTTTTATGACCGCTCCACTCCTCGCCCACGCCACTGATTATGGCCGCATGTACGCACGCTCCACATCGGCACAATTCTCCGTCCCCTCCATCACCACGGTGATCGGCCAGCAGCCTCACGGCCTGGATGGCTGGTTCGGCTACATGGGCGCCAACAGCCTGGCCCAGGATCCGGAGCTCCCCGGCATCCTGGGGAGCCCTGCCAAATTGCGTCAGGCGGTCAGCCGCGCGGCCAAGGCGGCAGAGTCTTACCGTGACGATGCGGCCAAGCGCGGCGACCGGGTCCACAACTACTGCGAGCAGGTTGCGCTGCGCGCGCTCGGCCGGCCGCACCAGATGAAGGAAACCCGGGAGGCCCTCGCCGCCAACGGTGAAGAAGCCTTCGCAGCACGCTTCGACGAATGGTGGGAGCTCTTCCAGGTTGAACCCATTGCCCCGGAGATTACGGTGTGGAACAAGACGGTCGGCTACGCCGGCACCTTGGACCTCGTGGCGAAGATCAATGGCAGGACCTGTCTCATCGACTACAAGACCAAAGGCACCAGTCGGGACGGCACCGTCAAGCCCCTCGATGACAAGGTCGTGATGCAGCTCGTAGCCGGCATGAAGGCAGAGGAAAGCCTCGTGGATCCCGTGGCCGGGGAGTGGGAAGCCTGGCAACACGGCGAATCCCCGATCCTCCTGGCCGTGGCGGTGGGCGAGACGGAAGTCCGTCCGCAGCGGGCCAACCCCGAGGTCCTGAAACACCACTGGTGGAAATTCTGTGCGCTGCGCCGCGTGTGGGAGATGTCCGCCGACACAGCCACCGCCGGAGCAGCCCTGCTCCCGCTCGCGCCGCCCGTCAGGCACTGAGCCTGCACCGCTGGGGCCGTGCTCTTACAGGCCGTTGTCCCGATAGCGACGGGCGCCAGCAGCAGTAGGGGCTGGATGGCTGTACGACTACCAGCCCGGTCGCTGCCCGGGCTGCTCGTCGGCCCGATGTGCCGCCTTGCGCTAGCTGTCGGGACTGGCCGAGCGGCAATCGTCGCTGCGCGGCCGTCATAGTCTGGGCTGTCACCTGCGGGCCGACCTCACCGACTGGACTGGCTTACTGCGTCCGGCAATTCGCGCCGGGGTGTGTTGCTTACCGCCCGGGCAGCCTGGACGTCGGCTCCCTTCACGCGGCCAGCATTTTCTTCACACGTCCGGCCCTTCGGCCGGGTGCCTTGCTACCTGTCTGGGCCGCGGTTATGCGGCCGTGGTGAGGTCGGCGGGTTTGAAGTAGTGGTTGCGGCGGGGCCGCTGGCGCGGGTCGAGGTGGGGTGGCGGGATGAACCAGGGGACCCCGGTGCGGACCTGGATGCTCCAGCGCTTCTTTGTGGATCACGTGGTGGTGATGGGAGCAGAGCAGGGCCCCGTTCTCGGTTCCGGAGGTGCCGCCGCGGGACCAGTAGGTGATGTGGTGGGCTTCGCACCAGGGGGCCGGGATGGTGCAGCCGGGGAAGGCGCAGCCCCGGTCGCGGGCGATGAGGGCCTTGCGGAGGTGCGGCGGGAAGAGCCTGGAGGCCCGGCCGATGTCCAGGATCCGGCCCTCGCCGCCGAGCAGGACCGGGATGATGTCGGCGTCGCAGGCGATCTTCCGCACGGTCGAGGCCGTGACGGGCCCGGTGAACAACAGCGACCCCGTCTGCTCCAGCGCCCCGGTCCGCTGCAGCGGCCCGGTCGCTGCGGGCCGTGCGGGTCCGGGCCGCCGGCCGCGCCGGCCATGTCGGCGGGGTGCGTGCCGAGCCGGGTGAGCAGGTCCCGGTAGTCGATGGTGACCATGACCTGGGGGCGGAGCCCGCCCGCGGCGGGCAGCTGGCCGGTGGCGAGGGCGAGTTTGCAGGCACCGACCAGGCCGTCGAGCAGCCTCTGCGGCCGGGACCGCAGGTCCAGGCCCCCGGCGCCGGGATCATCCACCGGGACGGCATGATCCGCCGAAGCGGGCTGAGTCCTCCGGGACGGCGTGATCTCTCTCGAAAGGGGTTGATCCTCTGACGCGGGGGCGGCCGGGACGTCCGCAACCGTCGAAACGGCAGGCCGGGAATCGCAGGCCGAGACACCGCCGGCAGCGCCACCGGCCGCCACGTCGTTTGAGGCTGTGCCGGCGACGCGGAACCCCAGCCGAAGGCAGCCGCCGGCGGCCGATTCGTCAGCCGGAGGCCGGACCCCAGCCGGTGGCCGTGACGCACGCGGAACCCGCGCGCTAGCCGGGCGGAACTCCACCCGGTGGCCGTGCCAGCGACGGAGCCCCATCCGGTGGCCGAGGCTCTCGCCGGCGGCGGAACCCCAACCGGTGGCTGTACCGGCGGCCGAGTCCTCACGCGGCAGGAGCGCGGCATCCGTGGCAGGGGCTGTCGCTGTGGTGCCGGTGCGGGGGTTGGTGCCGGTGTTCATGACGGTGAGGAGGTGTTCGAATTGTTCGGTGGTCGCGAAGATCTCGACGTGGTGCAGGCCGTGGCGCCGGCGGCGGATGAAGGCGCCCTGGAGCTGACGCAGCAGCTCCTCGGAGGGTTCGGCGCCGTCCTGGTCGATCGCGTCGGTCCAGCTGCGGGCGACCCGGGCCAGGAAGTCGGCGTCGTTCTCCGCGGCCGTGCGCGTCAGGGCGTGCTCCATCCGGGCCGGGCCTCCGCGTCACAGGCGTGCCTGACCTTCTCCAGTGCGAGGGTGATGACGGTCGCGGCCCGGGACGCGACCTCGCCCGCGGCGACCGCGGCGCCGAGTTCCTCGTGCACGGCGCGGCACCGGCTGCCCGGCGAGTCCCCGGCGGGGCAGCAGACGCTCGGCCAGGGAGAGCCGGCGCCGGGCCTCCGCCGCACTGATCAGCAGCCGCGCCCGCAGGAACTCCGCCGTGTTCCGGTACCCGTCATCCACCGGGCCTCGCTGCCCGGGCGCCACGGATCCGGGAACACCCTCCTCGGCCGTACCGGGCGAAGCCCATCACCAGCCGACGCCGGTGACGCCGGTCCCGCCGGCTGCGGCGGTGAACGCCGCCGCGGAACCGGGGCGTCGTCGCGCCAGCCCGTCGTCCACGACGTGCCGGCCTTCGCGGCGGTCCGCCGCGGACTGTTTCCTGGCCCGGTCCACCGCGGACGCCGCGACAACCTGCAAGTACTCCACCGTGCGGGAGAACTCCTCCACGCGCCCGGCGAAGTCCGACGCCGCCTTCAATCCCCAGGACGCCGCGTCCTCCAGCGCCGTCGCACTCACGTCCCGGAGTGCGGCCAGGGCGACGTCCACACCGGACGCCCGGGCCGGGCGCGCAACAGGGTCGGTGCCGGGACCGATGCCGGGATTTACGCCGCAGCCTGCAGCGCGGCCGGTGCCCCGGTCCGTGCCCTGCCCCTCGTCCTCGAAAGGAATGAAATCCCTGGCGGCTTCCATGACTCGAGTCTTCCACGGAGGTCCGACAGTTTTAGGGGCCCATGAGGGAAGACCCGTGGGCGGTCTGGATTTCATGCGTTGCGCCACGCCGACTTATGGAGCAGGCCCCCGAGGCCGGGTCGGCGTCCCGCCGATCTCCCGGACTGCCGCGGGTGCCGGAAGCCGCCTGCTGTCCGCCGTCGGCTGCCAGAGGTGGAGACGTGCGGTGATCTCGTTTGAAACCCCCGAACAATGCAGGCGATACCAAGCCGCGGGCCTGCAGCGCATACATGTGGATGGAAATCCATCAGCAACGGCACAGGGGGACCCCACGACGGCCACCGGCCCACCACGACAACCAAGCGGCCAAGCCGGCCAGCCGGCCACGCACCAACCCCCAAGCGCCCAGCCCACCACGACAACCAGACGACCAAGCCGACGTGGACTGCAACTAAACTGGACTGGATCCCTAGCCGCTCACCGTGAGGACAGACTGCACATGGCCATTTTGAATATCCGCATCATCGGCGATCCTGTGTTGCGCACAGTCGCCGATCCCGTGACGGAATTCGGGCCTGAACTGGCAAAGCTCGTCGCCGATATGACCGAAACCATGGAGGATGTCGAGGGCGCAGGCCTGGCCGCACCCCAGATCGGTGTGAGCCTGCGCGTCTTCACCTACCGGATCGGCGGTGTGGAGGGCCACATCATCAACCCCGTGCTGGAAAACAGCGAGGACTTCCAGCCGGACCAGGTCGAGGGTTGCCTGTCCATCCCGGGCCTTGGTTTCCCCGTCCGCCGGCATCGCCATACCCGCGTGACCGGCGTGGACCTCCATGGCAACCCCGTCACCGTGGAGGGCGAGGGCATGCTGGCGCGCTGCTTCCAGCACGAGACCGACCACCTGGACGGCATCCTCTACACGGACCGGCTCGAGGGCGATGACCGCAAGGCCGCCCTGCGTGCCATCCGCAACGCCAACTACGACGCCATTACGGAACAGACAACCACGAAGCGCGCGAAGACGGTCGGGACCAGCTTTGGCGGGTCCAGCTTCGGAATCAATCCGTGAGGGTTCTTTTTGCGGGGACCCCGGCCGTCGCCGTGCCGTCCCTGGACGCCCTGATTTCCGCCGGGTTCGACGTCGTCGCCGTCCTTACCCGCCCGGATGCCCCGCTGGGGCGTAAACGGGTCCTGACGCCGTCGCCCGTGGCGGCCCGGGCCGCCGAACTCGGCATCGAGATCATCCACGCCGCCAAAGTGGATGCCGAGGTCACCACCCGCATTGCCGCGGCTGCGCCGGACGTCGCGGCGATCGTTGCCTACGGCGGACTGATTCCTCGCGCTGCCCTCGATGTTCCCCGCCACGGCTGGGTGAACCTGCACTTCTCCCTGCTGCCGGCCTGGCGCGGCGCCGCTCCCGTGCAGCGCGCCGTGATCGCCGGCGACGACGTCACTGGCGCCGTCACCTTCCGTCTCGAGGAGGGGCTGGACACCGGTCCCGTCTTCGGCACACTCACCGAAACCGTGCACGACGGCGACACCGCCGGTGCGTTGCTGGACCGGCTGTCCCACAGCGGTGCCATTCTGCTGGCCCAGACGCTGTCCGCTATCGACGCCGGGAAGGCCGTCGCGCTGCCGCAGCAGGGAGAGGTCAGCCTGGCACCCAAACTCAGCCTCGAGGACGGCCGGCTCGACTGGCGGCAGCCCGCACTGGCGATCGGTCGCAGGGCCCGCGGTGTCACGCCCGAGCCGGGCGCCTGGACCATGCTGGACGGCCAGCGGATCAAGCTGGAGCCGGTGCTGCCCGCCCCGGAGTCAGCCGCGCTCAAGCCCGGACAGCTGGCCATGGACGGCAAACGCGTCCTGGTGGGCACGGGTTCGCACCCGGTGGAATTGACCCGGGTTCAGCCTGCGGGCAAGAAAATGATGGCCGCCGCTGATTGGGCGCGCGGACAGGCAACACTTGAAAGCGTGGTATTCGAATGAGCGAGTCTGGAACTAGCGGCAGCGGCCGAGGCAGGGGCCACCAGCCCCGCGGGCACAACAGCGGCCAGACCGGCTCCCAGTCCGGCTCCCAGCCGGGCGGCCAGAGCCGGTCTCAGAACCCGGGATCGGGTGGCCAGGGCGCCCGCGGCGGTAGCCGGCGCGACGCCCAAGGCCGGGAGCGCAACCGCGGACCGCAGCGCGGCTTCACCGAGAGCGCCCCCTCCCAGCGGACCCGCCGGGCCGACCCCGCCCGGCTTGTCGCCTTTGAAGTGCTCCGTGCCGTCGCAGACGAGGACGCCTACGCGAACCTCGTGCTGCCCTCCCGGATCCGGCATCACGGACTGGACAAGCGCGACGCCGGGTTCGCCACCGAACTCAGCTACGGCGCCCTCCGCGGCCAAGGCACGTACGACGCCATCCTGGCGCGCTGCGTCGACCGGCCGCTGGACCAGCTGGACCCCGCGATCCTGGACGCCTTGCGGATCGGCGCGCACCAGCTGCTCGCCATGCGGGTGCCCGCCCACGCCGCCCTGGACCAGACCGTGGGGCTGGCCCGCGCCGTGATCGGGGCCGGCCCGTCGGCACTGATCAATGCCGTGCTGCGCAAGGTCTCTGCCCGCACCCTCGAGGAGTGGCTCGAACTGCTCCTCAGCACCGAGACCGATGCCACCACGATCGCGTCCATCCGCTACGCCCACCCGGAATGGATCGTCCGCGCACTGCGCCAATCGCTCGTGGCCCACGGCCGGCCGGCTGCCGAGATCGACGAGCTCCTCGAAGCGGACAACGCCGCGCCCGTGGTGAACCTCGTGGCGCTGCCCGGCATCGGGAGCCTTGACGAGGCCCTCGAAGGCGGGGCCACCCCGGGTGAACTCGTCGAGGGATCCGCACTCTCCAGCGGCGGGGACCTCGGCCGGCTCGCCTCGGTCCGTGACGGAAGCACCCGTGTCCAGGACGTCGGCTCACAGCTCGTGGCCCGCGCCATGGCCGCCGTCGACCTCGCCGGGAACCCGCCGGGAAGTCCGCCGACGACGCTCGCCGGGAACCCCACCGGGGATCACGACGTCGACGGCGGCGGGGAAGCGGGCACGGGCGAAAATGCGGGGGAGCGCTGGCTGGATCTGTGCGCCGGCCCCGGCGGCAAGGCCGCCCTGCTCGGTGCTCTCGCCCGGCAGCAGGGCGCCCACCTGCTGGCCAACGAATTCGCCCCGCACCGTGCCAAACTGGTCCGCCAAGCCCTGTCCGCCGTCCCGCGGGACGCCTGGGAGGTCAGGACCGGAGACGGCCGCGACCTCGGCGCCGAGCAGCCGGAGTCCTTCGACCGCGTCCTCGTCGACGTCCCCTGCACCGGGCTGGGGGCCCTGCGCCGCCGCCCGGAATCACGCTGGCGGCGCACGCCCAAGGACCTCGTGGATCTGGGGCCGCTGCAGCGCCAGCTGCTCAACTCCGCACTCGACGCCGTCAAGCCCGGCGGCGTTGTGGCGTACGTGACGTGTTCGCCGCACCCGGCGGAGACGACCGCCGTCGTGAGTGATGCTTTGCGCAAGCGGGAGGACCTGGAACTCCTCGACGCCGGCGCCGTGCTGGACAGCGTCAGCCTCACCGGCCACCTCGGGGCCGGGCACGAGCTCACCGCCCAGCTGTGGCCGCACGTGCACCACACGGACGCCATGTTCCTGGCCCTCATCCACAAGAAAGCCTGAACACCGGGCGATACTTGCCAAGAGCCCGCCGTCTGCAGGACATGTCAGCAGAGCACGTCTGCAGGACGCGTCCTGCAGACGGACATTTCGGCAGAACGACTTTCACCAGAGATAGAACGAGAAGGAATCCCGCATGACCAAGTGCTGCATCAACCCGAGCATCCTTTCCGCCGACTTCGCCAACCTTGAGGCGGAGCTGAGCCGGATCAGCAACGCGGATGCCGTACACGTCGATGTCATGGACAACCACTTCGTGCCCAACCTGTCGCTGGGCCTGCCGGTGGTGCAGCGCCTGCAGGAAATCAGCCCCGTCCCGCTGGATGCGCACCTGATGATCGAACACGCCGACCGCTGGGCCCCGGCGTACGCCGACGCCGGGGTGGCGTCCGTGACGTTCCACGCCGAGGCGTCGATCGCTCCCATCAAGCTGGCGCGGGAGCTGCGGGCGCGCGGGGCCAAGGCCGGGCTCGCGCTCCGGCCGGGGACCGGCGTCGAACCGTTCCTGGACATGCTCGGCGAACTGGACATGCTGCTGATCATGACCGTGGAGCCGGGCTTCGGCGGCCAGGAGTTCCTGGACCTGACGCTGCCGAAAATCCGGCGCGCCCGGGCGGCGATCGACGGCTCGGGCCTCAAGGTTGCCCTGCAGGTCGACGGCGGCATCACCGAGGACACCATCTTCCGGGCCGCCGAAGCCGGAGCCGACGTCTTCGTGGCGGGATCGGCCGTGTACGGCGCAGCGGACCCCGCGGACGCGATCGAACGGCTCCGGGCAGCCGGCAGCCGCTGAGAACGCCGCGGAACGCCGCTGACGGCGCGCGGTCCCGGCGGGGAGCCGCCGCAAAGATTACTCGGGCCGTAATATGCGCAGCCGGGAATAGCCGGAGACTCGCCCGGGTTGTGTCAGAATAACAACACACATACGTGCTCCGGGGTCGGTGTAAGTCCGAACCGGCGGTTATAGTCCGCGACCCGCGCGCCAGCGCCCTTCCTCGGAAGGGATGCCGGCAAACGGTTGAATCGGTGAAATTCCGGTACCGACAGTTAAAGTCTGGATGAGAGAAGCACGTACAGCTGTTACTGCGGCGCCCAGACGGCGCCGCATAATTGTGCTGTCGTATACCCCCGGAGCCATCGCGGTTCTTGAGGGAAGGAACGACACACATGAACTTTCTGCGATGGCTCTTCGAAGTACAGATCCCGGTAGCGGGCTCTGTCCGGATTCTTCGCGAAGTGCTTGGCAACATCTTTGGGCTGGTCAGCGCCTTGGGCGGCATGCGCCGCCGGGTCTGGGCCTGGCCCGTCGGCATCGCCGATCTGGCGGTCAGGGCATGAGCGGCGCGCACCTCGCCGCCACGGCCGGCATTGGCGAGTCCGACGCCCTCGAGTCCGACGCCGGAGCCTCCTTCAGCGCTGCTGAGACTGCTGCGATGCAGGCTGCCCTCGCTGCCGCGGCGCAGGGCCCCCGGGGCGCCAACCCGCTCGTGGGCGCCGTGGTTATCGGAACTGACGGAACGCCCCTGGTGACCGGGTACCACCGCGGTGCCGGGACCGCCCACGCCGAAGCCGACGCCATCGCCCAGGCGAAGGCGGCGGGCCTGGACCTCCGCGGCACTGCGATCGTGGTGACCCTCGAACCCTGCAACCACTGCGGCCGCACCGGCCCCTGTGCCCAGGCGATCATCGAGGCCGGCATCACCGACGTCATCTACGCCATCGACGACCCCCACGATCCGGCCGCCGGCGGAGCCGTGACGCTCCGCGCCGCGGGCGTCCGCGTCCGGTCCGGGCTGGCGGCCGACGCCGCGCTGGACCTGAACCGGCGCTGGTTCGACGCCGTCGCCGCCAAACGGCCCTTCGTCACCCTGCATATCGCACAGACGCTCGACAGCCGCATCGCGGCCAGCGACGGCACCAGCCAGTGGATTTCCAGCCCGGAGTCCCTCGCCGACAACCACGCCCTGCGGGGCCGGATTGACGCGATCCTGGTGGGCACCCAGACGGTGCTCATCGACAACCCCCGGCTCACCGCCCGGAACGCCGACGGCGAAGCGGCTGGCAAACAGCCCCTGCGCGCCGTCATGGGATACCGGGGCATTCCCGAGGACGCTGCCATCCACGGTGCGGACGGCAACGTCCTGCACCTGGCCACCCGCGATCCGCGCGAGGCCCTGGACCAGCTGTTCGAGAACGGCGTCCGGCACCTCATGGTCGAGGGTGGCTCCCGGATCCTGAGCGCATTCCTTGCGGGCGGCCTGGTCGATGAGCTCATCGTCTACCTGGCGCCGACACTGCTGGGCTCCGGAACGGCCGCACTGGAGGATCTCGGCATCACCACCCTGGCCGATGCCCAGCAGTGGGAATGGGACCCGGCGTCCGGGGGCGCCGTCCAGACCTTTGGCCGCGACCTCCGGCTGCATCTCCGCCCGGCCAGCCCGGCCGCCCCGGCCGCAAGCCCGGCCAGCCCGGCCGCCCCCTCTACTTCATCCGATACCAACCCCGCACCGCACCGGCGCGGACACCGCCGCAGGAGGCAACTGATGTTTACCGGAATTATCGCCGAGCAGGGAAAGGTGCTGTCCGTTGAGCGCAACGGCGACATCAGTGCCACCGTTCGGCTCCACGCGCCCGGCACCACGGACGGCCTCGCCCTGGGCGGTTCCATCGCGGTCAACGGCGTCTGCCTCACCGCCACGCAGATCGACGGCAAGGACTTCAGCGTCGACGTCATGGGCGAGACCCTTGTACGCAGCACCATCGGAGAACTCACCGCGGGCGATCCCGTGAACCTGGAACGCTGCGTGCCCGCCGGCGGCCGGCTGGACGGTCACGTTGTCCAGGGCCATGTCGACGGCGTCGGCCAGCTTCTGGAGCGCGAGGGGCTCGGCAACTGGGACCGGCTCCGTTTCGGCGTGCCGGCCGGACTGGCCCGGTACATCGCTGAGAAGGGGTCCATCGCCGTCGACGGCGTCTCCCTCACCGTCACTGCCGTGAGCCCGGCCAACGATCCGGCGCCCTGGTTTGAAGTCGGGCTGATCCCCACCACACTGGCCGAGACCGGCCTGGGCAGCAAGCCCCTCGGCGGCCGCGTGAACCTCGAGGTCGACGTGCTGGCGAAGTACACGGAGCGGCTGCTGTCCTTTGCCGGCGGAACGTCGGCAGCGCACAGGGCGTCCGAAGCGCCCAGCGCAGAAACCGCACTCACGGACGGGGCCGCGAAGTGAACCGCGTCAAGGACCAGGCCGGCCATGACCTGGCCGAGGAGCTCCGCGCCGCCGCTTCAGGCTCCGGCCGCACAGGCCTCGATCCGATCGAGGACGCCATCAGCGCCATGGCAGCCGGTCGTCCCGTCCTGGTGGTGGACAACGAGGACCGCGAGAACGAAGGCGACATCATCTTCGCCGCCGAGCACGCGACGCCGGAGTTGATGGGCTGGACAGTGCGCTACAGCTCCGGCGTGATCTGCGTACCGCTCGACGCCGACCGGGCCGACGCCCTGGCGCTGCCGCCGATGGTGGCCGTCAACGAGGACGCCAAGGGCACGGCCTACACGGTGTCCTGCGATGCCGCCGTCGGAGTCAGCACCGGAATTTCTGCCACAGACCGCGCCCTGACGGCCCGGATCCTGGCCGATCCGCAAAGCCAGCCGAATTCCCTGACCCGTCCCGGGCATGTTTTTCCGCTCCGCGCCGTTAAGGGGGGAGTGCGGGAACGTCCCGGCCACACCGAGGCGGCCGTGGACCTGTGCCGGCTGGCCGGCCTGGAACCCGTGGGAGTGATTGCAGAGCTTGTGTATGACAACGGAGAAATGATGCGGCTGGACGGACTGCGCGGCTTCGCCCTTGAGCATGGCTGCCCCTTGATCTCGATTGCGGATCTGGTGGCCTACCTCGACGCCGGGCAGCACGGCAGCCGCGCAGCGGATCCCGTCTGATGGAGGAGAAATAGTGACGACGTCAAAGACCCGAGAAGAGACGCCCATGGCGCGGCAGCCGCATCCGGTCAGCGCAGGTCCCATCGTCCAGCTGCCCACCGCGTTTGGCGAGTTCGTGGCGCAGGCCTGGACCGATCTGGCCACCGGCGCCGAACACCTGGCGGTCAGCTCCCCGCTGCCTCCGGTCGACGGGATGGCACCGCTGGTCCGCCTGCATTCGGAGTGCCTCACCGGAGACGTGTTCGGCTCCTACCGCTGCGACTGCGGTGAGCAGCTGGCCTATGCCCTCGAGATGATCAACGAGTTCGGCGGGACATTGCTGTACCTGCGCGGCCAGGAGGGCCGGGGGATCGGCCTGGCGAACAAGATGAAGGCCTACGCGCTGCAGGAGGCCGGGTTCGACACCGTGGAGGCCAACGAGCAGCTCGGGCTGCCCGTCGACGCGCGCTGCTACAAGGCCGCGGCCCAGATCCTCGCGGACATGGGGCTGCACGAGATCCGGCTTCTGAGCAACAACCCGGACAAGCAGGACCGGCTCGCCCAGGCAGGCGTCAAGGTAGTGGAGATGGTCCCCACCGAGGTTCCCTCCCGGGAGCAGAACATCCGCTACCTGCAGACGAAGAAGGAACGGATGGACCACCGTCTGGTCCTGGACGTTGAACCCGCGCCGGCCGCAGGCGTGCCGGGATTCGATCACGACCAAGACTGACCGGGCGGCCCGGCAGGGCCGTCCCCACCCGCTTCACCCGTCAGCCTGACCTGCCCGTATCTTTTGGACAAGACGGGCGGACGGCGGACCAACCAGCAGACCCAACAGCAGACTCAACAGCAAGGAATAACCCATGAGTGGCCACGGCGCCCCCCAGATCGACCTCAGCACCTTCAATCCGGAGGAAACCTCCCAGCTCAAGCTGGCCATTGTGGCCGCGAGCTGGCACACGCAGATCATGGACGGGCTCCTCGACGGCGCCCTGCGCGCCGCGAAGGACGCCGGCATCAGTGAGCCGACGGTCCTGCGGGTGCCGGGCACCTTTGAGCTTCCCGTCGCGGCGGCCCGGCTGGCACCGCACTTCGACGCCGTCGTGGCGCTCGGCGTCGTCATCCGGGGCGGCACGCCGCACTTCGAATATGTCTGCGAAGCAGCCACCCTGGGCCTGACCGAGGTCAGCGTCCGCACCGGCGTCCCCGTGGGCTTCGGCGTGCTGACCTGCGATACCGAACAGCAGGGGATCGACCGGGCGGGCCTGCCGGGTTCCACCGAGGACAAGGGGCACGAGGCCGTCACGGCTGCCCTGGCCACGGCCGTGACCCTCAAGCAGTTCGGCTGAGCCCGCACGCGCCGCAGCCGCAGCTCGCGCCGGCGCAGCCCCGGCCGGCGCGGGCGGCACCTCGCCCGCGCCGGCTGTGGATGACCTGCTGTGCAATACCTCACATCCCGTCCGTCATGCAACGGCCCGGCAGGCGTTCCCGCGCCGGGAGCAAGTAGGCTTGGGGCGTGAAGAATTTCGAGTCGCTGTTCGCAGAACTGAGTGAAAAGGCAGCCGTCCGCCCGGAAGGCTCCCGCACCGTCGCCGAACTGGATTCCGGAGTCCATGGCATTGGCAAGAAGGTCGTGGAGGAAGCAGCCGAGGTCTGGATGGCTGCCGAGTATGAATCCGATGAAGCCGCCGCTGAGGAAATTTCGCAGCTGCTGTACCACCTGCAGGTTCTCATGCTCGCCAAAGGACTCACCCTGGAAGACGTCTACAAGCATCTCTAGCCGCGCCCGCACCGGAAACCGCCAGGACCCATCCGGCGGATCCCGTGCACCGCGTGGCCGACGTGCCCCAACAGATCCTTCCAAACCCAAGAGAGACTTTTCCCATGCTTAGAGTTGCCGTCCCGAACAAGGGATCCCTGTCCGAAGCCGCCTCGGCCATGCTTGCCGAGGCCGGCTACCGCCAGCGCCGCGACACCCGCGAGCTGGTCATGGTGGACCCGGACAACGATATTGAGTTCTTCTTCCTGCGCCCCCGCGACATTGCCGTGTACGTCGGCCAGGGAACGCTCGACGTCGGCATCACCGGCCGCGACCTCCTGCTGGACGCCGAGGTCGAGGCCGAGGAGCTGCTGCCGCTGGGCTTCGCCGCTTCGACCTTCCGTTTCGCCGGCCCGGTGGGCGACTTCACCAGTGTCGACCAGCTGGAAGGCAAGCGCCTCGCCACGAGCTACGACGGGCTGCTCCGCGGCTACCTGGCCGAACGCGGGGTCAAGGCCAAGGTGGTCCGCCTTGACGGCGCAGTGGAATCCTCGGTCCGCCTCGGCGTCGCCGACGCGATCGCCGACGTCGTCGAAACCGGCAACACGCTCAAGGCCGCCGGTATGGAGATCTTCGGCGAGCCGATCCTGAAGTCCGAGGCCGTCCTCATCCGCCGTACCGGACAAGGCGGCGCAGCGAACGGGACGGCGAAGGAGATCGAGGTCCTGATCCGCCGGCTCCAGGGCGTCCTCGTGGCCCGGCAGTACGTGCTGATGGACTACGACATCCGCAAGGAGCTCGTGGAGCAGGCCGCCGGACTCACCCCGGGCCTGGAATCGCCCACCGTCTCGCCGCTGCGCGATTCGGACTGGGTGGCCGTCCGCTCCATGGTGCCCAAGCGGGAAACCAACCGGATCATGGACGAGCTCTACGACCTCGGCGCCCGCGCCATCCTGGTCAGCAGCATCCACGCCTGCCGCATCTGAGCGCCCACCCCCGAGTCCCTCCAGCAAACATCAGGAGAAGTCATGACTGTTGCCGTGCGCGTCATCCCGTGCCTGGACGTCGATGCCGGCCGCGTGGTCAAGGGCATCAACTTTGAAGGGCTCCGCGACGCCGGGGACCCGGTGGAACTGGCGCACCGCTACGACAACAGCGGCGCCGACGAGCTGACATTCCTCGACGTCACCGCGTCCTCCGGCAACCGCGAGACCACGTTCGACGTCGTCCGCCGCACGGCCGAGGAAGTCTTCATCCCGCTGACGGTCGGCGGCGGCGTCCGCGGGGTGGCCGAGGTGGACAAGCTCCTGCGCTGCGGCGCGGACAAGGCCGCCATCAACACCGCTGCCGTGGCCCGGCCGGACGTGATCGACGAGATCACCCGGCACTTCGGTTCCCAGGTCCTGGTGCTCTCCCTCGACGCCCGCCGCACCCGCCCGGGCTCGCAGCCCACCGCGTCCGGCTTCGAAGTAACCACCCACGGCGGACGCCAGGGGACCGGGATCGACGCCATCGCGTGGGCCAGGGAGGCGGCGGACCGCGGGGTGGGGGAAATCCTGCTCAACTCGATCGACGCCGACGGCACCAAGGACGGGTTCGACGTCGAACTGATCCGCCTCGCCCGGGCCGCCGTTAAAGTCCCGCTCATCGCCTCCGGCGGCGCCGGCAAACCCGAGCACTTCCCGCCGGCCGTGGCAGCAGGCGCCGACGCCGTCCTCGCGGCCTCGGTCTTCCACTTCGGACCCCTCGACATGATCGCCCAGGTCAAGGCCGCGATCCGGCAGGCAGGCTTCGAGGTCCGCTAGTCCCCACCCGCGCTTAAACCAACGCGGGGTCACCTAGCGCCCATCCCGGAGGGGATTATGGGCGGTAAGTGACCCCGCGAGCTTGCTGTAGGTTAGGGAGCGGGTGGGGATTAGAGGCCGACCTCGGCGGACTGCAGGAGCGCGACGGCGTCCGGCTGGCCTTCGAAGGTCACGAGGGCGTGGCGGGTGCGGCCGTGGGCGTGCATGAGGAGTTCGCCGGGCTCGCCGACGATGGCCACCGAGACGGGGGCGCGTTTGGCCACGTGCCGCGGACCGGACGGGCTCACCAGCACAATGCCCAGGTCCACGCCGCGGTACAGGATGGCCGCCCGCTTCACGAGCTCGTCCCACAGGGCGTCGGAGTAGGCCTGGTCCAGGGCCCGCGGGGCCCAGCGGTCCACGGCACGGCGGACGTCCTCCGTGTGCACGAAATACTCGATCAGGTTGGAGCTCTCGTCCAGGGCCTTGATCCGCAGCGGGGACAGCGCCGGGGGACCGGCGCGGAAGGCGTTGACCAGCTTGGCGTAGTCTTCGGCGGTTTTCAGCGTGGCGGCCAGTTCGGCCGTCGCCTGGTCCGAGGCCTTGGAGAGGCGTTTGATCAGCAGGCCCAGTCCGACGGCGACTTTTCGCTCGCGAAGGTACAGGTGCGCGGCAAGATCGCGGGTGAGCCAACCCGTGCAGAGCGTGGCGGCATCAGGGCCGGCCGCCAGCAGGGTTTCGGCCAGGACTTCTCGGGACGGTTCGACGAAATGCATCACTTGTGAAACTAGCACGAGACGGCCGCGCGTGGGCACAGGAATCGCCGCCGCGGTCATGCCTGGCCGCTACATCCGGCGGGGGAGCGAAGGAGCCGCGCCGAATCGCGCGCCAGTGTTAAGCACTCTCGTGGACCCTCAGGCCGGCCGCCTGCCGCGGAGGCACTAGACTTGATCTGATGTCTGAGCAGCCCGCCCCCGCCCCCACCTCCGCCAACGCTGTGCCCGGCGCCTCCGTGCCCGGCACCGCCGCCGACGGCGTGCCGGCCTCGCCCCTTCCGGCCGGACTGGCCGACGCCCTCAAGCGGGACAGCGCCGGCCTGGTGGCCGCGATCGTCCAGCAGTTCGACACCCACGAGGTGCTGATGCTGGGCTGGATGGACGACGAGGCGCTGCACCGCACCATGACGAGCGGACGGGTGACGTTCTATTCGCGGTCCCGCCAGGAGTACTGGCGCAAGGGCGACACGTCCGGGCATGTGCAATGGGTCAAGTCACTCGCGATGGATTGCGACGGCGACGCCCTGCTGGTCCGCGTCGACCAGGTAGGTGCCGCCTGCCACACCGGAACCCGGACCTGCTTCGACGGCCGCGAGCTCGACGCCGTCGTCGGCCACGGAGGCTAAGCGCCCCTCGCAAAAGGACACAGGCAACGGAACCGGGCAGGGCACTCCGGCACTCCCACAGCTTCACGAACCGGACCGCAGGCAGGATCCCATGACCGGATCCGCTGACGGGTCCCCCGAAAAGAACAGGCGGAAAGCAACAGCCATGCAGGACCTTGGAATCATCAGCCCTGGCCTCGAAGAGTTCCGTGAACTCGCAGGCCACAGCCGCGTCATCCCCGTCCGGCTCAAGGTGCTGGCTGACGCCGAAACCCCGATCGGGCTCTACCGCAAGCTCGCCCACGGCCAGCCCGGAACCTTCCTGATGGAATCGGCGGCGGTCGGCGGAGCCTGGTCCCGCTACTCCTTCATCGGCTCCCGCTCCCGGGCCACCCTGACCACCAAGGACGGCAATGCCTACTGGCTGGGCGAACCCCCGGTCGGTGTGCCGCTGGACGGCAACCCCGTCGATGCCATCCGTGACACCGTCGCCGCGCTCCGCACAGACCGCTTCGACGGCCTCCCGCCGTTCACATCCGGCCTGGTCGGGTTCCTGGGCTGGGAAACCGTCCGGCACTGGGAGAAGCTGACCAGCCCGCCGGAGGACGACCTCGAGCTGCCGGAAATGGCCCTCAACCTCGTCACGGACATGGCGGTCCACGACAACATGGACGGCACCGTCCTGTTGATCGCCAACGCCATCAACTTCGATAACAGCACCGAACGCGTCGACGACGCCTGGCATGACGCCGTCGCCCGCGTCAAAGCCCTGCTGGAAAAGATCAGCCGCCCCGTGGAGCAGCCCGTCTCCGTGCTCGAAACCGCCGCCCTGGATTTCGCGTCGAGCGTGCAGGAACGCTGGGACGAGTCCGCGTACCTGGCCGCCCTGGACCGCGGCAAGGAAGCGATCGTGGACGGCGAGGTCTTCCAGGTGGTGATCTCCCGCCGCTTCGAAATGGAGTGCGGCGCCGATCCCCTCGACGTCTACCGGGTCCTGCGGAACACCAACCCCAGCCCGTACATGTACCTCTTCAGCTTCGAGGACGCCGCGGGCCGCGAGTACACGATCGTCGGTTCCTCGCCGGAGGCCCTCGTCACCGTGACCGGCGAGGAGGTCATCACCCACCCCATCGCAGGCTCACGGCCCCGCGGCAAGACGGTGGAGGCGGACAAGGCACTGGCCGAGGAACTGCTGGCGGACGAGAAAGAACGCGCCGAGCACCTGATGCTGGTCGACCTGTCCCGCAACGACCTCTCCAAGGTCTGCGTCGCCGGAACTGTCGACGTCACCCAGTTCATGGAAGTGGAACGCTTCAGCCACATCATGCACCTGGTGTCCACGGTGGTCGGCAAGCTGGCCCCGGAGGCCAAAGCCTACGACGTCCTCAAGGCCACGTTCCCGGCCGGCACGCTCTCCGGTGCGCCGAAGCCGCGGGCCCTGCGCCTCCTGGACGAGCTGGAACCGCACCGGCGCGGCATCTACGGCGGTGTGGTGGGGTACCTGGACTTCGCCGGGGACATGGACATGGCGATCGCGATCCGTTCGGCCCTGCTCCGGGAAGGGCGCGCCTACGTCCAGGCCGGCGGCGGGATCGTGGCCGATTCGGTCAACCCCACCGAGGCCCAGGAAACCGTCAACAAGGCCGCCGCCCCGCTCCGCGCCGTGCACACCGCCAGTTCGCTGCACAACATCACCGCCGATTCGGTGCCCGACGCCGGATCGGTTACCGACGCCGGTTCGGTGCCCGGGGCAGTTGCTGACGCCAAGGCTGATTCCTGATGGGGGAGCCTGAAGCCACCGTCAAGACCGCCACGCGGCCCGCCGTCCCCGGCTGGGCCCGCAAGTCCACCCTTGTCCTGGTGATCGCCGCCCTTGCGCTGGCCGTGTTCGGGACCACCACCCAGACCTGGCTCACGGTGCACCTCGATCCCACGCAACTGGGCGCGGCCGTGGCCAGCCAGAACGGCCTGCAGGTCCAGGGCAGCAAGGCCGCCACCACCGTGACGGCCCTGGCCCTCGTTGCCCTCGCCGGCGGCCTCGCGGCCTCCATCGCCGGCCGCGTGGCCCGCTGGGTCATCACGGCGATCATCCTCCTGGCAGCGGCCGGGATCGTCGCCGCGGCGGCCGTCGTCCTGGCGGACCCGCTGTCCGCGGCGCAGGGATCGATCGCGGCAGCCACCGGAATCAGCGGCAGCAGCGTCCAGGTGGACGTGACGGTGTTCCCCGTCCTCGCCGTCGTCGCGGGCTCCCTGTTGGGGATCTGCGCCCTCGCGATCGTGCCGGCCGGCCGCTACTGGAAGAGCCGCACCAAATATGACGCGGCACCCGCCGTGCCCGCCGCCGGCGGGACTGCAGTTGGTGGTAGTGCCACGGCCGCGCCCGCTGACGAGATTGACAGCTGGGACCGGTTGTCCCGGGGTGACGACCCCACCTGAGCCGATGCCGCGTGCGCGCCCAGCAACGCGGCCCAGCAACGCGGCCAAAAATACGGCCAAAAAATGGCAGAATGTAAGCAGTATTCATCCTGAGGAGATTTCAATGAGCAAAGCCACTGTTTCCGCATCCACGTCCGCTGCGCCGAAGGGCGTCTACGACGACGTCGATCACAGCGAAGCGCCGGGTCACGGCAACAGCCCGGCCGCGTGGACCTGTGTGATCGTCATGCTGATCGGCGCCCTCATTGCGTCCATCGCCTTCGTGATCGCCAACACTCCCGTCTTCATTGCGGGCGCGGCGGTCATGGTGATCGGCCTGCTGGCCGGCTGGGCCATGCGCAAGGCCGGCTACGGCGTCGGCGGCAGCAAGCTGAAGAACTCCGGCCACTGAGCGTGAGCGTTCTCGACGACATCAATGCCGGTGTCAGGGAGGATATGGAGGCGCGCCAGCGTCTCGTCACACTCGCGGAACTGAAGGAGCGCGCCGCCGCGGCGGCGCCCGCCCGTGACGCCTGGGCCGCCCTGGGCGGGACCTCGAGCCCGCGGGACCAGCTCAAAGTGATTGCCGAGGTCAAACGCCGGAGCCCGTCCAAGGGCCGGCTCGCGGACATCGCCGATCCCGCGTCCCTCGCCGCGCAGTACGCCGACGGCGGGGCCGCCGTGATCAGCGTCCTGACCGAGGAGCGCCGCTTCGGCGGTTCGCTGGCCGATCTCGACGCCGTCCGGGCCGCCGTGGACATTCCGCTGCTGCGCAAGGACTTCATGATCGACGAGTACCAGATCTGGGAAGCCCGGGCCCACGGCGCCGACCTGATCCTGCTGATCGTGGCCTCGCTTTCCGACGCCCAGCTGCGCGAGTTCACGGCGCTCAGCCGCGAGCTGGGCATGAACGTGCTCGTGGAGACCCATACCGCCGAGGAAATCGAGCGCGCCGTGGCCGCCGAGGCGCGGATCATCGGCGTCAACGTGCGCAACCTCAAGACGCTCGACGTCGACCGTTCCGTCTTCGCGGAACTGGCCGGCGGCATTCCGGCCGGTGCCCTCGTGGTCGCCGAGTCCGGGGTGCGCGATGTCGAGGACGTCAGGCACTACGCGTCCCGCGGCGCCAACGCGGTCCTGGTCGGCGAGGCGCTGGTCAGCGACTCGACGCCCCACGAGCGGATCGCCGAATTCATGGCCGCCGGCGCAACGGCAATCGCCGCCCGCGCCTGAAGCCGGCCGGTCCTGGCGTTTCCGCCCGGGCCGCGAGCGGTACCGGGCCCGCAGTTGCCCGGCCAATGAGCGGATCTCGTGTGCAGATCCCCAAAGCTAGCAGTGGAACAGGATGGTGAGACTGATGGTCGATGCGCCAGCAGCCGGCTCTGACGAAAGTGCCGTGGACGCGTTCCTGCAGGGCGACCGCCCCCAGGAGCATCTGACGCAGGGCGAACCGTCCCTGCGGCACGCCCCGGGACCCTACTTCGGGAACTACGGCGGCCGGTGGATGCCCGAGTCGCTCATCGCGGCCCTGGACGAGCTCGAGGACACTTTCGAGAAGGCCAAGGCCGATCCCGAGTTCACCGCCCAGATCGCCGACCTGAACAAGAACTACTCGGGCCGGCCCTCCCTGCTGACCGAGGCCAAGCGTTTCGCCGAGCACGCCGGCGGTGTGCGGATCTTCCTCAAGCGCGAAGACCTCAACCACACCGGCTCGCACAAGATCAACAACGTCCTGGGCCAGGCGCTGCTCGCCAAGCGGATGGGCAAGACCCGTGTCATCGCCGAAACCGGCGCCGGCCAGCACGGCGTTGCCAGCGCCACGGCCGCAGCCCTGCTCGGCCTGGAATGCGTCGTCTACATGGGCGCCGAAGACTGCCGCAGGCAGTCCCTCAACGTGGCCCGGATGGAACTCCTCGGCGCCACCGTCATCCCGGTGACCAACGGATCCCAGACGCTCAAGGATGCCATCAACGAGGCCCTGCGCGACTGGGTGGCGAACGTGGGCAACACGCACTACCTGCTGGGCACCGCCGCCGGCGCGCACCCGTTCCCGGCCATGGTCCGCTACTTCCACGAAGTGATCGGCGAGGAAGCCCGGGCCCAGATCCTGGAGCAGACGGGCCGGCTTCCGGATGCCGTCTGTGCCTGCATCGGCGGCGGCTCCAACGCCATCGGCATCTTCCACGGCTTCCTCGATGACCCCTCGGTCAAGATCTACGGCTTCGAGGCCGGCGGCGAGGGCGTCGAAACCGGACGCCACGCGGCCACCATCACCCTCGGGAAGCCGGGCGTGCTGCACGGCGCGCGCTCCTACCTCATGCAGGACGACGACGGCCAGACCATCGAATCGCACTCGATCTCCGCGGGCCTGGACTACCCCGGGGTCGGCCCCGAGCACTCCTACCTCGCCGACATCGGCCGGGTCAGCTACGAGCCCATCACGGACAGCGAAGCCATGGAGGCCTTCCGCCTCCTGTGCCGCACCGAGGGCATCATCCCCGCCATCGAGTCCGCCCACGCCCTCGCCGGCGCCATCAAGGTGGGGCAGCGGCTCGCCGCGGAGGGTGACGCGTCACAGAAGATCGTGATCGTGAACCTCTCCGGCCGCGGCGACAAGGACGTGGCCACCGCCGCGGAATGGTTCGACCTGCTGGACAAGGATTCGCCCGAAGCCACAATCGCCAAAGAGGGGGAACAGCTGTGAGCAGCACCCAGGACGGCGGCATCCAGGCCGCCGCGCAGAACACCAGCAAGTCGGCCGCGGCCATTGACCGCGCCCGCGCCCAGGGCCGGGCAGCCCTGATCGGCTACCTGCCTGCCGGCTACCCGAGCGTTGAAGCCACCATTGCCGCCGGCATCGCCCTGGCCGAGAACGGCGCCGACCTCATCGAAATCGGCATCCCGTACTCCGATCCGGTCATGGACGGCCAGGTCATCCAGGCGGCCACCACCGAGGCCCTGGCGAAGGGCTTCCACGTCCGGGAGGTCTTCGACGTCGTCCGCGGCATCACGAGCAAGACCGACGCCGCCGTCCTGGTCATGACCTACTGGAACCCCGTGGTCCGGATGGGCGTGGACGAGTTCTCCCGCCGCCTTGCCGAGGCCGGGGGAGCCGGGCTGATCACGCCCGACCTCATCCCCGACGAAGCTGCCGAATGGATGGCCGCCTCGGACCGCTACGGACTGGACCGGGTGTTCCTCGTGGCCCCCTCGTCCTCCCCGGAACGCATGAAGCGGACGGTCGAGGCGAGCCGCGGGTTCGTGTACGCCGTCTCCATCATGGGTGTCACCGGCGCCCGGACCTCGGTCAGCTCCGCGGCCAAGGATGTGGTCGCCGCCGCGCACGCCGCAGGCGCCGAACGCGTCTGCGTGGGCCTCGGAGTCTCCAACGCGGACCAGGTCCGCGAGATCGCCGAATATGCCGACGGCGTGATTGTCGGCACCGCCCTCGTCGCGGCCATCCGAGACGGCGGCGTGGATGCGGTAGCCTCCTTGACGAAAGACCTCAGCACCGGCCTTACCAAGGAAGAAGCGTAAGCAATGCAGTCAGTCCTCCACGCGGCGGCGATGATTCCCGCGAGCATTCCGAGCCCTAGCTGGTCCGGATTCGACATCCCGCTGCCGTGGGGGTCACTGCGCATCCATGCCTACGCCCTGTGCATCCTCGCCGGAATCGTTGCCGGCCTCTGGCTCACGTCCGTCCGCTGGGCGCGCCGCGGTGCGCCCGAGGGCAGCGTGTGGGACATCGCCATCTGGGCCATCCCGTTCGGCATCATCGGCGGGCGGCTCTACCACGTGGTCTCCTCGCCGGATGCCTACTTCGGCCCCGGGTTCGACGGCACCGGCGACCTCTCCCTGATTCCGCAGATCCAGCGCGGCGGCCTGGGCATCTGGGGAGCCGTCGTGCTGGGCGCCTTTGGCGCCTGGATCGGCTGCCGGCGGGCCGGGGTGAAGCTGAGCGCCTTCATGGACGCGGCGGCCCCCGGGCTGCTGCTGGCCCAGGCAATTGGCCGGTGGGGCAACTACTTCAACCAGGAGCTCTTCGGCGGCCCCACCACGCTTCCGTGGGGGCTGCAGATCGACCCGAACAGCCCGAATTTCCCGGCCGGCATGCCCGCCGACACACTCTTCCACCCGACGTTCCTCTACGAGTCCCTGTGGAACCTCGCGGGCGTCGCGATCCTGCTGGCCCTGGACCGGAAGTTCAACTTCCGCCGCGGCCGCCTCTTCTGCCTCTACGCCGTCTACTACACACTGGGCCGGGTCTGGATCGAAGCCATGCGGATCGACGACGCCGAGCAGATCAGCCTCTTCGGGATCACCACCCGGCTCAACGTCTGGACCAGCATCTTTGTCCTGGTGGGTGCCCTGATCGCCTTCATCCTCCTCGGACTGCGCAAGCCCTCGGAGCCGGACACCGTATTCCTCCCGGGCCGTGAACCGGCGGGGGACAAAGCAGGGGTCAAGACGGGGGACAAGCCAGCCGCCGAGGCGGTCTCCGCCGACGCCGACAGCGCTGCCGCCGACCGTACGCGCCGCCGACGAGACCGCTCCGCCGACGCCGAGGAGGCCGCCGCGGACGCCGCAGGCGGCACCGCTGACACCGTCCCCGCGGACGCGGCAACCATCCGCCATGCGGACTCGGCTGTCTCAGATAGTGAATCCCGTGGTAATCTCCGAAATAACCAAAGCGGGCCAGTGCCCGCATCCGCATCGGCATCCGCATCCGCGGGCGCAGGCGCTGATGCGAGCAAGGACTCCACCGGCGGCACCACGTCCGCCGCGGGAGTTCCGGCAGCCGGAGTATCCGGCCGCCAGGCAACTGGAACCGCTCCGGAGGCTGAGGGCACCAAGTAGCTCGGCCCCGGCAACTCGGGTTGCGGAGCTACCGCTCGCAGGGCCCGACCCCACAGCGTCGTGGCAAGAGGGATTGTTGTGGACAGCAGATAGGCGCTGTCCAAGCAAGCCCGGGCCAGCACCTGCGTAACTGTTAGTACAGGAGGCCGGGCTGGCCTACAATTCCAGTTAGAAAAACACTCTGTTGCGCCCGTCACACCGGCTTGCTGAGTGGGGCCAATGTTGTCCCTCCCATACGCACGATCAGGAGGAAGGACGTCTCCAATGACCCAAACTCTTCACAGCCCCAGCTGGTCCGATCCGGACCAGCCGTCGGCCGCCACGTCACCCTTCGCGCGCTTCGCGTCGATTCCGGCCGCTGCCGGACTCTACAACCCGGAGAACGAGAAGGACGCCTGCGGCCTGGCCATCATCGCCACGCTTCGCGGCGAGCCGGGCTATGACATCGTCGACGCGGCCCTGACCGCCCTGCGCAACCTCGAACACCGCGGCGCCGTGGGCGCGGATGAAGGTACCGGCGACGGCGCCGGCCTCCTCATGCAGGTTCCGGACGAATTCTTCCGCGCAGTCACCGACTTCGAACTTCCCGCCCCCGGCCAGTACGTCGTGGGAACTGCTTTCCTGCCGGCCGAGCAGCGCGAATCCGACGCCGCCCGGCTCGGCATCGAAGGACTTGCCGCGGACGAGGGCCTGACGGTCCTCGGCTGGCGTGAGGTCCCGATCGTGGC
>CAWEPM010000014.1:0-55473 GCA_963810895.1 uncultured Actinomycetota bacterium
TGGCGGCCGTGTTCATGGAGGTGTCTTCGCGGATGGCGGTGTGCGGGCAGCCGCCGGTTTCGACGCCGATGATCCGGTCGATCGGGAGGATCCCGTTGGCGGCGAGGATCTTGGCGTCCTCGATCGTGTAGATGTCGTTGGTGATGGCCGCCATGGAGATGTCCCGGCTCATGTGGCGGGTGAGCCGCTCCACGAGCTGGGTCTTGCCGGCACCCACCGGGCCGCCGATGCCGATCTTGATGGGCTCAGACATATTCTTCTCCAGACATATTTCTCGTACAACTCGGTTAGCTTGTACAGCTCGGTTAGCTCATGAACATGCGGGCGCGCTGGCGTTCGTGCCGCATCTGCGAAATTTCCAGTCCGGGGCTGACGGCCCCAAAGTCGTCTGGCGTGAGGTGGCTGGCCCGCTCGGCCGCGGCAGCGACGTCGTCGGCCGCCTTCCGCAGGATCCTCTGGCCGGCGTTCTGGCCTAGCGGGATCGCGCGGACGGCGTTCTGGGTCAACGAGGTGACTGCGGCGAACAGGTAGGCGGCGAGGGCCGCGCGCAGCGGGACACCCAGGGACCGGGCGACGACGGCGAACGCCAGCGGCTGGTGGCCGGCGGCGCGGCCGGAACTCGCCAGCTCCCGGTACTCCCCCAGCTCAGCGGACGGAAAGATTTCCACGCCGATCTCCAGCAGCCGCCCGCCCATCTTGACGCTGGCCTCACGCAACTGCCGGGGCAGCAGCTGAGCGGTCAACAAAGCATCCAGTTCGGCAACAGCAACGCCCTCATAGAGGAACCGGATGGCCAGGGCGTCCGAATACGTCAGTTGCTGCCCCACAAACGCCGCCAGCCAGACCCCAAACGACTCCTCGTCGTGCACCAGCCCGCGCTCGATGTAGCTCTCAAACCCCAGCGAGTGAGCAAACGCCCCGGTAGGCAGCGCCGAGTCAGTGAGCTGCTGCAAAGCGAGCTGGTAGCCGTTTGCCGCCGGCGCCCCTTGGGCGGAATTAGTGACTGTGTTCGGCATGGCGGAAGGGGACGGGCATCACGCGCTCCTGGCGGTCGTAGGGCGCTCCGACGTGTTTGAGATAGTCCTCCACGGTGTGGTCGTACTGGCAGACCATCACCTCTGCCCCGTACTCCGAGGACGCATCGAAGAACTGGGCCTGCAGGTGCCGGTTGCCCAGGGAGTGCGCCACCACGCCCATCTCGTGGATCGAGCGCGGGGCGATCACCAGGACATCGGTGGGCAGCACCGACACCACGATCATGTTGGTCTCGGCCACGTGCAGGATGTCGCCGTCGCGCAGGTCCCCGGAACCGGCGGGGAGGCGGATGCCGAGTTCCTTCCCGTGGTCGGTGGTGACGCGCTGGATGCGTTTGACCAGCTGGGCGCTGGGCAGCACCACCTTTTCCCGGTGGAGCCCGAAGTACGGGTCCGGCCCGGGCGGAAGGTCGTGGGTGTTGCCGAGGACCTTTTCGATGATCATGGTCGTCTCCTCTGGAAGCCTAGAAAAGGAAGTAGCGCTGCGCCATGGGCAGGACGTCTGACGGTTCGCACGTGACGTCCTCGCCGTCGACCGTCACCTGATACGTTTCCGGGTCCACCTCGATGTCCGGGGTGGCGCCGTTGTACTTGAGGTCCGCCTTGGTGAGGCTGCGGATGCCGGACACCGGCCGGATGACCTTCTCCAGGCCGAGCTCCGCCGGGACCCCGGCGTCGATGGCGGCCTGCGACAGGAAGGTGATGGAGGACTGCTGCAGGGCCTTGCCGTAGGCGGCGAACATCGGCCGCATGGTGCGCGGCTGCGGGGTGGGAATGGAGGCGTTGGCGTCCCCCATGAGGGCGTAGGCGATCTGGCCGCCCTTGAGCACCAGTTCCGGCTTGACGCCGAAGAACGCCGGGTCCCAGAGCACCAGGTCGGCGAACTTTCCGACCTCCACCGAGCCGATCGAATCGGCCATGCCCTGCGCGATGGCCGGGTTGATCGTGTACTTCGCCACGTAGCGCTTCAACCGGAAGTTGTCGCTCTCCGCGCCCAGACCGGCAGCGGCGCCGTGCGCACCGCCGTCGGGATCTTTCAGAACGCCGCGCTGCTTCTTCATCTTGTCCGCCACCTGCCAGGTGCGGATGATCACCTCGCCCACCCGGCCCATGGCCTGGGAGTCCGAGGACGTGATCGCGAAGACGCCCAGGTCCTGCAGGACGTCCTCGGCGGCGATGGTCTCGGCGCGGATGCGGGAGTCCGCGAACGCCACGTCCTCCGGGATGTCCGGGTTCAGGTGGTGGCACACCATGAGCATGTCCAGGTGCTCTTCGATGGTGTTGCGCGTGTACGGCAGGGTGGGGTTGGTGGAGGCCGGCAGGACGTTGGGCAGCCCGGCGATCTTGATGATGTCCGGGGCGTGGCCGCCGCCGGCGCCCTCGGTGTGGAAGGTGTGGATCACGCGGCCGTCGATGGCCCGGATGGTGTCCTCCACGAAGCCGCACTCGTTCAGGGTGTCGGTGTGGATGGCCACCTGGACGTC
Source organism: uncultured Actinomycetota bacterium (assembly GCA_963810895.1). Taxonomy (GTDB): domain Bacteria; phylum Actinomycetota; class Actinomycetes; order Actinomycetales; family Micrococcaceae; genus Arthrobacter. The sequence continues at coordinate 2,519 of CAWEPM010000014.1, forward strand.
GTACTGGTCCGCGACCTGCAGCGAGGTGTCGATCGAGGACGTCGTGGAGCCCCAGTCCTCATGGACTTTCAGCCCGATCGCGCCGGCGCGGATCTGCTCGGCGAGGGGTTCGACGGCGGAGGCGTGCCCCTTGCCGAACAGGCCGATGTTGATGGGGAGCCCTTCGGCGGCCTGCAGCATGCGCTGGATGTGCCATTTTCCGGGGGTGACGGTGGTGGCCTTGGTGCCTTCGGCGGGGCCGGTGCCGCCGCCCAGCATGGTGGTCACGCCGCTGCACAGGGCGGCGGGGACCTGGTCCGGGGAGATGAAATGGATGTGCGAGTCCACCCCGCCGGCCGTCAGGATCTTCCGCTCGCCCGCAATGATCTCGGTGCTTGCGCCGATCACGATGTCCACGCCGTCGGTGATTTGCGGGTTGCCGGCCTTGCCGATCCGGAAGATGTGGCCGTCCCGGAGCGCGACGTCGGCCTTGTAGATGCCGGTGTAGTCCAGCACCACGACGTTGGTGATCACGGTGTCCGGGATGTCTTCCTCGGACGTCCCCGTCCCGGGTCACCTGGCCGTTCTGGCCCATGCCGTCGCGGATCACCTTGCCGCCGCCGAACACCACTTCCTCGCCGTAGACGGTGAGGTCTTTCTCGATCTCGAGGAACAGATCGGTGTCGGCCAGGCGGATGGCGTCGCCCGTCGTCGGGCCGTAGAGGTCCGCGTACTGCCTGCGGGATAGCTCGAAACTCACTGTGCGTCACCCTTCCGTTCGGAAACATGGAGTTCGGAAACATGGAGTCCGGTCTTGTGGAGTGGTCCGTTGACGGCGTTGCTGAGCCCGTAGACTTCGCGGCGGCCCGCGAGTTCGATCAGCCGCACGGTCCTGCTGTCCCCCGGTTCGAACCGGGCGGCGGTGCCGGCCGGAATGTCCAGCCGGCGGCCGTACGCGGCCGTCCGGTCGAACTGCAGCGCGGAGTTCGCCTCGGCAAAGTGATAGTGCGAGCCCACCTGAACGGGCCGGTCGCCGGTGTTGGTCACGGCGACCTCCACCGCCTCGCGGCCGGCGTTGATCACCAGCGGCGCGGCGCTGAGAACGTATTCTCCCGGAATCATCGAAAGCTCCTCTAGCGGATGGGATCGTGGACGGTGACGAGCTTGGTGCCGTCCGGGAAGGTGGCCTCGACCTGGACGTCGTGGATCATTTCGGGCACGCCCTCCATGACGTCGTCGCGGCCCAGGAGGGTGGTTCCGTAGCTCATGAGCTCCGCCACGGTCCGGCCGTCCCGGGCGCCCTCGATCAGTTCGTAGCTGATGACGGCGACGGCCTCGGGGAAGTTCAGCTTCAGTCCGCGTGCCTGGCGGCGGCGGGCGAGGTCCGCCGCGACCACGATCATGAGCTTTTCCTGCTCACGGGGCAAAAGGTGCATGACGGAATCCCTTCAAGAACCGGCCCGGCTGGCGGACCGCAGATGCTGCGGTGTGACCAGCGTAGGCCGGTGAGGTTTCCTGCAGGTTTCCGGCGCCACATGTGTCGGCACCTTGTCGCTGCCGCCTACCTCCTACCCGGGGGTCCGCCAGCGGGCCTGGAATTCGGGGTGGTCGGCGTACGGCAGGGCCAGGGTGTTCAAGGACAGGGTGGTCCATTCAATGACGTCCGGGACCCAGCCGGCGTCGGCGGGTTCCTGGCTGACCAGCGTGGCCAGCACGGACTGGCGGGCGGACTCAATGATGTCTATCAGCCGGCGTTTGGCCTCGCATTCGCGAAGCAGGCGGCGTTCGTACCACTCGCCGGAAACGGCCAGAGTGGGGTCGCCGAGCAGCTTCAGGGCGGCAGCTTCGTCTTCTTTTATCCGTGCGGTCAGGAACTCGACGATGTCCACGAACCGAGCCTATGCGCCCCGGCGCTTACACGGCTACGCCCTGGCGTTTCCCCATTTCCCTGAACCCCGGCACCGGCCGCGCGCTAGGGTGGATGAATGAAACGACGACTCGCCGCCCTTGCCGCCGCCGTCTCCTTGATCGCCCTGACCGGCTGTGGCCAGGTGCAGGACGCTGCCGAAAAGGCAGTCAACGACGGGACATCCCAGGTCGCCACGGCCGCTGGCAGTGAAGTGAAGAAGCAGGCCTGCGCCCTCGTGGAGGACGGCCTGGTCAGCATCAAGGACAAGGAACTGCTGGGCGGCCTTGTCGCCGGCGCGGAGACCGCGGGTGCACCCGCTGAGATCACCACCCCGCTGCGCCAGATCGCCGACTCCGGCGACCAGGTTCCGGCCGAGTCGGTCAAGGCCCTTCAGGACGCCTGCGCCAAGTAACGGCTGCCGCCCCAACAGGGCACCCCTGGAATCGCAGCGCAGCATCCGGCTTCGCGACGCCGGATGCAATGCGGTAGCGCTCCGCCCAGCCCGACCCCAGCGGGCGGTCTCCTAGCCGATCACACGCATAGCAGCAGGAGGCATTCCGGGGAAGGGGTCGTCGAGGGGCGCCGGCCAGCCCGGATCGTCCGTGTCCGCGGCGGGCAATGGATGCGCGGCCGTGAATTCGTGCCAGTCCGGGAAGGGGTCCGGGGGCTGTTCCGGTTCGGGATCCCGGCCGGGTTCCTGGCCGAGGTACCCGGTGAGCGCCGGGTCCGGATGATGTCCCGGATCCGCGGGCAGGCCATGGTCCGGGTCCTTGTCCGTGTCCGTGGCCGGGAGGTGGTCCGGCCAGCGGGGCGGTTCCCAGTCCTGCTGTTCGCTGGGGTAGTACCGTCCTGACGGGGAGGTCCAGCCCGGCGGGTGGTCCCTGCTGGCCCCGGTTGGTGTCCAGGCGGAGCCGTGTTTCAGGCGGTGGTGCTTGGGGCAGGGCTGGCCCAGGTTGGAGATGCCGGTGGTGCCGCCGTCGGCCCAGGCCAGGAGGTGGTCTGCCTCGTTGTCCAGGGAGTGGTTGCCGCAGCCGGGGAACGGACACCTGCCGTCGCGGAGCCGGAGCCATTGACGCTGGGCCTTCGTGACACGGTAGCTGGTCCGTCCGATTTCCAGCGGTGCGCCGTCGCGGGGGTCGGTCAGGACGCGGTGGAAGGAGTCGGCGCCGTCGGTGATCAGGCGGCGGGCCATGGACGGCGGGATCGGCCCGTACCCGTCCAGGACGGCCGGCTCGTCGGTGGCGCCCAGCAGCGACAGGACCGGGACGGTGACCAGGACCTGCGCCCGCGGCGACGGCACACCCCCGCCCACACCGGTTCCGCCGGCCAGGCCGGTGCCGCCGCCGGCCAGTCCGCGATCGGCCATCCCGCCGGTGCCGGTGCCGGGGGTGCCGGCTGGTGAGGAGCCAGGTGGCGGTGATGTCGGCGCGGAGCTGGGCCAGGGTCCTGGCCTCGTCCGGGCCCTGGAGGGCGCGGGCGGCGGCGGTGGTCCGTGCCCAGATCCCCGCGGCGGTGTCGGCCGGCAGGTGCGCGGAGAGCCAGGCCATGCCGTCCCGGTCCGGGACGAACTCGACCCGCCGGTCCGCGGCGCTTGTGGTGTGGCGTTTCTCGATGCTGACCGGGTGGTGGCGTTCCCGCCAGGCGCGTGCCTTGGCCCGGAACCGGGACGGAACGAGGTCCCCGGCCGGGCAGCCGCGGGCGGGGTTGGGTGCGTCGGGGTCCAGGAAGTGCGCCTCCAGCCCGGCCGCCCCGGCCGGATCCAGGCCGGTGGTTTCGTCGACGATGATCCGGGCGTGCGGCCCAGGAGATCGTCCCGGCCCGCAGCGCGGCCAGGGTCAGCGGCAGCCCCGTCGTCAATGCCCGGGAGTCGGACAGGAGGGCTGCGGCGGTGCGTTCGCTGACGGTCAGGACACAGGCGACCTCGGCGGTCACGGCCATCTCCTGTGCCGTTTGTTCCTGCGGGGACGCCGCCGGCGGCACCAGGAACCTGGCCGCCCGGGCGTAGTCGGCGGCCAGCTGAACCTTCAGCGCGGCGGTCCGGGCCTCCAGCCGGGCCACCTCGGCGAGCCCGTCCAGGCAACCGTCCGCCAGATCCCGCAACGGATCAGCATCCCGCAGGGCATCGGCGCCGGACGAATCGGTGCGGTCCGCGCCGGCGCCGGTGAACGGCAGCCAGCGCGGCCGTGGACGCGGCGACGGCCGCCAAGGCCGTCCGCTCGCTCTTCCGCACTCCACGCTGCTCTGCTTTCCATGACCCAATCAAATCAGGAGGCACTGACAATAATGATGAGACTGGCTGCGGTGCAGCGCGACGCCGGCACATGACTGATGCCCGAGGAGGGGTTTATCGTCACGAGACGGGTGACCGGGCCGTTGAGCTTCTCCCACAACGGGATCGGGTGGCATCAAGTCAAGGTTGCAGGCGGCGCATGCAAGCTTGGGAAATCGGGCCAGGCTAGGGTAATCGACGTGTGCAGCGCAGGTTCCGCGGCGAAAATCAGGCCCGCGGCGCCGGGTAACGCGGAGCGGACATCCGCGGATGGCCAGTGACGTCAGCCCCGCCGCGGCGTCCGTCGTCGACTGCCGCAGCAGCTCCGGCCGCTCCGGCCGCTTCACCGGCTGCTGCCCTGCTGCACGGGGGCGACACCGGCCCCGCACCCAAGAGCGGCAGCTACCCGCTCCCCGACGCCCTGTGGGACACGGTTCCAGCATGCCAAAGCCGCCACGAACCTATGCGCGCCAGCGCCCGGACGGCTATGCCCTAGCGTTTCCCCTTTTTCCGGGATCCCTTGCCGCGGCCCTTGTCCGGGTTCGGGGCGTAGCGCTGGGCCACCTTGGGTTTCTTGACTGCTGGGCCGCGCCGGTCCGGCTTGGGTTCCCGTTTGGGTTTCTCCTGCTGCGCCGAGGGCTGCCGGGAGCTCGCCGCGGTGCGCCCGCGGACAATCCCGATGAATTCCTCGATCACCTCGTCCGTGGTGTCGCTGGGCCAGGCCAGGGCGATCTCCGTGCCGGGCGCACCGGTAAGCTTCCGGGCCACGGTGTCCTTGACGTTGAAGTGCCGGGCCACGGACATCGGCAGGATCACCAGCCCGGCGCCGGACGCCACCACCTGCAGGGCCATCGCGGGGCCGCCGAGTTCCTGCACGTCCAGGAAGGTCTCCGCGGACAGGTCGGCCAGGTCCACTTCCTCGAACAAGGAGACTTCGTGGCCCTTGGGGGCCACCACCACGGGCTGTTCCTCATAGAGCGGGATGACGCTGAGGCCCTCGCGCTCCACCGGAAGCCGGACGAAGCTCAGGTCCGCGGAACCGTCGCGGAGCACGGCGAGCTGCGCGCCGTCGTCGGACATAAAGGAGTGCAGCGGCACATCCGGCATCCGCTCTTCCCAGCGCCGGATCCATTTTCCGGGCGTCACACCGGCGACGTAGGCGAAACGCAACTCGCGCACTGCTGCAACGGCTCGGACGGCGGCGGTTTCGTCGGGGGTCTGGGGTGTTTCTTCTGCGGCGGACACATGTTCACAGTACCGCCACCACCGGCGTCCTGTTCCGCTGCGCGACCTCTGTATGGTGCCCCGCGGCGCTCTGGCCGGATACCCTTGAACCATGACCTCTGCAAACTCCCAGTCCATGAAGCCGGCCACCGTTGCCAAGAAGCTTGGCATTTACCTTCCGGCGACACCCCAGGAGTTCCAGGATGCGGTCATCACCCGCGCCGATTTCGCCGAGCTCCAGGCCAACCCGCCGGAGTGGCTCGCGGAACTGCGCCGCAACGGCCCGCACCCGCGTCCCGTGGTGGCACAGAAGCTCAACGTCTCCATCAGCGGCCTGGCCCGCGGTGGTGTTGAGGAAGCGCTGACGACGGCGGAAATCACCGCGCTGCTCCAGGCTCCCCCGGCATGGCTGGTCGCCGAGCGCTCCACCCACGCCGCCGTCCGGGCCGAGGCCCAGCGGGTCAAGGACGAGGCCGCCAAGAAGGACGCCAAGAAGGCCCGCGCCAAGGCCGAATAACGGCACGCGCTTCCTTCCGGCCCCTTATCCGGCCCCTATTTTCATCCCGCGGACGCAGGACTATGCTCGCGGAATGAGTCGGGACCGCCGGCCTGATCCCCATCCTCATTTCCCAATCCACCAGCACCGGCGGAGCATCGGGAAGGAAACAGGCCATGGCCTTCAAGATCGGATATTTTGTCGGGAGCCTTTCGAGCAATTCCATCAACCGGACCCTGTCCAAGGCCCTGATCCGGCTTGCCCCCGCGGAGCTGGAGTTCACCGAAATTCCCATCAGGGACCTGCCGTTGTACAGCCCGGATTTTGATGCCGCCTTTCCCCCCGATGGCCAGGCCCTCAAGGATGCCGTCGCCGCTTCGGACGGCATCCTGTTCGTCTCGCCCGAGTACAACCGGTCCATCCCGGGAGCGCTTAAGAACGCCATCGACTGGGGATCCCGGCCCTGGGGCACCAACTCGTTCGCCCGCAAGCCCACCGGGATCATCGGCGCGTCCCCCGGCGGCATCGGCACGGCCGTGATGCAGTCCTCGTTCCGCAGCGTGCTGAGCTTCCTCGATGCACCGCAGCTCAATGCGCCGGAGGCGTACATCCGCTTCGTCCCGGAGGTCTACGGCGAGGACGGCGAGGTCAAAGACGAAGCCACGGCCAAGTTGCTGCGCCACTACATGGAGGAGTATGCCTCCTTCGTGGCGCGGGTCCTGGCCGCCAACGCACCCGGCCATATCGGCGACGAGCACCCGGACAAGGACAAGCTGCGCCGCTAAGCCCTGCTCGTGGTCCAGTGCGCCCGTAAGTCGTGGGTCGGCGACCAGCCCTGGGACTAGTCCTGATGCAGCTGAACGAAGTTCCCGCAGCCGTCGTCCATCACCACGCTGGTCCCGGCGGGGCCCTCGGACGGCTCGCCCTGGAACATCACACCCTTCGCCGCCAGCCGGGCATATTCGGCACGCACGTCCGGCACGCCAAACACGATCGCCGGAATTCCCGCATCGTGCAGGGCGTTCATGTAGGCCGCCCCAATCGGGTTGTCGCTGGGCTCCAGTAACAGGCCGGCACCACCGGCTCCGTCCGGATCCTTGACGATGAAGAGGTTGTGCTCAGGCATGGCCATCAGTGTTTCAAAGCCCAGGATGCCGGTGTAGAACTCATGGGCCGAGGCCGGATCCTTGACATGGATACTGCACATTTTCAGTCGCATGGCCCCTAGGCTACGCCGGGAGGATCCGTCAAAGGAACAGCGACGCGGCCCCCAAGGCCGGCTTCAAGGCCGGCGTACCTGCCGTGGCCGGCGGCGGAAGGGCAGCGGCCGGGCAGGCATTGACGGCCCCGCCGCCAGGCATTCCAATGGAACTAGCGGAACAGCGCCCGCCCGGGATGGTTCCGCCGGAGGTGTGCAATGACGTCGCTCTCACAATCCGGTGCCCTCGCGGCCTGGCAGTTCCTCGCCCTCGCCATTCTGGTCGCCGGGGCGGCATCCATCGCGGCCTACCTCGCCCGCAAGCACCTGACAGCCGACGCCGGCGCCTCAGACGGTGCCGACGGCGCGTTTTGGGACGTTTTCGCCGGGCTCGCCGTCGTTGTGCCCGCCGTCGTCCTTGCCTCCTTCACGTGGCCCTGGGCCGGGCTGGCGCTCGGGATGCTGGCCGCCGGGGCGGCCCTGGCGGCTTTTGCCGCGGCGCCCCGGGTGCTCCGCCGGAAGGAAGCCCGCCGGGCCAGCCGGAAGACTCAGCTTTTGAACGAGGCAGCCGCCGCGCGGCACAAGAGCGTCCTCGCCCGGTGGCAACGCTACGAACTCGATCCACGGTACGCGATCGACTACCCCGCCATGAGCGATCCCCGGCAGCCGGAGACGGCCGCCCTGATCCGGGCCATCAAGGCCGCCGAGAGCCTGGGCGGCCGCACTGACCCCGCAGGCGCCGATGCCGCCTATGCCCCGGCTGTGGAGCATCTGGAACGGGCCCTGGCCGCCGCCGAAAGCGCGGCCGGCGTCAGCCCCGCGGGGCTGTCCGGCCCGGACCACGCGCACAGCTGATTCCCGGAATTGCCGATCCGGCAGTTCCCGGCCACTCCGGAAGGAAGCATCATGACTGACATCACGATCATCGGCAGCGGCAACATGGCACGGGCGATCGGCACCCGGGCCGTCGCCGCGGGCCGGTCCGTCCAGGTTCTGGACCGGACGCCGGAGAATGCCGCCAAGCTCGCTGCTGAACTTGGCGGCACCACTACCTCCGGCGGCCTGAGCGAGATCCCCGACGGCGACATCGTCGTCCTGGCGCTCTACTTCGGCCCGGCCAAGGAAGTTGCCACGCATTTCGGCGATACTCTCAGCGGCAAGACGGTGGTGGAGATCAGCAATCCGATCGACACGGAAACCTTTGATTCACTGGTGGTCGGCCCGGGGACGTCGGCTGCCGAGGAAATCGCCGCCCTGCTTCCGGGCGCACGGGTGGTAAAGGCCTTCAACACCACCTTCGCCGGCACGCTCGGCTCCGGGACCACCGGCGGCATGCCACTGGATGTCTTCATCGCTTCGGACTCCGAACAGGCCCGCAACGAGGTCGCGGCCTTCGCCGAGGCCGCCGGGCTGCGTCCTCTCCAAGTGGGCGGCCTGCGCCATGCCCGTGAGCTCGAAGGCTTCCAACTGCTGGTCATGGCGCTGCAGGCCAACCCTGCGTATCCCAGCTTCAACTGGGGCACTGGTCTGAAAATCATCGACTAGGAACAGTCCGGTCCCCGCCCGCCCGGCTCAGCGCGACCGACCCAGATCAGGGCGCTAGAGGTCTACCGTTGCGCTTTCGCCGACGCTCATCCGGCTGTTGGTGACCTTGGACTTGATCCACTGCAGCGCGGTTGCCGCCGTGCCGCCCGGGCTGGTCCAGTACTGGGCGGAGTCCGAGTCGACGTGCAGCAGGACCACTTCCGGGGTGTCCGGACCGTCCGGGAACCAGGCCTCCACCACCTGGTTCCACATGTCCTGGATCAGCTGCCGGTCGGTCACCACCTCGGCAGTTCCGGCCACCGAGACCCACTCGGTGCGCTTGCCGAAGGAAACATTCACGGCCGGGTTGGCGCGGATGTGGGCCACCTGCGAGCTGGTGGCCGACGTGAAGAACCACATGTCGCCGTCGTCCTTGACCTCCTGGACGGCCAGCGGCCGGCTGACGAGCGTGCCTGCTTCGTTGATGGTGGTCAACATTCCGATGTGCGAATCGTTGATGATGCCCGTGACCTTGCTGATGCTTTCGGCATCCGACATGCTCTCACCTCGTTCTCGTTCCAACGGAGGAAGGTCCCCCTCCGGACAGCCTATTGGTAAGTGTGCTTACTTTCCAATGGCTGCCGGACGGGGACCTTCCCGACTGGAACGGGCCGGGGACTCAATGTCCGCGGGACAGCACCTCGCCCTTGAAGAACTCGGGCCGGACCTTGGCCATGACCAGCATGAGCACCACGCCCAGCAGGATGACGCCCATGCCGAGGATGAAGACCAGGCCCAGGCCGCCGATCGAGGAGCCCGAGCCGTACGCCGGATCCATGGAGTCGTAGGCGGTCTTGAAGAACATGACCAGCAGGATGACGCCGCCCAGGAGAGGCGCGAGGAACTTGAAGAAGAATGCCCTCGCTCCGCTGAACGCCTCGGCCCGGAAGAACCAGACACAGGCCAGCGCCGTGATGCCGTAGTAGAAGCAGATCATCATGCCCAGTGCCGTGATGGTGTCCCACAGCGCGTTCTCCGACGTCGTGCGGGTGATGACGTAGAACGCGGCGGCAGCCACCGCCGAGGCGATCGTGGCATAGCTCGGCGACTTGTGCGCGGGGCTGATCCTGCCGAACTGCTGCGGCAGGGCCTTGTAATGACCCATGGACAGCAGGGTCCGCGCGGGCGAGACGAACGTGGACTGCAGCGAAGCTGCGGAGCTGCTCAGGATCGCCAGGGACATCAGGATGGCGAAGGGGCCCATCACGGGTCCCGCAAGGACGGCGAAGATGCTGCCCTGGTTCTCCGGGTTTCCGGCACCCAGCCCGGTCTCGCCGACGCCGGCGTAGGACAGTGTGGCCAGGGCAACGGTCATGTAGATGATCACGATGACCAGCACTGTGACCGTGGCGGCACGGCCCGGGGTCTTCTCCGGGTTCTTGGTCTCCTCGTTCATGGTCAGCGTGACGTCCCAGCCCCAGTAGATGAAGATGGACAGCGAAACGCCGGCGGCGAAGGCGGAGAAGGATCCCACGGCGAAGGGGTTGAACCAGTCCGGGGAGATGGCAGTGGCGTCAAACGCGGTTCCGTTGGCCACATGGCTGAACGCAGCGACCGAGAACCAGCCGAGCACCAGCAGCTGGAATCCCACGAGCACGTACTGGACCGTCTTGGTGGTTTCCATGCCGCGGTAGGAAATCCAGCACGCGACGGCGATGAACACCAGCGTGGTGGCGATATTCAGCGGCAGGTTCGTGGTGAGGTCGGCGAGTTCAGGATTGCCGAAGATCTGCGACAGCATCAGATAGAAGAAGTCCACCGCGACCGCGGCCAGGTTCGAGAGCACGATGATGGTCGCCGCAATCAGCCCCCACCCGCCCATCCAGCCAATCCACGGACCAAACGCCCGCGAGGCCCAGGTGAAGGAGGTGCCGGCGTCGGGCATGGCGTTGTTCAGTTCGCGGTAGCCGAACGCCACCAAGATCATGGGGACAAAGCCCACCAGGAAGATTGCCGGAAGTTGCACGCCGACCTCGGCGACGGTGGGGCCCAGGGCCGCCGTGAGGGTATACGCCGGGGCGATACAGGAAATGCCGATGACGACGGCGCCAATCAGCCCCACCGACCCCGCCTTCAGGCCCTTCTCGCTCAGTCCGTGCTGGTCTTCAGTGTGTTGTCCGGCTTGCGAGGCCTTGGACATCGCGTGTTCGGCGCTCATTTTTGTGCCTCTCCGGGGACGTCATTCGACGCTGAATGGTTCAGTTGCTTGAGTTCATAGTCACTCGGGACCACAATCATCGGCACCGGCAGGGCGCGCAGAATGCGGTTGGCCGTGCTGCCGAGGAAGATGGACCTGCTCGTGGCAAGCCGGCTCGATCCGATCAGCAGGACCTCGCCGTCTTCCCAGTCGAGGCGGTCCACCGCTTCCTCGATGCTGCGGCCCTGTGCGACGACGACTTCCGTCTTCGCCTCCACCCGGACCTCCTGCTCGCCGACCGGCAGGGCTGCGGCAAGGTGCTTCTCCGCGTACTCCCGGGCCGCCTCGGCTGCCTCGGTTGCCTCGGCCGCATGCCGCCGTCGAGCGCCAGCAGCGACACCACGCGCAGCGGCACGTCGCGGTTCACAGCCATGCCGAGGGCGAAATCGAGCAGTTTCTCGGCGCCCGCCCGGGTGCCGAGCCCGCAGCTGATCCGGGTCAGGGCCGCCTGGCGGTGGTAGCCATGCGGCGCCAGGGCCACCGGAACGGTCGAGGCGTGGAGCAGGGCGCTGGCCATGGACCCGATGGTGAACCGTTTGAAGATCCCGTTGCTGGTTGCGCCGATGATGAGCATGTCGGCCCCGAACTCCTCGGCCGCCCCGATCAGCGCGTGCGCGTCCGAATCACCGCTGCGGACGTGCGCCTGGGCCGGGACACCGGGCGGAACCAGCGCCAGCGCCTGGTCAAGCCACTCCTGGGCCTGCTCATTGAGCAGGTGCTCGAATCCGACCCTGGGCGAGTGGGCGGCCCCGAACTGCTGCACTTCGGGAACCACCAGCACAAGATCCAGGCTGGCTCCACGCCCGAGCGCCAGAGAGACGGCCAGATTGACCGCATCATGGCCTCTGGCATTGGCTGAGTACCCCACTACGTAACGCATCTGGCCGCTCTCCTAACTGAACTGAACTGCACTGTTGGGGTTTCTAGCTAGTGCGCGACGGACACACGGTCCGCGGCGGCGACGATCCGGGCCGCCGTGATCTGTCCCATCCGCACGGCGCCGTCGACGTGCTGGTATCCCTCTGCCGCGAGGTCGGAGGAGGACCAGTAGATGGGCCCGACCGGCTTCAGCTGGTCCTTGCCGTAACGGTGCAGGCCGCCGAGGTCGTAGCTTGCAGCGTAGGCCCCGCGGGTCCATTCCTCGGAGCCCCAGTCGGACTCGTAGTAGACCTCGGGATCCAGGGCCTTTTCGCCGAGGAACGAGGCAATCGACTCGAGGATGGTGCGGCGGCGGTCCTCCGCGCTGAGCTCGAACATGGCGTCGGCCTTCTCGTCCGAGACGAAGCCCACCAGCGTGCCGCGGGGGTCCTCGTGGTTCGTGTTGTCGTAGACCTCCTGCACAATGGCGCCGGCGCCGAAGGCGGTCCCGGAAAGACCGTCTTCACGCCAGAACGGCGAGCTGTACACGGCGTGGACCTTGATGACCAAGCCGAGCGACTGGTGCTGGTGCATCTGGTGCTGGCGGCGGGGCAGCGGCGGGTTGAAGGACACCCGGGAGTAGAGGTTCGGCGGCACGGCCATGATGACGAAGCGGGCGTTCACGGTGGCCCGTTCGGAGACGGCGGTGACACGGTGTCCCCCGCTCGCGTCCTCGGTCCAGTTAATGGTGCGGACCGGGCTGTCGAGGACGACGTCGTCGCCCGAGTTCCGCGGCCTGCAGCAGCGAAACCTGCTGCATCCCGCCGACAACCCGCTTGTCCAGGATGAAGTCCTCATCCGTGAGGTTGCTGAAGGACCCGGCGGAGGCGGCCATGAGGACGGCCTGCAGGGCGGAGAAGGCGTGGGCTGGCTTGGTCAGCATGCCGCCGGCGATGAAGAGGCCGATGTTGTTGCAGGCTTCCTCATCCGAGGAATTCTCCCGCAGCCAGTGGTGGAAGGAAATAGTGTCCAGCTCGCGGGCCTTGGGGTGCGCCCACGGCTCCTCGGCGCCGATCTCCGCGGCGAGCGAGTCCAGCAGTGCCGTGAGCTTGTCCATTTCGGCGGCCGTGGTTTCGCTGACGGGGAAGGTCTCACCGGTGTACAGGGTGCGCTTGCCGTCCGCGCCGATGTAGACGGACTTGCCGTCGCGGTAGCGGGAATAGGTCTGCAGTCCGAGATCATCGATCAGGGCCAGCAGCGCCGTCTGGTCCGGTGAAACCCACTGGCCGCCGATTTCGAGCATGGCGCCGTCAATCGTGTCGGTCCAGGTCCGGCCGCCCACGCGGTCCCTCGCCTCGAGCACGGCCACGCTCAGCCCGGCCTTTTTCAGTTCGCGGGCGGCGGTCAACCCTGACGGGCCGGCTCCTACGATGACGACGTCGCGGTCTAGATTCAGCATGATGTCCTTTCTGTGGCCGCTAGAGTGATGCGAACCACTAAATGAATGCCGTTCATTTAGAATGATAGACCTTCCGCCCGCTTCGCGGAAGACCCTCCGCCTAACGAATTTCGCCCGTAAAGTAGGGGCAGAATGGGCTCACCCCGAAAACGCCAGCCAGGCGAAGAAGAAAGGACCGGAATGACGGCAGCAACCAGCGTCCCCGCCGATCCGCACAGCCCCGCAGATCAGCACAGCCCAGCCGCCAAGCCCCGCCGCCGCGTGGGCCGGCCCGCCGCGGCCGTGCTGGACCAGGACGGCATCACGGCGGCAGCCCTGCAGCTGATCGGCAAGAGCGGATACGACGGCTTCACCATGGCCGCCCTGGCGAGGACCCTCAATGTGGCGCCCTCGGCACTGTACAACCACGTCTCCTCCAAACAGGACGTGCTGGTCCTCGTCCAGGACCACTTGACCTCGTCCGTGGACGTCGCCGCCTTCGAGGCCGGGCCCTGGGAGCAAGCGGTGCGGGACTGGGCCTGGAGCTACCGCGATGTGTTCTCCAAGCACACGCCGCTGATCCCGGTCATCGCCGTGCTGCCCGTGACCGATGCGCCCAAGACGCTGGCCATGTATGAGGCCGTCAGCGCAGGCTTCAGCCGCGCCGGCTTTCCGCAGGAGCGCATCATCCCGGCCATCGTGGCGCTGGAATCCTTCATCTTTGGCTCCGCCTACGACGTCACGGCACCGGCGGACATCTTCGATTCCGGCAGCATGGCCGCCTCGACGCCGCATTTCACCTCCGCCGTCCAGCGCCTGGCCGAGGAAGGCAATGAAAAACCGGCCGACGTCGCCTTCAGCCTGGGACTCGAGGCGCTCCTCTCCGGGCTCGGAGCGCTCCGCGGCGCGTAGCGGCGGCGTCCCGCGGGCGGTCGCGCGGCGGCTCGCAGCGGCAGCCTCCCGGCCGCTCATGCAGCGGGGCAGTCAGCGGAATACGCTCCGCTGGTCTGGGGGTCGTGGGAAACGTAGCGAACGGTGTCCTGTGGGTGGTCCGCCGCGGAGTTCCCCACTTTCAACGGACCGACGCCGCCAAACACCGGTTACAGGACAAAACGTGTGTATGAAGATTGTGCTCGCTTCCCAGTGACGGCGCGGCAAATCAGGGGTAGCTAAGCTTTGAAAGCTTAGGGTGGCTGGGGTGCTTGTATATCTCTGGAATGTTTGATTTGCGGTCGGGCGCTGGTCCGGAACGGGAAAACAGGTGCTGGCAGGCAGCGGTAACCGGTGCCTGGATTGCGGGTGATCCGCTCGGGCGGAGACCCTGATGTGCGCCATCGCGAAGTAGCTCAACCTGTGCAGCGGAGGCCCATGCCAACATTCCCGGTTCATGCTGACCAAATCACCACACGCCACAACGCCGACCGCGCAGACACCCGACAAAAACCGCTCCGAACAACCGCTCAGCAGACGCTGCACATCAACTCCCGCATCGAAGGCAGCTCCGGACAACGCCGCTCGCCGACGAGATCAAAAAAAATTACTAAGAACGAAAACAGATAAGAAAGGACGGGGCGCCTTTGGACACGATTCCGGCCCTTGGGTCCGGTGTCCGCGGCGTGTCCGTGTCAAAGTGCCCCCGGACCGCAGCCGCCGGGCGAGACCAGGTGGACGGGGTTAAACAAAAGAACCCCGGTCCGAAGACCGGGGTTCTTTCGATTGCGTGCGCGAGGGGGGATTTGAACCCCCACGCCCTTTCGGACACTGGCACCTGAAGCCAGCGCGTCTGCCGTTCCGCCACTCGCGCGCAACTTCTTCCACTCGGACAGGGCCGGTTTCCCGGACCGCCAACCTCGTAAAAGCAGCGAGATCAAGCATAACGGACAACTGCGGGAAAACACCAATCGAGCCGGAAGGCCCCGCGCTTCGAGTGATTTCCGGGCCCCGCGGCCCGGATTGCCGGGCCTCACGGCAGGTCCCGCCGAGGCGGCCGCACCGGGGATGTCCGCGCACGTCAGGGCGTGACCGCCACTCTTTTCGGCGTCGTACCGGCGGCGTCCGTTGAGGCCATTCCCAGACACGCCCAGTAGTATCTGATGTAGGAGTGTCCGCTGACAGCGGGCTCGCAAAAGTTGGAATCCGAGTTCCGGAAACGAACGCTGCCCTGCAGCCATCAGGAAAGGAGAGGGACCATGGGATTGCTGGACAAAGTCGAGCGCGGCATCGAAAAGGCCGTCCGCGGAGTCTTCTCCACCGGTTCTCGCGCCCAGGTTGAGCCTGTCGAAATCGCCAGCCGCCTCCGCACCGAGGTGGACAACAAGGCCATCACCATCGCCGCGGGACGCACGCTCGCCCCCAACGTTTTTGATGTTCTCCTCAGCAGCGAGGACTTCCAGCGCGCCCAGGAATGGGGCACACCGCTTGCGGAAGAACTGTGCGACGTCGTGATCAACCACGTCCGCAGCCAGGGCTACACCCTCCAGGGGCCGGTCCGGATCAGCTTCCGCCGCGATGAAGAGCACCGCGCCGGCGATTTCGACATCACCTCGCGGACCGAGAAAGCCTCCGCCCCTTCCGTCCCGGCCCAGCCGGGCGTGCACGGCAATGTTCCCGCCGCTCCGACACGCCAGCCGGCACAGCTTCAACCCGTGCTGGACATCGACGGCCAGCGCTACTCGCTGAACGCGCCGTCGATCGTGCTCGGACGGTCCTCGGAAGCGGACATCCTCATTGACGACACCGGTGTGTCGCGCCGCCATCTGGAAATCCGGACGGGGCCGGGCACAGCCCAGGCGATCGATCTCGGCTCCACGAACGGCAGCTATGTCAACGGCCAAAAGATCGTGGGCAGTTCGGAACTTGCCGACGGCGCCACGATCACGATGGGACGGACCAAAATTATCTTCCGCCTACTGCCCGCCACCCCAGGCGGCCGCGCATGAGCGAACTGACCATCACGGCGCTTCGCTTCGGGTTTCTTATCCTCCTGTGGGTGCTGATCTTCAGCATTGTCTCCGCCATGCGCCGCGATCTGATGATCGGCCGCAAGGCGGCGGCCGGAGCCCCGACGGCACGCCAGGTACGCAAAAATCCGTCCCTCGCCGAGCCCCCGCCCGCCCCCGTCAAGCAGCAGGCCCGCCAGCTGGTCGTGACCGAGGGGCCGCTCAAGGGCACCACGATCCCCCTCGCGGCAAGCCCCATCCTCCTGGGCCGGGCACAGGAAGCCACCCTCGTCCTCGAGGACGACTACGCCTCGGGCCGCCACGCCCGCCTGTTCCCGCAGGGCAGCCGCTGGTTCATCGAGGACCTCGGCTCCACTAATGGCACCTACCTGGCAGACCAGCAGCTGACCCGGGCCCTCCCGGTGGAGCTGGGCGTCCCCGTGAGAATCGGCAAGACGGTCATCGAATTGAGGCCATAGCCGTGGCTGCCCCGGATCGCCCCGCAGACAGGGCCGAAGGCAAAACGACGGCCCCGAAGCGGCCGCTCATCATGCGTTACGCCGCGCGTTCCGACGTCGGCCGCGTGCGCGCCAAGAATGACGACTCCGCCTACGTGGGCCGGCACCTCGCCGTCGTTGCCGACGGCATGGGCGGCCACGCCGGCGGCGATGTCGCCTCCGCCGCGACTGTCCTGGACATGATCCACCTGGATCATGATGACTACGACGGCGACGCCGGCACCGTCCTCGCGGACGAAATCCAGACCGCCAACTCCCTGCTGTCCGAACTGGTCCACATCAACCCCAAGCTCGCCGGGATGGGCACCACGGTCACCGCCCTGCTGCTCGCCGAAGGCAAGCTCCATTTCGCCCATATCGGCGACTCCCGGGCCTACCGCCTGCGCAATGACGAGTTCGAACAGGTCAGCGTGGACCACACGTTTGTCCAGCGGCTGATCGACGAAGGCCGCCTGCGCCCCGAAGAAGCCGAAACGCATCCGCACAAGAACGTCCTCATGCGCGTGTTGGGGGACGTCGATGCCAGCCCGGAACTGGACCTCGACACCCTGGCCGTCCAGGCCGGGGAACGCTGGCTGCTGTGCTCGGACGGCCTGAACTACGTGGCCGGCCACGTCGTGGAGCGCACGGTTCGGGAGACGAAGGACCTGAACGAATGCGCCGAACTCCTCATTGAACTGACCCTGGAGGCCGGTGCCCCGGACAACGTGACAGTTGTCGTGCTGGACATCGGCGAGCAGATGCCCGACGACGTCCGGACCGCCGCCGTCGACGTCGTCCCCCTGCCCGCACCGGCCGCCGCGACGTCAGCGCCCGCCGCATCCGCCGGACCGCTGACGGGCAGCACCCTTGGTGCCGCGAAGTCCGCCGGCGAGCCAGCAAAGACGGCCGTCGCCGGCAACGCCGCCGATTCAGCTGCCGCGGCTCTGCCCGCCGCGCCGGCCGCGGCCCCTGCCCTGGATTCCGCCGGCAGCAGCAAGGACGCGGACAAGGCCGCCGGCACCAAAGAGCCAGAACCCACCACCGACCCGCATCTGGGTGAACATCTCTCGGCCGAAGTCCTGCGCGAAGAACTCTCCACCCGCCCCCACGAACTTGTCGGAGCCGCCGCAGCAGCAGCGGAATCGGGGTCCATTCCCTCGATCGCCGGGCGCACGGTGGCCCGGCGCGCGGCCACGGTCCTCACGCACAAGTCGGAACAGGCCCGCGAGGACTCCGAAGACTTCGGGCCCGTCAGGCGGCCGCGCCGGTGGCTCACCATCTCCATTGCCGCCGCGATCGTCGCGCTGCTGGCCGTCGGGCTGTGGCTTGGTTACGCCTGGACCCAGACGCGCTACTACATCGGCGAGCACGATCAGCATGTAGCCATCTTCAACGGGGTCTCCCAGCGCCTCGGGCCCATTCAGCTTTCCACCCTCGAAGCGGTGACCGATATCAAGATGTCCGATCTTCCCGAATTTTCGCAGCAGCGGGTGCGTCAGACAGTGCCCGCCCGCGATCTCTACGACGCGCAGCGGATCGTCAAGAATCTTGAGCGTACCGGCACCACCGCCCCGGCCGATGAGTGCCTCACGCCGTCGCCCGCAGCGACGGCCGGCGCTACCCCGTCCCCCGGCGCTACTGCAACACCAAGCACCAAAGCCTCCCCCGGCGCCACGGCGGCCCCGGGAGCGGCGAAGCCCTCGCCGTCCCCCACCCCGACTACGAATTGCGAGGGGGCCAAATGACACCCATCGACACCGTGCCCAGGCCTCGACGGAACGTGGAGCTGGTCCTCCTGGTCCTTGCCCTGGCTGTCGGCATCGGCGCCCAGGCCCTCGTGGGCGTGGACCGGCAGAAAGCGTTCGACACGGACTTCTGGTTCCAGTCCGGACTCCTGGCCCTGGCCGCCCTCGCCTTCCATGTGGTGCTGCGGATCCGCGCAAAATATGCCGACCCGGTAATACTTCCGCTCGTCGTCGCCCTCAACGGACTGGGCCTGGCCATGATCCACCGGCTGGACCGGGTGGGCGAGGACACCGGCAACAACCAGCTGCGCTGGACCCTGGTGGCCATGGGGGTCGCGATCGCGGTCATTTGGTTCCTCAAGGACCACCGGATCCTGCGCCGCTTCACCTATATTTCCCTGGCCATCAGCGCCGTGCTCCTCATCCTGCCGCTGGTTCCGGGCATCTCGGCCGGAGAGGTCCTGGGCGCGAGCGTCTGGATCAAGATCGGCTCCATGACTTTCCAGCCGGGTGAAATCGCCAAGATCACGCTGGCCATCTTCTTTGCCGGATATCTGTCCTCAAACCGGGACCTGATCCTGCTGGCCGGCCGCAAGATCGGCCCGGTGCAGTTCCCGCGGTTCAAGGACATGGGCCCCATGATCACCGCCTGGCTCGTGAGCATCGGCGTGCTGGTCTTCCAGCGCGACCTCGGCTCCTCGATCCTGTTCTTCGGCCTGTTCCTCGTCATGATCTACGTCGCCACGAGCCGCATCAGCTGGGTGATCATCGGCCTCGTCCTGATCATCGTGGGCGGCTTCGTGGCAGCCCGTGTGTTCTCGCACGTGGCCCTGCGGATCGACGGCTGGCTCAACGCCTTCACCGATGAGGTCTACGGCCGGCAGTTCGGCGGCAGCCTCCAAATTGTCGAGGGCCTGTTTGGCATGGCCAACGGCGGGCTGGTCGGCACCGGCCTCGGCCAGGGCCGGCCCAACCTCGTCCCCTTCGCCAACAGTGACATGATCATCGCCTCCTTTGGTGAGGAACTCGGCCTGATCGGCGTCTTCGCGATCGTCCTGATGTACCTGCTGCTGTTCACCCGGGGCTTCCGCGCCGCGCTGGGCACCCGCGACGCGTTCGGCAAGCTGCTCGCCACCGGACTCTCCTTCGCGATCGCTCTGCAGTGCTTCGTGGTGATCGGCGGCGTCACGCGCCTGATCCCGCTGACCGGACTCACGACGCCGTTCCTCGCCGCCGGCGGGTCCTCCCTCCTGGCGAACTGGATCATTGTGGGCTTGCTGCTGATGATTTCGCACACCGCGCGCGGTCCGGTGGACACGACGCCGCTGCCGCCCGGCCAGGAGCCGGGCGTGAGCCGGAAACTCCCCGCGATGCCGTCCAAGCCGGCCCCGGACCCCCGAACCAGTCCCGACGCACCCACCGAGGCGGTGAAACAGCTATGAACCAGGCCATCCGCAATTCATGGATCGCCGCGATCGCAATGTTCGTGCTGATCTTCGGTGCGCTCAGCTACGTGCAGGTGGTTGGCGCCGACGACCTCAAAGCCAACGCCTGGAACAGGCGCGCCATCTTGCAGAACTACTGCAACGACCGCGGCGCCATCATCGTCGGCGGCAGCCCGGTGGCAGAGTCCGTGCCTGCCACGGAGAGCTGCAAATTCCAGCGGACGTACTCCCAGCCCGAGCTCTACGCCGGCGTCACGGGGTACTTCTCCAAGAACTACGGCCTCACCGGACTCGAGAAGTCGATGAACGATGTACTGGCCGGCAGCTCGGACCAGCAGTTCCTGGACCGGGTGGGCCAGTTGTTCCTCGGCAACCAGCCCAAGGGGGCGTCCGTGGAACTGACCCTGGACCCCAAGATCCAGAAGCTTGCCTACGACCTCATCCCGGACGGCCAGCGCGGTTCGATCGTGGTCACCAACCCGAAGACCGGCGCGATCCTGGCCATGGTCTCCAAACCGTCCTATGACCCCAACCTGATTGCCACCCAGGATCGCGGCTGCCGAACAGGCCAATTACAACGAGCTGAACCAGATCCCGGGGATCAACCTCAACCAGAATGTCAGCGGCCCCACCGGGGCGTTGCTGGCACCCGGTTCGGTCTTCAAGCTCATCGACACGGCCGCGGCCCTGAACTCGGGGAAGTACAACAAGGACAGCGTCCTGCCCAACCCGGCGGAGATGTCCTTCCCCGGCATCGAATACAAGCTCCCCAACTACGCGGGAGGCAACTGCTACACCCGCACGACGGCGTCGTTCGCGTTTGCCCTGCAGCAGTCCTGCAATACGCCGTTCGCCAGCATCGCCCTGGACCTCGGGCAGAAGGCCATCGGGGACCAGGCGGAGAAGTTCGGCTTCGGGCAGGACTTCGGCGACCAGCTGAAGCTGGACAGCGCCCCGAGCTTCTTCCCGAGCGATCCGCTGGACGACGCCGGGCTCGCGCAGTCCTCGATCGGCCAGCGGGACGTCCGGGCCACCCCGCTCCAGATCAACACGATGACGGCCGCGATCGCCAACGACGGAGTGCAGATGCAGCCGAACCTGATCAAGGCCGTACGGTCCCCGGACCTGCGGGCGATCAGCGAGCCCAAGCCCCAGGCGCTGCGCACCGCCACGACTCCGGAGATCGCGCGGCAGATCAACGAGTGGATGGTCAGCGTCGTCGACGACGGCATCGCCAGCCGCGCGGCCGTGCCCGGTGTCCAGGTGGCCGGCAAGACCGGTACCGCGGAGCTCGGCAACGGCCTGAACAACTCATGGTTTACCGGGTTTGCCCCGGCGAATGACCCGCAGGTGGCTGTCACCATCGTCATGGAAGGCGTAGACATCACTACCGGCGCAAACCTAACCAGTCCGAACGCGAAAAAGATTTTTGAGGCGGTGTTGAATAAGTGAGGCCTACTTCAGGAATCACCCTCGGCGGCAGATTCCAGCTGACCACGCGCATTGCGATCGGCGGCATGGGAGAAGTCTGGAAAGCCAAAGACCTGATCCTTGGCCGCATTGTCGCCATCAAGGTGCTCAAGGAGGAATACACGGGTGATCCCGGGTTCCTGCAGCGCTTCCGCGCCGAGGCACGCCATACCGCCCTCCTGAACCACGTGGGCATCGCCAACGTCTTCGATTACGGCGAGGAAGAGGGTTCGGCCTACCTCGTCATGGAGCTGGTTCCGGGCCAGCCGCTGAGCAGCATCATCGAGCACGAGCAGGTGCTCTCCCCGGACCGCACCCTCTCGATGATCGCGCAGACGGCGCGTGCCCTGGCCGTCGCCCACGCGCAGGGCCTCGTGCACCGCGACATCAAGCCGGGAAACCTGCTCATCACCCCGGACGGCCGCGTCAAGGTCACCGACTTCGGCATCGCGCGCCTGGCCGACCAGGTTCCGCTGACCCAGACCGGCCAGGTGATGGGCACCGCCCAGTACCTGGCGCCGGAACAGGCCACGGGGCAGACGGCCACCGGAGCCTCGGACATCTACTCCCTTGGCGTGATCGGTTACGAGTGCCTCACGGGCCACCGGCCGTTCTCCGGGGAATCCCAGATCGCCATCGCGCTGGCCCAGGTCAACGACGCGCCGCCGCCGCTGCCGGAGACGCTGCCCAGGCCTGTCCGCGCCCTGCTGATGTCCATGCTGTCCAAGGATCCGAAGAACCGCCCCGCCGACGCCATCAAGCTGTCCGAGGCGGCCGAGGCCATCCGCAACGGTGATATCGCCGCGGCACACGCGGCAGTTCCGGGGATGCTCCTCTTCGATGCGGCGACCGGGCCCATCACGGCCCCGGTCGATGTCCCCACGGCGGCCACCAGCGTCATTGCCTCCAGCGCTGCCGAGGACAGGTCGGCGTCGGCAACCTCCGCGCTGCCCGTCGTCGGTGCCGCCGGTGCCGGCGCAGCGGCAGGCCTGGCGGCCGGCGCGGCCGCTGCCAGCGGCTACGGAGCGCGCAACGCGCTCAACCGCGCCGATGCCCTGGCGGCCGAGCGCAACTGGGCGCCGGAGGAGGAGCAGGAATACGACGAGCAGGACGAGGAACCGCAGCGCCGCAAGCGCAGCCCGTGGACCTGGCCGCTGATTGCGCTGATCCTGCTGGTGGTGTTCGCCCTGGCCGGTGTGGTGTTGAGCCAGGCCGGCAACCTCTTTCCCTCGCAGGCGCCGGCCACAAGCGGTGCCACGTCCAGCACCGCGAAGCCGAGCAGCCCCACCCCCTCGGCGTCGTCCGCGTCCCCGTCCGAGACCCCCAGCCCCACCGCCAGTTCAGCGACGCCCACCGAGACCACCCCGGCAGCCGTCAACCTGATCCCGGATGCCTACCTGGGCCGGCCGTTCAACGAGGTCCGCAACGAGCTGATCGGCAAGGGGCTGCAGGTCACCGGCGTCGAGGTTGTCAACGACGCGACGCCCGGCACCGTCACCAACATCGACCCCTCCGGTCCGGTCCAGCCCGGGACCACCATCACCGTCAGCTACTCCAAGGGACCGGAAATGGTTTCCGTCCCGTCCATCCCGGCAGGCGCCAGCGAGACTGAGGTCGCAACAGGCCATCGAGAACGCCGGGCTGCGCTGGGCCAAGGGAGCCGACGTCAGTCCCACGAACAAGAAGGAAGATCCGGGGACCTTCGTGAGCTCGGAACCTCCTTCCGGGAGCAAGGTGGTCGCCGGCAGTGTTGTGACCTACCACCTCGCCAAGGCCACGGCCACAACACCTTCGCCTACCAAGTCCGCGCCCTAGGCAGCCATGAGCAACCCACCCCGCACTCCGTCGCACCGGGAGGATCGCCCGGTGAACACCCAGCGCGTCCTCAGCGGGCGCTATGAGCTGGGTGAGCTGATCGGCCGCGGCGGCATGGCGGACGTCTTCCGCGGCGTCGACACCCGGCTGGGACGCACTGTCGCCGTCAAGCTGCTGCGCCCGGACCTGGCCAGGGACCCCCAGTTCCAGGCCCGGTTCAAGCGCGAGGCCCAGGCTGTCGCGGCACTCAACCACCCCTCGATTGTGGCTGTCTTCGACACCGGGGACCACGCGGTCCCTGGTGACCACGACGACAGCGTCCGGGTGCCCTACATCGTGATGGAATACGTCTCCGGCAAGACGATCCGGGACCTGGTCCGGGCCAAGGACGTCACCATCGACCAGGCGATCGACTTCACGCTGGGCGTGCTGTCCGCGCTCGATTACAGTCACAAGGCCGGGATCGTGCACCGCGACATCAAGCCCGCCAACGTGATGTTTTGCCCGGATTCGAACAGCGTCAAAGTCATGGACTTCGGGATCGCCCGCGCCATGGCGGACTCGGCGGCCACCATGACGCAGACGCAGGCCGTGGTGGGCACCGCCCAGTACCTGTCCCCGGAACAGGCCCGGGGCGAAACCGTCGACGCACGGAGCGATCTCTACTCCGCTGGATGCCTTCTGTATGAGATGCTGACCGGCCGGCCGCCGTTCATCGGCGACAGCCCCGTCTCCGTGGCGTACCAGCACGTCCGTGAGATTCCCGTGCCGGCCAGCAGCCTGAACCCGGAAGTCTCCGCGGCCCTGGACAGCGTGTTGATGAAGGCGCTGCAGAAGAACCGCGCGGACCGTTTCCAGGACGCGGCCGCCTTCCGCCGCGCCCTGCGGGCGGCACGCAGCGGCGTTCCGGTGACCGCACCGGCCGCCAGTGAGGCCCCCACCGACCCCACCAACGCCGTTCCCCGGCACGACCCCTTGGCGCCCACGGCAGCCTTCTCGCTAACCGGGGCCAAGTTCCTGGACGATTCCCCCGGCGGCCGGTTGCGGCCCGCCGAAGAAACGCCCGACGACGACCACCTGCTGCCGCCCGCAGGCACCGAGCTCTATGGCACGGCGGACACCGACAGCCTGCCCTTGGCGCTGCCGGTCGAACGCGAGCACACGCCGCTTCAGAAGTCGCGGCGCCGCACCTGGATCGCGACGCTGGTGGTCCTTACGCTGCTGGTGCTGGCCGGGGGCGGTCTGTGGCTGTACAACCTCATGAACCAGGCCCCGCCACAGGCAACCAAGGTCCTGGTTCCCACGGTGACATCGCTGACCGAATCAGAGGCCCTGCAACGGCTCTACAACGCCGGATTCAAGCCGCAGCTCAAACGGCTGCAGCACGAGACCATTCCCAAGGGCAGCGCCATTGGCACGGTGCCGACGTCGGGAAGCTCCATGGACGCCAACTCGGACATCATCCTCAACATCTCCGACGGCCCCAGCGCTGTCACCATCCCGACGGACCTGCCCGGCCGGACCGAGGCGGCAGCCCGCGATCTCCTGCACCAAAAGGGACTGACCGGTGCACTGACCACCAAGACGTCCAACGACCCCACAGTTCCGGTCGGCATTGTCATCACCACCAACCCGGCCCCGGGCCAGATCGTGGCCGTAGCGGACACCGTCGAGATCGTCGTCTCCACCGGCAAGGTGGCTGTGCCGCAGCTGATCGGGCTGCCGCTGGCGGAGGCGGAGGCGAAACTGACGGAGCAGGGCCTGAAGCTCAATGCCACCGAAGTGGAGAACTCCCAGGTGGCTCCGGGAAAGGTGACAGGCCAGGCCGATGCCGCGGATTCGCTCGTGGAGCAGGGTAAGACGATCACCGTGACCGTGGCGAAGGCGCCAGCGCCGCCTCCCACGCCGACGCCGACGCCGACTCCCACCAAGACCACGTCCAAGGAGGACGCAGTCCTGGGCGGGTTGTTCCCGTAGGCCGGGTCAGTGCCGCCGGTCAGTGCTTGATGAGCGGGCTTAGGTCCGCCGCCCGTTCAGCGGCGCCGGCCATGCCCAGCGACTCGAGCCAGTTGCCCAGCATCTGGTAGCCGCCTTCGGTGAGGACGGATTCCGGGTGGAACTGGACACCGCACAGCGGGGCGGTGCGGTGCTGCAGCCCCATCACAACGCCTGTGCCCGTTTCCGCGGTGATCTCCAGGACCTCCGGGATGCTCTCGCGGACAGCGGCCAGCGAATGGTAGCGGGTGGCCGTGAGCGGGGAGTGGAGTCCGGCAAAGACACTGGTTCCGTGGTGTTCCACGAGGGAGGTCTTGCCGTGCATCAGTTCGGGAGCGTGCGTCACAGTACCCCCGTAGGCCTCTGCCAGCGCCTGGTGGCCCAGGCACACGCCCAGCATGGGCTTGCCGTGGCTGCCGCACCATTTGATCAGCTCAATGCAGACGCCGGCCTCGGCCGGATTCCCCGGACCGGGAGAGATCAGGACGCCGTCGCGTGCCTCGGCCATTTCGATCGCCTCGGCGAGGGTGACGTCGTCGTTGCGGACCACTGTGGTCTCCGCGCCGAGTTCCTGGAGATAACCCACCAGGGTGTAAACAAAGCTGTCGTAGTTGTCTACGACCAGGATCTTGGTTGTGCTCATGGGTGCCTTGCTGAACCAATCGTTGAATCTGTTAACTGGGTGAATTGCGCCAGCCAGGGAAAAAGGAACTGAACCATCAATACCAGTGCTCCGGCCGCCAGCACCAGCGCCGTCGCAATCCTGAGCCACAAGGGGCCAGGAAGGTGGCGGAAAAGCCAGCTATACATGCATCAGCCCTCCGCGGCCGCGCGGGCCGCCTGGGAAGCGATTTCGGCCGGCGGTCCCGCCGAAACGGGTTGCCACCGCTCCAGCAAGGCGTAGGCGACAAAGCGTTCCTGGGAGCCGAAACGCGGGTTGCAGCTCGTCATGGTCAGGTAGCTCTCGGTCGGCACGGCGCCGGGCCGCAGCGGCACCGGCAGCAGCACATCCGTCCGAGAGGGCAGGACTGTCTGGCTGTTCCGGAACACGTAGACATAGTAGCCCTCGCGGGTCTGGACGTAGATTCGGTCTCCTGGCACCAGTGCGTCGATATTGTCCAGGACCGCGCCGTGGGTCTGCCGGTGCCCGGCCACGGCGAAGTTTCCCGCCGCGCCCGGCATTGCCGTGCCCTGATAGTGCCCGATGCCCAGAGTGTCCAACACCGCCGGGGTGGTTCCCTGAACGATCGGACGCGTGTATCCGGCACCGAACCGGGGGACATACAGGATGCCGATCGTCGCGCCCTCTTCCGGTTCGGGGGCAACGGACGCCAGCCCGGCGCCGTCTGCCTTGTCCTATGCCGTCCTGCCGGTTCCCGGCGGCTCGGGCGCCGCGGGACTGGCTGCTCCCATGCCGCGGGCAAAGTCCTTGACGACGTCGCGCTGCCGGGCATCGGAGGCCACATTGGTCCACCACAACTGCCACGCCACAAAGAGCAGGAGAATAACGCCGGCCGTGATCAGCAGCTCACCTGCGATCCGGACACTGCGCCGGAGCAGACCACGGCGGCGGCCGGACCGGCCGGATCCCTGCTCCAACTGCGGCAATGTTCTCCTGTCGGGCGATTGCGGGGTCAACGGTGTGGCCTGAACTACAGCTAGAATTGTGCGACCAAAGGAATTCAAACCTGACCAAGAGCGCGCTGGCCGCCGGGGGCTCACCTCCTGCAGGATATCAAGCCGCTCTTGTTCCGGCCCGCCAAGGAGGATCAGTGCCCGTCTCGAAGCCGCGTAAGAGGACTGCCAGTGTGGCCCCGCAGACTTCTGCTGCGGCCTACAAGCCCAATCCGGTCTGGTTCAAGCCCGTCATGTTTGGCCTGATGATCATTGGCCTGCTGTGGATCATCACGTTCTACATCACCGAAGGCGCCTTCCCGGTCCAGGCCTGGGCCTCGTGGAACATCGTCGTCGGGTTCGGAATCGCGATCATTGGCTTCCTGATGACCACGCGCTGGCGTTCCTGAGCCACGCCTCCGCTGAGCATGTCCCTGATGGGCCGGTACACACGGTGTGCCGGTCCATCATCGTTAATCCCGGCGCTCGAGCGTCCGGCTGCCCCGGCTCCAAGCGGCCGCGTCCTTTTGACCGATAATGCTGGGAGCGGCATTAACCCAGCGAAGGATTCCAGATGACCCCGGCAGTAAGCGGCTCAATTATTGGCGACGACGGGCTGGCGCGGCCTGCGTGGGCAGCCGTGGATCCCATGCTGCGTGAGTACTACGACACCGAGTGGGGAATGCCCGTCCGGGATGAGCAGGGTCTCTATGAGCGAATCAGTCTCGAGGGGTTCCAGGCGGGGCTGTCCTGGGCGACGATTCTGCGCAAGCGGCCCGCTTTCCGTGCGGCATTCAAGGACTTCCACCCGGAGACGGTGGCCTCCTTCACCGACGCCGATGTGGAACGGCTCATGCTGGATGCCGGCATCGTCCGGAACCGTCTCAAGATCCAGGCAACCATCACCAATGCCAGGGCCACTCTGGCGTTGAGGGACGACGGCGGCCTGGTTGACTTCGTGTGGGCGTTTCAGCCGGCAACCACGCCCCGGCCCAGTTCCCTCGACCAGGTCCCCACCACCTCGGCCGAGTCCATCGCGCTGTCCAAGGCGCTGCGCAAGAAGGGCTTTGCCTTCGTCGGTCCCACCACTATGTTCGCGCTCATGGAGGCTATCGGGATGGTGGACACCCATCTGCTGGACAGCCACCGGCGCGGAACGTCCGGCGTCTGGCACCACTGACACGGCGGCCAGGCGCAGCGCCCTGATAGGGCAGCCTCGTCCGCTGCACCCACGCAGTGCACTGACCGTTGCCGACCGCGTACTGCGCTCACGCAGCGCCCGGATTTGTGCCGCGCAGCGGCGGATTCGTTTATCCACAGCTGTGCACAAGTCTGGGGAAACTTATCCACAGTGTTCATAAGTTTCCACAGATCTGCCCGTCGCGGCGCGCGCCCCGGGCCGCAGCCGGGCGCACAGAAGACGGCGACGATCCCGGCAGGATATGAATTACACGGCTGTAAGTTATTAACAGTGTGGATTGTCTGTGGATAAGTGCTGCCACCCTGCCACGGGCCCCAATTTGGCGCTTGGCCGAAGTTGCCGTCGGCACTCGCATGGGCCCGGAGGGATCTGCCGGGCTGGATGTGCGCTCGGGGAAAGTTATCCACTTAGTAACAGGTCTCTACCCACAACTTATCCACAGCTGGGGATAACCGCCGGGGCGGAGAAGCCATTAACCCCGCGGTGGCGCCGTGAGGCGGTTGATTTGCCGCGGATACTCAGACCACCAAGTTATTAACACTGTGAATAACCCTGTTGAAACTCATCGCGGCCGTCCCGCGGGCCGTGGCCAGGCGCGACGCGACTGAAGCCCCGCGGTGGCGGGACGGCTGCGCGGTGGGACGGAATCGCCGCAGTGGCGGGGCAGAGACGGACCGTGCCAGGCGGAACGGGAGCACGGCCGTGGAGAGTCGCTGTGGACGCAGCAGTAGGGCGCTGAGGCGAGGCTACAAGCGGGAAGGCTGGTGGCGCTGTGGAGAGAACCGGGGTGGGTAGCGCGGGTACAAGGGGCAACTACTGCGGAAGCGTTGTACTGGTCCGCGGAAATTCCAGGCTCCGCACGCAAAGTTGTCCACTTACTAACAGGACAACCCACAGAAGTTATCCACAGGTGTGGAGATCGCCGGTGCGGGAGTTCCGGGCCCCTGAAAATTCGCCAGCCCGGGCGGTCAGATCGGGGAGGCCCACATGAACTACACGCTTGTAAGTTATTAACAATGTGGATAACCCATGTGGAAAACTCCAGGCCCCCGCCCCATCAATTCAGGGGTAGGGGATTCGGCCTGGGTCTGGGCACGAGGACTCTGGGTCCGGGTCCGTGGAAAGGGCCGTGCCGGCGAAACCAGAGGTGGAAGGGGCGCAGCTAAAGATCCCGCAGGCGGCTGAACACGCCAGCTGAACCGGCGGCCAGACACGCCAGCTGAACCGGGCGGTTGAACCGGGCGGCTGACCTGGGCGGCCGAACCAAGCAGCCGACGGCGGCCGGGAGGACCAGCGGGGAGGGGTCAGGCGGCGGCGCCGGCCATCCGGACGGCCGACACGACGATCACCAGGGCCAGGACCGCTACGAGGCCGATTACCTGCAGCAGAGTCTGCCGGGGGCCGCGGGGAGTATAGGCAATGACGGCGGCGCTCAGGGCACCGGTGACGAGGCCGCCGAGATGCGCCTGCCAGGCGATCTGGGGGACCATGAAGCCGATCACGCCGTTGATGGCGATCAGGACCAGGAGTTGGCGGATCTCGCCGCCGCGTTGCCGCTGGACCACCAGCAAGGCGCCGAACAGGCCGAAGATGGCGCCGGAGGCGCCCACGAGGCCGACGGGGCCGTTGACGGGGTAGACCGGGGTCAGCAGGAGGAAACCGGCGGAGCCGCCGACGGCGGAAAGCAGATAGATGGCCAGGAAGCGGGCGTGGCCCAGCAGCGGTTCAAGGATCTGGCCAAAAATCCACAACGTGTACATGTTCAGGACAATGTGGAGCAGGAATCCCTGGGAGTGCAGGAAGGCCGAAGTCAGCATCCGCCACGGTTCACTGTCAGTGAAGGCGGGGGCGTACGCCAGTTGCTGGTAGATCCCGTCGTTGGGGACGATCCACTGCAGCGCATAGACGAGGGCACACAGGCCGATGATCACGAACGTGACCACGGGTTTGCCGGTGGTCACGGCGCCGCCGTAGACGGTCCTGACATTCGGCGTCGTGCGTTTGGTTTCGTTGACGCAGTCAACGCATTGGAATCCGACGGCGGCCGCCCGCT
This sequence comes from uncultured Actinomycetota bacterium, assembly GCA_963810895.1. Taxonomy (GTDB): domain Bacteria; phylum Actinomycetota; class Actinomycetes; order Actinomycetales; family Micrococcaceae; genus Arthrobacter. The sequence continues at coordinate 32,448 of CAWEPM010000014.1, forward strand.
GGCAATCCGGGCACGCCGGGCGCCCGCACCGTTGGCAGCGCACATAGGCGGGCCGGTCCGGGTGTCTGGGGCATACCGGGACCTCCGCGGACGGCTCTGCCGCCGGAATTCCGTAGCTCATGGTGTGGGGTTAGAGCTTCTCGATATCAATGCTGTTGATGGTGACATCCTCGACGGGGCGGTCGCCCATGCCGGTGCGGACGCCCTCGATCGCGTCGACGACCTTCTTGGAATCGTCATCGGCGACCTCGCCGAAGATGCTGTGCTTGCCCTGCAGCCAGCCGGTGGGGATGGTGGTGATGAAGAACTGCGAACCGTTGGTGCCGCGGCCCATCTGGATGCCGGCGTTGGCCATGGCCAGCTTGTACGGCTCGTTGAAGGTCAGTTCCGGGTGGATTTCATCGTCGAACTTGTAGCCCGGTCCGCCGGTGCCGCGGCCCAGGGGATCGCCGGCCTGGATCATGAAGTCCTTGATGATGCGGTGGAAGATGGTGCCGTTGTAGAGCGGCGTGCCGGTCTTGTCCTCGCCCGTTTCCGGGTGGGTCCAGGCCTTCTCACCGGTGGCCAGGCCGACGAAGTTGTCGACGGTCTTCGGCGCGTGGTTGCCGAAGAGGTTGACGACGATGTCGCCGAGGCTCGTGTGGATAGTGGCTTTTGCGGTTGCGTTGGCAGTCATAGGCCCTATTCTTCCACGGCGGCTCAGCACGCATAGGGCCGCACAGTCAGTTCCGCGCTGGGTGAAATCCACTGGAAATCGGTCTGAAGAATAGCCGGTGCGTTCCTAGACACGTAGGCTAACACCAGAACCGTCACATTAATCGGGAGGTAGTTGTGAAGAAAACGGATCGTATTGCCCGTGACCTGGAGCAGTCAGTCAGCACGGGAGTAGACAGCGCCAAGGATTGGGCGGGCCCGCGGGTTGAAGCGGCCGTGAATTGGGCTGTTCCCCGTTTGCAGCACGGGCTGGATACCGCTTCTCCCAAGATCCAGGAGGGGCTCAAGTCGGCCGCCCAGAATCTGGCCGGCAGCGTTGCTACTGTGACCCCCCGTCTTCAGGACAGCCTGGCCCAGCTTGCGCCGAAGATCCACGACGCCGCCGAGAGTGCGACTCCGCGCATGCACGAGGCCGTGGACAAGGCGGCACCGGTGATCGCCAACGCTCGCGACCGCGTGGTCGTTGAGTACCTTCCCAGGCTTTCGGACCAGATCGGGCACGCTTCCGAGGCCGTCCACCGCACGCTGGAAAGCGCTCCGGCCCACGTGGACGCCGTCGCGCAGAAGCTTGTTGACTCCGGTGTGGTCCACAGCGTCAAGGGGCAGGCGAAGACTGCCAAGGGACATGCAAAGTCTGCGGGCAAGAACATCAAGGCAGCTGCCAGCGACGCCAGCAAGACCGCCAGCAAGACCGCTAGCGCCAAACTCGGCAAGCCGCAGAAGCCCAAGCACCGCGGGCTGCTGATCTTCGGCATCATCGCTGCCGCAGTTGCCGCCGGTGTCGCCGCCTGGAGGGCTTCCAGGCCGGTTGAGGATCCCTGGAAGGTACCGACGCCGGTAACGCCCGCCCCGACGGCGGCCACCACGGTCAGCGACGCGCTGAAGGACACCGCCGACAAGGCCGAGTCCGCAACCGTAGCGGCAGCGGATTCTGTGGCCGATGCATCGGCAAAGGCAGCCGATTCCGCGGCTTCCGCGGCAGAGGATGCGAAGGACGCTGCCAAGGACATCGCCGACGACACAGCGGAGGCCACCGCTGAGACCACCACCAAGGCTGCCACCGATGCCAAGACGGCTGTACGCAACATCGCGGCCAGCCTGAACAACGGCACCGACAAGCCGGGCAAGTAGCTCCATCCGGCACACGCCGACGGAGCGGATACGGCGCCAGTCGCCGACCTGCTTCCGGCAGGTGTCCTGCTCCTCTCCGAGGGAGGGATTCCGCCACAGTGCGGGATCCCTCCCTTTGTTTCACCCGGGACTGCACCCGGGGCCGCGCGCGGCCCCGGGTGCACAGCAGCCTAGATGCTAAATTTGTGGTGATGTCACCCCATAGATCACCCCAGGACGCCTTGCTCACTCCGCCGGCCGTATCTATCGTGATCCCGGCGTACAACGAGGAAAGCGTCATCCGGCAGTGCCTGATCGCAGCGGTGTACCAGTCGGTGCCTGCCCACGAAATCATTGTGGTGGACAACATGTCCAAGGACCGCACTGCGGACATTGTGCGGCAGATGCAGCTGGAGTATCCGGAGAGTCCCATCATCCTGCTCAGCCAGGACCTCACCCAGGGGCTCATCCCCACGCGTAATTTCGGGCTGGACCACGCCACGGGCGATATCCTCGGCCGGATCGACGCCGACTCCGTGCTGGAGCCGGACTGGGTGGAACAGGTCCAGAAGGCCTTCGCGGACGAGTCTGTCCACGCGGCCACCGGTCCGGTGGTCTATTACGACATGCCGATGCGCCGGTTCGGGCTCAAAGCAGACGACAAAATGCGCCAGCTGATGCTCAAGCTTGCTAAGCACCAGTACCACTTTCTCTTCGGGTCCAATATGGCCCTCCGCCGCTCGGCCTGGGAGACCATCCGCACAGAGACCTGCCGGGACGAACGCGACGAGATGCACGAGGACATCGATCTTTCGCTGCACCTCGCCGAACACGAACTCCGGATCCAGTACTGGCCGCAGATGATCTCCGGCATGTCTGCGCGGCGGCTCGAGGACTCACCCCGGGATTACCGCTACTACGTGACGCGCTTTGACCGCACGTACAAGGCCCATAACGTCACGAAGATGGCACTGAAGGCGCCCATGGTGGTGTTCTTCTCGGTCTACTTCCCGGCAAAATTGCTCCGTGCCATTCACACGGTCAACGCCCCCCAGCCTGCTCGCGGCGGCCAATGAGCACGGCCTAATCGGCATTACCTAATCGGTGCCGAGCTCCACCAGCCGCTCCGCACCGGGCACCGCTGGACCTCTCCCCCTCACCACCGCGCCCGCCGGAGCGTGAACCGCGCTGCCCCAGGACGACGACGGCGAGTCCCACCAGGATCATCGCCAGTCCCGCGTAGGTGCCGGCCGGCAGCGTCTCGCCCAGGAAGGCGGCAGCCAGGAGCGCAGCTCCCGGGATCTCCAGCAAGATGATCATGGACACGAGCAGCGGGCTCATGGTGGCCAGCAGGTGGTTGAACGCGGTGTGTCCCACGAGCTGCGCGCATACGGTGATGGCGAGGATTCCCAGCCAACCGGCCGCCTCGAACCCTGCCAGCGGCTGTCCGGCAACCAGTGCCATCCCCGCTACGACCGCGGCGCACATGCCATAGCAGAGCGTCGTGTAGACGCCCGTGCTCATGGTCTGCCGCGCCTTGCCTCCGGCGAGCGTGTAGATCCCCGCCAGGGCGCCGCCGGCCACGGCCAGGAGGTCGCCCAGGAGCGCCCCGGGTGAGGTGCCCATATCGAAGCCGGTAATCGTCACGACGCCGCCGAAAGCGATCCCCAGCCCCACCAGGACCGGCCAGCGGTGCCGGACTCCCCGGAAGAGCTGGAAGATGGCGATCCAGCCCGATTGCAGGCACACCAGCGCCGTCGCCGCCGCGACCGACGTCAACTGCAGGGAGGAAATGAAGCAGGCAAAGTGCAGTGCCAGGGCCACCGCCGCGGCAAGTGACCAGCGGAACTCGGCGCCGGTCACCTTTCCGAACTGACGGGGGCTGCGGACCAACACCGGACCGGCCATGACGACTGAACCAATCGCGTTGCGCCAGAAGGCGATGGCGAGGGCACTGACCGACGTCGCACCCAGCGTGGCGGCGATCAGCGGCCCGGACGAGGCCACACCCAGCACCCCGACGGCGGCAAGCAAAAAGTTCACGCTCCAACACTAGCGGGACCGAGGGCTGGGGGCCGCCCGGCCGCCACTCCTTGACCCGTGCAGACCACGGTGCCAATCTTAAATCGCGGTCTCACATTCCGGTTTCACCATCATCGAAGAAGGAGACCATCATGGCGTCAATGATCCGCAAGAGCCTGGACGAGCCGGAAGAATCACGTCCTGTTGCCGACGGCATGGGTCAGGTGGACCTCGTCAACCTCGACGCCGGTCCGGTTGGCAGGGCCACTTTCCTGCCGGGCTGGAAATGGTCCGATCACGTCAAGCCGATTGCCAAGACGGACAGCTGCATGGCCAGCCACACCGGCTACACAATTTCCGGCCGCATCAAAGTCGTCATGGACGACGGCGAAGAGCTCGAATTCGGGCCCGGCGACTTCGGCGTCATCCCGCCGGGGCACGATGCCTGGGTGCTCGGCGACGAGCCCTACGTGTTCATCGACTGGCAGGGGATGGCGGACTACGCCAAGCCGAAGGAGTGAGTGCACAGGCACCTGCCTTTGCCAGGGCATGCAAAAGGCCCCGGACCGCGTTTCCGCGGTCCGGGGCCTTTCCTATGGTGGAGGCACGGGGACTCGAACCCCGAACCCCCTGCTTGCAAAGCAGGTGCGCTACCAATTGCGCCATGCCCCCATAAGAAGCAACCCGACAATCATACCCTAGTTCCGAAGGCCGGTTTCCGGCTTCCATCCCAGGGTTCCGGGCTAATCAACCGTGTCGGTTGAGTTGCTCCAGATAATTTTCCGGGCTTCGGATTCCTGCACTTTCCTGTAGAGGAAGACGCCTGCGACCGTAGCTGCGATAACCAGCAACTTCTTCACACGCACCCCGTTCCGGTTCAGTCATCGACGAACCTTCACTATCCTCCGCAGAACCAGTACAGGTTCCGTGGGCGTACCAGGACTTGAACCTGGGACCTCTTCGTTATCAGCGAAGCGCTCTAACCGCCTGAGCTATACGCCCCGATGCCTCATCGGGCCGAGATATGACTTTACAGCACATCCCGGCCCGATCTCAAATCGAGGCATTTTCCCGCAGGATTCCGGGGAAAAGTACGGGTTTTAGTCGTCCGTGAGGGTCACGCCGATGCCGCCCACAAGCGTCGCCGCGATGTTGTACAGCACCGCGGAAAGCATGGACAGGGCCGTCAGCAGCACCACGTTGATCACGGCGATGATGGTGGCGAACGACGCCACCTGGCCCAGGGATGCTACCTTCTTCAGTTCGAAACCGCCGCCTTCGGAGCCCGCGAGGGTTCCGAGCAGGCTGTCCACCTGGTCAAAGATCCCGGTCAGGTCCAGGACGGTCCAGAGCACGATTGCCGCCACGACGGTGACGATGCCTAGGGCTACGGAGAGCAGGAAGGCCATTTTCAGCACGGACCAGGGGTCCACCTTGCTGACCAGAAGCCTGGCACGGCGAACCTTGGCCTTGGGAGCGGGCTTGATCAGTCCGGCGGTGTTCTGCCCGCCGGACTGGGCGGGACGCTGCCCCGGCGCCGCCGGGCGCTGTCCCGGGACTGCCGGGCGCTGGCCGGGGGCCGGCGGACGCTGTCCCTGACCCGCGGCTGCGCCCGAAACGCCGGGGCGCTGCTGCGGACGCGTGGGCGCGCCTACGCGCGGCGCTGTGGCGGGTTGCCGCACCCCGCCCGGCACGCCGCTGCTCGGTTTGGGATATGAGTCGGAATTACTCACTCGTTACCTCCGGTGTTGTCTTCGTCCAGCTCGGCATTGCCTGATGACTCATCTGACTCCGGGGCCGGTACTGATTCTGCCGCTGCGGACCTCTCGTGCAATCCGCGATCTTCAGCCAACGTTACGTCATCCGGCGAGGAAGCCCGATTTTCAGCGTCCTCAACTGCATCCTCGGCGGCGTCTTGACCTTCGGTCGAATCGTCGCCTTCCAGTCCGCGTTCGCTGTTGCGCGCGACGGCGATGATGCGGTCGTTCTTGTCCGGTTTGGCGAAGATTACGCCCATGGTGTCGCGGCCCTTGGCCGGCACCCCGGCGACCGAGGAGCGGACCACCTTGCCGCCTTCCATGACCACCAGGACTTCATCCTCTTCCTGGACAATGAGTGCGCCAACGAGGTGTCCGCGCTCCTCCTGGTACTTGCCGACCTTGATGCCGAGGCCGCCGCGGCCCTGGAGCCGGTATTCCTCCACTGCGGTCCGCTTGGCGTAGCCGCCTTCGGTGACGATGAAGACGAACGAGCCGTCCTTGACGACGTCGGCCGCGAGCAGCTCGTCGTCTTCACGGAACTTCATGCCGGTCACGCCGGAGGTGGCGCGGCCCATGGGGCGCAGCGCATCGTCCGTCGCGGTGAAGCGGACGGACTGGCCCTTGCGGGAGACCAGCATGAGGTCGTCGGTTTCGGAGACCAGCTGCGCCGAGACGAGCTCGTCGCCCTCGCGCAGGTTGATGGCGATCACACCGGCGGACCGGTTGGTGTCGTAGTCCTCCAGCCGCGTCTTCTTGACCAGGCCGCGCTTGGTGGCGAGCACCAGGTACGGGGCGTGCTGGTAGTCCCGCAGGTCCAGCACCTGGGCGATGTGTTCGTCGGGCTGGAAGGCCAGCAGGTTGGCCACGTGCTGGCCCTTGGCGTCGCGTCCGGCTTCGGCGAGCTCGTAGGCCTTGGCCCGGTAGACGCGTCCGAGGTTGGTGAAGAAGAGCAGCCAGTGGTGCGTGGTGGTGACGAAGAAGTGCTCAACGACGTCGTCCCCGCGCAGCTGGGCACCCTTGATGCCCTTGCCGCCGCGCTGCTGGGAGCGGTAGTTGTCGCTGCGGGTGCGCTTGACGTACCCGCCGCGGGTGATGGTGACCACCATTTCCTCTTCGGGGATCAGGTCTTCCATGGACATGTCGCCATCGAAGCCCATGAGCACCTTGGTGCGGCGGTCGTCGCCGTGCTTGGCGACGATTTCGCCCAGTTCGGTGCTGATGATCTCGCGCTGGCGCTCTTCGGAGGCCAGGATCGAGTTGTACTCGGCAATCAGGGCTTCGAGCTCGGCATGGCGGTCCTGGATCTTCTGGCGTTCCAGCGCCGCAAGCCGGCGCAGCTGCATGTCCAGGATGGCCCGGGCCTGCAGTTCGTCGATGTCCAGCAGCTCCATCAGCCCGTCGCGTGCGGCCTCGGTGGTGTTGGAGGCGCGGATGAGGGCGATGACCTCGTCGAGCGCATCCAGCGCCTTGAGCAGGGCGCGGAGGATGTGCGCTTCTTCCTCGGCCTTGCGCAGGCGGTAGCGCGTGCGGCGGGCGATGACGTCCATCTGGTGGGCAACCCAGTGGCGGATGAACGCGTCGAGGCTGAGCGTGCGCGGCACGCCGTCAACGATGGCGAGCATGTTGGCGGCGAAGTTGTCCTGCAGCTGGGTGTGCTTGTAGAGGTTGTTCAGCACCACCTTGGCCACGGCGTCGCGCTTGAGCACAATCACCAGGCGCTGCCCGGTGCGGCCCGAGGTCTCATCGCGGAGGTCGGCGATGCCGGAGATCTTGCCGTCCCTGACCAGTTCGGCGATCTTGATCGCCAGGTTGTCCGGGTTGGCCTGGTACGGCAGTTCGGTGACCACCAGGCACGTGCGGCCCTGGAGTTCCTCGACGTTGACCACAGCGCGCATCGTGATGGAACCGCGGCCGGTGCGGTAGGCATCCTCGATGCCCTTGTGGCCGAGGATGGTGGCGCCGGTCGGGAAGTCCGGTCCCTTGATGCGCAGGAGGAGCTCTTCGAGCAGTTCCTCGCGGCTGGCCGTCGGGTTCTGGAGGTACCACTGGACGCCGTCGGCGACTTCGCGGAGGTTGTGCGGCGGGATGTTGGTGGCCATGCCGACGGCGATGCCCGAGGAGCCGTTGACCAGCAGGTTGGGGAACCGGGCCGGCAGGATGGTCGGCTCCTGGTTCTTGCCGTCGTAGTTGTCCTGGAAGTCGACCGTTTCCTCGTCGATGTCCCGGACCATCTCCATGGCGAGCGGAGCCATCTTGGTTTCGGTGTACCGCGGGGCGGCGGCGCCGTCGTTGCCGGGCGAGCCGAAGTTTCCCTGGCCGAGCGCCAGCGGGTAGCGCATGGTCCAGTCCTGGATGAGCCGGACCAGGGCATCGTAGATCGCGGTGTCGCCGTGCGGGTGGTACTGGCCCATGACCTCGCCCACCACGCGGGCGCACTTGTTGAAGGAGCGGTCCGGGCGGTAGCCGCCGTCGAACATCGCGTACAGCACGCGGCGGTGCACCGGCTTGAGGCCGTCGCGGACATCGGGCAGGGCCCGGCCGACGATGACGGCCATGGCGTAATCGAGGTAGGAGCGCTGCATTTCGGTCTGCAGGTCCACCTGCTCGACGCGGTCGGTCAGCACATCGCCGTCGAGGATGGCGCCTTCAAGGACGGGCTCGGAGCCGGCCGGCACCTCGGGTGTTTCGTCACTCATAGTCTATATTTTCCGTTTCAGGTATATATCAGCTCTGGAATATTAAGGGGGCTTTCGCCGCTAGATATCCAGGAACCGCACGTCCTTGGCGTTCTGCTGAATGAAGTTTCGGCGCGATTCAACGTCCTCGCCCATCAGGACGGAGAAGATCTGGTCCGCCGCCAGGGCGTCGTCCATCGTCACCTGCAGCAGGGTCCGGTGGTCCGGGTCCATGGTGGTGTCCCACAGTTCCGTGTAGTCCATCTCGCCGAGGCCCTTGTAGCGCTGGATGCCGTTGTCCTTGGGGATGCGGCGGCCGGCGGCCTGGCCCGAGAGCAGCTTCGCGTCGCGTTCACGGTCGCTGTAGACGTAATCGTGCGGCGCATTGGACCACTTGATCCGGTACAGCGGCGGCTGCGCGAGGTAGACGTAGCCGTTTTCGATCAGCGGGCGCATGTAGCGGAACAGCAGTGTCATCAGCAGCGTGGTGATGTGCTGGCCGTCGACGTCGGCATCGGCCATGAGCACGATCTTGTGGTACCGCAGCTTGGCGATGTCGAAGTCCTCGCCGATGCCGGTGCCGAAGGCCGTGATCATGGACTGGACCTCGGCATTGCCGAGCGCCTTGTCCAGGCGGGCCCGTTCCACGTTCAGGATCTTGCCGCGCAGCGGCAGGATGGCCTGGGTCTCCGGGTTGCGGCCGCGCTTGGCGGAGCCGCCGGCCGAGTCACCCTCCACGATGTAGACCTCGCACTTTTCCGGGTTCTTCGAGGAGCAGTCGGAGAGCTTGCCGGGCATGCCGAAGGATTCCAGCGGGCTCTTGCGGCGGGCGTTGTCGCGGGCCTTCCGCGCGGCCATGCGCGCCTGGGCGGCCGAGATGGCCTTGCGGATGACGTCCCGGGCGGGGCCGGGGTTGCGCTCGAGCCAGTCGCCCAGGCCGTCGGTGACAACCCGCTGGACAAAGCCCTTGACCTCGGAGTTGCCGAGCTTGGTCTTGGTCTGGCCCTCGAACTGCGGTTCGGAGAGCTTCACGGAAATGACTGCCGTCAGGCCCTCGCGGATGTCGTCTCCGGTGAGGTTGTCTTCCTTTTCCTTGATGATGTTCTTCTCCCGCGCATAGCGGTTGATGAGTGAGGTCATCGCGGCGCGGAAGCCCTCTTCGTGGGTGCCACCCTCGTGCGTGTTGATCGTGTTGGCGTAGGTGTGGACGCTCTCGGAGTACGCGTTGGTCCACTGCATCGCCATTTCCAGGGCAATGTGCCGTTCCGTGTCCTCGGTCTCGAAGGCGATGACGTCCTCGTGGACCACATCAACCTTCTTGCCGGAGTTCAGGTGCTTGACGTAGTCCAGCAGGCCGTCGTCGTACTGGTAGACCACGGTGTGGAATTCCGCGGGGATTTCGCCTTCGGTGGGGACGGTGTCCAGGTCCAGGTCGTCGTCCTCGGACGGTTCCTCCGGAGCGCGGCGCTCGTCGGTCAGCGTGATGCGCAGTCCCTTGTTCAGGAAGGCCATCTGCTGGAAGCGGGCACGCAGTGTTTCGAAGTCGAAGTAGGTGCTCTCGAAGATGGTGGCATCGGGGTAGAACGTCTGCGTGGTGCCGGTCTCGGTGGCCTCCTCGCCCTGGACCAGGCCGCCCTGCGGCTTGCCGCCGTCGGCGAAGGACATCCGCCAGACGTGGCCCTGCCGGCGGACTTCGGTGTCGACCCTGCTGGAGAGCGCGTTGACCACCGAGATGCCGACGCCGTGCAGGCCGCCCGAGACCGCGTAGCCCCCGCCGCCGAACTTGCCGCCGGCGTGCAGGATGGTCATCACGACTTCCACCGTGGGCTTGTGCTCCGTCGGGTGCATGTCAACCGGGATGCCGCGGCCGTTGTCCACGACTTTGACGCCGCCATCGGCCTGCAGCACGATTTCGATGTGGGTGCAGTAGCCGGCCAATGCCTCATCAACCGAGTTGTCCACCACTTCGTAGACGAGGTGGTGCAGGCCGCGGGGGCCGGTGGAACCGATGTACATGCCCGGACGCTTCCGGACCGCCTCCAAGCCTTCAAGGACCGTGATGTCGCTGGCGCCGTATTCGTGCGTTGTCCCGGTCCCGGACGACGCCGCTACCGGCGCTTCCCCCGCTACCGCTTCCGCTACGTCTTCCACTGCCGGGATCTCTGCATTGTCGTTAGCCACAGGCGCTTTCGACTCCTCTATGTTCGTTGAAGGCCGGCCCTTGCCTCTTCCGTGGAAAGGGCTCCAGCCAACAGGCACGTCACTGATGGCGCAGGATGCTTCGCTGACTTGAGGGCCCGTCCCCCGCACGCTGAAATTGCGTCGGAAACGGACTCAGTCGACGTTTCACCGGCGCCCAGTTATCTTCAACGATTCTATCGTGTTATAGGGCCTAAACCCGCATTCCAGGGCGCCAAACGGGCGGGAAAGTGCCGCTGGGAGGCCGCTGGCTCCCCCTGCAAGGCATCCGGGGTCCAGCCCTAAGGTGCCTATACGGCTCCGGGGCGTTCGAGCGCCCTACACGCCGTTTGCGGATTTTTCAAGGTTTTTTGCAAGAAGTGCTTCAGATCCGGCGGCCGGCGCCGGCCGCCGGGGCTATCCGTACGTGTCGCGGGGCCCGCGGCCGTTGACCGTCCGGAGGCCCTTGCGCCAGCTCGGCGCGGCCGGTCCGAGCACCTGAATGCTGGTGACAACGCCGTCGCCGAGTTCGGTGCGGAATTTTTCCAGCAGGCTGCTGCTCAGCAGCCGCAGCTGGGTTGCCCACGCCGTGGAATCGGTCCGCACATGCAAGGTGGTGTCCGTGAAACTCTCCGGGGTGCAGTGGGCCGAGATTTCCGGCCCCACCAGCACGGCCCACTGCGCCATCACGGAGCCGACGGCCACGGGCGAGCTCCAGCCGCGTTCGGCCACGAGGCGTCCCACGACCTTTCCCAAACCGAGCGGATCCCGGCCCGTGCCGTGGAATTGCGAGAACCCGCGGGTTCCGCGCGCGCTGCGGGCGGGTTTCTGGGCGGCGGCACCGGAGCGCGGGACAGCCCGCCGGATTTCGCCCCGGGCCGCGGCGGCGTCGCGCATCCTGTTCAGGGCGGCCTGGGCAGCATCGATGTCGTCGGGGTCGCGGCCCGGCTGCAGGCCGCCGTCGGTATCCTTATTCATCGATTGTCCTGCTCATCGATTCCTCCCGGGATGACCTTCACCCGCCGTCCGGTCAACTCCGCCGGGATATCGTCCTCGACGGCGGCAGTGACCAGCACTTGCTCGGCGCCGGATACTATTGCGGCCAGTTTACGCCGCCGCTGGACGTCCAGCTCGGCAAAAACGTCGTCCAGGATCAGGATCGGCGGCGACCCGCCGGTGCGGGCGTCGTCGAGCATGACGTAGTACGAGGCCAGGCGCAGGGACAGGCACATGGACCAGGTTTCGCCGTGCGAGGCGTAGCCCTTGGCCGGCGCCGATCCCAGCACGAGCTCAAGCTCGTCGCGGTGCGGTCCCACCAGCGAGATTCCCCGTTCCAGTTCCTTGCGGCGTGCTGCGGCAAAGGCCTGGATGTAGCGGTCCGTGAGCTGCTCGACGGAGAGCAGGCGCAGGTCCTCCGCGGGTGCGGCCGCACCGGAGTCCGCGGCGGCGCCGTCATCGTCCAGGATGTCCTGCAGCGTGGAACGGTAGACCGCGGACGCTTCCTTGGAGCCGTCGGTGAGCTGGGCATAGGCGTTTCGCAGGTGCGGCTGCAGACGGTCCACCAACTCCAGGCGCGCATGCAGCAGTTCGGCCCCGGCCCGGGCCATGTGCTGGTCCCAGACATCGAGTGTCGCCTCATGGCCGGCGGTGAATTTGCCGGTCCGTCCGGACTTCAGCAGCGCGTTCCGCTGTTTCAAAACGCGGTCGTAGTCGCTCCTGGTCGCGGCGTGGCGCGGCATGAGGCTGACCAGGAGTTCGTCCAGGAACCGGCGGCGGTTGGACGGATCACCCTTGACCAGCGCCAGGTCTTCCGGGGCGAAGAGCACTGTCTGGCAAATGCCGAGCAGGTCCCGGGCGCGGACCGGATTGCTGCGGTTGATCCGTCCGCGATTGGCCCGGGACGCGTTGATTTCCAGTTCCAGCACGGTGGCCTGCTCGCCGCGGACCAGCTTGGCCCGGATCATCGCCCGCTCGGTGCCGAACCGCAGCAGGGGCGCGTCCGTGCTCACCCGGTGCGAGTTCAGCGTGGCCAGGTACCCGATCGCTTCCATCAGGTTGGTCTTGCCGATGCCGTTGGACCCCACCAGGACGGTGACCCCGGGCTCAAGGCTGAGATCAACCTGGGCGTAGCTGCGGAAATCGGTGAGCGAGAGCTTTTCTAGGTACACGCGGGATTCAGGACCTCACGGGCAGGATTACTTGGCCGGCCGGGTCGCGTGGCCGCCGAACTGGTGGCGCAGCGCGGACACCATCTTCATGGCCGGCGAGTTGTCCTCGCGGGAGGAGAACCTGGCGAACAGCGCAGCCGTGATCGCCGGTGCGGGCACGGCGTTGGCGATCGCTTCCTCGACGGTCCAGCGGCCTTCGCCCGAATCCTCGACGTAGTCGGAGATCGATTCCAGTCCGGGATCCTCGTCGAGGGCCTTGACCATGAGGTCCAGGAGCCAGGAGCGGACAACGGTGCCCTTTTGCCAGGCGCGGAAGGTGCCGGGAAGATCGGCGACGATGTCCTTCGCGGCCAGGAGTTCGTAGCCCTCCGCGTAGGCCTGCATCAGGCCGTATTCGATCCCGTTGTGGACCATCTTGGCGTAGTGGCCGGCACCGATGCCGCCCACGTGCACGAAGCTGTCGGCGCGTTCGCCGGCGGGGCGGAGTGCGTCGAAGACGGGGAGGGCCCGTTCAATATCCTCGGCATCGCCGCCCGCCATGAGGCCGTAGCCGTTCTGGAGGCCCCAGACTCCGCCGGAGACGCCGCAGTCGGCAAAGCGGATTCCCTTGGCGGCCAGCGCCGCGCCGTGCTTCTGGTCTTCGGTGAACCGGGAGTTGCCGCCGTCGATCACGAGGTCGCCGGCGTCGAGCTTGTTGCCGAGTTCGGTGATCACGGCGTCGGTGATGTCGCCCGAGGGGACCATGACCCAGACGATGCGCGGAGCCGGAACGGCGGCGATGAGTTCGTCCACGGTGGCGACGTCGGTAACGTCCGGGTTCCGGTCAAAACCGGTGACTTCGATCCCGCCGTTGCGCAGGCGTTCGCGCATGTTGAAGCCCATTTTTCCAAGGCCGATTAGTCCGATGTGCACGGGATGAACTCTTTTCTGCGCTGGGGTACTTCGAGGTGGCGTCACCCAACTGACTCGCAGTTGTGGCCGTTTTGAGGGGTCAAAACGGCCCGCATCTGTCAGCTAGTTGGGCAGCCGGACAGGCATGACGAGGTAGCGGTAGTCGCCCTGGTCCTCGCCTTCGGCGTCCTGCTGGGCCGTGATCATGGCCGGCTTCGGCGCGGTGGTGAAGGAGAAACGCACGAACTTGGTTTCGATGACGCTCAGGCCCTCGATCAGGTAGTGCGGGTTGAAGGCCACCGTGATGTCCTCACCGGACAGCTGGGCTTCGAGCTCTTCGGAAGCCTGGGCGTCCTCACCGGTGCCGGCATCCAGGTGCAGCTGGCCCTGCGTGAAGGCGAGCCGGACGGGGGTGTTCCGTTCGGCGACGAGCGAGACACGGCGCACGGCCTCGACCAGTTCCTGGGTCTGCACGGTGGCGTGGATGGGGGTGGAGTCCGGGAAGAGCGAACGGATCTTCGGGTAGTCGCCGTCCACCAGGAGGGACGTGGTGGTCCTGCCGCCGCTCTCGAAACCGATCAGCCGGCTGTCGTCGTCGGCGAGGGCAATGTTGATGTCGCCGCTGCTGCCGAGCGTTTTTGCCACTTCGTTGAGGGTCTTGGCCTTGACCAGGGCACTCGTGGAGATGCCGGGAGTCGCAGGCTTCCACGGGACTTCCCGCATGGCCAGGCGGTAGCGGTCGGTGGCCAGGAGCGTGATGAGATCGTCCTCGATCTCCATCCGTACGCCGGTCAGGATCGGCAGGGTGTCGTCCTTGCTGGCCGCGATGATCACCTGGGATACCGCCTGGGCGAACGAATCGCCGGGAACGGTGCCGCTAATCGTGGGCAGGGCCGGAAGCGGCGGGTATTCGGCCTCGGGCATCGTGGCCAGGTGGAAGCTGCTTCGGCGGCACGTGAGTGTCACTTTGTTGCCGTCGGTTTCGACCTCGACGGGGGCGGAGGGCAGGCTGCGGCAGATGTCCGCGAGCAGGCGTCCGGACACCAGGATGGTTCCTTCGGCGCTGATGTCAGCAGGGATTTCGAGCCTTGCGGAGGTCTCGTAATCGAAGCTCGAGAGGCTGACGGTACCGGCTTCAGCCTTCAGGAGCAGGCCTGAAAGTACGGGAACGGGCGGCCGCGGAGACAACGACCGGGCGGTCCATGTCACGGCTTCTGCCAGGACGTCCCGTTCGACTCTGAACTTCACGGAAGGGTGCCGCCTTTCATTGCTGCTGTTAGTGCTGAAAATCGCTAAAACTCGTCAAGCTGCCACGGACCCCGGCAGGACTGCCGAACTCCGTCAACGAGGGAATGGTCCGCCCTTCCCGGGCTTCATGGACCGGTAGGGAACCACAAAAGATGTCCGGGACGGACGCACTGCAGACAGCTTAGCCCCAAGGTGAGCGTTTCTCCCATCCCCGGCTTACACGAGTGTTGTTCGCGGGGCCGGTCTCCTGCGCCGGTCCGGAACGGGCCTGGGCGCTGTGGGGAGGCGGAACGAGATTGTTATTTGAGGGAATTTCATTTTCTTGGGATTAGTAGTGTTAATAACTGCTGTGGAAACTGTGGATAACTCGATCTCGCCGTGCGAATCCGCGGTTAAGCCCTGTTCATGGACTGTGGGTGGAGCAGGTTTTAAACAGGGTGTGGATGGGGACAAGATTTTTGGCCGCTTCGCCGATCCACAGGCGCCTTAAGGGTTTTAAGCCCATTAACCGCGGTTGTCCCCTTAAGTATCCACAGGGTTGTCCACAGCCCCCTGTTAATAAGGTAGGAGTGCGCCGCCGGTTGGCTCAGGAATTGCGCTGCTGCTGCTTGATCCGGTTGGTCAGCTCGGTCACCTGGTTGTAGATGACCCGGCGCTCGGCCATCAGTTCGCGGATCTTGCGGTCGGCGTGGATGACCGTGGTGTGGTCGCGGCCGCCCAGCTCCTGGCCGATCTTGGGCAGGGACATGTCCGTGAGCTCCCGGCACAGGTACATCGCGATCTGCCGTGCGGTCACCAGCGTGCGGGTCCGCGACTTGCTGCAGAGCTCCTCCATGCTGAGCTTGAAGTAGTCGGCCGTCTGCGTGAGGATCTGGGCCGAGGTGATTTCCTGGGCACCGTCGTCGGTGATGAGGTCCTTGAGCACCATCTCGGCCAGGGCCACGTCCACCGGCTGCCGGTTCAGGCTGGCGAAGGCCGTGACGCGGATGAGGGCTCCCTCAAGCTCGCGGATGTTGCTCGAGATCTTCGACGCGATGTATTCGAGGGCATCATCCGGGGCGGAGAGGCCCTCGCTGAGGGCCTTCTTCCGGAGAATCGCGATGCGGGTCTCCAGTTCCGGCGGCTGGATATCGGTCAGCAGGCCCCACTCGAAGCGCGACTTCATCCGGTCCTCGAAGCCGGCGAGCAGCTTCGGCGGCTGGTCGGAGGTGATGACCACTTGCTTGTTGTTGTTGTGCAGCGCATTGAACGTGTGGAAGAACTCCTCCAGCGTCCGGTCCTTGCCGGCCAGGAACTGGATGTCGTCGATCAGCAGCACGTCCACGTTGCGGTACGTGGTCTTGAAGCTGGTGCCTTCATCGTCGCGGATGGAGTTGATGAAGTCGTTGGTGAATTCCTCGGAGTTGACGTACCGGACCCGGATCCCGCTGTAGAGCCGGCGCGCATAGTGGCCGATCGCGTGAAGCAGGTGGGTCTTGCCGAGTCCGGAGTCGCCGTAGATGAACAGCGGGTTGTAGGCCTTCGCCGGCGCCTCCGCCACAGCCACGGCGGCCGCGTGGGCGAACCGGTTGGAGGATCCGATCACGAAGGTGTCGAAGACGTACTTCGGGTTGAGGCGGCCGAATTCGTGCGAGGTGCTCGGCAGCATCGGCTGCGGCTTCGACTCGACGGTCGGATCGGCGACGAGGGAAAGTTCGACGGCGGGCTCGGGTTCAGTGTGCAGCGGCACCAGGTCGGTGTCGACGTCGATCGCGCAGCGGATCTCGTCGGAGAAGACGCTCCGGAGGGCGTCGTCGAGGGCTTCCTTGACCTGGGTCTGGAGGACTTCCCGGGTGAGCTCGTTGGGGACGGCCACCAGAAGGGTGGAACCGATCAGGCCCTGTGCCTGGGCGAGGATGACGAAGCCGCGCTGCCGGGGAGACACACGGTGGTCGTTCTCCAGAAGGCTCACAACCCGCCGCCAGGAACTTCCGACAGTGTTGGCTTGGTTGGCTTCGTCTACTGTCATCAATCAGTTCCTCAAACTTGCTGGCCTGCATTACGTGCATCCACACGGCCCGGAGCAGTGCACCGGCCCGGCTTAATCCACAGGGTTATGCACAGTCCGTGGATAAGGGGTTACTGAGACACTGTAGGGGATGAAAACGCTAGAAGATAGCTGGGTTGAGTCCTGTGGATAATTACACCGTTGTGGTTCTCAAACGGGGCCTGTGACCGGGCTCATCCACAGGCTGTGGAGGCAGTTAGCCACAGCTGGGGAAAGCGTGCGGAGCGACCCCCGGTTTGACTCGAGAGGTCGGCAAGCCCTAACGTTGTGAAGTCCCATGTGTACGCTTTTCGCCTCATTTGAATCTCTCCCGACGCCCCGCGCCGTGCGAGTCGAGGGAAGCGGAACATACAAAACTTAGCGTCGGCCAGTTCTTCCCCCTTGATCGGGTGGGCGCACCTTTGATCCACTGGAGTAACTAACGTGAGCAAGCGGACTTTTCAGCCGAATAACCGCCGTCGAGCCAAGAAGCACGGCTTCCGCCTTCGTATGCGTACCCGTGCCGGCCGCGCCATCCTGGCAGCCCGTCGTGGCAAGGGCCGCACCGAACTGTCGGCCTAAATAACTGACTCGTCGGTCCACATCCCTGTGCGAGTTTAACGGTGCTAGCCACCAGGAACCGTCTGCGGACATCAACCGATTTTTCAACAACTGTACGTTCCGGTGTCCGCAATGGACGCCGGAACGTAGTGTTATATACGGCAGCTATCGCTGCCGATGAACCAAGCCGGATCGGATTCATCGTTTCCAAGAGTGTCGGGAACGCTGTCGTCAGGAACCTCGTTAAGAGGAGACTGAGAGAAGCCGGTGCATTGTCGTTGCAGAAATACGGCAGCGGGTTCGCCATCGTGGTCCGGGCACTGCCCGCCGCGGCGGGGGCCAGCTGGGACCAGCTGCTCGCCGACTATGACGCCGCCTTGGAGACAACCATGAAACGGCTGGGCACCCGCCTTCCGAAGGCTGCTTCATCAGGTTCTTACGAGACAACACAGGAAGGGACCCCGCGTGCGTAACTCAACTGCCGCCGTCGTCCCCCACCTAAGCGTTGCGAGTCTCGGATCGGCACTGCGCCGGTTGGGCACGGTGGTCTGGAACCTGCCCCGCAACATCCTCATCCTGCTGCTGATGGCCTACCGCAAGGTGGTCTCGCCGCTGTACGGCCAGGTGTGCCGTTTTTTCCCCAGCTGTTCGGCCTATGCCCTTGAGGCGATCACGGTGCACGGTGCCGTGAAAGGCAGCTGGCTGGCCGCAAGGCGCCTGTTGCGCTGCCATCCATGGAATGCCGGCGGTGTGGACCATGTCCCCGCCGGGCAACGGGAGTGGCCCGCCGACCGCACCCCCACAATTGTTGTGCTGAACAATCCGGACAAGTACTTGGCTGCTCAGACTGATGGAGAAGGCCGCTCTGCGGCCTGACGAATAGGGATATCGTATGGACATCTTTGGAACAATCCTGGCCCCCTTCAAATGGCTGGTCTCAGCCATCATGGTGGGGTTCCACGACGGCCTGAGCGCCATCGGCATGCCGGCGGCCAGTGGCTGGACGTGGACCTTTGCCATCATCGGGCTGGTGCTGGTGATCCGCGCCGCCCTGATTCCCGTCTTCGTCAAGCAGATCAAGGCCCAGCGCGGGATGCAGCTGCTGCAGCCGGACCTGAAGAAGCTCCAGGACAAGTACAAGGGCAAGACCGACCAGCTGTCCCGCCAGGCCATGGCGCAGGAGCAGATGGCCCTGTACAAGAAGCACGGCACCAACCCGTTCTCGGCCTGCCTGCCCATGCTGATCCAGATGCCGTTCTTCTTCGCGCTCTTCCAGGTCCTCTCCGGCATTACCGCGGCGGCCACCAGCGGCCAGGGCATCGGCGCCATGAGCCACGAACAGGTCGTGCAGTTCGACCAGTCCACGATTTTCGGTGCCCCGCTGTCCGCGTCGCTGCTCCACGGCGGCGGCGGCAATCAAACGGCGGTGTGGATCCTCTCCATCGTGATGATCCTGGCCATGACGGCCTCGCAGTTCATCACGCAGAAACAGATCATGGCCAAGAACATGTCCGAAGAGGCCCTGGCCAGCCCGTTCATGCGCCAGCAGAAAATGATGCTGTACATCCTGCCGGTCGTCTTCGGCGTCGGCGGCATCAACTTCCCCATCGGCGTCCTGATCTACTGGACCACCACCAACCTCTGGACCATGGGGCAGCAGTTCTTCGTCATCCGCCGGATGCCTACGCCCGGATCGCCGGCCGCCAAGGCCCTCGCCGAGCGCCGCGCCGCCAAGGGCCTGCCCGCCCTGCCCCTCCTGGGCGGCAAGAAGGTCGACGCCGAGGCGGCCGAGGCCGCCGCTGCCGCCGCCGTCGAAGCGAAGACCCAGCGCGTCCAGCCGCAACGTAAAAACAGGAAGAGGAAGTAATGTCCGCCGAGAGCACCGAACACGCTATTTCCGCCGAGTTTGACGAGGACCGGGACGACGCCCAGGAGGCATCCCACGACGCGTCACCCGAGGGGAACAGCCCCGTCAAGAGTGTTTCCGCAAGCCGCCTCGAAGAAGAAGGCGACGTTGCTGCGGACTACCTCGAGGAACTGCTGGACATTGCGGACATCGACGGCGACATCGACATCGAGGTCCGCAACGGGCGCACCTACATCTCGATCGTGGCCGAAGAAGAATCGGCCGGGCTGGAAAGCCTGGTCGGCCGTGACGGCGAAGTCCTTGAGGCGCTCCAGGAGCTGACGCGGCTTGCCGTACTGTCCGCGACGGAGAACCGGTCCCGCCTGGTGCTGGACATCAACGGTTACCGCGCTGAGCGTGCCGGCGACCTGCAGAAGATCGCAGAAGACGCTGTCGCCGCGGTCAAGGACTCCGGCGAGGCTGTCGCCCTTGCTCCGATGAGCGCCTACGAGCGCAAGATCGTGCACGACGCCGTCGCCGATTTGGGGCTCGTGAGCGAGTCCGAAGGCGAAGGCGCCGACCGGCACATCGTAGTTTCCGCAGACTGAACCGTTGACTAGCTTGATGGTTGAAATTACCGCGCCCGAACTCAAGGCAGCAGAGTCCATCTTCGGTGACCGCCTGGAACTGGCGAAGCGCTACGTCGAGCACCTGGCGACGTCCGGGACCGAACGGGGCCTGATCGGCCCCCGCGAAGTGCCGCGGCTATGGAGCCGGCACGTGCTCAACTGTGCCGTCATCGAGAGCCAGATTGCCCACGGAAGCCATGTCGCCGACGTCGGCAGCGGCGCCGGTCTGCCCGGCCTGTGCCTGGCGATCGCCCGGCCGGACCTTGAGCTGACCTTGATCGAACCGCTGGAACGCCGGGTCATCTGGCTCCAGGAGGTCGTGGATGATCTTGGGCTCGAGAACGTCACGATCATGCGCACCCGTGCGGAACTTGCGGTGGGTCTGGTGAACGCCGACGTCGTCACGGCCCGCGCGGTATCTGCGCTGTCCAACCTCGCCGGACTGACCATTCCGCTCCTGGCGGGCAAGGGCGAAGTTGTTGCCATCAAGGGACGCAGCGCCGGCGAGGAAATCGAAAAGGCCGCCAAGGTCATCCGCAAGCTGGGCGGCATTGAGACGTCCGTGGTGGTGGTGGGTGAAGACCTGCTCGAAGAACCCACCACCGTGGTCCGAATCGTAGTGAACAAGCCTCAAAAGATTACCTAGCACCGGCCCCGGTGCCCGGGGAGTCTGAGGGGAAGAGGTTAGGCTAGTAACCGGCAGTAAAAGCCGAATGAGAGTGAGCGTGTCATAGTGAGCAGTAGCGAAGCCTCCACACAACGGATCCCGCCGTTTGTGTCCCTGGGGTCCGCACGGGCGTTTACGGCTCCTGCAGTCGCTCATGACTACTCCGGAAATCACACGGCTTCGGTTGTAAGGGCCACTGGCATGGCCGGTGTTTCACGTGAAACGTCTTTTCCGCACACCGGGAACGTACTGGATTCCATCGACGATTCCAGCCCCATCGCCCGGGAGCTCGCGCACGAGAACAAGCGCCGCGAGCGGCTGCTCGGCCGGGAGCTGCCGAAGCCGGAAAAGACCCGAATCTTCACTGTCTCCAACCAGAAGGGTGGCGTCGGCAAGACGACGACCACCGTCAACATCGCCGCCGCGCTGGCGGCCGCCGGCCTGAACGTGCTCGTGATCGATATCGATCCCCAGGGGAACGCCTCGACGGCCCTGGGAATTGAACACCACGCCGACGTCGACAGCATCTACGATGTCCTGATCAACGACATCCCGTTGAAGGACGTCGTGGCCCCGTGCCCCGACATCGACAATCTGATCTGCGCCCCCGCCACCATCCACCTTGCCGGCGCCGAAATCGAACTCGTCAGCCTGGTGGCCCGCGAGCAGCGGTTGCGACGCGCGATCGATGTGTACTCCAAGGAGCGCGCCAAGAACGGCGAGGAGCGGCTGGACTACATCTTCATTGACTGCCCACCGAGCCTCGGGCTCCTGACGGTGAATGCCTTCTGTGCGGCCAACGAAGTCCTCATCCCCATCCAGTGCGAGTACTACGCCCTCGAAGGCCTGAGCCAGCTCCTGAAGAACATCGAGATGATCCAGAAGCATCTGAACGCTGATCTGGTTGTCTCCACGATTCTCCTGACCATGTACGACGGCCGCACCAACCTGGCCGCCCAGGTGGCAGCCGAAGTCCGCGAGCACTTCCCGCAGCAGGTGCTCGGGGCCGTGGTGCCGAGGTCGGTACGTATTTCCGAAGCGCCGAGTTACCAGCAGACTGTCATGACGTACGATCCTTCTTCCAGCGGTGCCCTGTCCTATCTGGAAGCCGCAGCGGAAATCGCTGAACGTTAGAATTTTTTCGAAAATTGCACTAGCCAGAGCCAGGTGAATCCCGGCTCTTCCACTGGAGGGATTTATCCATGAGCGATAAGCGACGCGGCCTCGGCCGTGGACTTGGCGCACTCATTCCAAGTTCCGCCTCGGCTAACGCCTCCGGAAATGGTGCTGCTCCGTCCCGGCCCGTGGACCTCTTCTTTCCCGAAGCCCGGAAGAAGACTCCCGACGCCGAGACTCTCCTGGACATTCCCGCCTCGCAGTCGAAGGCGACGCAGTCAGAGGAGACCCTGTCCGCTGCCGGCAAGCCGGCACGGTCTGCCACTGGCAAGGCCGGCGACTCATCTGATGCGTCCGCGTCCGCTGCTGCTGGCCCTGACGCGGACGGCGCTGACGCGGCTGCCTCGGTGACCAAGAAGGCGCCCGCCCGGAAGACGGCCGCCCCGAAGGCGTCGCCTGCTGCCAAGCCGGCCGCGTCCGATGCCGGCGAGCAGTTGACGTTTGATTCCGCCCCCGAGTCCGTTGAGGACGACGGTGTTGAACTCGTGGACGTGCCCGGTGTCAGGTTTGCCGAAATTCCGGTCACTGACATTCATCCCAACCGCAAACAGCCCCGTTCTGTCTTCGATGAGGACGACATGGCGGAGCTGGTGCACTCCGTGCGTGAAATCGGCGTCCTCCAGCCAATTGTGGTCCGTACTTCAACCGAAGAAGGTGGCGAACCCTATGAGCTCGTCATGGGTGAACGGCGCTGGCGGGCAGTGCAGGCCGCAGGCCTGGAAACCATCCCCGCGATTGTCCGTGACACCACCGATGACGACCTCCTGCGCGATGCCCTGTTGGAGAACTTGCACCGCAGCCAGCTGAACCCGCTTGAAGAGGCTGCGGCCTACCAGCAGCTTCTTGAAGACTTCGGAACTACGCATGAGCAGCTGGCAGACAGGATTGGACGTTCGCGGCCCCAGGTGTCCAACACCCTGCGGCTGCTGAAGCTTCCCCCGCTGGTTCAGCGGCGGGTGGCGGCGAACGTCATCTCGGCAGGCCACGCCCGTGCGTTGCTGGCCCTCCCGGATGCCGCGGCGATGGAGCGGCTCGCACAGAAGATCGTCTCAGAGGGTATGTCGGTCCGGGCGACCGAAGAGGCCGTGACGTTGTACCAGAGTCCCGCTTCGCCGGCCAAGAACAACATCCCGCGGCCGGGGGCACGCCACGAACGGCTGGACTACCTGGCTTCGTCGCTGTCTGACCGCCTTGACACCAACGTCAAGATCTCGCTCGGTGCCCGCAAGGGACGTGTCAGCATTGAGTTCGCCAGCGTCGAAGACCTGAACCGCATCATGGACGTCTTGTCGCCAGGGGCATCCAGCTAGGACTGGTGTCGCCAAGCATTTCCCGGAGGGCCTGTTTCACGTGAA
>CAWEPM010000015.1:0-120258 GCA_963810895.1 uncultured Actinomycetota bacterium
GTAGGTGGCCGGTTCACGTTGACCGGCGCCTCGTTCTCGCTGCGCGCCGGCGACAAGGTCGGTCTCGTCGGCCGCAACGGCGTCGGCAAGACCTCGCTGCTGAAGGTGCTCTCGGGCGAAGCGGCCGCCGGCCGGCGGGTCGTGCTCGCGCCCGAGCGCGGTCGGATACCTTCGCAGGACCCGTCGCCGCGTGGCACCGGTCTCGACGGAACCGCGCTCGCGCACGTGCTGTCGGCGCCGTGGCTCGACGCGGCGGCGCCGGAGGCTCGACGAGCTGCATCGCAGATGGCCGACGACCCGTCGCCGCGGAACGTGCGCGGTACAGCGACGCCGAGGACGCGTTCCGCAACGCCGGCGGCTACGCCGCCGACTCCGAGGTCCGGCGCATCGCGGCCGGGCTCGGGCTCGGGGCCGATCGGCTCGACCTTCCGATCACCGCGCTCTCGGGTGGTGAGCGCCGGCGCGTCGAGCTCACGCGGCATCCTGTTCGCCGGCAGCGATCTGCTGCTGCTCGACGAGCCGACGAACCACCTCGACATCGACGCCAAGCAGTGGCTGATGCAGTTCCTGCGGTCGTACCGCGGCGGCCTGCTCGTGATCAGTCACGACCTCGAGCTGCTCGACCAGTCGATCACGCGCGTGTTGCACATCGACGAGGGCGAGCTCGTCGAGTACCGCGGCACCTACTCGCAGTACCTCGTCGCGCGCGAGGACGACGCGCAGCGCCGGACCAAGCTCGCGGCGCGCCAGACGAGCGAGATCGACCGGCTGAAGGCGCTCGCCAACTCGATGCGCGGCCAGACCGAGAAGCGAGCCCGCACCGCCAAGACGCTCGACCACCGCGTCGAGAAGCTCACGGCCGAACAAGGTGACCGCGGCCGCGCGCCGAGCGCAAGGTGCGCGTGCGGCTGCCCGAGCCGCCGCGCGGCGGAGCGTCGCGCTCGAGGTCGCCGACCTCGCCAAGGCGTTCGGCCCCAAGACCGTGTTCGAAGACGTGACCTTCGACGTCGGCCGCGGCGAGCGCATGCTCGTGCTCGGCCTCAACGGCGCGGGGAAGACCACGCTGCTCAAGACGCTCGTCGGCGAGCTCGAAGCCGACCTCGGCACGGTGCGCGCTCGGCCATCAGGTGTCGCTCGGCTACTACGCGCAGGAGCACGAGGGCATCAGCGCCGGGCCGCAACGTGCTCGAGCACATGCGCGACGTGAGCCAGCCGAGCCCGACCAGTACCTCCGCGGTCGCTGCTCGGGATGTTCGGCCTGCACGGCGAGATCGTGTTCCAGGACGCGAGCACGCTCTCGGGCGGCGAGAAGACCAAGCTCGCGCTCACGATGCTCGTGGCCGGCACGCACAACCTGCTGCTGCTCGACGAGCCCACCAACAACCTCGACCCGCCGTCACGCGCCGCGATCGGCGCCGCGCTTGCGCACGTGGAAGGGCGCGATGGTGCTCGTGAGTCACGACACGGAGTTCGTGACCGAGCTCGAGCCCGACCGCGTGCTCGTGATGCCCGACGGCACCGTCGACCACTGGTCCGACGACCTCGTGGAGCTCGTCGCCCTCGGTCGTGAACGGTGCGGACGTCCGAGAACGCGCGAGGCGGCGGAGTCGTGCTCGCGATGCGCGTGTCGGGGTGGCGTGTCGGGACGAGGCGTCGGCGGCGTGCGGGAGTGCGACGACGACAGCACCGCGCCGACGACGGCGGACGGGACGCCAAGCCGGCCGACGGCGCCGGAGTCGGCACCGGCGTCACCGACAGAGATCAAGCTCGGCGTCTCGCTCGTCGACTTCGAGTGCATCAAGCAGTACACCGACAGCGATCCGCGTGAAGGTCAGCAGGCCATCTACGAGGCGTTCATCAAGGACATCAACGACAAGGGCGGCGTCAACGGCCGCAAGATCGTGCCCGTCTTCAAGGACTATCTGCCCGCTCACCAACTCGGAGATCCTCACCGCCTGCACCGCGTTCACCGAGGACGACAAGGTGTTCGCGGTGCTCGGCACGTTCGTCGACTTCTCCGGCGACGCCCAGACCTGCATCGCGAAGCAGCACAAGACGCGTGCTGATGACGTTCGACCTCACGCAGGCGATGATCGACCGCTCGCCACCGGGCTCGATCGTGACGCCGGGCAGTCACCGCCGAGCGAAGCTGTCGGGATCCTGCTCGCGTTGGCGAAGAAGCAGAAGACCCTCGAGGGCAAGACCGTCGCGGTGCTCGGCGACACCAAGGTGAGCGAAGTGGTGAAGAAGGCGATCGAGCCGGGTTGAAGGACCTCGGCGTCAAGACCGGATCGACGGCGCTGCTCTCCATCATCAACGGCGGCGACACGACCACCGCCCAGGCGCAGCTCGACAGCTTCATCGAGAAGTGGAAGACCGAGGGCGTCGACGCGGTGTTCATGTCGGGTAGACCGCGTCGGCCAAGCAGTTCGTGCAGAAGCTGCAAGGACAAGATGCCGGACGTGCAGCTGATCGCCGACACGACGACGCGTCTCGGCGAGGGTCAGGACGACGTGCGGGCGGGCACGAGGCGCCGAACCCGTACGACGGCATCATCACCGCCGAAGGCCGAGATCGGTTCGAGCACTCGAGGGCGACGCACTACACGTGCTGCAAGGCGATCTACGAGAAGCAGCACGGGATCGAGATGCCGTTGCCCAATGACGTGGTGAAGGTGCCGAACGGGAAGCGGAACGACATCTACGGCACGGCGAGGATGCGTGTCGTTCGAGGTGACGATGTTCTCGACATCGCGAACGAGGTCGGCAAGACCCTCAACGACGCCAAGTGGATCCACGGTCGTCAACTTCGGCCCGATCGGATCGTGGACGACCGAGTACGCCTCGTTGCACGCAGGGGAAGTACGACGCCGACGACACCTACGGCCTGGCGCCGTTCGACCCGACGGTGCCGAAAGACCGCGATTGGCAAGGCCCTCGACGCCGGTCCGCGACGTTCGTGCAGCCTTAGCGAATCGCCTGCGACCAACGGACGCTCGCACAGGGGTACGAAATGAACTGACCACCGGCGTCACAGAGTTTGGCCCGCGGGCCACTGCGGGGAACCAGAACGGACGAAGGCGGTACTGAACGATTGCCGTCGGCGCGTCGTCTACGCCGTCACCGCGTGCGGCGTTGTCTTCACCGTGCGGCGGCGACGACGATGAGAGCGCGGCGCGACGGACACGAACGGCGAGATGTCCGCGGCGGAGGGAAGCTGCGGACGTCTCGACGCACGGCGTGACGGCGACTCGATCAAGCTCGGCATCGTGGTCGTCGACGACGACGCGATCAAGCAGACTTGTTCGACTTCACGCGTGGCGATCAGCAGAGCGACCGCGCAGGTGTTCGTCGACTACATCAACGAGAACGGTAGTGTCGACGGGCGCGAGATCGATGCCCGTCTATCAAGCAAGATACCCGCCGATCCCGGTCAAGAACCGAGCGCGGCTGTGTTGTGCACGTGCCTGGACCGAGGAACGACGAGGCGTTCGGGGCTGCTCGGCGTGTTCATCGACTTCAGCGGCGACGTGGAGCCGTGCGCTGACGTGCTACGACAAGACCATCCACATCGGCCACGAGCTCGAGCAGCCCTGGATCGACGAATCGCCGGCCGGGCTGATGCTGACGCCCGACACGACGAAGGAAGCCGCGGCGACGATCCTCATCAACTTGCTGGACAAGCAGGACAAGCTGAAGGGGAAGACGGTCGCGATCCTCGCGGACTCCGACGGTGAGAATCGAGCCAACAACGTCATTGCACCCGCGCTGAAGGACGCGGGGCGCAGACCTCGGGTCCACTGCCACGCTGACGATCAGCGGCACTGACACCTCCGCGGCACAGGGTCAGCTCGACAGCTTCATCGAGAAGTGGAAGAGCGAAAACGTCGACACGGTCTTCATGGTCGGCCTGAACATCTCGTCGAAGCAGTTCGTCCAGAAGCTGAAGAGCGAGATGCCGGACGTGCAGCTGATCACCGACGCGTCGTCGACCGCCGAGCAGGGGCAGGACCTCGTCGCGGCCGGCACCACGCGAACCCGTACGACGGCATGCTCGGTACCATCGGCGGACGATTCCGAGCGCTGGAACAACAAGAGCAAGCTGTTGCAGCAGTGCGTCGACATCTACGAGAAGGCGACCGGAACGACCGTGAAGGGCCCGGACGAGGTCGCGCCGGGACCCGACGGCAAGACCGAGGAGCTCTACATCGCGGTGATCGATTACTGCAACGAGCTGTTCATGTTCCGGACGATCGCCGAGAAGACCGGCACGGACCTCACCAACGCCAACTGGACGAAGACGGTCGACTCGTTCGGCAAGATCGATCTCGTGTCCACCGACATCGCGTCGCTCTGCAAGGGCAAGTACGACGCGGACGACGCCTTCCGGCTCGTCGAGTTCGACCCCACCAGCGGGCAGACCGGCGACTGGAAGCCGCTCACGCCGGTACAAGATGCGAGCGGCGGCACGTGCAAGGACGGCGGCTGCGTCCGGCACCTGACGCCGAAGCTCTCGGGGTCACGCCGGCGCCACGCCCACGTGACGGGACACGTCACATATGGCGAGTTACATGACGAGAACGCGCAACAGATCGTCCTACTGGGCGACATATCGAGCGCAGAGCTGAGCAGCTCAGGCGGTGCAGTCCGTGCGGATACTCGGTGACGATATTCGCAGGAGAGCGATGGCGGTGACGAGCGCAGCCGAGAGTGGAAGGAGCCAAATCCACGGCTTCGATCGTCGGCCGCTACGTACGTGAGCGCCCAGACAACCTCGCCGACGGTCGCACCGGCGAGCAGTGCGCCGATCGTGCGGAAAGGCGTCGTTGGTCGGCGCACTACGACGACGAACAGCAGCGGGACGGTCAGCGGCGCCGCGATGATTGCGCCCGCCGATCAAGAGGAGCAGGAACTCGCTGACGCACAACAGCGCGATCCCGATCCGCCATCGTGACGAAGCAGACCCCTGCGACTCGATCATCGAATCGTTGATCGGCATACCCGAAGTCTCGTATTGAGCGGAAGTCGAATGCCGCACCGAATGCCCGTTCGCGCGGCGGTCAGTCGAGTACGGCACGGCAGATGTGCACTCTTGACTGCGTTTGCTACACGTCGTACTCAACGACCTCGACTGCCGCTCGAAACTCCTCCGACTCGAAGTGACCGACGCCACCCTGAAGGCCTTTCAGCACGGCGATCTCGCCGCCATGCATCTGTGGATGCTCAAAACCGTGTAGTACGAAGAGGTCGCGGCCCTGCCACATTCCTAAGCCAGCACGCGTCATGTCGACGGGCATAGCCAGCTGCGCTTCTGTCAAGACATCGAGCCATTCGAGCACCGTCGCGTGCACCGCCCGGCCGTATCGCCGCAGCAACTCCCACTCGACCGGCCCTTGGCGGACCCAGCGATCGAAGCGATCGGGGTCATAGGGAAGCGGCTGACCGACGTTCCCTTGCCACTGTTCGACGAGCGGTTCGCAGCCGTGGATGAGTCGGCTGATCTCGACATCGGTGTTGATCACAACGTGCAGGTACGTCGCGCCGATGAGTTCGCAGTTCCTGGCGGCCACCAGTTCGCCTGCTCAGCCGTCACATCGCTCACGGTGTCCTCGAACCAACTCCACGCCTTCACGGAGTAGCGCCGCAGGACCTCCACCTCAGTCGGTGACGCAGCCATGGCCTGACCCTCCGCGAGTGGTGTCGGCGCTATCCGTCGATCTGTCTGTCGAGCTTGCTGAGCAGCATGGCGAGCGACGGGTTGGGGACGCCTCCGGCGCCCGGCCCCAACTTAGCTACCCATGCCTGCCGATACGCGAGGTAGAACGACCCCAGCACCTCCAATCGCTCCGCGACTTCTGGCGCTGGTTCATAGCCGTCGATGACGTGCGGGAAGAGGTCAGGCTGTCGCGCGTGCACGCCTGGAAGATGCCCTCGGAGGGACTTGCGAGATGGCAAGCGGTGATGGCGAGATCCCATACGGGGTCTCCGACCTGCACATCGCCCCAGTCGATGAGCCCGGTAACGTCGCCTTCTTCGGGGTCGACATAGATGTGCATCCGTCCAAGGTCACCGTGGAGGAAAGCGACCTACGCGGTGATCGCCTCGGCGGCCCTCATCGCCGACTGCATCTCGTCGCGCATGCTCTGCGCTTCTGCGGGGACGAGCGCTCCGCTGGTGACGAGCTCCTGCAGAGCCGGCTCGAGTTCGGCGCTGATCTCCTCGGGCCAGGATTCGCTCTTGCCTCGAACCTCCCCGGTGCGCCGGAAATGTTCGCGGTCCGCCCAGCCGAAACCGGCCAGCTTGGTCTCGTGTAACCGTCGCAACAGCGCGCCGGCCGGCTTGACCTGCAGCCTTCACGGCAAGTTCGAGCGGCAGACGATCATCGAGGAGGGGAATACCCGTGACCTTGCGCGAGCGCGAGGTACGGGACCGGCGCCGACCGATCGATGGCGATGACCTCGGGCGCCGGCACCCCAACTGCCGGGGCATGTTCGCAAGCCCACGCCTCAATGCGAACTCGTCGCGGGTTCCAAGCTTTCACGATCGTGGTTCCGGCATCGAACACGATGTGGTCGTCGGTACGTTGGATGACGACGAGGTCGGACACATCGGCGAACCGTCCAATTGACGCCACCGCGTCTCGCACGTGGATCACGCACCGAAACAGTAGGAGACGGGCAGGCTTCGATATACCGCTGGCTGCTCACCCGGTCATGCACACGCGTCCGCGGCGGCGCTCACCGCGCCGGTACGGCAGTCGGGCGGTAGCGTGTGCTCCGTTTGATCACGAAGCTTCGGGCGCCGCGCACACCAGGAAGCGGGACGCCGTCTGCAATGGGACCGACCGGGAAATAGCCCTTGGCGCACGCGGAGCAAAGACGAATTGGTATGTGATGTCCTCGTTCGGAACAGTCCCGGGCGGGCAGCCCAGGTCGTATTGGCAATGCGCCGAGACCATCTTGATAGCGACTCTTGTTCGACGCCGACCGTGATTAGTGCGGCGACTGCGAACGCGACCCGGGCCAACGAACCCAGTGCCCGTATCGGTCTCGCGAAAACACCCGACGCACGTCCCCGAAGGCTCCATTCCCCTGCGCGGTGATCCATGCGTCCCTGATCGGGTCGTCCTCAAACGAAGTGTCGGACGCTGAGCGTTTGCTGGTACGCCGGAATCTCATTGGGTGCACCCGGAACGCGAGATCGTGGGCTGCGCTGGTCAGCCGGCTGCGGCTGTCGCCTCGACGGCCTGCAGGATGAGTTGGGTCGCGGCCTCGGGCTGGGACACGAACGAGACGTGCGAAGCCGGGACCTCCACGATCGTCGCGTTCGCGCGCTCGGCCATGAACCGCTGGAGCGCCGGCGGGATCGCCTTGTCCTCGGTACCGAGCAAATACCAGCACGGCAGTGTCTTCCACGCTGGCGGGGCCGACGGCGTGGCTGCGAACGCGGCGGCGGCGTAGGGCCGCTGTGCCGCGGCCATCACCGCGGCCGTCTCAGGATCGACGTCGGCGGCGAAGGCTTCGTGGAACGCCTCGGGGGCGAGGTAGAGGTCGGTGCCCTCGCTCCCGTCGGGGTTGGTGAACGGAACGGGCCTGATCGAAGGCCCCACAAGGCTGCCTTCGAACTTCTCGAGGAGCTGCTGCTGGCTCTCGCCCACGTCGCACATCCAGCCGTTGAAGTAGACGAGCGCCTGGACCTGCTCGTTGCCGATCGCGGCGGTGGAGATCACATTGCCGCCGTAGGAGTGGCCGACGAGCACGATCGGCCCGCTCAGGGTCCGCAGGAACTCGGCCAGGTACGCGGCGTCGCCAGCGAGATCGCGAAGCGGGTTGCCGAACCCGATGGCGGAATACCCGCGGTCCCGCAGGGCACGGATCTCGGCGTCGAAGCCCGTCGCGTCGGCCCACGCACCGTGGACCAGGACGATCGTCGGGGTCTCAGCAGCCATTCTCGTCTCCTCTCCTACGTTGACCGTTTGCCGATGCCGGACTGTAGCCCTGCGGGCGTCCCAGCCAAGGCGAGCGAACGGACTGGTGATGTCCGTCGTAGCTGCCTGATCGAGTCCGGCAGTTGGTGGATCGCCATGCGACGCCTCTAGAGCGTCGCGTTGCTCCGTTGGATCGCACGGTCGTCGGTGCCGAGGTAGGACGCGACGACACGCGGGTTCGTGCGCACGTCCTCGGGGAGACCTTCGACGATGACCTCGCCGGCTTCCAAGCAGTAGATGCGGCTGCTGATCGAGAGGATCAACGGCAGGTCGTGCTCGACGACGACGAGCGTCGCGTCGAGCTCCTGCTGCACGCGCAGGATGAGCGGTCCGAACGCCTCCGCTTCGCGTTGCGCGACACCGGAGGTCGGTTCGTCGAGGCAGATCACCGCGGGGCGACGGCGAGGACGCTCGTGAGCTCGACGATGCGCCGGGTGCCGGTCGAGAGCTCGGCGATGTACCGGTCCGCGTAGCGGCCGAGCCCGAGGTAGTCGATGAGCTCCGAGGCCTCGGCGTGCTTGGCCCGCTCGCCGCGGATCGACGGCAACCACGCGAGCGAGAACCAGAACGACGTGCGGTGCCGCGCTTCGAGCGCGAGCTCGACCGTCTCCCGCACGGTGAGCTCGGGGAACAGGATCGCGTTCTGGAACGTGCGGCCGAGGCCGAGCGCGGCCCGTTGGTGCGCACGCTTGCGGTTGACCTGGTGGCCGAGGAGCTCGACGGTGCCGCGGCTCGGCACGTAGCCGCCGATCGCGTTGAGCAGCGTCGACTTGCCCGCACCGTTGTTGCCGATGAGGCCGATCACCTCGCCCGGGTGCGCGGGAACGACACGTCGTTGACCGCGGTGAGGCCACCGAACTCGACCGTGAGGCCGTGCGTCGCGAGCACGGTGCCGTCGGCGTTCAACGTCACCGGGTGGAGTTGCGCGATGTGCGAGAGCGAAACCGGCGGTGCCTTCACCGTCTTCTCCGTGGACACTGGTGGAAGCCGTTTCTCGACCCAGCGCAGCAACGAGTCGCGGTGGAATAGCCGATCTGTACGAAGCCGCCCGGGATGTACAGGAGGATCAGCAGCAATCCGATGCTCGACGTGAACAGCGGCACGAGGTTGTTGTTGGGCCAGAACGCGGGCAGCCCGATGACCCACAGCGCGCCGACGACGGCGCCCGTGAGGCTCCCGAGGCCGCCGATCACCGCGATCGAAACGACGAGCAGCGAATCCTCGACGAGGAAGTAGCGCTCGCCGGGCCGAACGTGAGGTTCACCGCGCCGAGCAGGACACCACCGAGGCCCGCGACGCCCGAGCGCGCGACGCGGTCAGCTTGGTGCGCGGCTGGCCGACACGGTCATCGCGGCCGCCGCGAGCTCGGCGTTCTCGCGCACGCCGATCATGCGCGCCGACCCCTGTACGGCGGAGATGGCCGACCAACAGCAACACCACGACGAGTACGAACAGGACGAAGTAGTAGTACGCGGCGTTGTGCGTGAGTTCGAGCGGCCCGATGTCGGCGCCGGGGATCTGGACCGTCGACCGCCCGGCCCGTGAAGAACGGACGGTCGAACAGGTAGACCTGCGACGCGATCGCGAACGCGAGCGTGCCGATGGCGAGCAGCAGGCCGCGTACGCGGAACGCCCCGATGCCGACGAGCACCGCGACGAGGCTCGCACCGACCGCGCCGAGGAGGAGCGTCCACGGGAACGTGATGGCAGGGAGCGAACCGTCGATGATGCGGGTGTCGTGCCAGCCGATGTTCGGGACATGCCGGTGACAGGGCCGCGGCGGTCAGCGCGCCGAGACCCGCGAACGCCATCTGCCCGAGTGAGAGCTGACCACCCCAACCCGTCAGCACGACGACCGACACCGCGCATGAGCGCGAACGCGAGGATCACCGTCCACGTCTGGTGCCGAGCCGACTCGTCCGAGAGCAGCGGCACGATCAGCGCGACGATCAGCGCGAAGCCCGCGAGGAGCCGCGGCATGCGCCGCACCCACCAGATGCTCTGGAGCCGTTCGGGAACCGCCGCGACCCGGCGCGGACAGAACGAAGCTCTCGCCCGCGGCCTGGGCGTCCCGCCTGCTGAGCGCGGTGCGACGAGCACGAGCACCACGATGAAGAGCAGGAACTGCACCAGCCCGGTCTGGTCGTGTAGTTGAAGAACAGGACGCGGTCGAAGATGCCGATGAGGATCGCCCCGAGTGCGGCGCGGGCGGGAACGAGACCATGCCGCCGATGAGGGTCGGCGGCTCATGCACGCGGCGCAACGTGTCGGACCGATGTGGATCAGGTCGATCGAGCCTTGGTCACTGGCGGTGAGGAGGACTGCGACGGTGGCGAGGACAGCCCGCGATCGACCACACCAGCGGTGGACACGAGCTTCGGGCTGATGCCGGTCATGCGGGCGAGGTCGACGTTCGTCGCCGAGGCCCGTACCGCGTCCGCCGAACGCGGTGTGGCCGAGGAGCCACCAGAGCCCGACGGTGATGACCGGGACGACGATCAGCACGAGGAGGCTCGGCTCGCGGACACGGTGATGTCGAGGAACGGATGCCACTCGCCGCTGAACGGCAAGGGGAACGCGTCTGTAACGAACCGGTTCGGTACTCGGGTAACGACAGCGCGACGGCGTCGCACAGCTGCGCGACGCCGATCGTCGCGACCAGCACGATGACTCGCGGCGACAGAAACAGCCGGCGGATCACGGTGAGCTCGATGACAGTGCCCGTCAGCGTGCCGACGAGCAAGGCGCCGAAGAGCGCCGGCCAGATACGGCCAGCCGTGCTGACCGCCATGATCGCGAACAGGGCGGTGGCCGGAGGACGCCCATGTTGCCCGACGGCGAAGTTGATGACCCGGCTCGACCGGTAGACGAGCACGATGCCGATATCGCGAGCGATCCGGTCGACAGCCCGTTGATCAGACCGTTGAAGAGCGAGCTGCGTCGTGACCCGACTGGCCCGCCAGCAGTTCAGCCTGCCCTCGGCGCCGAAGAAAGACCGCTCGGGCGAGGTCGTCACGCTCGAGCAGGTCGCTGCGCGCGGTCCCTCGAACCGCACTGCCCCTTCTCGAGGAAGACCGCTCGGTCCGCGACTGCAGCGGCCACGTTCAGCGACTGCTCGACGATGATCATCGTCTGCCCGCGCCGCCTTGAGCCGCTCGACGACTTCGAGCAGTCGCTGCACGACCGACGGGCGCGAGGCCCGAGCGACAGCTCGTCGATCAGCAGGATCTCGGGGTCGTGCATGCAGCACGCGTGCGAGCGCCGAGCATCTGCTGCTGGCCACCCGAGAGGCTCGCCGGCCGTCTCGTTGCGCGCGCTCGCGAGCGTCGGGAACAGGTCGAAGCACGTCGGTCGATCCGTCGCTCGACGTCCTTCGTCGGCGCCGCGTCGCAGGTAGCGGGCCGATCGCGCAGGTTCTCGCGGACCGTCAGCGCGGGAACACGCCCTTGCCGCCGGGCAGCTTCATGATGCCCGAGTACCGGCACGCTGTTCCGGCGAGCGAAGGTGATGTTGCGGCCGATCGAGGCGCACGACGCCGCGTCCGGGAGTACCGAGCCCGCTGATCACCCGGAGGATCGGTCGACTTACCCGCACCGTTCGTGCCGAGCAGCGCGAGCGTCTCGCCCTTGCGCACTTCGAAGTGGATGTCGAACAGGACCTGCACGGGGCCGTAGCGAGAAGTCGATGTTGCGCAGTTGCAGCACCGGGATGTCGCGCGCCTTCGCCTGCAGCCGCTTGTGGTCGTCCTCGTGCTCCTCGAGGAGCTCCTCGACGACGAGCGACAGGTCGTTGCGGATGATACCGCGCGCCGTTGATCATCAGGAGGCCGCCGATGATGTTCGTCGGCATCGCGAGGACGAGCACCGTGCCGCGCACGCCGAACGCGTCGTCGAGGAAGCCGGCGAGGACCGCCGCCGCCGAAGCCGCCGATGAACACGACGTACATCACGCCCATCGCGGTGCCGAGGCCGCGGAGCCGGTACGGACACACGGCCTGCAGCACCGGCGTCGACCATCGCGAACGCGCACGCGTCAGCACCGCCTGCGGGATGCCGAAGATGACGAACCACGCGACGCTGTGCGTGGAGACCTGCAGCGGCGTGAAGAGCGCCGACGGCATGATGAGCGCGCCGACGAGCACGAGCGCCTTGGCCGGGTCCTCGCGGTACGTGCGGTCGAAGTAGCGGCCGACGGGGTAGCAGGAAGGGAACGCGCGGCCACCCGCGAGGCTGAGGATGACGCCGCGCTCGGCAGGTCGACGTCGTGCAGCGTGTCGTTCAGGTAGAACACTGCGAGGCTGCCGAGCGCGAACAGGCCGAAGCCGAGCGCGGCGAACGCGGCGATCGAGGTGCGGATCGTCGCGATCTTCTTCAGCCGTGCGAACGCGGCCTCCATCGACGGCTGCGCCGGGTTCTCGTCCTCGATGACCTCGCCGAGCACGTCGTCTTTCTCGAACTGCCCGCGGGCGGCTCCTTCAACGATGAACGCGAACACGGCGACGATCACGACCGGAATCCCGAGCGATGAAGAACGCCCAGCGCCAGCCCTCGACGCCGCCGGCCCACCAGGTGATGAAGCCGACGATCAACGGGCTGGCGTTGCCGAGGACCTGCGTTGCCGAGGTCCATGAGCGCCGCCATCCGGGCCCGGATGCCGATCGGGTAGTTGTCGGCGAGCAGCGACGGGTACACCGCGATGTTGCTCGCCTTGGCGATGCCGGTCAGGCAGACGAGCCAGAAGAGGATGAACGCGTCGGGGCGAAGCCGGTGAGGAACGTGAATCCCGCCGCGAGCCAACGCGGCGATGCCGACGATCGGGACCCGCTTCGGCGCGGTCCGCGAGCCAGCCCGATCGGGATCGCGCCGAGCGCGTAGAACGCAGGGACGCGATGCCGATGAACACGACGGTGCCGCTGCTGATGTGGAACGTCGGCGCAGCTCGGGCTGCACGGTCTGCACCGCGCCGAGCGTGAGCTGATCGAGCGCGATCAGGAGCCCGAGGACGACGAACATCGGGCGCCGCCCTTGCGCGAACGCCTCCTCGAAGCCCGACGGGTCGGAGTGCACTCCGGGGAGCAGGTCGTCGGGGAAGATCACCTGCTCTGCTCGCGCGGGCCTGCGCGTCTTGCGCGGGCCGCCTCCTCGTCGATGCACCGCGGCCGCGAGCGCCGCAGCACCCAATTCGTCAGTCACGCTGGTCCCCCCAAGGATGGCGCGGCGGCAGCGTACCGTTCCTGACACGTGTGTCAGCTGAGCGCCCAGGGCTAGGTTGCGCCCATGCCGAAGTCGTTCTTTCTCACCGAAGACGCCCACGGTACCTTGTCGCACACGGCACCCCGCCGGACGACGTGCAACGTGCGCTCATCGAGGAGACGAGCAGGCTCGGTGGCGTGCACAGCCTCCTGGGTGCCCTTGCGGCCGTTGGTGGACGCGGTGCCCGCCGCGTAGCCCACGATGAACGCGCTGATGGCGTCAGCGTGCGGCCCGACGGCTTTGACGGATTCGTCGGCGACCTGGACGATCTTTTCGTGGTCGACTTCCAGGTCAAGGATCTGCAAGGCCTGGATGAGCCGACTGCTCCAATGCCGTAGCGAGCTGTCTTCGTCTCGGGACAACGTCATTGCTACTCCTTCTCGCGGGGTGAATGGATCGTCTAACCCTCAAGGGTTAGCACCCGGCCCGGCGTTGTGCAACGCGACTCAGCGTCGGGCGCCCCTCAGCTCCAGAGCGCCACGTGGAACTTGGACCCCCGCCGTTCCAGCCCCCGCGAACCGCCGGGAGCGACCATGGCAGCGGTGGCATCGGCAGTGGCGGCAAACCTTTGCAGGGTCCGCGCCATGGTGGTGGCCCGGCGGCGGTCCAGGGTGCTGGCCCACCAGAGGCCGGCGACCGGCGTCCCGGCCACCGGCACCCGGACCAGGGCGCCGCTGCGGATTTCAGCCCGGACAATGTGCCCGAGCGCCATCATGGTTCCTTCACCCGCCCTGACGGCGGCGAGGGCCTCCGTTTCGCTGCTAAGCCGGACGATCTCCGGCGCCACCCCTTGGGACGCCAGCCAGCGGCCCTCCTCGCTGGCCGGCTGGATGCCGGCCGGGCCGGCAAACCACGGCCTGCCCAGCAGCTCGGCCAGCGCCACCGGCCCGTGTAGCGAGGCGAGGGGATGCCCGGCGGCCGCCACGACGACCCGCTGGTACCGCAGGAACGCGACGGAATCGAGGCCGACGTCGGCAGTCCCGTTGGGAAGGGTGCCGTTGGCGGCGGCGGGCTTGGCTCCCAGGGCGACGTCATAGACGCGTTCCAGCATCAACGGCGCAATATCCTCCGCGTCTTCCACGACCACATCGACGGAGGCGCCGGGAACCCGGCGGGTGAAAAGGTCCAGCAGGCGCCCGGCAGCGTGCTCCGCAAACGGCGCAGTCGCGACGATTTTCAGGCGCCCGGTCTCGGTCTGGGCGTGCGCCACTTCCCACCGGGCCTTGTCCGCCAGGCCCACGATGTCCTGGGCGTATTCGGCAAGTGCCCGGCCGCCGGGGGTCAGCGCAATCCCGCCGTGGGCACGCACAAACAGCGGGTCGCCAAGGTCCTGCCGCAGGGCGGCGAGCGCCGTCGAAACGGCGGGTTCGCTGACTCCGAGGTGGGCTGCGGCGGCGTGAAGTGAGCCCAGCTTGGCTACCAGGGCAAACGTCCGCAACTGTCCCAATGTCATCGCCACGGCTTCATAACCTTTCGCTTATGACGATATTGACATCCCAGTTCTGCCGGGGCAAGACTGACCTCAATCCGGCGCTCGACATCCGCTACACCATGCCGCCGGCAATTCGGAGTGAGGTAGGGACTATGCAGATTCCGGCTCCATTTGACTACGTGCGCGCCACCACCGTGGACAACGCGCTGGAACTTCTCGCCCGGTACGGCCCGGATTCCCGCGTGGTGGCCGGCGGCCACAGCCTCCTGCCCATGATGAAGCTCCGCCTGTCCCGGCCCGAATGGCTGATTGACATCAACGACCTCTTCGAACTGGACTTCATCCTGCGGGACGGCAACAAGCTAAGGGTCGGCGCCCTGACCCGCCACACCACCTTGCTGGAGTCGGACGAGGTCGCCGCGCTGTTCCCCATTGTGCGGGACGCGGAATTGGTGATCGCCGACCCCGTGGTGCGCAACCGCGGCACTATCGGCGGCTCGCTCTGCCAGGCCGATCCTGCCGAGGACCTCTCGACCGTTTGTGATGTCCTGAATGCCGAGGCAGTGATCCGCGGGCCGGGCGGCGAGCGCATCCTGTCCATGTCCGAGTTCCACCGCGGACCCTATGAAACTGCGGTCGGGCCGGATGAGCTGCTCTGCGAACTCAGGTTCCCCATCCGCCCCCGCTCGGGCAGCGCCTATGAGAAGGTCGAACGCCGGGTGGGCGACTGGGCCGTCGGTGCCGCCGGCGCCGCCGTCTCCCTCGCCGCCGACGGGACCGTTGACGACGCCGCCGTCGGGCTCACGGCCCTGGGCCTTGACCATACGGTGGCCGAGGCCGCAGACGTGCTCCGCGGCAAGCGTCCGGACGAGGAGTTGTTCGCTGAGGCCGGCAGGCTGGCGGCGGCAGCCTGCAATCCGGTACCGGACCAGCGCGGCCCGGTCGACTACAAGCGGCATCTCGCCGATGAGCTCACCCGGCGGGTACTGCGGCGGGCCTGCGCCCGCGCCGCCCAGATGCAGGAAGGCTGAACCCGATGCAGATCAGCATGACCGTCAACGGCAGCGACGTCACGAGCGAGATTGAGCCCCGCGTGCTGCTGGTCCACTACATCCGCGAGGTCCTGGGCCTCACGGGCACGCACTGGGGCTGCGACACGAGCAACTGCGGGACGTGTGTGGTCCTGATGGACGGGCAGCCCGTGAAGTCCTGCACCGTCCTGGCCGCCATGGCCGCGGGGCACGACATCCGCACCGTCGAGGGACTGGCCACCGGCGGCACCCTCGACCCCGTCCAGCAGGGCTTCATGGAGGAGCACGGGCTGCAATGCGGCTTCTGCACCCCGGGGATGATGCTCACCGCCCGTGCGCTGCTGGATAAGAATCCGCACCCCGACGACGCCGAGATCCGGCAGGCCATTTCCGGTCAGATCTGCCGGTGCACGGGTTACGCAACGATTGTCCGTTCGGTGCAGTGGGCCGCCGCCCATCCTGCCGGCAGCGGCCTGGACGATGCACCGGCGGCCGACGAGGTACTCGACGGCACGGACACCGCCGTCGAGGATGTCGCAACGGAGACAGTCGCAACCAAGACCGAGGACACAGAGGTGAAGGCATGACCGTCATCCATGAGCGGCCGTCGAACCCGGCCGCCGGCGACGAGGACCGGCCTATCGGTTATGGCCGCATCCAGCGCAAGGAAGACCCGCGCTTCGTGCGCGGCAAGGGCCACTACGTGGATGACATCGTGCTGCCGGGAATGCTGCACGGCGCCATCCTGCGGGCTCCGGTGGCGCACGCCCGGCTCGTGTCCATCGACACCACCAACGCCCTGGCGCATCCGAAAGTGGTCGCAGTCATCACCGGCAAGGACCTGCTGGGCCTGAACCTCGCGTGGGCGCCGACGCTCTCCGCGGATGTCCAGGCCGTCCTGGTCACCGACAAGGTCCGGTTCCAGGGGCAGGAGGTCGCGTTCGTCGTGGCCGAGGACCGGTACG
Organism: uncultured Actinomycetota bacterium; assembly: GCA_963810895.1. Lineage (GTDB taxonomy): Bacteria > Actinomycetota > Actinomycetes > Actinomycetales > Micrococcaceae > Arthrobacter. Next base: position 16,667 of record CAWEPM010000015.1, read on the forward strand.
CCGCCCGGGACGCCCTGGAGCTGATCGACGTCGAATACGATGTCCTTCCCCCGCTGGTGGACGCCCGCAAGGCGCTGGACCCGGACGCGCCCGTGATCCGCGACGAGATCGAGGGCCGGACGGACAACCGGATCTTCGACTGGGAGATGGGCGACAAAGCCGAAACCGACGCGGTGTTCGCCTCCGCCGACGTCGTGGTCAGCCAGGAGATGGTGTACCCGCGGGTCCACCCCGCACCGATGGAGACCTGCGGCGCCGTCGCCGACTTCGACGCCGTCAGCGGCAAACTGACCCTCTACGAAACCACCCAGGCCCCGCACGCACACCGGACCCTGTTCGCGATCGTCGCCGGCATCCCCGAGCACAAGATCCGGATCGTCTCCCCCGATATCGGCGGCGGCTTCGGCAACAAGGTCGGGATCTATCCGGGCTACATCCTCGCCGTCGTCGGCTCGATCGTCTCCGGCCGCCCGGTCAAGTGGGTGGAGGACCGCTCCGAGAACCTGATGTCGACCTCGTTCGCCCGGGACTACATCATGCAGGGCGAAATCGCGGCGACCAAGGACGGCAAGATCCTGGCCCTGCGCACCCACGTGCTGGCCGACCACGGCGCGTTCAACGCCACCGCCCAGCCCACCAAGAACCCGGCCGGCTTCTTCTCCATCTTCACCGGCAGCTACGACCTGCAGGCCGCCCACTGCTCCGTCACCGGCGTCTACACCAACAAGGCGCCCGGCGGGGTGGCCTACGCCTGTTCGTTCCGCGTCACCGAGGCCGTGTACCTGGTGGAGCGGATGGTGGACATCCTGGCCCGCAAGCTGGACATGGATCCGGCGGAGCTGCGGCTGAAGAACTTCATCAAGCCGGAGCAGTTCCCCTATGCCAACAAGACCGGCTGGGTGTACGACTCGGGCAACTACGAGGCCGCCATGCGGCTGTCGATGCAGCTGGCCGGGTACGAGGACCTCCGGCGCGAGCAGGCCGCAGAAGCGCGAGCGCGGGGAACTCATGGGCATCGGCGTCTCGTTCTTCACCGAAGTCGTGGGCGCCGGCCCCCGCAAGCACTTCGACATCGTGGGCCTCGGCATGGCCGACGGCGCCGAGCTGCGCGTCCACCCCACCGGCAAGGCCGTGGTGCGACTCTCGGTGCAAAGCCAGGGCCAGGGCCACGAGACCACCTTCGCCCAGATCGTGGCCGAGGAACTCGGCATCCCGCCGGAGGACATCGATGTGGTGCACGGGGACACCGACCAGACCCCGTTCGGCCTCGGCACGTACGGCAGCCGTTCGACGCCGGTCAGCGGCGGCGCCGTCGCCCTTGTGGCCCGGAAGGTGCGTGAGAAGGCGAGGCTGATCGCCGGGGCCATGCTCGAGACCCGCCCCGAGGACCTCGAATGGGAGAAGGGCCGCTGGTTCGTCAAGGGCGACCCCAGCGTCGGAAAGACCATCGCCGAGATCGCCATGGGCGCCCACGGCACCGTGGCGCTGCCCGAGGGCGTGGACGGCAACCTCGACGCCGAGGTCACCTACGACCCGCCCAACCTCACCTTCCCGTTCGGCGCCTACATCTGCGTCGTCGACGTCGACCCCGGCACCGGACAGGTCAAGGTGCGGCGCTTCATCGCGGTGGATGACTGCGGCACCAGGATCAACCCGATGATCATCGAAGGCCAGGTGCACGGCGGCCTGACCGACGGGGTCGGCATGGCCCTGATGGAGATCATCGAGTTCGACGAGGCCGGCAACTGCCTCGGCGGGTCCTTCATGGACTACCTGATCCCCACGGCCATGGAGGTGCCGGACTGGGAGACCGGATTCACCGTCACACCGTCACCGCACCACCCGATCGGGGCGAAGGGCATCGGCGAGTCCGCCACCGTCGGCTCACCGCCGGCGATCGTCAATGCCGTCGTCGACGCCCTGGCGCCGTACGGCGTCACGCACATGGACATGCCCTGCACCCCGGCCCGTGTCTGGGCTGCCATGCAGGGCCGGGCGAGGCCGCCGATCTGATGCCCACCACCGCAGAGAACCTGGCCGCCAGGGCGGAAGAACTCGCCGGCCGCCGCGAACCGTTCGTCCACGCCACGGTGGTCCGCGCCCAGCATCCCACGAGCGCCCATGCCGGGGACACCGCCCTGGTGCTGCCCACCGGGGAGATCCAGGGCTTTGTGGGCGGAAACTGCGTCGAGGCATCGGTGCGCGAGTACAGCCTGCAGGTTCTGGCCTCCCAGGAGCCGCTCCTGTTGCGGGTGCTGCCCGGAGAACCGTCCCGCACCGTCGAGGAAGGCGCCGTCGAGGTCTCCAACCCGTGCCTCAGCGGCGGCGCGATCGAGATCTTCCTCCAGCCGCGGATCCCGGCGCCCCGGGTCCTGGTGGTGGGCACGACGCCGGTGGCACAGGCCCTCGCGACGCTCGGCTCCGGCGTCGGCCTCGACGTCGAACTCACGGACGGCGAATCCGCGGACCCGCGCGGCGACGACGCGGCACTGATCGTCGCCTCGCACGGCAAGGCGGAGGAGGGCGCCCTGGAGGCGGCCCTGCGCGCGGGCGTCCCCTACGTTGCCCTCGTGGCCAGCGGAACGCGCGGCGCCGCCGTGCTGGGCTCCCTCGACGTCGACGACGACCTGCGGCAGCGGGTTTTCACGCCGGCCGGGCTGCGGCTCGGTGCCCGGACGCCCGGAGAGATCGCGCTGTCAATCCTGGCCCAGCTGGTCGGGGAACGGTCCAAGGCGCGGCGCGCCGCCCCGCCCTTGGCCGACACCACCGAGGCCCGCGCCGAGGCCCGGCGGCGGCGGCCACGGCAGCGGCCCCCTCGGAGCCAGGGCCGGCGAGCGCGGTTGATCCGGTGTGCGGCATGACCGTCCCGGCCGTCGAGTCGTCCCTGCACCTGGACTACAACGGGGTCACCGTGTACTTCTGCTCTCCCGGTTGCCGGGCCGCCTTCCGCAAGGATCCGGAGCGCTATGCCCTCGCGACCTGAACCCCCGCCGGCGGCAGGAAGCCCCGGACCCCGGACCGCAGGCATCATCCTCGCCGCGGGGGCGTCCCGGCGCCTTGGCCGGCCCAAGCAGCTCCTGCCCTACGGCTCAGGGGTCCTGTTGGATGCCGTCCTGGCGACCGCCCGGGACTGCGCCTTCAGCCAGACGGTACTGGCCCTGGGCGGCGCGGCGGCTGAGGTGCAGCGCACCGTCGACACCAGCGGCTGCGATGTGGTGCTCAACCCCGACTTCGGCGACGGGTGCGCGTCCTCGATCGCCACCGCCCTGGCTGCCGTGCGACCGGACACCGATGCCGTGGTCCTGTTGCTCGGCGATCAGCCCGGTGTCCGTGCCGCGAGCGTCCGGGCCGTGCTCGGCGCCCTCCAGCCGGCAGGGTCCGGGGACGTGGCCGCCGGCGGCCCGACCGCCCGTACAACCGCGGCCGGCATCGCGGTGTGCCGGTACGACGACGGCGTGGGCCACCCTCTGGCGTTTGCCCGGCGCCTGCTCCCGGATCTGGCCGCCCTGCACGGGGACAAGGCGGTCTGGAAGCTCCTCGAACAGCGGCCCGACGACGTCGTCGAGGTCCGCACGCCCGGTCCCGTCCCCCTGGACGTGGACACCGAGGACGACTACCGGCGGCTCCTCGACGGGCTACAGGGGGTCACATGACAACGGCGGCGCGGGCCGGCGCGGAGGAGGACGTGCAGCGCCTCGTCCCGGATGTCCCGTCACTGATGGCCGCGCTGGACCGCAACAACTACCTGGCCGACGTCGGGCTGGCGACTGCCTTGTTCCTGGCCGTCCGCCTGCCGCAGCCCATCCTGCTGGAAGGCGAGGCCGGAGTCGGGAAGACGGAGGCGGCGAAGGCGCTGGCCGAGCTCCTCGACACGCCGCTGTACCGGCTGCAGTGCTACGAGGGAATCGACGCCGGTGAGGCGCTCTACGAATGGAACCACCAGCGCCAGCTGCTCGGCATCCGGCTGGCCGAGGTCCGCGACGCGGCGGTCACCGAAACTGACCTGTTCGCCCCGCAGTACCTGCTGCGGCGGCCGCTCCTGCAGGCGCTTGAGCATCCCGGCCCGCGGCCGGCCGTGTTGCTTCTGGACGAGATCGACCGCGCCGACGCCGAATTCGAGGCCTTCACGTTTGAGTTGCTGGCCGAGGCCGCCGTCACCATCCCGGAGCTGGGCACCATCCGGGCCACCCATCCCCCGATCGTGATCCTCACGTCCAACCGGACGCGGGACCTTCACGACGCCCTGACCCGCCGCTGCCTGTACCACTGGATCGACTATCCCGGACCCGCCCGGATCGCCGAGATCGTGCGCCGCCGGGTACCGGCCAGCAGCGGCCCGCTGGCCCTCCAGGCCGCGGCCGTCATTACCCGGCTGCGCACCCTGGACCTGGCCAAGCCGCCCGGCATTTCCGAGGCAATCGACTGGGTCTCCGCGCTGGCCGTGCTGGGAGTGGAACGGATCGACCCCGGGACGGCCGAACAAACGTGGGGCTCCATCGTCAAGAACCGCGACGACCTCGAACTCGTCGGCTCCCGCGGGGCAGCCTGGCTCGTGGAGGGCACCGATGGCTGAAAACAACAGCGCCCCGGCGCCGCGGCCGCCACGTGTCGAGGCAGCCGCCCTATCCGCCGCGTTCGTCACGGCCATCCGGAGGGCCGGCCTGTCCACGTCGCCGGACCGGGCAGCCCGGCTTGCCGAGGCGCTCCACCTGATTCCGCCGGCCCAGCTTGAGCAGCTGTACTGGACCTGCCGCGTGGTGCTCGTGTCCGCGCGCGAGCAAGTGCCCCTGTTCGATGCCGTCTTCGCAGCTGTCTTCCGCGGGTTCGCCGCCCCCGCCCAACCGGGGACCCCGGCCGGCCCGGCAGTGCCGCCGCCCGGTCCGGATGCACGGACCCGACCCGCCGCGCCGGACGCCCGGGCGCCTGGCACCGCCCCCGGCACGCACCGCCAGCCGCATGTGGCCTCCCCGGGCCGCGAAGGGTCCGCGGAGCCCGGCCGCGCCGAGCAGGAGGCCGTCCTTGCCATGGCGTCCGCGGACGAACACCTGCACGAAACATCCTTCGCCGAGCTCTCGCCCGACGAAGTGGCGGAGGTTCGTCGGCTGGCAGCGGCGCTGCTGCTGGCCACGCCGCTCCGCCTGAGCCGCCGCACACGCGCATCGGCGCACAGCACCGCGCGGCTGGACGTGCGGGCGACGGTGCGCGCCGCAAGGCGGTCCGGTTCGGACGCACCACGGCTGCTGTATTCCCGCCGTCGCAAGCAGCGCCGCAAACTGGTGCTGCTGTGCGATGTTTCCGGCTCGATGGAACCCTACGCCCGCGTCTTCGTCTCGTTCTTGCAGGGGGCGGTGGCCGGGGCCGGGGCCGAAGCCTTCGTTTTCTCCACGCGGCTGACCAGGCTGACGCGGCAGCTCGCCCTGCGCGACCCCGACGAGGCTCTGGCCCGCGCCGCTGCCTCCGCACCGGACTGGGCCAGCGGAACCAGGATCGCGGAAAGCCTCCGGCGCTTTGTCGACGAGCACGGCCGCCGCGGACTGGCGCGGGGCGCGGTGGTGGTGATCTTTTCGGACGGCTGGGCGCATGAGGATCCGGAGCAGGTGGCGGCGCAGATGGCCCGCCTGCGCAGGCTCGCCTACAGGATCATCTGGGTGAATCCCCGCAAGGCGGCGCCGCACTACGAGCCCCTCGTGGGCGGCATGGCGGCGGCACTGCCCTACTGCGACGCTTTCGTCAGCGGTCACAGCTACAGGGCTTTGGCAGAGGTGGCGGCCGCAATTCGCGGCAACGGCCAGCTTTCGGATGAGGGGCACTTACGAGCGAGAGGCAAGGGACCAGCTTATGCAGATTGACAGCACGTTCTCCGTGGTCGCACCGATAGACCGGGTGTGGGACACGCTGATGGACTTTGAACGGGTGGCCGGCTGCCTTCCCGGAGCCAGGATCCTGAACAGGCTCTCCGACGACGCCTACCAGGTGGGCATGACGGTGAAGCTCGGCCCGGTCACGATGCAGTACAAGGGTTTGCTGAACGTCATCGAACGAAACGCGGCGGAACACCGCGCCGTACTCGGCGGCAAGGCCCAGGAGACCCGCGGACAGGGCACCGCCGAGGCCACCGTGACCCTGGTGCTGGCCGAAGACGGCGCGGCCACACGGGGGTCCGTCAGCGCGGATCTCGCGCTGTCCGGCAAGGCCGCGGCCATGGGCAAGGGCGTGATCGGCAGTGTCACGGAGCAGATGATGTCCCTCTTCGCCGACAACCTGCAGGCCATGCTGGCAGAGGGAGCTCCCCCCGCCCCGGAAGCCGTGCCGGAACCGGAAGCCGTGCCGGTGCCCGCGGCCGTCCCGGAACCGGTCCCGGCGTCGGCCGCGGTTTCTGCTCCCGTTTCCGCTGCAGGGACGACGGCGGCGGCACCGCCTCCCGGCGCCGGGCCCGCTGGCGCGGGGGCCACGGCGCTGGACCCGCTGCCGCTGGACCCTCAGCCGCCCGGCGACAAGCCGCGCCGGCCGGCAGCCTGGATGCCCTGAGCCTCGCCAAGGGCATCGCGGCTGATCAGCTTTCCAGCCCGGCGAAGGTCCTCGGCGTCGTCGCCGTGGTGGCGTGCATCTCCTACTGGGCCGGCCGGCGTTCTGCATTCCGGCTGCTCCGGTTGTGCGGCAGGCTCTGAGGAGCGCCGATGCGCGATGTCCTGGCGGCCATCTTGCCGGACTGGCGGAGGGGCGCCACGGCTGGCTTGGCCACGGTCGTGAGCACCTTCAAATCCGCGCCACGGCTCCCCGGGGCGGCCATGCTGGTGACGGCCGACGGCGAGGCCGTGGGCTCCGTCTCCGGCGGCTGCGTTGAGGGTGCCGTCTATGAGCTGGCCAGCCAGGTCAAGGACGACGGCGAGCCTGCCCTGGTGCGCTACGGGATCAGCGACGACGACGCCTACGCGGTGGGCCTGACCTGCGGCGGGATCATCGACATCTTCGTGGAACCTGTCTCCCGGCAGCACTTTGCCGAGCTCGACGACGTCGCGCAGGACATCGCCGCCGGGCGGCGGGTGGGTGTCGCCACGGTTATCGAACACCCTGATGCGAGCCGGGTGGGGCGGCACCTCATCGTCAGGCCGGACGGGTGTGAGGGCGACCTGGGCTCGGAGCGGACCAATCACGCGGTGGGCGATGACACCCAGGGCCTCCTCGCTGCCGGGCGGACGGGCATCCTGACCTACGGTGTTGACGGCGAGCGGCTCGACACGGGCATGCGCGTCTTTTTCGCCAGCTACGCGCCGCCGCCGCGAATGATCGTCTTCGGCGCCATCGACTTCGCCGCGGCACTGGCACGGCTGGGCGCCTTCCTGGGGTACCGGGTGACCGTCTGCGACGCACGCCCTGTCTTCGCCACGCCCGCGAGATTCCCCGACGCCGCCGAGGTGGTCAACGCGTGGCCGCACCGCTATCTGAGCGATCAGTTTGCCCAAGGACTGCTGGATGCCAGGACGGTGCTGTGCGTCCTGACCCACGATCCGAAGTTCGATATCCCGGTCCTTGAGGTGGCCCTGCGCGGCGGCCCCGTGGCCTTTATCGGCGCCATGGGATCCCGGCGCACGCACGAGGACAGGATGGCGCGGCTGCGGGAGGCGGGACTGAGCGACGCCGAACTGTCCAGGCTGCACAGCCCCGTGGGCCTCGATCTGGGCGCCCGCACCCCCGAGGAGACGGCCGTGTCCATCGCCGCGGAGTTCATCGCCCAGCAGTGGAGCGGCAGCGGGGAGCCGTTGCGGGAACTCGGCGAGCGGATCCACCACGACGAGCAGCTGTGAACGTACAGCCATGATTGCGGACGAGGCCCTGCGCTGGACGTTGGCGGTGCTGCTGCTGGCGGCAACGCTGTACTCAGCCTGCCGTGCCGTGGCCGCCCCCGGGCCGGCAGGCCGGGTCGGCTCGGCGCTGCATGCCCTCATGACGGCGGCCATGGCTCTCATGCTGGTGCCGGAGAGCCGGTGGCCCCTCCTGCCGCAGGTCCTCCTGTTTGCCGTGGGGGCCTGGTGGTTCATACTCCAGGCCGTTTCCCGCCGGGTGCGTGCCCGGCACGGCCAGCCCGCTATCGCCCACGCGAAACCCTTGTACGATGCCGCGGCCATGGCAGCGATGGTTTTTATGCTTGCCGCAGCGGGCTTCTGGGAGGTCCCTCCGTCCGGAGCACTTCCGTCAGCGCCGGATCTTCCGGTCCCGGCTTCCCACCACGGCGCTTCGGCCGCCGCTTCGCTGGCGGCACCGGTCCACGAGTGGAGCACTCAGCCGGCCCTGGTGCTGGCGGTGGCTTCCGGGCTGGCTGTAGTTTTTGGACTGGCCAGCGTGCTGTGGGCCCTCCGGCTGCTCCTGCAACTCTGGCCGCGGATCCGCGGGCCCGGTTTGTGCCCGCCGCCATTCGGTCCGACGGCCCCGAATTGCGGACGTCGCGCGTCTTGCCGGTTTCCGGGCCGTGGCTGACACCGCGGCAGAGGTCGTGGGGGCCGCCGCCCTGGCCCTCATGTTCGCCGCCCTGGCCGCCTGAACGCTGTTGACCCGCGTTCCGGATTTCGATTAGCGTCCGGCGACTGCCACAGCTGGAGTCAACAGTTCACGGTACCGGGCAGCGTGCCGCTCGAGTTCGTCGGCGTCTACCCCGGGCGCCGAGTGCAGGATGAGCGGCTCGGCCATTTCCAGCCCGCACAGGTGCGCAGTGGCGTCGAGGGGGCGCAGGAGTTCGTCCATGGTGAAGCGGTTGTGGCCCGCAGGCGAGTAGGACGATTCCGGCCCTCCGGTCGAGAGCACCAGCTGGAGCCGCTTTCCGTGCAGGGCGTCGCCTCCCGCTCCGTAGGCGAAGCCGTACGTGAGCACCTGGTCCATCCACTCCTTCAGGACCCCGGGCACGGAGTACCAGTGCCACGGGAATTGCCAGACGATCGTGTCGTGCGCGCGCAGCAACCCCTGCTCCCGGACGGCATCGATCCGGCGGTCCGGGTAGGCGGCGGAGAGGTCATGGATAGTGACGTGTTCCAGGTCCCTGACGGCTGCGGCGAGGTGTGCGGTGATCCGGGAGCCAGCCAGGTCTGGATGGGCAACGAGGACGAGGGTGCGGTGTGGAGTCATGGAAGGTTTGTGCTTCTTTCAGAATCGGATTCGAGACCGACCAGGGCCGTGCTGACCTGCCAGAGACGGTCAGCATCGGCCTGGCTGTAACTGCGTTTTGATGATTTCTTGGGTGTGCTGTTGGCGAAGTACTGGCCCGTGACGTTTTCCAGCTCGGGCGCCGAGGCGAGATGGACGGACGTCTGAGCGCCCTTGCTCCGGAGTTTTCATCCACCGCTGGACCAGCGGCGTCAAGAACTCTTGGAGCGGGCCCGGATCCTCGGCTCCGAACGCCGTCGCCACGACTCCGGGGTGGAGCACGTTGGCGGTGACGTGGGTGCCGGGAGCCGGGCGGCAAGTCCGTATGTGAACAGGACGTTGGCCAGTTTCGATTGGTTGTACGCCCGTTGCCCTGAGTAGGACCGTTCGGCCTGCAAGTCCGCGAAGTCCATGCGGCCCATGGCCTGGGCGCCGGATGAGACCGTCACGACGCGGGCCGGTCCGCTCTCGTTCAACCGCTCGAGGAGAAGGTTGGTGAGCAGGAACGGCGCGAGGTGGTTGAGGGCGAAGGTGTGCTCAAGGCCGTCCGACGGTGACGCTCCGGGTGTTCCAGAAGCCGCCCACGTTGTTGACGAGCACATCGAGGCGGTCCAAGGTGTGCAGCACGTCGTCGGCCAGACTGCGGACCTCCTGCTGGGAGGAAAGGTCTGCAATGAACACCTCGACCGGGGCCGAGGCCACGGCGCGGATCTCCTCCGCTGCCCGAGCGGCCCTGCCGGCATCACGTCCTGTGATGGCAATGCGCGCACCCCGGGCGGCCAGGCCCAGGGCGGTGGCCTTGCCGATCCCGCCGGTGCCCCCGGTGATCAGAACTGTCTTTCCCGCCATCGATGGCATTCTGGCCTTCCTCTCGGGTTTGATTGCCGGATACTTCCTCACAGGGGCCTAGACAGAATTGTCTATGCCGGAACCGAAGCTATCAGACAGAACTGTCTGTGCACAAGCAACCCCCGGGGCTGTGCGGATGCGGGAGCCGGGGCTGCCTCACGGGCTGCACGGTAGGTGCCCGGTCCGCCGTCGGGCGTAAGCTCGTGGCATGGCGAGATACTTCGATGTGCACCCCGAGAACCCCCAGGCGCGTTCGATCCACCAGGCGGTGGAGATCGTGCGCTCCGGCGGCCTGATCGCTTATCCCACCGACTCCTGCTACGCGCTCGGCGCGCAGCTGGGCAACCGGGAGGCACTGGACCGGATCAGGAGCATCCGCCACCTCGATAACAAACACCACTTCACCCTGGTGTGCAAGGACTTCGCCCAGCTGGGCCAGTTCGTGCAGATCGACAACGATGTGTTCCGCAGCATCAAGGCCGTCACCCCCGGCAGCTATACCTTCATCCTGCCCGCCACCCGGGAGGTTCCCAAGCGGCTGCTGCACCCGAAAAAGAAGACAGTTGGCGTGCGGATCCCGGACAACCACGTGGTCCAGGCACTGCTCGCCGAGCTCGGAGAGCCGCTGCTGTCCAGCACGTTGTTGCTTCCGGACGAGGACGAGCCGCTCACGCAGGGCTGGGAGATCAAGGAGCGCCTGGACCACGTGGTGGATGCCGTGATCGATTCCGGCGACTGCGGTGCCGAGCCGACAACCGTGATCGACTTCTCAAGCGGCGTCGCGGAAATCGTCCGGCGCGGCATGGGCGACCCTTCCCGCTTCGAGTAGGACGGGACGGGCCCGGGCGGCCTGGGCGCGTGCTCGGCTAGACGGATTCCGCCGCGCGCACCTGCCGGTTCCGCAGCCACCGACGGACGAGGTCGATGGCTGCGACGAGGCCGGCGAGCGGCGACAGCACCGCTACGGCGTAGACGAACAGCAGCCAGCGTCAGCGTGGTCACCGGCGTCTGGCGGGTGCTCAGGAGGGACAGTCCGCCGAAGAGGCCAAGGACCCAGAACAGAATGACCCCTGACAGCACTGCTGCCGCGGGGAAGTACTCGTTCGTGACGACTTTCTTCAAGGTTTCCATGGGCCCTCCTCACACCCGGCGGTGGGACTGTCCGCCTGGGTCCTTCCCAGTATGAGGCCCGGCGTGGCGGATTTTCCCGAGAATCCCGGCCACGTGACGAACCTAACTCCTCCGCTAACTCCCTGCCCGCTCCCCGTCCCGGCGGTGGCGGTCATCTTTGCTATCAGCTTGGCCCGGCCGGGCCTCCGCAGATGATGATCCGGTGCGCACGAAGCCCGCAGCCGGTGCTGCCAAACCGGCCTTCGCGGCGGCCCGCAGGGGCCGCCCGCAGCCGGCCACCACAGCGTACGAGACGGTGCAGTTCCGGCCTTCCGAGACGACGGCGTCAGACCGCGGCCCGGACGCGCTGCAGGAAGGAATCAAGCACCCGTCCGGCGTTCTCATGCATGCGCCGCGACTCCGCCGCCGGCAATTGCCGGCTCTTGGGCCCGTTCAACCGCTCACCCAGATAGAGCAGCGCCGCCAGCACCTCGGAGAGTTCGGAATTACTTTCGGCACGCTGCCGCAGGAGCCTCAGATGGGCCTCCTGCAAGGCCGGACCGGGCGTGCAGCCAAGGTCGCGGTCAAAAAGCCGACGGCAGCGGTCATAGGCCGCCAGGCCCTCTGCCGGCAGGCCGGCCTGTTCATAGGCTGTCACCAGCACGGTCCACGCCCGTTCGTTGAGGGGCTCTGCCCTGATGGCAGCCTGGACGAGGTTGACGGCGTCGTCCGGTTTGTCCAGCAGGGCCGCCGTTTCTGCGGCGAGGATCTGCAGTGCTACCTTGTCGGCTGCATGGCGTGTGCGCGCCTCTTCCGCCCAGTCGGAGGCAAGCTCGAAGCCAAGCAGCGGCTCGGCGGAAATCTCGAGGGCCTCGAGCAGCAGCGGGTACGCCTCATCGGGAGGCAACTCACCGGCGTCCCGGACCAGTCCACGGAAGCGGAACAGGTCCAGATCCACGAGGCTGGGGTCCAGGACGTAGCCGCTGTTGGCCGTGCGCAGCGGGCCGGTTTTGGTCTGGCCCGGCTGGATGGCGCGCCGGATCCCGCTGATATAGCTCTCGAGCGTCGCCACGGAGCCGTCACTGGCGCCCGCGCCCCAGAGAAGGTCGATCAGGCGGGTCTTGGACACGGGCGTGCCAAGGTTTAGCAGGAGAATTTCCAGTATGTGCCGGGGTTTGCATCCCCCCATGTCGGCGGCGGTGAGCGCGACGCCGTCCCGGCGTACTTCGAATGATCCGAATAGGCGGACCGAAATGGAGGGGGCAGTTCCCGTTAGGCTTTCCACGATGTTCTCCGATTTCCCCAGGTAAAACGAACTCAATCGTCTGTGAAGAGCCGAATCAACCACGGAACCAGGCCGTACTGAGACTCTGTTCCCTCCGGCTTTCAATGACACCGTGACACGCCGAACTTGGCGCAACAAGGCATGCCGCTACCCGAACTTTCGCCCGAAAAAAGACGCGTACAGGCCTCAGTACCGCCGAGTAAGACCGCGCAGCGTCAGGCAGGTATTTGCGACGCGGAGCAAGTAATTCTGCGCGGCACCGCGAACGGGGATACAAGTAGTTCTCGGGACGCCGAATATCGGCTCCGGCAAGATAACTCCATCGACTGGAAACACCCGGTCGGGGCTGGATTTTCGCTACTGGTTGTCGGTCATCTCCGCCGGCACCGCCACCAATCGCAGTTCCGCACCGTCACGGAGCACGGCAAGATCCAGGGGCTCACCGATCGCTTCGGCGAAGAGCAGTTTCTGCAGGCTCTCGGCGTTGGACACGTACATCTGCCCGACCTTCAGGAGGATGTCGCCGGCCCGCAGCCCGGCGCGTTCGGCGGGCGAACCCGGGAGGACTTCGACCACGAGCAGGCCCTCCCTGCGGCCGGTCCGGACGACGGCCCTGGGCTGAAGCTGGATAGGTGTGTTCACCAGGCCAAGATAGGCACGGCGCACACGGCCGTCCTTGAGCAGGGAAGCGATGATCCGCCGGGACGTGGCGTTGATGGGAACGGCCAGACCGAGCCCCACTCCGGCTACTGCCGTATTGATGCCTACGATCCGCCCGCGGGCGTCCGCCAACGCGCCTCCGGAGCTGCCGGGGTTGAGGGCTGCATCGGTCTGGATGACGTCCTCGATCACCCGTCGATTCCGTCCGGACCAGACGGGGATGGAACGGCCCAGCCCGCTGACGACTCCCGCCGTGACGGAGCCTGAGAGCCCGAGCGGATTGCCCACGGCGATGACGAGCTGGCCGACCCGGAGCAATTCGGCGTCGCCCATTTCCGCCGGCGCCGCCGTGGGTGCCCTGCCATGGACCACGGCAAGATCGGACAGCGGGTCGGCACCCACCACCTCCACAGCCGTGGTGGTGCCGTCGGCGAAAGCAGCCTGGCCGGACTCCGCGCCACCGACCACATGGGCGTTCGTGAGTAGGTACCCGTCCGTGGTGAAGAGCACGGCCGAACCGGCGCCTACCCTGAGCCTGCCGGCGCGTCCGCTGCCGGTCATTTCGAGGGCGGCGACGTGCGGGGTGACAGCCGCGGCCACGCGGATGACCGTTGCGGAATAGGAATCCAGCGGGTCCTCGGACACTTCGGATCCGGATGCCCTGCTGATAGCTTTGGCCACTGTGCACCTCCTGAGAACCGGTACTCATCCAAGTCAACCACCGCCGCCCCGGCAGTAGTCCTGGAGCGCCTACGCCGTCAGAGAAATACGCCGGATGAAGCGGCTGCGGTGCAACAGTTCAGCCCGGCGCGGATCCGCGGCTAGGCTCGGACGTAGATCCGCACGACAGCCCAGGAGAACCTACGTGACACCAGCGTCCGCTTCCCCCGCTCCGCTGCCCCCGCAGGGTCTGACCTGGGGCATCAAGCGCAGCTTTATGGACTACATCGCGGGACTCCCGGACGGTGCCGTCTCCGCGGCCGACGGCGCCACGCTGACCGCGTCCGGAGAGTTCTGTTTCGCCCCTGCCGGTTCCGAATACGATCCCGCCCGAGGCACGGGTGTGCTGCGGTTCCGCGGCGACGTTCGCGTCGCCGGCCATCACGGAATGATGTTTGTCCGGTTGCTGGATCCATGGGTCGAGTTCACGGCGGGCCACGGCGTCCTGTCCATCAGCACCGGCGACGGCGGCGGCAAGGAACGCGCCGACGTCGGCACCCTGCGCACTGCCGCGCCCCGCAACGTGGACGGGTTCCTGGTCTGGGAGCACGTCGACGTGGCCGTATCCGAGGCCGGTTCGGAACTGTTCGACGGCCAGTACGCCGCCGGCCAGGCGATGGATCCTCTGGTCATCCGGGTGCCGGCGCAAGCCTAAGGGCCCCTGCGCCGGATGATTTCCGTCCGCTCCGCGACGCCGGAACTTGCCGGCACCCGGTTGCTCGGGTTCGCCACGAACAACCCGGGGTCCTGGGGTACCAGCGTCCGGGAGACGGAAACACTGATTAAAAGTGCCGCCGGAGACCAGCCGCGGCGCTTTGGGGAGGGTAATGCCCGGCCGCACGCTGGTTGAGGAGAGCGTGCGGCCGGAATCTGTGGACTTGACGGCTGCCGGGGCGTCCGGCGGACCGTATCCGGGGTCCTGTTCCAACTTTCCCGCATCCCGCTGAGAAGAGACTGAGAGCGTCCCCTCCCCGGGCGGCCACCCCCGGAGGGGACCGGGCCGCGGACAGCCGCCGGCCACGTACGGGGGCGGGGGCAGCCGGGCGTCGGCCGCCGGCAATGCGCCGAAATGGTTGTCCGGAGCCACGCGTTGCCGCATTCTTGGAGCATGGCACTGGGCAAGCGAGCCACATCCGGCAGGGGCGAGCATCGTTGGGGCGTACGGAAGCGCTCGACGGCGGTCGCCGTCGGCGTCGTTGCCATGGCGCTGCTGCTCGGCGGCGTGCTCCTGCTCGTCCTGCTGCAGACATCCCTGGCCCGGTCAACTGACACCGCCGCCCGGCAGAAGACCCTGGACGTGATTGCCGAAATGGAGGACCTGGACGTCGCGGATGCCAAGGCCTACCTCATTGAAACGGCGCATGCCGGGCAGTTTGTCCAGGTGCTGGACGCCGCCGGGTACGTCATGGCCGCCTCGGCTCCCGAGGTCGCCAACGCCCCGCTCTCAGCCCAGCGGCCCGCCCCGGGCCAGACCATGACGCAGGACGTCTCGAGCCTTCCGAGCATTGGAGACAACGACGATTACCACATCGTCACCGTCGGAGCGCGGACCGGAACGGTGAACTACACCGTGGTTGTGGCCCAGTCGGCGCAGATACAGGCAGACACGATTTCCACGGTCGCATGGTTCATGCTGGGAGCCACGCCGATGCTGCTGGTCACGGTGGCAGTCTCCGTGTGGCTGCTGGTGGGGCGTTCCCTCCGCCAGGTGGAGCGAATCCGGGGCCAGGTGGCCCGGATCAATGCCGAGCGGCTGGACGGACGCGTCGATGTGCCGCCCACCAACGATGAAATCCAGGCCCTGGCGCTGACCATGAACACGATGCTGGACCGGTTGCAGGCCTCGGACAGTGAACAGCGCAGGTTCGTCTCCGACGCCAGCCACGAGCTGCGCAGCCCGCTGGCCACGCTGAAGGCGGGAGTCGAGATCGCGGCCGCGGATCCGACCGGGGAGATGTGGCTCCAAATGAAGGATGTCCTCGCCGAGGAGACCGCCCGGATGAGCTTCCTCGTGGAGGACCTCCTGACGCTGGCGAAGGCAAACGACGGCGGTCTGAAGATGGAGCAGAAGGACGTCGACCTTGACGACGTGCTGGACCAGGAGATTCGCCGGCTGCGGTCTACCAGCCGGAAGCAGATCTCCGTGGACCTCGTCCCGGCACGGATCCGCGGCGACGCCCGCCGGCTGGCGCAGGTCCTGCGGAACGTCCTGGACAACGCCGATCGCCACGCCCTGACCCGGATCGCCGTCGACGTCCACACCTCCGGGGACCAGGTCATCATCACGGTCGACAACGACGGCGAGCCCATCCCGGAGGCGGACCGGGACCGGATCTTCGAACGTTTTGTCCGGCTTGACGGAAGCCGCTCCCGTGAAGGCGGCGGCAGCGGGCTGGGCCTGGCCATAGCGGCCGGCATTGTGGCCGCCCATCACGGGACCATCCGTGCCACGGACGCACCGGCAGGGCTCTGCCGTTTTGAGATCGCCTTTCCCAATCCCGAGCCGGCGGGGCCGGCGGCCGTCAGTCCCCGGGGAAGCCGGCGTCACGGGTCCCAGGCGTCGGGTCGGCGCTGAGCAGATAGCCCATGCCGCGCACGGTGGTCAGGGTGTGGAGACCGAAGGGGACATCGATCTTGCGCCGAAGGTAGCCGATGTAGACCTCCACAACGTTGTCCGCTCCCTCGAAGGCCGGGTCCCAGACGTTTTGCAGGATCTCTGCCTTTGAGACGATCTGGCCGTGCCGGCGCATCAGGTAGTGCAGGAGTCCGTACTCCCGGGCGGTGAGGCTGATGGCGGTTTCCCCGCGGCGGACACTGTGACTGACGGGGTCCAGCGACAGGGTGCCGAGGGTCATGACGACGGGCCTGGCCGGTGCTCCGCGCCGGATCAGCGCCCTGATCCGGGCCACCAGTACCAGGAAGCTAAAGGGTTTGGTGAGATAGTCATCCGCGCCCAGGTCAAAGGCATCTGTCTGGTCGTATTCGCCGTCCTTGGCCGTGAGCATCAGGACCGGAGTCCAGACTTTGCGCTGCCGCAGTTCCTTCAGCACGTCATAGCCGTTCATCCGCGGCAACATGAGGTCCAGCAGGATCGCATCGTAGGCATTCTCGACCGCCGCCGAGAGTCCGCTGACGCCGTCATGGGCGACATCGACGACGAACCCCTCGTTCTTCAGTCCGCGGCGGACTGTTTCCGCGAGGGCGTGCTCATCCTCCACCAAAAGAATCCGCAATCCAGGACCCCTCTCTCTAAGAGAAGTATGGCCCTTTCTGTGCCGGTCCGAGAGGAATCCGGCGTGTCCCGGCGTATGTCCGGGCTCTCTGGGTCCGGCTAGGCCTGCCTGGCCGGCCCGAACAGCCAGCCCGAAACGTCGCTGCGCAGGACCAGATGGGGTCCCCCGGTGGAACTGACGCTCCCGTTCGGGACGTAGTAGCCGCGACCGGCCCCTGGGCCGCCCGCCGCGCGGTCCAGGGCGTCGGTGAGGCGCCGGGTCAGGTGCCCGCTAGGCCCCAGGGACCGCAATTCCTCGAGTTCGTCCGGTGTGAGCCGTCCCAGCACTGCAGCGATATCGGCCATGGCGTATTCCTCCGGCGGATGGTGCGGTTGGTGCGGATAGTGGCCAAGATGGATGGTCCCTAAAGAATCAGGCTAGGGCACGAAAATTAACGCCACGTGACGCCCTGGTGACCAGTGGCGAACGGGGCGTGAACGGCGGCGCCGCGTGCGGCCGCGGCCAGGTGTCACGAGAGTCACTGCCACGACTCCCCCGGTCCCCAGCATTTACACGGTGTAATGCTGTACCGTTCAATCCCGGAGATCCGTCAGAGACTCCGGATCAAACACCCAGCAACGGAAATGAGTACCACCAGGTGGCAACCGATTATGACGAAGTACGCTCCGACGTCGCGGAATCACGCAACGCTTCCTTGGAGGCCCTCCGTTCGGCGAATGCCCCCGACGCCCGAAGCGTCGTCCGGGAACTCGACGAGGCCGACACCTCCGAAGGCGTAGAGCTTCCGGGAGCAGACTTGTCCGGCGAGGAACTGACCGTCACGGTCATCCCGCAAAAAGAGGACGAGTTCACCTGCTATTCCTGTTTCCTCGTGCGCCACCGGTCCCAGCTCGCAAAGGAGAAGGGCGGCCACGCGTACTGCGCGGACTGCCTCAGCTAACTCCCAGCGGGAAAAGTTCAAGCCGGGAGAGGTTCAGCCCGGCGGAGAGGTTCGGCCCGGCAGGAGAAGTACCGGGACCGTGCGGGACCGTGGCGGCCGTCCACCGAATGCACTTCTGTCACATGCTTCACAATAGTGTCGTTAAGACGCCGGACATGACCCGCCGGGGCCCATTCGGCTACGCTCCTCATTGACGATGCGGCGAGTGCCGGCACGTGGCCGGAGGCTGACCCATGCGTAACTCCAACAGCAAGTTGGCGGAGCCAGCTGTTGTGCCGCCGTCGAACGCCGCCGCCACTGTCCCGGGACCTTCCGACGATGCGGCGGCCCTGCCGGCTGAGGGACTGACCGCCCCGCGGACGCGGACGGGGACGCACCCCCGCGCCGGGAGCCTCAAACGCGAGTGGTCCAGGGTTTTCACGCTGATGCTCCTGGCCCTCCTCGCCGGGGCGGCGGCGACCGTCATTGGCGTCCGTGTTGTCACCGAGCAGATCCAGCAGGCCACCGCGCAGCACCGCCTCGAGTCGGAAGCCGTCGCCGAGCTGCGGGCGGGCCTTGATGCCCACGAACAGGCCGCACTGCAACTGCTGTCCGCGGCGCCGGTCGACACATCGGCCTTTCTGCGGCAGCAAAATGACATCTCCACCCAGTTCGATGCCGCCGCCGGGATCCTGCCGGACGAGCACGGCATGCGCGCCACAGCCGGCCAGGCTCGGGCCGCGTGGCAGGATGGCCTGTCCGCGCACGGTCTCTGGGGCGAGCAGGTGGCCAGCCTCCACGGCGACCACGTCGCGGAGGCCCCTGCTTTCGCCGCATCCGGCGCCAAAGCCCGCGCACTGCTGGCCGACATCCGTCGCGCCTCCCTCGACGCGCTAGACGACGGCGTCGCCTACGGGGCGGAGCTTCAGCAGATGGTGGTGGCCGGCCGCGCGGTCCTCTTTATCCTGGCCGGGGCCGGCGTGCTCTTTTTCCGCCGAAGGATGACCAAGTATCTCGTGCGCCCCGTGGAGGAGCTGTACCGGGGAGTCCTGAAGCTGCAGTCCGGCGATTACAGCCACAGGATCAACGTTGTCCGCAATGACGAACTGGGCCAGTTGGCCGGGGCATTCAATTCCATGGCAGCAACGGTGCACGACAGCCACCTGGAACTGACTTTCCGGGCCACCCACGACCCCCTCACGGGGCTGGCCAACAGGGCAGTCCTCACCGAACGCCTCGCCGCCGCGTTTGGCTCGGGCGCCGACAATGCCGGCACCGACGGCACCGGCCGGCACCGGAGGCAAGGATCATCGCGAGGGCCTGTTGATCATCGACGTCGACGATTTCAAGGACGTCAACGACTCGCTCGGCCATGAAGGCGGCGATGCGTTGCTCATTCAGCTGGCCCAGCGCCTGCGGCGCTGCGTCCGCGCTGACGACCTCGTCGCCCGGCTGGGCGGGGATGAATTCGCGATTGTCGTGCTGGATGACCGTGGCACCGCCACGGGCGACGTCGCCGGACGTGTCCAGGACGCACTACGTGACCCGTTCTCCATCGGTGAGGTGCGGCTCAAGGTGACTGTCAGCATGGGGGCCGCCCAGCGCGGCGCCGAAACAGCAGATCCGGCCGAGCTGATGCGCCAGGCGGACTTCGCCATGTACATGGCCAAGCACGGCGGCAAAGGTCGCTACCAGCTCTTCGATGCCCGGGGCTATGACGAAATGACGTACCGTGCCGCCCTCCGGGCCGACCTCGCCACGGCCGTGCAGGCAGGACAGTTGCGCCTCGACTACCAGCCGGTGGTGAATCTGGGGACCGGCGGGATTGTCGGCGTGGAGGCCCTGGTGCGCTGGGAACACCCGACCCTCGGCCGGCTGGGACCCGCGGACTTCATTCCCCTGGCCGAGGAAACCGGCGAGATCGGCTCCATCGGCTGCTGGGTGCTCGACACCGCAAGCCGTCACGTCGCCGGCTGGCGGCGCTCCCCCGGCACCGCCGCAGACATCTGGGTCTCGGTCAATCTCTCCACGCTTCAATTGTCCAGCGACCGGAACCTCGCCGCCCTCGAACGCATCCTGGCCAACCCCGCAGCCCAGGCCGACAAGGTGATCCTCGAAGTCACCGAATCTGCCCTGGCCACGAGCTCCGACGGCGGGGTCGGGGCCCTCAACCGGCTAAAGAGCTTCGGCGTCCGCATCGCAATCGACGACTTCGGGACCGGGTTCTCGTCGCTCAGCACTCTCGCGGTGCTGCCGGCGGACATTCTCAAGATCGACCGTGCGTTTCTGGCCGGGCTGCCGCAGGACGCCCCGGCCGCAGCGATGCTCGAGGGCATCCTGGAGGTGGCCCGGAAGCTGAACCTGGCCGTCATCGCCGAAGGCATCGAGGACACCGGACAGCTGGAGCTCCTGCGTTCCCTCGGCTGCGACATGGGGCAGGGCTTCCTCTTGGCCGCGCCCAGCCCGTCCCCGGTTCTCGAAGCGCTGCTGGCCTCGGGGGCGCCTCTCCAACCACCTGCCGAAACGCACGCACCGGCGGACGGCGCCTAAGGCAGCGTTGCCCTCACACGCCCGGGAAGACCAGCGAGGGTTCGTCTGCGGTGGCGAGTGTCAGGACGGCCTCCTCGACCGTTTCGTGGTCCTCGAGTTCGCGCTCGACGCGGCGCAGGGCCACAGCGACATCATGTTCCAGGTGGTCCCCCTGCATGTCCACCGCCGCCACGACATAGAGCTTGCGCGGGCCCACGAACTCGAGGTGCAGGTAGGTGATGCGCTCGATCTCCGGGTGCTCGAGGAGGCGCCGCGCCATGGTCCCCTCGATATCGCTCGTCACTGCCTGCCCCACGAGGAAGCGCCGGTTGCGCTCGATCAGCACGACGGCGACTGCCGCCAGCAGGATGCCGACGAGGATAGACCCCACGGCGTCCGGAACCGAGGACCCTGTGACCTGGTGCAGGAACATCCCCGCGAAGGCGATGAGCAAGCCGATCAGCGCGGCCGCGTCCTCGGCAAAGACGGCACGCAGCGTGGGATCGGAGCTCTTGAGGACCTGTTCCAGGGTGTTCCGGTCAAGCTCGCGCGCAGCCTTCCGGGACTGCCGGAACGCCTGGGTGAAGGACACGCCCTCGAGGACGAAGGCGATCGCCAGCACCACATAGGCGATCGCGTAGTCACCTGCCGGTTCCGGCGTGAAGAGTTGCTGGATGCCATGCATCACCGACACCACTGCCCCTGCCGTAAACAGGCCGAAGGCGGCGATCATGGACCACACGTAGGCCTCGCGTCCGTAGCCCATGGGGTGGGTCTTGTCCCGTTTCCTCGCGGCCTTCCGTTCCGCGATGAGCAGGAAAACCTGGTTGCCGGTGTCGGCCCAGGAGTGGGCTGCCTCGGCGGTCATGGAAGCTGAACCGGAGATGAGCGCGGCCACGGTTTTGGCCGCCGCGACAAGGATGTTCGCTGCAAAGGCAATGAGCACCGTCAGGGATGCGGGCCCGGACTTGTTACGCTTCACGCGATCGTTCCCTCCTGTGGCCGTATGCGTTACATGCCAGTGGCTACGCTACCGCCCCGCCCCGGGCGCGGGGCGTCGCGCCGCGGAGCCGCACTTAGAAGGCGGCGGCGGCTGGGGCAGGCCTGCGGAGGGCAGGTTCCAGTCGTACCGGATCCATTCTCACCGGGCAGGCGCACAATGAAATGAGTACGTTCCATCGCTCGTTTTTCCATAGTCCGTTCGGGGTGGTGCGCCATGAAAGTTGGCCGGAAGCTGTCGTCGCTGGGGATGGTTCTCATCTTGCTGGGGACCGCCGGGTGCGCGGAGCGGAACGCCGGCGTCGACGTCGGCGTCCGCATCCGGTTCCGGTTCCGGTTCCAGCCCGACGGCGGTCACCGCCGCCGGCACCATCACGATCAAGGACTTCGCCTACGGTGATCCGCTCACAGTGGCGCCCGGAGCGACCGTCGCCATAACCAACATGGATACCGCTGCACACACGGTCACGGCCGACGAAGGCTCAGCGTTCGATGCTGAGGTCAAGGGCGGCGGAGGCACGGCCACCTTCACCGCACCCACGAAGCCGGGTTCGTACCCCTATCACTGCACCTTCCATCCGGGGATGCACGGGGTGTTGATCGTCAAATGAGCGATCGTCAAATGAGCACCCCAAGCCACCCCGCACGGTCCGTGGGCGTCCGCGGATCCGGCATGACCCTGCGCATCCTCACAGCCGGTGCCCTGTTCATCGACGCCGGCATCCACCTCCATCTGGCCCCGGGTTACCAGGCGGGAAACTCCGCGGGGATCGGCCAGGGCAACCTCTTCCTGCTGGAATCGGCCGCGGCTGTGCTCGCCGGGTTGTTCGTGCTGCTGCGCGGCAGCAGGGCCGCCTACGCCGTCGCGTTCGTGGTTGCGCTGAGTGCCTTTGTTGCCGTGGTCGTGTACCGCTACGTGGACATTCCGGCGTTCGGGCCTTTCCCGGCCATGTACGACCCCGTCTGGTTCTTCGAGAAGTCCGTCAGCGCGGTGGCCGAAGGCGCCGGAGCGGTTCTGGCAGCCGTCGGCTTCGTCCGGGCCGGACGGCGGACGCCCCGGGGAAGCGCCCCCGCCCAGAAGTTGAGCGCACCGGCGTGGGCGGACCTGATGGGGACACCGGAGGCCGCTAGCGCCGGGCCGCCTGAGTGTCACGCGGAGACCCGAGGCCGGAGACGCCCCGGAATTGCTAGCATGTTGGCGGGGTGGTTCAGGCTGAAGTCGTTTGCAGAGGGCACGAAACCGAAGGGCGCGGCGTCCAAGGGCACGACGTCCAAAGCCGCAGGGCAAACCGGCATGAGGTCAGCGGGCACGGGTGGACGCCGTGCCGTGGCCGATGCCGGGCTTGCCGTAGCCGCCTATCTGGTGGTCTGGATCTGGCTTGGCGCGGCAGCGTTCGCCGATCCCGCGCTCTGGCCTGGCGTTGGCGGCGGGCGCTGCGGTGATCGCGCGGGCGGCCGGTTCCGTTCTGCGGCGCAAGCCCCGGTTTTCGACCCCCGCGGACCGCGTGACCCTGGGCAGGGCCGTCGTCGTGGCCTGCTGTGCCGCCGTGACGGCAGGCGGCTGGATCGCCGGAGCCGGGTCAGGCGACATGGTCGTTGCGCTGGGGACGGCGGCGTTCCTGCTCGATGCCGTGGACGGGCGGGTGGCCCGGCTGACGGGAATGGCTACGGCTGAGGGCTCGCGGCTGGATTCGGATACGGACGCCGCGCTTGTTCTGGTGCTGTCCTGCGCGGCGGCGGGGATCTTCGGCCCATGGCCGATGGGCATCGGCCTCATGTACTACGTGTTCCTCGCGGCGGCATGGTTCCGGCCGTCCCTGAAGATCCCGCTGCCGTTCAGCACGGTGCGCAAGCTGATCGGAGCCACCCAGCCCGCTGCGCTGTTGTTCGCCCTGTCGCCCGGCGTCCCTGCCGGGCTGGGTGCCGTGGTGCTCGGCCTGGCGCTGGGGCTGTTGGTCTATTCGTTCGGCCGGGACGTCGTCGAACTGGAACGGCTCCGCCGTGCGGGCCCTGCAGCGGCGGCCGGCTCCGGCGAGGAATCAGCGGAGTTGCGGAGGTTAGCCGGGCGCGGGCCCGTCCGGACGGGAGGGTGAAGGCCGCGGCTCGAGGTTCTTTGCCGCCGGGCCCTGGATGACGGTGCCGTCCGCGGCAAACCGCGAGCCATGGCAGGGACAGTCCCACGTCGCGTCGTCCGCGTTGAACTCGACCGTGCAGCCCAGATGCGTGCAGATGGCCGACACGGCGTGGAGGTCCGCGGCGGCGTCGGCATAGACGGCGGTCTTGTGGCCGCCGATCTCCACGACAGTGCCTTCGCCGGGACGCAGGCTGGCGAGGGCCGATTGTTCTCTCTTGTGCCTGCTTGTTCCGGCTCAGCTGTGTTCCGGTTCCGCTTGCTCCGGTTGCGGCCGCTCCCCGCCGGCCCGGCCGGCCGGAGAAGTCCGGTTGGTGTCGAAGACGGCTGCCCAGGGGTTGTGCCGCCCGGACAAAGTGTCGGCCAGGATCAGCGCCCCGGCGGTGCCATTGGTCAGCCCCCATTTGCGCAAGCCGGTGATCACATGGAGGTGTGCCGCCGTCGGGGACAACGTCCCCACGTAGGGCAGCCCGTCGAGCGGCATCACGTCCTGCGTTGACCAGCGGAAGCTGGTCTCCCCGGCGCCGAGGCGTTCGCGGGCGAATGCCTCGAGCCGGCGGTACCGCACGGCGGCGTCGCCGGTCTCGGTGGCCCGGTGACCCTCACCGCCGGTGAGAACGTAACTGGAACCGTCGACGTCGATCGCCAGGATGGAGCGCATCGGCTCGTCGACGCTGATAAAGGTCCCGTCCAGGACGCACGGACATGCGTCTGGCTGGCAACGATGTAGGAGCGGTGCAGGTAGCACCGTTCGGCAAACAGGCCGGGGTCGCCGATGGGAAAGTTGGCGGCCACGATCACCTCGCGCGCCCGGAGCGTGCCGCCCCCGGTCTCGACGACGCCGGGTGTGCCATCGCGGACAGCGGTGACACGCGAGTCCTCAAACACGTGGCATCCGCTCCCGTCCACGGCGCGGGCGAGGCCTTGAAGGTATCTAACAGCGTGAAACTGTGCCTGGTGGTCGAACCGGACCGCGCCCCGGACGGCGAACGGCAGCGGCACGTCGGAGGTGAAGGTTGAGGGAAGGCCGAGCCGTGCGGCCAGGGCGGCCTCGTCGCGCACGCGGGCGAGGGCGTCGTCGGATTCTGCGTACGTGTAGTTGGACACTCTGCGGAAGTCGCACTCGATGCCTTCCTCCGCCACGACCCGCGCGATGTGCTCGATCGCGGCCTGGTTGGCCTGCCCGTACCTGCCGGCGACGTCCGGTCCGTGCCGGTCCGCGAGTTCGGTGTAGACGAGCCGGTGCAGGGAGGTGACCTTGCCGGTGGTGTGCCCCGTGACGCCGGTGCCGATGCGCGCGGCCTCGAGGACGGCGACGGTGTGCCCGGCGCGCTTGAGGGCCAGCGCCGCGGTCAGGCCGGCGATCCCTCCCCCAACCACCGCCACGTCGACCTCGAGGTCCGTCGTCCAGGGAGGGATAGCCGGTGGCACCGGCCGTGGCGACCCAGAGGGAAACCTGTCTTCCTTCGAGCCCTTCACCCACGGCACAGCCTTCCGGTGACCATCTACAATCAGAGGCCCTCGACTGCTTCCAGCCGGCCGGAGCGAACCGCGTCGGAGAAGGCCTGGTAGTCCTTTTCGTTCTGGTCGGCGTAGCGTTCCGAGAAGTCGGTGATCGACACGTCGAACTTGTCGCTCTTGCCCAGATATGCGGCGATCGCGATCGGGTCACCCGACCGGGCGTGGGCACGGGCAAGGGTCCAGCCGCAGGCATTGGCATAGAAACCCATGCCGAGCGGTTTCATGCCTTCCACAATGGCTGAGCCCTTCATGTCACGCAGTTGGCGCCAGTACAGGTACCGGTTGTCCTGCACGCCCTTGGTCCAGCCCAGGAAGATGTCGCTCGCGGCCTGCATCATCCGCTGGCCCTGCACCACGCGCTCGCCCGGCTGCTTGAACTTGCTCTTCGGCAAGTGGTCCTCGAGCACCGACCTCGTCGCCTCCTTGACCTGCAGGAACAGCGGATCCTGCTCATCCCGGCCCTGGAGCAAAGCGATGAACGCCCGCGTGCCGACACTGCCGACGCCCACCACCTTGCGGGCGACGTCGATGACTTCGAAGCGCTCCAGCAAGATGTCGTCGGTCGTCCGGCAGCGTGGCCCGGTAGGAACGGAGCTGCTCACGAACCGCCTTCTGAATCTCATCCGCGGACATGCCGAATGATTCACCCAGCTCCCGTGCGGGAATGACGATCGGCGGCTGGCTGACGATCCGGTACTCCCCGTCCACCCGCTCGGCGAGCTTGGAGAGTGCCTGCAGGCTGTCGCGGGTGTGGGCCTTGGCGACGTTCTGTTTCGCCGTCTTTTCCATGCCGTGGGCTTCCTTCTTGAGGGCCTTGCCCTTTTGAGTTGCCACGGCCAGCTCAATGGTTTCCATCAGCTGTTCCTCGGACAGACGGGCGTACCAGATGTCCAGGGTGCCCATCTGTGCGAACTCTGCCATCGCCTCGCGGTACGCCCGAACCGCGGTGAGTGTCGCGTCGCGCGTTTCTTCCTTGGTGAACGCGTTGTTCCGCGCCGCGATGGTGAAGCTCGCGGCCATGCGTTTGACGTCGTACTCGAAGGGGCCGGGAAGAGTTTCGTCGAAATCGTTGAGATCGAACAGCAGGGTTCGCTCTGGTGAGGCGAAGACGCCGAAGTTGGACAGATGGGCGTCCCCGCACAGTTGGGACACGAGGCCGGCCCGGCGGGGTGTCTTTCAGATCGGTTGCCATGATCTTGGCGGCGCCCCGGTAGAACGTGAACGGTGAGACCAGCATCCGGCCGTGACGCACCGGCACGAGGTCTTGTTCGCGGGTGAGGTTCTGTTCCTCGAGCAGCGCGACCGGATCCGGGCGGTCGGGCGCGGGAACCCAGCCCGTGTGGCTGGAGACGGGCGTCTTTTCCCGGCACCCCTTGCCCTTCGCAGCACGCTCCTCGACGCTCGGATGCTTGACTTTTTTGGTCTCGGCCATGATCGGCGACCTCCCTCATACGTCAGGAACCGCCACCGGCACTGCTTGCCTGGGTCAGTCCCCGCTGAGCGCGCCAATGCGCCTCGGCTCAAGCTAATGCGATTCTGGCCCCGAAGCGGCCCCTCGTCAACGCGTTGGGGATGTCTTGCCGGACCCCGCCACCGCACGCTCAGGGCCTCTCTGTACCGGAGCCCGCTGGCTGACAGATCGGTTCATCCCGTTCGGGTGATGTCTTCCCGGGCTGTATCGGGTTACGTTGCAGACGAGTCGTGGCGGCCCGTTCGCGTCGCACCACTCCCCACAGAACCACCGCAACCAGTTGGAGACATGACCATGGCCGAAGAAGAAACCCCCGTCCTCGCAGCCCTCGCCGATATCACCGCCGTATCGCTCGAACGTTCCACGCTCGATCCACGGGAGTTGATGCTGGCCCGGATCGCGGCCCTCGCGGCAGTCGACGCCCCGGCCGCCTCCTACCTGCTCAATGCCGGCACAGCGATGGAGGTCGGCATCACCCTGGAGGACGTCCAGGGCGTGCTCATCGCCGTTGCGCCCATCGTCGGTACCCCCCGCATCGTGGCGGCCACCGGCAACCTCGCCAGTGCACTGGGCTTCGCCATCGAAATGGCCGAGGCCGAGCTCGAGGCAGAACTTGAGGCCGAGGCCGAAGCCGAGGGCTAGACGGTTCTGCGCAACGGCACTGTGGCGGGCGACCTCCCGGGCACGTCGTTGCAGCGGAGCGTGGCTGACTCTGACCGGTTCCCGGCGTCGCACTCCTCGCAGACAGTGCAGACGGGCGGTAGCGTTTCCTGCGCACCGCGCGTGACGGCGTCGGCAGTCGCTCGCTGCATCGGCCACGATGCCCTGATCAAAGGCGCCCCATGAACAAGAACCGGCTGGAAGCCTTCAGCGACGGCGTGCTGGCCATCGTGATCACCATCATGGTGCTGGAGCTCCATGTCCCGGCCGAACCCACGTGGCCAGCGCTGCTCCACGAGCTCCCAACGATTCTCAGCTACGTGCTGAGCTTCGTGTATGTCGGGATCTACTGGAACAACCACCACCACATGCTGCATTTGGCCGGGAGGATCAACGGTGGAGTTCTCTGGGCCAATCTGCACCTGCTGTTCTGGCTGTCGCTCATCCCGTTTACCACCCGTTGGATTAACGACGCCGGCCTGGCGCAGGTCCCCGTCCTGGTCTACGGACTGAATCTGCTGCTCGCGGCGATTGCCTACTACATCCTGAAATCGGCCCTGATCAGCCAGCAGGGACGCGGTGGCGCCCTGGATCAGGCCATGGGAGCGGACTGGAAAGGCAAGGGATCCCCGGTCTTGTACATCGTGGGGATGGGCCTGACCTTTGTGAATCCGCTCCTGGGGATCGCCGCTTACACGGCGGTCGCCGCGATCTGGCTGATCCCTGACCGGCGTGTGGAGCGGTTCGTCGCGCACACGTGAGTCTCGGAGGTGGCTACTGCGTGGTTACTGCCGGACGCGGTGGGCCAGCGAGGCGCTCAGGAACTCCAGATGAGCCGGAGTGGGCGCCAGCACGTTCGCCGCATAGCCGGGGTGCTTTCCGAGGTACTTCTTGATGTACGGGCACACCGGAACGATCATCAGGCCCGCGGCCACAGTCTCGTCCAGTGCCTGTGCGGCCAGTACGCCCGCCAGCCCCTGGCCGCCATATTCCTCGCTGATCACCGTGTGGTAGAAAATCCGCTGGTCCGACCCGACGTCGTCCACGTACGCGGCCTGGCCGATCACGGCGTCGGCGTCGAGCACTTCGAAACGGCTGCGGTCCGGGTTGTTCCTGATGGTGATCGTGGTCAACATGGTCTCCTGGGCTGGGGCGCCTGGGCGCGCTTTGGACTGGCTGGCGGGTGTTGGACTTGCGTGTTGGTGTTCGACGCCGCTGGGCTCACGGCACTCAACCGCTCAATTCAGCCGCACGACTGACTGCCCGGCTCAGCCGCGTGGCTTGATGCGGGCATTCGGCAGGGCCGGGGCCGGGAGCGCCGCAGGCTGCCCCGGCGGAAACGGGCCGAACCGCAAGCCCGCGCCGCCCGGCCGCCGCTCGACGTCGGACCGGACCAGCCGCCCCCGGCGCTGCGGGTTCAGCGCCGATCTCGGACTGCCACTGGGCCCTGTAGGCGACGATCTCCTCGTGGCTGCGCCCGACGAAGTTCCACCACATGACGATCTTTTCGCCCAGCGGCTCTCCGCCGATCAGGAGGACGCGGGCTCCGTCGCTGCCCGCGGCCAGGGTCAGGGACCCGTGACCGACCGGAACGTACGCGAGGTGGTCCTTCGGGACCGGGTGTCCGTCCAGGCGAGGCTGCCCGAGTCCACCAGCAGGCCATGTTCAAAGGACTCATCCGTGGCGAGGGTCAGTTCCGCCCCGGCGTCGAGCAGGAGCTCGGCACCCAGCAGGGGCGTGTGCGTGGTGACGGGCGAGACGGAGCCGGAGAGCGCGCCCAAAAAGACGCGCAGGGTCCAGCCGTCTCCGCTGACCGGTTCCGGACGATAGTGCTCAAACGTGGGGGCCATGTGGCGGGCCGTGTCCGGCAGCGCCACCCACAGCTGCGCACCGTGCAGGACGGTTGTGTCCGGGGTGGAAAATTCCGAGTGGCTGATGCCGCGGCCGGCAGTCATGAGGTTCACTTCACCCGGCCGCACCGCTGCGTGGAAGCCGGCCGAGTCCCGGTGTTCGATCTCCCCTGTGAACAGCCAACTGACGGTTTGCAGCCCGGTGTGCGGGTGGCGCGGGACCTTCATGCCACCGGAATCGCCGACGCGGTCCGGGCCGTAGTGGTCCAGGAAGCACCAGGCGCCGATAAGGCTGCGCTGGCGCTGCGGAAGCGTGCGCCGCACGTCCATCGCGCGCGGGCCGCCCAGCGGGACCTGCCGCGGAACCAGTAGCTCGACGCCGGAGCGGGTCTCGTCGGCTTCACAGAGGATTTCCTGCGGCGCAACTTCGGTATTGCTCATGATGACAGCCTAGTCTCGTGCGGTCCGGGGGTCAGCCGCCGGGACACGGCCGGAAGCCCGGACCACGGCCTCAGATCCACGCCGAGCGCCGCAACGGTGGTTCCGCGCCGCCGGGGCGCTGGACCAGGATCTGGTTCACGCCCGTGATGCCCGCTTCGAAGCCAAGGGCGCTCGCTGCCATGTAGAGCCGCCAGACCCGGGCGCGTCCCACGCCGGCGAAGCGCACGGCCTCGTCCCAGTGCTCCTCCAGGTTCCGCACCCAGGCCCGGAGCGTCAGGGCATAGTGGCGCCGTAACGCCTCAACGTCCAGGACTTCCAGCGCCCGCCGATTCAAGCGCGGCGACCATGTCAGAGAGGCTGAGCATCTCGCCGTCCGGGAAAACATAGCGGGGAATGAAGGAGTCCGGGTCCGGCGCGGTCGCCCCGGCGTTCCAGGAGATCGCGTGGTTGAGCAGCCGGCCCCCCGGGCGGAGCAGGCCCTGCAGCCGGGCAGCATAGTGCTGGATCTGCTCGCGTCCTACGTGTTCCGACATGCCGATGGAGCTGATCGCGTCGAACGGCCCGTCGTCCACGTCGCGGTAGTCCTGCACCCGGATGTCCACCCGGTCCGTCAGTCCGGCGTCCGCCGCCCGTTTGCGCGCCAGCGCCGCCTGCTCGACTGAGAGCGTCACCCCGACGACGTCGACCCCATAGTGCTGCGCGGCGTGCAGCGCGAAGCTGCCCCAGCCGCACCCCACGTCCAGCACGCGCATACCCGGCTGGAGTCCGAGCTTGCGGCAGACCAGATCGAGCTTGGCTGCCTGGGCTGCGTCCAGCCCGGTCTCCTCCGACTCCCAGACTGCGCAGGAGTAGGCCATGGACGGCCCCAGGACGAGCGCGTAGAAGTCGTTCCCGACGTCGTAATGGTGGGAGATGGCCGCGGCGTCGCGCCCCTTGGAATGACGCCGGCCGTGCCGGCCCACGCGGGCTTCCTCCGGCGGCGGCGCCGGGTTCGGTCCCAGGGCGCCGAGCCGGACAGCAGTCTTGAGCAGCGCAAACACTTCTCCGGGGGTCGGCGGCCGGAACGGGCCGGGCTCGGCGAATTTCCCGGCCGAGCTGAGGGCGGCGAAGGCGGCGAAAATGTCGCCGGGCGCCTCGATGTCGCCGGCCACGTAGGCTCGGCTGAGTCCGAGTTGCCCGGGTGACCATAGGATCCGGCGAAGTGCCCGGCGGGACCGGAAGACAACAACGGGTGCGTCTTCCGGACCCGCTTCCGTGCCGTCCCAGGCCCTTAGCCGCAGTGGGATCCCGTCGGTGCCAAGGACGATCGCCAGTGCGTCGGCCAGCTGTGATGCCGCAGTCGTGGATTTTGTCATGTCCAGTGCCTCGTTTCCGGTGTCTCGTTTCCGGTGGTTTGGGCAGCGCCCCCCGCCAGCACAAATCTATGCGCAAGCCCTGTCCTGAAACCAGAGCTTATGTCCTGATTGCTTTCCGCCGCGGCAGGCCGACGTCGTACGGCTCTGGCGTTCCCGGGTGCGGTTGCCTATCGTGAGTCCCATGACTGAGTCTTTCTCGTCCCTCGTGGACACGTTTAAGAATGTGGGTGTGTCCCGGGCGTACGGCCCCGCCGTAAACGTCGAGGGGGAAGAGATCATCCCCGTGGCGGTGGTGTCTTTCGGCTTCGGCGGCGGCAACAGCCCCGAAGACGGCCAGCCCGGCAACGGCGGAAGTGGTGGAGGGGGCGGAGGCTTTGTGCTTCCCTTGGGCGTCTACGCCAAGGGACCCTCCGGCCGCATGACGTTCCGGCCCAACACCGTGGTGGTGCTTGTGGCGCTGGTTCCGCTGGTGTGCGCCGTCGGCGTTTCCATCCGCGGCATTCTCCGTACCGCCCACTCCCACGGCTAGCGCCGTGGCCTGAGGGCCACGTGTTTTCGTCAAGAAGGAGCGCCGGAGGCTGGGACCTCCCGCGCTCCGTTGGGGTGTCTTCCTCAGGCCATGAGCGCCTGGCCAGCCACGTAGGCGGCGATGACCAGGACCAATGTTCCGAAGCCGCGTTTGAGCACCTTGTCCGGGATGCCGGTACCGAGCCTTCCCGCGGCCAGCGAGGCGATCATCGCCGCCCCCGCGAAGGTCCCTGTTACGGCCCAGTCGAGATGCAAGTCGCCGAGGTGCGCCGTGAAGCCGGCGAGCGAATTGATGACGATGATCACGAGGGACGACCCCACCGTCAGCGCCATGGGGAGGCCCAAAACGAGGGACAGCGCGGGGACGATCAGGAACCCGCCGCCCACGCCCAGCAACCCGGTCAGGAAGCCGACGACGGCGCCCGTGGCCACTGCCTTGGGCAGGCAACTGCGCCAGTTGACCCCGCCGCCTGGCAGAGCGCAGGCGCCGCCCCGGGCCTGGGTGGGGCGCAGCATCCGGAGACCGGCGACCACCATGATGGCGGCGAATGCCACGAGCAGAACCTTCGGGTCCAGCAGCCGGTTGACCATGACCCCGAGGTACGCGGTGGCCGTCCCGGCTGCGCCGATGATCAGCGCCAGCCGCCAGTTCACCCCGTTCCGCAGCCGCGGCAACACGGCGACGGCGGACGACGCCCCGACGACCACCAGCGAGCTGGGGATGGCCGCGGCAAGCGGAATCCCCACCCCGTACACGAGGGCGGGCACGGCCAGGATCGCTCCCCCGCCGCCAACCAGGCCCAGGAGTCCGCCGACCAGAAGCCCGAATGCCGCCGCGGTGACGATCACGCCGTGGCGTCCAGTCTCTGCAGGGCCTGATGCGCGGTGGGCTCGTTGGCCGAACGGTTCCACGGCATCCTGGAGAGGACCTGGCCCATGGCGCAGCTGTTCGTGGCGGCGGAGAACGTCAGGCCGGCGCCGATCCCGCCGGCCACGAGGCCAAGCTTCGGCGAGACGAATTTGCTGCCCAGGACGCCCGCAAGTACCAGCGAGCCTGCGGCCATGCGGACCTGCCGTTCGAGGGCCCAGACGCGGCGGCCCCTGACGACGACGCCGCCGGCCGCCTCGTACGCCGGAACGCCGCCGGTGAGGACGCTGGCGGCCGAGAGGCCTGCGGCACCCAGCTTGTTCCGGGCCTGTTCGGCCCGGTTGCCGGACTGGCACACGAGGACGACGCGGGTGCCCAGCTTTGCGGCGAATTCGGCGGCGTGCTCGCTGAGCATACCGAGCGGGACGTGGTACGAGCCTTTGATGTGCAGGGATTCGAACTCGGCGCCGCTGCGGACGTCGATGATCATCAAGTCATCATGGTTGTCCTGCCAGCTTTTCAAGGTTGAGGCGTCAATGGCTTCGGGGGTTGTTCCAACAGTCGTGGTCATGATCTCTTTCGATAGTGCGGGGTGTGACGGCCGACGGGCCGGGCACGGACGTGCCAGGGCGAGATGTCACAGGGCACGGACGTGCCAGGGCAGGACGTCACAGGGCTGGGAGGTGCCCGGGCGGATTGGGGGAAACCGCCCAGGCGGTCAAGGGCAGCCGGTTTAGCCGGCCGTGGCAGCGGCGGGCTGCTGGCGGG
The DNA here is from genome assembly GCA_963810895.1 of uncultured Actinomycetota bacterium. Taxonomy (GTDB): domain Bacteria; phylum Actinomycetota; class Actinomycetes; order Actinomycetales; family Micrococcaceae; genus Arthrobacter. The sequence continues at coordinate 49,699 of CAWEPM010000015.1, forward strand.
CGGCCCAGGCGGTGTAGCTGCCGTCGAGTTCGACGACGTCGTAGCCGGCGCGGCGCAGGGCGCTGGCCGCGACGGAGTTGCGGACGCCGCTCTGGCAGTAGGAGACGATGGTGCCTTCGGCGGGGAGCTGGTCCAGGTTCCACATCACGCGGCCGCCGCTGAGCTGGTGGGAGCCGGGGATGTGTCCTGCGGCGTGTTCGGTGCGGTTGCGGACATCCAGGAGCATCGCGGCGTCGAAGTTTTCGAGGTCGTCCGGCTGGATCAGCCGCGGGGTGCTGGCGGGCAGTCCGTCGAGGCTGGTGAGGTAGCCGGCGACCTGGTCGATGCCGACGCGGACCAGGTGGTCGCGCATTTGCTGCGCGGCGGCCTGGGTGGGGGCCAGGAGCACGAGCGGGTTCGTGTCGGTGTCCGGGTTCACGACCCAGGCGCCGAAGCTGGCGGCGGACTTGCCGGCGGGGATGTTCAGGGAGCCGGTGACGGTTCCTGCGTGGACCTCGGTGTTCGGGCGGGTGTCCACGAAGGTCACCGTGTCCTTGGCGAGGCCGGCCGCGACGTCGGCGGCGGAGAGTTCCGTCAGGGGGGCGCGGTCGCCCAGGACGGCGGGGCCCTGCGCGGTTTTCGCGCTTCATCCGGCCGAAGTAGGCGTGGGCGTCGGGCTGGCCGTCGAGGAGCTCGGCGACGAAGCCTTCCTCGTCGTTGGCGGCCAGGTAGGGACCCCACCACGAGTAGAGGCGTTCGTAGCCGACCGTGGAGGAGGGGATGGCGCCCAGGGCCTTGCCGCAGGCGCTGCCGGCGCCGTGGCCGGGGTGGACCTGGACGTGGTCGGGCAGGGTCAGGAACTTATCCCGCAGGCTCGCGAAGAGCTGCCGGGCGCCGGCGAAGCGGGTGTCGATGCCGCCGGCGGCCTCGTCCAGCAGGTCCGGGCGGCCGAGGTCGCCGGAGAAGACGAAGTCACCGGAGAGCAGGTAGCCGGGGGTGTCGGCGAACGCGCCGTCGGTGATCAGGAAGGACAGGTGCTCGGGGGTGTGGCCCGGGGTGTGCAGGGCCTTGACGGTGATGTTGCCCAGGGTGATCTCGTCGTTGTCGTTCAGGCGTCCGGCCTCGAAGCCGTACTGCCAGTCGGTGCCGCCCTCGCCGGAGACGTAGGCGGCGGCGCCGGTCGCGGCGGCCAGTTCACGGGTGCCGGAGAGGAAGTCGGCGTGGATGTGGGTCTCGGTGACGGCGACGATCTTCATCCCGTTGGCGGCCGCGAGCGTCCGGTAGACCTCGATGTCGCGGCGGGGGTCGACGACGAGCGCCTCGCCCTTGGCCTGGCAGCCGATGAGGTAGCTGGCCTGGGCGAGGTCTTCGTCGTAAATGCGCTCGATGAGCATGTAGCTCTCCTTCAGGAACGGGGCTCGGTGGGTGATCCGGAGGAAAGTTCCCCCTCGTCACATGACCAGAATAATACCCCCGGGGGTATCTGCACAAACCGGCGCGGCCTACCCCCGCTCTTTCCCCGGCGGACGCCCCAAGGATTCCCCAAGCCGGGCAGGGCATCGTTTGGCGTGGGCGGCCTGGGTCTCGGGCAGCTGCGGGAACGGGCGTCGGATGGAAATGATCGACGATGAAGAATTTCGGAACTGCATGCGCCGCGGCCGCGGTCGGAGTACTCCTGATGGCAGGCTGCGCTGCCCCCGCGACTACGCCGGGCCCTACAACCACCGTGACGGCCACGCCTCCGCCGTCGGTGGTGGTGTTCGATCCGCAGACCAGCGGCAAGGTTCTTGCGGAGACGGATCAAGGCCCGCGCCAAGCCCAAGGATCCCGGTGTCACGATTTCCGAGGTGGAGTGCAAGAACTTCCCGGATATCAAGGTGAACACGCATACGGACTGCCAGATGGTGGTTAACGGGGTCAAGCGTGGGTACCGGGCGACGTTTACCGAGCGCGACGGTCATTACGAAATCAAGGCGCAGGAACTCACGTGGTAGGCGGCGTGGAATACGACATGGCGGGTTCCTGGTCGTCGTCGGCGTCGACCCACGCCGCGAAGTCCCTCAGCGACATGAAGCAGTAGTAGTCGCAATACCGCAGGTTCTTCTTCTCCGACTTGCTCATGCCGGTAATTCGTTACGACGGCGGGCAGGGATGGGATGGCGACGGCGGTCGGCCGGAAGGATGTCCCCGGCCTTGATGCGCCGGTTCTATGGTGCCGGGGCCGGGCCTGTGCCTGGGCTCTTACCGGCATCGGCGATGGCGAGCGTCAGTTTGGCGACCACTTCCTCCGGTGTACCTGACGCAGCCAGTTCGGTGAAGTGCTCATATTCGGGAATGGATTGGTAGGCAGCCCGCAGTGAATTGAGCTCCTCGAGCGATTCCGTGTCAGTGCCTCGTGCCAATACTCTTTGGTGCGCCTGTTCAGGGTCGATGACGAGGTGGACCACCACGTCTGGTTGTGGAAACTTGGTCAGAAGGAAGGGAAGAAGCCGGCCCCTAGGCAGACCCCGTGCCTGGCGAAGCGCAAGCTGGCAGTGCAGGTGGCGGTCCATGATGACCAGGCCCGGATGCCTGTGCGCCCTGGCATGGGAAACCATGACATTTGCGGTGCGGATAGCTGTCTCTACAGCATCCGCCAGCCGTGGGTGAAGCTGTATGCCGAACTGTGTGCTCAGCAGGGACATCCTGCGCCGGCCCGCGTAGTTTCTGAGCAGGAGCGCTTCCTTGCCTTCCCGGCGTGCGGCCATGACTGCTGCCCGCGCGGCAGTTGTTTTTCCCGATCCGTCAATTCCCGTCAAGACAATCAGCAATCGAACTCCTTCTCATCGTGGGGTGTTCGTGCCCGGAATCTGGCTCGCGTTGTTCCCTGTGGCGGGCGCACACCGGGGTAGAACCAACGGGAGCAGAGTGAACAATCCACGGCCCAGCACACCGTCAAGTCGTGGCCGCCAGCAGCTCCCGCCTACTACTACCAACGGTAGAGGCCGCTGAATCGTCCCTCGATGGACAAATTATGCGCCGCCGTCGGTGACGGCGTCCTAGTCTCGGGAGTCACACAGCTAGCTCTGTGACTGCCGCCATTCCGGCCGCCAGTCATACTCACCCGCTGCTGCGGGCCCGGCTGGGCTGCACCCGCGGCGGCTCCCCGGGCATCTTCGGGAAGTCCGGCGGGAAGGGCAGCTCCCCCAGCCCTGCCTCGAGGTCCCGCTCCCACCATTCCAGGAGGCGATCGATGGTGCCCGCGCTCGCATGCATGCCTGCCCAGGGATCACCGGCGGCTTTGAGCCGATCCGGCACGGTCAGGATGGTGAAGGAAGTCGGATCGGAGGCCTCGAGCTCCTCCCAGCGGAGCGGGCACGATACCGTCGCGTTCGCGAGCGCGCGCGGGCTGTAGGCCCCCGCCATCGTGCGGTCACGGTTCGCCTGGTTGAAATCGACGAAGATGCGGGCACCGCGTTCTTCCTTCCACCACGCGGTGGTGACCTGTGCAGGCAGGCGCCGCTCGAGTTCGCGTGCTGCCGCGATGACTGCGTGGCGCACGTCCAGGAACTCACGGATGGGCTCAATCGGGGCAAAGACATGGAGCCCGCGGCTGCCCGAGGTCTTGATGAAGGCGTCAAGCCCGGCCTCGGCGAGTACGCGCCGCAGCTCCCGTGCGACCGGCACGGCCTCCGCGAACCCGGTACCCGGCTGCGGGTCGAGGTCAATCCGGAGCTCATCCGGGTTGTCGGGATTGCCGGCCCGGGAGGCCCAGGGATGGAACACCACCGTATTCATCTGCACCGCCCACACCGCGGCGGCGATTTCGTCGATGACCAGCTGGGGATGCGAGCGCCCGCTGGGATAGGTGACGTCGACCGAACGGATGAAGTCCGGAGCACCCTTGGGCGGGTTCTTGGAGAAGAACTGTTCGCCGTCCACCGTGTCCTTGAAGCGTTGAAGGGTGATCGGCCGGCCGCCGTTGGCCGCCAGGAAGGCATCCCCGACCTCCACGATGTACCGGGCAAGGTCCAGCTTGGTGAGTCCCGGCCCGGGCCAGAGGACCCTGCCCGGGCTCGACACCCTCATCTCCCGGTCGCCGTGCGGACCGCTGACAGTGAGGTGGGCTTCTTCCCTGGCCATGGGGACAACGTACTCCCGTGACGTGGGCAATTGAAGAGCGAAGACCCCCGGCGACCGCCGGGAGGGGTCGACGGCGGCGGGCGGCGGTCGTCAGCGACCGCCAGGCGCCGCCGTCGTCGGCGTTGTAGTTGTCGGCGTTGCGGTTGTCTCGTCGCGGAGAAGCGGAACAGTCCGCGACCCGGCATGATGGACGCATGACCACCCCCGAGTCCCCGATCACCATCGACGTCGGCGATACCTCCGTCTCGGGCGTCTTCGCCGACCCCGCCGGCGCCTTCGCCACCCTGGTTGTTGCCCACGGTGCGGGCGCGGGAATGGACCACCCGTTCCTGCTGGGCTTCACCCGCGCCCTGAACGCGCTGGGCGTCGCCACGCTGCGGTTCAACTTCCCCTACCGTGAGGCCGGCAAGAAGTTCCCGGACCGGCCGCCGGCGGCAATCGCTGCCTGGCGGGCCGCCATGGACGCCGCCGCGTCGCGGTCCGGCGCACGGCCGCTGTGGGCCGCCGGAAAGTCCTTCGGCGGACGCATGGCCTCAATGGCGGTGGCGGAAGGCATGCCGGCCGCAGGGTTGGTCTACCTTGGCTACCCGCTGCATCCGCCGGGGAAACCGGAAAAGCTCCGCGATGAGCACCTCTACGGGCTGACGCTGCCGATGCTCTTCCTGCAGGGCACGCGCGACACGTTCGCCACCCCGGAACTGCTGGAGGCCGTGGCGGCCAGGATCGGGCCGACCGCGACCGTGGAGTGGCGTGAGGGCGGCGACCACTCGTTTGCCGTGGCCGGTGCCAAACTTAGCGCCGAAGCGGCCGGGGCGTCGCTGGCGGCCACGGTCGCTGAGTTCCTGAAGACTCACGGCGAAAATCCCGCGAACGTACTCCCCTAACCGACGTTCCCGAACCGGCCCGCCCCGTGGTGCACGTGGGCTTCGATGGCGTCGGCGGCGGCCACGGCCCCTCCAGCGTTGCGGACGATATCGCTCATCGCGGCCACGTTTCGCCGGACCCGAGCGTCGGCATGGAGCGAGTCGACGGCAGCCCGGAGCGCCTCCGGCGCGATGTCCTCCGCCGCCAGGTTCCGGCCGAGACCCAGCTCCTCGAGCCGGCGGGCGGTGGCCGCCTGCTCCGGCTGCTGCGGCACGGCCAGCATGGGGACGGCGTAATAGAGCGCCTCCATGGTCGAATTCATGCCGGCGTGGGTGATGAACACAGCTGCCTGGCGGAGGACCTGCAGTTGGGGGAAGAACGGCCGGATCCTGACGTTAGGCGGGATCGTCCCGAACTCGGCAATGCTGGTCTGCTCCCCGACGGCCATGGCGACGTCCCAATCGCTCCCGCCGAAGGCGTCCAGGCACATGTTGAAGAAGTCCGGCTGGCGGTTCAACGGAGTGGTACCCAGCGAAATGAACAGCAGCGGGCCCGTTCCCTCACGGATCCACTCGCCGTCGTTGTCCCGGCCGCCCACGCTCGGCCCGACAAACCGGAACCGGTCATCGAACGTCTCCCCCTTGGGCTGGAACTCGCGGGGAATGAACACGATGTTGAAAGGTGCCGGCGGACCGTCGAACATCCGTGGCGTCCGCACACCTTGCTCGGCCGCGAACTCCGCCAGCAACCGGCCCATGGCCATCCTTACCTTGGCCATGTCATCGGCGTTTCCCGGTGGCGGGGCAGGCATGAGTGATCGCAGCGAGAAATGTTCGTTCGTGGCGTAGGTGGGCATGAGGGCGATGGCCGGGGCGCCGATCTTTTCTGCGGCCATGCTGCCGCTGAGCGTCATCGCGTCGAAGCAGACAGCATCCGGCGGGTCCTGCCGCAGGTGATCCACCAAGGCGGGAAAGCTGGACCTGATGTCCTCGAACACCTGATTCATGATCGGCAACATCAGGTGCGCCTGCGCTCGCTGGCCCGGCCCCAGGCCAGGCAGTGATGCCAGCCAGTTACCGCCGGAAGCGTGGAAGTCCGCGCCGGCGTTCCGGATCCGCGATTCGAAGTCGGCCGACGTGAAGTACGTGACCCGGTGCCCTCGGCTGACAAGCTCCGCCACCAACGGCAGCGTCGGGTTCACGTGTCCGTAGGCGGGAATGGAGACGAACGCGAAATGCATGGCCATCACTCTTCATCGCTGGGCTGAGATCACGCTTTGTTTACCACGTGGCCGGCGTCCCGCGTGCCTGGCATTCCGCCGGCGTCGTCCACCTTCATCATGCCCCCGTTGCCCGGGCGGCGCGAGTGCCCGTCCGGCGGCGGCGGAGCCCGGTCCCGGCGTCAGCTCCGGGGCTTGGTCCGGGCTGTCGCGGGAGCCGTCCACGGGTCTTCGGGCCAGGGATGCTTGGGGTAGCGGCCCCGCATTTCCGCCCGGACCTGCGCGTAAGGACCGGACCAGAAGGATGCGAGGTCGTCCGTCACGGCCAGGGGCCGGCGGGCCGGCGAGAGCAGGTGGAACAGCACCGGCACGCGCCCGTCTGCCAGCCGCGGCGTCTCGGCCCAGCCAAAGCATTCCTGCAGTTTCACGGCCACTACCGGCCGGCCGGTGGTGTCGCCCGCGTCCGGGTAGTCAATCCGGATCCGGGACCCGCTGGGGACCGCCAGCTGCTCCGGCGCCAGTTCGCCCAGCCGGGCCGCCTCGGGCCACGGCAGCAGCCGGCTCAGCGGGCCGGCGAGGTCGATCCCGCCGGTGGATGCCCCGCCGGCCAGGGCGGCGAGCTCCGGGGCCAGCCACTCGTCCAGCCGGGCCAGCAGCGCCGGCTCGGAGACGTCCGGCCAGGGCCCGCCCAGCTCCCGGTGCAGAAGCGCAAGACGGCGGCGCAAGGCTCCCGCCGCCGTCGACCATCCGATCGTCGCCAGCCCCTCGCTGGCCAGGGCGCGGGCCACGGCTGCACGGCCCTCCTGCGCAGACGGCCGCACCGGGGTGGATGAGAGCACGATCGCGCCCAGGCGGCGCTCCCGCCGGGCCGAGACCCGGCCTTGGCTGAACCGCGCTTCCAGTGTTTCGCTCAGGAGGTGGCGGGCGGCGGCTTCGGCGGTGTCCGCCGTCAGCGGCGCCGCGGAGCGGATGACGGCGCCGGTGCCCGCGGCGTCGCGACCCTGCGCGCGCGATACTTCGGCCACGGCCAGCCACTCGTGCCCGGACAGGGCGCTGCCGGCCGGCAGCCCGGCGCGCGTTCCGGACGTGAGCAGGTAACGCTCCGGCCCCTCACCGGGAACGCGGCGCGCCACGCGGTCCGGGAAAGCCAGGGCGACGACGAAGCCGATCGCCTCCGCGGCGCCCACGGTCCCCGCCGGCGCGACGCCGGACGAGTCCTGGCGTGCGACGCCGGACGACTCCTGGCGGGCGATCCCCTCCATCCGCCGGACGTCCTCCGTCCAGCGCCGCGACCCGGGATCCCTGCCCGACCTCAGCGCGGCCACGAGGCGCGTGAGGTCTGCGCCCGGGGCGCGCTGGTCCCCCGAGACCAGGGCGACGGCCTCCGCCGCAGTGCGGTGCCCCACCGTCGCGGCACCGTCCAGCAGGGCGCGGGCCAGCCGCGGGTCCGTCGGGACCCGGGCCAGGATCTTGCCCAGCCCGGTCGCGTGGCCGTCCGGCGTCACGGCGCCAAGTTCCCGCAGCACTTCGACTGCCTCGTCCATCGCGGCCTGGGGCGGCGCGTCCGGCAGGGCCAGCCCCCGGCCGCCGGGGGCTCCCCAGCACGCCAGGACCAGGGCGGCACCGGTCAGGTCTGCCGCCGCGATCTCCGGAGTCTGGTGGGCCGGCGCCGCGCCGAAGGCCCTCTGGTCATAGCAGCGGATCACCGTGCCCGGGCCCTGGCGGGCAGCACGGCCGGCACGCTGTTCCGCGGACGCGCGGGAGCAGGACACCGTCACGAGGCCGGACATCCCGCGGCTGGAGTCGCGCCGCGGCTCGCGCGACAGCCCGGAGTCGATCACCAGCCGGACGCCCGGGACGGTGAGGGAGGACTCGGCGAGCGCGGTGGAGACGATGATCCGGGCGGTCGCGCCGGGATCGCGCCCGGAGACGGCACGGTCCTGCTCCGCCGGGCTTGCCTGCCCGTGGAGTTCCAGGACCTCAGCCTGGCTCCGGCTCCGCAGCCGCGCAGCAATGTAGGAGACTTCCCACGCGCCCGGGACGAACACCAGGGCGTCAAGGTCCCGACCGGCAGCCAGTGCGGTGGCGTGCCCCGCCGCCGCCGTGTCGGCCACGTGGTCCAGGAAGGCCCGGGTCACGCCCCGTTCGTCCAGCCGCGGCACCGCCGCGGGGGCCCATTCCACGTCCAGGGGGAACAGCGCGGAGGGACAGTCGACCACCGGCGCCGGGCCGCCGTCGTCGTTTCCGGCCGCCGCGTCGCCGATCAGGGCGGCGAAGCGGGGCGCGTCAAGGGTCGCCGACATGGCGACGAGCGTGAGGTCACCGCGCAGCTGGCGGACTTCGGCGAGCATGCCGACGAGGAGGTCGGTCTCCAGCCCGCGTTCGTGGACCTCGTCGAGGATCACGGCATCGGTGCCCTCAAGCCCCGGGTCCGCGAGGAGGCGGCGCAGCAGGATGCCCGGGGTCACGAACTCGATCACGGTGCCGGGGCCGGTCTGGCGTTCCCCGCGGACCGTGTAGCCCACGCGGTCACCGAGCCGGGTGCCGTCGAGGGAGGCCAGGCGCCGGGCGGCCGAGCGGGCAGCGACGCGGCGCGGCTGGGTGACGACGATCCGAGGACGCCCGGAACTCCCGGCGGCCGCGATGTTGGCGAGCAGCGGCGGTACCAGCGTCGTCTTGCCCGTGCCCGGCGGAGCCTGCACCACCGCGGACGCTCCGGCACCCCGGCCCTGCAGCGCCGCGGCGAGATCCCCCAGCGAGTCCGCAAAGGTCAGGCCCGCCCCGATGACGCGGAGGTCGAAGAGCCCTTTGGAGCATGCTGGGTCCAGGCGTTCGGTCGCGGAAGTCACGCCTCTATTGTCTCTGCATTTCATTCCTGGCCGTGCCGGTTGGATTAGACACGGCGAAGACGGGAGACTGGATCAACTCGATCGCGAAAGTGGGAACCCCATGATCAATCTCAAACAGGACGCCGACGGCTTCATCCGCATGAACCGGCATTTCCCGGACAAGGCGCTCATAATCATCACGTTCACGGACGGCTCAGAGCAGACATACTCCGGACGCCGGCTCAACGGCATCTATGACGAGGCCCTGGCTGTCTACCGGGCGCAGAACCATTTGGATGCCAAGGGGTACTCGCGGGCACCCAGGAAGACGGTGCAACCCGCCAACAAGATCGAATTTGTTCCGGTACACGCCGGAATGGCCCCGTAGGGCCGGCCCACGGGATCCCTACCGTCCGCGGAAGTTCGGGTCGGGGCGGCGGGCGAATTCGGGCCGGCCGGGTCAGGCCACTCCGATCGCGCCTGTCCCGTGCGCCGGGCGTCGGAGAGCCCTGGCCCGGATGCGGAGATCGTTGTCGTGCACCCGCCGGTCCACGCCGGGCACCGGGGCGGAGGCCGGCTTGGACCGCGGCGCTGCTTGAGCGGCCGGCGGTTCGGCCGGGCACAAGTCACTGATCAGCCCCATGCCGGCGTATTCACGCACGGCGGTGATGCCGGCCACGGCCGCGGGCTTGTCCGCAAATGCCTTGGAGACGGCCAGTACTGCCCCGTCCGGAGCCCTGAGCCGGAACCTGAAGCAGGCATCGGCGTCAACAAAGAGTTCAAATGTGCCGGCCATGACGATCCTCCCGAGGTGCGGGCTCCCCTTCCGGACATCGTTGCCACGGAATGGAAGGGAAAGCATCGCTGCTGCCCGCTGGTTTGGTCTTCATAGACTGAACAGATGGTTTCAGCCCGTGTTAAAAGTCTCGCTGTGGCCTTGAAACGCTCGCAAGGCCACGCACGTAAATCCTAGGTAAACAGCAGTCAACCCCGCCCTGCGGGGACCGGTGCTTACGCCTGAATCTTGCACCCGGCGCATGGGTCGGCTCCAAGCCCGGCGAAGTAGCGACCAGGCTAGGAGGCGAAGCAGTACCGCCTGGCACGGTGCCGGCTACAGGGGCGGCCAATGGTCGCGGCAGTAGGCCACACGGCTGGCGCCCGGGGGCGCCGGCGGGATGACCCGGTCCCAAGAGGGGGCGACGGCGTCGTTCCTTTCGGAAGGCTCCGTCGCCGCTAGGCGGCCTGCATCACCGGGCAGCCAGGTCATGACTGAATCGTTGGACAACGTACCCCCCATTGCTTTTGGCTGGAGGCGCACCGGCTCGCATCACGGACCGCCATGCGCCTTACGCCACAGTAGCGGCGGGGACCGACACGGAAACAGGGACTTAGGACCGTATCCAAGATCGTCGCTGCCGCCTAGGCCGAGGGGCCGGACCGCCACAAAGACCGCCACAAAGCCGCATCCCAGGGGTCCATCCCTGCCGAGAAAGACGGTGGAAGTGTTTCATCCATTGGAAATGGATGTCGTCCAAGCAGACAATTCGAGGCAGTCTTGGGGGCAGACCGCGGTGGACCGACAGGAAAGAAGGAACCATGTCCCTCAACGTTGAGGAAATGAACAAGCAGCTCCCGGTGGCTAATGCGCTGCCAGGTGAACCCGTCCCGTACTACATGGCGTCGGGCGAGGGCGCACGCTATGAAATCAACGGCCAGCTCGTCACAGTCATCGCCCGCGCGGCGGACACCGGCGGGATTTTCAGCGCCGCCTACATCTCCGGCGGCATGGGCGCCGAATCGCCGTTCATCAGCCACGCGGTGGAGCACAAGACGCTGTACGTCTTCGACGGCATCCTGCACGTCTGGCTGCCCGGCGAAAGCCGCATCCTGACGCCCGGGGACTCCGTGGTGATCCCGCCCGGAACCCCGCACGCGTACCGGATGGCAAGCCACTACACCCGGTTCCTGAACTGGATGACCCCCGGCGGCGCCGAGGCGTACTACGAGCGGGTCGGCACGCCTATCGACTCGCACGTTCCGCCGGTCACACCGGGCCGGAAGCCCAGTCTGCGGGAGTGCGCCGAAGTGGGCGCCGAGTTCGGCATCACGTTCCCGGACGTCGAACGGGTGGCGCCGAGCTTCCGGCAGGACGCCGGACTGCCGGCCGCCCAGAGCCCGTACTTCCTCAGCGCCGGTGAAGGCGAACGACTGGTCAGCTATCAGACCATGTTCACGTACCTGTCCCGGCCGGCGAACACGGGATCGAACTACTTTGCCGTCCACACCAAGGGCGCCAAGTCTCCCTACATTCCGTTGCATTTCCACGAACAGCACACGGAGAACTTCCTCTGCACCGAGGGCCGGATGTGGATCTACGCCAACGGGCGCGAGGTTCTGCTCACCAAGGGCGATTTCCTCCATGCACCGGCGGGAACCATCCACTCCTTCGCCTTCGATTCCCACAACACCCAGATGGTCGGGTTCCTCACGCCGTCGGTCTTCAACGGCTTCTTCGAGTACTTCAACAAGCCCACTGAGGACTACATGTACACCGAGGGCGGCGAACCCTACATGGACATGGAGGGCTTCGGCCGGGCCCAGGCCGAGATGGACCTGACGGTGGTGGGTCCCCCGCCGCAGCGCCGCGCAGCGCTGGATATCTAGGCACCTGGACATTTAGTCCCGCCGGAGATCAACCGCACGACGGCGGCCGGCCGCGGTATCCGCGGCCGGACCGGAACCTCCAAGGCCCGGGCTTCCAGACGGAAGTCCGGGCCTTAGCCGTTCCTGGCGGTGCGGCCCCACGAGCCCGGCTATCACGGGCCGCCCATCGCCAGGGAGAGGCCGGCAGCCAGGAACCCTGGCAGGCAGCATGCCACGGCAAAGGCAGGGCACCCCAAGAGTGCCCTGCCTATGTGGGCAGCAGGTGGAGGGCCGCAGCGGCCGGAGTGCCGGGACGTGCCGTCAGCGAGCGCGCTGTTGCGCCGGCGCTGCTGCCCGGTCCGCGGTCCGGAGCGCCTGGCGTACCAGCTCGCGCCCGTAGTCGTTGCCGTTTGGGGTCCGCAGGACCGTGTGCATGTGGAACGGGGCCGGCGTGTCGTTGCTGAGGAAGACCCCCGTGTGGTGGTCGAGTTCCATGACCAGCACGGGGCTTTGCAGACGGAAGTAGAAGGCATCCTGCGCCTCCCACCCGCCGATCCAGCAGAACCACGTCTCGTCCCAGTGGGCCTCGATCTCCTGCCGGCGGGCGGACTGCGGCCCGTCGGGTAGCAGCGCGATGAAGTCTGCCACGAGCTCGTCCAGGATCGCGCGTGCCGCGGCGGGCATCGCGCTGACCTGGATGCCCTCGTAGGGAATCACGCGGTTGTCCTGGAAGCAGCCGGCCAGGTGCCGTTCGTCCCCGGGGTGCAGCCGGCCCTCGGGCATCGCCGGATCCTGCATGTCCGCGAAGAGTGTGGCCTCGTCCCGCAGCGCTCCGGGCAGGGACTCCATGAGCCGCCGCGCCAGGGCGATCCGCTCCTTGAAGACCGCCACGCCCTGGTGCGGGCCGGCGTCGATGACGTCCGGTTCCGCGCCCAGGAACACCGGGGAGACCACCATCTGGGTCCCGGCTACAAGAACGTTGAGCGCCACGTGGTGCCCAAAGAGCTGCCAGCCCCACGGGGCCGTCTCCGACGGTTCACCGTAGAGGGCGAAGTTGTAGCTGTACTCGTTCATGAGCTCCGGCAGCTCCACGAGCTGACCGAGGAACCCGTTGATCCGCATCAGGTTCCGCACGAGGTCGAACCCTGACGGGCTGAGGCTCGCCTCCACGACGGCCAGGATCAGTTGACGTACGTCCGGGGCCAGTTCGTCCAGCCGCAGGCCTGTGTCATGCTGCATGAATTCCGGGTTGGCCCAGCTCTGCCATTCGTGGGCGTCCACGCGGTAGCAGAGCTTGCCGGCCTGGGCCGGCGTGAGGCCGGCCAGCAGGTTCCGGGCGGCGGTAGTCATCGCGCCGGTGGGCGCTTCCTCCCCGGCCGGTGCCGGCGCGAGGGGATACAGCCCGGGCCGGACGACGCCGTCGCTGGTCACCCCCGTGAAGGGCTCGGGATACTGGGCGGCCCAGCCCCGGATCATGGGACCCGCGAAGGAGTCGGTTTTCGCCGCCTCGGCATAGCCCCGGGCATCGAGGCCCCGGATCTGCGCCACCCGGGGGTGGTCGGGCGGGTAGAGATAGTCACGGAATGACGGCTCGGACACGCGAACTCCTGTCTGGGTCTTCGGAAGGTGTTGCCAGCGGCCAGCCGGCGGCGACGCCAATGGCTGCGGCTGCCTGTGCCGGGTCGGTCCCCCGCCAGGCGACGTGCTGGTCCGGGCGGACCAGCACCGCATCGGCCTGCCAGTGCGCGGCCATGGCGGTTCCCTGCTGGTCGGGGCCGACGGCGACGACGGCCAGCGGGATGCCGCGCACCGCGGCGGCGGCCAAGGCAGCGGCGTACGCCTGCCCGGCAGGCCGTCCGCCCAGGCTGTCGCGGTCCACGAGGAGGGTGAAGCCGCTGCCCAGCAGGTCATACAGCGATGCCGTCTCGTCGAGCCAGGCGTGCGGCAGCAGCGATCCCGGGCTGGCGGAGGGGACGTAGCTGACGGGGTCCTCGGCGGGGACCGGCGCGCCGTCCGGAACCACCAGCGGCGAGGAGCCGTACCCGTAGCCCAGCACCAGCCCGAGTGAATCGAACTCACTTTGTTTGACGGCCAGCGCATCCTTGGCAACCCGCCGGGCCGCTTCGCCGTCCGCATCCGCCCGGCCGAGCGCCGGGTCGGCGAAGTGATAGGCGAGCGCCTGCCCGTTGGCGGCGGCGTCCCGGATGGTCCGGGCCGCCACAGGCCGCCGCTCCAGCTCGTAACTGCCCGGCAGTGCGGGGCCGGCCCAGCCCTCCAGGGCGGCGGCGATCTTCCAGGCCAGGTTGGCGGCGTCGCCGATGCACGTGTTGAAGCCGTGCCCGCCCCACGGCGGGTTGAGGTGCGCCGCGTCACCGACCAGGAACACGCCGTCGTGCCCGTACCCCGGGGCGAGCAGCATGCGGGCCGTCCAGGGATCGGTGGCGATGATCTCGAGGTCGACGTCGGCCCCCACGAGCGAGCGGACCAGGCCTTCGGCGTCCGGTGATGCGCTGCCGTCCACGCCCTGGATGATGGCCCACCAGGTGTTCCCAAGGTCCAGGCGCCCCACCATGCCCGAAACATCCGGTCCCAGGACCCAGTACTGGACGGCCGGATCCAGCGCGATCGCGGCGGCGAGGTTGTCGGAACGGAACAGGACACTGATGTTGGAGAGCTCGGCGGAGCCGCCGGCGAGGCGGATGTTCAGGCGGCGGCGCACGGTGGAGGATCCGCCGTCGGCCGCGGCGACGAAGCTGCAGTCAATCGCCTTGCGACGCCCCGTTGCGTCGGACACCGCCACCCGCGAGGCAAAGCGCCGCGGGCCAAAATTCGGGGTTCCGTTGCCCTGGTTGATGTCCAGGTCTTCAACGCTCAGGCCGGTCAGCAGCGTAATGAGCGGGGATGCGGCGGCGGCTTCCCGGAGCACGGCCTCCATGACGGGCTGCGGGACCTGCTGGCCGCATTCCGGCTGGGGGCCATACCGGCCCGGGACCAGCTGGAAGGCCTGGCGGAAGCGGGTGACCTCGTGGCCGGTGAGGGCGGAGCAGAAGATGACGTCCTGGGCGTACGCGACCGGCAGCGGGGCGGCGTCGCGGAGTTTGTCCGCCAGCCCGAGCCGGCGCAGGTGGGTCATGGTCCGCGCGTTCGTGGTCTTGGCCCGCGGCCTGTCCGGGTCGATGGAGGTCCGCGGCTCGATCACGAGGCTCGGGATGCCGCGGTGCGCCAGGTCCAGGGCGAGGAACAGTCCGCTGGGCCCCCCGCCGGCGATCAGCACGGGTGTCTGCTCCGGCAGGTCGGCGAGGGCTGCGTTGTCGACGGCGGTCATCAGGCCCGGGCCCTGAGGTCGCGCGTGCCGATGGGGGTGGTGAGAGTCCCCAGCCGGTCGATTTCCACCTCAACGGTGTCGCCGGGCTGCAGCAGCCACTGCGGGGTCCGGGCATAGCCCACACCTTCAGGGGTGCCGGTGGCGATGACGTCCCCGGGGTGCAGGGTGAAGGTCTGGCTGATCAGCGCGATGATGGCCGGGACGGAGAAGACCATGTCCCTGGTGTTGCCGCTCTGGACCTCGGCGCCGTTCACCCGGGTCCGGACCTGCAGGCCGTCCCGCAGGTCCCCCACTTCGTCACGGCTGACCAGTGGTCCCATCGGCCCGCTGAAGTCGCCGTTCTTGCCGAGCGTCCACTGCGAAGTGAGCTTCTGGGCCCGGCGTGCGGTGAGGTCATTGAACGTGGAGTAGCCGAAGACCGAGTCCGCGGCCGTGGCCTCGTCGGCGGATTCCACGCGCTGGCCGATGTAGGCGGCCACCTCACCTTCCCAGTCCAGGCCGTCTTCGCCCGAGGGTACGGGGACCGGTACGTTTCCAACCGAAAGAGACGCCGTCCAGCGCCCGAACAGCGTGGGATAGGGAGGGAGTTCCTGGTCTTTGTAGCTGCCTTCCGCGGCGTGGGCCTTGTAGTTCAGGCCGACGCAGATCACCCTGGCTGAGGCCGGCACCAGCGGGACCTCGGTGACGCTGCCGCGCTCAAGCGAGCTGCCGGCGCCGGACGCCAGCGCGCCAGCAGCTAAGGAGAGCGCTTTTTCCTGCCAGCCGGCGGCATCCGCCCAGAAGTCCTGAACGGTAGCCAGCGGAAAGACCCGCGAATCCGCCAGGGCCGCGACCCATGCCGCGCCGTCGTGGGTTATGCCTATGTACTGCATGTGGAGGGCCTTTCGGGTTCCGCCCGGACGGGCGCGGTGATGGAAATGGTGATCTGTAAAAATCGGCACGGCAAAGCTGCGCGGGTCAGGCCGAAGCCTGCACAGCGTGGCGACGCGGGGACGGTGGCGTCAGGGAACGGTGGTGTCAGGGGACGTGCGCTTGGCGGAGGAAGAAGTCCACGGTGGCGTCCATGGCCTTCTCCGCGGCCGCCTGGCTGTGATCGGGCAGGGTCCACATGTGGTCCGCGTCCTCGATCAGGAGGAGTTCGACGTCGGCGCCCGCGGCTTCCAGCGCCGCGGCGAGGGCCGCGGACTGGGCCGCGGGGACGAAGCGGTCGGCGGTCCCGTGGACCAGGAGGAACGGCGGCGCCGCCGCTGTCACGTGGTTCACGGGGCTGGCGGCAGCGGCCTTGCCGGGGGCCTCGGCCAGGACCGCCCCGATGAGCAGTTCCTCGCGGGACCCGGGGTCGTCGGCGCGGGCGACGGCGTTGGGCAGGCTCTGTTCGGCCATCCGGAGCAGGTCCGCCGGGGCGTACCAGGCGGCCACGGCCGCAACCCCGTCGGGAGTATCGCAGTCGGTGTCGTCGGTCGTGTCGCCGGTGGCCAGCCCTACGAGGCTGGCGAGATGACCGCCCGCGGAGTCGCCCCAGGCGTAGATCCGGTCCGGATCCACGTTGAACTCCCCGGCGCGGTCCCGGAGCCAGCGCACGGCGGCCTTCGCGTCGTCCAGCTGCGCCGGAAAATGAGCCGTCCCGCTGAGCCGGTAATCCGCGGAAACCACAACGAACCCCGCGTCTGTGAGCCGCCGGAACGGGCTGAACCCCAAGCCGTCCAGCACCGGGCCGAGCGAGGAACGCTCCCCCACCCGCCAGCCGCCGCCGTGGAAGTGCACGATCGCGGGGAACCGCTTCGCTGAGTTTCCTTCAGCGGCGGTCTCATCTGCGGTTTGCCCTTCTGCGGCGGGGAGGTAGACGTCCAGCAACAGGGGTTCGGCGCCCTGCGGGCGGGCGAACTCAATCCCTTTCAGGACCTGTTCTGATGTCATCGTCGGCTCCATCTGCTGCTGGCCGGCGTTGGTCGTGTTCCGGCGTCTGAATCAAGGGTGTCGGATACCGGGCAGTCCCGGCACCGCGCATTTCAATCATTGGAACGGCTTTGCCTGCACCAGTGCCCTCGCCAGGAACGCGAGCCCGTCCTGCACGATCCGAAGCCCCGCGGAGTGGTTGAGGTAGCCGTGAATGGCTCCCTTTTCGATGCGGAGATCGACGTCGGTTCCGGCCTGCCGCAGACCGGCCGCGAACACCTCCGCCGAGTGGCGGAGGTCGTCGTATTCGCAGGCGATGACCGCCGCGGGCGGCAGCCCGGACGGGTCAGCGTTCCCGGGCATGGCATAGGACGACGCCATGGCGACTGGACCGCCGATGTAATTCTCCACCAGGGCGCGGCAGTCATCCGGCGTGAACCGCAGGAGCCTCGGCAGCCCGTCGAGCACGTCGGACAAGTCGGGCACGTCCAGCCCCGGGGCGGCAACGGGCAGGTCACTGGGCGCTGGCAGTTCGGCGTGCAGGAACGGGTACGCGAGGAGCAGCTTGGCCGGCACCGGCAGTCCGGCGTCCTTGAGGTAGAGCGCGGCGCCCACGGCGAGGTTGCCGCCGGCGCTCGCGCCGCCCAGGCACACCCGGCCGGCGTCCGCGCCGAGCTCCCCGGCGTGTTCCAGGGTCCAGAGCCAGGCGGTGAGGACGTCCTCGTGCGGTACGGGGAAGTGCACGCCATCGCGGGCAAGCCGGTAGTCCACCGAGACCACCACGCCGCCGCTGCGGGCGGCGACTTCCCTTGCCAGCTGGTCGGCTTCGCGCATGTCCAGGCCGCCGCCGGCAAAGCCGCCGCCGTGCATCCAGACGAGCGCGGGAGCGTCGGCCTGGCCCTGGCCGCCGCCGTAGATCCTGACCGGGACGGGCCCGTTTGGTCCGCCGGCCTCGGCTTCCCGGACACGGACGTCCGGAGCCTGATAGGGCAGCTCGCCGGCGCTGAAGGCCTCGAGCCGCTCCGGGCCGCCGGGCTGGGACAGGAGGTCAGTAAAGGAACCCGCGCCGGCCAGGTGATGCAGGGCCCCGGCGAGGTCCGGATCCAGGCTCATGGCCGGTATCCCGCCACCGGCTCAGCCCCGGGCAGCGAAGCCCTGAAGCCGGCAGTAGCGGCGGCATCGGAGATCCCGGCGGCCCCGGCACCGGGCAGGGACAGTCCGTGACCGTAGCGGAAGACGGGGTCCTCGGTATCGAACGGCATGTCCTCCCGTGAGGCCTCCACGGCGGCCATGGACCGCGGGAGGTCGAACGGCAGCCGGCCCTCCGGAATGGCACGGCCGGTGACAATGTCCGCCAGCGCGTCGGCGTCGGATCCATAATTGGCGAGCAGGGCCGCGGCGTGTTCGGCGAGTTCCGGCAGGACGGCGGGCCGCTCCAGGTTGATATCGATCACCGTGGGGACGGCCCGGCAGATGGCGGTGAGACGCTCGATCTCCTCCGGCGCGAAAGCGAGGTTGCCGCAGTGGAAGAAGGATTCGAAGCCCTCGCCGCGCACTTCGAACGGGGTGCGCAGCCGGAGGATGGCGAGGTCCGCGGCCTCCGGCGTCGGAACGCTGACGAAGCCCGGCCCGAGGTCCGCAGCCGCGAGGCCTTCCAGGTAGACCCTGGCGCCGGCGGCCAGCGGAAGGATCGGGACGCCGTCGACCTCCTTGTTGGTCAGGAGCGTGTAGGAGCGGCGCTGCATGGCGCGCCCGGCCGCACGGAACTGCGGAGTTCCCACCGAGGCGTCGGCGGCGGCCGCGTCCACCAGGGGGTTCTCGAATAGCCCGAGGAGGAACTTCTCCTGCAGCAGCTTGCGGACGGAGACGTCCAGCCGGTCCTCGCTGAGCCTGCCCGCCCGGACGGCACCGGTCAGGAGTTCCACGCAGCTTTCGCCGCCGATCTGGTCCACGCCCGCGTCCAGCGCCTTGAGCAGCCGCTCCTCAGGGGTCAGATGTTCCACGCCCCATGCCCTGGCCGGGAACACCCGGCCGAAGATGTCGCCGTCGGTGAGGATGCCCCAGTCCGTGCACACGACGCCGTCGAAGCCGAGCTCTTCCCGCAGGAGCTCCGTGAGGATGCGCTTGTTGAAGGCGAAACCCACTTCCTCGTACTCCGTGCCGACGGGCATGCCGTAGTACGGCATGATCTGGCGGGTGCCGGCGGCGAGGGCTGCCCGGAAGGGCAGGAGGTGGTAGTCGAAGTTGCCGCCGGGATAGACCTGTTCGCGGCCGTAGCTGAAGTGGGGATCCTCCCCGTTGAGCTGGGGGCCGCCGCCGGGGAAGTGCTTGGTCATGGTGGACACTGACCCCGTCCCGAACGCTTCGCCCTGGAAGCCGCGGACATAGGCCCCCACCAGGTCCGCGGCGAGTTCGGCGCTCTCGCCGAACGTGGCGGCGCCGCGGGACCAGCGCGGTTCGGTGAAGACGTCCACCTGGGGGTGCAGCGCGGCCCGGATTCCGACGGCGCGGTACTCCTGCCGGGCGATATCGGCGAACTCCTCCACGGCGTCGGGGTCTCCGACGGCGGCGAAGCCGAGGGCCTCGGGCCACTGGGAGAACGGGCCCGCCAGTGCGCCGGTGCCGGGGTTGTCGGTGTAGGCGTGCCGCGGGTCGGTGGACAGGGTGACCGGGATACCCCAGCCGGTTTCCAGAGCGATCCGTTGGATGCTGTTGTGCCATTCGGCGAGTTCCCTGGCCTGGGTCGCGGCACCAATGATGTTGAAGTGGTTGATCCGGCGCTCGCGGATCAGCTCCACGGCCGGCCCGGTGCCCAGCGCGAACGGGAGCGCGCCGTGGAACATCAGGCCTGCCTTGTCCTCGAGCGACAGCCGGGAGAGGAGGTCCTGGACGCGTTGCGCGACGGGAAGGGTGGCGTCCTGGTACGGGTAACGGGAGGTGGTGGTCATGGCTGGCTCAATTCGTTGGAGAGGAAAGTAACGGCGGCGTCCAGGATGCTGTCCATCTGGTCTTCTGCGCCGAAGAAGCAGTGGTCTGCGCCGCCGACGACGACGAGTTCGTTGCGGACGCCCGCGGCGTCAAGCGCCTCCGCCAGGATCTCGCTCTGGGACAAGGGCACGAGCCCGTCGCTGTCGCCGTGGATCAGCAGGAACGGTGGCGCGTCTGCGCTGACATGGCCCAGCGGGCTCGCGGCCTCCAGCAGGTCCGGGTCACTGGAGCCGCCAACGAGCATGGGGCCGGGTTCCAGGCTCATGCCGGCCGGCACGGCGGCAACCATGGGGCCGCTGAGGAGGCCGTCCGGGAGCTGCATTGGGGGCATGAGGGGCAGCGAGGACACACCGTAGAAGTCCACGACGGCGGCGACGGTGCTGGAGTGTCCCTGCGCGCCGATTCCGCCTTCGAGGTCTTCCCGGCCGCCGGTCAGGCCCAGCAGCGCGGCCAGGTGTCCGCCGGCCGATTCGCCCCAGACGCCGATCCGTTCGGGATCGATCCCCAGCTCCGGCGCGTGGGCGCGGAGGTAGCGCACCGCCGCTTTCAGGTCGTGGAGCTGGGCAGGGAAGGGAGCTTCGAGGGCCAGCCGGTAGTCAACGGTGGCGCAGGCGATTCCCGCTGCGTTGAGCCGGGAAAAGACTGAGTTCGCGGGGAAGGTGGGCGGCAGCTCGCGGCGGTCACCGAGCTGGAAGGCGCCCCCGTGGACCCACAGCACCAGCGGCACCGGACCCGGCGCCGCTCCCCCGCCGCCGGTCCGCGGACGCCAGATGTCCATGGCCAGCGGACGGAACCCGACTGTCCTGACATAGTTGACTTCGCGGTGCACTTCCGAGGCCTCGGACACCTGGACGGCCACGCCGGGGCTGTCGAAGGCCGGGAAGGCAGGAACAGTGGCTCCGGCCGGGAGTGCCGCGGCGTCAGGTATTGCAGTTTCACCTGCTGTGGTTTCAATAGTGGTCATGGTGCGCTCCTGATGAGGTCGGGGTGGTTCACGGCTGCCTACCTTGTTCCGTCGTGGGCGGGAATGGTCGCGGCCGGCCCAACGGACACCGCGAGGGGTCCGGAGAGCGCGGCCCGCGCGGCCCCGGCGTCCTGCGCCGGCGCGATCCTGAACGTGGTCTTCTCGTCGCACCAGCCGCGTCCGGCATCCCAGTGCTGGAACGTCCGCCCGGGCAGGGTGACCGGGATTTCCCGGCGTTCCCCGGCCGGAATGAGGGCCGTTGCGAAGCCTGCCAGCCAGAAGTCGGGGCGTTCCACGTCCGATTCCGGGGCGTCGGCGTAGACCTGCGCCAGATATTTTCCGGACCGCGGCCCGGTGTTGCGGACGGTCAGCACGGTGTGCACGTCTTCCCCGGGTGCCGGTGCCCCGAGCTGCCTGAACCCCTCCACCGCGAAGGTGGTGTAGCCCAGTCCGTGGCCCAGCCAGTACGCGGGGGCGGCGGACTGCTTGCTTTGCCTGGATTGTCTTGCCCAGCCGCGGTAGCCGACGTCCAGCCGCTCGGTGTACTCAAGCCGGCCGTGCTGCGGTCGCGTGTCGCGGACGGGGGCATCAGCCAGGGCGGCCGGCCAGGTGGTCGGCAGGTGGCCGCCGGGTTCGGCGTCGCCGAACAGGACATCGGCCAGGGCGTTGCCGAATTCCATGCCCGGGAACCACACCAGCAGGACCGCGGCGGCGTCGTTGCGCCAGGGCATTTCCACGGGGGCACCGGCGTTGACCACCACCACAGTGCGGGGATTCGCCTGGATGACGGCGCGCACGAGCTCGTCCTGCCTGCCCGGCAGCGCCAGCGACGTCCGGTCAAAGCCTTCGCTTTCGACCGCGCCGGAGGTTCCGACCATGACGACGGCGACGTCCGCGGCGGCTGCTGCGGCAGCGGCCTTGGCGATCTCGCGATCCGCCGGCTCCCGTGGTTCGTCGACGGCCAGCCCTACCCGGAACAAGGTGGCATCCGGATGCCAGGTGTAGCGCAGCGTGAGCCGCACCGGCTCTCCTGCCGCCAGTTCGACGTCGGCGGATTCGTCGGGCGCGCCGATCAGCACGGCCTCGATGTCCTCGAAGCGGTGCCGCGAATCCGCGGCTGCCACACCGACGCCGTTGACCTCCAGAATGGCGTGTCCGATGCCCTTGAAACCAAGCTTCCAGCGGCCGGAGACGTCCGGCGTGAAGATCGTTTCGACGTCGACGGCGGTGGCGCCGTCGGGGATCGCGCTGGCGCCACGGGTGAGGGTGGTCCGGGGACCGTATTCCTCCGCGATGGTGCCGGCGGGTCCGCGCCAGGTCAGCCGGACGCGCCGCTCGTCGTGGCCCGGGGTGTGGCCCGGGGCGTGGCACTCCGCGGCCCGGGGTTCGCGGAGGCGGTCGGAGAGCCAGGCGCCCTGGACGGTGGTGAGCTGAACGCCGTCGCCGGCCCGGGCGCGCAGTCCCGCAGCGGGCGCTACCGTGTAGGCCGGGAATACCGATGCGCTGCCGCCGCCCTGGGTCCGGGGATCCAATGCGGCCGGGCCAACGACGGCGATGGACGTGATGTCCCGGGGCGTGAGGGGAAGAATGCGGTTGCGGTTTTCCAGGAGCACGAATCCTGCCGCCGCGGCCTCGCGGGCTACGGCCGCTCCGGCTTCGGGTTCCGCCGGTTCCTGCCGGCGGCCCTCCTCCACGCGCCGGCCCAGTTTGAGGAGCCGGCGCACTTTCTCGTCGATCACGGCCTCGGGGACCAGCCCGGACGCGTTGGCTTCCACCAGAGGGTCGCCCCACAGCTTCTCGGGTCCCGGCATGGCGAGGTCCGTGGCGGACAGGGCCGAGTCCACGGTGGAGTACACCGCATGCCAGTCGGACACCACAGCGCCCTCGAAGCCCCAGTCGGTCTTGAGAGGGTTCTCCGTCAGGGGATTTTCGGTCATGGGCTTGCCGTTCACTCCGTTGTAGGCCGCCATGATCATCCACGGTTCGGCCTGTTTGACCACCCGTTCAAAGGGCGCGAGGTACACCTCATGCAGGGTCCGTTCGTCCAGCACGTTGTTGACGGTCATCCGCTCGGTTTCGGCCTCGTTGGCCACGAAGTGCTTGGGGCAGGCACCAATGCCCTGGCCCTGGATTCCGTCGACATACGCGGCGGCGAGTTCACCGGTGAGGAGCGGGTCCTCGGACAGGCACTCGAAGTTCCGGCCTGCCAGTGGCGAGCGATGCAGATTCATCGTGGGTCCGAGCACCACGTCCACTCCCTGGCGCCGCGCCTCGGCGGCCAGCAACTTGCCCACCCTCGCCATCAGCCGCCGGTCCCAGGAGGACGCCAGGCAGGTGGCGGACGGCAGGTTCACCGAGCCGGCGGCCTCGGTGTCGCGGTGGCCGCGAACGCCGACGGGCCCGTCGGAAACCGTGATCTTCGGCAGTCCGAGGCGCGGCTCGGCCTGGGTGAACCACAGGCCGGAGCCGCTCAGGAGCCTGATCTTGGCTGCCACCGGAAGGGTGCGGATCGCTTCTTCGACGTCGGCGTCAAAGCTCGTGGAGGTCATTCTCTAGTGCTCCTGATCGTGGGTTTTCTTGGGTTACCAGCGTGGGATTCCGCCGGCGGGACGGAGAGCGGAAATCTTACGAAGCGACTGCCGCCGCTGCCGGTGCGGCGGCCCTCAGGCGGTGCGTGCCGGCACCCACGGTGCGGGAGTCCTGTCCCGGCAGCCGGATGTCGGCCTCCACGCCGTCGGGGATGATCGCTTCGACCTCCAGCGCGCCGTCGTCCGAGGTCCGCCACTCGACGGCAATCGTGCCGTGCGGGCTGCGGAGGCTGGTTTTGGCCCAGTCGATGCCGTCGCCCGGCACCGGCGCGATGAGCACCTTGGAGTAGCCGGGGGCCAGGGGCCGGATGCCGCCCACGTACTGGTGCAGCCAGTCGGCGATGGCACCGAGCGCGTAGTGGTTGAAGCTCGTCATCTCGCCGGGGTTGATGGTGCCGTCCGGCAGCATGGAGTCCCACCGCTCCCAGACGGTGGTGGCTCCCATGGTCACCGGGTACAGCCACGACGGGCACTGAAGTTCCAGCAGGAGCCCGTAGGCCTCGTCGATGTGTCCGGTGTCCGCCAGGGCGCCGGTGATGAACGGGGTTCCGGCGAAGCCCGTCGAGACGCGGTACTGGTTGATCCGCACCAGTTCGGCGAGGCGGTTGCCGGCAAAGTCCCGCTGCCGGCCGGTCTGCAGGACGTCGAAGGCGATGGCCAGGGCGTAGACCGTGGTGCAGTCGCTGCGGACGGTTCCGTCGGCGGTCACGTAGTGGGTGTTGAAGGCGGCCTTGACCTGTTCGGCCAGGCGGCCGAACTCGGCGGCATCGGCGTCGTGCCCCAGGAGCGCAGCCGTCCGGGCCGTGATCGACGCCGTGCGGTAGAGGCAGGCGGTTGCGACGACGCCGGTGTCCGCCTTGGCGGCCCACGGCTGGTCCGGTGCGGCGTCCGGGTCCAGCCAGTCGCCGAACTGGAAACCTTCATCCCAGAGCCCGGCGGGCGATAGCAGTCCCTCCACCCGGCGGGTGTGCGAGGCCATGGACTCATACTGGTCCCTCAGCACGGTGTCGTCGCCGTAGGCCTCCCATAGCGCCCAGGGAACCCACACGGATGCCTCGCTCCAGATGGCCGAGGATTCCGGTGCCGGGAATTCTGGCGGCTGGGGGCAGTACTTCAAGGCGTCCGGCACGGTGATGGGCACCAGGCCGCCGGCGGCTTTCTGCTCCGCGGCCAGGTCCAGCAGCCAGTCCTGCAGGAAGCCCTTGACGTCGTACAGGAAGGCGGCTGTCGGGGCGAACACGGCGATGTCCCCGGTCCAGCCGAGCCGCTCATCGCGCTGCGGGCAGTCGGTGGGGAGGTCCAGGAAATTGCCCTTCAGGCCCCAGACGATGTTGCGGTGCAACTGGTTCACCAGCGGGTTGGAGCACTCGAAGCGGCCGGTGCGTTCCAGTTCGGAGTGCACGGCCACGGCCTCGAGGGACGCCGCGGTCAACTCTCCGGGCCAGCCGGACACCTCCGCGTAGCGGAACCCGTGGAAGGTCTTGGTCGGCTCGAAGAAGTCCTGGCCGCCGGAGAGGATGAAGGTATCGGTGGCCTGCGGCCGAGCGCAGCGGCCGGGTGCCGAGCTCACCGTTCTCCAGGACCTCGGCATGGCGCACGGTGATCACGGCGCCGGCGTCGCCCTGGACGGTGAAACGCAGCCAGCCCACCAGGTTCTGGCCAAAGTCCACCAGCGTCTTACCGCTCGGTGAGGTGAAGACCTCCACCGGCTTGAGGACCTCGTTGCGCACCACCGGCGGCCCGACGGGGTCTGCCAGCCGGTCGGCGTCGAACTCAAGTACGTGGACCCCGGCCCACGTGCCTGTCCAGGCGCCGGCCGGCGAAGGGGCGCCGGCGTCGAAGCCCGGCCGGGCCCAGCCTTCCGGTTCCCGCCGCGCGTCGATGCTCTGCCCGTCGTAGAGGTCGTTGGCCGTGGTGCCCGACGGCCCCGACTGCCAGGATGTGTCCGAGGCGACCGACTGGACGTGGCCGTCGGCGAATTCGATGTCCAGCTGTCCGAAGAACCCGAGCTCGTCGCCGTACAGGCCCGACTTGCCATGCCAGGCCAGGCGCCCGCGGTACCAGCCGTTGCCAAGCGTTACGCCGATCACCGTGGCGGGTCCCACGAGCGCGGTCACGTCATAGCTGCGGTAGCGCAGGCGCCATTCGTAGGAGCTCCAGCCGGGGCTCAGGACGTCGTCGCCGACCGGGACGCCGTTGATCTGTGCCTCGTAGATTCCGAACGCGGTTGCCCGCAGCTGCGCGTTCACCACGGGCCCGTGGCCTTCGTCGAGCCGGAATTCCTTGCGCAGCAGGGGTGCGCCGTCGAAGTCTTGATCGGGGGCGATCATCGTGGCGGACCAGGGTGCCGGGATCATGTGGTGGGTTCCATTCTTGTGCAGGGTTTCTTGTGTTGGGATCTCTTGTGCGGGCTTCTCGTGTGGCGGGCTCAGGCGTAGTGGCAGGCGACGTCGGACGCGCCCACCGTCCGCAGGGCCGGGCGTTCGCTGCGGCACAGATCGGTGGCCAGCGGGCACCGCTGGCTGAAGGGGCAGCCGCCGGGCGCCGCGGTGGCGGCCGAAGCGGTCCGCACGCCCAATGCTTCGCGTTTCTGCCGGCGTTCGGCCTGCTCCGCCGGGCGGGGCACGGGCGAGGCCGCCACCAGGGCCTGGGTGAACGGGTGCTTGGGCGACTCCGTGACGGCCGCCGCGGGCCCGCTTTCCATGACCTGGCCGCGGTAGAGAACCACGACGCGCTGGGCGAGGAACTGGACCACGGAGATGTCGTGGGCGATGAACAGGTAGCTCAGTCCCCGCTCGTCCCGGAGGTCGGCAAGGAGGTTCAGCACCTGCGCCTGGGTGGAGAGGTCCAGCGCGCTGACCGCTTCGTCGCACACGACGAGCTTGGGTTCGCAGATCAGGGCCCGGGCGACGGCGATCCGTTGCCTCTGCCCGCCGGAGAACTGGCCGGGGTAACGGTCCACGGCGTCGCGGGGAAGCCCCACCCTCGCCAGCATGTCCTCGGCGCGCTGCCGGGCTTCGCGGGCGGCCACGCCCCGGGTCCGCAGCGGTTCAGCCAGTGACGCGCCGATGGTCTGCCGGGGGTTCAGCGAGGAGTTCGGGTCCTGGAACACGGCCCGCAGCTCCCCGCCCAGTTCGCGCCGCCGTGCCGGGCTGGCGTGGGTGATGTCGGTTCCGTTGTAGCGGACCGAACCGCCGCTGCTTTTTTGCAGCCCGAGGATGGCCTTGCCGATCGTGGACTTGCCGGAGCCTGACTCCCCCACCAGGCCCACGGTCTCCCCGGGCCGGATGCTGAAGCTCACGCCGTCCACCGCAGCGGGCGCCGCTGCTGCCTTCCGGCCGCGGCCGTACCGGACCACGAGGTCCACGACGTCCAGGAGCGGCTGTTCGGGGGCCTGCGCCGTTCCGTCCTGCCGTACCGCTGTTTCGATGCTCATGCCCTGTCCTTCTCAACTGTCTGGTCCCTTTGAACACAGTCCCTTTGAACACTTTCCCTTTGAACACCGTCCCTTTGAACACTGTCCAGTACCCGGTGGGCGGGTACTTCGGTGGCTACCCATTCCAGGCCTTCCACGGCCAGTTCATCGGCTTTGACGCAGCGCACCACGCCGTCGTCGGAGCCGGAGGGCACCAGCGGCACCGGGGCCACGCAGGCGGAGCCGGCAAACTGGCACCGCGCCATGAACCGGCAGCCGGCCGGCCAGTCTTTGGGCTGCGGAACCTGGCCGCTGATGGTGGCCAGCCGCTCGGGCATGTCCGCCGCGGTGTTGGCGTGCGGGTCAGCGGCCAGCAGCGCCAGGGTGTAGGGGTGGCGCGGGTTGTCGAGGATGTTGGCGGTCCGGCCGCTTTCCACCACCTGGCCTGCGTACATGACGGCAACGGTGTCGCAGATGTCCGCCACCACGCCGAGGTCGTGGGTCACCATCACCACGGACATACCGGTGTCCTTGACCAGGGTCCGCAGCAGCGAGAGGATCTCGGCCTGCACCGTCACGTCCAGGGCCGTGGTGGGTTCATCCGCGACGAGCAGCCTGGGCCGCCCGGCCAGGGCCAGGGCGATGGCCACGCGCTGGGCCATGCCGCCGGAGATCTGGTGGGGGTAGGTGGTGAGGATGCGCGCGGCGTCCACAATGCCGACCTTTTCGAGCAGGCTCACCGCCTCGGCCCGGGCTTCGGCTTTACCGGTGCTCCGCAGGCGCCGGATGGCTGAGATGAGCTGGTAGCCCACCGTGAACATGGGATCGAGGGCCCGCATCGGTTCCTGGGAGATCAGTGCGATCTCGCGGCCCCTGACGCCCGCCATGGCGGTTTCCGGGGCGCCGGCAAGGTTCCGGCCGTCCCACAGGATCTGGCCTCCGGTGACGGACACGCCGGAGGGCAACAGGCCGAGCAGGGACAGCGCCGTCATGGTTTTGCCGCAGCCGGATTCGCCCACGAGTCCCAGCACGGTTCCCTGCTCGACGTCGAAGGAGACGTCCGTGACCAGCGGCGTGCCGCCGTCGACCCCTACCGAGAGTCCGCGGACGCTCAGGCGGCCGGGAGTGGCCGGGGTTTCAGGTGCCGCGGGCGACCGCGGATGTGGCGGTTGGGCGGTTGAGGCGGAGGCGGCGGCTCGACGTCGGCGGTCCGCGGCGGACGGAAGGTGGGAGGCGGCCGCATTCGGGGCCTTGCCCAAAGCATTGCCGATCGCGTTGGCCGCGAGGACGGTCAGCGCCAGGACCGCGCCGGTGGGGACCATGAGCCAGGGGGCGTCGTAGACGTGCTGGGATGCGCCCTGGATCATGCCGCCCCAGCTGGGCTGCGGGATGGGCGGCCCAAAGCCGATGAACGCCAGGCCTGCCTGGATCAGCATGCCCACCGCGAAGATGAGGGCGGATTGCACCACGATGGTGTTGCTCAGCCCGGGCAGCACGTGGCGCAGGCTGATGGCGAGGGTGCTGACGCCGTCCACCTTGGCGGCGTCGACGTAGAGCTGGGACTGCAGCGAGGTGGCCTGGCCCAGCATCACGCGGTAGATGCCGGCCGAGATGAGGACGCCCAGGATCGCCATGATGACGGGAATGTTCGTCCCCACGGCACCGATGACGGCCAGGATGATGACCGTGCCGGGCAGGGACATCATCACCTCGGTGACGCGGCTGATCACTCCCTCCGTCCGCTCTCCGGCGGCGGCCACCATCGCCAGGATGGTGCCCAGCCCGACGCCGACAATCACGGTGATGAGCGATGTCCCCAGGGTCCCGGCGGCCGCGGCGAAAATACGGCTGAGCAGGTCCCGGCCCAGTTCGTCGGTGCCCAGCCAATGGGCGGCCGTGGGGCCGGACAGGATGGCGGTGAAGTCCTGGTCTTCGGTCTTGTAGGGCAGCCACCACGGCGCGGTCAGGGAGGCGACCACCAGGGCTGCCAGCCAGATGATGCCTGCCACGGCGCCGGGTGCTGCGAACAGGCGGTGGGAGAAAATCCGGTGTCCGGAAAAACCGCCGAAGGCGGCCTTGGGACCGCGCCCGGACCCGGTGCCGGCAGGAGCGGAGGCGGTGCCGGCAGCTGCGCCTGTGACTGTGTGTGTCTCGTCCGCGGTCGCGGGGGCAATGGAGGGAATCATGAGGCACGCAACTTCGGGTCGAGGAACTTGGTGGCGAGTTCCAGCACCAGGTTCACGGCCACCACCACAATGGTGGCGACCACCACCACGCCCTGCACGGACGGGGCATCGTGGGTGCTGACGGAGGTCTGGACTGCCTGGCCGAGGCCCGGCATGGCGAACAGTTGCTCGGCGATCACGGAACCGCCGAACAGTCCGATGAACTGCAGGGCGATGCCGGCAACGATCGGCAGGCTGGCGTAGCGCAGGGCGTGGACGTACAGGATCTTCCACGTCGGTGTGGCCGTGGCCCGCAGGGTCCGGATGTGTTCCTGCTGCAGCGCCTCCAGCATGGACGCCCGGGTCTGGCGGGCGATGAACGCCGCACCGCCCACGGCGAGGGTGATCACGGGCAGGGCCAGGGACAGGGCCCAATCCTGGGGTGAGACCTCGAAGGGGACGTAGCCGGTGGCCGGAAAGACCGAGGACTGGACCGCAAAGAGATACACAAAGATGATGCCGATCCAGAAGGCGGGCAGCGCCACGGCCAGGCCGCAGACGGCTCCGGTGATCCGGTCGACCAGACCGCCGCGCACGGCGGCCGTCACGCCGAGGGTGATGCCCAGCACGGCGCTCAGGAGCGTGGCCCCGGCCGCCAGGGCCGCCGTCACCGGGAGCCTGTTGGCCAGGTCGGCGCTCACGGACCGGCCGTCGATCAGGGACACGCCGAAGTCTCCCTGCGCCGCGCTGCCGAGCCAGCCGAAGAACTGCACGGGGAGCGGATCGGACCAGCCGAGCCGGTTGTTGACCTCGTCGATGGCCCCCTGGGACGCACCGGCGCCGAGGGACACGGCTCCCGGGCTGCCCGGCATTGCGTGCACCAGCAGGAATGCCAGGACCGCGACCACCAGCACGGTGGCCAGCGCCATCAGCAGGCGCTTTGCGACGTAAATCGCCATGATGACCTCCATTGGTCAGGGCCCGCCGGACGGCCTTCGCCTACAAGGTGCAGGCCGTCCGGCGGGGTGGGTGATCAGTTGGCTGGTGCGTAGGACGAGAGCAGGGGGTAGACGTTGCTGCCCGCGAATTCCACCTGCTTGACCTTCTTGGTGTTGTAGCCCTGGTTGGTCAGGGATTCGAACAACGGGATCATCCAGCCGGATTCCACGAGCCGGGTGTTGAGCTTGGTCAGTGCCGTCTTCCTTGCGGCGTCGTCCTTGGCAGCGGCAACCTCGCCGGTGGCGGCGCTGAGCTGTTCGTCCGTGGCCTTCTGGACGTTGGTGAAACCGCTCAGGATCGCGCCGTACATCAGGCCCACCGGGTTGTCCCAGCTCAGCGGCGCGTAGCCCAGCGGGGTGGTGGCGACGGCGGCAAACGCCTCGTCCGTCGACGTCGCCATCTTGACCTGCATGGTGATGCCGACGGCGGCAAGGTCCTTCTGGACAGCCTGGAGATCGGTCTGCGTGGTGGCGCTCGCGACGATGGTGAATTCAAAGCCGTTGGCGTAGCCCGCCTCTGCCAGCAGGCTCTTGGCCTTGGCGGGGTCGTAGGCGAACTGTGTGTTCAGCGCTTCCGTGAAGCCGGCCGAGTCCTTGGGCAGGGCGTTCCACGCCGCGATATCACCCTTGTGCAGGGCATCGACGAGGGCCTGCCTGTTGATGGCGTACTGGAAGGCCTGGCGGACCTTTTCGCTGGCGAAGGCCGGCGACGTCTTGCCGGTCTTGTCGAAGGCGATCATGGTGTTCAGCGTGCCGCCGAGCTGGGAGACGCCCACGCCTTTGGACTTGGCGAAGTCAACGGTCGGTGAGGTCAGCTGGGCGACGTCCACCTGGCCGGAGACAAGGGCATTGGCGCGGGCCTGCGGATCCTGAATGACGCTGAAGACGATCTTGCTGTACGGGTACTTCGCGGCGCCGGTGCTCTTGTCATTCTTCTGCAGGACGTACTTGTTGCCCTTGACGGTGGTTCCGGAGTCCAGGGTGTACGGACCGGAGCCGTCCGGCTTGGCGGCGAGGCTTGCGGTGTCCGCTGCCCCGGTCTTGCCCACGATCATGCCCAGGGTGGAGGTCAGGTTTTTCTCGAAGCCCGGCTGGGCCTTGGCGAAGGTGAGTGACACCTTGGTGGGGCTGACCACGTCCACGGAGGTGATTTCCTGGGCGCCGCCCTTGGCGATGGCCGAGTAGGCCGCGAGGGCGGGATCCGTGCGGCGGTCGAAGTTGGCCTTCACGAGTGCCGCGTCCAGTGTGGACCCGTCAGTGAACGTCACGCCCTCCTTGAGCGTCAGGGTCAGCACGGTGTTGTCGGCGTTGTAGCTGAATCCGGTGGCCAGGCCCGGACCCACGGAGCCGTCGGCCTGGAGGGTCATGAGGTTCTCGTAGAGGCCTTCGAAGAACTGTCGCTGGGCGTCGGAGACCCGCAACGGGTCAAAGCCGAAGGACGCGCTGTCACTCTCGACGCCGATCGTGAGGGTGGTCTTGTCCACGGCGGAGGCCGCCTGGCCGGAGCCGCCGCAGGCAGTCACGGAGCTGAGCAGCAGCACACCGGCCAGAACGGCCGCGCTGCGTCGGGCGGTGGGGTTCAGAAGTTTCATGTAGTGCGCCTTCGCATTCTCTCTAAAACAACGGGATTGTCGACATCTGATGGGGGTCTGGCGGCGGTGGGGGCCGGCCAGACCCTGGCGGTCCGGAGGCGATGCAGCCCGGGCCTTTCTGTCAGATGCGGTCGGGTGGACCGGCTCCATCAAGAGTCGTAGGGAGACGCAATGCCGTCACATGAGAATTTCATTGGTTGAAACACTATTGTGGTGAGCGTCACTGGCGACGAAGAAGGAACGATGACGAATGACGGCACCCGCGGACACGCTTTCCACCGCTGAAAAACCCTCCGCTCCGCGCGGCAAGCGCCCCAAACAGGGCGAGCCGGTGATCGACCGGGCCCTCAGCCTGCTCGCTGTCTTCACGGACCGCCGGCGGGCGCTGACCCTGTCCGAGATGGCGCGTTACGCCGAGATGCCCGCCCCGACGGCGCTGCGCCTCATCGCCCGGCTGGTTGCCTGGGGCGCCCTGGAGCGGCTGGATGATGGCCGCTATGTCGTGGGCGTCCGGCTGTGGGAAATAGCGTCGCTCTCCCCGCGGGGCCACGGCATCCGCGAAATCGCGCTGCCCTATCTGGAGGATCTCTTCGATGTGACCCGCCACCACGTGCTGCTGGCGGTGCGGGACAAGAACGAGGCCGTCCTGATCGAGCGGCTCTCCTCCAAGCAGGCCACGGAAGTGGCCTACCGGGTGGGCGGCCGGCTCCCCCTGCGGTCCACCGCCGTCGGACTGGTGCTGATGGCCGGAGCGGACGCCGCATTCCAGGAAAAAATCCTGAAGGAGCCCGCAGAGGCCGAACCGGGCGTGGCTGCCATGCCGGAAGGCCAGCTGCGGCGCACCCTCTCCGACGTCCACCGGACGGGAATTGCCATGATCCGCCGCTCCGCGCCGTCGCTGACTGTTTCCGTGGCCGCACCCGTCTTTGATGCCCAGGGCACCGTGGTGGCCGCACTGTCCATCGTGGTTCCGGACGGGACCACCCCGCCAAATGTCCTGGCTCCGGCCGTCATGGCCACCGCGAGAGCCGTATCGCGAAACCTTGGCTTCCGG
Source organism: uncultured Actinomycetota bacterium (assembly GCA_963810895.1). Taxonomy (GTDB): domain Bacteria; phylum Actinomycetota; class Actinomycetes; order Actinomycetales; family Micrococcaceae; genus Arthrobacter. The sequence continues at coordinate 82,339 of CAWEPM010000015.1, forward strand.
ACTGCCCTGACCGAGGACGTCCGCACCCTGTCGGAAGGCTGAGCCCGGCCCAAACGGGCTTCCCTTCCAACCATTGGAAGTGCGGGTTCCGGCGCCAGAAATAGGGCCCTACCGTGGGGACCCCCGGCTTGCGAGTCCGGGGGTTGAACATTCAGCTACGGACGGAGTAGCGGTGAGTGTGCAGTCGAGCCGACCCGGCCAAAGTCGGTCTCGGGTGCCACCGCCGAACTGCCGGAAAAGTACCGCAAGCCCTGCCCCGGTGCGTGAGGTCACCCGGCGCGGGTGAGGTGCCGTACCTCCCCGGGGCACAGAATGAAGGTGCGGCGGTCCGTCGGATCGCCTTTTACCCAATCAGAAACGGAGGTCATCAGCATGGCTGAGACACTCGATGAACTAGGGCCGGTCGACTGGATCGTCGTGGAGTTCCCCGGGCCCGACTTCGGCAAGGGCCAGATCGCTCCGTTCCTGGAGGACCTGGTCCAGCGTGACCTCGTCAGGGTGCTCGATATGGTGTTCCTGAGGAAGACCGAGGACGGCACGCTCGAGACGGCGGAGATCTCCGACCTCGACCCGAGCGAGCTCGGCGAGGTGCGCATGGCCGAGGCCGAGCTGGCCATGGTGCTCTCTGAGCAGGACGTCATGGACCTGGCCGAGACGATCGAGCCCGGCCACTCCGCCGCGGTGCTCGTCTGGGAGAACCTGTGGGCGGCCCCGTTCGGCACGGCCGTCCGCAAGGCCGGCGGCCAGCTCGTGGCCAGCGGCCGGATCCCGACCCAGGCCGTCATCGCCGCCTTCCAGGCCGACGCCGAAGCCGAAGCCAAGTCCCCCGAAGAAATGAAGGAAGGAGCCTGACATGCCACTGGCAGCACGACGCAGGCGCAGGACCGCCGCCGCCGTCGGCGGGGCCGTTGTCGTCGCCCACGGGATCAACCGTCGCGGCGACCGGCGGGACGACCGCCAGGACGACCGCGGCGACCGCCGGGACGACCGCGGCGACCGCCGGGACGACCGCCGGGACTGACACCACAGAGCCGGCTCCCGGCACCCGCAGGTGCGCATGACCCGTCTGGGGTCATGCGCACCCCACACGACGCCCACCCCCCAACCCGGGGGGGAACCGCCTCGGGTCAACGAAAAGCATCGGTCGCCACGTCGCCGACGTCCCCGGCAGCGTCCACAGCGCCAACTCGGCAGGATGCCACCGGCTCCTGAGAGCAGGCGGCGCCGATCTGGTCACCGACGCGGGGCCGGATGGGCGGATCCCCGGGGAGGGCAGGGCGTGCTCGCAGGGCTCGCACCCATAAGGGCGTCCGCTCCGCTGGCGCGGCCGGCCGTAGGGTCCAGGGCGCGCCGTCGCATAACTCCGAACGGTAGCGCCGTTCTCGAACGGTTCGAGTACACCGCCGGACACGAGCTTCTCTAACTGACCACTTGACAGGCCCCGTGGCGGAGTCTAGGACTGGCCTTGTCGAGTCCCATCCACCAGCCTAGGAGTAGCCATGGATACCACGCCCTACGGAATCGTGCACTTTTTCCCGGGAGGCACCAAGGAGCAGTACGAGGCGTCGCTTGCAGCAGTCCATCCCGGCAAGGGACTCCTGCCGGAGGGCCAGATCTTCCACGCCGGAGGGTCGTCCGAAGGCGGCTGGACGGTCATGGCAGTTCACGAATCGAAAGAGAGCTGGGAGAAATTCCGGGACACGATCCTCCTGCCCCGGATGCAGGCGGGCATTGAGGGCGGCTTCGCCTCCCCGCCCGAAGAGACGGTCATCGACCTCTACAAGGTTCTGCCCTAACGCCAAGTGATTCTCGCCACATAGATCACACAGAGCGCTCGTACCAGTCCAGGACACATAGCGCACGGATGGTGTTCCACCGGCTGGGCCGGCCATCGCCATCCTCGAGCGCGAAATGGATCGCGCCGGGGTGGGTGTTTTCGAGCAACAAGGTGCCGTCGGGCTGCCCCGAGCGCCTCTGCGGAGGCCGCTGCCCCTCCGCGGTCAGTCAGCTGGACGCGTTGGCCGTTTTCGGACGGACCACCAGCACCGGGCACGGAGAGTGGCTGACCACCTGCGTCGAGACCGAGCCGATGTGCAGGCCCGCGAAACCGCCGTGGCCGCGGGAGCCAATCACCACCAGATCGGCTTCCCGTGCGGCCTCAAGAATGGCCGACGCCGCCGAGTCGTTCTGGATGGTCCGCGTCACTACATTCACACCCGCGGCGGCTTGCGCCGCCGCCGCACTGATGGCCTCAGCCTGCTGCTCCGGAGAGTCTTCTGCCACGATTTCCCCCGCGGCGGTTTCCAGCAGCGCCGGATACCACGACATCGGCGCCTTGTTCCAGGCAGTCACTACCCGCAGTTCCGCATCACGGTAACGGGACTCTTCAATGGCCCATTCGAGGGCACCGTGCGATTGCTTCGAGCCGTCAAACCCAACCACAATCACAAAGGGATCTGCATTTGTCATGGTTCCAGACTTTCACCGCCGGTTTGTGGCGCCTAGAGGCCTCCGGCCCCATCGCGCCGTCAGCGGACGACTTTGCTCCTGATCTTGTCGAAGTCAGCGGCGCTGATGGTGCCGGCGTCCAGGAGGGCTTTGGCCTTGGATATCTCATCAGAAGGACTCGACATGGCCGTCAGCCGGATGTACTCGTCGGCCTCCGCCTGGTCCTTACGGCCCCGTTCCAGCGACCGCGTGGCCATCCCTTCGCCACGGGCGGCCAAGTACACCAGTAGGGACAGGAAGGGAAAGAAGATCAGAAAGAAGATCCACACCGCCTTCCACCAGCCGCTCAACTTGTGGTCGCGGAAGAGATCGCCAATCACCGCAAAGATGGCGAACAAGTAGGCGAAGAACACCAAAGCACAGAAAAACCACCAGAAGATATCCCAAAAGTTCTCCCAGAAACTCATGCGGCTCTCCAACCTTCCATAACTACGGCTTCACATAACAGCGGCCTCGTCGGTGAACTCAGCCTCGGTCGGGAACTACGGGACGGCACCGGCCCGCTGGCACAATCCGGCCCTAACACTTCAGCTGGCTCCTGAGGTCGCTGGCCGCGGCCTGAAGCTTCACCGTTTCGTCCCGCAATGAGTTCGAGGCCTGCGTCAGGGTCGCGTCATCGGGAACGTCCTTGACCGCTTTTTCAAGGTTCTGCTGCGCCGTCTTCACCGCATCCGCCCGGTCCTTCGCAACATCCTGGGACTGTTTGATCATTTCGTCGTAGGTCTTCGTCACCTGGTCCCGCGCAGTACGGACTTGATCCACCGTGGCGCTCGGCTTCAAGGTGTCCTTGAAATTGGTCAGGGCAGCGGCATAGGCGCTGGCAGCAGCGCACGCCTGCGACACATTTTCCTGCGGGGTTGGCGCGCAACTGGTCAGCAGCGCAACGGCCGCCCCGAATGCAACCGGCCCAGCAAATACGCGATGTGCTCTCAACATTGGAGAATCCTTCCTCAAGGGACCGTCCCCCGGCAGCCCGGCAATCACGGTCGATTACAACAAGTGTCGATCCCTCACCCAACCCCGCCCTCACCCGGGCCGGGTGAAATTCCCGGCACCGGACTTCGCCAGGACTCGCCGGGAGCGGGTTCAGACGATGCCGCGCTTGGCGGCAGTTTTGAGGGCGTCTCGCCGGCTCCCCGCCCCGAGTTTGCGGTAAATGGACCGTTCGTGCGTCTTGACGGTGTTCACGGAAATGTACAGCGCCTCGGCAATTTCGGCCGCGGTCATAATGGAGCGCATGTAGGCAAGGACTTCGCGTTCACGCTCCGTCAGGCTCCAATACGACTGGGGCCGCAGACGCGTCTCACCCTGCGTCTCGCGTGCCATGAGCGCTGCGATGAAGGACTCATGAGCGGTCCCCCAGACCGCATGCTGCACGAGCAGATCCGCGAGTTCGCCTCGCCGCTCGACGAATGGCCGCAGGACTGACTCAGGCTCGGCCCGATGGACCGCGTGCTCAAGTCGCTCGTGTGCCGCCGCCGTATCTCCGGTCCCGTGGGCCACAAGTGCCTCGGTCAGGCTCAGGCAGGTGTCGACATATGCGTTCCGACGGCGATCGGCCGCTGACTCTGCACAGCGCTGGGCAGCGTCGATGTCCCCTCCGCGACGCAGCATCTCCGCCAGCAGCGCATCCGCCAACGCACCATGGCTTCCGGCGCCCAGCGGTTGCACGATCGCCAGCGCACGGGCGAGGTCGCCCTGGGCTTCAGCGACCTTTGCCACGGCGATGGAGTGCAGGGCATCCCACGACCCGGCATACAGCCCACGTGCGTGAAAGGACTCCAGCGCCGCGCCGGAGTCGGCAAGCCGGACCGGATCACCCGCAGCACAATCAACCAGCACCCGATAGATGGCGCTGAGCGGGCCGGTCGGGAAGAGGTCGCTGCCCAATCGCTGGGCCTTGGCGAGGCACGTCCGCGCAGCTGTCAGATCGTCGCGCCAGTAGCACGCAATGCCGCGTGCCAACCAGGCCGGAGCGATCCGCTGCTTCGAACTCCAGCCCAGCGCGTCTGCCCGCCCCAAGGCCTGCGTGGCATGTTCGTCGGCGCTCATGAGGTCGCCGGCTGCCGCGAAAGCCAACGCGAGATCCGACTGGGCGGGGATTTCTACCGCTTCCAGCTGTTCGGGGTTGCCGGCGCCTCCGGCTGCTTGGAGCAGCACGGTCGCGAGATCGCCGCTGCGGTGCAACCGAAACTCGGCTCGGGCAAGGAGGAAGAGCCCCGTCGAGCAGGCAGCGGAACGGCCGTCGTCCGAAGCGTCGATAGTTGACCGGACTTCGTCCGCCGGGTTGGCGTGAAGATCCGCGCGGCCACCCGCAGGCAGCGGCTCGAAGAGGACCCGGTATCTCTCCAGCTGTCGGCGGCGCAGTGCATCCAGTACAAAGGTCCGTGACAGCGCCCGCTCGGTGAGCTCGGACGCGGCGGCGGCGTCGCCGGCGAGGACGCGGCAGACAGATCGGATCATCAGGATCTCGGGGTCCTCGCTCCACGGCGCCGGCAAATCCCGACAGAGCCGTTCGAGGGTCTGGGCGTCATTTCCGAGCACGAACTCGAGCCAGTGCGCTCCGAGAGATATCACTGCCTGCCGGGGTGCGCGCCCTTGCAGCGCCTGGGCTGCGCACTCGACGACGTCGGTGTCCTGGTAGTACCGCGCCGCCACGCGGTGCAGCCGCTCGGCAAGAAGAGGATCCCGCCTCTGAAGTATTCGGCGGCACTGCGCCGCGAAGAGTGACTGCCAGCGGTACATAGATTCACCGCCGCGGTAATCGTGCTCCTCAATGAAGAGACCGTTGCGGAGGCATTCTTCAAGCAGCACGCCGCCGCGAGGCCGGCCGTAGAGTTCGACGGCAAGCCGACGGCTGAGCCAGTCGCTCGTGGTGGCTCGCAGGATGAACTCCGCCAGCGACGGTTCGAGCTGGTCGAGGATCTCTTCCGCGACGTAGTCGGCAAGAGGGATGTGAGTGGGTGTGGCGCCCGGCGTCGTGACCGGTACGTTGCGGGATTGGGCCAATGAGACGAGGCTGGCGTGGACGGCGACCGGCCAGCCGCCTGTCACCGCCCAGAGGGATCCGGCGTCAAAGGCCGCGTCCTGTCCCAGCGAAGACGCAAACTGGGCAACTTCCTCCCGGGTGAGTGCGAGTTCGGCGGCGCGAAGTTCGCCAAGTCCCTCGCCATACCGGAACCTTTCCAGCTGGATGGACGTGTGGCCACGTCCCGAGAGCAACAGCCGCAATGAAGGGGGTGCCGAGGCGGCGAGGACCCCGACGATTCCGTTAGCCAGCCCCGGCCCTGCCAAATGAACGTCGTCGATCACCAGGGCAATCGGCTCGGTGAGGTGTTCGAGCGCTCCGAGGAGACGGTCATAGGAGGCGGCCCGGTCGTGGGCAAGGCCTTGGTCAAGAGCTAGAAGGGCATCTCGGCCGGGCAGCGGCAGCCTGCTTGCCGCGGCTTGGATCGCCCCGACGACCCCGTGAAATAGCCGCGCCGGTTGAGTGTCGAACCGGTCGAGCGACAGCCACGCGCACGGCAGATCGCACTTGCGGACCCAGTCGCCCAATAGCGTGGACTTGCCGTAGCCGGCTGGTGCCGCGACGAGCGTCAGGCGGTGCGAATCGGCGGACGCGGACAAGGCGTTTTCCAGCCGCGGGCGCTCCAGCGCTCCGAGGCCTCGCTGAGGTGGCCGGATCTTGAACTGAGGACCAGGCACCCATCCGGCATTTAACATCTCTCCCACGTTGCACATGCTAGGCGTGCGCAAAAGGGCTCCAACAGGGCGCAAAGACCCCTTGTGCGCTTCGGCGTGGTGCGACCTAAGGGCGGCCAGGAATGCCCAAATGCGCAGCGGCACGAATTGCGTGGGCGGGGGTATCATCAGTCATGGCTTCGAAGCACGGCAGCCAGACGGACCCGATTTTCCTCCATGACCTCGATAAAGCCGGCAGAAGGCACGTCCTTATTTTCGCGGTAGTCCGTATGGTCGCATTTACCGTAGTAGTGCTCATCCTCTATTTCTATATTCCAATAGGGGGGTTCAACGACGCCAATCCCGCGGCCGCGTGGATCCGACTGGCGGTCATCGTCGTGGTTTTTTTGGCCACCCTGGCCCTGCAACTGCGGATGATCCTGACCGCGCATATCCCCCAGGTCCGGGCTGCCGTGGCAGTCGTCGAATCCGTTTTGATGTTTCTGTGTCTCTTCGCTTTGCTTTACACATCCATGTCGCTAACAGACCATTTTTCCTTTAGCGAACCCTTGAACAGAACAGACGCCCTGTACTTCACGACTTCCACTTTTGCCACCGTCGGGTTCGGCGACATTACTCCGGTGAGTCAACTGGCGCGGGCCGTCGTATCGGTCCAAATGGTTGCCGATCTGGGCGCCCTCCTATTAGTCGCGAAAGTGGCCTTTTTCGCGGCGGGCCGACGTCTGGGCCGCTAGCCCTAACCGCTCTCTCCTCATCACCCGAAAGGGATGACGCCGGGCCGAGGGGCTAAAGAATTGTGGAATGGCGAGAAGTGGATATGCCGATCCCCCGGCCACGCCGAGATCTCTTTCGCCCATCACCACCACTTCTCAGCACCACATCGCACAATCCGCCCCGCAGCTTCCAGACGTGGCAAAGCGTTCTGCGGGTCGACAGATCACCCTGTGTGGATGGGGCTGCGCAAGCGAAGCGAGTGGAGAATGACAATTGTCATGAGTGCCCAAAGGCGGAACAGGAGCGGCACCTGCAGCTCCCGATTCCTGCTTCAGGCAGGCGTCCAAGGAAGACGCGTCAGGCACAGCAACGCGGCCTGACGCCGTCGGCAATTTGTTGGAGGTGGTTCCCGTGCCCGTATCCAGCAGTCCTGCCTCGACGGGTGCTTTGATGACAGCGCTGACTCATCCGAACCTAGCCGCCTGTGGCAATGGGCCGGCGCGACGAGTTGTTACTTAGGCGGAGCCCCTCATGTCTCTCCACGATCAGACCCCGAGCCCCGACAGCCCGGAACAGGAAGAAATACTGCGGCTGCGGGCGGAGGTTGCCCGGTTGCAGCGCGAACGGGACGACGCCAGAAAGGCTCATCCGAGGCCTGCCGGGCCGCGTCCCGGACTGGCTCGCCGGATCATAGCGATCGTGTTGGTCGTGCTGACTGCCGTGTTGGCCTTCGCCGCCGTGCCTGCCCTATATTTGCGCAGCGAATTAATCGACACCGATCGCTACGTGGCCACTGTGGCGCCTTTGGCGTCGGACCCTGCCATCCAGGCCGAGATCGCTGACAAGGTCACGAAACAGATCACCGATGCCGTGGACTTCGAGACCATCACCCGGGATGCGCTGAACGAACTCAGCAAAACGGCGCCGCGTGTGGCCGCGGTCATCACTGGGCTGGCACCGGCGATCGCGGAGCAGACCAAGAACCTCATCCATTCCGCCGTCTCCAAATTCGTAGCCACACCGCAGTTCCAGGATCTTTGGATCCAGGTGAACCGGGTGGCGCATCAGGGACTGGTGAACCTGGCCACGGGGGAAACGGGCGGCACCGTCAATATCGACCAGAACGGGACGGTGACGATCTCCACGAAGGAGATCATCGCCCGGGTCAAGACGCTCCTGGTCCAGCAGGGGGTCGACATCGCCGCCAGGATCCCGGAGGTTGACGCGCAGATCACCCTGTTCCAGTCGCCTGAACTGGTCCGGGCCACCACGGCGATCAGGACGCTGGATCAGACGGCCCCAATATTGGCGTGGCTGACCGTGATAACCGCCGTGGGCGCAATAGCGGTGGCCCCGCACGGCCGGAGACGGAGCACCACCAGCGGCGTCGGTTTGGCCGTGGCCATAGCCATGGCGTTGCTGGCGCTGGGACTTGTCATCGGGCGCACTGTCCTCTTGAATTCGATTCCGCCGGACTCTGTCTCCCCGGCGGCGGCTCAAAGCCTGGTCGAGACACTCCTGGTGCCCCTGCGCACCAGCGTGCGCCTTGTCTTCGTCGTTGGACTCCTCATTGCATTGGCCGCATTCCTGGGCGGCCACTCGCGTCCCGCGGAGTATGTCCGCCACGGCCTGGCGAGTGCGGGCGACTACATCAACGGCAAGGTCGGCGCCGGCGAGGCCAAACCATGGCAACGCTGGTTGGCCCGCTACCGGCGGATACTGGAAGCCGTCGTCGTCGGAATCGCTGTGCTGGTACTGATCTTTTGGCAGGACCCGACGGCGGCCGTCGCCATCTGGACGGCGGTCCTTGCCGGCGTGGCCGTTCTCGTGGTCGAACTGCTGTGCCGCCCTGCCGTTGCCCTCGGCTCCGGACGCCGAGCCCGGCGCCGCATCGGGCACCGAACCCGTCGCCGGACAGCGGGCGCCGAACCCGTCACAGAGCCCGTCAGCGGGTCCGTTACTGCGGGTGGACCCCCTGAAGAGTTGAATCCCACGATTCCTATCCCCCGGAAGACTGACTCCCCCGAGGACTGACGCCTGGCCAACGGGCGCCGGTCAAAAGGTGCCCGGTCGCCGGGCGGCCGGGCCGCAGCCGCCTGCTGAGCAGGCGTCGCGGGCGGCAGGCCAGGCAGGGACTCTAGGCGGCTGCCGGCGAGAACGGGAACAGATCTTCCCCGCCGCCGTGCACCACGACGCAGGTGACTCCGGCACTTCCCGCCACGCCCCGCGCAGATCCCCCAACGGCTCGGAGACAACCAGGCGTGCGTCGTCAGAGAGCGCATGGAGCAACGGGTTGTCCGGGTACTGGGCGCGGAGCGTCGCGATGTCAGTGCTGTGGAACAGTGACCGGGACTGGCCCTCGCTCGAGTAGCGGAACGCCCAGGTGGTGTCGCCGTCGGTAGTTGCCACAGTCATCTGAATCGGGTGCTCGATGCCGTGGCGCCGGCCGACGTCTTCAATCAGCCCGACCGCGGCGGCGACAGCCGCCGCGCGGATCCTGCTCCAGGCCGAAGGTCAGCGCGAGGAAGAAGAACAGCTCCGAGTCCGTGGCTCCCTCGATCTGCGGAAAGAGCGACGGGCTCGACGGCCATGGCCAAGTCGCGCTTCACGGTCGGAAAATCCCTGATGAGCCCGTTGTGCATCCACAGCCAGCGGCGTGGCGGAACGGATGGCAGTTCGTCTGTTGGACTGCCGAGCCGGTCGAGGCACGGATGTGCGCGAAGACGCGGCCGGCTGACGCCTGGGCGGACAGCTCGCGGAGGTTGCGGTCATGCCAGGCCGGCTCCGTGCTGTGGAACAAACCGGGATACGGCGCCGATCCGTACCAGCCAACACCGAAGCCGTCCCCGTTGGTGGTTTCAACGCCCATGCGCGCATGTTTGCTCTGCATCACGAGCGAGTTGGTGGGTTTGTACAAAAGCTCTTCGAGATTTACCGGCGAACCCGAATACGCGAGCCAACGGCACATGGCATCCTCCTCTGCTTTGGACAGAAGTCCATCACGGGTGCAGGCCCGCACATCATCACCCGGGGGTGATTCGGCGTCGTCAGGGCAGCCGTCGAGTTTCCCCACGTTCACCGCAGGACGCCGCACGCCGGCGGCGGCGAGCGCCGCCGTCGCGATGCGGCCCCCAGGATCACCCCCGGCGGGTGAGGCGCCCGCGCGGCCCGAAGCCAACACTGGTGGTACCTGCCAGTGCTTGGGCTGCCAGGCGCAAGCCCATGAAGAGCAGCCACGAAGCGCAACCTACGGAGAGAGGGGCCTCCAATGTCGAGACCACAACCAGTCGCTCGCGCGAATGATCGCGCTCGGGGCAGCCATCGGCTTACTCGCCGGCTGCAGCACCACCAGCCCGGCACCAGCCCTAGCACCAGCCAGACGCCAAGCGTTTCACCGGTTTGCGCTGCCTCCGCTGGCGCTACTCCGCATCGCCCTGACGAATTTCAAGGACACGCTCAAGCCAGGCGCCACGCGTGGAGCAGATCCGGTCGGCGCGGGATCAGGTCGTGAAAGCCTTTGACGATCTGGTCAACGCCGCCGGGGACGCCGCCAAAGACCGGGTGGATGCAGTCAAGAGCTGCTGAACAGAAGTTTGCCTCCGCAGTGAAGGCCGTTCCCGACGACGCCACCCTGACGCAGGCAGTCAACTCCCTGCGGGACGAAGCCGCGAACGTGCAGGCCGCGGTCAGCGACCTCACGAATGATGCCAAGTGCTAGGCCCGGCCGCCTGGGAGCGCCGCACATTAACCCTATCCCCCGCCCAAGGCTGCGTCCACAAGCAACGCCGCGCCAACTGAAAGTAGGGAAGCCAAAATGAGTTTCTTCGAGAACTTTTGGGATATCTTCTGGTGGCTGTTCATCTTCTACGCGTTCTTCGCCTTCCTGTGGGCGTTGTTCATGGTGATCGGCGACCTCTTTCGTGACCACGAACTCAGCGGCTGGTGGAAGGCCGTCTGGATCCTCTTCCTGGTCTTTGTACCCTTCCTGTCCCTGCTGGTGTACATGATTGCGCGCGGCAAGGGAATGACGGAGCGGTCGATGGCGCAGGCCCGCAAGAGCCAGGCGGCAACCGATGCGTATATCCGCCAAGTGGCCACAGCGAGCCCGAGTGAAGAGATCGCCAAAGCCAAGGCGCTCATGGACGCTGGAACCATCAGCGCGGAGGAGTTCGAGCGGATCAAGAGCAAAGTAGTCGCCTGACTCAGATTGGGGATCCCTATCTGACGGGGAGCAAGCCACAATGAACTCACTACTCATCCCGCCCCCTCGCCTAAACTAGGCCCAGGCTGAACCAAGGAGGGCTCAATGGAGCCGGCATCATCGGAATCCGACCCACGTCCAGCCCTCCCCCGCACCGTCACCATATTGCTCTTCCTAGCTGGCGCGACCGTGGTGGCGTTCGGCCTTGGCGCGATGAGGGGAATCGTCACCCCGGTATTTTTTGCGTTCGTGCTCACTCTGTGTGTTCATCCCATTCGCCGCTGGATGCAGGCTCGGGGAATTTCCCGGGGCATAGCCACGGGTACCACGATTGCCGCCGTCTTCGGGTTGCTGATCGCTTTCGCCGCAATCCTCATTGCCTCCCTCGCCCAGTTCTCCGCGCTGCTGCCGCAATACGCTCCCCAGGTGGCACAGCTCGGCGCTTCCATCGCCGCGACGCTGGAATCTGTAGGTTTCGGACCGGAGCAAGCCCAAGAAGTCCTGAACGGGTTCACTCCGGGCCGCATCATCGGGTTCCTCGGCGGCCTACTGGGGAACATCGCGAGCCTGGTGGGCAGCCTCGTGATCATCCTGACGATGCTCATTCTCATGGCGGTCGACGGCTCGCGCGTACCCGCGATCCTGACCCATTTGACCTACTACCGGCCGGCAGTGGTCTCCGCCTTCATCGGTTTCGGAACCGGCGTGCGCCGCTATATGGTCGCCACCACGGTCCTCGGGATCGCCCAGGGCCTGTTCAACTGGCTGGTCCTGGTCATCCTGCAGGTCCCCGGAGCCCTGCTCTGGGGTTTGCTGTCTTTCATCTGCAGCTTCATCCCCAACATTGGCTACTTCATCGCGATCGTCCCGCCGCTGTTCTTTGGATTCCTCACCGGTGGCTGGCCGACCGTTGTGGCCATCATCGTCATCTATGGCGGGATCAACAGCGTGATCCAGTCCATCATTCAGCCGAAGTACGTGGGCAACGCTGTGTCGCTCAGCGAGACTCTGACCTTTGTCTCCGTCCTCTTCTGGGCCGTGGTCCTGGGTCCTGTCGGCGCCATCCTCGCCGTCCCCCTGACCCTCTTTGCTCGCGCCATCCTGCTCGATTCAGACCCGTCCATCTCATGGTGGCGGCCATTGACGGGCGACAAAAAAGACGTGGAACTGCTCCTTAAGCAAGAAGACGAAGCGATCCGCGCCCGCCGCGGCCGGCCGCGACCAGGCCGTCCGGACACCGGAAGCGCGCCGAAGGCATGACGTGCCGTCAGGGTGCTGCCCGAGGCAGGTGACAGCCCCATGCTGAGCACCCTCACCAGCCTGGTGCTCTTCGCCCTCGCCGGGGCGATGAGCACCGTGCCTGTCAGTGTGACGATCATGATTCTGCTCTCCCCGAATCCACGCCGCGGCGCCCTTCCCTTCCTGATCGGCAGCCTTGTGGGTTCGATTGTGATCGTGGGCCTGTCGGCGGTCGGGCTGCAATTCTGGCCCGTCAGGCCGCGCCTGCGTCAGGACGAATGAGTGGCCCAGTTTGGCCTTGTGATCGGTGCAATTCTGATTGGCTACTCCGTGTACCTCTTCGTGAGCAAGAGCCGGCGGGACAGCGCCATGCTTGGCAAAATGAAGATCGAGGTTCCACTCCGCCCGGCCCTGGGAATTCGTCGTCCTGGGCCTGGGCTTGAACCTGCGTCCCAAGGCAATCCTGCTGGCCGTCACGGCAGGTGCCGTGATCGGTGTCCGGGACCTGCCGCCGCTGGAAGGAAGCGTGCTGGTCCTCGCCTACGCCGTCGTGGCCCAGTCCGCCGTCGTCATTCCGGTCGTGGTGTGGCTACAGTCCCCGGAGCGCGCGCAGGTTCCTCTCACGGCCCTCTACGATTGGCTGCAGCGCAACGGCCGCAGGATCGCGGCGATCGCAACGCTGGCGATCGGGCTTCTCATCGTCGGCTACAGCCTCCTCCAACTCTGACCGGAGATGCCGCGCAGATCGGACCCAGGCCCGGCCGCGAGCCTCAATCCAGGATCGCGCCTTCGCCGGTGCCGGAGGGCTTGGGATCGGGAAGCCGCATCATGCGGAAGGAGATGACGAAGCCGGCGGCGCTGGCGAGTATCGGAATGAGCAGGCCTATCTGCAGGGCAGATGGGCCGGGCCTCGGTGTTGATGCGGATGATTTCGGCCTGGATCTCCGGCGGCTGACCGGCGAGGAGTTCAGCAAGCTGGGTGTTGCTCATTACCTGCGCGTCTTCTTCGAGGACCTGCGCGACCTGCTGCTGCTCGGCGGGCGGGAGCACGGTGCTCGACGTCGCCATGCTGGTGAAGATGATCGAGAGCGATGCCAGCATGATGGCGCCGGCGAAGGCGAGCCCGAACGACAGTCCGAACGAGCCGGCGGCTGAATTCACGCCGGCGGCCTCACTGACCCGTTCGTCTGAAATCGGGGACAAGGTGTAGTTGTTCAGCTGCGACACCAGCAGCCCGAGGCCGCAACCCGCAATGATCAGAGGGATCAGGAGCCACCAGCCGGAGTCGGCTCGGGGCACCACCGGCAGGATCGCGATCAGTCCCGCCATCAGGAGGATGAAGCCCCACCTGATAATGCCGGCCGGACGCCGCGCCCCTGCCTTCTTTCCGGCGAGCAGGGCGATGCCGAACATGGTCAGCGAAAGCGGCGCAATGGACAGTCCTGCCTGCATCGCGTTGTATTCGAGCACCATCTGGAGGTAGATCGGCAACACGATCATGGTGCCGCCGAGGGCAATCTGCTGGAGCATTTGCTGCGTGGCGCCCAGCCGGAAGGCAGGCGACCGGAACAGTCCCGGGTCCAGGAGCGTCGGCTTGTGAAGGCGCTCGCGCCGCACGAGCCAATAGAACAGACCGACCAGTCCGGCCGCGCCGACGATGATGAGGGCGCCCACAGCCTCGCCGCCTTCCTGCCAGACCAGGATGCCGAGGACGACGCCGCCCATGCCCACGACGGACAGGACCGACCCGACGACGTCGAACTCCCGGGGTCCCGTATACGGCACATCCTTAACGAGCTTGATGCCGGACAGGACGACCGCGATGATGACGGCTTCCAGCAGGAAGGCCACGCGCCAGGACAGGAACGTGGTGATGAAGCCGCCCAGCAGGGGCCCGACGGCGGCGGCGATCGCCGCAGATGCCCCGACGAGGGCATAGACCCGCTTCCGGGCCTCTCCGTCGAAGTTTCCGTGGATGAGGGACTGCATGGCGGGAAGCAGGAGCGAGGCGCCCAGTCCACCGATCAATGCCCAGAATATGAGGATCGGTACGATGCTCTGGGCCAGCGTCATCGCGATGGCGCCGACCGCATAGCCGCACAGCCCCAGGATGTAGGCGCGTTTGCGCCCGATCAGGTCGCCCACTTTGCCGCCGATCAGGATGAACGCGGCGGACACCAGCGCTTCGAGGGCGATTGTCGCTTGAAGGTCGCTGACGGTGCTGTTGATGTCCTTGACGACGGCGGAGATCGAGACGTTCATGATCGACGTGTCGACAACCAGCACGAACATCGCCATCGCCAGCAGCAGCGCGAGTTTCTGGTTGAACTGCACCGGCTGGTTCCCGGCGTCGTTGGGCGCGGTCATCGGTGGCCATCCCCCCGGCTCGCCGCGTACGTGGTCATCTCACAGCCGGACATGTCGCCTCCTCTGGCGTGGACCGGGCAGGCGCACGCATCAGCATCGCTCTGCACGAACTCATTCCGCCACAGTCCGCCGTGGTGCGATGCTGATGCAAACCTAGCCGTCCGGCAACCAGCCCGAATCATTCCCGGCGGGTGAAGTTTCAGCCCTCACGGCCCTGCGCAGCCAAAGAAGAACGTGATCCACGCCAGTCATGCTGAATATGCCCTAACGTAGAGGACTGCCCCGGCTTTGTTGCGGGGCAGATTTTTCCCGTCCCGCTGAAGAACCCGACGCCCGGAGGCAATCCACGATGGTCGAACAGCTAACGGCCTTTGTGCTGACCTGCCTGGTCGTGGTCCTGGTGCCCGGCCCGGACTTTGCGCTGGTCATCCGGAACGCGACCCGGGGCCCTCGAATCGGCAGCAACAGCCGCCGCCGGCATCATGGTGGGCAACACGATTCTTGCGTTGCTGGCGGTGCTCGGTGTCACGGCACTCCTGGGAGCCTCGGAGGTCCTCGGGACCGGGATCAGGATCGCCGGGGCCGCGTACCTGCTCTACCTGGGTGTCCGCGCACTCGCGGAGGCGTTCGCCAGCAGACCAGCAAGACCCACAGATCACAGCCAGCCCGCGACTCCCCGGGCAGGACGCGAACTCGGCGGGAGTTCGCCCTTCGTGCAAGGAATGGTGAGCAACCTGCTCAACCCGAAAGTCGCCGTCTTCTACTTGTCGCTGTTCCCGCAATTCAATTTCGCCCCGCTGCCGTCCCTCGCCCAGCACACCTTGATGGCGTGCATTTTTCTGCTGATTGCCTTGGCCTGGTACGTGCTGCTGCTCAGCGGGCTCAAGAGAGTCACCGGCTTCCTCGCCCGGCCCCGGACCAGCCGAATGATCGTCGGTGGTTCGGGCGCGGTCCTGGTCGGGGTTGGCGGCACGATCCTGACGAAGACGCTGGCCTCCGCGTAGCCGCACCGGCAGCCGTACGAGCGAGGCGCCCGGCAGAAACCCCGGTCCGGGGTCACCCGAAACGGGTGATGGCCGGCGCTCCGGCCGTGTGCCACGATGAACGCCCATGGTCCGTCGGAGGGGATGGCGAAATCCTATGACCCACAAACCAGCCGAGCAGGCCATCGTCGGCTGCTCACCGTGAGCTGTCCGCATCTCTGCCGTTCGCGGACGCCGCCGATGAAGAAGACGCGGCACGCGGATTCATCGCGGCCCTGAGTCCCGCCGTCGTTCACGCACCCGACGGGCGGGTGGTGTGGGACAACGACAAATACTCGTTTCTTGGCGGCGAGGCCCCCGTCACCGTCAACCCGAGCCTCTGGCGGCAGTCCGGTCTGGTCGCCAAGCAGGGCCTTTACGAAGTGGTGGAGGGCATCTACCAGGTCCGCGGCCTCGACCTCTCGAACATCACCTTCGTCGAAGGCGACACCGGGGTCATTGTGATCGACCCCCTCATCTCTACCGAGACGGCCGCCGCGGCGCTCAAGCTTTACCGGGCGCACCGCGGTGACAGGACTGTTGTAGCTGTCATCTACACGCACAGCCATATCGACCACTTCGGTGGCGTCTTCGGCATTGCCACCCAAGCGGATGCGGATGCCGGGCGTATCGAGGTGATCGCTCCGGAGGGCTTCGTGGAGCATGCTGTCTCGGAAAACGTCTATGCCGGCACCGCCATGGGACGCAGAGCCGGGTACATGTACGGGGCGGCACTCGAGCGCGGCCCGCAGGGACAGGTAGGGGCCGGCCTCGGCCAAACGACCTCAACAGGGGAAATCGGGCTGATAGTGCCGACGCTTGAAATCCGCGAGACCGGCCAGCGCCACACAGTGGACGGTGTCGAGATCGAGTTCCAGATGGCTCCGGGGACCGAGGCGCCGGCGGAGATGCACTTCTACTTCCCCCGGTACCGCGCCCTGTGCATGGCCGAAAATGCGACCCACACGCTCCACAACCTGCTCACCCTTCGGGGCGCGCTGGTCCGCGATCCCCACATCTGGTCCACCTACCTCACGCAGGCAATCAGGATGTTCGGTACGCGGGCGGACGTCGTCTTCGCCTCCCACCACTGGCCCACGTGGGGAGCGGACCGGATCGCTTCCTACCTCTCAACCCAGCGCGACCTCTACGCCTACCTCCACGATCAGACGCTGCGGTACCTCAACCAGGGGTACACCGGGACCGAGATCGCCGAGATCATCGAATTGCCGCCGGCCCTGGCGAACGCCTGGCACGCCCGGGGCTACTACGGTTCGGTCAGCCACAACGTGAAAGCCATCTACCAGCGGTACATGGGGTGGTTTGACGGAAACCCGGCGCGGCTCTGGCCGCATCCTCCCGCCGAACTCGCCACCCGCTATGTGGATGCGATGGGCGGGCTGGACCAGGTCGTCGGAACCGCGCGGACTGCCTTTGCGGCAGGTGACTTCCGCTGGGCAGCCACGCTGCTCGACCATGCGATCTTTGTCGACGCCGGCCACGCCGAGGCGCGGGAACTCTATGCGGACACACTGGAACAGCTTGGTTACGGCGCCGAGAACGGCACGTGGCGGAACTTCTTCCTCTCCGGCGCCACCGAACTCCGCGACGGCAACTTCGGGACACCCACCGCGACGGCGGCGCCGGCGATCGTCGCCCAACTCACCCCCGAGCAGCTTTTCGACTCCCTCGCCATCTCGGTGGATGGCCCGAAAGCCTGGGATCTGGACCTCTCACTCAATGTCACGTTCACGGACCTCGACGCCGCCTACCATGTGACCCTCCGCAACGGCGTGCTGATCAGCGACCGGCTGGCCGGCGAGTCCGCCGACGTCGAGATCCGGCTCACCAAGAACCGGTTCCTTGCCCTGCTGGCCGGGGACACCTCGCCGGGGGGTATCAGCCTGACCGGCAGCGGCGCCGTCCTGCCGGCCCTTTTGGGTGTGCTGGACTCCGGAGACCCGGCGTTCAATATCGTCATCCCGTAGCTGGGTCAGTTCGGCAGGCGAGGAATACCGCCGGCATTCATGGCGGTGACTCCCGCGGCACCGCCACGTGCGTCGGCCGGCCGCGACTACTGATTCGGACCGGCGTCCGGCGGGGACAGGGGGCCAATCGGATGGTGCGGCGGCAGGCGGTGAACGCCGGATCGCCGGAATCGCCGCTGGTGAAGATCTGTTCCACGTCGCTCAAGATGCTCGCCGCGACGCGGCGGCAAGGACTGTCGCGGAATCTTCTGGCGGCCGTTTCGCGGATCACGGCCAGCTGCGGCCCTGCTGGCTGCGCTACGGTTCCGCCGCAGTTTCATCCTTTGCGGTTGAAACAGGCTGGTCCTTGCTGTCGCTTGGCCGTGACTGCGGCCGGGCCGGCAGGTCGGCGTCGACCAGGTCCGCGTCGACCAAGTCTGCGTCAATCTGGTCTGCGTCGAGCTGGTCGGCGTCGAAGCTGATCGGCGTCGAACTGGTCTGCGTCGACGGCGGCGAGGTTGCGAATCAGGACGATGAGCCAGGAGAAGATCAGCGAAGCGGCGATGAGCTCCACCGCGGTGAGGTTGTAGTAGCCGACTGGGAACCACAGCACCGCGGCGACGCCGATGGCCGCCAGGAACACCCACCCGAGCGCTGCGAAGGTCACCGAGATGGAGGGGACGAGCGCGCGGATGCGGACAGCGAGGGACGCGAACACCAGCACCATGCCGGACGCGACCAGGGTGTGGAGACCGAAGCGCTCATCGACGGGGAACAGGCCGACGCAGGCAAGGAAGACGCCCATGAGGATGATGCCGCCTTCGAGCAGCTTCACCCGATGACGCGCGGACGGGGTGGTCGCCGTCGTCGCGAGAGTCATGGTGGCGTATCCCGCGAGGGTGGTGACCACGACGCCGGCGATGATCAGCGTGAAGTTGAATGCCACCCCGGAGACGTCGGAGCTCGCGCCGAGGGCGCTGAGGTTCTCCTGCCACCACTGAGGGTCCTGTGCAGTGAGCATGCTCGTGAGGACACCGGTGACGAGGAACCCGGCGAGGAGCGCGGCCAGCCGGTATGCGGTCATGCTGAGCGCCGAGAGGTACGCGATGTAGGCGCTGACAGCCCCCGTGGTGCCGACAAGGACGGCAGCTGCCACCGGGTAGAGGACCGCACCGATGAACGCCTGCTGGAAGATCGAGAAGAGCGCCAGCCAGCCGAGCAGGAAGATACACCCGTGGGCCAGCGCGAGCGCCGCGATGTCGATGGCGTTGCGCTTCCGGCCGCCCCCGCGGCCCTGCGGTGACACCGGCGGCCGACGCTGCAGGCACCCGGCCACCACCGCCCCGGCGCCAAGAACGGCCGTGCCGAGCGCCGCGATGTCACCGGCTGAACCTCGTCCCGACAACGCAACAGGTTCCCGTCCGACCAGCAGAAACGCGACGCCGCCGAGGACCACAAAGCCCACGCTGCCGATGAAGAGCGCCCGCGCCTCGGACGTGACGGCTGCGTGTTTGTTCCGGACTGACATGACTCACTTCGATTCGCTGGCGTTATGGCCTCTGCAGTTCCGCCGTCGGAGGCAGCCCGTTCCGCTCAAGCGAACGGCCTTGGGCCTGATCCGCTGTCCCGATCCGCTTCTGCGAATGATCGCGTCCGGGCGGTCCTCCACCGGCGATAACCCAACGCTATGCCGGGCTCGGCCGGGGGCCGTCACCCGGAACGGATGAAACCCGCGGTGACGCTACCGGGTTTGTTCGCACCGTGGCGCTGTTGTTGGACTGCGGCACTATTGCCTAGCCGCGGCACTGGCGCCTGGCCACGGGAGGGACGGCCGGCGGATCACGTCCCCGTGTGCGGAACGATCAGCACGGGCTTGGCCTGCAGGCGGGTCAGGGAAACGCTGACGGAACCTTCCAGGAGCCGGACCATCCTTGCAACCCGCCCGGGCCGCTGCCCGCCGACTATGAGCGCTGCCGCATCCGCGCTTTCCGCCAGGCGTCCCAGGGCCTTGGCTACTTCCCCGTTCAGCACCCTGAAGGACCATGCCCCGCCGGGAGGGCCGAGCACGCCCTCGAGGCCGGCCAGCATCTGCCGGGCGGGAAATTCGGCGTCGACATTGGGGACGGGATCGAGCGAGGCGCCTGGCTGCGAGCCGGCCGGTTCCCACTCCGTGAGGTAGCTCGCCGGGTCCACGAAGGCGCAAATCAAGTGCGTGTCCATGATGACGGCCAGCCCCGCGGCGGCCCGCACCAGCCGCTCGTCGAAATCCCATGGCACGCCGAGAACCAGCGGGCCGTCCGACCACGCCCCGGCACCGGCCTGGCCGAAATCACCGAACGATTCCACAGGAACCATGAGCCGAGCCCCGCACCGCTGGCCGGTTATGCCTTGAGGGCATGCAGAGAATCCACGCCTTCATTATGCCCATTCCCTGCCCCTCGGCGAAGGGCGCCGGGACGCCGGTTCACCCGGTCCCCGTGCGGCTACTGACCGTCCGGCCCGGTACCCGGGCCGGACGTTGGACCTAGCTCGCGGTGGCAGACCGCAGGGCCTGCAGCAGCGGCGTCGTCGGGCGTCCGATCAGCCCGGACAGCTCGCCCGTGACGGTCGCCAGCAGACCCGCCTGGGTGTCCGCGTCCAGGGCGGCGAGGAATCCCGCGGTCCCCTGGTCGAGTCCGGCGGTGGTCAGGACCTCCACCAGCTCGGGTGCGGTGACGGGCTGGTACACAACCTCCCGGCCCGCGATCTCGGTGATCGCCGTCGCAAGTTCCTTGAAGTCCCAGGCGTAGTCGCCGGAGAGTTCATAGATGCGGCCTTCGTGCCCGGCAGAGCTGAGCACCGCCGCTGCGGCGGCCGCGTAGTCGGCCCGCGCGGCGCTGGCCACCCGGCCGTCACCGGCAGCGGCCACGACGGCGCCCGTCTGCCGGGCCGTGGCCACCGTCTGGACATAGTTTTCGGTGTACCAGCCGTTGCGGAGGAACGTGAATTCGAGTCCGGACGCGCGGATGAGTTCCTCTGTCGCCTTGTGCTCGGGCGCCAGGATCAGCTCCGTGGTGTCCGCGGCCAGGACGGACGTGTAGGCGATGAAACGGACACCCGCCGCCTTGGCCGCGTTGACCACGTTGGCGTGCTGCGCCACGCGGGAGCCCACTTCGCTGCCGGAGACCAGCAGGAGCTTGTCGACACCCGCGAGGGCGGCCTCCAGCGCGGCCGGATCGGAATAGTCCGCGACGCGCACCTGTACGCCACGGGCACGCCAGCTCCTCGGCCTTCGCGGCGTCGCGCACTACCGCCACCAGCGCGGCTGGTTCCTGGCCGGCGAGCAGTTCCTCGAGGACCAGCCGGCCCAGCTGTCCTGTGGCACCTGTTACTGCAATCGTCATGTTGCGCTCCTAGAATCCGCGGTGAAGTTCAGTCAAGTCTTTGGCGGGCCGGCGAACCGGCACCGAGGTGCACAACCGGTCCCCGGTTCGGGGCATTCCGGTGTTACGTTGTGCGACGCCGTCGATCTCCCGGCTGTTCCCGCACCGGAAATCGCGCGCCGCCTGTCGAATCTAGGTCAGGGTCCACGAGCGCTTGGAGAGCCCGAACCAGAAACCGTCGATCGCCGTCTTGGCCTGGATGTCTCCCGAGCCGTATGCCGCCCCGAGGGCAACATACAGCGGAGCCCAGTGCTCGCTCCGGGGGTGTGCCTCGCGGGCGGCCGGTGCCTTGTTCAGGAAATCGAGGATGGAGTCGACGTCGCCGCGGGCCATGGCTTCCTCGGCCCAGTGGTCGAATTCACTGGAGGCTGCGGGCGGCGCGGTGTCCGGTCCCCCGGCAGGATTGAACCAGCGCAGGTTGTGCGTGGTGAATCCTGATCCGACGATCAGCGTGCCCCGGTCACGCAGTGGCCCAAGCGACATGCCGAGTTCGAACAATCCCTGCGGATCGAGCGTCGGCATGGACATCTGCACCACCGGCACGTCCGCCGCGGGGTACATCTCCTTCAGCGGAACGTAGGCGCCGTGGTCCAGGCCGCGGCTTTCGTCGCGCTCCACGTGGTGGCCGTGGCCGGCCACGAGTTTCTCCACTTCGGCAGCGAGTTCCGGCGCCTGCGGGGCGTCATACGCCACCTCATAGTACTTCTGGGGGAAGCCCCAGAAGTCGTAGACCAGGCCGGGATCGCGCCCGGTGGCGCTGAGCGTCACGGGTGCGTTCTCCCAGTGGGCGGAGACCATGAGGATGTCCTTGGGCTTGCCGAACGTGCCGGACCAAGCATTGAGTTCGCGGGTCCACGTGGAGTCGTCGGCCAGCGGCGGGGCACCGTGGCTGAGGAAGAGGACCGGGGGCCGGTCAGTGGTCTGAGTCATGGCACCATCGTATCCGGTTTTTATTGAAGCTTCAAGCTTCCTGCCGCCGTTGGTCCCGGACGGGGACAACGGGCGCCGGCACGTCGGACCCCCGGGCGGACGGCAGGGCCCCGGCGGCCCTGCCACCATCCGCCAGTCCCGCGCCGGCGCGCGGCCGTCAGAAGGACGGCACAGTGAACCCGAGGCCCAGGAGGCCGCGGCCGGCCTGTTCAAGAACCGGATCCCTGGTCAGTGCCGCATGGTTCATCAGGACATTGACGTCGCGCTGGATCCGCTGGAGCGGATGCGATAACCGGTGCACGCTCCCGCCGGATCCCGCCATGACCACCCGAACCGCCTCGGCCGACGCCTCCCCGCTCAGTGCGAGAGACAGCCGGTACTGGCTGCGCTCCCGGTCGGTCATCGTTGAAGGCCGGCGCGCATGGGAGGCAGAAACCACCCGGACTGCTTCTTGCCAGTGAAGCCGCGCCGTGCCGACCAGCCCGTAGGCCTGGGCATAGCGGACCTGCGCGAGCGGCGAATCCGCCTGCCTCGCCTCCGCCGTGTGTTTGACCTTGCGCACCATCATCAGTTCGCGGAACAGTTCGACGGCGTACTCGGCGGATCCCAAGGCGGCGGCGGGAGCCACCATATTCAGCAGCGCGCCCATGGGGGTATGAACCAGAGGATCCTGGTGGAGCTTGCTGCCCGGGTTCGCCTCCGCAGCCAGGAGTTCCCAGTCCAGCGCCCGATGCTCCGGGACGAACAGGCCCTCCGCCCGGATGTCATTGCTCCCGGTCCCCCGCAGCCCGGCCGTCTGCCACACGTCGAGCACCTCGACCTCGGCCAGCGGCACCAGGCACTGCAGGCGCACTCCGCCGTGCTGCGCGGCCAGAAGCGCCCACTCGGAATGCATCACCCCGGAGGCAAAAGTCCACCGGCCCGAGATGGAGTAGCCTCCCGGAACCTTCTCGGCCACGCCTGCCGGCGAGCCGGTAGCGGCCGCCAGAGGAGCCGGCCCGTTCGCGAAAACTTCATCCTGCGCCTCCCGGGGCCACCGCGCCAGCATCCAGACATGTTCGATCAGATGGCCGGCACTCCAGGCCGTGGATGCGCAGCCCCGGGCGAGCCGGCGAACCACCTCCCCATAGGTTTCCAGGCCCATGCCAAATCCGCCGACGGCCTTCGGGGAAAGCAGGTTAAAGATTTCGGCCGCCTGCAGCTCCGCCATGGTGGACGTCCGGAATGCGGCGAAGGTGCTCCGTTTCCTCGGCCCGCTCCCGCAGGGCCGGAACGAGCCCTTGAGCCCGGGCGAGCATATCCTCGTGGGCCGGGACAACCGACGCCGCAGCACCGGCCCGGGCCG
This sequence comes from uncultured Actinomycetota bacterium, assembly GCA_963810895.1. GTDB lineage: Bacteria > Actinomycetota > Actinomycetes > Actinomycetales > Micrococcaceae > Arthrobacter. The sequence goes on from CAWEPM010000015.1 coordinate 105,756, forward strand.
CAGACTCGGCACGAACGCCGATTTTCGACTCACCACGGCCGGGCCCGACGTCGGGCGGCAGCACGAGCGTGTGGGCGGTGTGATCGCGCTTGGCGGCAAGGTACCGGAGGTTGGCCGGGGACACGTGGACGCCGGTGGCGACCTGCTCGGAAACCTCGACGCCGAGGCCGGCCAGCTGGGCAGCCTTGTCCGGATTATTGCTCAGCAGGCGTACGGTGCCGGCACCCAGCGCACCAAGCATCTGGGCAGCGGCGGTGTAGTCCCGCTCGTCCTCGCCGTGGCCGAGGGCGAGATTGGCCTCATAAGTATCCAGGCCACCGTCCTGCAAGGCATAGGCGTCAAGCTTGCTGTACAGGCCGATCCCGCGGCCCTCCTGGCGGAGGTAGAGCAGGAACCCGCCCGTTGCGGCAATCCGCTCCACGGCTTCACGCAGCTGCGGGCCACAATCACACCGCTGGCTCCCAAACACATCCCCGGTCAGGCACTCGCTGTGCAGCCGCACCAGCGGCCCGGCACCAGCCGGCGCCGCATAACGCAATGCCTGTTCCCACTCGCCGAGGGCCAGCAGCAGGTGCTCCTTTCCGTCGGCGAGCCCGTTGAAGGTCATCACCTCAGCCTCGGCGGTGAAGCCGTCCGGAAAGCGCAGCGGCACCGAAACCCGGCTCCGCACGGCGGCCAAAGGTACGGCAGCCGCCTGAAAAATGGTTTCTGACGCAAGGGTCATCTCAGGTCCTCAGGTATTCGGCATTTGGTTCAGACGTCCGGTCAGAGCGGAATTGACCGGCCTGACGGCGTCGTGTTTCGCGGCTTTCCGGGAAACGTCACTTTGAACTTTACTTGAACCTTAAAGTTATAGGACCTGACGACCGGTGATGCAAGCGGTGACTCCGTGTGACAGCTTCGACCAGGCAACTCCGCGCGGCCGCGCGGATGGTCAACCGGCCGGTGCCATCATGATGGCGTGACTATCGCAAAAACGATCCTGCTGTTCGTCCTCGCCGCGGCAGCCGAAATCGGCGGGGCCTGGCTCGTCTGGCAGTCCGTCCGCGAGGGCCGGGACTGGTGGTGGGCCGGACTCGGCGTCGTGGCGCTGGGCATCTACGGCTTCGCCGCGACGCTGCAGCCGGACGCGCACTTCGGGCGTATCCTCGCCGCGTACGGCGGCGTGTTCGTGGCCGGCTCCCTGGCCTGGGGCATGATCTTCGACGGCTTCCGGCCGGACCGGTGGGACATTCTGGGTTCGGCGATCTGTCTGCTCGGGGTCGCCGTCATCATGTTCGTGCCCCGCGACGCCGGATAACGCGGACCGCCCCTCCCGCGCCGGCAGCCCTACCGGCCTGCCGTACGCTCGAGCACCTGGCCGAGGATCCGCGCGCCTTCCCGGAAAGCACCCGGGTTGGGTCCGGCGTAGTTGAGCCGGATGAACGGTCCGGCCGGTTCGGCCGGGAACCACTCGGTGCCGGCAGCGATGATGACCCCCGCCGCCTCGCAGTCACGGACGAGCTGGTCGACGTCGGTCCCGTCGGGCAGGCGTGCCCAGAGGTTCAGTCCGCCCCTGGGCACGTGTTCGACGTGGGCCAGCGGGGCATGTTCCCGCAGGCTGCTGACCAGCAGGTCCCGGCGCGCCTGGAGCTGGTGACGCAACCCGCGCAGGTGGGTCTGCCACGCCGGCTGCGTCACGACGTCGAGGGCGGCCGCCTGGAGAACGCCGCTGACGTACATCGACTCGGCTCCACGGTCGGCCAGAATGCGGTCACGCGCCGGGCCGCGGGCGATCACCGCGGCGACGCGTATGGCCGGGGACACGCTCTTGGTCAGTGAGCGGAGGTAGACGACATGGCCGGAATCGTCTCGAGCGGCAACGGGCACGGCATCGGTGGTGATGCCGAAATCATGCGCCCAGTCGTCCTCGACGAGGAACGCGCCGTGTGCCCGCACCACGTCCAGCACCTGCTCGCCCACGCGGGCCGGCCATTGCGCGCCGGTGGGATTGGCATAGTTCGGCTGCGCATAGAACAGCCGCGCGCCGGTCTCGTCAAAGGCGCGCGCCAGCTCCTCCGGGTCCGGGCCCTCGGGACCGCTCGGCACCGGAACCACCCGGACGCCGGCCTGCGCCGCAGCCAGGATGGCTCCCCAGTACGTCGGGGACTCCACCAGCAGCGGCTGCCCGCTGCCAACCAGCGCCCGGAAGACGGAGCTGAGCCCGCTCTGGCTGCCGGGGAGCACGATCACGTCGCTGGGTGTTGGCGGGGTAACGCCGGCCGGGGTGGAGGCCCGGAGTTCGTGCGCGAACCAGGACTGCAGTTCGGGCAGGCCCGCGGCGGGCGGACGGGACAAGGCCGCGTCTCCGCGGGCCGCGCGCGTCAGGGCCGCCCGGACCAGACGCTCGGGCAGGAGTTCGCGGTCCGGATAGCCGGAGTGGAAGGCAATGACATCGTTCGGCGCACTCCGCATCGCCGTGGAGACGGGCCGGAGCGGCGCCTGAGGCGTGCCCAGCGCGGCCGTCTGCCAGCCGTAGTCCGCGGGCCGGGCTGTCCGGACCGCGCGCACGAACGTTCCGACGCCGGGACGGCTCTCGATGAGGCCCTGCGCGGCGAGCGTGCGGAGCACTTTCTGCACGGTCACGGGGCTGGCCTGGTATTCGGCGACCAGGGACCGCGTCGACGGCAGCCGGGCGCCGGGCGTGGCACCGGCAATCCATTCCCGGAGCCGTGCCGCGATTCTCGAGGTGCTATCGTAGGACATGAGAGCCAATAGTAGCGCTACTGCGATTTTTGACCAACCGTTATCGTCCCGGCCGGCAACCGGACTGTGGTGGGGACTGCTCGGCGTCGCCGCGTTTTCCTTCACGGTTCCGTTTACCCGGGTGGCGGTTGGGGGCCTGTCCCCGCTGTTCATCGGATCGGGCCGGGCCGTCGTCGCGGCCGTCCTCGCCGCGTGTGCCCTCGCTTTGACCCGGCAGCGTCCGCCCCGGGGCGCCCAGTGGGCGCGCGTTGCCGTCGTCGCCGGCGGGGTGGTGGTGGGCTTCCCGCTGCTGACCTCTTTCGCCCTCGCCTCCGTGCCCGCCAGCCACGGCGCCGTCGTTATCGCGCTGCTCCCCGCGGCGACCGCGACGATGGCGGTGCTTCGCGGCCACGAACGTCCGCCAATCACCTTCTGGGTCATCACGGGCGTCGGCGCCGTTGCGGCAATCGCCTTCGCGTCCGCGCAGTCCGGCGGCCTCGGACAACTGCAACTGGCGGACCTGCTGCTCTTCGGTGCGGTCGTGTCCGCGGCGATCGGTTACGCCGAAGGCGGCAAGCTGGCCCGCGAACTCGGCGCCTGGCAGACCGTCTCCTGGGCACTCGTCCTGGTCTCCCCTCTCATGGTGTGCCTGGCGGCAGTCTCCGTGGCCGGGCAGCCGCCATCGGCTACCCCTGTGCAGTGGGCTGCTTTCGCGTACCTTGGGGTCGTGAGCATGTTTCTTGGCTTCTTCGCCTGGTACCACGGCCTGGCCATCGGCCCCATGGCGCAGGTCAGCCAGGTCCAGCTGGTCCAGCCCGTGCTGAGCATCTGCTGGGCCGGGCTCATCCTGGGCGAGGACCTGACCTGGACCACCATCATCGGCGGTACGGTGGTCGTGTTCTGCGCCGGCCTGGCCGTCCGCGCCCGCCCCGGCCCATCCCGGCCGTCAAGCCCATCCCGGCCGTCGACGTCCAGGCGGAGGCGAGGCGACGGCGACGGCGAAACAGTCCCGCTGATCCGGCCATCTTCTCCGCCGGCCCCTTTGTCGGCACCCCAGACCCCGCACTCCGCACCCGCACCCCGCGTCCGATCCGCGCCCCGAAGGGAAGATCTCCGTGTATATCCCCGCACATTTCGCCGCCAGCCCCGATTCAGTCCAGCACCTGCTCACCCGCCCGGCTGCGGCCAACCTGATCACCGCCACGGCGAACGGCATGCTTGCCACACTGCTGCCCTTTGTCTATGACCCGGCGGCCGGCGAACACGGCGCGCTGCACGGACACCTCGCCCGCAACAACCCCCAGTGGTCCGAACCCGCCCTCGGCGAATCGCTCTTCATCATCCAGGGGGCGGACGCCTACATCTCACCGTCGTGGTACGCGTCCAAGGCAGAGCACGGACGCGTCGTTCCCACCTGGAACTACTCCACGGCCCACGTCTACGGCAACCTCGTCATCCATGACGATCCGGCCTGGCTCGCCAGCCATGTCCGGAGGCTGAGCGATCACAACGAAGCCGGCTCCGAGCGGCCCTGGACGGTCGACGATGCCCCCGAGCGCTACATTGCCGGCCAGCTGCGCGCGATCGTCGGCGTCGAGCTTCTCATCACCCGGATTGAGGCGAAGCACAAACTCAGCCAGAACCGGCCCGACGCCGATATTGACGGTGTGGTGGCCGGGCTGCGGGCCCGCGGGCAGATGGCGAGCGCCGCCGACGTCGAGGCGGCACGCGAGCCCGGGAGGCCCGGGAGGTCCGCGAGCAGGCACGATGCCCGCACTCCGACGTCGCGACCGGGTCCTCCGGCCCGAGCTAAGACCCGGCGCTCACTCCCGAGACTCCCTTTATCGCTGCCCCGGAGCCGACTTCGTGAAGACGTCCACGGGCTTCCACCCGGACGGCGGCGCCACGGTGCACGCGGTGGAGCTGATGGCACGGGCCGTTGCCCCGCGCCTCGGGGTCAAGGCGTCCGGCGGAATCCGCGACTGGGCCACCGCGCAGGCCATGATCGCCGCCGGCGCCACCCGGCTGGGGCTCTCCGGCACCGCGGACGTCCTCAGCGGCGGACGCAGCACCGGCTACTGAGCGCAAGGAACCCCTGTCGCGGTACCGGGCCAACAGCCCGGGGCCGCGGCGGGGGTTTCCCTGTTAACCCTGGCGCAGCCCGAGGGTGTTGCCGTCAGGATCACGGAACCACGCACCCCGCGCCGGGCCGAGCTGCGCGATGTGGCCCGTCGTCGCCAGGGGGCCTTCGGTATAGTCCAGGAATTCGACGCCCTTCGCACTCAGATCCTCCACCACGGCCTCGATGTCCTCCACCTCGAAGTGGGCAAGGGTGTGCTCCGTCGCGACCGGCGGGCGCTTGAAGACGGAGATCTCGCTGGCGGCTCCGCAGCGGAACCGCACTCCGACAGGGGTCTCCCACAAGAAGGTCAGGCCGAGGGTGTCTCCGTAGAACGCCTTCGCCCGCTCCAGGTCCGTGACCGGAATCGTGGCTACAACCATCGTGGCAGTGATCATCAGAACCTCCTCGGCGGACCCATCCGCTCGGCAGTCGCCGAGCCGGAGGCCAGGGCCTGCGTACGCACGCATCGTCGCCGCGAGGCCGTACTAGGGTCCTTCGTGCTTACCTACGGATCGTCGCCGACTGCTCCACCGGCAACGGGACAGGGCCTTCGGACCTGCCACGGCCGCGTAGGCCGCCGTCGTCCGCGGTCGCCGTAGCGCGACCTTTTCGCATCACGCGTCCGTTTCCGAGCGAACCGCTGAGACGGCGCGCAAACGGCGCGTGGCGCGACCGCCGCCGTCGTCCGCCCGTCGAAATAGACGCGCTACGGATTCCGCTGGCAACCCGTTCCGACCTTGTGCATCCACGCTGACAGGTCCTTACTGGTGGGAGGAGAGCAGGCCGACGGCTACCAGGACCGCCCATCGTGAAGGTCCGGCTCCCTGGTCAGGGGCATGATCGGCAGGCACTCCAATCGTCGGATCTGGATTAGGAGGATGGACATGTTCGCTCGCGTCAGCACGTATCAGCCCGGCCCGGACAGCTCGGGGGCACCATCAGAGGACACCGTCACCCGGGTGCTCCAGCTGCCGGGATGCTTGGGCATCTACTACCTGCTTGGGAAGGACAACAAGTCACTGTCGATCACGCTGTGGGAGGACGCGGCGGCCCTCGCCGGCAGTGAGGAGGCCGCAACGAAAATCCGCACCGAGACCAGCGCGGAGCAACACATGCAGATCCTCGGCGTCGAGGAATTCGAAGTGCTGACAGGTCAACTCAAGGGTTGAAGTCCGTGCCGGCCAAGGCCCGTCTAGAAGCCGGCGAGTCCTTTGCCGATCATCACTGCGCCAATAATGGCGAGCACCACCGCAATGACGACGTTGTAGTAGCGAACCAGCCAAGTCCGGACCGGTTCCAGCATCCGCGCGCACCCGGGCACCGACCAGAAGATACGCCACAACGGGCCCCACGACGGTGATCGTGGCGATCGCCGTATAGATCAGGAGGGCTGCGGCAACCATACCGAGCGGGAGCGTGGCGCTACCGATCACGACACCGGCCGCGATGCCGAAGATCAGTTCCTTCGGATTGATCACGGTCACCAGAAATCCAGTCCCCAGGGCCTTCGCGGGCGGCATGCCGTCCAGGGCCTGCATCCACCCGGGGGTCTTCGGTTCGGCGGAACCCCTCGGCCGTGACCGGAGCTTGGAGATCGACAGGAGCACGAACACCACGCCCAGCACGACGCGTAGGGCCGCACTCACGCGTGTCCCGCCTGTCCCCTGGGTGACAAGTTCGGACAGGGCGGCCACCGCAATGCAGTCGCCAGGACCGCGAGGACCCTGCCCGCGGCAAAGCCGAGGCTCCTGCCCCGACCGTTCGGGGACAGGATCATCACGAGCACCGCGATCAGCGGGAGCGGACTGGCTGCCAGGCCAATGGCCTGCGGCACCAGCTCCGCGATCAGTTCAAGCACGTCTGCGGCACGCCCCCGATCGTCTCCCCTGCTGTACGGCAGGAAGGGCAGCAGAGGCGGCCCGGACCGGGGTGAAACCGGCCGGCAGCCGGTTCGAAACGAACGCCGCCACAGCGACGACAAGGATAAGAACGGTGATCGCGACGTCCGTCATGATGGACACGCTAAACCAAAAGAACTAGCCGAGATACCCTCAGTTCGAGTCCCACTTGCGGCACAGGCCTCCGGAACGGAACGTGGCACCTCGTCAGAGGGGTGTGTCCGGCTGTCCACGCGGGGAAGCTCAGATTTCAGGGAGGCGGATGCCCACGAGCTACTTCGTCAGGAATGAGTCGCCAGGGACGACCGGTGGAAGTCTGTTTGCCACACGTCGGTGTCGTGTCCGTCTCCGTCCGTGAGGACGTAGTCGGGCCAGCGATCGAACGCGGAGCAGGGATGGGATATCCCGAAATCCACCGTGTCGGTGACATCCAGTCCGGTCACTCCGGTAAGGACTGCATGATGGTCGAAAAGATTTCGCACCACTGCGGCCGCGCCGTTCTTTGTGGCACCTTCCGCCGTCCGGGCCGACAGGAAGGTGGGCAGTCCGGCGTCGTACGGCAGATCCCGTTTGCCTGCACCGACGACGGCCATCCCCTCCTCGGGGGTGGACAGCACGACGGCGCGAACGGAAAGCGCCGGAATGAGTCCCGCAACGGGGCTGACGGCGGCGTAGGTGCCGTGATCGTGGGTGACGTAGCAACCGGATCGGAGAACAATCCTGGTTCCAGGCACCTGGCCGGCGTCGGGGAGGAACTCAACAACGCGGTCCGGGAACGCGGATCCGCCCATGGAATAGATGGGAGCGGCGGTCTCAAAGAACTCCGCCGCTTCCAGATATACGTCCCGCACCAGCCGGCAGTGTCGGTCAACGGCCGTGACCGTATCCTCAGCCCTGCTGTTCGGCACGACGCCTTCGTACCCAGCAACGCCGACCAGCCTCAGGCCCGGCGTGGCACGCACCGTCTCGGCCAGGAGCAGACCGTCGCGCAGGCTGCGCACTCCTGTGCGCCCGCCGGGTGTTCCGACGTCGATCAGCACCTCGAGGGCGACCGCCCCGCCGTCGAATACCTCCGCCGCCGCCTTGACCCCGGCTGCCGAATCGACGAAACAACGGATTTCCCGTGTCGGAGTCTTCCTCCAGCCACGTGCGGACACGGGTAAGTCCGGACTTGTCGACGATCTCGTTGGCGACGAGAACGCGGTTATGTCCCCACTTCAGTGCTGAGGCGACCTGGTCCACGGTGGCGACGGTTACGCCGACCGCGCCGGCAGCCAGCTGCCGCTCGATGATCGGTGCCGACATGGTTGTCTTGACATGCGGGGCGAGTTCCACGCCCCGTTCGCGACACCACTCCGCCATGACCCGGATGTTGTTTTCGAGGGCAGCGCTGTTGAGCCGCAGCTGCGGGTAGGCCGGACCCGCGCCGAACTTTGCCGCGAAGTCTCCATCTGCTCCGCCCTGACTCTCGATCAGTCTGCTCACGCTACTCCCCTAGTGTTCGGTCCCAAAAGCCGCTCTTTCCCTCCCACAATCTACTGGAGCATCATGGGTTTGGCGGAAATGGCCAGAACAGGATCGCGGCAGCAGGAAGGCTGGGCACCTTGCGGTCTCGGGGCGCGGTGCAGTTGGCACTTCTTGGCCGGTGCCGCCTAGACGTCCAGCGCCGGGTTCCGGTCGAAGAAGCCCACCGGCTTGAGCCAGAACGCGACAGTGTCGACCGGCATTATCGGCCACTCCTCCGGCCGAGGGATGTGGTGAATGCCGAAGACGTACCAAAGGACGACGTCGGTGTTTTCCACGGACCGGCCCTGTCGCACCCATTCCGGCATTCCCAGGCCGCCCGTTCCCTGGTTCACGAACTCGCCGGCCGGCCAACGTTCCTTGGCATCGTTTGGTGTCACCCATACCGTGTGCCCAATGACCTCCGCACGCTGGAAAACCGGAGATGCCGGGTCAAAGAACGACGGGAACGATGCGCCGGGCACCAGCTTGTACGACACCGGGGTCCCGAGTCCGTTAACCGAATTGTCGTTCGTCACGACCCAGGCCCGCTGGGTCTCCCAGGAATAGTCGTCGTGCCCCTCGGTCGTGATGGGGGTCTTCTTCTGGTGCAGGGCGAGCCCGTACGGATTGTCCGGACCCATCGGGACCATCTCGGTTTCCGAGCGGTACACCGTGTTGGCCGCGCCGTCGATGTCCAGGTCGAGCCGGGCCACCAGGAAGTGCTGGTGGAAGGGCGCGTAGGTCCGGTTGTCCACAAGCGTTCCGCTCGGATGCTCCTGGCCTTCGCCGAAATGGCTGACCACCATGATTCCGGTGGCCCTTACCTCGCACTCGATGTTCCCGTCTTGGTAGAAGCGCCAGTAGACCAGGTATTCGTAGTTGGCCACGGTGACATGGAACGAAACCACCAGCCGGCGCATACGGCGCACCTCCATGCCGCCGTCGTGGTCGATGTGCTTCCACAACACCGCTGCGTCCTCTTCGTGGATGCAGATGGCGTTCGTAATCGTGTAGGGCTCCCCCGCCGAATTGTGCATGACCGCATCCAAATACCGGATTTCCCCGAGGCAGTCGCAGCCCAGTTCCAGCGACGTCGTCATGAACCCCAGACCCCATTCGCCGACGTCGAACGCGGTGCGCCGGTAGTGGTCCTCAGTCGGGTCCCGGTACGGAACGGCCATTTCGGCGAAGGACAGGCGGTTCGCGATCGGCCGCTCGCGGCCTCCGTCGCGATAGCTGACCCGGTGAATGGTCAGGCCTTCGCGATAGTTGAACCCGATGCGCATGGACCAGTTCTGCCAGCTGATCCTGTTGCCGTCAACATGAAAGGAAACGCCCTCCGGCTGCACAATCTCCAGCGGCTTCAGCGGTTCACGGGTGCTTGCGTTGCGCAGCCGCTCCGGGATCAGCGCCGGGACATATTCGCCCATGATCTCGGGAGGATCAACCGCAAAGGTGTCCTCGATGTCAATCAGCTCCATAGTGGCGAGGTCAATGATGCAGTGGAAACCGTTCACCGGCCCTGCATAGGGGTTTGCGCCCGAACGGGCACGGACCCACGTATCGGACCAGCCGATCCGGCGCCCCTGGTACTGTTCCGGGATCAGTGACAGGCCATAAGTCCACACGTCCATGAAGACCAGGGACAGATCGGTGATGCCGCGCTTGGCAAGCGCAGCGATCACCTGCGGGTGGCTGCGCAGCGCTGCGTCAGCTTCTTCCCACTCGTCGACGGTCATGTTCGCCTGGACGCCGGGGATATGGGTGAAGGAGTCGACAACCCCGCGAGTCAGCGATAGCCGCGCCTGGTAGGTCTTGTTTGAGGACCGTTCGAAGCAGTTGACGCCGACGATCCGGTCGGGAGCCGGTGTGTCGGCATCGGATTCGAAGGCACCGACGGCGGCCTTGTCCGGTTCGATCAGCTCGATGGCTGCCAGCCGCCACGCTGGAAACGTGACGCCCTGTGCGCTGGCGAGCAGGGCCGCCGCTGCACGGAACTCGTCCGCGCTGAGCGGATCCAGTGGATGGAACTGGGGCGAAGTTCTCACGGCACTCTCCTTCTGCGAGATCATGTTCACGGCCCGCTACGGCTTCTCGTCCTCGGCGGCCTCGGTGAAGAGGGCACCCTGAGCGGCTCCCGAGCCCGACATCCCGCCGCCCGCTCCGCGCAGGATGAACGCGATACCGACGGCGGCCGCCGCGCCGACCAGCGGCCCGGCGACATACACCCAGTAGTCGCTGAAATTTCCGCCGGCGAGATCCGGCCCGAACGTTCGGGCCGGATTCATCGACGTGCCGGAGATGGGACTGCCCCACAGGCCCGCCAGGGCAATGTATGCGCCTACCCCGAACGCCCCAAACAGTCCGACGTTCTGGGCTCCGGAGGCAGTTCCCAGGATGACGCTGACCAGCACCATCGTCAGGAGTGCCTCCATCAGGAACGCGGCGCCGGCCGTATAGCCCGCCGCCGGATAGTTTGAACCGTAGGTGGCGGAGACCCCGATCACGCCCTGCAGCAGCAGACACGCGAGCGTCGCTCCAATGAGCTGAACAACGATGTAGCCAGGGACGCGGCGCCACGGGAAGTCGCCGCGGAGCGCGAACGCGATACTGACGGCGGGATTCAGATGCGCACCCGAGACCTTGCCCATGAAGAGGATGATGCCCATCACCATCAGACCCGGGGCCACCACGGCTGCCGTGCGGCTGATGACACCCGGGAACGCCTGGCTCATCATGCCGCCCCCGGCCGCGACAATCACGAGCAGGAAAGTGCCGTACAACTCCGAGAAAAGGCGCCGCCATTCCTGGCGCGGATCATTGAAATCCTCAATTCGCTGCAGGACGCTTTGCTCCACTGTTTCGAGTATGTTGGGCATGACGTCGTGATGCGCGTGGTCCCGGCGAGCGCCGTCTTCGCCCTGATTTGCCGCCATGGCTGTCCGCCTCCGCAGGTTCTGGCCATGTGGCCTGCCGTGCCCAGCCTCGGTCTGCCACCTCAGAAGGCCAATGTACCGCTGCCGGCGACGGTTGTCAGCGCTGCGCGGGTGGCTCGCTACCCGTTGGTGGCTGGCTTAGGGACAGTATGGCAATTTCGTAAGGACATCCGCGGATCAAAGTCCTACGATTCAGCCATGACGCAACAGACATGGCAAAAGAATTCCGAGTGGCCCCTGGTCGGCGCGGCCTTTGCTTTCCTGGCGGCCTACTCCATCCTGGTCATAGTGGACCCGCCCTCCCCCTACGCCGAAGTTCTGATGCTTGTCATCTGGTCGACGTGGGCCGCTTTTGGCGTCGACTATCTCATCAAATTGCTCCTGGCGCCCCAGCGGGGCCGGTGGTTCGTCCGCCATCCCATGGACCTGCTCATGGTGGTGCTCCCGGTGGCGCGGCCGTTGCGGCTCCTGCGCCCGTTCACCTTGCGTCAAGTCATGGAACGGGCCCCGGGCACTGCCATCAGAACGCGCGTCATGGCCTATGTCATCGCGTCCGCCCTCATTCTGGTCTACACGGTGGCGCTGAGCGTTCTCAGTTTCGAAAAGGACGCCCCGGACGCAAATATCACCACGATGGGTGAATCCCTGTGGTGGGCCATTGTCACCATCACGACGGTCGGTTACGGAGACTATTACCCCGTCACCGTTCTTGGCAGGTGGGCGGCGTCCGCGCTGATGGTCGGCGGGTTTGCAGTCCTGAGCATGGTCACTGCGTCGGTGTCGTCCTGGCTGATAGAAAGCGTGACCGCCGCAACCGCTGCGCGGACGAAAGCGGCCGAACCCGCCAGGAGCGAGGAGTTTGCCCTCCTCACGGCCCAGATCAACAGGCTTCATGACCAACTGGCCCTGGGCCTGAACGAAGCCGACAGCAACGAAACCGACAGCGGACACGCCGACGACAAACCACGCAAGGAACCCGGTGAGTCATGACGACCTACTCCCTTGGTGCTCGGCCCCATGATGCGGTTCGTGGATGAGACGTCGGCGAGCGTCTGGGTGGAGACCCGAGTCCGCTGCCCGGGTTTCCATCCGTGCCGGCGGCCGGGACTGGGCCGCCCGTACGTTCGCAGTTCACGGCCACCACTACGCGCTGGTGGAGTTGGACGGACTGGAGCCTGGAACGGTCACGCCCTACGCCCTCGACGTCAACGGAACACAGGCCTGGCCCGATCCCTCGTCCGAGTTCCCGCCGTCCATGATCGCGACGCTCAAGACCGGCAAGCCGCTGCGGATGGCCTACGGCTCGTGCCGGACCAGTGTGCCGCACGATGAGTCCGGCAACCGGACTCACGGCGTCGACTCGCTGCGCGCCTACGCCCTGAGGATGGCCTCCGGCGGTGACCTGCCGTGGCCGGATCTGGTGGCCTTCCTCGGGGACCAGGTGTACGCCGACTTGACCAGCGAGCAGATGCAGGAGTTCATCCGCGCCCGACGGGACATCAAGGCACCACCTGGCGAGGAGCTCAAGGACTACGAGGAATACGCGCACCTGTACTATCTGGCCTGGTCAGACCCCGCGAACAGGTGGCTGCTGTCCACACTGCCCAGCGCCATGATCTTCGATGACCACGACATCCGCGACGACTGGAATACCTCCCTGAGCTGGAAGAAGAAGATGGAAGCCACCACCTGGTGGCATGAGCGGATTGTCGCGGGGCTGGCCTCGTACTGGGTTTACCAGCATCTGGGGAACCTGTCACCCGAGGAACGGGCCGAGGATGCTGTCTGGCAGCAGATCGCCCGGCACGCGGGCGAGGATGAGATCGACGTGAGCGCGGAGCTGGACAGTTTCGCGGACCGGGCCGATCAGGACCCGGGATCGTACCGGTGGAGCTACTGCAGGGATTTCGGGGACACGCGGCTGATTGTGGTGGATTCCCGAGCGGCCCGGGACCTGACGCCGGACAACCGCGCCCTGGTGGACAAGGCGGAAATGGCCTGGCTTGATGGCCGGATGCGCGGCGGTTTCCGCCACCTGCTGGTGGCGACATCGCTGCCTTTCCTGCTGCCGATGGGCCTGCACTACGTCGAGTCGTGGAATGAGGCCATTTCCCAAGGTGCGTGGGGGAAACCCGCCGGCCGTGCCGGCGAAAAGCTACGGCAGGCTTTGGACCTTGAACACTGGGGCGCCTTCCAGAACAGCTTCCGGGAGCTGGCAGCCATGGTGACCGAGGTCGCCGACGGCAAACGCGGCCCGGCACCGGAAACGATCGCTTTTCTCTCCGGAGATGTCCATTACTCCTACGTTTCGGAAGTGGAGCGCGCCTCCGGCAGCCGGATTGTGCAGGCCGTCTGCTCCCCCATCCGTAACCCGCTGCCCCGGCTGATGAGGTCCTTCGCGGCCATCATGTCCTACGGTCTGGCCACGCCGGTCGGCGCCTTAGTTGCACGCTCGGCCAAGGTCCCGGACCCGCCGTTTCACTGGTCCGGCGTCGACGGGCCTTGGTTCCAGAACAACCTGGCCTACCTGGAGGTGGCACCGGAGGGGCTGAAACTAGGGTGGCAAACCGGCGTGGTGGACGGCGGCGACCACCTGCATCCCAGGCTGGAACGTGTCGCCTCCCTCACGGTGGCTCCGCGGAGCGCTGCCAATAGTGCTCGACCGACCAAGACTGCCGCCAGGGACCGAGCCGCTTGCTGCTTATCACCGCACACGATGCTCGCCGAGGCGGGTGTCGCCGTCCTCAATGATTCGGGAGCACGGAACCTGACCCGGCGATGCCCAGCACGGCGTGGTGCTCGGCCATCCAAAATAGACGGTGACCCACTTCCTTAGCCCTTCGCTGATTGTGCCGACAGGTTATGCCGACGGGCGGCGGTGACGTTTTCGAGGACGACGGCGAGGCCCTGGCCGACGCCGATGCAGATCGCGGCGACGCCCCAGCGTTCACCGGAGGCCTGCAGGGACCGGGCCAGGGTGCCCAGGATCCGCCCGCCGGAGGCGCCCAGCGGGTGGCCCATCGCGATCGCGCCGCCGTGCCGGTTCACGATCGACGGGGTCGATGCCCCAGGCGTTGATGCAGGCCAGGGACTGCGCGGCGAACGCCTCGTTCAGTTCGACGGCGCCGACCTGGTCCCAGCCGATGCCGGCCTTCGCGAGGGCCTTGTTCGCGGCCTCGACCGGGGCGTAGCCGAAGTACTGCGGGTCGTTGGCGTGCGCGCCCCGGCCATCCCAGGCCTCAAGGAGGTCATGGCAGAGCGGGGCCTCACCCCGGAGCTCCCCCACGAACTGAGACGACTTTCCCCACCCCGGCGTC
>CAWEPM010000016.1:0-151833 GCA_963810895.1 uncultured Actinomycetota bacterium
TTTCGCAGCGCCACCTCCCGCCAGGCAACTTGGGCTCTCAGGCGTCTTCGGTGAGGGCCTGGTCGGTGAGGGCGAGTTCTTCTTCGGCGGTGTAGTTGCCGACCCGCTTACGGCCAACGGCGAAGTAGTAGGCCATGAACAGGGCCACCATGATCGCGGCGATGACGAACGCGAGCGGGAAGCTGACCAGGGCTGCCGGGATCAGGATCCCGGCCAGGATCAGGGCGATCCACATCGTGACACGTCCGCCGCGGGCCTTGTAAGGGCGGTGCAGGTCCGGGCGCTTCTTCCGCAGCACCAGGGCCGCGGCCATCATCAGCATGTAGGACACGGCCGCGACGAGCACCGAGAGGGTGACCAGGACCGGGATGGCGTCCGGGAGGATGGTGGCGCCCAGCACGACAAAGACGAAACCGATCACGCCGGGGACGATCAGCGAGCCGATCGGGGCGTGGTGCTTGTTGAGCTTGGACAGCCATGCCGGCAGGTAGCCGGCACGGGACAGGGCGAAGGTCTGGCGGGAGTAAGCGATCACGATTGCATGGAACGAGGCGACCAGGGCGGCGAGGCTGAAGACGGCGATGACCGGAACGATCCAGGTCTGGGATCCCACGACGTTGGCCAGGGCCACGGTCAGCGGGGCCGCCGCGCCGGGGAAGTCGGACCCGCCGACGCCGGCGGCGACCGTGAGGGTGCCGAGGCCGATCACGGCGAGGGTGATGAAGGCCATGATCAGGGCCTTGGGGATGTCCTTGGCGGGGTTCTTGGTCTCTTCGGCAGCCATGGGGAGGCTTTCGATGGCGAAGAAGAACCAGGCAGCGAGCGGCAGGGTGGCCCAGAGGCCGCCGATGCCGTTGGGCAGGATGGCCCCGCCGGAGTAGGCGTTCAGGTTATCCAGCGACATCTTCGGCGCACCGATCACCATGAAGACGATGAGGCCGATGACCGCGACGGCGGTGAACACGAACTCGATCTTCATCGAGTTCCCGGCGCCCAGCAGGTGGACCACCGTGGAACCGATGTAGAGGACCGCGGCGCTGACCAGGATGGGCACGTCGGGGAAGAGGACCTGCACGTACGCGCCCACGGTCAGCGCGACCGCGACCGGGGCAAACACGAACTCGAGCAGGACGCTCACCCCGGCGAGATATCCCCAGACCCGGCCGAGCGCCGTGCGGACGTAAGCGTAGGCGCCGCCGGCGTGAGGTACGGCTGCGGACAGTTCGCCGATGACGGTTGAGAGGCCGGCATAGAGAAGGCCCATGATGGCAATCGCGATCAGGTAGCCCCAGTAGCCGGTGAGCCCGAGGCCTGCGTTCCACCCGTAGTAGTCGCCGGAGATGACGGCGCCGACGCCGATGCCCCACAGCAGTACGGGACCTGCCACCTTGTGGAGGTGCTTCTTCGGTGTTGCTGCTCCGCCTGCACGGGGGGAGTTGTAGCTGTTTGTGACACTTACCTGCTCCTTTGCGGGTTGTATCGATCGGAAGCCATAGGGATAGTCCGGTGGCTGGGTGCCGGGCTGATATGTCAGCGGTCCGGCATCGGGGTGGTTATTACGCGGGGTAAGGACAGTCGCTGACCGCCGCATGAGCGGCGGGTCTGGCATTCTCCTGACGGCATCGGCAGGGAGGTTGTCCGGAAGGGGCCTTCGTGGCCCGGTCCATTAGAGCGTTACCCAAGTCGTTAGACGTCTAACAAGGAAAAGTTTTCACGGGTTTTTCGGGGATTGGTTGTGCCCGCGGGGAACCCGCGAAGAGCCGGCCGGAGGGACCGGGGGTCCGGGTTGAAACATCAGCACCCGGCACCGGAGGTTACGAGCGGACGCCGGCCGCCGCATGAGCGGCGGGCCTGGCATTCCGCATGACGGCATCGGCAGAGAGGTCGTCGGGCAGCGAGATCGCTTCCCGCTGGAGGCGCACAAACTCCTGATAGTGCTCCAGTTCGTCGTCGACGTCTTGTGCAGTCCAACCCAGGGCCGGGGCCACGACCCTGGCAACCTCGGAGGCGGCTTCTTCGCCGAAGTCCTTGGATTCAATGGAAACTCGCAGGCGGCGCTCAAGGATGTCTTCCAGATGCAGCGCACCTTCGTGCGTGACCGCATACAGCGCTTCGGCGAGAAGTGCGCCGCCGCCGCCGCAAATCTCCAGCCCGAGCACACTGTTCTGAGCCACCGGCTTCAAGACCTCTGCCGCCATATTCCCGTAACGGCCGACCAGGCGTGCTGCGTGACTGGACGGCAGCCCCAGGGTTTCGAGCATGTAGGCGCAGACCTCTTCGACCTCGGCAGCAACGAATTTCTCGGCGCCGAGCAGGGCCAGGTTCAGCGTCTGTGAGGGGCCGGCTGCGCTTCGTCCCGCTGTCGCCGCGTCCACAGCGTCTTGTGCCATGACCCTGTAGGTGGTGAGTTTGCCGCCGGCGATGACCGCGATGCCCTCGAGAGGCACGTCAACCACGTGTTCCCGGCTCAGCTGCGCCGTCGAACCTGCCTTGCCCTTCACGAGCGGGCGGAGTCCCCGGCGTAGACACCGCGGATATCCTCGTGGACTATCGGGACTTCGAGCACCTTGTTGACGTGGTCGAGCAGGTACTGGACGTCGGCGGAGGTGGCGGAGGGGTTCGTCTTGCCCAGATCCCATGGCGTGTCGGTAGTGCCGATAATCCAGTAGTTCCCCCAGGGGATGACGAAAAGGACGCTGGCTCCTGCCCGAAGAATCAGGCCCATCGTGGACGGGAAGCGATCACGGTCAACGAGGATATGAATGCCTTTGGACATCGTCACTTCGACGGCAGAGTCGACGCCGAGCATGGCTTGCGATTCCGCCGTCCACACGCCCGTGGCATTGATAATGGAGCGTGCCTGCACCTCGAACCGCTCACCGGTCTCTTCATCCGAGACGAGCACTGTATGGTTTCCGCTGCCGGTGCCGGGCATGATCTCCACTGCGCCGGCGCGGTTCATCGCATGGACGCCCCGCGACACCGCAGTGCGAACGAGGGTGGTCACCAGCCTGGCGTCGTCGACCTGTGCATGAAAATAGCTGATTCCGCCCCGGCATGCCGTACGGTTCAGGCCCGGCAGTTCGGCCCGGACGCGCTTGCGGCTGAGGTGACGGTGCAATCCGACGCCCGGGTGGCGGCCGCCTGCGTAGCTGAACAGGTCATAGAGAGCCATCCCGGCCCCCACGTAGAGCCGCTCAGCCAATGGCGTGGTGACGGGATAGAGAAACGAGACTGGTTTTACCAGGTGGGGTGCGATGGTTCGCAAGAGAAGTCCGCGCTCCACAAGAGCTTCCTTCACCAGCTTGAAGTTCAGCTGCTCCAGGTAGCGAATTCCTCCGTGTACCAACTTGGAGGACCGGCTGGAAGTCCCGCTGGCCCAGTCGCTCTTCTCGATGATGCCGACCGTGAGTCCCCGCGTCGCCGCGTCCAGTGCCGCACCGGCGCCGACAACGCCGCCGCCAATAACAAGCACGTCGAGCACTTGTGACTTCATCGCAGCGCGGGCTGAGTCGCGTTGCGCAGTGTTGAGTCGCCCGGTTCCGGGGGAAGTGGCGGTCTTGCTCATTCTGGCCTCCATGGGTCTACCTGCCTTCGCGGGCAGGACTCTTAAGGGAATTAATCGTTAGACGTCTGACGAATAAAAGTTCTTGTTGTTTTGCTAGGTATTGGTTGTGCGCATGGTGAAATCACCGGGATCCGGTGGGCCGGACCGCGGAGAGCCTGGCCGGCGGCTGCCGGGGCGCGCCGCGATCCCGGGCGCAGTGGTGTCCCGGGATCGCGGCGGGTGGTGCCGGGGGTTAGAGACCGGCGCCGATCTGTTCTGCTTCGGAGAGTGCGGCCAGGACGTCGGTCATGGTCCAGGCCCCGGTGAGGTAGGCGAGGTCGGCGATGTTGAAGCGGTTGCGCATGAGGTGGCAGTTGGTAAGCGCCCAGATGACGTCGTCCTCTTTGCTGGCGTTTTCGAGCTCGGAGAACCGGGTGGGCGCGCCGGCGGCGCGAAGCGCCGCGACGATGGCTTCCGGTTCCCCGAGGAGGCCGGAGAGCATCTCGGCGTGGGCCCGCCAGGATTCGGCTGCGTCGCGGATTTTGGCTCCGGCGTCGACGGCACGGAGGTGTTCGAGCTTTTTGGAGTAGTCGGACCAGCACTCGTTGCTCGTGGCGCCGGTTTCGTCCATCCAGTCGAAGGCCTCCCGGACCGTGCGCTCGGCATCGGCCGGGGCGGGGAGCCGGAGGGTGCCGAGGCGTCCGGTACGGAGCCGTTCGTTCATCTTCCGCCAGAGGATCGCGACGACAACGGTCGCGACGCCGACCTGGGCGCCGTGGTGGGCGGTGTCCTTCCCGCGGGCGGTGTTGGCCATGTCCAGCAGGTGGCTCACGACGTGTTCCATGCCGGAGGACGGGGAGGTCTGTCCCGCGACGCCCATCGAGATGCCGCTGAGGGTCACGAACTTGGCGAGCGTCGACAGGGACTCCGGGTCCGAGGCCCCCACGCCCGGGGCCAGGCCCAGGAGCTCGGCGCCGTAGCGGCGGGTCATCATCGCGGCCTCGGTGGACCAGCCCCGGTCCATGTCGACCAGGGAGGACAGGTACCAGTCCGCGGGGGCGGTGAACATTGAGATCATGTCGCCGAGTCCGGAGCGGTTCAGCAGGGCCGGGGCTCCCTGGAGGACATCGCTGTCCACGACGAGGGCGCTGGGCCAGCCGGAGTGAGCGGTGCGCTTCACGCCGTTGACCAGCAGCACGGACTGGTCGTCCGCGAAGCCGTTGACCGAGGCGGCGCTCTGCACGACGACGTGGGGCCGGTTCCCGGCGGCGACCTTGCCGATATCGCACAGCGTGCCGGAGCCGATGGTGACGATGACATCCGCACCCTCGCAGCCGGCGGTGGCGGCGCTGACGGTGCTCTCGTCGGCGTGGACGTGGCCGGGGAGGACTACCGTGTTGACCGTGCCGAGGGTCTCCAAGAGGCCGGTGACGGCGGGCTTGAGGTAAGCGCCGGAGCCGGTGGTGTACTCGTCCTCGTCGGTGAGGAGCGCGATGGTGTTGTGTTCGGGCAGCGAGGCGACGATGTCTTGGACCGAGTCCAGCACGCCGGGGCCGATGACGACCTGGTCGAGGCCGACCATCGGGTGGGTGAGGTAGTGGTGGAGGTCAGACGAGAGCGTCATGGTGCGTTTCCTTCTGGGAGATTGATTCGACGGCGTCGAAGAGGGAGCGGTATTCCTGGTAGGCCGATTCGAGGGCCTCGGCGTGGGCCGGTTCGGGATCGATGGTGACCGGATCAAGTTCGACCACCGCGTCGACCGCGGATTCGAGGCTGGGGAAGGTGCCGGCGGCAACGGCGGCGAGTAGTGCCCCACCCGTTGCGCTGGTCTCTTCGGTCAGTACCTTCTGGATCGGGGTGCCGCAGAGGGTCGCCTTGGCCGAGAGCCACAGCGCGCTGCGGGCTCCGCCGCCGACGACCCGGACCGACTGGGCCAGACCCATAGCGTCGATCCGGTCATAGATGTCCCGGAACGCGAAGCAGTTCGCCTCGATGATCGCCCGGGCCATATCGGCGGAGTCATGGTTCATGGACAGCCCGGAGAACGTCCCGCGCAGGGAGTCATTCCACCGCGGCGCCATCGACCCGGTCAGCGCCGGGATGAAGCGGATCCCGCGGGCGCCCGGCCGTGACTGCGCCGCGCGGTCAAAGAACTCCTGCTGGCTGATGCCCAGCACGTTCTTGGCAAACCACAACGTGTTGCCGCCGGACACGAAGCCGGGATTCTCGATCAGGTAGGTGCCGTCGACCGCGTGCGCATGCGTTTCGACGAGTTTTGTCTCGTCGAAGACGGGAACGCTGCTCGAGACGCCGACCGGCTCGGCCGTGCCCAGGATGTCGACGACCACCCCGGGGCGGACGCCCCCCGCACCCAGGCAGGCGGCATGGTCATCGCCTGTGCTGACCACGACGGCGCAGTTTGTGGTGAGGCCGAGCGCTTCGGCGGCTTCCGCGGTCAATGTGCCGGCCACGTCGGTGGCCCGGCCGATCTCGGGGAGCTTTGCCCGGTCGAGCCCGGCCGCATCGATGAGCTCGTCGCTCCAGTCGCGGGCCACGACGTCGTACAGCAGGGACGATGAGGAGTTGGCGTGGTCCTGAATGGAACGGCCGGTCATCCACGCGACCGCATAGCCTCCAACCGAAGGCAGCGAGGCGGCCTGACGGTAGACGCCAGGCTCATTGTCGGCCAGCCACATGAGCTTGGGCCCCGTGTGCGAGGCGTCCAGGTTCAGTCCCGTCCGGGCGAACAGCCGGTCCGGATCGATGGCGTTGCCGAGCCGGGCCACCTGGTCGGTCGCACGCCGGTCGAGCCAAATAATTGCCGGCCGCAGCGGGCGCATGTTCCTGTCAATCGGAACCACCCCGTCCACCTGGCTCGATAGCCCAATGTGCGTTACCGCGGCCGGATTGACGCCCGTCTGGGCCAGCACGGCACGGACGCTTGAAGCGATGCCGTTCCTGTAGTCCGCCGGATCCTGCTCCGCCCACCCGCTGTGCGGGTGCTGCATTGCGTAGCCGGTATTTGCTGTTGCGAGGATGTCGCCTCCGGGCGACATGAGCACCGCCTTGGCGCTCTGCGACCCCAGGTCACATCCAATTACATATCCCATGAAATACTCCTTTGTATCCCAGCGGCCTTCCCCTGAAGCCATCGTCATCTGCGTAAGTCGTCAGACGTCTAATAACTAGAGTAGAGGGGTGTTCCGTGATCGTCAACTCATTGATCCGGCCGCCCGGTTCGTGCCCCCTGAAGGAAGCCACCTGGCCGCCGCCGCCCGGGACATCCTTCGAATTGAAGGACTTCCCGAGTCCTGCTCCGGTGTGAAAACGCGGGCCGAGTCGGGGCCTGGCATTTCGGCCCACCGTTCCCGGGGGAGGAGCGAGCGGCCGGCAACCGCGATTATCGGACGGGATCCGGAGCGTCGGGCGACGCCGGCGGGCAGTTTGCCGGCCAGGGCTTTACCGATCTCGGTGCTGCCGCTGCGGACGGACTGTGGCCATGGTTTGCAGTGCGTCGATCAGTTAGAGTTCGCCGCCCCGAATGGCGCACCGGAATCAGTAGGGGACGGCCCTTGAGCATGTCCTGAGCAGACGGCAGGAGCGACTCGCTGCCGCACCACGCCCTCCGACGACGAATCCGTGACGGTCCACCGCGAACGGGCGCATCCGTGTCAGGATCAGGTATGGCCGACCGTCTGATGCTGCTCGACACCGCGTCGCTGTACTTTCGCGCGTTCTACGGCGTGCCTGACACGATCCGCCGCGCCGACGGCACCCCGGTGAACGCCGTCCGCGGGCTGCTCGACATGATCGCGCGGCTCACCACCGACTACGAAGCGACGCATCTGATTGCGTGCTGGGACGACGATTGGCGTCCGCAATGGCGGGTGGACCTCATCCCGAGCTACAAGTCGCATCGAGTCGCCGAGGCGGTGGCCGGCGGCCCCGATGTGGAGGTCGTGCCGGACGCGCTCGAGGCGCAGATTCCGATGATCCGCCGGGTGCTCGGGCTCGCCGGCATCGCCGTCGTCGGGGCTGCCGAACACGAGGCCGACGACGTCATCGGCACCTACGCCAGCCACGCCGAGCTTCCGGTCGACGTGGTGACGGGCGACCGGGACCTTTTCCAGGTCGTCGACGACGCCCGTCAGGTGCGGGTGATCTACACCGCGCGCGGCATGCGGAACCTCGAAGTCCTGACCGACGCCGTCGTCGTGGGCAAGTACCGCGTGCTGCCCGGGCAGTATGCCGACTACGCGACCCTGCGCGGCGACACCTCCGACGGGCTGCCGGGTGTCGCCGGCATCGGCGAGAAAACCGCCGCGTCGCTGCTCGGAGATTACGGCACACTCGACGGGCTGCTCGCGGCTGCCGCGGATGCAGGAAGCGGGCTGTCCACTGCTGTGCGGTCGAAGCTCGCCGCGGCCGCGGACTACCTCAGGGTCGCGCCCGCCGTCGTGAAGATCGTGCGGGACCTGGAGCTGCCGACGGTCGAGGAGGCCAGCGCTCAGTTGCACCCTGTCCTCGGCGGTTCGCGGGCAGACCTTGAGCGTCTCGCCACAGAGTGGAACCTCGGCGGCTCGGTCAGACGGCTCCTCGAGGCGCTCGACCTGCGTCGTTGAGGAAGGGAAGTCCCTGGATCATAAGTACGTGAGGCCGGGGCGGAGGTGCGATCCGCCGGACCGCACCTCCGCCCTCCGGCGGCCTGTTTTCAGTGTTTCTTGAAGGCGTTCATGAATTTTTCGCCAGCCTGCTTCAGGTCTACTTTGACATGGTGGCTCTTGCCTTCGGCCTTCATCCGGTTGTCGCCGGTGGCTTTGCCGGCTGTCTCCTTGCCCTTGCCGTGGAGTTTCTCGGCGGCGTTGTGGATCTTGTCACCCAGGCCCATGATGATCCTCCTTATTTGGTCGCCCCCGCGACGTGAGTGCCATGGAGGCCAACAATTAATTGTAGGGACGGAACCGGGCAATTGTGGGGACAGAACCGTGGGGCACGATGTCAAGAAGATCCCGTGACCGGCAGCGTCAACGCCGGGGGCCAAGTCGCTCCGCAGCGGCTACCAGCTCACGGCCAACAGCCAGTTCTAGCGCCAGCGGTAGGTATCCAGGGCCCGAAGCAGGGGAGCGGGGCCGCCTTTCAGGTGGTCAACGGGGCGCGATCCGGCCGAGTTCCCTGGACGGGGTGACCATCCAGACCGTGAAGTAGTTGTGCGGGATCTGCAGTTCCATCGCACGCTGAAAGAGCCCAACAACCGCCGGGCGGAGTTGACCGCCCGGCAGGAACTGGAACCCCGGGCAGTAGGTGCCGTCGTCGATGAAGACGCGGACGAGCTGCTGCATCACGGGTTCGGGGTCATCCATCAGCTCGGCGAGCCGGCGGCGGACCTGCTCCAAGGCAGGCAGCGTGAATTCTCTTCTGATCGCTTCCCATGTTTGATCACTGATCGGCTGGCTGTTCAGGGTCACTGTTGCCTAGTCGCCGTCTCTGATGTTTTCCAGGAGCCACCGCGTGGAGAGCGGATCCCGGAGAAGCGTGAAGGTCCGCGGCGCCGAGTTGGAGCCAAGGCGGGCCTGCACCTGCCAGTACTCGATGTTCACCAGGTTCGCCGCTGCCCACGGCGGCCGTGGGTCTGGTGTCCCGCCAGGCGTCGCGTCCGAACCAGTGCCGGGATTCGGTAGCGGGATCGACAAGCCAGATCTGCCCGTCGTGCCGGATAGCGAGTGGCCGGCCGGCGGCGTCGGTCCGGACCTGAACGTCGTGGGTCTGTGTGGGGGCTTCGGGCGCAAGGGTCATGGGGGTGTTCTTTCGTGGTGTGGCCGTGCGGGTGGGTTGGTTAGGCGGCTTTGACGAGGGGGAGTTCGTCCCAGTGGGTGGTGTAGCGGGGGGAGAGCATGTCCCGTTTCATGGTCCAGTCCGGTCCGCCCCGTATTCCGGCGTGGCCGAGGCCGATGGAGCCGCGTCCGTAGCGGCGGGTCACGTCTTCCAGGAGTGTTCCGACGCGGCGTTCCTCGTGCGGGTTCTCGAACAGGGCCAGGGGTGCCTGGTTGCCGGTCGGCCGCAGGTCGGTGACCATGATGCCGGCCCTGGCGTACCTGATGCCCTCGTGGATGCGGGGGAGGAGGGCGTGGGCGGCCCTGGTGAGCAGCACGGGATCGGCGGTCGGCATCGGCAGCGGCACGCACACGGAAGGGTAGGAGGTGTCTTTCGGGTTGAAGTGTGAGGTGCCGGCGAACGCGGTGAGGACTTTGGCCTGCAGGCCGTGTTTGGCCAGCCGCGCCGAGGCCTGCTGGCCGTAGACGCTCATGACCTGCCGCATCCCGGCCGCGGTGGTGATGGGGGTCGCGAAGGAGCGGGAAAAGATGAGCTGGTCCCGGCCGATCCGTTCCTCCTCCATCGGGATGCACGGGGTGCCCTGCAGTTCCAGGACGGTGCGCATCATGACCACGGAGAAGCGGTCCCGGATCATGACCGGATCGGCCCGGGACAGGTCAAGGATGGAGTGGATCCCCAGGCCGTTGAGCCGTTTGGTCAGCCGGGTGGCGACACCCCAGATCTCAATCACTGACAGGCGGCTCATCAGGGATTCCCTGTCCGCGGCGGGCACGGAGTCCCAGTGGCAGACGCCGTCGAAGGAAGGGTTGTTCTTGGCCCATTTGTTGGCCAGTTTCGCCAGGGTCTTGGTCCCGGCGATCCCGACACAGACCGGCACCCCGACGTTCCGCCGCACGGCGGCCTTCATCGTCCGGCCCAGGGCCAGGAGCTCCTCCGGGGTGCCTTTGACGCCGAGGAAGGCCTCGTCGATGCTGTAGACCTCCAGCCAGGCGCGAGTACCGGCCCAGCAGTTCCATCACCCGGGCGCTGATGTCCCCGTAGAGCTCGTAGTTGCTGGAGAGGGCAACGAGTCCCCATTCCCTGGCCCGCGGGGCGAGTTTGAACCACGGCTCGCCCAGGGGGATGCCGAGGGCCTTGGCTTCCGGGGACCGGGTGACGGCGCAGCCGTCGTTGTTGGACAGGACGACGACGGGCCGGCCCTCCAGGGACGGGTCGAACGCCCGCTCGGCCGAGGCGTAGAAGCAGTTCACATCCACGTGCGCGATCTGCGGCATGTGCCGCATCGGGGCGGGCTTAGACATGGCTGGCCTCAAACATGCTTTCCTCAGACATGGTGCAGGCAGCGGGTCGCGACGCCCCAGATGACCAGATCCGCGACTGACGGGACCCGGATGTCCGGGTATGCCGGATTCTCCGCCTGCAGCACCACTCCGGTTCCCGTGATCCGCAGCCGCTTGATGGTCAGCTCCCCGTCCAGGACGGCGATGACCACGGACCCGTCCTTGGGTTCCAGGGCCCGGTTGACGATCAGTTCATCGCCGTCGCTGATGCCGGCGCCCTCCATCGAGTCCCCGGACACCCGCACGACGTAGGTGCTGGTGATGTCCTTGATCAGGTGCTCGTTCAGATCGATCCGGCCGTCAAAGTAGTCCTGCGCCGGCGACGGATACCCGGCCGCGACCGGGACCGGGGAGATCAGCACTGATAACAACGACATGCCCGCATCTAGCACACGGGGACCGACAACAACGCCCACAACACACCTTTATTCGAATATATGTTCGATTCATTCAGTGTAGCTGTAGGGGCTGACAAAATGGCTTCTTTGCGGCATTGCGTCCGATGCATGCCGCGTTTCGGACGGAGGGAACCTGCCGGCGGACAGGAGGGCGTCAAAGTTCCCGCTCATCGCCCGCTGATGGTCAGGTTGCGGGCGATGCCACTGCGGGAGCGGTGTCGCTCAGGCGCCGCAACTTGGGAATGGGGATCCGTTTGTTGATGGCGACGGCGGTGCCCGAACCCTCCTCGTGGGACCAGCGCATGAGGGCAGGGCCGCCGTCGGGATCGCCTTCGAGGAATTCGGGGGCGCCGGCCAGGGGCAGGAAGCCGCTCGCCTTCAGGCTGAGGCCGAACTGCTCGGTCCAGAAGTAGGGCTGGAAGTCGAGCTCCGGCGCATCATCACCCCTCACCAGTGCTAGCGCCGCGGCCTTGCTCTGCTCGATGGCGCTGGTCCACAGGGGAACGCGGAGGATGCCGCGCCTCGTCGGGAACGCGGCCACATCTCCTGCGGCGATGATGTCCGGCCGGACGCGCCCGCGGGTGTCGACTTCAAGCCGACCGTTGGTCAGGAGGCCGCTTGAGGCCAGCCACTCGGTGTTGGGAGCATCTCCGACGGCACTGACCACGAGTTCGGCCTCGATGGATGAACCATCGGCGAGCACAACCAGCGTGCGCCCGCTGGCCGTACGCCCGCCGGTACTGCGCAGTTCGACCGCGCGGGACGGCGCGAGCCTGAGTCCGTGGCGGCGGCCAGCGGCCAGGAAGACGTCGGACAAGTAAGGACCCAGCTGTCTGGTCAGCGGACGATCCTGCGACACAAGGGTTACCTCGCAGCCCGCGGAGAGGCACCCGGAGGCGATCTCCATCCCCAGGGCGCCACCACCAATGACGACGACGGACGGCCGGTTTGCGAGCCGGCGGCGCAGCGTCAGCGCATCCTCAAGGTTGCGCAGGGTCAGTTCGCCGTCGCGGCGGCCCGCATTTTCGCCGGTGCCGAAGCGGCGTGCCCGGGAGCCGGTGGCGATGACCAGGGCGTCGAACGGAAGGTCGCTGCCGTCGTCGAAGTGCACCACCTTCCTGTCGGCATCGAGCCGCGTCGCGCTGACGCCCAGGATCTCCCGTGCCTCGTGGGTCGACGCAGGGAGCTGATGGGAGGTCATGTCGTCGGAGTCCAGGAGGGCAGCCTTCGACAGGGCGGGACGGCTGTACGGCGCATGGTGCTCGTCGCCGACGACGGTCAGTTCGCCGTCGAAACCAGCCGCCCGCAGGGAGTCACCCGCGGTGAGGCCGGCTATGCCATTTCCGACGACGACGATGCGTTTCAGGCGCATGGTCACGCCAGCCGCAGCGCGGCAACCGGGCAGACGCGAACCGCGGCCTTCGCCGATTCAAGATCGTCATCGACCGTCTCGATGTCCAGCACCAGCTCGCCCTCTTCGTCCAGGTGCATCAGCTGCGGGGCGGCTTCCTCGCAGAGGCCGTGGCCCTCGCAGCGCGGTCGATCGAGGACAATCTTCATGGCTTTCTCCTTTGAACACAGTGGCTTGAGTCACAACCAGCGGTATGTCGAGTTTTCCAGCCGGCGGAACGTTCGACAAATGAATAATTCTCATCTTTCATGTGCACCGCGTGAATGAGTGGGTACGATGGGCCAAACGCCGGAGAGCCGGCGTGCGACAAGTGAGGTGTGCAATGGCAACGGAGCCGGGACTGACCTGGAATGTGAAAGAGGGGCGACTCCTTTTGGGCGGGCAGTACGTCGTTGGCCAGCCGCTGAGTCCACTCCACGTTGTCTTCCCGGTGAGTCATGCCGAGTAACCCGGGAAGATCAGGGATGGACGGAGAGCTGGCCCGGCTGGCTTCGGTCGACCTTAACCTGCTGGTGCCGCTCCTGGCGCTGCTTGAAGAGCGGTCGGTGACGAAGGCGGCGAGCAAGATTGGACTGTCGCAGCCGGCCATGAGCCATGGGTTGACGCGCATGCGCCGCATGCTCAGTGACGAACTCCTTGTGCGGCAGGGGCGCGGAATGGTGCTGACTCCGCGGGCTGCCGAGCTCCTGCCTGCATTGCGGCAGACGCTCACGCAGACGGCCCGGCTGGTCAATGCCGCGCCGTTTGACCCCGCAACCGACGGCCGCCTGATTACTGTGGCGATGACGAACAGCACCGCGTTCGTCATCGGCAGCACGCTCACCCGGCTGCTGACGGAGCGTGCGCCGAACACGGTCCTGCGGTTGCGCACCACGTCCTCCCCGACCATCGCGGTGTTCGCGGAGGACGCGGCGGATGTCATCCTGCTCCCCGAGACGTTCGCCACGCCCTACCCGCGGGAGCGCCTGTACGACGACCGCTGGGTTGTCGTCACTTCGTGGGATTCGCCGCGGGAAGCCGATGCGCTGGAGCTGCTGGAGACCGTGCCGCACGTGGTCTTGGATGCGTCCCCGGAACGGCTCCGGCCCTATGAAATCCTCGACGAACGCAAGGTGCCGTACACAATCCGACAGCGCGTGTCCGACTACCTGTTCATTCCCCACCTGATCGCCCAGGCTGGCGGGGTGGCGGTCCACCGGTATCAGGTCGGCTTGGAATTCGAGGGCCGATTCGACCTGCGCATGGAGGAATTCCCCTTCCCCATCCAGACCCTGGGCATCGACATGGTGTGGAACCCGTGGCTCGCGGAGGACCCGTTCAAGGACTGGCTGCGCGGGATCCTTGTGGAGGCCGCCGTCCCTTTGCGGGCCAGATATGGACCCGTGCCGGCCAGACGCGGTCCGTCCCCAATGGCGTGAACGGCTGTGGCGCGGGCGGCAGGAACCGCGTCAGGGAGGGTTGCCGGTCACCGAGTTGATTAAACCAATACAACTGTTGACTGGTGAGCAACTTCACAGTTACAGTTGCGAAACCGAAAAGCCGCCGGACCGCGGATTTGAGTCAGCAACGTTGCGTGGATGGACGGCGCGCGAGAACCGCCGCCGTCGATTCCCCTGACGCTTCTATGCGCCACCCGCCCCACGCCACCGCCCCACCGCCCCAGCACGGCCTCCTTTGGCGTGCCGTGGCGCGGGCACCACTGAGAGGCAGTTTCCTTGACACATTTTCGATCCACTCCGTTTGACCGCAGGCAGCTCCTTAAAGCGGCAGCGCTGACCCCCCTCGCGGGCCTGGCGCTCTCCGGATGCGGTGCAGCGAAGCCGGCCGAAAGCTCGGCAGCCAACAAGACCGTGACGGTGACGTCCTATGGTGGCTCCTACAACGACCAGCTGACCCAGACGATCCTGGATCCGTTCTCCAAGCAGTCGGGCATCCAGACCACGCTCCTGGCCAACACCAGCCTGGCGGCACTCAAGGCGCAGGTTCAGTCCGGGGACGTGCAGTGGGACCTCGTGGAAATCACGGCGCCGGAGTACGAGGTGGCCGTGGCCGAGGGCCTGCTGGAGAAGTTCGACTACGACATCATCAGTGACAAGGGCCTGCCCGGCTACGCGAAGGCCGAATACGGCATCAAGTACCTGAGCTTCCTGTTTGTCATGGCGTGGGACCAGAAGGTCATCTCTGACGCCCAGGCGCCGAAAGACTGGGCCCAGTTCTTCGATCAGGGCAAGTACAACACCAAGCGCTCGGTGTACAACCAGCTGTCCGACAGTTCCGTCCTGGAAGCCGCGCTGCTGGCCGACGGCGTCCCGTTCGACAAGATCTACCCCCTCGACGTTGACCGGGCACTGAGGGTCCTGGGCCAGCACCCGGGCAAGGACCGGCTGCTGTACCACTCTGCCAACCAGGAGCCGATCCAGCAGCTCACCTCCGGCGAGGTCTCCCTCTCCACCAGCTTCAACAACCGGATCAACGCAGCCCGCAACGATGGCGCCAAGTTGAACTTCTCCGCCGAAAACGCCGTGCTGGCTGGCGACTACTTCGTGGTGCCGAAGGGGGCGAAGAACAAGGAAGCGGCGTTCAAGCTGATGAACTTCATGTCCAACGACGCCGAGGCCGGCGCCGCGTTCGATAAGGTCACCAACCTGACCCTGGCCAACATTCCGGCACTCTCCAAGCTGCCGAAGGAAATCGCCGACACACTTCCCACCAGCCCCCTGCTCGCGGACAAGATCCTGGTCCGCGACGACAAGTGGTGGTCGCAGAACCTGAAGAAGACCGAACAGCAGTTCAAGCTCTGGCAGGCCAGCTGACATGAGCAACGCAACCTTGGCGGGGTCGCGGCCCCGCGGCCGGGATTCCCCTCCTTCCGCTGAAGCAGCACCCCGACGGCGGCGCAGCGGCTGGTGGCTGCTGCTGGCCCCGATCCTTGCCTTCGACGTCGTGCTGTTCCTGACGCCGCTGGGCAAACTGGTGGGCGCAAGCTTCGCCGACAACGCGTACCAGCGGGTCCTCGAGGACCCGCTGGTGCTGCGCGCGCTGGTCAACACCCTGACCATCAGCCTGGCGAGCACGATTGTGACCGTGGTGCTCGGCTACGTCATCGCCATGGTCCTGTGGCGGGCCGGGAACGTCACCCGGGTGATCCTGTTCGCCGTCGTACTGCTGCCGTTCTGGACCGGCATCCTGGTGAAGAACTTCGCCTGGGCGGTTCTGCTCCAGGACAACGGCATCGTGAACGCGTTCCTGCAGGGCATCGGGCTGACGGACGCGCCGATCCCGTTGCTGCACAACCGGTTCGCCGTGATCGTCGGCATGGTGCACTGTCTCCTGCCGTACGCGGTGTTCCCGATCTTCTCGTCGCTGACGTCCATCGATGACCGGCTTGGACTGGCGGCCCGCTCGCTTGGCGCGCGGGAAGGATCCGTCTTCCGGAGGATCACGCTGCCGCTGAGCATGCCCGGCATTTCCGCCGCCGGGCTGCTGGTCTTCATCATCAGCACGGGCTTCTTCATCACGCCCGTCGTAATGGGCGGACCCGGGGACATGATGATCGCCAACCAGATCGACTACTACGCCCGACAGCTCACGGACTTCTCCGGGGCCGCTGCGCTGGCCGTCATCCTGACGGTCATGGTCAGCATCCTCGTGGCTGTCTACCAGCGCGTCCTCAAGGCAGGAGGCCAACATGAAGACAATTAATCCGCAGCACCGCCTGCTGGCGGTTCTTTCCATCCCGGCTTTCCTTTTCCTCGTCATTCCGACGGCGATTGTGGTGCCGGTCGCGCTGAACGACAGCCGCTACATCACCTTCCCGCCGGAGGGGATCTCCTTCGCCGCCGTGGCCGGATTCTTCGCCGACCGGGCCTGGACTTCCGCCCTGTCGGCGAGCCTCCAGTCGGCGGGGATCGCCGTCGTGATCGGTGTGCTGCTGGGCGCCACCGCGGCGATCGGCCTGCACGGGCGCAAGTTCCCGGGACAGCCTGCCGTGGTGGGCCTGATCCTGGCGCCGATGATCGTGCCCACCGTGGTGCTGGCGCTGGCGTTCTACCAGTTCTTCATCTCGATCGGCATGGTGGGCAGCATCATTCCCATCGGCCTGGCGCACGCAGTCATTGCAACCCCCTACGTGTACCTGACGACGCGGGCAAGCCTCGCGGGGCTCAACCCCGCGCTGGTCCGGTCGGCGCAGAGCCTGGGGGCCGGTGCGCTGTCTGTTCTGCGCCATGTGTATCTGCCCATTATCTTGCCGGGACTGATCTCCGGGGCACTCTTCGCATTCTCGGTCTCCATTGACGAGACGGTCATGTCCCTGTTCATGCAGTCGCCGGGGGCGACCACCCTGCCGGTCAAGATGTTCACGGACATCCAGTTCAACCTGACCCCCAAGATCGCCGTCTCGTCCGCCCTGCTGGTCAGCGTCGCGACCATCGGACTTCTCCTCCAGGTCCTGTTTGTCCTCAAGCGCCGCTCCACAGCCCGGATGCTGCCCCTGGCCGTGTCCGCACAAACGTAAAGGAAAGTCGATGACTGCATCAGTAGTTTCCGCGGGCACAATTCCGCGGTCCGGGAGTGCCACGCAAGGCGCCATTGAGCTCCGCCAGGTCAGCAAGCACTACGGCGACGTCCTTGCCGTGGACCAACTGGACCTGACGGTTCAGCCCGGCGAGTTCGTCACCCTGCTGGGACCCAGCGGTTCCGGCAAGACCACCACCATGATGATGGTGGCCGGGTTTGAAGAACACACCGCCGGTTCAGTCCTCATCGACGGCAGGCCGGTCGACACGTTGCCGCCCCGGGAGCGGAATCTCGGCGTCGTGTTCCAGAACTACGCGCTGTTCCCGCACATGAGCGCCCTGGAAAACGTGGAATTCGCCCTCCGCATGCGGAAGGTGCCGCGCGCGGAACGGCGGCAGCGTGCCTCGGACGCACTGGACCGCGTGGGCCTGGGCAAGATGGGCGACCGCAAGCCACGCCAGCTCTCCGGCGGACAGCAGCAGCGGGTGGCGCTGGCCCGGGCACTGGTTTTCAACCCGGCCGCACTGTTGTTGGATGAGCCGATGGCGGCCTTGGACAAGCGTCTGCGCGAGCAGATGCAGGAGGAAATCAAGACCCTGCAGAAGAGCCTGGGCATTTCCGTGCTGTTCGTGACGCATGACCAGGACGAGGCCATGGCCATGTCGGACCGGATCGTGGTGATGCGGGACGGGAAGATTGTCCAGGCCGGACCGCCGGAGGAAGTCTACAATCATCCCCTCACGGACTGGGTGGCCAGCTTCCTCGGCGACACCAACCTGCTTCCCTGCACCATCGTTGAACGAAACGGCGAGGAAGCACTTGTGGACCTCGGCGGACTGGGACTGGCCAAGGTCCGGGACCGCGGCGCGAGCGGCGAGAACTACGCCGTCTCCATCCGCCCGGAGCACCTCAAATTCAAAACGCGGGCCACGGCGGAGAACGGCTGCGCAGCGACTCTGGTGTCGTCCACGAATCTGGGCGCCACGGTCCGCCACCGCCTCACGGCCGGCGGCCACGAACTCCAGCTTCGTGAGCTGAGCTCAGATCGGGGCATCGGGATCCTGCCGGATGAGGAGCTGTGGGTGGGTTGGGACGCGGACAAGGCCCAACTGCTGGTTCTGGAGTCCTGACCGGGACCGGGGCCGAGGAATCCTGACCTTGCGGAACGCTGGGGCTCCATCGGGGCCCCAGCGTTAGGGTTGGGCATGACTGATACGCGAAAGACCTGGCACGAAACCCACAAGGAATCCTTGACGACGGGTCAACGGGCGGCTGATGTCATGCGGAACGGGATGGGCAGCTGGCCGTTCGTCGGCGGTTTCATCGGCTTCATGATCGTGTGGGCGGCCATCAACAGCTGGGCACTGGCGAACAATGCCTGGGATCCGTATCCGTATATTCTGTTGAATCTCTTCCTCTCGATGCTGGCGGGGCTGCAGGGGGCGATTCTTCTGATCGCGGCCAAGCGGCAGGACGCGATTGCCGCAGCGATGGCCCAGCACGATCATGACACCAACCTGAAGTCCAAGGAGGAGATCGACCTGCTCATGGCCATCAACAGTCAGCAGCTGGAGATCCTTCGGGAGCTGCAGGCGATTGCGGCCGCCCAGAACGTCAGAATTGATGCAGCCGCCGGCGCATAGAAACGTCGGTGTCAGTCGGCGAGGATGTGGTAGAGCGCGCGGCGGGTTTCATCGATTTTTTCCATCGCGGCAGTGCGTTGTTCCTCGGTCGCCGAGAAGCGGAACTGGTGGATGACTCCCATGAGCTTCCCCACGCTCTCATGAAACGCCGGGCCGGATCCCTGGGCGTCGGTGTTCCACGCGTTACCCAGCTCCTCGGCGTGATCGGCCACGTAAGCCTTGCCCGCGTCGGTGAGTGTGAACTCAGTGCGTCGGCTGTCGCCCAGGGGAGCGA
The DNA here is from genome assembly GCA_963810895.1 of uncultured Actinomycetota bacterium. Classification (GTDB taxonomy): domain Bacteria; phylum Actinomycetota; class Actinomycetes; order Actinomycetales; family Micrococcaceae; genus Arthrobacter. The sequence continues at coordinate 18,964 of CAWEPM010000016.1, forward strand.
TGAGTTCTTCATCCACGAGCTGCTGCAGCGTCGGGTATACGGAGCCCGGGCTGGGACGCCACGCTCCGGATGTCTTTTCGGCAATGGTCTTGATCAGGCCGTAGCCGTTGGAGGGTGATTCGGCCAGGAGAGAGAGAATCGCCGCACGAACATCGCCCCTGTTGGCCCGCCGTGAACCGCCGGGACCGAAGCCCGGCCCGAAACCCGGTCCAAAACCTGGCCCAAACCCGCGGCCCGGCCCGAAACCGCCGTGTCCGTGTGGTCCGCGGTGGCTCCTTCCGCGCCCGAAGCGTCCCTGAGCGGGTCCGCCGTCGGTGAATTTGTCGTCGTGATTGCCTTTCATAACGGCATCGTCCTTCCACTTCAGTTGCGTTCCTCTGATGATCGTCGATCCTTCGGCGATAGTTAACGATATATCGGTGAGTATCGCCGGTCAAGAGCCGATTCAACTGGGTGGTCGTCTACATTCCCGCCGTTACTGGCGCGAACATGGCTTCTACTTCCCTGTGGGAACTCCTCAGCGGTTGTTAAGAATCAGTGGCAGCAAAGCTGCGGGGGATGAAGCGACGGCGGCCGCCTGCGACGACTCCTCGGCCTCCCCGTACCCCCAGAGTGCGAATATTGTGGGGATTCCGTGTTTGGCGGCTCCCGCGACGTCGTAGCTTCGGTCTCCGACCATTGCGGGACTGGAGATGTCTACGCCGTCGGATTGGAGCCGGAGGAGCAATTCGGCGATGACCTCGTCCTTGTTCGCTCGTCCCTCGCGGTCCGACGCCCCGCATACGTTGATGAAGTGGCCCTCCATTCCAAACCGTCGTGCGAGTCTTATTGCTTGGTCCTCCACTTTGGAAGTGGCTACAGCCATTGGAATGCCGGCCGAGTGTAGGTGCTGAAGCAGGTCTATGATCCCGTCGTAGGGGCTGGACTGTTCGGCACCATGATCGGCGTACGCTTTGCGGTAATGTTGGAGGGCCATTTGGGCGGTTTTTTCGTCCAGCTGTGAGACTGTTCTGAAGGACTCGATCATCGGCGGGCCGACGAATCGGCGCAGTTTGTCCATCGCGGGGACTGGCGCGCCGACAGCTGCCAGGGCTTGGGCAGCGCTTGCCGTAACGCCGGGTGCCGAATCCAGGAGCGTGCCGTCCATGTCGAACAGGATGCAGCTAATGCCAGTGAGAGAGGGGCGGTCCTGGTGCAGAGGTGTCATTTTTTCGAGTGCTTTCGGTCTTGAAGTTGGTTCCGTTCCGGTTGTGCCCGGGGGTTATTGCTGTGAAGGGTAGGCGTGGATCGAGTGAGTCTTGATCAGATAGATCAGAGGATTCTTGCGGAGCTCACGAAGAACGCCCGCATGAGCCATGCCGAGCTTGCGACCAAGGTCCTGCTTTCGAGGAATGCCGTGCGCCAACGGATCGAACGGATGGAACGGCAGGGATATATCCAGGGCTACACGATTGTTGCCGGCCCACCGGGCCAAGGCCTCGTGTCCGCCTTCCTGATGGTCTACAGGAAGGACCGGGTGCGGGGGTCGGACGTCATCACGGTGCTGCGGTCGATTCCGGAAGTGGTTCTGTGTGATGTCGTGAGCGGTGACTTTGACCTGCTGGTGAGGGTCGAGGCCCGGTCGCTGGAGAGGGTCCAGGAGATCTGGGAGCAGATCGCGGCTATTCCAGGCGTCACGGACACAGTGACGGCCATGACGCTTTCCAGCTTCATCAGGCGGGGCGCCGGAGGTGCCCGCGCCACCGAGTGAATGTGGTCAGACTCCGGACATGTCCGCATTTTTGACAGGCAGCACGGCGGATTCAAGCAGTGACTGAGCCGCGTCCCGGCCCAAGAGGTTCCTGCTGGTGACGATGTCCAGGATGGTTGACCCGTCCTGGAGGGCTTCCTTAGCCACCGCTGCTGCTGCGGCATACCCTAAGGCGGGTATTAAGGCCGTTGCGAGGCCAACCGAGGCTGCCGTCTGGCGCGCGAGGCGTCCGGTGTTCGCTTCAATGCCGTCCATGCAGTATCGGCGAAGAACGCGTGATCCTTGTTCGAGCCATGAAATGCTCTGTAGAAGGACATGGGCAATGACAGGTTCGAAGGCATTGAGCTGGAGCTGCCCGTTGTCTGCAGCCATCGTCACTGTGGTGTCAGCTCCGGCGACCGCGAAGGCAATCTGGTTCATGGCCTCCGGGATGACGGGGTTGACCTTTCCCGGCATGATTGATGATCCGGCCTGGCGCGGGGGCAGGATAATCTCGCCGAAGCCGTTCTGTGGACCGCTCGAGAGCAGCCGGAGGTCGCTGCTGATTTTGGAGAGCTTTATGGCCGTGCGTTTCAGCATGCCCGACATGTGCATGAAAACGCCCACGTCGGACGTCGCCTCGATGAGGTCAGCGGCGGGAATGACCGGGACGCCGGAAATCTCGGACAGCGCCCGAAGTACGCGTTGCTGATACCCAGGTTCGGCCGTGATGCCGGTCCCGATGGCGGTTGCGCCCAGACTGCACTCGAGCATCAGCGCTGTGGATTCCCTAAGCCTGGAGCGGTCTTCTTCCAGCGTCGCGGCGAAGGCATTGAACTCCTGCCCAAGGGTCATCGGGACGGCGTCCTGTAGCTGTGTTCTTCCCATCTTCACAACGTCGGCGAATTCAGCGCCCTTGCTGCGGGCGGATTCGGCAAGCTTGCCCAACTCGTGGTTGAGCTCCGCGGTGGCGAAAATCAGTGCCAGCTTGATCGCCGTTGGATAGGTGTCATTGGTGGATTGGCACCGGTTGACGTGATCAATGGGGTGCAGGTGCTGGTAGTCTCCCCGGCGGTGGCCTAGTCTTTCCAACGCAAGGTTCGCGATCACCTCGTTGGCATTCATGTTCGTGCTCGTGCCTGCACCGCCCTGAATGACGTCCACGCAGAACTGTTCGTGGTGATGTCCGTCCTGGATTTCCTGGCACGCTTCGCGGATCGCCGTCGCTTCCCGCGGGTTGAGGATGCCCAGTTCGCAGTTGGCCTGTGCCGCAGCGTTCTTGATCATCGCCAGGGCACGCACCAGGTGCGGGTGGCGGGAGACCGGAGTCCCGCTGATGGTGAAGTTCTCCAAGGCCCGGGCGGTGTGTGCTCCCCAATAGGCTGTGGCCGGTACAGGAACGTCCCCGAGCGAATCCGTCTCGATGCGGGTGGTCATGGTTTTCCGTCCTCTGTGTGGAAGTTGGTGGTGGCGTAGTTGTGTGTCGCTTGCGCGGAGGAATTGGAGGGGCGCAAGGCCAGGTCGCGCCCCTCCAGCTCGATCAGTTCTTGATGCAGATGACCTTTGGCTGGGTCATCTCCTCATACGCGAAATGGACGCCCTCCCGGCCCATGCTCCCGTACTTAGCCCCGCCGAACGGCATGCCGTCGAACCGGTAGTCAGAGGAATCGTTGATCATGACGCCGCCTGCTTCGAGCTGGCGGGCTGCGTCCATGGCCCTGGCCAGGGAGTCGGTGAAAATGCCCGCATGAAGACTGAACTCGATGGCATTGGCGATTTCGATGGCCTCTTGGAAGGTGTTGAATTTACGAAGCATGACCACCGGCCCGAAAACCTCTTCCGTCCAGAGCCTGCAGCCCGCCGGAACGGCTTCCAGGACGGTCGGCTGAAGCACATTGCCGTCCGTGACATTGCCTGCGAGAAGGACAGCGCCGGCGTCGAGGGCCCCGTCCAGCTTGGTCTGGAGCTCCTGCAACGCAGTGGGGCTGATCATCGGCCCGACATCCGTCTGTTCATCCAATGGATCTCCGGCAACCAACCGCGCCGTTGCCTCCAGGAACCGCTGGCGGAACGCGCCGTACACCGGGGCGGCTACGAGGATCCGCTGCACCCCCACGCAGTTCTGGCCGGCGGCCCAAAACGCTCCAGAGACGCAGGATTCCACTGCGTTCTCGACGTCGGCATCGTCCAGGACGATCACGGGTGCGTTTCCGCCGAGATCCATGGAAAGCTTTTTCAGGCCTGCGGCGCGGGCGATACTCTCACCAGTGGAGAACCCCCCGGTGAAGGACACCATCCGTACGTCCCGGGACTTGATGATGGTTTCGGCCACTTCCCGGTCGCCATGAACAATCGTGAGGGCCTCCGGCGGGAGCCCGGAGCTTACGAGGGCGTCCGTGAGCAGCTGGGCTGACAGAGGAGTCAGCGCAGAGGGTTTGAGGATCACCGCGTTTCCTCCGGCGATTGCCGGGCCGATCTTGTGTGCCACCAGGTTGAGGGGGTCGTTGAAAGGAGTGATCGCGGCAATGATGCCCAGTGGTTCGCGCGAGTACCATCCGGTGCGGTCCTCTGAGCCCTCGTACGAATCAAAGGGGATGACTTCGCCTGCGTTCCGGCGTGCTTCGGCAGCGGAGAGGCGGAGCGTGTTGACCGCGCGCAGTACTTCCTTCCGTGCCTGGCGGATCGTTTTCCCGGCTTCGGACACAATCGTTTGCGCGAACTCCTCGTTGCGCTGCTCGATCTCCGTTGCGGCGCCGTCCAGTATCTTCCCGCGCGCGTTGCGGGACAGTGCCCGTGCCTTCCGGGCGCCGATGCGGGCCGTTTCGATCACGGCTTTGCCGTCGGAGGCTTCGGTCAGCGAAACCGCGCCGACCACCCTGCCGTCGTAGGGGCTCGTCACATCACGGAACTGCGGCAGCGCCGTTTCCGTCGAACACAGCGTGGATTCAGACATTTGCAGCCACTCCCGTCCTGGCTGCGTGCATGGCGATGATGTCAGAGAGCAGGGCGTAGGCGGTCTCCACGCGGCCGGCTCCCGGTCCTGAGACGGTTACTGCGCCCAGAAGGTCGGTGTCAAAGGACACGGCATTGGTCGCGCCGGAAACCCCGGCCAGCCCATGGTCGAGGGGGAGCGCTACGGGGGATACGCCTGCCGTCACTGACCCGTCCAGATTCCGCCGCGCTGCACCGACGAGCTTCCAGCGGCGTCCCTCTCGGGCTGCCTTCTGGATATTCTCCGGCGTCACGGTCGAAATCCCTTGCCGCTGAACGTCCTTGAGTTCTATGCCTGCGTCGAGCAGCTCGTTGGCGAGGATGAGGACCTTGAGCTGAACGTCGTAACCCTCGATGTCTGCGGCGGGGTTTGCCTCGGCGTAGCCGAGTTCCTGTGCCTCGCTGATGGCCGCTTCGAAGTCCAGTCCGGCTTCCATCCGCCCGAGCACATAGTTGCTGGTGCCGTTGAGGATGCCTTCGAAGCCGTTCAGCTTCAGTCCCGAGAACATCTTCTTAGCCAGGCGGATGACAGGAGTGCCGCTCATGACGGCACCCTCGAACTCGAAGTGCACGCCGTTCTGTTCGGCCAGGGACGTCAGCTCGGCGCCGCGGAGGGCAACCGGGCCCTTGTTCGTGGTGCAGACGCTCTTGCCGGATTCGAGTGCCCATCGCACGTGTGAAACTGCTGGCTCGCCGTCTTCAGGATTCGTGAAGGTGGCCTCGCAGATGATGTCGGCGGTGCAGTTGCGGATAACTGATTCGTTATTGGTGTCCGCGGATCCGCCGTACTTGGCGAAGGTTTCGCTGCCACCGTCCAGTTTGAGGGCGATGGAGAGGTCGATACCCTCGGATTGGACCAGGGAGCCGAGGCGCAGGTCGGTGATGGCCACGACCCGGAGGCCGAAGCCCAACTCGGAACGAAGTGTCTCACCGCGTGTTGCGATCAGTTCTGCCAGCGTCCTGTTGACGCCGCCGAAGCCGATCAGCGCAATGTCGTAGGTGGTCATGGTGCTCCTTCAGTCAGTTACATCGGTCCTCCAATGCTGACCGCATTCCATGTCCGTCAGTGCATGTGATTGTGACCGAAGAACAGGGCGAAATGACCATCTGCCTGCCGATTCGACATCGACACCTTGAGGTAACTTACGTGCAACATATGCATGATGAAATGTTTTTAATGACCAAAGTGGCCCTTTCGTGTTACTTTCATCACTATCGCTATTGCACAGCTCGAGGCGGCCTGTCCCACACGCCGGGGCGATGTGCGCACCTCTCGCATCAGACCTGTCCACTCACCTGGGAGAAACCATGGAACCCTCACCAACTGTCCAGCTAGAACCACAGCCCACGATTCCCCCCTCGACCGATGCCGGGCTCCGGCGGTCCATGGGGGCAAGGCACCTGGTCATGATCGCCATGGGTGGGGTGATCGGCTCCGGGCTGTTCCTGAGCTCGGGCTACACCATTTCCCAGGCCGGACCGCTCGGGGCGGTCATCGCCTACCTGATCGGTGCCTTTGTTGTGTACCTGGTGATGGCCTGCCTTGGCGAACTTGCCATCGCTTATCCGGTCTCAGGCGCCTTCCATATCTACGCGGCGAGGTCGATCGGGCCGGCCACCGGGTTCGCCACGGCCTGGCTCTACTGGCTCTGCTGGGCAGTGGCCATCGGATCGGAGTTCACGGCCTCTGGTCTCCTCATGCAGCGCTGGTTCCCGGGCGTTGACGTCTGGGTCTGGTGCGTCATCTTCGCTTCGGTGCTCTTCGGCTTCAATGCAGTTTCTTCGAAGTTCTTCGGCGAATCCGAGTTCTGGTTTGCCATCGTCAAGGTCGGCGCCATCGTGGTCCTCATCGTTCTTGGTGGCGCGGCGTTGTTCGGCATCCACCCGCTCAGCGAGGGGGCAAACCACCCGTTCATGTTTGAGAACTTCAACACCTCGAGCGGTCTCTTCCCCAACGGCTTCACTGGCGTCCTCGTCACTGCACTTGCAGTGTTCTACGCCTTCTCCGGCTCTGAACTCATCGGCGTGGCAGCGGGCGAAACAGCTGACCCCGCCACCAGCATCCCGAAAGCGATGCGCAGCACAGTCATCCGTCTGCTGATCTTCTTCGTCGGGGCAATCGCTGTCATCGCCGCTACCATCCCGTTCGAGCAGGTCGGACTGGATGAAAGCCCCTTCGTGACGGTCTTCTCATCCATCGGCATTCCTTTTGCCGCCGACATCATGAACTTCGTCATCATCACCGCGCTCCTCTCCGCCGGAAACAGCGGTCTCTTCTCCTGCGCACGGATGCTCTATTCCCTGGCCGATGAGGGTCATGCCCCCCGGGCCCTGAAGAAGCTGACCCGTCGCGGTATCCCCATGATCGCGCTCTCAGTCAGCATGCTTGGAGGCCTGGCATCACTCATCAGCAGCGTCGTTGCGCCCGAAACGGTCTACTTGGCTCTCGTTTCGGTGGCAGGCTTCGCCGTCGTCGGAGTCTGGATGTCCATTACCGCCTCGCACTTCTTCCACAGGAGGTCCTTCGTCAAGAACGGCGGCGATGTCGCTGCTCTTCCCTACAAGGCCCCGTTGTTCCCGCTGGTGCCGATCCTGGCCTTTTCGCTCTGCCTAGTTTCGCTCATCGGCATCGCCTATGACCCGAACCAGGTAGCAGCGCTCTATTTCGGAGTCGCGTTTGTTGGCGCCTGCTACGCCTTCTTCTACTTCAAGTACGGACGCAAGACGCGCACAGACCAGCGGTCCTAACGCCATCATCAACCATCATCGACTCAGCTTGGCGGCCGGGGACTTTCGTCCCCGGCCGCGAAGTTGTCCAACGGATAAACCATGAATTCACAAGATCTGATGCCATTCGTGCGCAGTTCGGACCAGAACGCCGGTAGCTGGCTTGAGATTGACGCCGCCGCTTTCGAGTCCAACGTCCGGAACCTGCTGTCCATGATCGATGACCGGGCGCTCCTGTGCGCTGTGGTCAAGTCCCATGCCTACGGACATGGAGCTGACCTTTTGCTCCCTTCCCTGGTTCGTCTAGGCGTTCCATTCGTCGGAGTAGGAAGTAATGAGGAGGCGGCCATTGCACGCCGCTGCGGTTTTGAGGGACGGATCCTGCGTGTCCGTGCCGCGGCGCCGCAAGAGATCAAGGCCGGCCTGCGTCACGACATCGAAGAACTCGTTGCCGACCCGCAGAGCGCGTGGGAGATGCACAAGATCGCTGCCGAGGCCGGGAAGGTGGTCCGCATCCACCTCGACATCAACTCTTCCGGGATCAGCAGGCATAGCCTCGACGTCTCATCCACGCTTGGCCGGGCATCAGCGGCAGGGATCGTGAGCCACCCGGGGCTTCAACTGGCCGGGATCATGACGCATTTCCCCAAGGACGACAATAGCCATATCGAGGCGGCTCTTCTGCGTTTTCAAAGCCAGGCGTTGACGCTGCTTCAACTAACCGGAACTCCCCGGGAGGAAGTGCTGCTCCACTGCGCCAATTCATACGCCGCCCTGCACGTACGCGCCTCGTGGCTGGACATGGTCCGTGCCGGGGCAGTCCTCTACGGCGATTCGGATCCAACAGCAGGGCACTTCCAACGGTGCCTGGCCTTCAAAGCCCGGATCGCTTCCGTTAACAGCTATGCAGCAGGCACTAAGGTCGGCTACGGGCTAACCCGCACCTTGGACCGGGACTCCAGGCTGGCCTCAGTGACGGCAGGTTACGGGGATGGCTACCGGCGGGCACTGGCCAGCCAAGGCGGCGTGCTTGTCCGCGGCCGTCGCGCCGCCATTGTCGACATTGGTTCGATGAATTCCATGGTTGTCGACGTCACCGATATAGCGGAAGTTTCTCCTGGAGACGAAGTCGTGCTGTTCGGGCGGCAGGGAAGCGCAGAAATCGCTCCCGCAGAACTGGAAGCAGCGAATTCAGCAATACTCGCGGACCTCTACACTGTGTGGGCGCAAGGAAACCGCGTCCTGATCAACAATGAAGTCATGTGAGAATAGGCGTAGTTGTCGGGCGGAAGGAGCATGGAGCATGGATTCTTCCTCGGAAGCGTCGTCCATGGCCCAAGGTCTTCGAATAGTTCGGTTGGTCGCCGACCGGGAGAAGTGGGGCAGGCGGCTTCTCGGTGTTTCCCAGCTCGCATCCGAGCTGGATATGGAACAAAGCCGTGTCTCCCGGCTGACGCAGGAATTGTGTGAGTTGGGACTGCTGGAACGTGTCGAACGCGGCCCATTCCGAACCGGCCCACGTTTGTTCAGCCTGGCCGCAGCGTTGAATACCGGCTGGGTCCGTGAATCAAGAACCGAACTTGAGGCTTTGGTGGCTTCGTTCGGCCTTAGATCCAGAGTTTCCGTCCGCGAGGGCTTCCGCGTCATTCTCCTGCGGGCCTCGAGCAATGACGCGGTTCCCGGCAGCTTTGTGAAACCCGGCATGGTGACGCCCGTGTGGTGTACCGGGTCCGGCCGGGCCCTGCTGTGGGACGACCAGCAGCCAGCCCTTCAGGCCCTCCTCCAGGACGTCAACTTCATCGGCGTGGGCGGTCCGGGAGCGGCCCATTCACCGCAAGAAGTCGCCGAACTGATGGACCGGGACAGGGCGCGGGGCTTCATCCTCGCGGAGGAAGAATTCGAGCATGGAGTCTACGAACTGGCCGTTCCCGTCCGCAGCGCTGAAGGATCCATTCTTGCCGCGCTCAGCGTCTTGGGCAGCCAGGCCGAGATCAAATCCAGCACCGAAGACATTGCAAAGGCCCTCACGGCAGCAGCCGAACGGCTGGGATCCTGCGAGGGCCGCACTCGTGGCGACGCGGGCCGGAAGGGTCTTGCCAGCTAGAGCCGGTTCTGCGGCACGGCGTGACCCAGCGCCGACTCAAGCCACTTTCCCCAGGACACGAGAGCCGTGGCGCAGGACTCCAGCCGCGGCTCCAAGCGTGTCTTGGCGCCTACGACCTGCAACGCTGCCACCACATCGCCCTTGAAGTCCCGAATCGGAACGGCCAGGGAATACAGTCCTGGCTCGGCTTCCTCGTCGACGATGGAGTACCCCCGGGCCCGCGCCGCGCGCAGTCGTGACAGGAAGTCCTCGACGTCAAGCGGTGTATTGGGGCCATGACGCACGAAGGCAACGCCGGAGAAAATGGTTCGGATCTCGCCGTCCGACGCTTCCCACAGCAGGGCCTGGCCGGCATCACTGCAGTAGGCCGGGTAGGGCCGGCCCAGCCACGAACCGACCATGTTGCTACTTGCCGGAACGCGCTCACCGATGGTGACCGTACTCTCTCCGCTCAGAACTCCAAGGAAGCATCCTTCATCAGTTTCACCGGCCAAGCCTTCCAGGGCGGTCACGCCGTCGGTCTGCAGCCGTTGCTCTGTCAACAGCTGTGCGTCTGTCAGGAGCGACCAGTTCAGGGTGTAGGACCGATGGTCTCCGCGTGCCAGAAACCCCTCCTGCTGGGCGGTCCGCAGGCTGCGCGAAACCTGGCTGCGGTCCTTGCCCAGATCGGCTGCTATATCAGCGACCGTTCCGCCAGGCAGGCCTCCTGTGTTGCGGGAGCCGACCGCGAGGACAGCCATGATTCCCCGGCCCATGCTGGATGTCTTAGACATGGATCCGATTCTAGTCACTGGACGAACGCGTCTTAGTGGATGGCGAAGACCCGGGCAGGAAAACCGCTGCCTCGCAGGGGCTTGGGCCAGCTCGCAATGAGGGCCGCGCCCGATTCTGGAAGTCCTTCCAGGTTCGCCATCAGCTCGATCTGCCACCGGTTCTGCGCCAGGACGTAGGTCTCCAACGCGAAATCCTGGCGGGACGTGGCCAGCCCCGGGTCCGTGTCCGTCTGTTCATGACCGACGGCAGTAACCGACCGCTCCTCAATCAGGAAGGAGAGGACTTCCTGCGACCAGCCCGGCGTGTGGCTGACACCCTCATCATCCCTGTTTGCCATGGCGGCAGCGTCGGGCCAACGATGACTCCACCCTGTCCGCAACGCCACAAAGGCCCCGGGTGCGATGGCACCATTGCGGCGCTCCCATGCCCAAACGTCCTCCATCTTGGGAGTGGCGTCTGCATTTGCGATGACCCGCGCGGTGATGTCGAGGATGACCAGCGGAAGGACCATGTCCTCCACAGGAATCTGGTCCAAGGTCCGTCCCCCGCGGATGAAATGCGAGGGAGGATCAACGTGTGTTCCCCATTGGCCGATGATCGAATATCGGTGAGCGGTGAAACCGTCGCCTTTCTCCAGATCGAAGACGGCCTCCCTAATTTCGTCGGGGAATGCCGGGAAATGCGGCTGACCAGGGTGAAAGGCGTGCGTCAGGTCGGTAAATGACCTGCCGGCAAGCAGCGGCTGCAGACCGTCCCAAAGTCCGGTCGTAGTGGCTTCAATCATGATGCGGCCTCGCTCTCAAGGACTGCAGGAAGGGCAGTGCTGGAGACGCTGACTGGCCCGGTCAGTTCGATGACCGGTACTTCCCACGGATGGATATCCACGATGTTCTGCAGGAAGCGTTCCACGGCAGCGTCATCGAGCGCCGCATCGAAATACGTCGTGAAGACAAAGGTAGGTGAAATCGTCCGCTGGCCCACCTGCCCCAACGTAGGGTTAGCACCTTCAGTGCAGGTGAACCCCTCGAAACCCAAGCCGGATTCGAAGACATGCCTGTAGTTGCCAAAATCCCCTAAGTCCGGGGATTCCGACAAAGCCCGGAGCAGGGCCGCGATGCCCGTTTCATCCTTGAACGCTTCGGCGTCGCCCTTGGCGAGCCGCGAGAACGTTTCCGAAGCTATGGGCCAATGCACGCGCAGTTTGCGTACTGATTTCATTTCAATCTTCAAGGGAAGCCTCTTCCTGAGCGGTTCGCAAAAGGTGTCTGATTGCCATGGTGGCATAGAGTGATGGTCATTACAAGCATTGAAAAATGCTTATTACGCACATATCTATCGGCTTGGAGGCCTAACGATGCCCAGTAACACCAAGCTCTCCCGCATGCTCGATGCCGGAGCGAACCTGACGGTGGACGGCGCACTCGCCACCGAACTTGAAGCGCACGGCTGCGACCTGGAAGACCCTTTGTGGTCGGCGAAAGTCCTTCTGGAACAACCGCAGCTCGTCAAACGCGTACACCGGGATTACTTCCGCGCCGGAGCCGCAGTCGCCATCACAGCGAGCTATCAGGCCACACCCCTGGGATTTGCGCGGCGCGGCATCGGCGAGGAAGAGGCCTTGGAACGGGTGGCATTGAGTGTGCGCCTGGCCGACGAGGCGCGCCGCGAGTACCTGGCCGAAAACCCGGATGCGGGCCCCCTGCTAATTGCAGGATCGGTCGGGCCCTACGGCGCGTACCTCGCGGACGGATCGGAATACCGGGGCGACTACTGCCTCAGCCGAAGCGAGTTTTTGGAGTTCCACCGGCCTCGAATCGCGGCGCTGGTGGAGGCCGGAGCGGACTTTCTTGCCTGTGAGACGCTGCCTTCATTGCCGGAGGCCGAGGCCTTGTTGGCACTCATGAGAGAGTTCGACGTCGAAGCCTGGCTCTCCTTCACGCTGCGGGACGGTGGGCACATCAGCGATGGTACGCAGCTGGCTCAGGTGGCAAAGCTCTGTAGGGAGCAGTCGCTCGTGGTGGCGATCGGCGTGAACTGTGTGCCGTTGGAGCTGGTCTCCCCAGCCCTGGACGCCCTGAGCAAAGCCACCGATGCGCCCCTGATTGCATATCCGAATTCGGGCGAAAGCTATGACGCAGTTACCAAAACGTGGGGCCCGGCCGCGGCTGGGGACAGCCCTGCGGGCTCCGATAGTAAACGGACCGCAAGCCTTGCGGAGGGAACCCCTGTCTGGCGTGAACTTGGTGCGCGTCTCGTTGGCGGATGCTGTCGAACCACCCCGCAGGATATTGCCGCCGTGGCCGGGCTGTCAGAAAATCCCTGACGGGGCTGGACTTCAACAGTCGTCTGCACCGGAGCGGTCATCCCGTATCGGTGATCCGGTCACGGCCCCTGCGTGACCGCCGGATGCTCGATCGTGACGGTGCCGGCGTCGCCGTCGACGTGGATCCGCTGGCCGCTGGTCAGCCGCTGGGTGGCCACGCCGGTGCCGAGCACGGCCGGGATGCCGTACTCGCGGGCCACGATCGAGCTGTGGCTCAACGGGCCGCCGACGTCGGTAACCACGGCGGAGGCCATCGCGAACAGCGAGGTCCAGGCCGGAGTGGTGATGCGGGCCACCAGGACGTCCCCGGGCACCATCCGGTCGAAATCCTGGGGCCCGCTCAGGACGCGGGCGGGAGCGGTGACCTGGCCTGAGCTGGCGCCGGCGCCCTTGATGACGTCGCCGAGCTGGTCCTGGGGGCCCGCCGGCATCATTGACCCGAAGGCCCGCTCCATCCACCGGCTCTCCGGGAGCAGTTGCGGGGCGGCGGCCTTGGCCTGGCCCCGCCACAGCATCTTGCGCTCCTCGACGGCACCGGCGCGGACGGGCCGGTCTGCCCCGGTAATTGCCACGGCCGCCGGTGTGCCCGGCCCGGCGAGGCCGAACTCGACGGCGCTGCGCAGCTCCCGGTGGCGCAGCCAGAACACGTCGGCGGGCTCGGCGATAACAGCCGAGTCGACCAGCCGTCGTCCGAGCTCGAACAGCATCCGCCGCAGCAGCGGCCACGCCAGGCCGACGTCGGCCAGGGCATCCTCGCGGATCGGGGCCGCACTCTGTGCCCACCGGAGCAGGCGGAGGAACGCGGCCCGGCGTTTCGGCCCGAGCCGGGCGATCGTTCGGCTCGTTTCATCCTCGCGGCGGGCGGCCGAGAGCCGCTGGCGCTCGTACGGGTCATTGCCCTGTCCCCGCAGGTAAAACTTCACCGTCTCCAACAGCGGCGAGGGATCGTCGGCCGGCACCGGGCTGATGAAGTCCAGGTTGTAGACCGCATGGCCGAACCGGCCGAGGTGTTCCTGGAAGCGGGGATGCCATTGCTGCCAGAGTGCCGGGTCCACCCCGGCAGGCGGGAACCCGGTGCGCTGCGACTCGGCCAGTGCCGCGGTGGGTTCATTGAGGATCGCCGGGGCCAGCCCCGGAACTTCCCGGGCCCAGGCCGCGAGGTCGTACAGCGACTTCTCGGCCCGGATGGGTTCGCTGTCGTAGCCGAGGAGGAACGTCAGGGCGGGGGGATCCCCGTCGCGCCGCACGAACTTGTCGTAATAGGCCCGGAAGGAGATTTCGCTGGTTGCGGCGATCGGAATGACGGACTGCACGGCCGTGTAGTACACGGTGCCGGCGTCCAGCAACGTCTGCACACCCTCCAGCAGTTCCTCGCCGGAGAGCTCCCCGACGGGCTTCGCCGACCAGTCCTTGATCAGCTCCTCGTAACGGGGATGCGAGAATTCCCGCCAGCCGGCCACTCCCATGTGCGCCTTGCCGCGGGCCAGCGCGCGCATCGCGGTCAGCGACTTGCCCATCACCCGCCACATTCCCGAGTTGCGGTAGTAGTAATAGGCGTAGCCGTTGATGGTGGGCAGTCCGACGTCGTCCTCGCGGATGACGTCCTTGCCGACGGCGCCGGCCATCAGGGCCCTCAGCGACCGGGACACCGAGCCGTCAATGAGGTCGGCGAACAGCGGCGAGAGCGGGTCGGGCAACTGTTCCACGATGCTCGCCCGGAAGTAGAGCCCGTGCCGGTAGGGCACCGTCCAGGTATCCGGGATGTCGGCTGCCGGTTCGGGCAGTGCGGTGATGGGCCGGGATTGCAGGATGAAGAACTCGCCACCGGCCCGTGCCCATTCGATGTCCTGCGGCGTCCCGAAATGCTCCGTAATCCGTGTTCCGTAGCCGGCCAGCTCGGCCGCCGCCCGGTCGTCCAGTACGGGCTGGCGACGGCGCGCCGCCGGCACCGGCTGCTCCCGGGTGCCGCGGTCCGCGTAGACAGTCATGACCTCCTTGTCAGCCGTCCGGCGCGACAGCACACGGCCCGTCCCCGCTTCGACGACGACGTCATCCGTGGTGACCGAACCGCTGACGACGGACTCGCCCAGGCCCCACGCGGCGCTGATAACTGTCTGGTCGCGGCGCCCGTTGGCCGGATTGGCGGTGAACATCACCCCGGCCGCCTCGGCCTCGACCATCCGCTGGACCACGACGGCGAGGCGCACCGTGTCCGGTCCGATGTCTTCACGGGCGCGGTAGGCCATGGCGCGCGCCGTCCACAGGGAAGCCCAGCAATCGGTCACGGCCGCGGCCAGGGCCTCCGCCCCGCGGACGTTGAGGTAGGTTTCCTGCTGACCGGCGAAGCTGGCCGAGGCGAGATCCTCGGCCGTGGCGGAGGAGCGCACCGCCACGGCTGTATCCCCGTTGCCCAGCAGCCCGTAGGCTGCGCCGAGTTCCGCCGCGATCGCGGCCGGCATGGTTCCGCCGGTGAACAGGGCACGAATCCGCTTCGAGGCATCCTCGTAGTCCTGTGGCGCCGCCGCCGGTGGCAGCGCGGCCAGTTCCTGAATGCCGGGCCCGAGGTGATTGGCTTCCACAAAATCCGCATAGGCTGCGGTGGTCAGCACAAACCCCGGAGGGACCGGCAGCCCGGCCTGAACGAGGCCGCCCAGTCCCACGCCCTTGCCGCCGGCCACGGCGACGTCGCCCGGTCCCACATCGCCGAAGTTGTTGATGTAGGTCATGACCGTGCGTCCTTCCTGCCCGGAGCCGGGGCGCTGTCATTGCGCCTGATTCCCAACATACTGGCACTGCCGCGGGCAAGAGGCCATAGCTGCCCGGGGCGGCCGGCAGCGCTCACGGGTGTTCCGAGCGGCGGAGAAGTGTCGGTGCCAGGTGCTGCAGGTGTTTTTCGGAACAGAATCAGGTTCGCGTCCATCGCTGGCCACCGATGATCCGCGTGCTTGATCCTAGGCCGTATCGAGAGACGCCGTTTTGGCGACGTTCTCAGTCGCTGCCCAGGAGGCGAGGAGCCGGAGCGCCTCGTCGGAGGGGCTGCCGGGGACGGCGGGATAGACCGTCAAGGTGTGCCCGGGGTCCTCTTCGAGTTCCATCACCTGATAGTTCAATTCGAGGAGTCCGACGACCGGGTGCCGGAAGGATTTTGTTCCCGAGTAGTGGCGGCGGACGTTGTGCGCTGCCCAGCGTGTGCGGAATTCGTCGCTGTGCACGGAGAGTTCGCCGACGAGTTCGGCGATGCGCTTGTCGTGCGGAAAGCGGCCGGCGTCGCGGCGCAGGATCGCGACGTTGACGTTCGCCGCGCGCTCCCAGTCCGGGTAGAAGTCGTGGGCGCGCGGGTCAAGGAAGATGAATCGCGAGTGGTTAGCGGGACGGGCCGTGCCGCGGTACATGTCGGAGTAGAGGGCGTAGCCGAGGGCATTGGCGGCGACGATATCCATCCGGTTGTTCCCGATGAACGCGGGCGCCGCGGTGATGGCGTCGAGAAGGTTCTGGAGCACGGGGCGAACGGCAGACGGGGCGGCGGTCGTGGGCCGTTTCCGGCTCGAGGTGTTCGCTGTGCGGGCGAGGTCGTAGAGGTGGTCGTGTTCGGCGCGGTCGAGTTCCAAGGCACGCGCGATTGAGTCGAGGACGCTGTCGGAGACGCCGGTGAGGTTTCCGCGTTCCAGGCGGGTGTAGTAGTCGACGCTGACGCCGGCGAGGCGGGCGACTTCTTCTCGTCGGAGGCCCGTCACGCGCCGCCGGCCGCCGATGGGCTCGAGGCCTGCCTGCTCGGGGGTGATGCGTCCGCGGCGTGAGGCCAGGAATTCTCGCACCTCGGCTCGGTTATCCATAGGGAAACGGTACGTCGAAACCGGGAAGCGGTGGGAGGGTCTGCTGTAACCCGTTTCAGCAGAGCCGTGGCTACATGCGCCCATCTTTCGTTTGATGGAGAAGACCCCTTCAGCATTCAACGAGATGGAGCAGCATATGCGCGCAACGATCATGCACGCCCCCGGAGACGTCCGCGTCGACGAGGCAGCCGAGGGCTACAAGGCCATGGACGAGCGTCGCGCAATCAAAGTGCTCCTGCGCCCGTGAGCACGTCTGCGACCACAACGCGGACGCCGTCGTCGGGAGTCGTCCCGGCGCGACTCGTCGCCACAGTCATCTTCCTCACCGCCGTCGCACCGCTGGCGACCGACATGTACGTCCCGGCGTTCCCGCGCGTGACGGAGGAATTCGGCACGACGGCGTCCGCCGTGCAGTTGACCCTGACGACGTTCTTCGCCGGGATGGGACTCGGACAGCTCGTCGGCGGCCCGTTCAGCGACCAGCGCGGCCGGCGTATGCCCCTGGTCGCGGGCACCATTCTGATGACGGTCGCCTCGGTCGCCTGTGCCCTGGCCCCGAGCGTCGG
Organism: uncultured Actinomycetota bacterium; assembly: GCA_963810895.1. Taxonomy (GTDB): domain Bacteria; phylum Actinomycetota; class Actinomycetes; order Actinomycetales; family Micrococcaceae; genus Arthrobacter. Next base: position 36,011 of record CAWEPM010000016.1, read on the forward strand.
GATCTTGATGATCGCCCGGTTCCTGCAGGGCTTCGGCGGCGGCTGGGCGATGGTCGTCGGCCGCGCCGTGATCGTCGACCTCGCCCACGGCCCGCAGCTCGTCCGAACGCTCAACATCGTCATGGGCATCGGCGGCGTCGCCCCGATCATCAGCCCCCTGCTCGGAGCGGTCATATTGCAGCTGACCGGCTGGCGGATGACATTCTGGGTACTCGCGGCCCTCGGCATCCTCATGACCCTGTGCGCCCTGTTCGTCGTTCCAGAGTCCCTCCCGCCCGGGAAGCGGCACGCCGGCGGGCTGCGTGAATTCGGCCATGCCGCGCGCACTGTGCTGGCCAACCGCCGATTCGTCGGCTACGTCGTGGTGGCATCCTCGGCGTTCATCGCCCTGTTCGCCTACGTCGCCACGTCCTCGTTCATCCTGCAGAACATGAACGGCTTGTCGCCGGTGGCGTACTCAATCGTCTTCGCCGCCAACGCAGGCGGCATGACCATCGCCGCCCTCGTCTCGGCGCGCCTGGCAGGCCGCGTGTCCACCCGCCGGGTCATCCTCACCGGCCAGATCATCGCCCTGGCCGCGGGCGTGGCCATGCTCGCCGGAGCCCTGTGGTGGGGCACGCCGCTGCCGGTGGCTTTGGCCAGTTTCTTCGCCCTCATGGTCGCGCAGGGCCTCATCAACACCAACGGGGGCGCTCTCGCGTCGGCGGAAGTACCGGAGCACCCGGGCACCAGTTCAGCAGTGCTCGGGCTCGTGCAATGGACCACCGCCGGCATCGTCGCACCGATCGCCGGCCTGGGCGGCTCCGACACCGCGGTCCCCATGGCGGCGCTGATGATCGCCGGAGCCTTACTGTCCCTGTTCGGACTCCTCGTCCTGGCCCGACCCGGCGCCCTGGGCTTTCACACGACCAAACGCCTCGACTGAACTCATCCCGCGGGCAGGAGACGTGTGTAAGGCTCAGCCCTCGATGCCCGTGCTCAGGCTGAGATCCCGCCATTGGTCCAGCTCGGTGCGCTCCGCCTGGGCGACGGCGGCAAAGGCGTCGAAAGCGTCTTTGCCGAGCACCATCAGAGCCGGCGGGTTCGCGCTCTCGACGATCGCCAGGATGGCTTCTGCGGCCTTCGCCGGATCGCCTGGCTGGGTGCCGTGGACCGTGTCGTTCTCCTTGCGCCGCTTCCCGGCCGTCTCCGCGTAGTCCGGAATCGCCGTCGCCGACTGGGTGAGCGAGCGGCCGGCGAAGTCCGTGCGGAACGCGCCGGGCTCGATGACGGTGACGTTGATGCCGAGCGGCTGCAGTTCCTTGTGGAGCGACCCGGACAGGCCTTCCAGCGCCGCCTTAGTTGCCGAGTAGTATCCGGATCCGGCCGGTGAGATGCGTGCTCCGATGGAGGAGATGTTCAGGATGGCCCCTGCCCTCTTCGCGCGCATGTCCGGGAGGACTGCTTTGATCATGTCGACGGCGCCGAAAACGTTGGTGTCGAACAACCGCCGGATGTCGGCGTCGTCCGCTTCCTCAACAGCGGCGCGGTACCCGTAACCGGCATTGTTGACCAGCACGTCGATGCCCCCGAAGCGCGTCCGGGCCTGCTCTACCACCGAGGTGATCTGTGCCCGGTCGGTGACGTCGAGCGGGAGTGCCAGCGCCGTCTCGGGGAAAGCGGCCGCGATGTCCTGCAGCGCGGTGACGTTTCGTGCTGTGACGACGGCGTTATGGCCGTGGGCGAGCACTGCCTGGGCGAGTGCCCGGCCGAGTCCGGTCGAGCATCCTGTGACGAGCCATGTAGCCATGAGGGGATCTTCCATTGTCGTGAGTTGCTATGCCAATACAACAGGGAGACCGCGACAATCGGCACATGCGGCAGTCACTGTTGATACGGGTAACGGCAGGGCCTCCCGCAAGTGGGTGCAGCCTTCTACGGTGGGAGATCACTGCCACTTCGGAATCGACCACAGAACAGGAGATCATCATGGGCGAGGTCGTTGTTGTCATCGGAGCCGGGTCGATCGGCCAGGCAATTGCCCGCCGCGTCAGTGCGGGCAAGAAGGTTGTGCTGGCGGATCTGAACCAGGCCAACGCCGACGCGGCGGCCGAAGTAATGAGCAATGCCGGATTCGACGTCAGCACAATGACCGTCGACGTTTCCTCGCGCCAGTCCATTCGCGGCCTGGTCGAGGCGGCCACGGGTTTCGGCGACGTCACGGGTGTCATACACGCCGCAGGGGTCTCGCCCAGCCAGGCTTCGCCGGCGACCATCCTGGCCGTGGATCTGTACGGGACTGCCGTGCTGCTCGAGGAATTCGGGAGCGTCATCGCCCGTGGCGGCGCCGGCGTCGTTATCGCCTCGCAGTCAGGGCACCGCCTGGGTGCCCTGACTCCCGAGGAAAACAAGGCACTCGCGATGACGCCGGCCGACGAACTGCTGGCGCTCCCCATGCTTCAGCCCGATCAAGTCACGGACTCCCTCCACGCCTACCAGTTGGCCAAGCGCGGCAACTCGCTCCGCGTGATGGCCGAGGCCGTTCGATGGGGCAAACGGGGCGCGCGGATCAACACCATCAGCCCCGGCATCATCTTCACCCCGCTCGCCAAAGATGAGCTGACCGGCCCCCGCGGCGAGGGATACCGGCGCATGATCGAGTTATCCCCGGCAGGACGGGGCGGCACCCCGGACGAGGTCGGCACCGTAGGCGCGCTCCTGATGGGCCAGGACGGCGCGTTCATCACCGGCAGCGACTTCCTTATGGACGGCGGCGTCACCGCATCCTACTTTTACGGCGAACTCGCCCCGCAGTGATGATCCCGCCACGCCCGCTCCACGCTAGCGCGGGCGTCCGGCGAGGGCTACGAACTGGTGCTGGATGCCAGAACGCCTAGGCCGAGTGCGGCGATGATGCCGCTGCTGCCGCGTTCGAGCCAGGCGCTCACCCGGGGGCGCTGCAGCCAGGCCATGGCCTTCGCTGCCGCGATGGACACGGCCACCAGATAGAGAAAACCGATGACGCTTTCGATGACACCCAGCACCATGGCGGTGTCCAGTGTGTTGCCGCCGTGCGGAATGAATTGCGGCACGACGGCGAGGTAGAACAGGCCGACCTTGGGGTTGAGCAGCGTGGAGAGCGCGCCGGCGCCGAACCCTGCCTTTCGGCTGTAGCTTCGGCGGGGAGCGGGCCCCGCCGTTGCGGACGGCGTTGCTGTGCGGCGGGCCCGGATCAGCGACGAGATTCCCAGATACAGCAGGTACAACCCGCCTGCGATCTTTAGCCAGCGGAACACTTCCGCGGAGTCCTCCAGCACCGCGGCGAGCCCCACGCCCACCAGCGCGGCCCAGACCATGGATGCCACAGCCGAACCGAGCGCCGCGGCAATGCCGGCCACGGCACTCTGCAGCGAGATCCGAAGCACCAGGAACGTATCCGGGCCGGGGGTGACGGAGAGCAACAGGCACAGCCCGGCAAAGGCGAACAGGGTCACGGCGGTCATGGGCACCATTGTCCGGGTGCCGGCCGTCCGGTTGCAATTGTGGCAGCCCCTCGCCGCGGCCCCGTCCGTGGTTCCCGAGACCCCGGTGTGGTGACCGGCCTCTGATTTTTCAAGCGGTTTGGGGGTGTCTGACAGACACTGCCACCGGACGCCCGGCCTGCGTAGCGTGGTGGATGTGGACAGAAAAGAGGAAATCCGTGAGTTCCTGATCTCGCGGCGCGCGAAGGTCAGCCCGGAGCAGGCCGGCATCCCCAGTTACGGGGAGCTGCGCCGGGTGCCGGGCCTGCGCCGTGAGGAAGTGGCGCAGCTCGCCGGGGTGAGCACGGATTACTACACGCGGCTGGAACGCGGCAGCCTACGCGGCGTCTCAGACACTGTGCTTGAGGCCGTGGCCTCTGCCCTTCAGCTGGACGAGGCCGAGCGGGCGCACCTGATGGATCTGGCGCGGACGGCCAACACGCCGTCGCGCCGGGCGCCGCGCCGGCCGGCGCAGCAGCGGGTCCGTCCGGGGGTGCTGCGCCTGCTGGACGGTATGACCGGGGTGGCCGCTATGGTGCAGAACGGCCGTTCGGACGTGCTGGCCGCCAACCTGCTGGGCCGTGCGCTGTACGCGGACGTGTTCAACTCCGCCGCACCGGCGGTGCCAGACACTCCGGGCCGGCTGCCGAACCAGGCACGCTACCTGTTCCTCGATCCGCACGCAGGTGACTTCTACCCCGATTGGCGCGCGATCGCGGCCACCACGGTCGCGATGCTGCGCTTGGAAGCGGGGAGGAACCCGCACGACCGGGCGCTCAACGAGCTGGTCGGAGAGCTCACCACGCGCAGCGGGATGTTCGCCGCGCTATGGGCCGGGCACGACGTGCGGATCCACACCGCGGGGACCAAGCGCTTCCACCACCCGGTCGCCGGGGACTTGTCCCTGCAGTACGAAACGCTGGCACCTTCCCGGCGATGAGGGACAAACCCTGTTCACCTTCACGCGCGGAGCCCGGCTCCGCGTCCGAAAACGCGCTGGCCTTCCTCGCCAGCTGGGCGGCATCGCCTCCCGAAACAACCGTCACCGGCGATCCCGCCGGTGAAACCACCGTCCCTGAGCTGCGCTCCCACGCGCAGCCGGGAACACGTAACCAAGGAAAGACAGAACCACCTCATGACTGAACAGGAATACACGGCAGGGCAGGAATACATGACGGGCAAAAAGACAACATGACCGAGAAGAAGGTCTGGTTCATCACGGGTGCCGGCCGCGGCATGGGCACCGACATCGCGAAGGCGGCCCTGGCCGCCGGCCACGCGGTGGTCGCCACCGGCCGCAACGCGGAAAAGGTAGCCCAGGCCATCGGCGAAAACGAGAACCTGCTGGCCGTGCAGCTCGACGTCACCGATCCCGCCGCGGCGGAAGCGGCCATGCGTGCCGCCGTCGAGCGGTTCGGCCGGATCGACGTCCTCGTCAACAACGCCGGCAACTTCTACGCCGGGTTCTTCGAGGAAATCACCCCGGAGGACTTCCGGGCACAGATCGAAACCACCATGTTCGGGCCCATGAACGTCACCCGCGCGGCCCTGCCGGTCTTGCGGGCCCAGCGCTCCGGCCTGGTGGTCACGATCTCCTCCACCGCCGGCATCGCGGGCGGAGAGTTCCTCAGCGCCTACGCCGCGTCGAAGTTCGGCGTCGAGGGCTGGGCCGAATCCCTGGCCCCCGAGAGTCGCACCCTTCGGGATCCGCACCATGATCGTGGAGCCCGGGTTCTTCCGCACCGAACTGCTCACCCCGGAATCCACGCAGCTACGCCGAGTCCACCATCGAGGACTACGCCGAGCGCACCCGGCAGACCGTCGCCGCCTGGCAAAGCATGGACGGACAGCAGGGCGGGGACCCGGCCAAGCTCGCCGACGCCCTGATCCAACTCGCCGAGCTGGAGGAGCCGCCGCTACGCTTCGCTGCCGGCGCCGACGCCGTCGGAGTATTCGAGACCCGGGCCAAGGAACTCCAGGACCAGGCCGGCGCCCACCGCGAGCTCTCCAGCAACCTCGCCCACGACGCCTGACACCGTCCGGCCCCGGGCCTGACGCACGCCGCGAACCGACCTGGTTCCGAGCCCGCGGCCCCGCCAGGGCCGGGCTGATTCCCCGCTCCACGACACTCCGAACGGCCGCACCCCACCGGACACGAATCATGAGGAAGCACCCGTGACACCAGAGCCGTCCATCGCCGAAACACCGGCGCCCGCCGCATCACCACAGGCCCCGTCCGAGGGATCGGTCCCCGCCCCGAAGTTCCCGCGGGGCGGCCTGCTGATCCTCGCCGCAGCGGGTTTCACGGCCGTCACCACCGAACTCCTGCCATCGGGGCTGCTGCCGCAGATCAGCCGCGACCTGGGGGTGGAGGAATCGGCCGTGGGTTCCCTGACGGCCGCCTACGCGGCCGTCATCGTTTTCACCGCACTTCCCCTGTCCAGGCTGCTGGGCGGGCGGATTCCCCGCAAAACCTTGTTGATCACGACCGTCCTCGCGTTCGCTGTCAGCAACGTGCTGCTGGCATCCAGCCCCGTCCTGGGCCTGGCCATTGCCGCCAGGCTCCTGGGCGGCGTGGCGCACGGGATGCTGTGGTCCAGCATGGCCCCGTACGTGGCGCGGATCGTTCCGGCGCACTCGGTCGGAAAGGCCATGGCCATCGTCTTCAGTGGAACCAGCATCGCCCTGGCCGTCGGCGCTCCGATCGGCACGCTCATGGGATCGGTGCTGACGTGGCGCGACTCCTTCCTTGTCCTGGCGGGAGTCGGAGGTGTCCTAGCTCTGCTGGCGGTCTGGATGCTCCCCGCGGCTCCGGACGGGGGCAGCGCTACAACACCGTCGCTGCGCGGAGCCCTGAGGTTGCCAGGCGTGGTGGCCGTGGCCACGGCCTGGCCGCTCCTGCTCCTGGGGCACTTCACCCTCTTCACGTACATCGCTCCGTTCCTCCAGAGCTCCGGCCTGCCGGATGCCGTCACGGGCATTTCCCTGTCCGTGGTGGGGGTCGCCAGCCTCGTGGGGATCTGGATTGCGGGCCTGACGGCGGATTCCCGTCCGCGACGCTCCCTGCTGTCCGCGGTGGCCGTGCTCGTGGGAGCCTTCGCCCTCTTGCCCGTGCTGGGCGGCACCTGGGTGGGGGAACTTGCGCTGGTGACATTGTGGGGGGCCGCGTTCGGGGCCCTCGGCATCTACAACCAGGCGGCGATCCTCCGCGCCGGCGGAGAGCACAAGGACGCGGCCAACGGCCTGACGGTGGTCACCATCCAGCTGGGCATCGCCGTCGGCGCCGGGTATGGCGCCCTGGCCCTGAGCGCCGTCGGCGCCCGGTTCGTGCCGCTGGCGGCAGCAATCCCGACGGCGGCAGCCCTCGCCATCATCCTGGCCAGCCGCCGCGGCGGCTACCCCGCCGGACCCCGCGAAATGCGGAAAGTCCGGACTTCATCAACCTTGTGAGCCCACTACCGCTTCGGCCGGAAGCCTTGACCGTGTAACCCCGGGGCGGCCAAGCTGTGCTAACTGTCCAGCAGAACCGACGGGAAGGCCCACCATGCCCCTCACACCCTTTGCTTCGCGTTTCCGGGCGCTGCTTGCGGCCGCCGCCTGCGCCGCACTGATGCTTGCCGGCACGCCGGCCCAGGCAGCTGCGGCTGCAGGACCCGGCAACGATGTGTCGTGGCCTCAATGCGGCAAAACGCTGCCAAAGGGCCAGAGCTTCGCCATTGTCGGCGTGAACAACGGCCTGGCGAACACCACCAATCCGTGTCTGGCGACGCAGCTGTCCTGGGCGGGGACGTCCACGGGCGGGACTGGCCAGCCCTTGGTCTCGCTGTATGTCAACACCGCTAACCCGGGTACTGCGGGATCCTGGTGGCCCACGAGCAACACCTACGGGGGAACCACCGTGGCCAACCCGTACGGGCAGTGCACCGCCGGCTCGGTCGCGGAGGCCTGCTCCTACATGTACGGCTACGCCAAGGCCTATGACGACGCCAACATCCGCGGGATAAGCAACCCGGCGGCGTACACCTGGTGGCTGGATGTCGAGACCGGCAACAGCTGGTCAACCAGCACGTCGGCGAACCGGGCCGATCTGGAGGGGATGGCGACCTACTTCGCGAGCATCGGAGCCCGAACGGGCCTTTACTCCACCAAAACGCAGTGGACCCAAATCGTTGGAACAGTGCCGTCGTCGAGCAACCTGTACACCCGGCCCAGCTGGCTGGGCGGAGCGAACTCGCTTGCCCTGGCGAAACGCAAGTGCTCGGACGCGCCGCTGACCGCCGGCGGGAAAGTCACCATCACCCAGTACGTGTCGGCAGGGTTCGACTACGACCATTCCTGCATCTGACGGGGCGAATGCGCCTCGGGTGACAGTGTCCACTGCTGCCCTGCAGAAACCAACGCGCCAAGGAAGGGATCACTGCGCAGCTCGAATTCCGTGTGTCAGCTGTCCCTGCGGCCCAGGTCCAAACCCAGGCTGATGGTGCTCGTGGAACCGCAGCCCTCGCAGCAGTCGCCCGCCTCGGGCTCGAGAGGCACTGCCGGGTGCGGGACGGCGCAGCAGACATCGCCTTTCCAGGCGTTGATGCCTTCGCGGACAGCGATGACAGCGATGACGAGCGCGGCACCGGCGTCCGCCCACCACCAGCCCAGCGTGCTGTTCAGGACCAGCCCGAGCAGCAGAACGGCGGAGAGGTACGTGCACAGCAGGGTCTGCTTGGAATCGGCCACAGCCGTCCGGGACCCGAGTTCCCGGCCGGCCCTGCGCTGCAACCAGGACAGCACCGGCATGATGACAAGGCTCAGCGCGGCGATGACGATGCCCGGCGTCGAATGCCGCGCCTCGCCGCCGCCCGCCAGGGACGTCACGGAGTCGAAAGTGACGAAGGCGGCGAGGGCGAAGAAGGAGAACGCGATCATCCGCAGCGTCAGGTGCTCACGCCGCTCCGGATGCCTGGCGGAAAACTGCCAGGACAGGGCGACGGCGGACGCGACCTCGATCACCGAATCCAGGCCGAACCCGATCAGCGCGGAGGAGTTGGCGACGCCCCCGGCCCAGAGAGCGACGGCGGCTTCAACGATGTTGTAGCTGATGGTCGCGGCCGCGAACATCCGGATGCGGCGGTTCAGCACGGCGCGGCGGACGGGACTGGGTGCCACTTGGGTGCCCGTCATGCCAGGCACGTCCCGTCGGGGGCGCAGCAGGCAGGGTCCACGGCCAGGACGACGCCGAGCAGGTCGCCGATCGCGTGGCCGAGCCGAGCATCGGCGAGCTCATAGCGGTTCCGCCGACCGTCTGGAACAGCCACCACGAGTCCGCAGCCGCGAAGGCAGGTGAGATGGTTGGACATGCTCTGGCGCGAGACCCCGAGCGAGTCGGCGAGATCGGACGGATAGGCCGGCGCCTCGGCCAGTGCTAGCAGGATCCTGGCCCTGGTCGGGTCCGAGACGGCATAGCCGAACCGCGCCAGCACAGGGGCGTGCGTTAGTGTGTCCACGAATTCAAAGTACAGCCTTGGATGTATCCAGGCAATCGTGTAGCGAGATCGTGTCGGGATCCGGTTCAGGGTTCTAGCACTTGACCTCAGCCCTGAGGTCACGAATGGCGGCCTCGACGTTCGAGGCCTCGTCGCGGAGGGAATTAGTTGCCTGAGTCAAAGTGGCGTCGTCCGGCACCGCGGCGACGGCGGCATTGAACTTGGCTTCGGCCGCCTTGACGGCATCGGCCCGCTCCTGGGCGAGGTTCTCGCCCGCTTTGACGAGATCTTCATAGGTCTTCGTGACTTCCTCCTGGGCCGCGCGGACCTCCTCGACCGTGGCATCGGGCTTGAGCGTGGCCTTGAAATTCGCCAGGGCCGCGGCATGGGCATCTACAGCGGCGCAAACCTGCGACGTGCTTGCCGGCGGGCTCGAGACGGTCACGGTGGGACTGGGACTGGGAGTGGCCGCCGGCGGGCTGGCAGGGCTGCACCCGGTCAGCAGCGCGACGGCGGCCCCGAGCGCGATGGACCCCAGGATGATTGGGTGAGGTCTCGACATGGGAAGCTCCTCTACCAGTTGGGCTGTCGGCTCCGAGCATCGCGGGCCAAGTTCATCCTGCGCCTGGACGCCGGAGTGGACCTCATCCGCCGGGGGTGAAATGCGGGTGGGAACAAAGCCCCGGGTCTCAGATGCTCACCCGATGGAACGCCGTCGTCGTCCATGATCCGTGAAAACCCGCCAGCGCTTGACACTCCCAAACTCTGACGCGAAAAGCCGCAGCCGGCAATCAACAATGTCCTCCGGCTTTCACAAGGTGATCCCGGTTCGTCGGACTCCATCCACGCGCGGCCGTCCTGAGAAGGCAGAATCGTTCGTGCGTGGGTGGGGCCATCGAAGGACTGCCTTGAGGGGTTCTCATGGACCGGCCGCTCCAGGAGTTGGCCTTGCCCCGCTGTCATGATGTCCCGCTGTTATAGTGGCGGCCTCTGCGGATGGCATGGTCCGCGGAGTGGCGATCATCAGATAAACCCGCGCGACCCCACAGGAGAAGGCATGGAATACAACGTAGTTGACCGTGTGCCTACGGTCACCGAACATCGGCAGCTCGCGGAACTTGTCGGCTGGGCGCAAGCCTTCCGCTGGGCTGCGATCCCGGCGTCATTGGCGGCATCATGCTGCGGAACGGTGGTGGAGGACGAAAAGGGGAACATCGTGGCGATGGGCCGGGTGGTCGGCGACGGAGCCTTCTTCTTCTACGCCCAGGATATTGCCGTGCACCCGGATCATCGCAGGCGTGGCCTGGGGCGTACCGTCGTCGAGCGGCTGAGCGCCCAGGTTTCTGAGATGGCCGGCGGGAACGCCTTCTTCGGCCTGTTCTCCACGCCGGAAGCCGAAAAACTGTACCGCGACACCGGTTTTGGGCCGGAGGCGGGCATGCGGGGCATGTGGCAGGTATTGCGCCCCGGCCAGGGCCGCGCCCCACTCGGCTAGGGAGTTTCCTGTCAGCACCGGTGCCAAGCCGGCCGTTCAGGCCCTCTAGGCTCAAGAAACCCCGCGGCGGGCATGGAAGCGCCCCAATGCCATTGGGGGTTGCATCGGGGCGCCTGAAGAAATCGTATTCCGGGCCCAAATGTCAGTCAACCGCACGCCCGGAAAGTGGGATCCGGAACGCGGGGATGTGGCCCGCATTGTTGATGTTCCGGTAGCGAGCCGCTACGGGCACAATGGCTCTTTTAGGACCGGCCGAACGCGGGTATAGATAGTGGTGCCACGGCGGACGGGTCCTCCGCGACTGGTGTTGAAGCCGGGGCAGGCGGTCCAGGGCAGGACGTTTGAACTTCCCTGGGCCGCCGCGGCGCGGCCCGGCAAGGGGACCTTCGGCGCCGGCAGATTGGGTGGGACATTGGGCGGCATTGGGCCGGCGAATTGGGCCGGCAGATTGGCGGCGCAGCGGTGTCTGCGCGGACGTATGCTGTTTTCATCGGTTCAGCAGTGAGCTGCGTGCCTTGATCTCGAGCGTGGAACATGACCCAAGGAACGGCAACAGACAGCAGGCAGGATCCTCACGCCGCTTTCTGGGAGACGCACTTCAACAACCCGGATATCGGCGCCTTCCTCAGCGAGGTCGTGAGTGAGCTCGTCGGCGACATCGGCGGTCCCAGCCGGGGGATCAGCTGGGCGATCACATTTCTCCGGTCCGGGGAAGCCATCACCCTTACCGCGGGGAGCGCACCGGCGCGGGCCGCGGATGAGGCACAGCGCTCCTTTGACGACGGGCCGGCCCGCACGGCGGTTCGCAGCGGGGAATTTGTGTCCGTGGGGGACACCTCCTTGGAACGCCGCTGGCCCGGGTATGCCAGCGCCGCCGCGGCCGAAGGGGTAGGGTCGCTCCTCTCCGTCCCGCTGGTCCCTCCACAAGTTTTCCGTGCCGCCGTGAACCTGTATGCACCATGGCCGCATGTCTTCACGAGCGCAGACATCACCGCAGCAGCGCGTTTAGCCCGCCAGGTCTCCCGGACGCTGCGTTTGGTCCAACAGCTGGCGATCAGGTCCGGGGCCAGCGCGGATCTGTCCTCGGCGCAGCTCTCCCGGGTGCTGGCCGGGCTGGCGTTGCGGACGCTGGTGAGGGACTTCGGGTTCAGTGAAGAGGGAGCCCTTGACTACCTTCGGAGCGCCGCGGGTGGCGGTGCACGGGAAGCAACCGGTGGCACGGTCCGTGTCCTCGTTCCCGATTCCGGTCAAAGCCCGGAAACGTCCCCGCCCAGCCCTCAAGCCCCGGCACCCCACGCCGGGGACTCACCCCCCGTCCGTCGACGGCGTCGGAGGGCGGAGACCCCGGCCTAGGCCCGCGCCGGTTGACTCAAGGCTGCTGGAACGCGTTAGGCAGCGACACCGGAGTCATTGCCGTGGGCCCGGTCGGGGCGGAGGGTCTTCAGGGCCCCGGCCCAGGCGACCACCTGGTCGAACAGGATCTGCAGACTCTTCTCCGCGGCCGCTGTGGGAATGAAAGTGCGGTAGTTCTCGAACTCTGTGGCGAACGGCAGCGCGACCTGGGCCCGGACATCCGCCATCTGCAGCTCGCCGGCCACCGCCCGCAAGTGTTCGACGGCCCGGATGCCGCCGCTGCTTCCGTAGCTGACGAACCCGGCCGCCTTGTTGTTCCACTCCTTGTACAGGTAGTCCATGGCGTTCTTCAGTGCCCCGGGGATCGAGTGGTTGTACTCGCCGGTGACGAAGATGTAGCCGTCGAACCCGTCGACAGCGTCGGACCAGGCCTTCGTATGTGCGTGGCTGTACCGGCCGAAGGAGGGCGGCAGCGGCTCGTCGAGAATCGGGAGGCGGAAGTCGGCGACGTCGAGGACGCCAAAGGTGGCATCGCCGCGTTCTGATGCCCTGGAGTTCACCCACTCGGCGACGGCCTTTCCGAGGCGTCCTGGCCGGGTGCTTCCGAGCACAATAGCGATGCGAATCATGGCGGGCTCCTTTCCGGACGTTGATTCTTTCCCACTATCAGAACAACAACCCGGACCGCGTGAAACTTCCGCAGCGGCCGCCGTCCGGCGTGGGTCTTTAGTCCCTGCCCGGACCTTGTCCACAGGCGTCTACTGGAGGTATCGGCCCGTCTCGGGCACCCAATCGCAAGTCACAGGAAGATCTGTCATGTCTGAATTGCACAAGTGGTCACCGTTCCATTCCGGCCGCTGGCCGGACAGATTCCGGAGCAGCCCGGTCGATTTGTTCCGCAGGTCACCGTCGGAGCTGATGGACGCCATGGACCGGATGTTCCAGGCGGAGAACCAGCCGATGCCGATCCGCGTCGAGGAGTTCCTCGACGGCAACACGCTTGTTGTCCGGGCCGAGGCGCCCGGGCTGGACCCGGACAAGGACATCGACGTCTCGGTGGTTGACGGGGCCCTCCAAATCCGCGCCGAGCGCCAGGAGGAAAAAGAAGAGAAGGGCAAGGACAGCTACCGGTCCGAGTTCCGCTACGGCTCATTCCTCCGCACCCTGCCGCTGCCGCCGGATGTGAAGGAGGAAGATATCAAGGCCACCTACAAGGACGGCGTCCTCGAAGTCCGCACGCCGTTGCCGGAGCAGGCGCTGGCAGAGCCCAAGACGACCAAACTCCCCATCACCCGCGAATAACCCCGCTGGTCGGCTGGAACCAGGGTCAGGCGGGGGCTTCCAGGATCCGGCCGCCGCGCAGGACGGTCACCAGTTCGAAGCTCGGGTCGACGGCGATGATGTCGGCGCGCATGCCCGACCGCAGGCCTCCGATCTCGGTTTCCAGGCCCAGGACGCGGGCAGGCACCAGGGTCGCCGCCATCACGGCGTCGGCAGCACTCACACCCGAAGCGATCGTGGCGCGGACAACCTCCAGTAGGGTCGCCGTGCCCCCGGCGAGGGCACCGTTGCTCCTCAGGGTGGCCACGCCGTCGTGCACCACCACCTCCGAGGAGCCGAGCTCGTAGTCGCCATCGGGCAGCCCGGTGGCCGCCATGGAGTCCGTCACCAGCGCAATGCTCGCGGGCCCGACCAAGTCAAACACCATCCGGACCGTCCCCGGGTCGAGGTGGACGCCGTCGCCGACGAGCTCGACCACAATCGTGCCCGCGGCCGCCATCCGCAGGCACGCGGCGACCGGCCCGGGACTCCGGTGGTGCAGCGGCGGCATGCCGTTGAACAGGTGGGTCACCGTGGGCCGGGCATGCGACCCGAAGCCCCCGCGCGCTGCAGCGCTGCCGATGAGGTCCGCGGCTTCGGCCAGCGAGGCGGCCGTCAGCCGGGCGTCGGCGTCGGTGTGGCCCAGCGAGGGAGTGACGCCGTTATCCGTGAGCGTCCGGAGCAGTTCGCTGGTACCCGGCAGTTCGGGGGCGTAGGTCATGGTCCGCAGAGTCCCTCCCGCAGCCGCCAGCATATGCCGGAGCAGTTCAGGATCCGGGTCCCGGAGCCAGCGGGGGTTCTGCGCGCCGCAGCGGGCAGGGGAGAGGAAGGGCCCCTCGGAATGGACGCCCGCTATGAGGCCCTCGGCCGCCAGGACCTTGAGTATGCCGAGCGACCGGAGCAGCTCGCTTCGGGAGGCGGTGACCAGGCTGGCCAGCAGGCTGGTGGTCCCGCTGCGGTGCAGGAAGTCCACCGCCTCCCGGCACGCCTGGTCATCTCCGCTCGGGAATCCGCCGCCCGCTGCGCCGTGGCAGTGGAGGTCAACGAGCCCGGGAAGCAGCGACGTGCCGGGCGGCAGCGGGAGTTCCTCCGCGCCCGGAAACTGCGCGGCATCGAAGCCGCTGCCGGGTCCCGCGTAGGCGATCCGGCCGCCTGTCACCGCCACCACGGAGTCCGCGGTAGACGCGCCGTCGGTGAGGAGGGTACCCCGCAGGACGTAGGCGGGAGCGGTAGCGGCGTCGCGGGATTCCGGCATTGGGAAAGTCCTCAGGAGTGCAGTGCGGCCTGGCATAGGCGGACGGGTTGGGTCAGTTGAAGCCTAGCCGCGCACCAGAGCCGACGCTGCACCGACCTTAGCGCAGGATGACGGTCCTGTTGCCCTGGAGGAACACGCGTCCCTCACAGTGCCAGCGGACGGCACTGGAGAGTGCCTTGCACTCGGTATCGCGTCCCGCGGCAACCAGATCGTCGGGCCCGAAGGTGTGATCCACCTCCACCACCTGCTGGGAGATGATGGGCCCTTCGTCCAGCTCCGCGTTGACATAGTGGGCGGTGGCGCCGACCGTCTTCACACCCCGGGCGTGCGCCTGGTGGTAGGGCTTCGCGCCCTTGAAGCTGGGCAGGAAAGAGTGATGGATGTTGATGGCACGGCCATCCAGCAGGCGCGTGAGGTTGTCGCTGAGGACCTGCATGTAACGGGCCAGGACCACCAGTTCGACGTCCATCCGGTCGACCAGTTCCATGAGCCGTTGTTCGGCCGCAGGCTTGGTGTCCGGGGTGACGGGCACATGGAAGAAGGGGATCCCGTGCCATTCGACGGTCCGCCTGTGATCGGGGTGGTTGGAGACGACGCCGACGATCTCGATGGGCAGTTCGCCGGTGCGTGCCCGGTACAGCAGGTCGTTGAGGCAGTGCTCGAATTTCGAGACCATGATCAGGACCCGCCGTTTGGTCCCGTGCCGCCGCAGCTCCCAGTGCATGCCGAATTTTTCGGCTACCGGCACGAAGGCGTCCCTGAGCGAATCGAGCGTGGCCTGGTCCCCGGCCGAGGCAAAGTGGAGCCGCATGAAGAAGTGGCCGTCCAACTGTGAGTCGAATTGTTTGCTCTCGAGGATGTCGCAGCCTTGATCCAGCAGGAATCCGGATACCGCGTGGACGATCCCGCGCGTTTCCGGGCAGTCCAGGGTCAGGATGTGCTCCACGGTTTCGAGTGTCTGGTCGCCGGCCATGATCAGCACTCCACGACGTTCACGGCGAGGCCCCCGCGGGAGGTTTCCTTGTACTTGGTTTTCATGTCCGCTCCTGTTTCACGCATGGTTTTGATGGCTTTGTCCAGCGAGACTTTGTGGCTGCCGTCGCCGTGGAGGCACAGGCGGGCGGCGTTGATGGCTTTGACGCTGGCAATGGCGTTGCGTTCGATGCAGGGGATCTGCACCAGCCCGCCGACGGGGTCGCAGGTCAGGCCGAGGTTGTGTTCGATCCCGACTTCGGCGGCGTTTTCCACCTGCTCCGGGGTGCCGCCCAGCACTTCGCACAGTCCCGCCGCCGCCATGGAGCACGCCGATCCGACCTCACCCTGGCAGCCGACCTCCGCTCCGGAGATGGAGGCGTTGATCTTGAACAGGATCCCGACGGCGGCCGCCGCCAGGAGGAAGCGGACGACGCCGTCGTCGTCGGCTCCCGGGACGAACTTGACGTAGTAGTGCAGCACGGCCGGCACGATTCCGGCGGCGCCGTTGGTGGGGGCCGTGACGATCCTGCCGCCCGCGGCATTTTCCTCGTTGACGGCCAGGGCGAACAGGTTCACCCATTCCATGGCGAGCAGCGGGTCGGCGGGGACCTGGGCAAGGGACGGGGTCCGGGCCTGGTTCCCGACGCTGACGGCGGTGGCCGCCAGCGTCCGGAACAGGGCGGGGGCGCGGCGGGTGACGTTCAGCCCGCCGGGCAAGATGCCCTCGGCCGCGCAGCCGTTGTCCACGCACTGGCGCATGACGGCCCACAGTGCCAGGAGCTTTTCCCGGAGTTCGGCCTCGCTGCGCCACACGAGTTCGTTGGCGAGCATGACGTCGGAGATGGACATGTCCTCGCGGCGGCAGATGTCCAGGAGTTCATTCGCCGTGGTGAAGGGGTAGGGCAACACGGTGTCGTCGGCCACCACCTGGTCCACGCCCTGGACATTGCCGTCAACCACAAAGCCGCCGCCGATCGAGTAGTAGCTGCGTTCCTTCAGTACTGCCCCGGCGTGGTCCAGGGCCCGGAAGGTCATGCCGTTGGGGTGAGCCGGCAGCGACTTGCGGCGGTGCAGGACCACGTCCTCGTCCCAGTTGAAGTTTACCCGGTGGTGGCCGCCGAGCCGCAGCTCCGCATCCAGCGCTGCGGCGGCCACCTGGTCATCGGCAGTGCCGGTGTCCACGGTCTCGGGGTCCTGGCCCTGAAGGCCCAGGACCACGGCCTTGTCCGAGCCGTGTCCCCGGCCGGTAGCACCCAGCGAACCGAACAGTTCGGCCTGCACTCGCGCAGTTGAGCTCAGCTGCCCATCGCTTTTGAGTCCGTCGGCGAAGCGCTTGGCTGCCCGCATCGGGCCGACCGTGTGGGAGGAGGACGGCCCGATGCCAACAGAAAACAGGTCCAGGACGCTGAGCGCCATCAGGGAACCTCGGGGGTCGCAAATTCACGCATGGCATCGAGGAGCCAGCGGCCCAGGAACTCCGCAAAGGATGCCCGCGGGAAGATCCGGTAGGTCTCGTCCGCGGTCTTCCACAGAATGGCCGGGATGCCGCCGATTTCCGTGGACAGCGCCGTCCCCGGCTTGAACACGCGGGGGTGCAGGTCCAGGGCGCAGCCCTTCTCCAACACAGCCCGCGCCCGGGGACCGGTGAGTTCGAGCGTGGTGCGGTTGGCGGAGAGGTCCACCACCTGGCCCTCGCCGTCCCCCAGTGCTGCGATGAGTGTCCGGGGGAGTTCGCCGCCCAGGCTTTCATGGGATTCCGCGGGCGCCACGAGCAGGAATTCTGCCGGACCCAGCCACAGCACCGCGGTGTCGCCGCTGCTGCGGACCTCCCCGGACGCGGAAGGCAGGCCTCCCGTGAGGGTGCCCAGCCGCTCCCCGGCGTCGCCGGCCGGATCGACCCGGAGCCCCGCCATGGTCAGGAACGGCACCTCACGCAGCGCCACGACGCCCGCCACGGATCCCGCTTCAAAAGCCGCGCCCAGGAGTGACGCCGGGCTCCTCCGGAGGGTCTGGATCTTCTTGGAATTTTCGAGTGCTGCTGTGTCAGCCATCTTTGCGGGTCCCTTCAGAGTCAAAAAGTACGGTTTCTGCGACGACTACGTCCACAAGCTCGTCGCCGGCGGCGGCCACGAGGGTTTCGCCGATGCGGTTGCGGCCGTTCTTGATCAGGGCCAGGGCAAACGACCTGCCCAGTGCGGCGCTGTGGTAGCTCGAGGTCACGAATCCCTGCATGGGGACGGGGCCGTAGGCGGGGTTGACGGTGATGCCCTGCTCCACCAGTTGGGTGCCTTCGGGGAGCCGGATGGTGCCGTCCACGGGGAGGACGCTGACCAGGTGCTTGCGGTCGGCGCGGCCGGCGTCCTTACGGGCGTAAGAGCGCTTGCCGATGAAGTCCTTGACCTTGGACACCACCCATTCCATGCCGGCGTCCTGCGGGGTAACGGTCCCGTCGGTGTCCTGGCCGACGATCGGGTAGCCCTTCTCGGCACGCAGCACGTGCATGGTTTCGGTGCCGTACGGGGTGATGTTGAACTCCGCCCCGGCCGCCGCCACCGCTTCCCAGGTGCTCAGCCCGTACCAGGACGGGACGTTGATTTCGTAGGCCAGTTCGCCGGAGAACGAGATCCGGCAGATCCGGGCCTGGACGCCGGACGCCAGGGTGGTCTCGCGGAACGTCATGAACGGGAAGGCCTCGGCGTCGAGGCCGCCGTCGGCTGCCAGTTCCGGAGCGAGTTTGGCCAGGACGGCCCGGGATTTCGGCCCGACGACGGCGATCGTGGACCACTGCTCGGTGACGGAGGTGCAGTGCACATCCAGTTCCGGCCATTCGGTCTGCAGCCATTCCTCCAGCCAGTCCAGCACCTTGGCGGCGCCGCCGGTGGTGGTGGTCATGAAGAACCGGTCCTCATCCAGGCGCAGGGTGACGCCGTCGTCGAAGATCATCCCGTCCGGGGTGCACATGACGCCGTAGCGGGCCGAGCCCGGGGCCAGTTTCTTGAACGCGTTGGTGTAGATCCGGTTCAGGAACTCGCCGGCGTCCTTGCCCCGGATTTCGATCTTGCCCAGGGTGGTGGCGTCCATGAAGCCCACGGATTCCCGGACGGCGGCGCATTCGCGCAGGACCGCGGTGTCCATGTCCTCGCCGTCCTGCGGGTAGTACCACGGCCGCTTCCACTGGCCGACATCTTCGAAGAGCGCACCCTGGGCGACATGCCACGGGTGGATGGAGGTCAGGCGGGCCGGGTCGAACAGTTCGCCGCGCTGGCGTCCGGCCAGGGCGGCGAACGCCACGGGGGTGAAGGGGGCGCGGTACGCGGTGGTGCCGATTTCGCCGATACTCGGCGTGCCTTCGGCAGACCCGCCGCCGTGCTTGAGGGCCGCGGCGATGACGCCGATCGCGTTCACCCCGGAGGTCTTGCCCTGATCGTTCGCGGTGCTGATCGAGGTGTAGCGCTTGACGTGTTCCACCGAGCGCATGCCGGCCCCGGTGGAGCGCAGGACGTCGGCCACGGACTGGTCGCGCTGGAAGTCGACGAAGTGGTGGTGCCAGTCCTCGGGGCCGCCCTTCTGCCCGGGGACGAGCCAGAGCTGGCGGGTCGGGGCGGAGGCGCGCGGCGGCGTCGGGGTTGCGGGGTCGGTGGTGGAGCTGAAGCCGGCAGCGATGACTGCCGCGGCCCCGGCGGAGATGCCTTCGGCGATGCAGTCCTCGAGGTCGAAGCTGCCGCGGCCCGAGCCGGCCACCTGCTGGTTGGGAACCACGCTGTTGGGGACGAAGGCCGCGAGGTCCTCGTCCCAACGCAGTTTGCCCTGGCGCTGGGAGTGCAGGTGCACCACCGGTGACCAGCCGCCGGAGACGGCCAGCAGATCGCAGGCGAGTTGTTCAATGCCCGAGGTGAGTTCGCCGGCGTCGTTGATGCTCCGGACGGTGACGCCGAGGAGCCGGCCGTCGCCGGACAAAGCAGCCGTGGTGTTGGCGACGGCGCTGCCGATCAGTACCCGCGTTCCGGCCGCGGCTGCTGCCGAGGCGGTTTCGCTCAGCTGCGGACGGGCGTCGACGACGGCCTCGACCTTGATGCCGGCGGCGCGGAGGTCGGCGGCCAGGGCGTAGGCGCTGTCGTTGGTGGTGCTGATGACCACCCGGGAACCGGCCGCGACGGCGTAGCGGTTGAGGTAGCTGCGGACCGCCGAGGCGAGCATGATGCCGGGGCGGTCGTTGTTTTCAAAGACCAGGGGCCGTTCGTGGGCGCCCGGGGCCAGGACAACCTGCTTGGCACGGATGTGCCAAATCCGCTGGCGGGACACACCGGGCGCGGCCGGGGTCAAGAGGTGGTCCGTCCGGTTCTGGGCCGCGATGAAGTAGTTGGCGTCGTAGGAGCCGAAGGCCGTTGTGCGGTTCAGGACCGTGCATTCGGCCGCGGAGATCAGTTCGGCTTCAACATCGGCCACCCATTCCAGGGCGGGCTGCCCTTCGATGGTGTCCACGAGGGCCGGATCGGTGGATCCGGACAGGAGCGAGCCGCCGAGTTCGGGCTGGTCGTCAATGAGGATGACCCGGGCGCCGGAGCGGACAGCTTCGCGCGCTGCGGCCAGGCCCGCCGGGCCGCCGCCGACCACGAGGACGTCGGTGTGGACGTACTTCTTGTCGTACTCGGCACGGTCCTCGTCCGGATCCAGCTTGCCCAGTCCGTTGAGCAGTTCGGCGCTGAGTCCGTCCACAAGGGACACCGTGGTGGCGGGGAGCATGGACTCGGCCACGTGGCCCGGGAACCGGGCGGCGATCTTGACCAGGGCGTTGGATTCCTCGACGCCGGCGGACATGATGCCGCGGGGCCGGTCCTCGTACAGGGAGTTGCCCGCCCGCAGCCGGCCGTTGGCCAGCAGGGCGGAGGCGAGGGTGTCGCCGGGGTGGCCGGAGTACTCGCGGCCATCCAGGGTGAAGCGCCAGGTGACGCTGCGGTCAATGCGTCCGCCGGTGCCAAGACGCGCGGGCTGCGGCTGAGCGGTCATTTGAGTGTTCCTTCCGGGGAAGCGGGGCTGGTGACTGTGGGGGCTGCGGTTCCCGTGGCTGCGTTTTCCTTGGCTGCGTTTTCCCTGTCAGGGCGCGGTTGGCCCATCGGGTAAACGGCCTGGATGTCGTAGGTGACGGTGTCGCGGAGCATGTTGAACCATTGCCGGCACCCGGTGCTGTGCAGCCAGCGTTCGGCGAAGGCGCCCTTGGTGTTGTCGCGGTAGAACAGGTACTCGGCCCATTCCCGGTCGGTGAGCTCTGCCGGGTTTTCGGGGTAGGGCACGTGGGCCTGGCCGCCGTAGTGGAATTCGGTCTCGTCCCGGGAGCCGCAGTTGGGGCAGGAAATCAGGAGCATGTCCGTACCTCTTTCTAGTGGGCCACGGCGGCGGCGCCGTGTTCATCGATCAGGGCGCCGGTTTCGAAGCGCTCGAGGGCAAAGGGCTTGTTCAGTTTGTGCGGTGTTCCGGTGGCGATCGTGTGCGCGAACGTCAGACCGGCGGCCGGCGTGCCCTTGAAGCCGCCGGTTCCCCAGCCGCAGTTGACGAACATGTTCTCCACCGGGGTGGTTCCCACGATCGGGGAGGCATCCATGGTGGTGTCCACGATCCCGCCCCAGGTCCGGAGCACGTGGGCCCGGGCGAAGATCGGGAAGAGTTCGACGGCGGCGGCCATCTGGTGCTCGATCACGTGGAATGATCCGCGCTGGCCGTAGCCGTTGTAGGAGTCCACGCCGGCGCCCATGACCAGTTCGCCCTTGTGCGCCTGGGAGACGTAAACGTGGACGTGGTTCGACATGACCACGGTGGGGTGGACGGGCTCGTGGAGCTCGGAGACGAGTGCCTGGAGGGGGTGGGACTGAATGGGGAGCCGGAATCCGGCCATTTCCGCAAGCACCGAGCTGTGCCCTGCCGCGCAGAGGCCGACTTTTTCGGTGTGGATGGTGCCACGGTTGGTCTTGACCCCCACCACCCGGTTGCCGTCCTTCACGAAGCCTGTGACTTCGCAGTTCTGGATGATGTCCACGCCGAGCTCATCGCATTTGCGGGCGAATGCCCAGGCGACGTGGTCGTGCTTGGCGATGCCGGCGCGCGGCTGGTAGGTGGCACCCATTACCGGGTAGCGGATGTTGTCGTTGATGTTCAGGATGGGGCAGAGTTCCTTGACCTGCTGCGGGTCCAGCCACTCGGCGTCCACGCCGTTGAGCTTGTTGGCTCCGACACGGCGGATGCTTTCGCGGACGTCGCCCAGGGTGTGGGCCAGGTTCATGACCCCGCGCTGGCTGAACAGGAAGTCGTACTCAAGTTCCTCCGGCAGGATCTCCCACAGCTTCAGGGCGTGCTCGTAGATCGCCGCGCTCTCGTCCCAGAGATAGTTGGAGCGGATGATGGTGGTGTTCCGGGCCATGTTGCCGCCGGCGAGCCAGCCTTTTTCCAGGATGGCGATGTTGGTCATCCCGTGGTTCTTGGCCAGGTAGTACGCCGTCGCCAGCCCGTGCCCGCCGCCGCCGACAATCACGGCGTCGTAGGACTTCTTCGGGTCGGGGTTGCGCCAGAGGAACTCCGGGTGCTCCGGCAGGTGTTCGGTGGTCATTGTGCTGCTCCAATCAGTTCTGCCTCAAGCCCGGTGGCCGCTGTCCCGGTGCCAAGGTGCGGGTAGAGGGGGAATTTTGCCGCCAGGGCGCTAACGCGCCCGCGCAGTTCGGCGACGGTTTCGTCGCTGAGTTCGTTCCCCGGTGCCTGCGAGATGAGGGCGGAGGCGATGATGTCTGCCACCTCCGTGAATTCCGGGGCGCCGAAGCCGCGGGTGGCCAGGGCGGGGGTGCCGATCCGCAGTCCGGAGGAGACCATGGGCGGGCGGGGGTCGAACGGAACGGCGTTGCGGTTGACGGTGATGCCGATCCGGTGCAGCCTGTCTTCGGCCTGCTGTCCGTCCAGTTCCGAGTGCCGCAGGTCCACCAGGACCAGGTGCACATCGGTGCCGCCGTTGACCACGGAGATCCCGGCGGCCGCGACGTCGTCCTTCAGGAGCCGGGAGGCGAGAATCCTGGCGCCTTCCAGCGTGCGGTCCTGGCGTTCCTTGAACTCGGGGGAGGCCGCGATCTTGAAGGCCACGGCCTTGGCCGCGATCACGTGTTCCAGCGGACCGCCTTGCTGGCCGGGGAACACGGCGCTGTTGATCTTGCGCGCATACTCCTCCTTGCTCAGGATCACCCCGCCGCGCGGGCCGCCGAGCGTCTTGTGCGTGGTGGTGGTGACGACGTCGGCGTAGGGGACAGGGTTCGGATGAAGCCCTGCGGCCACGAGGCCGGCGAAGTGCGCCATGTCCACCATCAGGTAGGCGCCCACGAGGTCGGCGATGCGCCGGAACTCGGCGAAATCCAGCTGCCGGGAGTAGGCGGACCATCCGGCCACGATCATCTTGGGCCGGTGCTCGAGCGCAAGGGCCTCGACTTCGGCCATGTCCACCAGGTGGCTGTGCTCGCTCACGTGGTACGGGACCACGTTGTAGAGCTTGCCGGAGAAATTGATGCGCATGCCGTGGGTGAGGTGGCCGCCGTGGGCCAGGGCCAGTCCCATGATGGTGTCGCCCGGCTCCAGGAGCGCAAACATGGCGGCGGCGTTGGCCTGGGCGCCCGAATGGGGCTGCACGTTCGCCGCCTCCGCGCCGAACAGGGCCTTGACCCGGTCGATGGCGAGCTGTTCGATCACATCGACGTGCTCGCAGCCGCCGTAGTAGCGCTTGCCCGGGTAGCCCTCGGCGTACTTGTTGGTCAGCACCGAACCCTGCGCCTCCATGACGCCGGCGGGGGCGAAGTTCTCGGACGCAATCATCTCCAGGGTGGACTGCTGGCGTTCCAGCTCGTGGTCAATGGCCCGCTTGACCTCGGGATCGACTACGGAAAGTCGCTCGTTCAACTGCTCAACCACGGTTGCTCCTTTGAAATACCACTGTTGCTATTACTGATATATCAGTGTGAGGACAATGGTATGATTGGGATCACACCAGAGTCAATAGCGGAAGCGAAGTGGAACCCAGCTTCCGTTTGGAATCCAGGAACGGAGCCGAGCTGTGAATGCACTTACCGTCCTGCCGCCCGCAGAGGACGAGGCCCTCTCCCAGGCAGAGGCAGCGTACCGGCAGTTGCGCGACAAGCTGATCATGCTCGAAATCCGGCCGGGCGAACCCATCAATGACGGGCAGCTGGCCGCCCAGCTCGGTTTCGGCCGCACTCCCGTGCGCGAGGCGATTAAGCGGTTGGAAGTGGACCACCTGGTGGTTTCCTATCCGCGCCGGGGAACCTTTGCCACCACGGTGGACTTCACGGAACTGGCCGACGTCTCGGAAATCCGGGAGCTGCTGGAACCGCTGGCGGCGCGCCGGGCGGCAACGAGGGCAAGCGCCGCCATGCGCCGCGAATTGCTGGACGTGGCCAAGACCATTGCGGAACTGGACCCGAGCCCCGCGGAGTCCCGGGAGCTGATGCGCTACGACCTGACGGTGCACCGGCTGATCTACCGGGCCGCGGCCAACCCGCACCTGGAGGACACCCTGATCCGCTACGACAACCTGGCCACGCGGATCTGGTGCCTGGTCCTGGACAAGGTCCCCTCAGTCAGCGGCCACATCACCGAGCACGTCGAGCTGCTCAAGGCGGTGGCGTCGGGGGACGCGGACAAGGCGGCCGAGCTCGCCCTGCACCACGTCACGAGCTTCGAAGAGACCATCCGGAAGGTGCTGTAGCCGCCGTCGTTCCGGTCACCGGCCGCGGTGATGCAGGTGCCTGTGGCCACGGTGATGTGCGTTCCCCGCCCGGCGGCCGGTGCGGCCAGGGCAGCACGGTCTGGAATTCGTAGTCCGTGCTGCCCGTCGGGTGTCCTGCCTGTCCTTCCCCCGAGGCCGTGCTGTCAGTTCGCCTCGGCGCCGACCCCTGCCTCGACGGCCGCGCCGGCGAGCCGGAGCCAGGTGTCCACCACGGTGTCGGGGTTCAAGGAGACGGAATCGATGCCTTCCTCGACCAGCCACTCGGCGAAGTCCGTGTGGTCGCTGGGACCCTGGCCGCAGATGCCCACATATTTGCCGCGCGCCTTGCAGGCCTTGATGGCCATGCTCAGGAGCTTCTTGACGGCAGGGTCGCGTTCATCGAAGCCGCCCGAGACGATCGCGGAATCCCGGTCCAGGCCCAGGGCCAGCTGGGTCATGTCGTTGGAGCCGATGGAGAATCCGTCGAAGTAGTCCAGGAACTCGTCGGCGAGCAGGGCGTTGGACGGAATCTCACACATCATGATCACCTCGAGGCCGTTCTCGCCGCGGGTGAGGCCGTTCTCCGCCAGCAGTTCAATGACACCGCGGGCCTCGTCCAGGGTCCGCACGAACGGGATCATCAGCTTGACGTTGGTCAGCCCCATCTCGTTGCGGACGAAGGACAGGGCCTCGCACTCGAGGTCGAAGCAGTCCCGGAAGGACGGCTCCAGGTACCGTGAGGCGCCGCGGAAGCCGAGCATCGGGTTCTCTTCGTGCGGCTCGTAGGCGGGTCCGCCAATCAGGTTGGCGTACTCGTTGGACTTGAAGTCGGACATGCGCACAATCACGGGTTCCGGCGCGAAGGCCGCCGCGATGGTGGACACGCCTTCGGCCAGGCGCTTGATGTAGTACTCGCGCGGGCTGTCGTACGCGGCGATCCGCTCACGGATGTCCGCGGCGACGTCCGCCGGCTGCTCGTCCAGGTTCAGCAGTGCCTTCGGGTGGATACCGATCTGGCGGTTGATGATGAATTCCAGCCGGGCCAGGCCCACTCCGTGGTTGGGCAGCTGCGCGAACGTGAATGCCTGCTCCGGGGTGCCGACGTTCATCATGACCTTGACGGGGGCCTCGGGAAGCTGGGTGATCTCGGTTTCCTCGACGCTGAAGTCCAGGAGCCCTTCGTAGATCACGCCGGTCTCACCGTCGGCGCAGGAGACGGTCACTTCGAGACCGTCGGAGAGGGCATCCGTGGCGTCCCCGGTGCCGACGACGGCGGGAATCCCCAGTTCCCGGGCAATGATAGCCGCGTGGCACGTGCGCCCGCCGCGGTTGGTCACGATGGCGGAGGCACGCTTCATGATCGGTTCCCAGTCCGGGTCGGTCATGTCGGCGACGAGGACATCGCCGGTCTTGAAGGCGGCCATCTGGTCGATCGCGGTGAGGATGCGGACGCTGCCGGCGCCGATGCGCTGGCCGATGGCCCGGCCCTCGGCCAGTACCCGGCCGGTCCCGTTGAGGCGGAAACGGCTCAGGCTGCCGGAGGCCCGGCGGGACTGCACGGTCTCCGGGCGCGCCTGCAGGATGTACAGGCCGCCGTCGATCCCGTCCTTGCCCCATTCGATGTCCATCGGGCGGCCGTAGTGGTTCTCGATGGCGACGGCGTGCCGGGCGAGCTGCTCGACGTCGTCGTCGCTGAGGCTGAAGCGGTTCCGCAGCGAGGCCTCAACCGGTACGAAGTCGATGGTGCGGCCGATTTCACGGCTGGTCGTGTAGGTCATCTGGAGGGCCTTCTCGCCCAGTCCGCGCTTGAGGATGGCGGGCCGGCCCGCCTCCAGCGCGGGTTTGTACACGTAGAACTCGTCGGGGTTGACGGCGCCCTGGACGACGGCCTCGCCGAGGCCGTAGGAGGACGTGACGAAGACGGCGTCCTGGAACCCGGATTCGGTGTCCATGGTGAACATGACGCCGGAGGCCCCGACGTCGGAGCGCACCATGCGCTGGATGCCGGCCGAGAGCGCCACCTCGGCGTGTTCGAACTTGTGGTGCACGCGGTAGGCGATCGCCCGGTCGTTGTAGAGGGACGCGAACACATCCTTGATGGCGATCAGGATGTTCTCGATGCCGCGGACGTTCAGGAAGGTTTCCTGCTGCCCGGCGAAGGAGGCATCGGGAAGGTCTTCCGCGGTAGCGCTGGAACGGACGGCCCAGGAGAGGTCCTCAGAACCGCCGTGCTTGGCCACCAGCTGCTGGTAGGAGTCCCGGATCTGCGCTTCAAAGTCCGGCAGGAAGGGCGTCTCGCGCATGAGGGCCCGGATCTCCTGGCCGGCCGAGGCGAGGGCCGTCACATCATCGGTGTCCAGGCCGACCAGCCGGTCGGCGATCTTCTGGTCCAGGCCGGAATCTGCCAGGAAGTTGCGGTAGGCATCCGCTGTCGTGGCGAAGCCGTCCGGGACCTGGACCCCGGCAGAGGTCAGATTCTGCACCATTTCGCCGAGGGAGGCGTTCTTTCCGCCCACCCGGTCCAGGTCCTTGAGTCCGAGTTCTGAGAACCACAGGATGTCTGTCGTCATAGTTACTGCTCCTTTGCAGATGATGGCATGCAAGTGCGCCGCCCCGCTCGCGGCGATGGCCGGTTGATGGGCGCAAGTCCTGTCCACAGTGACAGGTCTCCAGCGCTCTTTCCACATGACGTGCGCCACACCGGGTTTGTGAAATTTTTCCCTAATGTTTGAGATTCATCCGCTGCAGGATAGTGGCCGCCATTTCCTCCACGGACACCGTGGCTGAATTCAGGTACGGAATCCTATGGGAGACGTACAACTGCTCGGCGCTGCGCAGCTCGAAGCCGCACTGCCGCAGCGACGCGTACGGTGAGCCGCGGCGCCGTTCGGTGCGGATCTGGCTCAGGCGCAGGGGGTTGGAGGAGAGGCCGAAACACTTCTCAACGAAAGGCCTCAGCGGCTTGGGGAGCCCTTCCCGTTCAAAGTCTTCATCCACCAGCGGGAAGTTCGCGGCGAAGATGCCGTGCTGCAGTGCCAAGTACATGGTGGTCGGCGTTTTGCCGCAACGGGACGGCGCCACCAAGATGACCTGGGCCTTTTCGAGCGCCCGCAGGCTCTGGCCGTCGTCGTGTTCCATGGCGTATTCGACGGCGGCCATCCGGGATTGATAGCGCGCCGCGTTCCCGAGGCCGTGTGCCCGTCCCGGTTCTCCGCTCGCCGGGGTGCCGAGGGCGTGCTCCAGCTGTCCGACATGCGTCCCGATGAGGTCCACGATGATTCCCTTGCACGTCGCCAGGGTCTGCCGGATATCGCTGCTGACCGCGGTGGAAAAGACGATCGGCTGCAGGCCGGTGTCGGCGAGGCCGTCGATGGTCTTGACGACGGACCTCGCCTGTTCGGCTGTGGTGATGAAGGGGACCGTGATGCGGTCAAAATTGTTCGCGGGGAACTGCGTCAGCAAGGTGTTGCCGAGCGTTTCTGCGGTGATGCCCGTACTGTCCGAAAGGAAGTAGACAGGCCTACGATCGTCATTGGTCATGAACGAATTCTCCACCAGTGCGGCCCCGGTCCGGTATCGGGCAGTCGGCGGGTCCCTACCCGGTCTCCGGGCACAGACGTAGACTGCTCGCGTACAACGCCACCAAAGCCACCAACTGTCGCAGGAGATGGACATGAGCTATGCAGGCACCGGTAACGAGAAGGCCGTCGCGGCAAGTGACCTTAACCGGACACATGTCGGACTGACCGTGAGCTTCCAGGCGGACGAATTTACCGTGGTCTTCGGCCGGATCGGCGCCATTGCGCGCAAAGAGGGCGGCGTGACCATCGCGCTTGCAGGGGTGGGCGGTACGGGTGGCCTGCCGTCCCACTTCAGCCTGCCTCCCGCCCAACAGGTCTACGTCCAGCCGGACATGCTCACCAATACGGAGTCGACCATCAAGGATTTGTTCGGCAAGGTGCAGGAGAATCTGCGGAGCCACAAGGGCGATCAGCGGACGGACACCGTCTAGGGCATGTCTCCCTGGCGCAGCCGGATGAGGACTGCGCAGAGAGCGACCCAGCTTCCCGGCACCTGACGGAGCTGCGTCTTATCCTTCGCACTCGATGCAGTACGAGTGGCCGTTCTTTTCGCGCGCGAGCTGGGACCGGTGCCGGACCAGGAAACAGGAATAGCAGGTGAACTCATCCTCGGCCTGGGGAATCACCTGAACGATCAGTTCCTCGGCGACGAACTCTCCGCCGGGGGTCATGGCCTCGTCCAGGGCGTCGGATTCGTCCAGCTCGCGCACGACGCTGCGGGCATCCGGGGCGTTGGCGGACTGCAGCGCTTCCAGGGATCGGTCCTGGGATTCCTTGACGTCGGAACGTACTTCGTCGTAATCGGTTGCCACTGAGGTCATTCTCTTCTCTGAGGTTCTTGTCTGACGTTCTTGTCTGACGGAACTGCAACGTACATCAGGGCTCCGGTATTCCCCGGTCGCAGGCCGGCAGGCCACCTCCGCGATCGGCGACAATTGGACCCGGCTCCTGGCCGGGAACCCTGGTGGACTAGCATACCAAGCGCTGCGACGGAGACCGAGGGCCCGTGCACCGCTGAGGTCATCAGGCTTCCACCTCGTCGGCGTCCGGCAGGTTTTTTAGGAGGCCCCCTCCTGGCGCTCCAGGGGCTGATAGCCCAGTCTGGCCGATACGGCGGCTGCGGCCCCAGAGCGCGGGCTAGCCGGACGCGCTTCGTGCCCGGCGATGCGCAAAATACCCATCGACACCCGAATACGGCCGCGTCAGGTATTTTTCGCGTCGCCGAACAGAGTGCGCGTCGAACCTCAGCCGTTCTTCTTCCAGCGCTTCGGCCACTTCACGTTCATCAGGAGCAATCCGAGCAGGAGCGCGTCGACTGTCATGATTCCCGCCATGAGATATGCCCACCCGATCATCACGGTTTGCCCGCCGTCCGGCGGCCGGAAGTGCGCGTGCGTACCAGAATGCCCATGACGATCTCCTGACGTGGATCCCCCCAGTCACTCGATAGTCCACCAAGTGTGCCACCGCGCCGCCCCGGAGGGAACGGCATCACCTCCCGACTCAAGCTTTTTACAAGCTGGCGCACTGCCTGCCTGCTTCACTGCAACCGAGTCGCGTTGAATGCAACTCATTGTTCACGGGCTGGCGAGTCATCGGCCACGCAACCAGGCCGCTTCTCTTTGAGTAATTCACGAGAGCGAAACAAAAAAGCATTGACTGTGTCATGCGTCACGCCTAATCTGGTGCAACAGCGTTGCAGTGAATGCAACTCCAAAACACCTTGGTGGATACATGAGTAACGAAACTTCCTCCCCCGCCACACTTGCGGGGTCGACCGGCCCGGAGTCGAATAACGGGCATGGCAGTACTTCCTCCGGACAAAACACGTTGAGCGGCCATACGGCCCCGGGCGGGCACGATCCCGCAGTCAGCAAGGAAACCCGACGGCGGGTAGTCGCCGCCAGTTTCATCGGGAACTTCGTCGAATGGTTCGACTACGCCGTCTACGGCTACCTGGCCGCAACCATCGCTGCAGTCTTCTTCCCCGAATCCAATCCGCAGACCGCGCTCCTGCTGACTTTCGCCCTGTTCGCGATCTCGTTCCTGGTGCGGCCGCTGGGCGGCTTCGTCTGGGGCCACATTGGCGACCGGGTGGGGCGCAAGACCGCGCTGTCCCTGTCAATCCTGATCATGTCCGGAGCGACGTTCTGCATCGCCCTTATCCCGGGGTTCAACTCCATCGGCATCTGGGCCCCGATCCTGCTCCTGGTGGTGCGAGTCGTCCAGGGCTTCTCCGCCTCGGGGGAGTACGCCGGCGCATCCGCGTTCCTGGTGGAGTACGCTCCGGCCAACAAGCGCGGCCTGTACGCCGCGGTGGTCCCGGCCAGCACGGCCGCAGGCCTGCTGCTCGGCTCCCTGCTCGCGGGCCTGCTGACCATCCTGCTCAGCGCCGAGGCGATGCAAAGCTGGGGGTGGCGCCTGCCGTTCCTGCTCGCGGCCCCGATGGGCCTGATCGGACGCTACATCCGCACCAAGCTCGAAGACACCCCGGTGTTCCGCGAACTGGCAGAGGAGGACCAGGCCATCAAGGCCCCGGTATCCAGCCTCTTCCGGAACCACTGGCGGTTGCTGCTGAAGGCCGTCGGAGCCGTGCTGCTCAACGCCGTCGGGTTCTACGTGATCCTCAGCTACATGCCGACCTACCTGTCCTCGGAACTGGGTCTCGGCGCGGCCGAATCCTTCCTGGCCACCACCATCGCGCTGGTGACGTACATCGGGTTCATCTTCCTGACCGGAATGCTCTCGGACCGCTACGGCCGGAAGAAGGTACTCATCGCCGCATCCCTGAGCTTCATCGTGCTGACCGTGCCGGCCTTCGCCCTGCTGGGCACCGGGAATTTCCTGGTGATCGTTCTGGTCCAGATCCTGCTGGGCGGCATGCTCACGCTCAATGACGGCACGCTCCCGAGCTTCCTGGCGGAAATGTTCCCCACCCGCGTCCGCTACAGCGGCTTCGCCGTCAGCTTCAATCTCTCCAACGCCCTCTTCGGCGGCACCGCGCCGTTCATGGCAACCCTCCTGATCGCCGCGACGGCCAACGACCTGGCTCCGGCCTGGTACCTGGCTGGCGCCGCAGCCATCTCCCTGATCGCCGTCGTCCTCTCCCGTGAAACCAGCAAGGAACCGCTGCGCCACGAGTAGCCCCGGCCAACTTCCAAATTTTCCCCTCCAAAGAACAGCACTGCAGAAAGGCACCACCACCATGAGCATCACCACGTCCGACAACGCTTCGTCCATCGCCGAACTGGAGCGACTGAAAGTCCTGCACAACGGGCAGAAGGAAAAGCTGACCTTTTCCAACACCGAATTTGAGCGCCGGCTCAGCGGACTGCGCCGGATCATGGCAGAGAAGGACCTGGACGCCGTCGTCCTGACCAGCTACCACTCCATCAAGTACTACTCCGACTTCCTCTTCACCTACTTCGGCCGGTCCTACGCCATGGTGGTCACCAAGGACGACACCGTGACCGTCACGGCCAACATCGACGCCGGCATGCCGTGGCGGCGCAGCTACGGCGACAACGTGGTCTACACGGACTGGCGCCGGGACAACTACATCTTCGCCATCCAGGAGGCGCTGCGCACCCGCGGCATCAACCCCCGCCGGCTCGGCGTCGAGGACGATTCCCTCCCGCTGGACAACCGGAACAAGATCCAGGCGGCGTTTGCAGGGGCCACCCTGGTGGACGTGGCCCAGGCCGCCATGCGCCAGCGGATGATCAAATCGGCCGAAGAGATCGAGGTGATCAAGCACGGGGCCCGCATCGGCGACCTCGGCGGCGAAGCCATCCGCAACGCCATCACCGCCGGCATCACCGAATATGAGGTCGCCCTGATCGGCACCGAAGCCATGGTCCACGAAATCGCCCGGACCTTCCCGGACTCGGAAATCCGTGACACCTGGGTGTGGTTCCAGTCCGGCATCAACACCGACGGCGCCCACAACTGGGCCACCACTCGCAAGATCCAGGAACACGACATCCTGTCCCTGAACTGCTTCCCCATGACCTCCGGCTACTACACCGCACTGGAGCGCACCCTGTTCTACGGCGAACCCGACGCCCGCTCCCTGGAGCTGTGGAACATCAACGTGGAGGTCCACAAGCGCGGCCTGGAGCTCATCAAGCCGGGAGCCGTCTGCAAGGACATCGCCGCCGAGCTGAACGAGATCTACGTGGGCCACGGACTGCTCGCCAACCGCACGTTCGGCTACGGACACTCCTTCGGCGTCTTGAGCCACTACTACGGCCGCGAAGCCGGACTGGAACTCCGCGAGGACATCGACACCGTGCTGGAACCGGGCATGGTGGTCTCCATGGAACCCATGATCACGGTCCTGGACGGCCAGCCCGGCGCCGGCGGCTACCGCGAGCACGACATCCTGGTGGTCGGTGAGGACGGAGCCGAGAACATCACGAAGTTCCCCTTCGGCCCCGAATACAACATCGTGGGCGCCTAACCGGCCCACGCCCCCTGAAAGGGACGGACAGCAGAAGCGGCGCCACGTCCACCGTGGCGCCGCTTTTCGGCCCTCATGCGGAATGATGGTAGACACCATGACCCCAGCAGAATCTCCCGAGACCACCGGAAACGGCGACACCAAGGGCACCTCCGTCATCGTCAACGCCATCGCCGTGCTGCGCACGTTCACCGCCGACGAACCGCTGCTCGGAGTCACCGAGATCGCCAACCGGGTGGGCCTGCACAAGAGCACCGTTTCCCGGATCCTGGCCACCTTTGAACAGGAACACCTGGTGGAACGCGACCCGGAAACCCGCCGCTTCCGGCTGGGGCTGGGGCTGATCGCCGTCGCCGGACCGCTGCTGGCCGAACTGGAAGAACGGCGCGTGGCCTACCCGGTCCTGCGCGAACTCACCGAACAGACCGGCGAAACCAGCGCCCTCATGGTGTGGAACGGCGCCGAGTCCATGTGCGTGGAGCAGATCGCCAGCCACCACCAGATCAAGCACACCACCCCGCTGGGCGCGCGCTACACGGATGCCATGAGCGCCTCCGTGCAGGTCTTCCTGTCCGCCGAGCCCGTCGAACGCGTCCGCACCCTTCTGCGCAGCGGGGCGATCAGCTATCCGGGACTCGACGACGCCGGCCTGGACGGCTACCAGATCAAGCTCAAGGATGTGACGGCCCGTGGCTGGGCCATCAACTACGGCGAATCCTCCATCGACGAAGTGGGCGTGGCCGCCCCCGTCTACGACCACCGCGGCGACATCGTGGCGGCCGTCCTGATCTCCGCGCCCCGGTTCCGCGTCTCACGGGAAAGGCTGCAGGGCCTGGGAGAAGCCTGCGCAGCCGCGGCCCGCAAGATCACCACACGCCTGGGCGGCCGCGCACCCCAGGGCAACGCCTAACGCACCCGCCCCTCCTGCGTCCGCACCCGATGTAACCGGGCCCCGGCTCAGCTGAGCCGGGCCAGCCGGGTGGCCAAATGCAACGCCGCGAGCCGACCCGTGCGCCGGGGGTCGCCGCCGCACAGCTCGAAGATCCGCTGCAGACGCTGATGCATCGACTGCCGTTCCACATGCAGCTCCCTGGCCGCCTGAGCGGTGTTGCATCCGCAATCCATCCACACTGCCAGGGTGTCGAGAAGCCTCGAATTGCGCTGTGCATCGTGATCCACGACCGGACCCAGCTGCTGGCGTACGAAGTTGCGTCGCTGATCGGGGTCCAGAGATTGGACCGCGAGGCGTTCCACCGCGAATGCCTCCGCGTCGACCACGGGTTGGTGCGTGCCGCCGCTCCCGGGCCGCGACTGCTCCGGGGAGCCGGCCAATTCCAGCGTGAGCTTGGCTTCGGACAGCGACCAGGGTGCGTCCGAGATTCCGGGCACGAGGGGACCCACGGCGGCGAGCATTCCATCAATGGCCGGAAGCTCCATCAGCTCTGTCAGGAGGCTCTGCCGGTTCTGTTCCGGGGCATCCCCGGCCAGGCCGACTACTGCGAGAAGCTCGGCGTTGTCGACGTAGCTCGCATGGAACCGTGCCGCCCGGGCCAGGAGCTGCTCCACCGACGACCGCAACCGTTGCGAGAGATCCGACCGGACCACCACGGCCGCGAGCGGCGCGGAGGCCGGAATTCCCGCCGCTGAGGCCAACTGTTGAAGCCGCCACGGCTGGCTGCCGGAATCGACCGCCCGGATCAAGGCAGCTCCCGCAACCTCCCGCAGCCCGGGCGACATCCGCTGCAGCATGGCCAGGGCCAGGATGTCCACGGAGCGTTTTCCGGCAGTCCGTGCGAGGTTCTCGTCCTCGTCCACCGGGACCCGGAGCACCAGCTGAGCCGCAAGGATTCCGCGCACCGGCACGTCGATCCGGATAAGGCGAGCATGTTCTTGCGGCGCGGGGATTGGGCTGCCGGCAGCGTCGCCGACACTGGTGTTCCCTGGCGCTGCACTGGCCAGGGTCACACCCGTGAGGGAAGCGAGGGCCACCTCGGCGTGCGTGATTCCGGCGAGTACGGCCAGAATCCGGTCGAGGCTGCCGCCGTGTGCCAGCTCGACGGCCATCGCGTGACTGGCCTCGTCGGCCCGCCGCAATTGGGAAACCGACTCGCTGACCAGTGACGAGTTGATGGCCTGCATAACACTGACAAACGGCACCACCTTGCGGAGCTCGATCAGCGGAAGGCCGGCTGCCTCGGCGGCTGACACCATCAAGGACGGGAGTGAAGGAAGGGCGACGCCGGTTTCGATGGCTAAGGCCGCCACTCCCCGCTCTGCAAGTTGGTGGATGTAAGTGACGCGCCGGTCCTCAGAGGCGAGAGCGAGGGCCTCGCCGCCCGTCAGCAGAAGCTCACCGCCGTCGAGAAGGGGAGCGATGTCCAGAATCTCGCTGGAGTGCACCCACCGGAGCTGGGTCCTGGCAGCTCTGCCGGCGGCCGCCCGGACTACGGGATCAGCGGCCGCGAGTGTCGGGTGGTTCAGGACATCTTGAAGACGTATTGACATGACACTCCGTCGTGTAAAGCAAACATTAACTAGACACATCATATATAGGCGGATGTGGCATGGGCCACATAATCTTGAAGTATCCCAATCGCTCACGGAGGCTCCAATGCGTGAAAAATCCCCCGCAGTTCCGGCCAGCACCGCACCAGCGGCCAGCGAAGACCACGAAGCGTGGCTTCACCCCATCCCCGAATCCGAGCGGACCCGCAAAGTGTCCGGCCAGTTCTGGATCTGGGCCGGCGCCAACCTCGCCCCGATCAACTGGGTGCTCGGGGCGCTCGGCATCCAGCTCGGCCTGGGGTTCGCGGACACGGTCACCGTTCTTGTCCTTGGAAACCTGATCGGGATGCTGCTCTTCGGCTGCTTTGTCCTGCTGGGCCAAAAGACGGGAGCGACCGGCATGGTGCTGGCCCGCGCCGCCTTTGGCCGGCGCGGAAACTACCTGCCGGCCGGAATTCAGGCCCTTCTGGTGATCGGTTGGTGTGCAGTCAACACCTGGATCATCCTGGATCTGGTCATGGCGCTGTTCGGAACCCTGGGATGGGTTGATCCGGAGGCCCATAACTATGCATGGAAGATCGGCATCGCCACCTTCATCATGGCGACCCAGGTGGCCATTGCCTGGTTCGGCTACAAGGCGATCGCCGCGTTCGAGAAATGGACCGTCCCGCCAACCATCATCATCCTGACCGTGATGTCGGCAGTGGCCTGGTTCGGCATGCAGATCAACTGGACCTACGCCGGCCCTGCAGGCCACATCCTGGAAGGCTCGGAACGCATCGCCGCGATGAGCGCCGTCATGACCGCCATCGGCATCGGCTGGGGCATCACCTGGTTCACCTACGCCGCAGATTACTCCCGCTTCGTCAGCACTTCGGTGCCCAAGCGCAAGGTCTACCTCGCCTCGGTGCTGGGCCAGTTCATCCCCGTCGTCTGGCTGGGCATCCTGGGAGCCAGCCTGGCCACCAATACGGGTGAAATTGACCCCGGAAAACTCATCGTCCTGAACTTCGGGGCGCTGGCCCTTCCCGTGCTGCTCATGGTGCTGCACGGCCCGATCGCCACCAACATCCTGAACATCTACACCTTCTCCGTGGCCACACAAGCACTGGACATCTCCATCAGCAGGCGCAAGCTGAACCTGTTCGTCGGCGTCTTCTCCCTTGCAGCCGTGATCTTCTTCATCTTCCAGGAGGATTTCGCCTCCGTACTGGATGCCTGGCTGATTGGGCTGGTCGCCTGGGTGGCCGCCTGGGGCGGCGTCATGCTGGTCCACTACTTCTGGATCGAGAAGCGCTGGCCCGGCAACCCGTCCAGGCTCTTCGACGCCGTCGGCACCAAGCGCCTGCCAGGCGTGAATCCGGCCGGCATCGCCTCCCTGATCATCGGCATCTTCGCCACCTGGCTGTTCATGTACGGACTGGTGCCGGCAATGCAGGGACCCATCGCCGTCGCCCTGGGCGGATGGGATCTGTCCTGGCTCGCCGGGGGACTGTCCAGCGCCGCGGCCTACGCCGTGCTCGGACCGCGGTTCCACCGCAAGTTCCTTGATGTTCCAGCCCTCAGCGAACAGACCGTAGAGGCGGCCACGCCTCACGCGACCGACCTTCCGGTCCCGTCAACCACCCGCGCTGCCCAATAGCCAGGAGATCGACCCGTGAACTTCCCCGCCTTCGCCGACACCGCCCATCCCATCACCTGGCCCGACGGGCACCGTGCCGCGGCATCCTTCACCTTCGATGTCGACGCCGAATCCTGCACGATCGCCCATGATCCGCAGAGCACCAGGCGCATGTCCCTCATGACGCACCAGTCCTACGGGCCGAAGGTCGCCGTCCCGCGGATCCTGCAGATCCTGGAGCGCCAGGACATCCAGGCGACGTTCTTCGTCCCCGGTTTCACCGCCGAATGCTACCCGGACGTTGTCCGCCGGATAGCGGACGGCGGCCACGAGATTGCCCACCACGGATACCTGCACGAACCGATGCAGGGCATCGACGCCGCCACGGAGGCGCGGTACCTGGACCGGGGCCTGGATGCCCTGGCCAAGGCCGCCGGCGTCCGGCCGACGGGCTACCGTGCACCGTGGTGGGAGCTCAACTGGCATTCCGCAACGCTGCTTGCCGACCGCGGGTTCCTCTATGACTCAAGCCTGCTCGACGGCGACGCCCCCTACCGTTTCAGCGTTGCCGAGGGCGACCCCCGCGACCTCGTGGAAATCCCCGTCGACTGGGCCCTGGACGACTGGGAGCAGTACGCCTTCTACCCCGGCGTCACGGGGAGCGGGGTCATCGAAAGCCCCGCCAAAGTCCTCGAAATGTGGACGCTCGAGGCCGAGGCGCATCATGCCGCGGGGAGCTGCTTCGTCCTGACCAACCACCCCTTCATCTCCGGCCGGCCGTCCAAGGCCGTGGCCTTGGAACAGCTGATGGACCGGGTCAAGTCCATGGACGGCATGTGGGTCACCACTATGGAGAAGATCGCTCAACACACCCGAGACTCCGTCCAGGAAATCCACAGTCACGCCCGCATTGACGTGCCTGCATTCCCGGACACCGGCGCACGGTTCACTCCGGCGACCGTGCGGCAGCCCCAAGGTACCGCGCCCCGGCCGGGCCGGATCTGAAGCTAGGCCGCATTCGCAAACAGGCAGTACAGGTCCTCGGCACGGCCCCTCAGCAGAGGTGGCAGTGCCGAGGACCTTTCCGTATCTAGAGGGGCTTGGCCATCGCGTATGCCACGGTGGCGTAGGCCAGGGCGCCGGACATCTCCTGGAGCAGTTCCGCGTTGGTGTTGGCGATGGTGTCGCAGGCCTCGTGGTAGCAGGGATCGAGGACCTTGCCGGCCGCGCCGCCGAAGGACTGGGCCTGGGCCTGGGTCTTCTTCTTCTCGTCGCCGGTGAACAGCCCGCCGCCGGGTATGCCTGCCGAGAGGAAGGCGTCGTAATCGGAGCCGCCGTCAAAGGGCGTGGTCTCGGCCGTGAGCGAGTTCTCCTTGAAGTACTGGAAGAGGATGTCCTCGATCGCCTTGGACCCGGCCGGCCCGGCGTGGCCGAAATCCGTGCCGTCCCCGTCATGGACGGACCGCACGCCGTTGGGCGAGGCCGCCATGTCCACGTTCAGGTTCGCCGCGGTCTGGCCGATCTCGGCCTGGCTCAGCTCGTCGACGTAATGCTGGGACCCGTACAGGCCGTCCTCTTCGCCGCCCCAGAACGCGAAGCGGACCCGGTTGGCCGGGGTGATCCCGGCCTCCTTCATC
Source organism: uncultured Actinomycetota bacterium (assembly GCA_963810895.1). Classification (GTDB taxonomy): domain Bacteria; phylum Actinomycetota; class Actinomycetes; order Actinomycetales; family Micrococcaceae; genus Arthrobacter. The sequence continues at coordinate 73,938 of CAWEPM010000016.1, forward strand.
CACCGCGCGGTCTCCAGGACCGCCGCCACCCCGCTGCCGTTGTCATTGATGCCCGGCCCCTCCTTCACGGAGTCCAGGTGCGCGCCCACCACCACGGTGTGCTCGGCGCTGCCCCCGGTGTCGGCGAGGATGTTGAAGGACTCCACCCTCGGCCTGCCCCGGCCCTCGCCTTTGAAGGAGAACGTCTGCCGCACCGGCTCATACCCGGCCGCGCGCAGCTGCTCCTCGACGTACCTGGCCGATTCCTCATACCCGGACGTGCCGGAAGCGCGGGTACCGCCGTTGGCGTCGGCGATACCCTGCAGGGCCTCCAAATGATCAACCATGCCCCGGGACTTGAAAGCCGCCAGCACCGTGCGCGCGTCCACCGTGCTCACCGGCTCCACCTGGGACACCGAAGCACTGGGAATGGCGGACTTGGCGGGCTTGGCGGACTTGCTCGCCGCGGCACTGGACGGGGAGTCGGACGGGATCCCGGACGTGCAGGCCGACGTCGAGAGCAGAACGAGGGCGAGGACCGAGGGAAGTACGTGTTTTCGCAGGGTGATCATGGTGGGAGCCCATCCGTAGTCGGTACAAGTTCGCTTGCTTTCGGCTCGATTGGTCACGACGCTCGCCACTGACGCTCCAGTAAGTCGCGGCCTCCATCGCCCGGCAAATACTCCTATCAGGTCGAATCATTGTCGGCCCTCCGGCTGGATCTTCAATGGCGCGTTACCTGTGAATCTGCTGTGTATATCAGGTGCCGCTCCGATCAGCGGCCACCGGGCGCTGTAACCGGGATTGGGCGCCGCAGACAAGGTCTGCGGCGCCCAATTCCGTGGCGGTCCTAGCCAGCGGCAGCGGCCGCTACGCGAACATTCCCTCCACATCCGCCGCTTCCGGGTACGCCGTCTGCGTCCCCTTCCGGGTCGCTGCCAGGGCCGCGGCAACGGACGCGAACGCGGCAGCGGCCGGAAGTGCTTCGCCGGCGGCAAGGCGCGCAGCCACGGCCCCGGTGAACGCATCGCCCGCGCCGGTGGTGTCCGTGGCGGTGACCCTGGTGGGTTCAATCCGGGTGATGTGGCCCCCGGCGTCGGCACCAGTGCCGGCGCCGGAGTCCAGGACCCCGGATTCCAGGACGACTGGAGCCGTTCGCCCCCAACGTGACCACAACGCGGTCCAGGCCGCGGTCGGCGAACTTGTCCCGGACCGGCGCCCACGCCGCGGTGTCCGCACCGGCGTCGGGCACGGCAGCACCGCCCAGGAACAGCGACGCCTCATGCGCATTCACCAGGAGAACGTCGCAGAGCCCGGCGAGGCTCGCAGGGATCTCGGCGTAGGGCGAGAGGTTGAGCAGAACTGTCGCGCCGGCGTCGTGCCCCAACCGGGCCGCTGCTTCAACCGTGGCGAGCCCAACTTCGAGGCACAGGCACACCACGGACGCGCCCTCGAACACTTCGGCGGAGGCGGCAACATCCTCCGGCGCCAGCGTGCCGTTGGCCCCGGCCGAGATGATGATGTTGTTCTCACCGCTCGCGTCGACCGAGATGACGGCGACGCCGGTCGCGGCATCGGGAGCGCGGCGGACGCGGGAAATATCCACGCCGGCCCCGGCGGTGGATGCCAGGAGCATGTTCCCGTTGCTGTCGTCGCCGACCGCGCCGATGAGGAAGACCCGGCCCCCGAGCTTGCTCGCGGCGACGGCCTGGTTGGCGCTCTTCCCTCCGGGGTTGACCGCAAAACTGTTCCCGTGCACTGTTTCGCCGGGAAGCGGGAGCCTGTCGCAGTAGATGGTCAGGTCTGCGTTCAGCGAGCCGACGACGACGATCGGGGAGGGGTTCGGGATGGTCACTTCGCCTCAGCTTCTACGGGCTTGGGAATCAGCAGTGATGCAGCGAATGCCGCCACGGTGATGATAAGGCCGACGACGATCGCGGTCAGGTAGGACGCCTGGGCATCGCCCAACGCGGAGGAGGCCACGAGCGCCGCCGGCAGGACCAGGAAGCTCAGGCCCGCGCCCAGGTTGAACGCGCCGGCGTTCATGCCGGGGAGGAATCCGGGGTTGCCTTCGGGGGAGAGGACAACGCCAAGGCCGTTCAGCATGATGTTGACCGTCCCCGCGTACATGATGCCCAGCAACGCCGTTCCGGCAATCATCATGGGCAGGCTGCTGAGGCCGAAGAAGGCAATGATAGCCAGGGCCACGACGCTGCCGGCCATGCCGATCCGCAGCACCTTGGTGTAACCAAGAACCGGGGCCAAGCGACCGCTGATGGGGCCGACAACCCAGCCCAGGAGGGCATACGGGGTCAGGATGATGAGTGACATTTCGGTGGGTCCCACGCCGAAGCCGGGGGCCGCGGCCTGCACGTAGGCGGGAACGATGCCGTTGATGACGGCGAAGACGCCGGTCATCGTCAGGGTGGTGGTCAGCAATGGCGCCCAGGTGGAGCGCTGACGCAGGTGAGCGGTCTCCACCATCGGCTGCGGGGTGCGCTTTTCCACGATCCAGAACCCGCAGAAGGCGATCGCGGCAACGGCGATGAGGGCGATGGCCAGGGCCAGCGTGCCGGGCGAAAATCCGCTGACCAGTTTGGAGGCTTCGTTGAGGGCTGTCAGCAGGGCGCCGACCGCGATCACGATGAAGAACACGCCGGGCCAGTCCATCTTGGTGCCCATGGCCGGCTTGCTTTCACCGGCCAGGAGGGCGACGAGGCCTGCCGCCAGGACTGCCAGCGCGACCATGAGCCAAAAGATGCTGCGGAACCCGAAGTGCTCGGCGAAGTAGCCGCCCACAAACGAGTCCACACCGGCAACCCCGCCGTTGACAGCGGTGATCAGGCCCATGAGGGCGCCGTACTTCCGCGGGTCGCTGACGGCCGAGCGCAGCATGATCAGGCACAGCGGGACGGTGGGGCCGCTGACCCCCTGGACGATGCGCCCGACGAAGAGCCAGGTGATGTCAGGGGCCATGGCCGCGATCAGTGAGCCGACAGCCATCATCACCATCATGCCCAGCAGGATTTTCTTGCGCCCCACAATGTCGCTCAGGCGCGGCAGGAAGAGGGAAAACAGGGCTGCCGCGGTGAAGAACCAGGTCTGGGACAGGCCGATCACGGCCTGATCCGTGTGGAGCTCGTTGCCCATTGTGACCAGGGCGGGGCTGAGCATTGAGGCGTTGAGCTGGAAAGCAACGCAGGCCGTCAACAGAGCGGCCGTGAGTGCGGTGACGCTTCCGCGCGAGGTCTTGGATTCGTATGTCAGGGTGCTCATGACTTGGCTCCGATCCCTGCGCCGACGCTGACGCGAGCGGACGGGTCCACGTCGCCGATGCGCACCAGCGCGTCCGTAACGAGATTCCAGAATTTCCCGTGATCGAGGTCCACCGCCACGGAAGTATGGCAGTCCGCCGGTGCCGGGGCGCGGAAATCGGCCACGGTCATGCCGAGCGTCAACTGGCCCTGCAGTTCAATGTTCACGGGCACTTTGCGGGTGGTCATGACCGTGGGGTCGATCACGTAGGCCACCGCGCAGGGGTCGTGGACGGGCGGGTAGTCGAAGCCCTGGGCGTCCTTGTATGTCTTGGTGAAGAACTCCATCAGTTCCAGCACGAACTGGGCGGGCTTGGTGCCCACGGCAGCGATCTTTTCCACGACCTCGGGGGTTGCCAGGGCCTGGTGTGTCAGGTCCAGGCCCACCATGACCACCGGCCACGGCTCGTTGAACACGATGTGTGCGGCCTCGGGGTCGATGATGATGTTGAACTCGGACACGGCACTCCAGTTGCCCACGTGGTACCCGCCGCCCATGAGGACAACTTCCTTCACGCGTTCCACGATGCGCGGTTCCTTGCGGGCCGCCATGGCGATGTTGGTCAGTCCGGCCGTGGGCACCAGGGTCACGGTGCCGGGCTCGTGCGCCATGACGGTGTCGATGATGAGGTCGACGGCGTGGCGCGGGTCCAGTTCGATGCTGGATTCGGGCTGGGCGGGGCCGTCCATGCCGCTCTCGCCGTGGATGTCGGGGGCGGTTTCGATGCTGCGGACCAACGGCCGGTCGCAGCCGGCGGCGAAGGGGACGCCGGTGATGCCGGCAATCGTGCCGACCGAGAGGGCGTTGCGGGTGACCCGTTCGAGGGTCTGGTTGCCGACAACCGTCGTGACGGCCAGCAGCTCAATGTTCGGATTGCCGTGTGCCAGCAGCATGGCCACGGCGTCGTCATGGCCGGGGTCGCAGTCCAGGATGATCTTCCTGCGTTCCGGGTTCAGGGTGATGGGATCCACGTATCTCTCCACGTCGTTGGGGGGTCCGCCGGGGCGGTGCGCTAAAGCGTTTCAGAAAGAGTCTGGCACTGTCCCGCGCTCAGCGTCAAGCGCTTAACGTACATGACGTCAAGCGCTTGATGTCTTGCGGCGGGTGCGCCGCGCCGCTCCCGGATACGATCGAGGTATGGAATCCGGCGAACAGGTGCGAGAACTTCGGGGGCGCAGCCCGCGCGTCACGGCGGCCATGGTGGCCGCGCGGGCCGGGGTCTCCACCGCGACGGTCTCCCTCGTGGCCAACGGAAAGACCCAGGGCCGGGTCTCGGAGGACAACATTTCCCGGGTCCGGGAAGCCATTGCCGAACTCGGCTATGTGGTGGACAGCATTGGCAGTTCGCTGGCCAAGGGCATCAGTTCGATCGTCATTCTCGTGGCACCGGACATCTCCAACCCGTTCTTCGCCAAGGTCATTGCCGGCGTCCGCGGCGCCCTTGGCGCCGACTACCAGCTGCTGCTCTCCGTCACGGACGCCGGGGAGTTCCCGCGCGTCGACGACGTCCGCAGGCTCCTGGCTTTGCGGCCGGCCGGGTTGTTGGTGGATGCGCCCAGTGCTGAGTTCCTGGAGGATCTTTCCGTCGCAGGACCGCTGGTCCTGCTGGACGCCCCCGGCTTGGAGACCTTCGCCCCCTCGGTGAATCTCGACGTCGGCCATGGCGCCCGTCTGCTGGCCCGGCACCTGGCGGACGCCGGACACAAGCGGGCGGCGTACGTGGACAGCGTGACCGGCACCGCGACCTTCGATATCCGGCGGGCGGCGTTCCTGGACGAGTCCGCGGCCCTTGGAATCACCGTGGCTGCGGACCATGTCATCGGCACCACGATCGACGTCGGCGCCGCCGCCGGGGCATTCGCCGCGGCGTGGCCGGGCTGGCAGCGGGACGGTGTCACCGCCGTCGTCTGTGCCACCGACACCCATGCCTACGGTGTGCTGCAGGAAGCGAGGGTGGCCGGTGTCCGAATTCCGCAGGAACTGGCCGTGGCAGGCTTCGATGACCTGCCCTACTCGGCCACGTCCAACCCGGGCCTGACCAGCGTCCACCTGCCCGGCGACGCCCTGGGGGCCAAGGCCGGCGAACAGCTCCGCCGGCTCATGGACGGCAAGGGTCTGGAAGAGCCCCAGTTGATCCTCCAAAGTTCACTGATCGTGCGCGGTTCCACGGAGCCGGCCGGCACGTAGGGCATCGGACCGATGAGTTGCCGCAACCACGAACGTCTCACCCCAGGAGTTGTCAGCATGACCAACGCACCCGCTCTGACCATCCACAACGCCCGGATCTTTGACGGGCATTCGCCCGAGCTGGAGAGCGGATCCATCCTGTTCCGAGACGGGCTTATTCAGGAGACCGGCAACGTCATCCCCGAAGGTGAGGTGATCGACGCCGGCGGCAGGGTAGTGGTGCCCGGCCTCATCGATGCACATTTTCACGCGTACGCCGTGGGGCTGGGCGGCCTTGAGGTGGAGCGCTCGCTCCTGAGCTACACGGCCCTGGTGGGGGCACGCCGATTGGGCGCCGCAGTGCGGCGGGGATTCACCACCGTCCGCGACGTGGCCGGCGGAGACAGCGGGCTGGCCCGCGCCATCCACAGCGGCCTGGTCACGGCTCCGAGGTACTACTACACGGGTCCGGCTCTCAGCCAGACCGGCGGCCATGGCGATCCCCGGTCCGCGGATCTGGACGTCTGCTTCGATCACGGTCACATGTGTGCCGTAGTGGACGGAGTGGACAATCTGCGCAGGGCAGTCCGTGAACGGTTCCGCACGGGAAGCCACGCCATCAAGATCATGGCCTCCGGAGGCGTCGTCTCCCTGACGGATCCCATCCGGCTGCCGCAGTATTCAGGCGAGGAAGTCCGGGCGGTGGTGGACGAGGCCACCCGGCGCAAGAGCTACGTGGCGGCGCATGCGTATTCGCCCGAGGCAATCAGGCATTCCGTGGAAAACGGGGTACGTTCCATAGAACACGGGAACCTCCTGGATCGGGACACGGCGCAGCTGATGGCCGAGCACGGAAGCTTCCTCGTGCCGACGCTTGCCGCCTACGACGCCATGAGCAGAAGGGGAGCAGGATTGGGCCTGAACCCCGTATCCCAGGCCAAGAACGCCGAGGTACTTGAGGCCGGCAAAATTGCTGTGGAACTGGCCCTGCAGGCCGGAGTCAAAGTGGGCTTCGGATCAGACCTGATGGGGGACCTTGAGGACGATCAACTGGTCGGCATCCGGCTTCAGATCGAGGCGGCAGGCGTCCTGGAGACACTGAGATCGCTGACCTCAGTGAACGCCGAACTCCTTCAGGACCCAAGCATCGGGGGCATCAGCTCCGGGATGGCAGGCGATGCCGTGATCCTGGACGGCGACCCCTTTGCGGACCCGGCAGTTCTCTGGGACCAGAACAGGCCGAGGACTGTTATCCACGACGGCCGCATCATTCGGTGACCCCCGGACTACACCCGATTCCGGGCGGCCCCTGAGCCTTCTGACGGCCAGCAACAGGTCCAGCGCGGAAGTCCGGCTGGGCTCCGCTCCACGGGACATGCCCTCCTCTAGCGCCCAGGAACGGACATAAGCCCACCATGTCCATTGCTCAGGCGCAGCGCGGGGCATGTGCATTCTGGGCGTGGGACATGTCCACTACTTGGCACCGGCACGGGGCATGTCCTCCTCTGGCAGGAAAGCTGGCGGCCACGGGACATGCCCTCCTCTGGCGCCCGGGGATGGACATAAGCCCACTATGTCCATTGCTCAGGCGCAGCGCGGGGCATGTGCCCACGGGGCCGCGGGACATGTCCACTGCTGAGCGCCGGTCAGGTGCGGGGACTTGCGGGCTACACTCGGTTCCGGGCGGCCACTCGGCCTCTTGACGGCCGGGAACAGGTCCAGCGCCCGCGACGAGGAGGTCACGATGGCCGGCGGCAGCCGCGAACCCGGCAGGACGGTGACCTCGAAAGTCCTCTCCATCCTGGAAGCCTTCGAAAAGTCCCGCGGCGCCCTCAGCCTGACCGACATCGCCGAAAAGTCCGGCCTTCCCTTGAGCACCGCCCACCGGCTGGTCAACGAGCTCACCGACTGGGGCCTCCTTTCCCGCGAACCCAACGGCCGCTACCAGCTGGGCATCCGCCTCTGGGAGCTCGCCCAGAACACCGGGCGGCAGCTGCGCGACGCGGCCCGGCCCTACGTCCAGGACCTGTTCTCCCTCACCGGCGAAACCGCGCACCTGGCCGTCCGGGCCGGCCACGAGGTGCTCTACATCGACCGCGTCTATGGCTCCAAGCGGGTGCCCCGCGCCGGCCGGGTCGGCGGCCGGCTGCCCATGCACGCGACCGCCGTCGGGAAGGTCATCCTGGCCTTCGAGGAGGACTGGGTCCGGGACGCCTACCTGAACCGGCAGCTCGAGCGGCACACCGCGCACACCCACGTTGACCCGAAAAAACTGGCCGCCGAACTCACCCAGATCCGGGAACAGGGCTACGCCACCACGCTCGAGGAAGTCCGGCTGGGCTCCTGCTCCATCGCCGTCCCGGTCTTCCATACCGGCAGGATCGGCGCCGCGATCGGCCTGGTGCTGCCCACCAACCAGGCCGCCACGATGACCCGGCACCTGCCGGTCCTGCGGGGCATCGCGGCGCAGATCGAGCGCGCCACCGCCCGGATCCCGCTGGAAACGCTGCTGGGCAGCCACGTCGCGGGAACGGACTGAACCGGATCCGCGCTATGCGGTCTAGCACCCGTCGCACGGCTTCCGGCTGCCCCGGGGACATTCGGCAGTTCTGTTTTGTGGCCGGGTCGCGTCCGTCAGGGGGCACTTTGGGGCCAATATTCGACGTCGGCGGCTTAGGTGGCGGCGTGTCCGTGTCGAAGTGCCCCCGGACGCTCCCCCGGCTCCACAAGGGCGGAAACGAACTGGTTTCCGCTCAGTGGAAGTCATTCCTGCCATCCCGAGGTGATGGGGGCCACACTGGTGAATAAGAACCCGCGGCATGCACTGGCGCTGCCGGCGGGACCGAAAACCAAGGAGCCCAGATGTCATCGTCGACTGAAACGGCCGGCCGCTGTCCCTTCGGGCACGGCGCCGAAGCCCCCGCGGGGCACCACGGCTACGAGCCGTTCCAGATGAAGGATCCCTTCCCCGCCTACGCCGAACTCCGGGCCGAGCAGCCCGTCATGTTCGACGAGCGGATCGGCCTCTATGTCGTCTCCCGCTACGACGACATCAAGGCCGTCTTTGAGGACTGGGAGACCTTCTCCAGTGAAAACGCCCAGGCCCCCGTCCGCGAACGCGGCGCCGCGGCCAAGAAGATCATGGACGACGGCGGCTTCACCGCCTACTCGGGCCTCTCCGCCCGCCGCCCGCCGGAGCACACCCGCATCCGCGCCGTCGTCCAGAAGGCCTTCACGCCCCGCCGCTACAAGGCCCTGGAACCCTTCATCCGGCAGAACGTCGTCGGGCTGCTCGAAAAGATGCTCGCCCGGCCGGAACACCGCGGCGACATGGTCAAGGACCTCGCCTACGACGTCCCCACCATCACCATCCTGACCCTGATCGGCGCCGACGTCTCCCAGGTGGACACCTTCAAGCGCTGGAGCGATTCCCGCGCCGCCATGACCTGGGGGGACCTCAGCTGACGAGGAACAGATCCCGCACGCCCACAACCTCGTGGAGTACTGGCAGGAATGCCTGCGCCTGGTCAGGGTGGCCCACGAGGAAGGCGGCGACAACCTGACCGCGGACCTGGTCAAGGCGCAGCAGGAAGGCGCCGAGATCTCCGACCACGAGATCGCCTCCGTCCTCTACAGCCTGCTCTTCGCCGGCCACGAGACCACCACCACCCTGATCTCCAACGCCCTCCGCGAACTGCTGGCCCGCCCCGAGCAGTGGCAGCAGCTCGTGGCGGACCCCAAGAAGATCCCTGCCGCCATCGACGAGGTCCTGCGCTACGCCGGCTCGATCGTCGGCTGGCGCCGCAAGGCCCTCAAGGACACCGAGGTCGGCGGCGTCGCCATCGAAGAAGGCGCCCAGCTGCTGCTCCTCATGGGCTCCGCCAACCGGGATGACACCAAGTTCGACGCCGGCGAGGACTTCGACATCACCCGCCCCAACGCCCGCGAGCACCTTTCCTTCGGGTTCGGCATCCACTACTGCCTGGGCAACATGCTCGCCAAGCTCCAGGCCAAGATCGCGCTCGAGGAAGTGGCCCGGCTCGCCCCGGAGCTGCAGCTGGAGAACCCGGAAGCCATCACCTTCCGCGAGAACCTCTCCTTCCGCGTCCCCGAGACCGTCCCCGTCAGCTGGAAGGCCTGAGAAATATGCACAGCAACGAATACATCCAGTTCTTCGACGGCGGCATCGAACCGAAGCTCGAAAACCTCGGCGGCAAGGGCGCCTCGCTGGTCACCATGACCTCCGCCGGCATGCCCGTCCCGCCCGGCTTCGTGGTCACCACCGCCCAGTTCGACGCCTTCATGGAGGAAGCCGGCATCACCCGGGACATCCACCAGCTCCTCGCCGGCCTGGACCCCGAGGACATGGGCCAGGTGGACAAGGTCTCCGCCGCGATCCGCGAGGACATCCGCTCCCGCCCGGTGCCCCAGGCCCTGCGCGAACTCACCGTCACCGCCTACGAGTCCCTGATGTCCCGCTTCGAGGCGCCGGTCCCGGTGGCCGTCCGCTCCAGCGCCACCGCCGAGGACCTCCCGGACGCCTCCTTCGCCGGCCAGCAGGACACCTACCTCTGGCTCGACGGCGTCAAGGCCGTCACCGAGCACATCCGCCAGTGCTGGGCCTCGCTCTTCACCTCCCGCGCCATCATCTACCGGCTCAAGAACAACATCCCCAACGAGGGCCTCTCGATGGCTGTCGTGGTCCAGAAAATGGTCAACGCCCGTGTCTCCGGCGTCGCGATCACCATGGACCCCACCAACGGAGACCGCTCCAAGATCACCATCGACTCCTCCTACGGGGTGGGCGAGATGGTGGTCTCCGGCCAGGTCACCCCGGACAACATCATGCTGGACAAGGTCACCCTGGCCGTCATCTCCGAACACCTCGGCGACAAGCACGCCGAACTCGTCCCGGACGCCGTTGCCGGCCGCCTGGTGGAGCGGGAGGTCGACGCCGAACGCCGCGGCCGGCGCAGCCTCACCGACGCCGAGCTCACCGCCGTCGCGCAGATGGCCAAGCGCGCGGAGAAGCACTACAAGTGCCCGCAGGACATCGAATGGGCCCTCGACGCGGACCTGCCCGACGGCGAGAACCTGCTCCTGCTGCAGTCCCGCCCGGAAACCGTGCACTCCTCCAAACCAGCTGTGCCGTCGTCGGCAGTTGCCGGCGGCTACTTCAGCGGACTGAGCCACACGCCGTCGGCCACGTCCGCGACGCCGGCCAGCCCGACGCCGTCGTCCGCCACGCCGTCGACCTCCGCAGGCTTCAACCTCGGCAGCATCACCGCATCGCTCCTGAAGCCCTCCTTCTAAGACGTTTTGACCCGCTAGTCCGCTCCGTCACCCAGGCTCAACGCCGAGCCCGTATTGAAAGGACCGCCATGTCCCTGAAGTCCTTCCCCAAGCCCTCCGAGCTTCCGGTTCCCGCCGGCGCCGAGGGCTGGGAAAAGATCTACCCGTACTATCTGGTCTTCCAGGACAAGCTCAAGGAGCAAGAGGACGCCAAGTTCTGGTTCTGCGACAGCCAGCACTGGCCCACCGTGTTCAAGCCCTTCGAGACGATCGGCGGCGAGTTCGCGGTCAAGTGCCTGGGCCAGTACAACGCCCGGCACCTGATGATCCCCAACGCCAACGGCATCGAGTTCCGCGTCCACCTGGGCTACCTCTACATGTCGCCCATCCCGGTGCCGGAAGACCAGATCGCGGCCCGCGTGCCCCTGTTCGAACAGCGCGTGGGCCACTACTTCCAGAACTGGGACCAGCTCCTCAAGCAGTGGCACGTCAAGGTCAAGGGCACCATCGACGAGATGGAAACCATCTCCTTCCCCAAGCTCCCGGACATGGTCCCCATGGAGGACATCCTCTCCGGCAAGGGCAAGGACGGCTCCGAGAAACTGCTGGAGAGCTACGACCGGCTGATCCAGCTGGCCTACCAGAACTGGCAGTACCACTTCGAGTTCCTCAACCTCGGCTACATCGCCTACCTGGACTTCTTCAACTTCTGCAAGCAGGTCTTCCCCAACATCCCGGACCAGTCCATCGCCACCATGGTGCAGGGCGTGGACATGGAGCTCTTCCGCCCGGATGACGAGCTCAAGCAGCTCGCCAAGCTCGCTGTTGAACTCGGGCTCCAGTCCCGCTTCGGGAACACCGACGACGTCGACGCCACCCTGGGTGCCATCGCCGCCGCGCCGGGCGGGGACCGCTGGATGGCCCAGTACGAGGGCGCCAAGGACCCGTGGTTCAACTTCACCGTGGGCAACGGCTTCTACGGCCACGACAAGTACTGGAACGAACACCAGGAAATCCCGCTCGGCTACATCGCGGACTACATCCGCCGCGTGGACGAGGGCCAGGAAATCATGCGCCCGGTCGGAGGCTCTGATCACCGAACGCGACCGCATCATCGAGGAATACCGGGACCTGCTGGAAGGCGAAAACCAGGCGTTGTTCGATGCCAAGCGCGGGCTCGCCGCCACCGCCTACCCGTACGTGGAGAACCACAACTTCTACATCGAGCACTGGACCATGGGCGTCTTCTGGCGCAAGATCCGTGAACTCAGCCGCATGATGCAGGCCGAGGGATTCTGGACCGAACCGGACGACCTCCTCTACCTGGGCCGCAACGAGGTCCGCGACGCGCTCTTCGACCTCGTCACCGGCTGGGGCGTCGGCGCCAAGCCGATCGGTCCGGACTACTGGCCGGAGGAGATCGAGCGCCGCCGCGGCATCGTGGACGCGCTCAAGACCGCCCGGCCCGCCCCGGCGCTGAACACCCCGCCGGAATCCATCACCGAACCCTTCACCCGGATGCTCTGGGGCATCACCACCGAGCAGGTCCAGCAGTGGCTCGGTGCCGGCGAAGAAGTGGAAGGCGGCGGGCTGCGCGGCATGGCGGCCTCGCCCGGCGTCGTCGAAGGCCTGGCCCGCGTCATCACCGACGCGGACCAGCTCTCCGAGGTGCAGCAGGGCGAAATCCTGGTCGCCACCGTCACGGCGCCGTCCTGGGGCCCGATCTTCGGCAAGATCAAGGCCACCGTCACGGACATCGGCGGCATGATGAGCCACGCCGCCATCGTCTGCCGCGAATACGGGCTCCCGGCCGTGACCGGAACCGGCTCGGCGTCCACCACCATCAAGACCGGCCAGCGGCTCCGCGTGGACGGCACCAAGGGCACGGTCCAGATCCTCGACGCGCTGATTCCCGATGCCGGGGAACCTGAACTGCAGGTCGCCGGACCCGGGGCGCACAGCCACAGCCATGTCTGAGCCGAACATGCCAGCCTCGAATATGCCTGCTGCGGAATATGACACGGGCGGGCCGGCCCGCCCGCACCGTCCTGATCACCGGTGCCGCCGGCGGGCTGGGCCGGGCGTTCGCGCTCGGCTTCGGCCGCCGCGGCTACCGCGTGGCGGTGGCGGACGTGAACCTCGACGGCGCGGAGGAAACCGCCAAACTGGTCCTGGACACCGGGGCCGAGGCGGCAGCCTTCCACGCCGACGTCACCAGCCTCGATTCCACGGAGGCCCTCGCAAAAAGCTGCGCGGAGTTCGGCAACGGGAGCATCGACGTCGTGCTCAATAACGCGGCCGTGTACGCGGGGGTGACCCGGAGCCCGTTCGAGGACATCGATCCGGCCGAATGGGACCTGGTGATGAACGTGAACCTCAAGGGACCGTGGCTCGTCACCCGGGCCGCGAGCCCGTACCTGCCCGAGGGCGGGCGCGTCATCAACCTCTCCAGCGCCACGATCTTCAGCGGCTCGGAACAGTGGCTGCACTACGTCGCCTCCAAGGGCGGCGTGGTGGCCCTGACCCGGGTGATGGCCAAGGAACTGGGCCGGCGGGGGATCACGGTCAACGCGATCGCCCCGGGCTTCACCCTCACCGAGGCCAGCTACGGGCTGATGGAGAACGCCGAGAACTACGGTGTGGACCGCGGCGCCATCAAGCGGGCCAGCCAGCCGGAGGACATCGTGGGCGCGGCGCTCTTCCTGGCCGGGCCGGACAGTTCCTACTACACGGGCCAGACCATGGTGGTCGACGGCGGCCGCCAGTTCATCTGACCGCGCCCTTCTCCCCAACTTTCCGCTTCAACCCCAAGCTCGTCCCTAAGGAGGACCAATGCCAACGGTTCATTTCACCGACGCCGAGGGCGCTGTCCGCGACGTCCCGGGCAACGCCGGCGACTCCGTCATGGAGACCGCGGTGCGCAACGGCGTCCCCGGCATCGTCGCCGAATGCGGCGGCTCGCTGTCCTGCGCCACCTGCCACGTCTTCGTCCGCGAGGACTGCCTCGCGCAGCTCCCGCCGATGGAGGACATGGAGGACGAGATGCTCTACGGCACCGCCGTGGACCGCGAGGACAACTCGCGGCTGTCCTGCCAGCTCCGCCTCACGGACGAGCTCGAACTGTTCGTCACCACCCCGGAAACCCAGGTGTAGCCATGAGCACGAACGCGGTTGAGCAAGGCCCCGGTGGCGGCGGCCGAGGGTACCCCCGCGGCGCAAGCCGAGGGCGCAACGCCGTCGGGCACTCCGGCCCGCACCGGCCTGCTGATCATCGGGGCGAGCCAGTCCGGCGTCCAGCTCGCGGTATCCCTGCGGGCCCTCGGCTTCGACGAGCACATCACCCTGCTCGGCGACGAGGACCACCGGCCCTACCAGCGCCCGGCCCTGTCCAAGGAGTTCCTGCAGGGCACGGTGGAAAGCGAATCGCTGATCTTCCGCTCCAACGAATACTGGGCCGAACACAATGTGGATCTGGTCAAGGGCGAGTTCATCATCCGGATCGACAAGGACGCGGACGGTTCCGGCGTCGCGCACTCCTCCTCCGGCAAGCAGTTCCCCTTCAAGCGCCTGGCCCTCACGGTCGGTGCCCGGGCCCGCAAGCTGGAGATCGAGGGCGGGGACCTCGACGGCGTGCTGTACCTGCGCAACGCCGACGACGCCCTGGCGCTCAAGGCACGGGTGGGGGATGCCAGGGATGTGGTGGTGATCGGCGGCGGATTCATTGGCCTCGAAGCCGCGTCCAGCCTGCAGAAGATGGGCAAGAACGTCACCGTCCTGGAGTTCGGCCCGCGGCTTGTTGGCCGCGCCGTCGGCGAGGAAACGGCCGAGTACTTCCTGCAGGCGCACCGCTCCCGCGGCCTGGACATCCGGCTCGGCACGAGCGCCAAACGCTTCATCGCGAACGACGCCCCTGGTGGCGGTCGCCCGGCGGTGGCCGGCGTCGAACTCCAGGACGGCACCGTGCTGCCCGCGCAGATCGTGCTGATCGGGATCGGCGTCATCCCCAACACCCAGCTGGCCGAACAGCTCGGGCTGACGGTCGAGAACGGAATCGTGGTGGACCGCTTCGCGCTGGCCTCGGACGGCACCACGGTGGCGATCGGCGACTGCGCCAACATGCCCAACCCGGTGCCCGGCTCCGCACCGGGGGAGCGGATCCGGCTGGAAAGCGTCAACAACGCGATCGAGCACGCCAAGGTGGCCGCCTACTCGCTAACCGGCCGGCGCGAGGAATACGCCGGCATCCCGTGGTTCTGGTCCAACCAGGCGGACCTCAAGCTGCAGATCGCCGGACTGTGCAACGGCTACGACCAGACCGTCCTCCGGCGGGACCAGGAACGCGGAAAATTCAGCGTCCTCTACTACCGCCAGGACCAGGTCATCGCCGCGGACTGCGTCAATGCGCCGCTGGACTTCATGGCTGTGAAAAACGCCCTGGCCAAGGGCCAGAACATCCCCGCCGAGGCTGCAGCCGATTCGGCCACACCCCTCAAGACGATCACGACGGACAGCTAGCCGCGCGGCTGGCCGCCCCCGAAGGAGCATTATGACCACCCCCAAGACCCCGGTTGCCGACGTCGACTCCGGCGCAGCCGCGGCTGCGGCTGCGGCCGCTGCCCACCCGGCGGCTGTAGCGTTTGCCGCGGCGTACCCGGTCCGGCCCGTTCCGGCGACGGGACCGGTGGACACCTCGCCGATCGCCACGACCCCGGCGGCGCTCGAGGAACTCGACACGCTGTGGCACGCCGTGGTGCAGGAGACCCGCACCCGCGGCAACGACATCCACCTGCCGATCTCCCTCGCCTTCGCCGAGCGGCTTTGCCGGGCCTACCCCGGCGCCGACGCCGAGCTCGTCCGCGTGGCCACGCTGCTGCACGACACCGGCTGGGCCCACGTGGACGAATCCCGCATCATCTCCGAAGGCTTCGCCGGCGACTGGCGCAAGGCCGCCATCCGCTACGAACACGAAAAGAAGGGCTGCGACGTCGCCCGCCGGGTGCTCCCCGGGCTGGGCTACTCTCCTGAGTTCGTGGAGCGCGTCTGCGAGATCATCGACGGCCACGACACCCGCCCCGTGGCCCACTCGCTGGAGGATGCGCTAATGCGCGACGCGGACCGGCTGTGGCGCTTCGACCAGGCCGGGATCGCGCTGGCCTCCTCCTGGTTCGGGATGGACCCCGCCACGTACACGGACAGGCTGGGCGCGGAAATCGTGCCCGAACTCATCACCCAGGCTGCCCACGACATGGCCGTCGCGGACCTGGGCCGTTCCACCGCCCTGCTCAAGACGGCGGTGATCCGATGACTTCCGCGACACATCACGCAGGCACCCCTGCCGGCACGCCTGCCGGGGTCCCGGCGTCGGGGGAGAACGCGCCGGGGGAGGCGGCGGAAGCGCCGCCGTCGTCCGCTCCCGCCCTGGCAGCGCGCGCCGCGCTGACCCTGCCGCACACCCACGTGGACAGCCTCTTCATCGACGGAGCCTGGACGCCGGCCCGCGGCACCGGCCGCAACCCGGTCACCGACCCCGCCACCGGCGAAGTCTGGGGCTCCGTGCCGGACGGCACGGCGGAGGACGTGGACGCCGCCGTCGGATCCGCCCGGCGCGCCTTCCAGGGCGAGTGGCCGCGGCTCGCGCCCTCCGAGCGGGCCGCCTATCTGCTGCGCATCGCCGAGGAAGTGGAGAAACGCGCCGAGGACCTCTCGCTGACCAACACGCGGGAGAACGGCTCGCCCGTGTCCGAGTCCTCCGGGGCGGCAGCGAACGCCGCGGGCATCTTCCGCTACTTCGCCACCCTCGCCGGCTACCTGGAGCGCGACGACGTGCGCGCCTTCCCGCGCGGCGGCGGTGAATCCGTGGTGCGGCGCGACCCGATCGGCGTGTGCGCGCTGATCGCGCCATGGAACTTCCCCATCAACCTGGTGGTCATCAAACTCGCCCCCGCGCTGCTGGCCGGCTGCACCGTGGTGATCAAACCGGCGTCGCCCACGCCGCTGTCCCTCCGGGTGATCATCGACGCCGTGGCCGCCGCCGGAGTTCCGGCCGGCGTGGTCAACCTGGTCACCGGCTCCGGCCGGCTGGGCGACGCGCTGGTGAAGCACCCCGGCGTGGACAAGGTGGCCTTCACCGGTTCAACGCCGGTGGGCCGGAAGATCGCCGCCGCCTGCGGGGAACTGCTGCGCCCCGTCACCTTGGAACTCGGCGGGAAGTCGAGCGCGATCGTGATGCCGGACGCCGACCTGGACGCCATGTCCAAGGTCCTGATCCGCTCCTCCATGCGCAACACCGGGCAGACCTGCTACATCTCCACCCGCATCCTTGCCCCCGCGAGCCGCTACGAGGAAGTAGTGGACATGGTCACCGCCACCATCGCTGCCGGGAAGCAGGGGGACCCGCTGGATCCCGGGACGGTGTTCGGCCCGTGCGCCACGGAATCGCAGTACCGGACCGTGCTGGAGTACGTGGAGTCGGGACTGGCCGAAGGCGCCCGCGCCACCACCGGCGGCCGGGCGGCTGCCCTGGGCGGCGGGCTCGAGGGCGGGTACTTCGTGGAACCCACCGTGTTCGCCGACGTCACCCCGGACATGCGGATCTCCCGGGAGGAGATCTTCGGCCCGGTGATCTGCATCCTGAAGTACGACGACGCCGACGGCAGTGTTGATGAGGCCGTCGCGGTGGCGAACAACACCGAGTTCGGCCTGGGCGGGCTGGTGTTCGGGCAGGATCCGGAGGCGGCGCTGGCCGTCGCGGACCGGATGGACACGGGATCGGTGGGCATCAATTTCTTTGCCTCCAACCATGCCGCACCCTTCGGCGGCCGGCACGACTCCGGCCTGGGCACCGAGTACGGCATCGAGGGCCTGAACGCCTACCTGAGCTACAAGTCGATCCACCGGAAGGCCTGATCCACGGGAAATTGGCGCCGCGACGGGACCCCGCGGGACATGCCCTCCTCTGGCGCCCAGGGATGGACATATGCCCACTATGTCCATTGCTCAGGCGCAGCGCGGGGCATGTCCCCACGGGGCCGCGGGACATGTCCAGTGCTGAGCGACAGCAGGGGGCATGTCCCAGCCGGACGGTGGTGTCGGTCGAGGGTAGTGCTCAGCCGAACTCGTTGATGAAGTCCAGGGCGGTTTGGGCGACTTCCCGCCAGCCGTGATCGATGGTGAGGGAGTGGCCGCGGTCCGGCAACTCCGTGATTGCCGTGTGCGCCGGATTTCTTTTTTGACGCTTGTAGGACGCATTGGCGATGGCCCACGGCACTGTGTTGTCCTTCTCCCCGGAGATGATCAGCAGCGGCCCTCGATCCGGATTCTTCGTGTCGACCTTGGCCTCAGTGAACGGGTTGAGGTTTGCGGTTGCAGCCTGGAAAAGAGGCACGCCCGAGGCCGGAACGTGAAAGGTGTCAAACAACTGGCGGGCTTCGTCCTCGTCAAGGGCATTTGCCCAGCCGAAACGGAATTCCTCAAAGGTCAGAGACACTGCACGCCTGGAGTTGGCTGGGTTCGCGATGACCGGCGCTGCTGACTTTAGGGCTGAGGCCGGCAGCGGCAGGACTCCCCGGAAGGGTGCGGGGTCGATCGCCACCGTGACCGCGGAGGCTCCGGTTCCGGCGATTCTCTGGGCGATGAGTCCGCCGAAGGAATGCCCCACGACGGCGGGCTTGATGGTGAGCCGGCCAATCGCGTCGAGGTAGTGGTCCGTGACTTGCTTGACCATCTTCTTGGCGAAGACGTCCGGGTCGCGTCTGGCTTCCTCGACGCTTTCGGGGTCATCGGGCCACGTGGGGGCGAGCGTGATGTAGCCGTTCTCCTCGTACAGTTCCCGCCACGGGTCCCAGCTGCTGGACAGGAGCCACAGGCCGTGGACGAAGACGACGGGTTTGAGGCCGGAGGCGTTCGCCCGGTCCACCTGCTGTTGCTCGAGGTTGGTGATATCAGCCATGGCGCTCATCCGTTCGCGTGTGCATCGCGGGCCGTTGATGGGGGACGCGGGGACGTCCACCCGCAGGCATGAGTATGCCCGCGGACCATGGCGATGGCAATGCCTTTTCCGGAGGCTTGCGTGGTCTGGAGGCCGCGTGACCACCGGACATGCCCATTGCTGGCCCGCGGAAAGGATTTCGTCCGCGTTTCCCGCCGAACTGCCCACGGGACATGCCCTGCTCTGGCGCCGAGGGATGGACATAAGCCCACTATGTCCATCCCTGGGCTGCGCCGTGGGACATGTCCATTTCAGGAGGGGGACATGTCCACACGGGGCAAGCGGCGGGGGACATGCTCATTGGTGGGCAACGCCGGAGAGCATGTCCGAGACAAGAAATCACACGGCGGGGACATGCTCATTGCCGGGCGATGCAGGAGCTCATGTCCCCCGGGCAGGCCTGGGTCGCCGCAGCCAGCCAGCGTTGCGGTCCGCCACGCGCAATCACGCGCCCAAAGCCCTGGCTCAACAGGGCCGGGCCTAGAATGGTCACAATGATGCCAGGACATATAGCCGCAGCTCACGGGAAGAACGTGCTGAGCGTCAGCGCGGGCATCATCACGTCGGTCTGGCAGCCCGGCTCTGTTGTCGACGTCCACGACGCCAAGGACGCCATGCGGGCCGTCGAGCAGGTCAGCGGGGGAACCCCGATGCCGATGCTCTCCGAAATGACGGACGTGGAGATCAGCGCGGCCGCCAGGTACGAGTTCGCCCAGACAACTGGGGTTTTGGCGATTGCGGTGCTCGGATCCAGCACTGTGGATCGTGTTGTCGCGGCGGCAATGAAGCGGCACACCCGGTATCCCCACGAGTTCTTCACGTCCAGGGACGACGCCATGGCCTGGCTGAACAATTTCACCTCCGGCGGCAGCCAGCCCGACGGATACGCGGACGGCATTTCCGCCCTGACCTGACAGTCACGGCATGACTCTCCCTGGCCTGCGCGTCCCTGACCTGACAGTCACGGCGTGACAGTTACGCCTTGTCCGCGGTGGCGGCGGCCTCGGCCTCCTTGGTCTGCAGATTGGTCGCGGCCCAGCTGGCCAGGAGCCGCAGCGCGTCCTCCGTGGCGGAGCCGGGCTCGGCGTTGTAGACCAGCAGGGACAGCCCGGCGTCAGCCGAGATGTCCAATGCCTCGTACATCAGGTGGAGGTCCCCGACCACCGGGTGGTGGAAGTGCTTGAGCCCGGTGTAATGCTGGCGGACATTGTGCGCTGCCCACAGGGTGCGGAATTCCTCGCTCCTGGTCGAGAGTTCGCCGACAAGGTCGGTCAGCCCGCGGTCATAGGGGTCCCGGCCGGCCTCGGTGCGCAGGATCGCGACGGTGTCGTTCGCCGCACGTTCCCAGTCCGGGTAGAAGCTGTGCGAGCGGCCGTCCAGGAAGATGAACCGGGCATGGTTGGCCGGCCGGCCAGGACCCGCGTACATGTCCGAATAGAGGGCGTAGCCGAGCGGGTTGGCCGCGATGATGTCCATGCGCCCGTTCCGGACAAAGGCGGGCGCGTTGGTGATTGCGTTCAGCGTTAGCTGAACGCTCCGTCGGACAGACTCGGCAGGACGGGGACGACGGCGGGTCAGGCTGCCCGGGGCCGCCGCCCGGGCCAGATCGAAAAGGTGCGCCCGTTCGGCGTCGTCGAGTTGCAGGGCCCTCGCCACGGCTTCCAGCACGCCCTCGGAAACGCCGGACAGGTTGCCCCGCTCCAGCCGGGTGTAATACTCGACGCTGACGCCGGCCAGCATGGCGACTTCCCCGCGGCGCAGCCCCGGCACGCGGCGCTTGGCGCCGTAGACCGGCAACCCCGACTGCTCGGGAGTGATCTTCGCCCGGCGCGAGGCAAGGAATTCGCGGGTCGCGTCTCGATTGTCCATGCCATCAACGTTAGGCCTTACGGCCCCCTGAGGGAGACCCTGCCAGTACCCCTATCAGCAGGGACTCCCTCGGCGTCGCGAAGACGGGTTTGATGGATGGTGTTCCGTTGAACAACCCCCAACGACCAACAAGCAGGAGATTCATTGCTTACCGTCAACGCTTACGCATCACCTTCCGCGACCGAGCCGCTCGCCCTCACCACCATCGAGCGCCGCGACGTGGGCCCGCACGATGTCCTGATCGAGATCAAGTACGCCGGGATCTGCCATTCGGATATCCACACCGTCCGCGGCGACTGGGGCCCGCAGTCCTACCCGCTGGTCCCCGGCCATGAAATCGCCGGGATCGTCACCGAGACCGGCTCCGCCGTCACCAAGCACAAGGTCGGGGACCGGGTCGGCGTCGGCTGCATGGTCAATTCCTGCGGCGAGTGCCTCAACTGCCAGGCAGGCGAGGAGCAGTACTGCCTCGCCGGGATGACCGGCACCTACGGCGCCGCCGACCGCGACGGCACCATCACCCAGGGCGGCTACTCCACCCATGTGGTGGTGACCGAAGACTTCGTGGTCACCATCCCCGAGGGCATCGAGCTCGACGTCGCCGCGCCGCTCCTCTGCGCCGGAATCACCACCTACTCCCCGCTGAACCACTGGGGCGCCGGACCCGGCAAGAAGGTCGCGATCGTGGGCCTGGGCGGCCTGGGCCACATGGCCGTCAAGATCGCGCACGCCATGGGCGCCGAGGTCACGGTCCTGTCGCAGTCGCTGAAGAAGCAGGAAGACGGGCTGAAGCTGGGTGCGGACCACTACTACGCCACGAGCGACGAAAACACCTTCACCGACCTCGCCGGCACCTTCGACCTGATCATCAACACGGTCAGCGCCAAGATCGACATCAGCGCCTACCTGCAGCTGTTGTCCCTCGACGGCGCCCTGGTGAACGTCGGAGCACCGGCCGAACCGCTCCCGGTGAACGTGTTCTCCCTGATCATGGGCCGCCGCTCCTTCGCCGGCTCGGCCATCGGCGGGATCCGGGAAACCCAGGAAATGCTCAACTTCTGCGCCGAGCACGGCCTGGGCGCCGAGATCGAGGTCATCCCGGCCGGCAAGATCAACGACGCCTACGAGCGCGTCCTGGCCTCGGACGTCCGCTACCGTTTCGTGATCGACACCGCGACCCTGAGCTAGGCCCCGGAGCCAGAGCCTTTGGCTAGCGCCGGAGGCCAAGCCAACAAAGCAATACCGAACCAACACCCTGTGAGGAATGACTGTGGAAATCCAAGCCAAGAAGCCAAGCGTCAAGGGACCGGCGCACATGTTCACCGGCGACGTCTGGTTTGACGTCATCGCAGCCCCGCAGCCCGAACCCTCCCGCATGCGCGTCAACGCGGTGCACTTTGCCCCGTGCGCCCGCACCGCCTGGCACTCGCACGCCGTCGGGCAGACCCTGCACGTCACCGAGGGGGTCGGCCTGGTCCAGGCCCGCGGCGGCGAGGTGGTTGTGATGCGCCCCGGTGACACCATCTACACGCCGCCGGGCGAATGGCACTGGCACGGCGCCGCGCCGGACCATTTCATGACCCACCTTGCCATGTGGGAAGCACCCGCCGACGGCGCGGAGTCCGAGTGGGGCGACCTCGTCACGGATGAGGAATACAACAGCGCCAAGTAGCACCGCGGCGCCAAATCCCACGGCGCCAAAACCCGGGAACTGAGCCTGGGAGAGCCGCTGCGGGGTCCGTCAGGCGACGGGCCCCGCTGCGGCGTACCTCCCAGACCCCAGACGCCAGACCCCGGTGGCGTTGCGTCGCCCCGGCTAGGACCCCGGCGCGGCCGGGACCATCCAGAAGCCCGCCACTTCGCCGGTCCCGGGCCCGGTCATGCGGCGAACGGCCTGGGCGGAGACCGGCCCCGCCGCAAGGTTCACCTGTGTCTGAGTGGCTTTTCCGCAGTCAAGGTTCAGCTCAAGCCGTCCCCCATCCGGGAGGGTGTCCTGGGAGACCAATAGATAGCCGGTGGGTGCGCCGACGCAGGCGGCCGTAACCGTGTACTTCCCCTTCGGCAAGGCCTGGACCGACTTCCGCAGTCCGGCGCCGCCGAGCCCGCCGGCGCCTTCCAGGACGATCCCCTCCGGCCGGGCGCCGAGGACGGCTCCGAGATCGTTCAGGTTGCGCGACTCGGCGTTGGCAAGTTCCGGGCCCACCGAGGGCGGCGGGGGTGCCGCCCGGCGGGTTCTGGTGGGGGCCGACGTCGGATCCGTTACGTCATCCGTGTATTCACATCCGGACAGGCCGGCTGCCGCGCCCGCCACGGCCAACAGCAGCGCCGCGCCGCGCATCCATGGTCTTCCCCTGCTGAGTGACGTGCCCAGTGACATGCCCCGAGCCTACTGGCAACTGTCCGCCAAGCGCGTCACAGGCCGCCGGCCACGGCGCCGCCGTCGGCTACTGCTGCTGGATAGAGAAGACGGTGGCGAAGTAGACCGTGGAAACGAGGGCCAGGGCGGCGACGCCGTAGCCGATCACGAGGGCGGCGAGTGCAAGCCCGCGTCCCCGCTCGTGGCGTGTCTTGATCTGGTTGAGAGAGACATGGCCGGCTCCGACGGCGAAGACGGCGAGGACCGTCATGCCGGCAACCACGGTGCCGATCGCAGCCAGTGCGGCCAAGGCCAGCGAGGCAATGGCAAGGCGGTTATAGCGCGTGCTCTGGCGCGTGCAGCTCAGGCAGTCCCACGAGTCCCCCATCTCACGTAGATGGGACGAGTCTAGCCCGGCCCGGTGTTCGTGATCTTATTGCCCGGGAGCGCGGTACGACGGCGTCTTCTTGGCTGCCTCGTCGATGTCCTCCGGGGTCATGAGCGGTTTCAGGTGCAGATTCACGGCACCGGTGGAATTGATCATCAGCGACAGGGCGACGGCGTCGGCCTGATCGGGGATATCGAAGACCCCCACGACGTCGGTCTCTCCAAAGGCGTAGTAAAAGCTTTCGAGTGAGCCGCCCGCCGACTTGAGGGCCTCGACCACCGCATCACGCCGCTTTGTGCCGCCCTCACGCATGAGGCCCTTGATTCCGTCGCCAACGTAGTTCGCTTCGAACAGATATTTGCTCATCGTTTTTCCTATCCTGTGACGCCCAGGACATCGGCCTCCGACGCGTGCCCGCTCCCAATAATGGAAGGTCCGGGGCTGGTCCCCAGAGTGGGGCCTGCCCACATGCTAGGCCTTCCACTCCACCCATACAACGGTTTATTGGCGGGCCCGAGCGCGCCCGCCGGGCAATCCGACCCTACCGCCGGCCGGAGGACTGGAACATAATCGGCGTATCAACCCCGTACGGAGCATGGAGGTGGTCGACGTGTCGGTTTACACGCTCGGAATCTGGCTGGTGCATCCCGGCCGCGAGAACGATTTTGTGCAGGCCTGGCGGGACCTGGCCAGGAAAACGAAGGAGGATTTTCCCAACGCCAAAGCCGTGCTGATGCACGACCGCGACGTCAAGAACCGGTTCATCAGCACCGGTCCCTGGGAATCCCTGGAACAGATTGAGCAGTGGCGGGATTCTGCCCTGTTCAAGCAGAGCGTCGAGGCAATGAAGGACATCCTGGAACATTTCGAGGCGCGCACCCTGGACGAGGCCGCCAGCATCGGCTGGGATGCCACCGATATGTGAAGCTCCCGCCAGGCAAGGAGGCACACAGGCAGCCGCCGCCCGGTCGGCGACGGGCGCTCCCCATGGACTATTCGGCCTGCAGCGCCTCAAACACGGCGGGCAGCAGGACATCGTTCCGGCCCCAGACGGGATCGAAGACTTCGACGTACCAGGAATCCGCCAGGACGAGGGCCAAGGTTTCGTTGGACTCGGCCGCCCAGTCCCTGAGCTGGTCTTCCGCCACCGGCTCTTCGCTGCTTCCCAGCACGGTCGCGACGGCGCCATCCTGCACGGTCACCGGAATGGAGGCGCTGCTCGACTCCCCGGGGGCATGGGCGACCGTCACCAGTCCGGTCCGGGTGGACAACGCCAGCAGCGCCATCGCCGTCTCCGGGCTGCAGAAGGCCGTCACGTACGCGCGTTGTGCGAGGCCTCCGGCCCGCACGCCCGGCTGCGATTCCTTGGTGAAGAGCCCGTTGCGGTTGAGCCGGGCGAGCTCTCCGGCGATGGCCGTGGTCTCGTCGTCGAACCCGGGGGAGAAGACTCCCGGCTGGTACTGGCTGTTGCCCTCGAGCCAGCGCGCGGTCAGCTCGCCCGCCGCCGCGATGGTGGTGGCCTGCCGCCAGACCTCGCGGTCCGCAAGGAGCCGGCCGAAGCTGTCCCGTTCCGTCGTAAACCTGTCCTCGGACATGTCAGGCCTCCTTCGCCGCGGGCTGGGCCGTGGACTGAGTCGCGGGCTGGGTCGTGGGCTGCCCCTGCGGGGCGTGGTGCTGCAGCAGGATGGACAGCCGTTCGCAGCTGGCCCGGAGCGCCTCGAGTTCACGCCGGCTGTAGTCCTCGATGATCTGATTGATCCGCTCGGCGAGGTGCACGTCGTCGACCTCGAATCCGTGGTTCAACGTGACCACCGAGAGCCCGTCCGAGGGCCGGATTTCCCAGTCACCGCCGAGCTGCAGGAGCGGTGGTTCCAGATCCAGCTGCTGGAACTCGGCGCGGTGGCTGGCGGCATCAAAGACGCGCCAGCAATGGCTTGAACTGAGCGCGCCGTTGGAAACCACGGACGTACGGAGCTCGTGCGTGGCGTCGTCGCCGCTGACGCGTTCCGAGTAGACCGTAAGGCCGTCAAGATAGGGCCAATGTGAGGCGTCGCGCAGCATGCTGAACACCAGGTCCGCCGGGGCGTTGATGCTGAGCCGGTGCGTGGTCCGGTGCGAGGTCTGGTGCGCATTGCGCGGCGTGCTCACTGACAAGTTCACCCCTCCTGTGTCGTGCTGTCTATCTGCAGGTCTTCTATGCAGGCTAGGCCAGTTGAGGCCCGCCGTGAACAATTCCGTCCCCCCACGTCACGGAGGGCAATCTTCGGTAACACTGGACGTCACCGGGCCCCGTCCGCGGACGCCGGATGAACGGGTGTTACCGCCTGTATCCCTTGGTTTCATCCGGTTTCGCGGCGCTTTGACCGGCTTTCCCGCGCCCCGGATAGTTGCTGCCACCAGCACCATCGACAACTACTCTCAAGGGGAGAACATGTCCAGTCTTTCGTTCAAATCGGGCGTCACCGTCGCCCTGGCGGCCAGCACTCTCCTGGGCCTCGCGGCCTGCTCCGATCCCGGTGCCGCCGCTGCCGGCGGCACCACGGCGGCGCCGTCGTCCTCCTCCGGCGTCAAGCAGTTCAACCTCTCGCCGCGGCAGGACCGTATCAAGGGAACCGTGGACGCCGCGGCCGCCAAGCTTGTCCCGGACGCCATCAAGAAGGACGGCAAACTGACCGTGGCCGTGAGCCCGTTCGCCGCTCCGCTGGCCGTCTACGCGACGGACAACAAGACGCCGGTGGGCAACGAGGTGGACATCGCCGTCGCACTGGCCGAGTCGCTGGGCCTGCAGGCGGACATCGTTCCGACCGCGTGGGCCGACTGGCCGCTCGGCGTCGATTCCGGCAAGTATGAGGCCGTCATCTCCAACGTCACCGTCACCGAGGAGCGCAAGCTCAAGTTCGACTTCGCCAGCTACCGCGAGGACAAGTTGGGCTTCTACGCCAAGGCCGACAGCAGCATCACCAAGGTCGAGTCGGCACCGGACGTCGCGGGCAAGCGGGTGATCGTCGGCTCTGGCACCAACCAGGAGGCCATTCTGCTGCGCTGGGACGAGGAGAACAAGAAGAACGGCCTCAAGCCCGTGGACTTCCAGTACTACGACGACGACTCCGCCTCCCAGCTGGCCATCCAGTCCGGCCGCGCGGACCTCACCTTCGGCCCCAACGCCACGTCAGCCTACAAGGCGGCGACTGACGCCAAGACCAAGCTGGTGGGCCTGGTGGCCGGCGGCTGGCCGCTGAAGGCCAACATCGCCGTCACCACCAAGAAGGACAACGGCTTCGCTGCTGCGGCCCAGGCCGGACTGAACCACCTCATCCAGGACGGCAGCTACGCCAAGATCCTGGACCGCTGGGGGCTGTCTGACGAGGCCGTAGCCAAGTCGGAGCTGAACCCGCCGGGCCTGCCGAAGAAGTAGCCCGCCGCTTGAACGCCGCTTGGCTGAACGTCGATTGCTCCGTAACCGCCCTTCTGGGTCTCGAATAGGGCGGCTACGGAGCAGTCGATGGTGACAAAAAGAAATCCCCGCCGGGAACGTCTCCGGCGGGGATTACTTGTGTCTGCCTGATGATCCACGCCCGGAAAGGTCGATTGCTCCGTAACTGCCGTTATGGACGCTGAAAACGGCAGTTACGGAGCAATCGATGGTAGGGCGCGCGGGGCTTAGGCCGTGGCTCAGTTGGTGACTGAGCTGGCCTCGACGCCGACGTCTGCGCGGACCGGGGTGGCCAGGCCGAGGTTCTCCCGCAGCGTGCCGCCCGCGTACTGCGTCGGATACACGCCGCGCTCCTGCAGTTCCGGAACGAGGTGGTTGACGATGTCATCGAGTCCGGTGGGGATGAGCCACGGCGAGATATTGAAACCGTCGACGGCGCCGGTCCGGGCGTACTCGGCCAGCCGGTCCGCGACCTCGGTGTAGGAGCCGGTGAAGGTGGAGTCGCCCCGGCTGGTCTTGGCTGAGACGAACTCGCGGATGGACAGTCCCTTCTCCTTGGCCTCGGCCCGCCACTGGTCTGCCAGCTGGCGGGCCTTGGCGCCGTGGAAGCCGCTGCCGCGGGTTTCCGAGGTCTCGTCCACCACAGGGTCGATGTCCGGCAGCGGGCCGTCGGGATCGTAGCCCTGCAGCTCCCGGCCCCAGAACTGCTCGAGGTAAGCGATGGCCTGCTGCGGGCCGATCTGCAGGCTTCGGACCCAGGCCTTCTTCTCGAGGGCTTCCTGCGGCGTGGCGGCGAGGATGAACTCGCTGGCAGGCATGATCTTCACATCATTGGCGCCCCTGCCGGCCCGGACCGTGCGCTCCACGATGTCGCGGCGGAAGTCCAGGGCGTCGTCCAGTTGCGGGTGCGCGGAGAAGATGACGTCCGCCTGGCGGGCGGCGAAGTCCCGGCCCTCGGGCGAATCGCCGGCCTGGAACAGCACCGGCCGGTACTGGGCGCTGCGCGGCAGCCGCGGGGTGACGTCCACGGTGTAGTGCTGGCCGTTGTGGCGCACCCGCCGCGCCGCCCCTTGCGCCGACCAGCGGGCCGAGGAGGCGGAGGCTGCGATGGCGTCCTCGTCCCACGCGTCCCAGATCCGCTTGGCGGTTTCCACGAAGGCCTCGGCGTGGGTGTAGCGGTCCGCGTGGTCCAGGTAGCCGCCGCGGCGGAAGTTGGCGCCGGTCCAGGCGTTGTCCGTGGTGACGATGTTCCAGGCCGCGCGGCCGCCGGACAGCAGGTCGAGCGTGGAGAGCCGGTGGGCCAGGTCTGCGGGATCGTTGTACGTGGTGTTCTGGGTGGCGACCAGGCCGATGTTGGTGGTCACCGCGGCGAGGGCGGCCAGGGCCGTCTGCGCGTCCGGCCGGCCGGCGACGTCGAGCGCGTGCGGGCGGCCGAGGTGCTCGCGCAGCCGCAGGCCTTCGCCGAGGAAGAACGCCGCGAACAGGCCGCGCTCGGCGGTCTGGGCGATGCGCCGGAACGATTCGAAATCCGTCTGGGAACCGGACTCGGCCGTCTTCCAGACGGTTCCGGAGTTGACGCCCTGGAAGAAGACGCCCAGCTGGAGCTGCCCGGACGGGGTGAACTCGGTGGCGGGGTGGGTGCTGTGGCTCATGATGGGCTCCTTAGTTTTCCGCGCCGGCGGCAGTGGATGCGGCAGTAGGTGCGGCGCTGGCTGCGGCGGCGTAACGGCTGGCGGGCCGCGCCAGCCCCAGCTGCTCGCGGAAGGTGGCGTCCGGGGTGGTGGGTGCCAGGAGTCCGCGGCGGCGCAGCTCCGGCAGGACCAGCCGCGACAGTTCCTCAAGATCCGTCTCCAGCACGGCGGGGTGCAGGCGGACGCCGTCGGCCCAGGCCAGAACCTCGGCGAGCAGTTCGGTCAGCTCAGCCGCCGACCCGACGAAACGCGCCCGCGGGCTCTCCCACGCGGTGTGGCCGTTCAGCGCGGCCAGCCTCTCCGCGGCGGCCTGGCCGCGGGAGTCCAGCACGACGTCGAGCTCGGCGATCAGCGCAGGCTCACTTCCGCCGGCGAGACCTGCCCGGGTCTCGGCGATTTCTGCGGCCAGGAGCTCGGGCGCCGGGGCCGAAACCAGGAGCGCATCGGCCGCCCCGGCCGCGACGTCCTCCGGGCTGAGGAGCCCCGCCGGGGCCAGCACGGGGAGCTGGCCCTGGAGCGGCCGCGGAATGATCGACGGCCCCTTGATCGAATAGTTTCCGTTGTCGACGTCGATGTAGTGCAGCTTGTCGACGTCGAGGTAGCGGCCGGTGGCGACGTCACGGATCACGGCGTCGTCCTCCCAGGAGTCCCAGAGCCTGCGGCTGACCTCGATCGAATCGGCGGCCTCCCGGGAGAGCCCCGCCCCGCTCACCGTGTCCCGTCCGACGGCGGCGGCATCGGCCGCGCTCGTTGAGGCGGCCACGAGCCACCCGGCCCGTCCGCCGGACACGTAGTCCAGGCTGGCCAGCTGGGTGGAGATGTGGAACGGCTCGGTGTAGACGGTATCCACTTCCGGGACCAGGGCGAGGGAGCGCGTCACGGGACCGGCGAACGCGGCGCGCTGGAGGGCGTTGAGCCGGGACGCGGTGTCGGGCAACGAGGTGTCCGGCAGGCCGGGGTCGGAAAAAGTCGCGGCGTGGAAGCCGGCGGACTCGGCGGCGAGCACGGCGCCGCGGAGGTGGTCCGGGGCCAGCACGGCGGCGGGCGCGGTGCGGGAAGCCCGCCACGCGGCCGGGTGGCTGCCGGCGCCGTCGAGCTCCAGCAGCAGGAGGCCGCGTCCCTGCGGCTCGTGGTTGGCGGGAAGGGTGCTCATGATGCGTCCTGACGTTCGTAGGGGATCTGCTCGCCGGCCTCGATGGCCACCGGCAGGCGGTTCTCGGCCGGCGGCAGCGGGCACGTGGCGAGGTCGGTGTAGGCGCACGGCAGGTTCACGGCCCGGTTGAAGTCCAGCGAGACCGTCCCGTCGGCGCCCGGCGCCGGCACGGTGAGCGAGCGGTTGGCCGCATAGGTGGTCTTGCCCGACGTCCCGTCCGTGAAGAGCACGAACAGCGTCCCCGGGGCGTGGCCGTTGAAGGCGGTGAGGCTCAGGTCCTCCCCGTGCAGCCGGAAACGGATCTCGCCCGGTGCCTCGTAGACGTGGCTGATGCCTTCGACCGCCGCGCCCACCGTGGTGGGGCGCGGTTCGGCGAACGGAACGAATATTCCCGTAACGGAATATTCAGCGGTTGGTGCGTAGGCGGGCGTGCCGCGGTAGCCGGTGAGCAGCGGATTGAGCGGATGCCGCGGCCGCACGACATAGCGGCCGCCGCGTTTAGCGAGCTCGATCACGGTATGCCCGGCGCCGGCGTCCTCCACGCGCAGGTTGAGCCCTTCGCGCTCGGGAATCGGGCCGAGGACCACGGTGGCTCCGGTGCCGTCGGGGTTCAGTTCCTGCCCGTCGCGGAGGACGCGTTCGCCTGCCCCCAAAACCAGGCGGACGGCGTCGTCCTCGACGCTCCACGTGCCGGGCGCACCGTCCAGGCGGGCGGGCGAGGCGTCGAGCCAGTGCAGGTGGGTGACGGCGAGGAAGCCGTGGGGGTCGGCGCGGTGACGTTCGTGCGCGGCATGCCAGTCCGCCCACGCGGCTTCGAATTCCCGGTCGGGAACGTTCCGGCGATCCGGGGTGCCGGCGCCCGGGGAGCGGCTGCCGGTTTCAGTGGGTGTAGACATGGGAGCTCCTGTGGGTGTTGTGGTCGGCTGTGACGCGGGCTGCGGCGTCGGGTTCCGTGGCGCCGGCGGAGCTCGGGGCGCCCCGCGTAGGGGTCGCCGTCGGCCCACAGGGTGGTGGGCGCGGCGGCGCGGACGGCCGGAATGACCTCGAGGGCGAATCGCTCCAGGATTTCCAGCTGCTGGTCGAAGGGCAGCGTGGTGGGCAGGGAGATGGACTGGAGGTCGTGGCCATAGAGCGCGTGGTAGCTGAGGATCTTGTCGATCACCTGCTCCGGGCTGCCAACCAGGGCCGGACCCTCGGCCACGGCGTGGTCGATGTCGCGGTAAGGGGAGTTGTTGCCGGGAACGTTCCTGCCGGTCGTGAGGGCCTCGTAGACCGGACCGAACTGCCGCTTGGCCTCCTGCGTGGTGTCCGCGATGAACACCCCGCCCGCGCCGGAGCCGGAGCCCAGGTACTGGTGCCGGGGATCGTGGCCGTGCCGTTCGTATTCCTCGCGGTAGTGGTCGATCAGCACCTTGTAGTTCTCGCGCGGCTGGATCGCGTTGGCCGTAAACAGCGGGTCGCCCCACTGCGCCGCCAGTGCCGCCGAGGTCAGGCTGGTGGCGGAACCGTGCCACACCCGCGGCGCGCCGGCGAACGGACGGGGCGTCGTCGTTGTGGGCTCGTGTCAGCGCCGGCCGGAACCGACCGGACCACGTGACGTTTTCCTCCGTCCAGAGCCGGCGGAGCAGGCCGTATTTCTCGGCGAGGAGCTCCCACTGATCCGCCAGGTCCAGGCCGAACAGCGGGTACTGCAGCACCTCATTGCCCTTGCCGATCACCAGTTCCAGCCGGCCGCGGCTGAGCTGGTCGATCGTGGCGTAGTCCTCGGCGACCCGCACCGGGTCCAGCACGGAGAGCACGGTCACGCCGCTCTGCAGCCGGATCCTGGAGGTGACCGCGGCGATGGCGGCGAGCACGGTGGTGGGGGAGGAGGAGATGAACTCGCCCGCGTGGCGTTCCCCGACCGAGAAGCTGTCGTAGCCGAGTTCCTCGGCCCGGCGCGCCGTCTCCACCACCTGGTTGAGCCGGTCCGCGGTGGAGACGATCTCCCCGGTGACCGGGTTCTTCAGGTGCGGGATGATGTCGAGGACCTGGAACCTCACTGTGTTTTCCCTGCCTGTGATTTCCCTGCAGGGGCGATCCCGAAGTTGGCCTCGGTGAAGGTCTTGGACTCGGGAAGGGCTTCCTCGGAGAGTCCCCAGCGGTCCAGGACCTTGGCGTAGGAGCCGTCCTTGATCGCGGAATTCAGTGCGTCCGTGATGGCCGGGGCCAGGCCGTTGCCCTTGAGCGTGGTGGCCGCGACCAGGGTCTCGGACGGCCAGCCGGCGTTGACCTTGCCCACCACCTTGAGGTCGTCGCGGGTGTTTTCCCGGTACGTGACGGACGGGTACGGCGCCAGGTTCAGGTCGGTGCGTCCGGAGGACAGGGCCAGGATGGTGTCGGCGTCGGAGGAGTAGTACTGCAGAACGGCCGGCGCCTTGCCCTTGGCCTCCAGCTCCTTGTTCCAGGCGATCAGGATCTTCTCCTGGTTGGTCCCCGAGCCCACTGAGATCTTCAGGCCGGAGATGTCATCGGAGCCCTTGATGTTGTAGCTGGAGCTCTTCTTGGCCTCGAAGCCCATGTACGCGGCACGGTAGCTGGAGAAGTCGAAGAGCTTCACCCGGGCGGCGTTGATGCCCACATTGGAGAACACGGCCTCGAAGTCGCCGGACTGGGTCTTCAGCGGCCAGTTCTCCCAGGAGGTCACCTGGACATCCAGTTCCAGGCCCAGCTTGTCCGCGACCAGTTGGGCCAGGTCCACCTCGACGCCGATCGGGGTCTTGTCGTCCGTGGCGTGGAAGGACAGCGGGATCGCGCCCGCCGTCGTGGCGACGGTGAGCTTTCCGTCCTTGCTGATCAGCGCGGGGACCTCCGCGGCCAGGGACGCATCCTTCCCGGCCCGAATCCGCTGCTGGTCCGGCGAGGTGTTGTAGACGACGCCGTTGCGCGCCGCCGTCGTCGCCGGCTGCCCGCCTGAAGCGGCGGAGGCGCCGGGATCGGAGCAGGCGCTCAGTGCCAGCGTGCCGGACAGGGCGCCGAGGAGGACGACGGCGGGAAGCGCCGCACGCTTCCGCCGGGGACCAGTACCGGGGCGGACGGTACTGGTACCAATGGTATTGGGGGCGGTGCGGGTTGCCATGGGTGTTCCTTAGATGTTGAAAGCGGGTTCGATCACTTTGGAGAAGAAGCTCCGGGTGCGATCTTCGCGCGGGTTGGTGAAAATCTCTTGGGGCGTGCCTTGCTCGACGATCTGGCCCTGGTCCATGAACACCACCGTGTCGGCGACATCGCGGGCGAAGCCCATCTCATGCGTGACGATGATCAGCGTGGTGCCGGACTTGGCGAGCTCGCGGATGACGTCAAGGACCTCGTTGACCAGTTCCGGGTCCAGGGCCGAGGTGGGCTCGTCGAAGAGCAGGATCTTGGGGTCCAGGGCCAGCGCCCGGGCGATCGCGACGCGCTGCTGCTGGCCGCCGGAAAGCTGGCGCGGGTAGGCGCCGGCCCGGTCCTTCAACCCCACCCGGTCCAGCAGTTCCAGGCCGCGTTCGCGGGCCTCGGCCTTGGAGGGCCGGGGTTTTCCGGCCCGCTGCGCGACGACGGGCGCCTCGGTGACGTTTTCCAGCGCGGTCAGGTGCGGGAACAGGTTGAAGTTCTGGAACACCATGCCGATCTCGGTGCGCTGCTTCAGGATCTCCTTTTCGCGGAGCTCGTGAAGCCGGTGGCCACGGACCTCGTAGCCCACCAGCGTGCCGTCGATGGCGATGAACCCGGCGTCGACCTTTTCCAGGTGGTTGATGGTGCGCAGGAGGGTGGATTTGCCGGACCCGGACGGGCCGACGATCACGGCGACGCCGCCGGGCTCGACCGTCAGGGTGATGCCTTTGAGGACTTCCGTGGCGCCGAAGGACTTGCGGACCTTGGTGATCTCGACGAGGCCGCGCGTGGCGTCAGTAGCTTCAGTTGTTCCAGCGGAGCCGGCGGTTTCAGCGGCTGTGAGGACTGCGGTGCTCATCGGGTGCCCCTTTCCTGGGTAGTTTCCCTTGTTGCGGGCGCATGCGTGGCGAGGAACTTGCGGGCCTTCTGCAGCGGGGTCAGGGGCAGGGTGCGGACGGCGCCCTTGGAGTAGTGCCGCTCGATGTAGTACTGGAAGACGCTCAGGACCGAGGTGATGACGACGTACCAGAGGGTGGCCACGAGCAGCAGCGGCAGGACCTGCTGGGTCCGGTTGTAGATGACCTGGACGGTGTAGAACAGCTCGGAGTAGGCCAGGACGTAGACGATCGAGGTGCCCTTGACCAGGCCGATCACCTCGTTGAAGGCGGTGGGCAGGATGGCCCGCATGGCCTGGGGCAGGACGATCCTGGTGGAACGCCGCCAGGCCGGGATGCCCAGGGCGGCCGCGGCCTCGAGCTGGCCCTGGTCCACGGAGAGGATGCCGCCGCGGATGATCTCGGCCGAATAGGCGGCCTGGTTCAGGGTCAGGCCGAGGACCGCCGCGGCGAACTGGCTGATCAGGGTGGTGGTCTGCGCCTCGAAGAAGCGCACGTCCGTGAAGGGGATGCCCAGGCTGACCTTCTCGTAGAGGTAGCCCAGGTTGTACCAGAGCAGCATCTGCACCAGCAGCGGGGTGGAGCGGAAGATCCAGGAGAACGTCCAGGACACGGAGACCAGCAGCGGGGACGCGGAGAGCCGCATCAGGGCCAGGATGAACCCCAGGATGAAGCCGAGCGCCCCGGAGATCGCCGTCAGCTTGAGGGTCTCCAGCAGGCCGTTCACGATCGACTGCGCGGTGAACCATTGCGCCACCACGCCCCACTCCCAGCGCGGGTTCGTGGCCAGGGACCAGGCAATGCCGGCGACGCCGAGGCCGACGACGGCCGTTCCCACCCAGCGCCACGGGTGGCGGGCGGGGACCAGCCGGTAGTCGGCGTAGTCGGTGGCGGCCTTACGGCCCGTCGGCGCGGGGGCGGCGGTTACGGTCGCTGCGGAGGCGGCGCCGGTGTTCCCGTTCGGCAGCACCGTCGGCGGGAGCCGCGACGGCGGTTCCGGCAGTTCCGGCGTTTGTCGTGTCGGGTGCGGATTCGGTGCCGGCGGACGCCGGCTCCGGGGCGGACTGCGCCACCGGGGTTGCTGTTGAACTCATGCGCCACCTCGCTTCTTCCAGTTGCTGTGTGGGGTTCGGTTGGCTGCCAATCTAGGGCCGTGCGAAAACGCCCGGCAAGGCGGGAAGTTGCATGCGTTCACGCGGGTTCGCACGGCGTCACACGACGAATTCTTGCCTCGATTTACGCCGCATTACGCGGGGTGAACGGCCGTGACCGGCGCCTCGACCGGCCCGGTTTCGGCTGCCTAGCATGAGGGCTCCGAACCAGACCCGCCAGGAGATCCCCATGCCAGTGAATGCCCCATCCGTGGTTCTCATCGGCGGCGGCCCGCGGACGGCCGGACTGCTGGAACGCCTCGGCGCCAACCGGCCGGAACTCCTCGCCGGCGCCCTCCAGATCCACGTGGTGGAACCGCACACCCCGGGGTCCGGCAGGATCTGGCGCTACGAGCAGCACCCCGGGCTGATGCTCAACTCCGCCGCGGCGGACGTCACGATGTTCACCGACGCCTCCGTCCAGTGCGAGGGTCCTGCCGTCGAGGGTCCGGGACTGGCCGAGTGGGCCGCCGGGGTCCTGGCCGGCACCATCGCGGACGTGCCGGAGCTCCCGCGGGAACTTTGGGCCCAGCTCCGGTCCCTCACCGGCACCACGTTCCCCACCCGGCAGCTGCAGAGCGTCTACCTCGAATGGTTCTTCCGCCGCTCCGTCGCCGCCCTCGGACCGGACACCACCGTCACGGTGCACCGGGACACGGCGTCCGCCGTCGAACCGGTGGCCGTCGACGCGGAAGCGGGAGATCCGAAAGTGGGCGGCCCGGAACTGGGCGGGGAGCAGGGCGGCGAACGCTACCGCGTCCGGCTGGCCGGCGGCACGGTGCTGCACGCCGACGTCGTGGTCGCCTCGCTGGGGCACACCGATTCGCTGCCGGACCGGGAGTCTGCCGCGTGGGCCGGGTTTGCCGCCCGGCACGGCGCGTTCCACGCGGCGCCCAGCTACACCACCGACGTCGATTACTCACCGCTCGCCGCCGGCCAGGACGTCATTGTCTCCGGCATGGGCCTGGCCTTTGTGGACCTGCTGGTCCTGCTCATGGAGGGCCGCGGCGGCCGGTTCGAGGAACTGCCCGACGGCGGCCTGCGCTACCTGCCCTCCGGCGCCGAGCCGCGGTTGTGGGCAGGGTCCCGCCGCGGCGTGCCCTACCACTCCAAGATCACCTCCACCCTGCGCGGCGAAGCTGCGGGGGAGCCCGCGTTCTTCACCGCCGAAGCCGTCGGGGCGCTGCTGGATGCGCCCGGCGAGCTGGATTTCCGCGCCCAGCTTTGGCCCCTGATCGCCAAGGACGCCGGCTACGCGTACTACCGCGAGCTGTTCACCGGCTACCCGGAGCGGGTCCGGATCGGCTGGCAGGAATTCGCCGAGCGCTTCTCCGCCGCGGACTGGTACAGCCAGGACCGCCACCGGCTCGTCGCCGAGTCCGTCCCGGACACGGAACTTCATCTGGACCTCGAACGGCTGGACCATCCCTTCGCGGGCCGCGCCTTCGCCGGCCACGCGGACGTCCAGGCCGCGGTGACGGCCTACATCGGCCGCGACCTTGAGCTGCGCACCGGGCCGGACCATTCGGAGACCCTGGCCCTGTTCATTTCCCTGCTCAAGTCCTACATGGACCTGGGCCGGCTGGTGCCCTCCGAGCGGCTGAACGCGCGATCGCAGCGCGAGGTCCAGGGCTGGTGGCACGGCTTCTTTAGCTTCGTCGATTCCGGGCCGCCGCCGCGCAGGCTGCGGGAGATGCTGGCGATCCACCGGGCCGGGCTGCTGCAGTTCATTGGCCCGGGGCTGGAGATCGACGCCGCGGAGTACTCGGGCCGGTTCGTCGCCCGCTCGGCCCAGTCCGGGATCACTGTGTCAGCGACGGCCCTGATCGAGGCCCGGCTCCCGGCGCCGTCCGTGGCCCGGTCCGCGAACCCGCTGCTGCGCCAGCTGCACACCTCAGGACTCGGCACCGAGCAACAGCTTCTGACCGCGGACGGCACCCACGCGACGGGACGGCTCCTGGTGTCCGCCCACAACGAGCTGATCAGTCCGGTCGGGGAGCGGCGCCGCCGGCTGTTCGGCGTCGGGCCCGGCACCTCCGGCTGGGGCGCGGGTGCCTTCGCCCGGCCCGGCAGCAATGCCGCGCCGTTCCGTGAAAACGACGCCCTGGCCCGGCGCATCCTGAACCTGCTGGCCCAAGAGGACGAGGGCCAGAGCAACAACGATCACAGCAACAACGATCACATCAACAACGATCACGCGGTGCCGCAGGCCGCCGCCCGCGGAAAGGACCGGGCATGACCCCGTCACCACTTCAGACCCCGCCCGTGGACCCACCCGCGGACCCAGCCCGCGGCTACCCGGCCGTTGGACTCCAGCGTTTGGACATTCCGCGCTGACGGTCCTCAACCTGCCCATGAGCGACCCCCGGGTCCGTCCGCTCCTGGATGAGCTCGCGCTCGAATACGACACCCGCTACGGCAACCTCTTCGGCAGGGGAGCCGCCGCGGAGGAACTCGGCCGTTACCCGGCCGAGGAATTTGCCGCGCCGGGCGGGGCCCTCCTGATTGTGCGGGAGAACGGCGAATCCGTGGCAGGCGGCGCCTTCCGCCGGCACGGCCCGCGGACCGCCGAGTTCAAGCGGATCTGGACGCATTCGGCACATCGCCGCCGGGGACTTGCCCGGTTTGTCCTCGCCGAGCTGGAGGCGCTGGCCGCCCGCCGCGGCTACCGGAAGGTCTACCTGACCACCGGCCCCCGCCAGCCGGAGGCGAAACACCTCTACCTGAGCACCGGCTACGAGGCGCAGTTCGATCTCTCCGCCGATCCCGAAACAATCGGACCGCTGGCCTTCACCAAGGACCTCCCCAGCTCAAAGCCAACTTAAACCCCAACGCGGGGTCACCTAGCGCCCATCCAGGGCGGCCTCGGGACGGGCGCTAAGTGACCCCGCGTTGCTTAGCCGTTGCGTAGCCTGCCATGGGCCGGGGATGGGTGCTTCGGGCTAGAGTTCCACATGGGGTTCACCCCAGGACGAAGTTTTCAGGAGCCGCCACGAAACGGCGGAGAAGCAGCCGGGAGTCATCAGTGCGGCATGGATCCAAACCCACCATCCGCGACGTCGCGGAGACGGCCGGGGTGTCCCTGACCACCGTCTCCTATGTGCTCTCCGGCCGCTCCGGCGGCACCACCCGGATCAGCCAGGCCACCCAGGACCGGGTACACGCCGCCGTCAGCGAACTGGGCTACGTGGCCAACCGTGCCGCCCGGGGAATGCGGCGTGGCCGGACGGAGCTGGTGGCCGTGGCCGTCGCGGACCTCGAACATCCGCGGGACAGGGCCCTCGCCACGCTGCTGGCCCGGATTCTGCCGGAGCACGGCTACCAGGCGGTCATCCTGCTGGGCGGGGGCTGGCGGCAGTTCATGCTCTCCGGCGGCGCCGACGGCGTGATCCGCACGGGCACGGCGGAGACGGGCGACGACGCCGCGACCATGGCGGAGCTCGCCGGCCGCGGCGTGGCGCAGGTGCTCATTGCGGACGACGCCGGGGACGGCAGCCGTGCTGTTCACGGCGGTTACGATGTGCTCCCCGCCGGAACGGACAGCCCGGAGGTCCTGGCCGAGCGCGCCGTCACGGTTCTGCTCGGCCGGCTCCGGAGCTAGGTCCCCGCCTAGGCGTTCAGCGCGGCGGTTGCTGTTTCCTGCGTTGCCGTTTCCTGCGGCTGTTTCCTGCGGCGGTTTCCTGGAGGGGACGCCGGGCCAGCCACGCGGCCACGATCGCGCCGGAGACGTTGTGCCACAGCGAGAAAACTGCAGACGGCAGGGCGGCCAGCGCACCGAAGTGCGCCGTGGCGAGCGTGGCGGCCAGGCCGGAATTCTGCATCCCGACCTCAAAGGCGAGGGCCCTGCGCGCCTTGTCATCCAGGCGCCCCAGCTTGCCGGCCAGGTACCCCAGACCCAGGCCGAAGCCGTTGTGCAGCACCACCGCGAGGAACACGATTCCGCCTGCGGCGACGATCTTGCTGGCGCTGCCGGCCACCACGATCGCCACGATCAGCGAAATCACCGCGGCGGAGGCCCACGGCAGTGCCGGCAGGACCTTGGCCACGAG
The DNA here is from genome assembly GCA_963810895.1 of uncultured Actinomycetota bacterium. GTDB lineage: Bacteria > Actinomycetota > Actinomycetes > Actinomycetales > Micrococcaceae > Arthrobacter. The sequence continues at coordinate 112,795 of CAWEPM010000016.1, forward strand.
TTTCCGGAGGAAGAGGCGGGCCAGCAGGCCGGCAATGACGGGCAGGAGGACGGTCTTGACGATGTCCTGGACCATGCCGCCGGCGTCGATGCTCAGGTACGAGCCGGCCAGGAACAACACCAGCAGCGGCGTCACGATCGGCGCAATCAGGGTGGACACGGAAGCGACGGCCACGGACAGGGCGACATCGCCCTTGGCGAGGAACGCCATCACGTTGGAGGCCGTGCCCGACGGCGCGCAGCCCACCAGGATCAGGCCCACCGCAAGCTCCGGCTGGAGGTGGAGGGCGACGGCGATCAGCCAGCCGGCCCCCGGCATGATGACGTAGTGCGCCACGATTCCCAGGGCCACCGCCCAGGGCCGCTTGACCACGGAGGCGAAATCGGGCGGGGTCAGGGTCAGGCCCATGCAGAACATGATGATGCCCAGCAGAAAGGGCACGCTGGGCGCGAGGGGTTTGAACGCCCCGGGGAGCAGGAACCCGGCGAGTCCGGCCACTACAACGAGGATCGGGAAGACAGTCACCGCGATGCGGGCGATCTTTGCCTCGGCGGCGAGGGCGGGATTGGCCGGGACCTCAGCGGCAGCGCTGGCGTCCCGGGCGGTATTCGGGGTTTTAGTTGCCTCAAGCATCCAAGCATGGTGCCACCGGCGTCCACGGACTGGCCACTTCGTGACCACCTGACGGACAAATATGTCAGATTTTTAGCCACCCCGCCGCCGGCGGGGCGATTTGGGTAGGGTTTGATGAGCGGGTGAGCCCAACACGGCGAGCTCCCTGCCCTGTCCGGCGCGACGCAGCGCCCCCACTTTCTTTGAAATCCGAAGGCCTTGTTGTGCCTTCTTAACCACGAACGGAGCCAGCAATGGCCATCAAAACCGCCGGCGACGCTCCCGCCTTCACGCCCGAGCAGTTGCAATCGGTCCGGGGCGCCTTGATGTCCCCGCGCCGGCTCAAGACCGAGGTCCTGGGCGGACTCGTCGTGGCCCTGGCCCTGATTCCCGAAGCGATCGCCTTCTCGATCATCGCCGGCGTCGACCCGCGGATCGGGCTCTTCGCGTCCTTCACGATGGCGGTGACCATCTCCTTCGTCGGCGGGCGTCCCGCGATGATCTCGGCGGCTACCGGCGCCGTCGCCCTGGTGACCGCACCGCTGGTGAAGTCCCACGGCCTGGATTACCTCGTCGCCGCCGTGATCCTGGCCGGCGTATTCCAGATCGTCCTGGGCCTCTCCGGCGTGGCCAAACTGATGCGCTTTATCCCGCGCTCGGTGATGGTCGGCTTCGTCAACGCCCTGGCCATCCTGATCTTCATGTCGCAGGTGCCCGAGCTGATGGGCGTTCCCTGGCTGGTCTACCCGCTCACCGCGTTGGGCCTGCTGATCGTCTTCGGCCTGCCCAGACTCACCAAAGCGGTCCCCGCGCCGCTCGTGGCCATCCTGGTTCTGACGCTGATCACGGTGACGGCCGCCGTCGCCGTTCCCACGGTGGGGGACAAGGGCCAGCTTCCCGAGTCGCTGCCGTCCCTGTTTGTTCCGAACGTGCCGTTCGGCCTGGAGACCCTGCAGGTCATCTTTCCCTACGCCCTGGCCATGGCCTTCGTGGGGCTGCTCGAATCTCTCATGACGGCCAAGCTCGTCGACGACATCACGGACACCCGTTCCCCGAAGACCCGTGAGGCTTGGGGCCAGGGCGTGGCGAACATCGTCACCGGCTGCTTCGGCGGGATGGGCGGCTGCGCCATGATCGGCCAGACCATGATCAACGTCAAGGCCTCCGGCGCCCGCACCCGGATCTCCACATTCCTGGCCGGCGTCTTCCTGCTCATCCTCGTGGTGGCGCTCGGCGGTGTGGTTTCCCTGATCCCGATGGCTGCACTCGTGGCCGTCATGATCTTCGTGTCCGTCGCCACCTTCGACTGGCACAGCATCCGGCCCTCCACCCTCAAGGCGCTGCCCAAGAGCGAGACCCTGGTGATGGTGGCCACGGTGGTTGTCACCGTCGCCACGCACAACCTGGCGATCGGCGTCGGCGTCGGCGTGCTCGTGGCCATGGTCCTGTTCGCCCGGCGCGTGGCCCACTTCGTCACCGTGGAGCGTTCCGTGACCGAGGACGACGGCGGCCCGCGCGCCACGTATCGGGTGGACGGCGAGCTGTTCTTCGCCTCATCGAACGACCTCTACACCCAGTTCGAGTACGCCCTGGACCCGGAGCGCGTGGTCATCGACATGCGCGACTCCCACCTGTGGGACGCGTCCACGATCGCAGCGCTGGATGCCATCACGGAGAAGTACCGGCAGCACGGCAAGAGCGTCGACGTCGTGGGCCTGAACGAGGCCAGCGTCCTGATGCGCGAACGGCTCGCGGGAAAGCTCAGCGCCGGGCACTAGCCGGGCACTAGCCGGGGCGTTCCCGGGGCGCCTACGACGACTGTTGTGTGGACCTTACGACGACGGCTTGGTGGCCTTTCCGTCGAGCCAGAGCATGTCCGACTCGTCGCGGTGCACGCCGTCGGACCCGACATGCTTGGAATCGATCTGCGGGCCGTTCTTGATGACGTGGACCAGTGCCATGCCGTGGCCGCGGCCCAGCCCGTAGTCCTCCTTGAGCCATTCCAGGATGGTCCCGGCCTTCACGGACGGCTCGGCGAAGCCCTTCTCCTGGGCAATTTCCAACAGCTGGCGCGGGGTGAGCCCGGTCTTGTCTTCGATCGTGTCGAGGTAGGCCTGGAACGACATCGTGGATTCCTTTCGGCAGGCTGGAGCATTCCACCGCCACTCTAGGGAGTGCGGCCGGGATGCCGCTAGACTGCGCGGCCGGAAAGGCGGGGAAACCGGTGCGGACGACGGCGGCCGGTCAGCCTGCCGGCGCCGGTGCGGTGGTGTTGCGGACCACCAGATGCGGTGTCCTGACCAGGTGCGCCGGCGCTTCGGCTCCTGCCAGCCGGTCGACCGCCCTGTCTACGGCCGCAGTGGCGAGAAGGGGTGCATCCTGGCTGACAGATGTCAGTTGCACGTAGCTAAGCCGGGCAAACTGGCTATCGTCGTAGCCGACCACTGACACGTCCGACGGCACGCGCAGCCCGGCGGTGCGAAGGCCCTCGATCACGCCGAGGGCCGACCTGTCATTGAAGGCGACGACGGCGGACGGGGGGTTGTCCCGGAGAAATGCGCCGGCCCTGAGCCCGTCTTCCTCGGTGAGACCGCCCGAAACCACAGCAGGCTCCAGCCCCCGGCGGAGCATTTCAGTGCGGAAGGCTTCCCGGCGCGGGGCGGCCGAGACTGCCGCCCCGCCGTCCACATGGACAATTCTTCGGTGCCCCAAGGCGGCGAGGTGTTCAACGGCCAGCCGGATCCCGGCGTGGTCGTCGCTGCTGACGGAGTCCACTTGGTCTCCGACGTCGTTGCGCAGGAGGCTCACCACGGGTGCCCGGCGCGCAAACGCGGCGAGCTCCTGGCTGTCCAGCGTTGGGGAGATGAGGATCAGCGCCTCGCAGCCCATATCCAGGAGTGCCTCCGCAGCGCGCGTTTCCGGCCTGCCGCTGGCAACCGCGCTCAGGGCGATTTCGTAGCCCCGTTCCGCGGCGCCCGCATAGGCGGCGTCGACGATCTCGGCGTGGAACGGCTGCGACGTGAAGAAGCTCAACCCGAGAAGCCTGGTCCTCGCGCTGCGCAACAGCCGGGCCCGGCTGTCCGGCCGGTAGCCGAGTTCCCGGGCCGCTTCGAGCACCTTCTTTCTGGTGGTTTCGGCGGCGCCCGGGGCGCCACGCATCACGATGGACACCAGGGCGCGTGAGACGCCGGCGGCTTCGGCGACGTCCATGAGCGTGGGGCGGCGCTGCTGTTCGGCCATTGCTCCTCCTTGCTTTCAACCAGTCTATAGAACGTTCTAGACATTCATGGACTGCAGGTGCATCATGGTTCTACTAGAACGATCTATAACCCACGCTAGGAGTCTTCATGAGCTATCTGCAGCACCCGGTCAGCGACGACCGGCCCGTCCGCGTCGGACTCATCGGCGCCGGTTGGATTGGCAAGTTCCACGCAGAGTCCGTGGCGCACCGGATTCCCGGTGCCCGTCTGGAGGCCATTGCCGATCCCGCCCTCCCCGCGGTGGAAGCCCTCGCCGGCCGGCTGGGAGTGCGCAAGATCAGCACGGACCCGGCAGACGTGATGAATGATCCGGACATTGACGCGGTCCTCATTGCGGCGCCGGCCCGGTTCCATTCGGACCTGATTGCCGCTGCGGCCCGTGCCGGGAAGGACGTGTTCTGCGAGAAGCCCGGCGGCCGCACCATCGAGGAGCTGGACGGTGCACTTGAAGCAGCCGACGCCGCCGGCGTCGTTGTTCAGTTCGGCTTCAACCGGCGCTATGCCAACGATTTCGCCGCGGCGCGGAAGCTGATCGATGACGGCGCCGTGGGGGTACCCCAGCTGCTCCGGTCGCTGACGCGGGATCCCGGCACTGCGGCAGGCCTCGCCGCCCCCGAGCGGATTCCGCCGGGCACCATCTTCCTGGAAACCCTGATCCACGACTTCGACACCTTGAACTGGCTGAACCCGGGGGCCGTTCCCGTCCGCGTCCACGCAGTGGCCGACGCGCTCGTCGCCCCTGAACGGAAATCCGGCGGATTGCTGGACACGGCGGTGGTGACGGTGACGTACAGCAACGGTGCCATCGCGGTGGCCGAGGCCAATTTCAATGCCCTGTACGGCTACGACGTGCGCGGCGAAGTCTTTGGCTCGGCGGGCATGGTTACTGCGGGTGGACCGCAGGCCTCCAGCGCGACGAGCTACACCGCGGCCGGCATCGCCTCCTCCACCGTGCGGCTGAACGTGGATCTTTTCCATGACGCCTACACCGCGGAACTGGCCCACTTCGTCGACGCCGTCATGGCGCGCCGCGGGAACCAGGCGGCCCCCGGAACCCCGGGCCCCGGCGGCACCGACGCCCGCAACGCCCTGGCCGTGGCACTCGCGGCGATCCGCTCGAACGAGACCGGGCTTCCCGTGGAAGTTTCCTCGATCGCCGAACTGCGGGCCGCCGAGCCCGCGTTCCACGCCGTGGGGCAGGGAGAATGAGCTTCCGCCTGGCCGTTTGCGCCGAGATGGTCTATGGCGAGCTGGACCTCATCGAGAGGGTGCGGCGGATCCACGGACAAGGCTTCGAGGTGGAACTCTGGGATACGCGAGGGCGGGACATTTCCGCCCTCGCGGCCACGGGTGCCCGCTTCTCCTCGATGAGCGGCTACTTCGGCGGCAGCCTGATCGACCCCGAGAGCGCCGACGAGGTGGTCGCGTCCGCCGAAAAACTGATTCCCACCGCGCTGGAACTCGGCATCGAGCGGATGGTGGTTCACCCGGCCGAGCTCGGGGAAGGCGGCCGCGCCGTCCGGCCCACGTACCGGTCCACGGGCCAAATGTGGCTGACCGGCCTGCGGACACTCGAACGCCTTGCAGTACTGGGCGAGAAGCACGGCGTGACGTTTGCGCTCGAGAACCTCAACACCATCCTGGACCACCCCGGCATCCCGCTGGCCCGGGCCAAGGACACACTGACACTGGTCTCGGCGGTCGACCATCCCCGCGTGAAGATGATGCTGGATCTCTACCATGCCCAGATCGGGGAAGGGAACCTGATCGAACTCGTCAGGGCCGCGCTGCCTTGGACCGGCGAGATCCAGGTGGCCGATGTCCCCGGTCGGTTCGAACCCGGCACCGGGGAGATCAATTACCGCGCCGTTGCGGCGGCACTGCGACAAGCCGGCTACACCGGCGTCATTGGCCTCGAAGCCGGTGCTGCCGGCGGGCAAGGACCGGCCGCAGGCGATGCCGCCCTGGCAGCGTTCCGGGCGGCGTTCGAAGGCTGAGCGAGGGGCAGGCGGGCCGCAGCCTGCCCCTACCCCTGCGTGAGGCGGTACCGCTCGATCTGCTTGAGCCGCCGCAGGAGGCTGTCGCGCCGGGGGTGCGGGACGGCGTCGGCCGGCTCGGCGGTGAGCTCGATGTGCTCGGTGCCGTACTGCCACAGCAGCAGGTCATCGAGCAGCCGGTCCGGGCCGGGGGAGTAGCGGTGGTCCAGGGCCTTGCGGACCTCCGTGATCCGGTTGGCGCTGAGCAGCCCGGCGAGCTGCATGGTCTGGTTGAGGCCGTGGGCTGCCATCAGCTCCGCGGCCCAGCCCCAGTCGTCGTCGACCTTCCGGTCCACGTGCGGCAACAGGGTCCGCCAGACGTCACGGATCCGGTTGGGCGTCAGCGGCGCGGCACCTTCGCCGTCCACGTCCCAGTAACTGCGGACCTCCTCGTAGCGCTCGTGCAGGTCCGAGAACGCGCTTTCCACGGTCTCCAGCATGGCGGCCGTGGCGGTGAACTGGCGGTCGAAGTGCGGGGTCCAGGCCCGGGGGTCCTCGGCCTTGAAGCGGATGTCGTGCTCGATCTCGCTCCACGCGTGGGCGAACACCGTGCGGATCTGGCACTCGAAGAAGTAGCTGCCGTTCGGCGGGACGTCCGGGTTGAAGACCTGCTGGTAGTCCTTGACGGCCTCGTTCTGGATGGTCCGCAGGATCAGGTGCCGGCTGGAGTAGCCGTAGGTGCCGGATTCGATCGAGCCGATGTCCTTTTCACGGTCCCCGCGGCAGTCAAAGAGCTGGCGCTGGCGCTTGATCAGGTTGGCCACCACCGCGTTTTCGGCCGGCAGCTTGGTGATCACTCGGATGCCCACCATGTCGTTCAGGGTCCGGAACGGGTCCGGGAACTTCAGCACGGGCGGCCCGCCCGGCTCCAGCGGTTCTTCCGTGCGGGAAATCTTTTCGCGGAAGGACTCCACGGTCTTGGTGCGGCCGGTGACGAACAACGGCGTCACCTCGGTGTCCTTGAGCATGGTCCGCAGATTGAGCAGGACCTCCCGGGTGACCAGTTTCAGGGCAGGCCGGACCCGCTCGTACAGTTCCACGTTCTCCTGCACGGAATCGCGCAGGCTCAGGTCCAAACGATCCCAGTTGCTCGCCATGCGTCCAGCTTACGGCGCACCCCCGACGCCGGACCGCAGGCGCTCCCGCAGCCGGTAGGCAGGCACCCCCGCAGCCCGCGCCACCGGTCGGCGTGCAGGGCCCGTCCTGCGCGGCGCCGCGCGGAGCCCACTGTAGGCTCAGCACATGGCTGATATGCGGCGCCGCGATTTGATCGCTGCCGCAGCGACGGTGACCCTGGGGGCAGTCACCGCCGCCTGTTCACCGGGCCCCAAGGAGGACGCTGTGAAGAGGCACAAGTACCAATATGGCGAGGACCCCAGCCAGTGGGGCGAGCTTTTCCTCCCGGAGGTGGCTGCGCCCAAAGGTGTGGTGGTGGTGATCCATGGCGGCTACTGGCGTTCGCAGTACGGCGCGGAACTCGGGGAGCCCCTGGCCAAGGACCTCGCCGCGCACGGCATGGCGGCCTGGAATCTGGAGTACCGGCGGGCCGGCAACGGCGGGGGCTGGCCCAACACCTTTGCCGACGTCCTGGCCGGAATCGACAAGCTTGGCGAGCTCGCCGGCGAGCACGGGCTCGGGCTCGAGCGGGTGGTGGCCCTGGGCCACTCGGCCGGCGGCCACCTTGCGGTCTGGGCGGCGGGCCGCAGCCGGCTCGCCGGGCTCGGCGCCCCGGACGCGGACCGTCAGCTGACGCGCCGTGCCGACGACGGCGCGGTGCAGCTGACCGGCGTCGTCAGCCAGTCGGGGGTACTGAACCTTGCGGCCGCCGAGCGGCTCAACCTCAGCAACGGCGCCGTCAGCAACTTCCTGGGCGGCTCGTCGGAGAAATACCCCAAACGACACAAGTACGCGGACCCGATGAGTGCGGTGCCCCTGAGCGTGCCCATCTATGCCGTCCACGGCATGGAGGACGACGACGTGCCGGTCAGCCAGTCCGAGACCTACGCCGCGGCGGCCAAGGCGGCCGGTGCGCCGGTCCAGTTGCTGAAGGTTCCGGGCGACCACTTTGCGCTCATTGATCCGAAGGCGCCCGCGTACCGGAAATGCCGCGAACTCGTGCAGCAGCTGCTGGCCTGACCGCCGGCCCAACGTCCATCGCCGACCTAAAGCGAATAGACTGATCCAAGGTGCGCCGGGAAGTCTGGTCGGCATAGTTCCGTCGACCCCATTTTGAGGACCCCATGAGCGCACTGCCCCCTTCTCCCACACCCCCGGCACCTTCTCGCCTCACTGTTTTCGGCCGCGGCAGCTACGCCGAAGCCCTGCGGATCGGCGAGATCCTCCGCAAGGAAACCGTCGGCGGGGCCCTGCTGGTCGCCGCAGCGGTGGTGGCCCTCATTTGGGCCAACTCCCCGGCGTCGGAAAGCTACTTCGCGCTGCGCGACTTCACCATCGGCTACGAGCCCTGGCATCTGGACCTGAGCCTCGGGGCGTGGGCCGCCGACGGCCTGCTGGCCGTCTTCTTCTTCCTGGTCGGGCTCGAACTCAAGCGCGAGTTTGTCGCGGGCGATCTGCGCCAGCCGAGCAAATCCGTGGTTCCGGTGGCCGCCGCCGTGGGCGGCGTGGCCGTTCCCGCGCTCATCTACGCGGCCGTCAACCTCGCGGGCGCCGAGACCCTGCGCGGCTGGGCGATCCCCACCGCCACCGACATCGCGTTCGCGGTCGCGGTGCTGGCGCATCATCGGTTCCCACCTTCCCAGCGCGCTGCGCATCTTCCTGCTCACCCTCGCCGTCGTGGACGACCTTCTGGCCATCGCCATCATCGCGATCTTCTACACGAGCGAACTCCATCCCGTGCCGCTCCTGCTGGCCCTGCTCCCGCTCGGCCTGTATACGTTCCTGGTGCAGAAATACCGCCGGTTCTTCGGCACCCACGGGATCGCCGCCTGGCTGATCCTGCTCCCGCTCGGCGCCGCCACGTGGGCGCTCGTGCACGCGTCAGGCATCCACGCCACCGTGGCCGGGGTCCTGCTCGGCTTTGCCGTTCCCGTCATCCGCTCCCGGGCCAGCGGCGGCCCTGAAGCCGGACCGGGCCTCGCGGAGATCTTCGAGCACCGCTTCCGCCCGATCTCGGCCGGAATCGCCGTCCCGGTCTTCGCGTTCTTCTCCGCCGGGGTGGTCATCGGCGGCCTGCAGGGCCTCGGTGCCGCCCTGACGGACCCCGTGGCGGTGGGCATCATCGTGGCCCTCGTGCTCGGAAAGCCGGCCGGAATCCTCGGCACCACGTGGCTTATCACCAAGGCCACGCGGGCCCGGCTGGACGGCTCCTTCAAATGGATCGACGTCTTCGGCCTGTCGATCCTGGCCGGCATCGGTTTCACGGTGTCGCTGCTGCTGGCCGAACTGAGCTTCGGCCAGGGCACCGTCCACGACGACCACGCGAAGGTGGGCATCCTCGCGGCCTCGCTGCTCGCCGCGCTCCTCGCGACGGCGGTGCTCCGGACCCGCAACACGCACTACCGCCGGGCGGAGGAGGAAGAAAAGATCGACTCGGACCACGACGGCATCCCGGACGTCTACCAGCAAGGCCATCCGGCAGGATAGGTCGGCAGGCCAGTTTGGGGGAGTAGATTTGGGGGCGGGGCCGGGCGCACGGGCCGGAGCGAATTTGATACCCCAAGGGGTATCATTATTGAGCTGGAATACGCGCCGGGCCGTCCGGCGCCCTCGAAAGGAACAGGCATGAAGAGCATCTCCGTCAAGGACCTGGCCGCCCTGGGCGACGCCACCGAAATCGTCGATGTCCGCGAGGACGACGAATACGCCGCGGTCCGCGTCCCCGGCGCCAGGAGCATTCCGCTCTCACGGTTTGTGCAGTCCCTCGCCGATGTTCCGGCCAGCGGCACCGTCTACGTCATGTGCGCCGCCGGCGGCCGCAGCGCCCAGGCCACCACCTACCTGGAGGACCAGGGGTATGACGCCGTTGAACGTCACCGGCGGGATCATGCAGTGGCAGGATGAGGGACACCCCGTCAACCGGGGCTGACACTAGGGGCTGACCTGAACGGAGAGCCATGGAAGTCATTGTCATCGAGACCCCGCAGCTCGGGGACCGCAGCTACCTGGTCCACGACGGCTCGGTGGCGCTGGCGATCGACCCGCAACGCGACACGGACCGCATCGAGGCGGCCGCCCGCGACGCCGGGGTCACCATCACGCACGTGGCCGAGACCCACCTGCACAATGACTACATCACCGGCGGCCTGATCCTGGCCCGCGCCCACCGCGCCAGCTATCTCGTCAACGCCGCCGATCCCGTGGCGTTCGAGCGCACGCCCGTGACCGACGGCCAGACGGTCCGGGTGGGCGCGCTCACGGTCAAGGTGGTCGCCACCCCGGGCCACACGCACACCCACATGTCATACATCGTGGACGACGGCGAGAAACAGGCCGTCTTCTCCGGCGGCAGCCTGCTCTACGGTTCCGTGGGCCGCACCGACCTTGTTGCCGAGGCGGACACGGTCGGCCTGACCCGCGATCAGTACGCCTCGGTCCGGCGCCTTGTCGCCGAGGCCGGGCACGACGCCGCGCTGTTCCCGACCCACGGTTTCGGCTCGTTCTGCTCCTCCGGCCCGGCCAGCGGCGCCAGGTCCTCCACGATCGGCGAGCAGCTCGCCGCCAACCATGCACTGACGGACCCCGACGAGGACCACTTCGTCCGCCAGCTCATCGCCAACCTCACGGACCACCCGTCCTACTACGCCCACATGAGCCCGGCCAACGTCCGGGGGCCGGGTCCCGCGGACCTGTCCGTTCCCGAGTCGCTCGACGCCGCCGAGCTCACCCGGCGGTTGGACGACGGCGAGTGGGTGGTGGACCTGCGGCGGCGCGTGGCCTTCGCCAACAGCCACCTCAAGGGCAGCGTCAGTTTCGAGTACGGCTCCGGCTCCAGTTTCACCGCCTACCTGGGCTGGGTGCTGCCGTGGGGTGAGCCGCTGACCCTCGTGGGCTCGCGGGAGGACCTCGAGAAGGCCATCCGCGATCTCTCCCGGATCGGCATCGAATCCCCGGACGCCGCCGTCGGAACCGAGCCCCACGCCCTGGCGCCGCAGGCCGCCCTCGCCTCGTACCCCCGCGTGGGCTGGGACGGCGTGCTGGCCGGCAGGGCCGCCGGGGACACCGTCCTGGACGTGCGCCGGGCCGACGAATTCGCCGCGTCACGGTTGGTAGGTGCGATCAACGTGCCGCTGCACGAACTGCTGCTGCGCCTTGATGACGTCCCTGCCGGGAAGCTGTGGGTGCACTGCGGTTCCGGCTACCGTGCCGGGGTGGCCGCCAGCCTCCTCCAGCGCGCGGGCCGGGACGTGGTCCACATCGACGCGAGGTTCGCCGACGCCGGGCCCGCCGGGATCGCCCTGGACGCGACCGCGGCCTGACGCTTCGGGGGATCTGGCCGGACCTGGCTGGACACCGCCGCTTGAGGCGGGCGCCGTCACGTGCTGGCGCGTCCGGGCAACACACGGCGCGGGACCGGATTCTCTGGCAGAGTATGACCATGCTCACAGTAATTGGCGAAGGGCTGGTTGATGTCGTCCAGCGTTCCTCCGGCGTCCAGGCCCATGTCGGCGGCAGCCCCCTCAACGTGGCGGTGGGGCTGGCGCGGCTTGACCATCCGGTCCAGTTCATTGGCCGCTACGGCCGGGATCCCTACGGCGAGGCCCTGGCCGCGCACCTGAAGTCGAGCTCCGTGCTGCTCCCTGTGGGGCCCGACGAGCTGTCCACCAGCGTGGCCGCCGCGCTGATCGACGACGCCGGGGCCGCCACCTACACGTTCGACCTCGCCTGGGAGCTTCCCGGCGTCGCGGCGCGCCTGCCGTTCCTGCTGCAGGGAACCACGCTGCTGCACACCGGTTCCATCGCCACCATGCTGGCGCCCGGCGCCGCCGAGGTGCTTGCCGCCGTCGAGCGCGCCCACCCGTCCGCCACCATCAGCTTTGACCCCAATTGCCGCCCCAGCATCATCCCGGACGTGGATTACGCCCGCGCTCAGGCCGAAAAGTTTGTGACCCTCGCCGACGTCGTGAAGGCCTCCGACGAGGATCTCGAATGGCTTTACCCGGGTGCCGATCCGCTGGACTCGGCCCGCCGGTGGCTGGGGCTGGGCGGCTCGGAAGGGCCGGCGATGGTGGTGGTGACCCGCGGCGGCCAGGGCCCCTGGGGCATCAACGCCGCGGGTGTTGCGCAGTTCGCCGCTCCCGAAGTCAAGGTCGCGGACACCGTCGGGGCGGGGGATTCGTTCATGGCCGCGCTGCTGTCCGGGGTGGTGGACCTGGGCCTGGACGGGGCACAAAACCGCAAGGCCCTGCGCGAACTCTCCGCCGAAAGCCTCCGCGACCTCCTCGCCCATGCTGCCCGGGCCGCCGCCGTCACCGTGTCCCGCGCCGGCGCCAACCCGCCCACGCGCGCCGAGCTGGCCCGCATGGAGGTTGGTAGCGTGGGGACCAGCAAGGCACACCCTTCATTGCAAGAACGGACAGTGCAAGAACAGCAGGAAGTACAGGAAAGGCAGCCATGACAGCCCACGATCCTTACGCACCTTTGCCCGACGTCCCCGCTTTCGACGTCAGCAGCGAGTCCTTCGACGACGGCAGCACGATTCCCCCGGCGCAGCGCAGCGGCGTCATGGGCGCCGGCGGGAAGGACGAATCCCCGCAGCTGAGCTGGAGCGGCGCCCCGGCCGGCACCAAGAGCTACGCGGTGACCGTCTTCGACCCGGACGCCCCCACGGCCAGCGGCTTCTGGCACTGGGCCGTGCTCAACATCCCGGCCAATGTCACGTCACTGCCCGCGGGCGCCGGTTCCCGCGACGGCGCCGCCCTTCCCGCCGGGGCGCTGCAGCTGAAGAACGACGCCGGATTCGCCGGCTACGTCGGCGCCGCCCCGCCCAAGGGACACGGCCCGCACCGCTACCTGATCGTGGTCCATGCCGTGGACGTCGACAAGCTCGACGTCGGCAAGCACGGCAGCCCGGGCAGCCTCGGCTTTGCACTCTTCAGCCACACCCTGGGCCGGGCCCGGCTGACCGGGCACTACGAACAGCGCTAACGCTCCGCCGTCGTTGCCGCTGCGGACCGTCCGCCGTCGAACTCGCCGGACAATCTCCAGTTCGCCGGAACGTTCCGGCGAGTTGGACGCTTTCCGGCGACCCCGGCGGTCCTGGCAATGCGGCGGTGCTGGCAATGCGGGCCGCGGCGGCCAACGTAGACTGGCAGTATGCGGCTCGTAGCAAGCGACATCGACGGAACGATCCTCGGCCATGACGGCAAAATCACTGACCGGACCGTCCGCGCGTTCCACGCCTGCCGCGACGCCGGGGTGGAACTGGTGTTCGTCACCGGCCGCCCGCCGCGCTGGCTCCACCCCCTGCAGGACCAGCTCGGGCACGCCGGCACCGTCATCTGCTCCAACGGCGCCGTGGTCTGGGACCTCGAGGCGGACCGCATGCTCTCTGCCCGTGCGCTGGACCTGGACGCCGTGTTCGAGGCCCGACGCATCATCCGGCAGCTGCGACCTTCCGCACTGTTTGCCGCCGAAACCCTGACCGGCTTCCACCTGGAACCGGGATTCCTCGACAACGGCTCCAGCCGGCTGCTCGAAGAGTTCACGCCCGCCCCGCTGCACAGCACCCTGACGGCCGGGGACTCGGTGGTGAAGTTCCTGGCGATTGTCCGGGAGGGCACCGCCGACGACTTCCTGGCAGAGGTGACCCCCGCCGTCGCCCATCTGGCCGCCGCGACGCACTCGGCGCCGAACATGGCCCTGCTGGAACTGTCCCTTCCCGGCGTCAACAAAGCCGTGACCCTCGCCGAATACGCGGCCACCCTCGGCATCGGCGCCGCGGATGTGGTGGCTTTCGGCGACATGCCCAACGACATCGAGATGCTCCGCTGGGCCGGGGACGGCTACGCGATGGCCAGCGGCCACCCGGAGGCCATCCGCGCCGCCGGACAGCAGGCGCCGCACTTCGACGACGACGGCGTGGCCCAGATCCTTGAGGCCAAACTCGCCGAACTGGGTGTGCGGCTGCGCTGAGATCCACTCCTGAAGAACACTCCCCGCTGCGACCGGACACCGGATTCCCAGCGGGCGGTCAACCGGCGTTCACCTTGGCCTCCTAGGCTGAAGGCTCGCGACAGATCGTTTGACCGATAGTGGGGAAATCATGGCCAAGTACCGCATCAACAAAACGGACGAACAACCCCTGCGCCCCGTGGAGCCGGACCGGCACTGGAGGCAGCTGCGCCGGGGCGACCGCGTCAGCGTCCGGCTCGCGCCGGGCTTCGAGACGGGCGGCCTCGTGGACGCCGTGACGGAGGACCACAGCGTTGTCTGGGTGGACCTCGACGGCGGCCGCGGCCGCACGCTGCTGCACTGCGGCGACGGCGTCGAAATCCGTCCGCACGACTCCTGACACCCGCTCCCGCCCGCCCGTCCCGCACAACTCCGGCCCCGCCGCCCCGCCCGTCCCGGTCGACGGCCCCGCGCCGGCAGATCAAGGCGGGGGTACGCTTCAGGTGTGACCAACCTGCACCCCTACTTCGCCCCCCGCGGCGGCCCTGACGGCAGCCCTGACAGTAGCGGTGACGGCAGCCCGGAAGGCATCGCCGCCCGGGCCCCGGGGGACACCCGGATGCCCTTGGCGATGGCCCACCGCGGCTTTTCGCTGGACGGGCTGGAGAACTCGATGGCCGCGTTCCGGGCCGCCGTCGACCTCGGGTTCCGGCACCTGGAGACGGACGTCCACACGACCGCCGACGGCGCGCTGGTGGTCTTCCACGACAAATCCCTGGACCGGATCACGGCGGAACGGGGCCGGATCGCCGACCTTCCGGCCGCGGCCGTCGCCCGGGCCAGGATCGGCGGCACCGAGCCGATTCCGCTGTTTGAGGAGCTTGTCGCGGCCTTCCCTGACGTCCGGTTCAACGTCGACGTCAAGGACTGGAATTCCGTTGCCACCTTGGCCTCGGCGATCGAGCGCCTCGGGCTGCATGACCGGGTTCTGGTGGCCAGTTTTTCGGACCGGCGGCGCCGCGCCGTGCTCAAGCAGTTGAGCCGGCCCGCCGCGGGCTCGGCCGGCACCGTGTCCAACGCCGTGTTCGTCCTGCTGGGCCCCGTGCTGCCGGCGGCGCTGATGTCCCTCGTGGCGCGGCGGGCACTGCAGGGGGTCCAGGCCCTGCAGGTCCCCGTCCGCTACGGCGCCGTAACCGTGGTGACCTCCGGCTTCATCCGGCGGGCACACCGGCACGGCCTGCAGGTGCACGTCTGGACCATCAACGAGCCCGCGGAAATGCACCGGCTGCTGGATCTTGGCGTCGACGGGATCGTCACGGACCGTGCCGACCTGCTCAAGGCGGTCCTCCAGGAGCGCGGGACCTGGGCCTAGACACCGCGTCGTGTCAGCGTGCGGGGACCGCCGGACTGGCAGGATAGAGCCATGCGCATCCTCATCGCCCCGGACAAATTCAAGGGCTCCCTCACCGCCGCCGAAGCCGCCTCCGCCATTGCCGAAGGCGCCCTGCGCGTCTACCCGGACGCCGAAGCCATCCAGTTTCCGGTGGCCGACGGCGGCGAAGGGACCCTCGAGGCGGCCGTCGCGGCCGGCTACGAGGAGCGGCTCAACGCCGTCGTGGGCCCCATCCTGGCCCCGATCGGTGCCGCGTGGGCCATCCGCAAGGACGCCTTCGGCGGGGCCACCGCGGTGATTGAAACGGCGCAGGCCTCCGGGCTGGCGCACATGGAGCCCACGCCGGCCAACGCCCTGCGCGCCCACAGCTACGGCTGCGGCCAGCTGATCGCCGCCGCGCTGGACGCCGGTGCCACGGAAATCGTGCTGGGCGTGGGCGGTTCGGCCATGAGCGACGGCGGCAGCGGCGCACTCCGGGCGCTCGGCCTCAAGCCGCTGGACGCCGCCGGCAACGTGGTGCCCCTGGGCGGCGGGTCGCTCGCCGATGTCGCGTCCGTGGACATCAGCGGCCTGGATCCGCGGCTGTCCGCGGTGAAGTTCAGGATCGCCGTCGACGTGCAGAACCCGCTGTACGGCAGCGACGGCGCGGCGCACGTGTTCGGCCCGCAAAAAGGCGCCGACGCCGATGCCGTGGAGCTGCTCGACGCCGGCCTGCGCAACTGGGCCTCGGTCCTGCGCGAGTCCACGGGCCGGGACGTCAACGTGCCCGGCGCCGGGGCGGCCGGCGGCTTCCCGGCGTCGTTCCTGGCCTTCAGCACCGCCGCCCTGGAAGGCGGCTTCGAGCTGGTGGCCGGACTCACCGGGCTTGCCTCGAAACTCGCGGTGGCCGATCTCGTCATCACCGGGGAAGGCTCCATGGACAGCCAGTCGCTGACCGGGAAGGCGCCGATCGCCCTCGCCGACGCCGCCCAGGCCCGCGGCATTCCGGTGATCGTGGTGGCCGGCCGGATCCTCGTCACCCCGGAGGACCTCGCCCGGCATGGAGTGGTGGCCGCGGCCCAGCTGCTGGATGTCGCCGCGAGCCCGGACGACGCCGTCGCCAACGCCGCCAAGTACCTTGCCTGGGCCACCAGCCAGGTCCTGGAAGGCGCCTAGGGGCGCTCCTGGCCTGCGGCTCTGGGCCTGCGCGGGTAGCCGCTAGCGTCGCTTCTTCGGGGCGCGCTTCGCGGCGGCCCTGACTGCCGCCGTCACCGCCGCGAGCGGCGCCGGCTCTTCCGTTTCGGGCTCCGCCACCGTGCCGCGGGCCTTCGCGATCGCCTTCATGCCGTGGTAGATCACCAGGGCTGCGGCCGAGCCCAGCGCGATGCCGTTGAACGTCAGGTCGCCGACGGTCCACGTGTAGTTCGCGATGCCGATGATCAGCGCCACGGCGGCCGTGGTCAGGTTGATCGAGTTGGAAAAGTTCACCTTGTTCTGGACCCAGATCTTCACGCCCAGCACGCCGATCATGCCGTACAGCATCGTGGCCGCGCCGCCCAGGACACCGGCGGGGACGGTGGCGATGAGTTCGCCAAACTTCGGCGAGAAACTCAGCACCACCGCGAAAACGCCGGCCACCCAGTACGCTGCGGTCGAGTACACCTTGGTGGCAGCCATGACGCCGATGTTCTCGGCATACGTGGTGGTTCCGGACCCGCCGCCAAGCCCGGCCAGCATGGTGGCGACACCATCTGCCAGCAGCGCCCGGCCGGACACGCCGTCGAGGTTCTGGCCCGTCATGGCCGACACGGACTTCACATGGCCGATGTTCTCCGCCACCAGCACCAGCACCACCGGCACGAAGAGGCCCACGACGCCGAAGTGGAACTCGGGGGTCTGGAAGTGCGGCAGGCCAACCCACGCAGCACTTTCCATCTTGGAGAAGTTCACCTCGCCACGGATCGTGGCAACCAGGTAGCCCACCAGAACGCCCACCAGGATGCTCAGCCGTCCCAGCATGCCGCGGAACAGCACACTGACTACGATGATGACGGCCAGTGTGATGAAGGCGGTCACCGGGGCCTTGTCGAAGTTGGCCTTCGCAGCGGGCGCCAGGTTCAGCCCGATCAAAGCCACGATCGCACCGGTCACGATCGGCGGCATGACCCGGTTGATCCAGCCGGCGCCGAACTTCTGCACCACGGCGCCGACGACGGCGAGGGTCGCGCCGGCCAGCACCACACCGCCCAGCGCGCCGGGAATGCCGAACTGTTGCTGGGAGGCCATGATCGGTGCGATGAACGCGAAGCTGGAACCGAGGTAGCTCGGCACCCGTCCCTGCGTGATGACCAGGAACAGCAGGGTGCCGATGCCGGAGAAGAACAGCGTGGTGGCCGGCGGCATGCCCGTGATGATCGGGACCAGGAAGGTGGCGCCGAACATGGCCACAACGTGCTGCATCCCGATCCCGATGGTCAGGGGCCAGGTGAGCCGCTCATCCGGCCGGACGACCTCACCGGGGCGGACGGACTTGCCGTTGCCGTGGAGCTTCCATTTGGTGCCGAGCATGCTCATTGCCGGGAGCCTTTCTTCAGAAATGTGGGGCGGGCGCGGAAGGAATCTTCCCGGCAACTTTACCGCGCAGGGTTTTGCCGGCCGTTCCGTCAGGGCGCACGTCGGTCGGGGCGTGGGCCGGGACGTGGACCGGGCGTCGACCGGCTGGTCGGCGTGAGTGCGTCTGTGCCCGACGTCGCCTGTGCTGCGACGTCACAGGGCGCGGCGGGAAGCAGGCGCCGCTGGTTGAAGTTGCAACTAAGGACAGAGTAGAAGCCCGCCGCCGTAGGGTGTGCCGGCCCAGCGAAAGGGATGCGAATGACGATCGCCCATGAAGAAGCAGTAATCGACGCCGCAGCGGTGGACGCCATCTTTGCCGAGGCCCGCACCGCGAACGCCTTCACCGGAGACGTCACCGACGATCAGGCCCGCGCCATCTACGAACTGACCAAGTTCGGACCCACCGCCTTCAACTCGCAGCCGCTGCGCGTCACGTACGTGCGCTCGGACGAAGCCCGGGCCACGCTCGTGGACGCCCTTTCCGCCGGAAACCGCGCCAAGACGGCCTCCGCGCCCCTCGTCGCCGTGCTGAGCTACGACACCGCCTGGCAGGACCAGTGGGACACGTTCCTCCCCGGATACAACGCCCCCAAGGCCATGTACGACGCCGCTCCGGACCTGGCCGCCGCCACGGGCAACAACAACGCCCACCTGCAGGCCGGCTACTTCATCCTCGCGGTCCGTTCCCTCGGCCTCGCCGCCGGTCCCATGACGGGCGCGGATTTCGCCGCCGTCGATGCCGCGTTCTTCCCCGACGGAAGCCAGAAGAGCTTCCTGGTGGTCAACATCGGCCAGCCCGGGGCGGACGCCTGGGGCGCGGCCAAGCCGAAGTTCGCCTACGAGGACGTCGTCCGCACGGTCTAAGGGCCGTCTAAACACCTCAGGCACCTCCGCGGCACTGTCCCGCGGAGGTGCCTGTGAGCTTTAAGGTCGATTGTGTCGCAGCGGGGGAGCGGCTTCTGCGATCGTGCCGCGCTGATTTCGATCCTCCCGGCGGCTACTGGCCGAGACGCGAGAAGTTGCGACTCCTGATGTGATCGAGCAGCGTGTCCCGATCGATGCCTAGAAGCGCCGAGGCGAGGCTGGCGACCAGGTCAAGCACGTCGTCGCTGCTGGCGGTGCCGGCCAGAACATCCATCACCAGGCCGTCCTCCTGGGCCACGAGACTGCGCGCGATCTTCGCCGGAGGAAGTAGGGGAAAGAACTCACCGGTCTGCATTCCGTCGGTAATGATCTTTTCGTAGGTCAGTTGCTGGGTGCGCGTGAGTTCCTCTTGGATCCGCCGGTGCTCCCTGTCCCTGAGCGAATGGGTCCAGTATTCGTAAAGTATCCGGGAAGCATCGTCGTCCAGTCCTGCCGTCGTGCCTGCGCTGATGACGGCCGCAAGCCTGACGGTCGGACTCATGGCGGGGTCCGCTGCCTCCGACAGCCGCGCGAGAAATCTGTCGGAAGAGGCTTGGACGGCTGCCGCGGTGATTTCGGCAAGGCTTCCGTAGTAATACAGAACGGCATTGGCGGCCATGCCTGCCTCCGCCGCAATGGCGCGCAGCGTCGCAGCCTCTGCGCCGTCGCGGGCGGCGACGGCCTGCGCCGCTGCCGCAATCTCCCTGCGGCGCGCTTCCCTCTTGCTGAGGTTCGCCATTGCCACTCCTCCCCTTGGCCGGATGCCTATTGACAACGAGTCTAGGTCAGTATTGAATGGCATTCAAATTTGAATGTGATTCAAATAACTTTGATTCGATGAGGAGTCTCCGTGTCACATCCCCTTCCGCCCCCCACCGTTCCACCCCCCGCCCCTCCGGCAGCCGCTGCGGCCAAAGGACTGAAGGCCGGCTCGATCGGTATCGGCCCGACGGTGGCATTGGGACTTGCCGCGGTGGCCCCGGCCTACAGCCTGGCCGTAACCCTCGGCTTCGTTGTCCTGGCAGTGGGGACGAGTACGCCCGCGGCGTTCCTGCTGGGCTTCGTGCCTATCCTGTTCACGGCCTTCGCGTTCCGGGACCTCAACCGGGAAATGCCCGACTGCGGCGGGGTTTTCGTGTGGATCTCGCGGGTCTTCGGGCCGTGGGCGGGCTGGTTTTTCGGCGGCTGGGTTCCCCAGGTTGCCACCTTCATCTCCAGCGCGGCCCTGGCGCAGGTTGCCACGACGTACCTCCTGACCTTCCTGGGACTCGGCTGGGCAGCCTCCCAACCGGTCCTCGTCGCCGCCATCGCGTGCGGGCTGATCGCCTTGAGCGGCGTTGTGGCGGCCCGGGGAATTGAACTCTCCGCGTGGCTTCAGTACGCGCTCATTGCCTTGCAGCTGATTGCCCTGGGCGGTTTCTGCGTCGGGGCCTTCACCGCCATGGCCGCCGGCACCGCGTCGGCGGGTGCCGAGCAGCCAAGGCTGGACTGGTTCAACCCCTTTGCCTCCGGCGATCTCTCCGGCCTGGTCCACGGCGTCATCTTGTGTCTGTTCATCTACTGGGGCTGGGACGCGCTGATAGCGGTCAATGAGGAAACGACTGACCGGAAAGGCACACCCGGCCGGGCCGTGGTTGTCACGACCGTCATCCTGCTGTTCTTCTACGTCGTGACCGCGACGGCCGCCGTCGGATTTGCCGGGACCGCGGGCATCACGGATCCCGGGACAGTCTCGGACGTCCTGTCCGTGCTCGGCCCCCAAGCCACCGGCGGCCTGTTCGGGCAGGTCATCATCCTCGCCGTCGGCATCTCAGCATTGGCTGCCCTGATGACAGTCGCGATTAGCAATCCCCGGTCCTGGCTCAGCATGGGCACCTACGGCGCACTGCCCGCCGCCACCACGAAGATGCATCCCTCCAGGGGGACACCCACGACGTCAATCATCTGGTGGGCGCTCCTGAGCATTGCCGTGACAGTGGTGCTGACAGCGATCAGCGCCGACTTCATCGGCCTGGCCATACTTTCAGTCGGCCTGATGATCGCCGCCTACTACGCCGCCACCGCGCTGGCCTGTGTCGTGTACTTCGCTCCCCAGATGCGCACCTCACCCTCTGCCCTTTTCCTCAAGGGCATCCTCCCCGGCCTGGGCGCCCTCTTGATGACGGGAGCGCTGGCCTACAGCGCCGTGGACATGCTGTCCCCCGACTACGCCGGGCTCTCCTGGCTCGGCATCGGAACGGTGTTCTGGATCGGAATCGGCGCCCTCGCCCTGGGTGTTCTGGTCATTGCAATCATCCGTCCCAGGCTCCGTGCCTACTTCTCCGGACAAACGATCCCCCGGGGAACCTTCTCCACCCGCAACGAACTGCAATCCATCCTGAGCAGCGAAACAGAGGCATAAATGCGCGTCCTATCCATTGCAGCAATCCAAACGAAATCCGTGCCCTACGATGTCGAAGCAACCTGGGAACGCTTCGCCGCCCAAGCCGAAACCGCCAAAGCCCTCGGCCCCGACGTCGACATCATCGTCGCACCCGAACTGCTGCTCGCAGCGCCCGGGGAATTCCTGATCCCGGACCCTGAGGCCGAGACCCGCTCCGCCGGCCCCATCCCCAGCGCGCTCACCGACCGGATCGCGGACCTGGCCCGGCGCCTCGGGGTCTGGCTCGTGCCCGGATCCCTTCTGGAAACCGACGGCGGCAACACCTACAACACGGCAATCGCAGTCTCCCCGGAAGGTGAGATCGTAGCCCGGTACCGGAAGCTCTTTCCCTGGCGCCCGTTCGAAACAACGACGCCGGGCGATTCGTTCGTGACCTTCGACATCCCCGGCCGGGGACGCGTAGGCCTCGCCATCTGCTTCGACGGCAGCTTTCCCGAGGTCGCCCGGCAACTGGCATGGCTCGGGGCGGAAGTCATCATCCAGCCCACCCTCACCACAACCCGGGACAGGGCGATGGAAATCGTGATGTCACAAGCCAACGCCTTCGCAAACCAGATCTACGTCGTCAACGTCAACGGCGCTGACCCAACAGCAGTCGGAGAGAGCGTCATCGTGGACCCGGAAGGCACCATCATGCAGCAGGCCAGAGGAGGCGAGGAAATCCTCTACGCCGTCCTCGACCTCGACCGGGTCGCACAGGTCCGCCGCTACGGAACCCACGGCATCAACCGGCCCTGGGCGCAGCTCCACGACCAGCAAGGAATCCTCGCCTTTCCCATGTACGGCGGCGCGCACTTCCAACCCCCGGCATGGAGCGCGACGGACCCGGACGATTCACGAGCCAGCCAATTCAGCGCCTCAAGATCCTGACGCCCACGCTCAATACTCACGATCACGGGAAGTCTGATGCCAACTCACCCCAGAACTAATCCCAGAGCCGCGGACACTGTCATCGTCAATGCCAACGTGCACACGCTGGATCCGGGACAACCAGCTGTCAGCACCATCGTCATTGCGGACGGCACGATCCTCGCCGCTGGCGGCAAACACCTTCTTGGCGAACACCGGGGTCCACGCACCCAAGTGCACGATGCGACGGGCCAGACAATCACGCCGGGGCTCATTGACGGGCACATCCATCCCATCCAAGGTTCGGAAATCACGGTCGGCGTCGATTTCGGCTCGGTTTCGACGTTCGACGGTTTCCTTGCCGCACTGCGCACCGAAGCAGCCAGAGTGCTTTCGGAGAAGTCAGCGGGGTGGGTCCGGGGATGGAACCTTGACTACGGCGTCTTTGAAGGAAGGCGAATATCCGCTGACCTGATTGAGGAGTCGGTCTACGGCCTGCCGACGTACATTCTCCTTTTTGATCTTCACACCGCCCTGGCGAGCAAAGAAGCTCTGAGATTGAGCGGCATCACGGGTGCGCGCCGGTTTTGCGACACTTCGGAGATTGTTGTTGACGACGCCGGGAACCCCACCGGGGAGCTGCGGGAAGCCACTGCCTACGAATTGGTTGGAGCCATCGCACCGGCTCTTCCTGCAGCGCACGCCGTCGAGAGGGCCCGGGAGCTGATTTCTTGCTTGTCGAGGACCGGCATTACCTCAGGAACGATCATGGATGGTGACCTTGCTTCGCTCGATTTCATCGACAAGATCGATAGCACCGGATCGGGTCTGCCGGTCAGGCTGGTTTCAGCGCTCGAACACAGGCCAGGCCTGTCTGCTGAAGAAGCACGGTCCTACCTCTCGTCAAAGGATCGGCAGGGTCGCCGCTGGCGCGGTGGGCTCGTCAAACTCTTCCTTGATGGTGTTATCGATACGGGAACCGGCTGGCTCTATGAACCGGACACTTTGGGCGGCGGACTGAAATCATTCTGGCCCGATCCGGATGACTATGCTGCAACGGTCAAACAATATAGCGATGCAGGATTTCAAATCGCGACGCACGCCATCGGTGATCGAGCCATCGGTGCTGCGATCGACGCATATGTCTCCGCCGGCGTGCGGTCCCGGCGCGGAGCTCCGCACCGGATTGAGCACCTGGAGTGCCTTGCGGATAGGGATCTTGCACGTCTTTCGTCGGCAGGAATCACAGCATCGATGCAGCCCCTGCACATGCAATGGCGAAACCCGGACGGGTCCGATTCATGGTCCAGTCGCCTGGGGGCCGAGCGATCGAAACTGGCCTGGCGGATCCGTGACGTCATAGATTCAGGCGCTCCCGTCGCGCTGGGCTCGGATTGGCCGGTGGCTCAATACGACGCCCGCATCGGCATGGCCTGGGCACGCCTGCGTCGCGTCCCGGGCCGGACCGACGCGCCTGTCTTTGAACCTTCACAGAGGTTGACGGCGCTCGAAGCGCTCAAGGGCTTCTCGGTCTGGGCCGCCGAGGCCCAGGGGGACCATGACCAGGGAACCATCCGGCCCGGGAACAAGGCCGACCTCGCGATATGGGCCGACGACCCGCTTCTGGTTTCCGCCGACGACATCATTGATCTCCCGATCGAATCGACCTGGGTGGATGGAGAAATTGTGTTTAGCCGGCAAGAGTAAGCGGATGACGCCAGCCCAAGGCGATCCCGCGGAGGTGCCTCCGGCACTGTTGTCCCGCGGAGGTGCCTCCGGCACTGTTGTCCCGCGGAGGTGCCTCCGGCACCATGGGGGACAGGCCGGAGGCACACGGGTTGCGATTCTGCGGTTCAGCGCAAGGCCCGCATCCAGGGCCACTTCCCATTTTAGTCCGCGCCCGGGGCGCCGGCGCGGTGCATTCGGGCCCGTTCGGCCGGTTCCGGGACCGGACGCCGGTGGTTGAGGCCCGCGGCGTGGCACACTTTTCCCATGCGGAACCTGATCGCGGTGGCCTTCGTGGAACCGGTAACCGAGGGGCTCGAGTTTCCCCGTGATGACTGGCCGCTGCACATCACCCTGGTGAAGTTCGACGTCGTCGAACCCCACCGGGAGGCCGGCACACCAGCCGGCACAACAGTGGGATGCAGCAGCCGAGCCGGCACCCGAACCCGGTGGCGAACCAAGCGCGGCGCCCGGCCCGGGTGATCCCCTCGCCGGGACGATCGCAACGCTCATGGCGGAGCCCGTGGCCGCGGCCCTGGGCAGCCAGGTGATGGTGGGCGGCGAAGCGGGGTTCGGGCGGGCAGGGTCCATCCCGGTCAACCTGATTGAACCCAGCGCAGAGCTGCAGTCCCTCCACAACGCGCTTGTCAGGATCGTGCAGGAGCTGCCCGGCAGGATCCCCACGCCTGCCTACACCCTCGAGGGGTACCGGCCGCATGTCTCCCATCACGGCGACAAACGGCTCCACCAGGGCGACGCCGTCGTACTGGACCGGATCGCGCTGGTGGACATGGCGCCCGACGGCGGCCACGCCACCCGGCGGATCCTCAAGCTGTGGACCGAACACCCGGCATAGGCGCCGGGACGGCAACGGAACAAGGAACAAGGAACCAGGAACAAGTAACCGTTACAAGGACCAGGGCGTCACATCGCGGGCGCCCGCGATGCATTCCCGCCGGCGGGTGCCATACTTGGGTCAACTTCGGTGACGGAGCTGCGCATTGCGGGCAAGATTACGGGCGGACCGGGGGGCCACTACATGATGCTTGACACCGCGACACTTCGGGTCGCTTTGGCGTTGGTCGACCTCACGCTGCTCATGCTCTTCTACTTCATTACCTACCGGCGCACCCGCTCCGCCTACAGCGGCTGGTGGTGCATGGCCCTGCTGCTGTTCCTCACCGGCAACGCCGCATACCTGCTGGACGGGACGGTACACCAGTTCTGGGCGAACCCTTCCGGTAACGTCCTGCTGGTTGCGGGCGCCGCCAGCATCTGGGCCGGAGCCCGGTCGCTGCGGGCAGCCTCGCCCCGGCCCTTGCACCTCGCGGCCGGCCCCGCTGCCACCGCCGTTGTGTCATTTCTGGATCATCCGGCCACCAACATCTGGGCAGGGGGCCCGGTGTACCTGGCCTTCATGGCAGCGCTGATCGGGCTGGGTTCGCGGGAGCTGTTCCTGCTCGAGCGCGGCTACTCGCGCGTGCACCGTCCCCTCGCCGTGGGCGCCGGCATCCTGGCCGTCTTCTACGCGGGCCGGCTCGGCGCGTTTCTGGCGGACGGGCCGGCGGGGCCGGTCTTCACGTCCGCTTTCGGTTCGGCACCGATGACCGTTTTCTCGACCGTCACGCTCGTGGTCGCGTCCTTCACGATGGCCGAGCTGAGCTACGAGCAGCAGACCCGGGATCTCCGGGCACGGGCCACCGTGGACGGCCTCACCGGTCTGCTCAACCGCTCGGCCTTCCTGGATCTCGCCGAAAACGAGTTGCGCCGTCTGCGCCGGACCGGAACCGCGGCATCGCTCATCCTCGCGGACCTGGACCATTTCAAGGCGATCAACGACGAGTTCGGCCACTCGGCCGGGGACACTGCCCTGCAGGCGTTTGCCCGGGCCTGTGCGGGTACCGTCCGCTCCACCGACCTCGTGGGCCGCTACGGCGGCGAGGAATTCATCCTGCTGCTGCCGGGCGTCACACCGGAACGGGCCCAGGAAATCGCGGCCGACATCAGCAGCCGGCTCCAGCAGTCCGGGTCCCGAGTCATACCCCGGCTGCCCACCGTGAGCTATGGCATCGCGTCGACCGACGCCGGGCCGGGTGGCCTCGACGCTGTGGTGGCCTCGGCCGACGCGGCCCTCTACCAGGCGAAGACGCTTGGCAGGGACCGCGCCGTGTTGGCCGCCGGCGGTGGGAGCTAGGAAATAACCCCGTCCACCAGTGCCTTCGCCTCGGCCTGGACCTGCTTGAGGTGCTCGGCACCCTTGAAGGACTCGGCGTAGATCTTGTAGACATCCTCCGTGCCGGAGGGCCGCGCCGCGAACCAGGCGTTTTCGGTGACCACTTTCAGGCCGCCGATCGCGGCGCCGTTGCCCGGCGCCTCGGTCAGTTTGGCGGTGATCGTTTCGCCGGCCAGTTCGGTGGCGGTGACGTCCGACGGCGAGAGCTTGCCCAGCGCGGCCTTCTGCTCACGCGTGGCGGCGGCGTCGATCCGGGCATAGACGGGGTCGCCGAACTGGTCGGTGAGGCCCTTGTAGAGCTGTGACGGCGACTTGCCGGTGACGGCCGTGATCTCCGAGGCCAGCAGCGCCAGCAGGATGCCGTCCTTGTCCGTGGTCCAGACGCTGCCGTCCATCTTGTTGAAGGACGCGCCCGCGGATTCCTCGCCGCCGAAAGCGCCCTCGCCGGACAGCAGGCCCGGAACGAACCATTTGAAGCCCACGGGAACCTCCACGAGCTTGCGGCCCAGGCTCTCGGCCACGCGGTCGATGATCGAGGAGGACACGAGGGTCTTGCCGATCACGGACTGCGGGTTCCAGCCGGTGCGGTGCCGGTACAGGTAGTCGATGGCGACGGCGAGGTAATGGTTGGGGTTCATCAACCCGCCCTGTCCATCAACAAAAGGTGTGACAATCCCGTGCCGGTCGGCGTCGGCGTCGTTTCCGGTGGCGACGTCGAACTTCGCCCCTTCGGACATCCTGTTGATCAGCGACGCCATCGCCGACGGCGAGGAGCAGTCCATCCGGATCTTCTCGTCCCAGTCCAGGGTCATGAAGGCCCACTGCGGGTCAACGGTCGGGTTCACAACCGTGAGGTTCAGGTGGTGGCGTTCGCCGATCTCGCCCCAGTAGTCCACGGACGCCCCGCCCATGGGGTCCGCGCCGATCCGGACACCGGCCTCGCGGATGGCATTCAGGTCCAGCACCGAGGGGAGGTCGTCCACGTAGCTGCTGAGGAAGTCGAACTTGCCGGTGGTCCCGGCGGCGAGGGCGTCGGCCACGGGGATCCGCTTGACGCCGCGCAGGCCGTTTTCGAGGAGTTCGTTGGCGCGGTTGGCGATCCAGCCGGTGGCGTCAGTGTCCGCGGGGCCGCCGTGCGGGGGGTTGTACTTGAATCCGCCGTCGCCGGGAGGGTTGTGGCTGGGGGTCACCACGATCCCGTCGGCCTGCGGCGCGCCGGGGGCGGCGTTGCGGTTGTGCGTCAGGATGGCGTGGCTCAGGGCAGGGGTGGGCGTGTAGCCGTGGCGGGCGTCGATGAGGACGTGCACGCCGTTGGCCGCCAGCACCTCGAGCGCGGAGTTCTGCGCCGGTTCGCTCAGGCCGTGGGTGTCCTTCGCCATGTACAGGGGGCCGGTAATGCCCTGGCCCGCCCGGTATTCCACGATCGCCTGCGTGATGGCGAGGATATGGGGTTCGTTGAAGGACGCCTTCAGGCTCGATCCCCGGTGCCCGGAGGTGCCGAAGGCCACCCGCTGGCCCGGGTCCGTGAGGTCCGGCGAAACGTCGTAGTACGCATCCAGGAGCGCAGTGAGGTCAACAAGGTCTTGGGGTTGGGCAACTGTGCCCGCGCGGCTAGCCATGGCACCAGCATGCCAGACGACGGCGGCCCACAACACGGTTTCGCTCCAAACCCGTTCCTGTGACGCAGGAAAGCCGCAGATCAGGCCGGTCCCATCCCAACCCGGCGGCGGTACTCTGGACCCAGAGACTTCTCTAAGGGGACACGCCATGACTGAACAGCCACAACAGGGGAAAAACGAGCAAGGCAAAGACGAGACGCCCGAGGGCTACCAGCCGACGCTGCGCCTCCCGGACCACCAGCCGGACGTTCCGCCGCAGCAGGCACCCCCCGCCAGCCAGGACTCCGGCCCCGCGGCGACGCAGCAGTTCGCGCAGCCCGAGCCCCCGCTACAGCCCTCGGGCCAGCAGCCCGACACGGGCCAGCAGCCCTACGTCGGCCAGCAGCCCGGCCAGGCGGCACCCGAGCCACGGCCAGTTCTCGAGCCCCTACCCCCCGATTTACGGCGAGTCTAGCCGGACGCCATATGCACCCGGCCAGCCCTACGGCCAGCCCAGCCGCGCGTACGGCCAGCCGTCGCCCTACGCCCAGCCGGGGAGCCCCAACGCCTACGGCCAGCCCGCGTACTATGGCGTGCCGTCGGCGCCCAAGACGTTGAGCATCGCCAGCATGTGCTGCGGCATCGCCGCGCTGGTGGGCTTCGGTTTCTTCCTGCTCCCGCAACTGGCCGCGGTCATCCTGGGGCACCTGGCCCTGCGGCGCGAACCGGCCGGCCGGGGCATGGCGATCGCCGGCCTCGTGATGGGATACGTGGGCATCGCCATCACCGTCCTCGTGCTGGTGATCTTCGGGCTGGTCATCGGCAGCGTGCGCAATAGCGGATAGGGCGTTCCGGCCCAGCGCGTCAGCGTGTCAGCGCCGCCACGAGCGGCCGGGCGTTGGTTTCCAGCCAGGCGCGCCGGCGGTTGATCAGGCCGCCCACGCCGTCGTGCCACATCCGGGCCCAGCCGCCGCCCAAAGCCTCAGCGTTGTGCCGCATCCGCTCGTAGCTCAGCGCTGCGGCGTCGATCCCGGCATCCGGCACCCGGCGTCGTTCCTCCTCCGTCCAGCCGTAGGCGTCGGCGAAGATGCGCAGCCGGTGGAACGGGTCCCGGTCCTCCCAGCCCGGCCACGCGTCGGCGGGGTCGCGGAGCGGCACCCAGTGCATGGCGGTGTTGAGCGAATCGTGCAGCGCGGTGGAGGGGCCGGCGAGGTCAAAGTCCACCAGTCCCGCGGCCAGGCCGTCCCGGACCACCACGTTCTGCGGTGTGACGTCCAGATGGCAGATGAGTCCGGCAGCATCGGAGGGGTTCGGCCGGACCGGCCGGGGCGGGAACGGGTGGGCCTGCGGCACGAAGCCCGCCGACGCGGTGTGCAGCCGCCGCGCCAGGCGGGCCACGGAGGCCAACAGGTCCTCGGACTGTGCCCAGGCGTCCGGCGGGGCCCCGGCGCAGCGTCCGGGCACGAAGGTCAGGACGTCCCGGCCCTGCGTGTCGCGGCCGAGGAAGCGCGGGGAACCTTCAAAACCGGCGTCTTCCAGCCAGTCGAGGTACTCGCCCACGGCGAAGGATTGCGGCTGGTGCGGGCGGCGGATGGTTCCGCCAACCCGCACCACACCGTCGGTGACATCGCCCGCCGGCATATGTTCGACGTCGGACGCCTCGCCGGGGGCGGGGGTGTAGACGCGCGAAGCAACCGGGACGCGATGTGCGGGGTTCATCGGGTCAGCGTACGCCGCCCATGAGCTTCTTGATCGCCGGCGAGGCGGCTGCCATGCCCACGGCCAGCAGGATGGCGGTTCCGCCCACGCCGATGAAGTAGGGCAGCTCGTCGTCCGGGTTGTACAGGCCGGACAGGATGCCGGCCAGCGTGGTGCCCAGGGACACGGACAGGAAGAACAGCGCCACCATCTGGGTGTGGAAGGCCTTCGGCGCCAGCTTGGTGGTCACCGACAGCCCGATGGGGGACAGGAACAGTTCCGCCAGCGTGAACAGCAGCAGGATTCCCGCCAGGGCCAGGAGCGGGGTCTTCCCGTCGCCGGACAGCGGGATGAAGGCCAGGAAGGCCAGGCCCATCACGAACAGGCCGATGGAGAACTTCAGCGCCGAGCCCGGCTGTTTCCGGCCGAGCCGGGTCCACAGGGCAGCCATGATGCCGGCGAAGATGATGATGAACACCGGGTTGATGGACTGGACCCAGGCGGCCGGCATTTCCCAGCCGAAGAAGTTCCGGTCCAGCTTCTCCTCCGAGTACACGGCGATGAAGGTGAACTGCTGCTGGAACAGGGCCCAGAACGCGGCGGAGGCGATGTACAGCGGGATGAACGCGGCCACCCGTCCGCGTTCGGTGGCGTTGACCTTCTTGCTGCTGAAGATCAGGGCGAAGTAGATCACGGACGCGCCGATGGCGGCGTAGGCCATGGACGTGGCCAGGTTCTCGGCGTTGATGGTGCCCGTGACGAACAGCACCGCGATGGCCGCGGCGATGCCGACGAAGATCAGGCCGTACTTCCTGCGCTCCGCATCCGGGAGCGGGTGCGCGACCCGCTGACTCTGGGCGGGGAGCTTGCTGCGGCCCAGGGCGTAGACGGTCAGGCCCACGGCCATGCCGACGGCGGCAGCGCCGAAGCCCCAGTGGAAGCCCTGGCTTTCCTGCAGCCAGCCGGTGACGAGGGGGCCGATCAGCGCGCCGGCGTTGATGCCCATGTAGAAGATGGAGAACCCGGCGTCGCGGCGTTCGTCCTTCTCGCCGTAAAGGCTGCCGACGAGGGCGGTGGCGTTGGCCTTCAGCCCGCCGGACCCCACGCCCACCAGCACCAGGCCGGCGATGAGGCCCGGGACACCGGGCACCAGGGCCAGGGCGATGTGGCCGCCCATGATCATGATGGCCGCGCCGAACAGCACGCGCTCGGAACCGAACAGCCGGTCCGCGAGCCATGCGCCCAGGATCGTGGAGAGGTAGACGCCGCCGCCGTAGGCGCCGACGAGGCTGGCGGCCAGGCCCTGCTCAATCCCGAGGCCGCCCTTCTCGACCGAGAAGTACATGTAGTAGAGCAGGATTCCCTGCATGCCGTAGAAGGAGAAGCGCTCCCACATTTCTACGGAGAAGAGGCTGGCCAGCATCTTTGGGTGGCCAAAAAACGAGGTATCGCCCGGCGTTGTAGCGGGGCGATTGGATAAATGAGTTGTGCTCATTTACTTAATGCTGACATTGTGAAGCGGGATTGTCACATTCGCGGCCGCCCGGGGCAAGCAGCCCGGACGGTGTTTCGCCCGGATTTTCGCCGGGCTCCGGGGCCGTTCCGGCGCCCGAAAAGGCTGCTCCTCGAGGGGGCGGCAGGCCCGTCAGGGGCCCCCAGAGGGATGCGGCAGAGGACTCCGCGGCAGGCACGACGGCGGCGGGTGCGGCGGGTGCCGGCGCCGACCGTCAGGCGGGGTCGCCGGCGTCGAACATGATGACCTGCCGGATGGCGTGGCCGTCCGCCAGCTGGTCCATGGCCCGGTTGATGTCGGCCAGGGCGATGCGGTCCGAGATCAGCTCCTCGACCGGCAGTTTCCCCTCCCGCCACAGCTGGGCGTATTGCGGGATGTCCCGCGACGGGACGGCAGAGCCCAGGTAGCTGCCCACGATTGTCCTGGCTTCGGCGGTGATGGTCAGCGGCGACAGCTGGGCGCGGGCGTCGGGGGAGGGCAACCCGGCCGTGACGGTGGTCCCGCCGGGGGAGGTGGCGGCGAAGGCGGTTTCGAAGGCCCGCGGATTTCCGGCGCACTCGATCACGAACCTGGCCTTGACCCCGCCGTCGATGACCTGTTGCGGAGTGTACGTTTCGTGGGCGCCGAGGCGGCGGGCGTGATCGAGTTTCTCGTCCAGCGTGTCCACGGCGATGATCCGCGAGATTCCTTGGGAGACGGCGGTGATGAGGGCTGCCATGCCCACCCCGCCGAGGCCGACGATCATGATGCTGTCCTGCGGACGGGGCCGGGCCGCGTTGAGCACGGCGCCGCCGCCGGTCAGCACGGCGCAGCCCAGGACGGCGGCGATGTCGGCAGGGATGTCGTCGTCCACCGGCACGGCGGAAGCGCGGTCCACCACGGCATGAGTGGCGAATCCCGAGACGCCCAGATGGTGGTGGACGGGCTCGCCGCCACGGCTCAAGTGCCGGGAACCGTGCAGCAGGGTTCCGGCGTTGTTGCTCTGCGAGCCGGCTGTGCAGGGCAGCCGGCCGTCCTCGGCGCAGTTCGCGCAGCTCTCGCAGCGGGGCAGGAAGGACATGACCACGCGCTGTCCGGGCTGCAGATCGTCGACGTCGGAGCCGACCTCGACAATTCGGCCCGCCGCCTCGTGGCCCAGCAGCATGGGCACTGGCCGGACCCGGTTGCCGTCGACGACGCTCAGGTCCGAGTGGCAGATCCCGGCGGCCTCCAGACGGACGAGGATTTCGGTGGGCCCGGGAGCCGACAGTTCCAGCTCGGAGATGCTGATGGGCCTGGACTCCGCGAAGGGGCGCGGACGGCCGATTTCCTCAAGTACTGCACCGGTGATCTTCATCGATCCTCTTTCGCGGCCTGGTCGGGTTTGTGTGAACGATAGCCGCCGGCCGGAGCCAGCGTCCATTTGGCGGCGGCTCGACGGCGGCTTGACGGCGGAAGCTGCCGGCCGCCGTCGGCTGTTGATCGGGGACATGCCCATTCTTTGCGCCCGCGCGTGGACATGATGGCATCGTGCCCGGCCGTTGCCGCGAGGGATGAGCATGTCCCCGATGAGCGCTGGACATGTCCCCTGTGCGGCGAGAGGAATGGACCTGTCCTCACCAGCGTGCGCCGGACATGTCCCTGCTTGACGTGAGTGCTGGGCATGTCCTCCCTGCGGCCGAGGGGACATGCCCATTCTTTGCGCCCGCGCGTGGACATGATGGCATTGTGCCCGTCCGTTGCCGCGAGCGACGGGCATGTCCCCGATGAGCGCTGGACATGTCCCCTGTGGGGCACGACGAGTGGACATGTCCTCACCGGCGAGGGCCGCGCGAAGGCTAGAACCCCAGTTGGGCAGCCACCTGCAGCAGCAGCCCCTCGGAGCCCATCGGCCCGATCAGCTGAATGCCCATCGGCAGGCCGCAACCCGGGGTGCCGCCGGTCCAGTGCACCGGGATGCTGATCGCCGGCAGCCCGCAGACGTTCACCATGGACGACCACGGCGCGTATTCGCATTGCTTGCGGTAGTCGCCGTCGGCGTCGCCCGCCCATTCCGCGGCCGGCCAGTAGCCGCCGCCGTGGGCCGCGCCGGTGAACCAGCCCACGGGGCGCGGTGTCTGCGCCAGGGCCGGCGTCACCATGAGGTCCCACCCGGCGTACTGCGCGATCGTGTCCCGCTGGAACTGCCGGAGGAACCCGAGGGATTCGTTGAGTTTGGACGCACTGCGCTGTTGCGCCCGCCGCCGGAACGTCCTGGTGAGCGGGGTCAGGAGCGCCTCGCGCTGGGGTGCGATTCGCGCGCTCCCGACGCCGGCCGTCCAGGCCGTGGTGAAGGCGTCCGGGTAGCGGTTGTCATACCGAATCGCGGCCTCCGAGGTCTCGTGACCGGCCGCCTCCAGCCGCGCGACGCCGTCGGCCAGCGCATCCAGCGCCTCGCGGTCCGGGGTGAAAGGGAAAATTGTCTGCCACGGGCTGTCCAGGCTTACGCCGATCCGAAGCCGGCGCGGCTCCCTGGCGGTCAGTTCGAGATAGCTGGCGGCCGACGGGCCCGCCTCACCGGGCGCGTCCGGACTGTGCCCGTCCGGACCGGGCACCAGGGCATCGAGCAGCAGGGCGGCATCGGCGGCGGTGCGGGCGAGCGGGCCGGCAACCACGAGCTGGGCGGGATCGCCGGAGCTTTCCCCGGCTGGCACGAGCCCACGGCCGGGCTTCAGCCCGACGAGTCCGCAGGCCGCGGCCGGAATCCGGACGGACCCGCCGCCGTCGGATCCGGGCGCGAACGGCACCAGCCCCGCGGCCACAGCGGCGGCGCTGCCGCCGGAGGACCCGCCCGAACTGCGGCTGAGCGCGTACGGATTGCGCGACGGCGGGGCGATCCGGTTCTCGCTGTAGGCCGTCAGGCCGAACTCCGGGACCTGCGTCTTGCCCAGCGATATGACCCCCGCGGTCCTGAGCGCGGCGGGAAGGGCGCCGTCGGCCAGCGCCGGTTTGTGCTCCAGGGCGGCGCTCCCGTGCGTGGTGACGACCCCTGCCACATCCGTCAGGTCCTTGAATGCGAGCGGCATGCCGTGCAACGGGGGCAACGCCCCGCCGTTCCGGCTTCGGA
This sequence comes from uncultured Actinomycetota bacterium, assembly GCA_963810895.1. GTDB lineage: Bacteria > Actinomycetota > Actinomycetes > Actinomycetales > Micrococcaceae > Arthrobacter. The sequence goes on from CAWEPM010000016.1 coordinate 146,805, forward strand.
GGGCGCGGAGCCGGTCCGCTGCGTCGGCGTCCTTCCGCGCCTGGTCCGCGGTGACGGTGATGAAGGCCCCGAGGCGCGGGTTTTCGGCTTCGATGCGGTTCAGGAAATGATCTATGGCCTGCCGGGCGGCGAGCTCGCCGGAATGGAGTGCATCGCGGAGTTGGACAGCGGAGAGTTCGTGGATCTCAGCCAAGGAGACGGGACTCCAGCCGCTCCCGGAGCGGGGTGACCCCCATCGCCGGGGGACATGTCCATTCCTGGGAGCTGCGGGAGGACACTTTGGCTTTATGTCCGGTGCTCGCGGCGAGGGGAGGGCATGTCCCGTGGAGGGGGCGGGCGGCGTGGGGGACATGCCCGGCGGTCGCATCGGGGGGAGGGCATGTCCATTCTTGGGGGCTGCGGGAGGACACTTTGGCTTTATGTCCGGTGCTCGCGGCGAGGGGAGGGCATGTCCCGTGGAAGGGGCCGTGGAAGGGGCCGCGGACGGACCGCTCCGCGGGGTGTTCGGCAGGCATGAGGTCTCCTTTGCGCACTCCAGAAGCGTAACCTGCCGCCCGCAGGGGCTTGCTGCCGGCGGCGGGGGATACGCTGGGATCGGACCTTGAATTCTGCGGAAAGGGCGAACATGAGCGACTTCCAGAGCGTAAGCGTGTCTGGCATCCCCGACGGTGCCAAGATCCTTGATGTCCGCGAGGACTATGAATGGGTCGCGGGCCACGCCGAGGGCGCCCTGCACATACCCCTGGACCAGTTGCCGGCCCGGATCGAGGAGCTTGACCCGGACGAGGACGTCTATGTCATCTGCCGCACCGGCGGCCGCTCCTACCGGGTCACCCAGTGGCTCGTCGGCATGGGGTATTCCGCAATGAACGTCGCCGGCGGCATGGACCAGTGGGTCGAAACCGGCATGCCCTTGGTATCCGACAACGGCCTCAAGCCAGTCGTCCTGTAACTGAAGAAGGAAGAACCGATGCCCGCACCAACCGTCACTTACACATTCCTCGGACCCGAGGGCACCTTTACCGAGGCGGCCCTGATGCAAGTTCCGGGCGCGGCGGACGCCATCCGCATCCCGTCTTCGAATGTGAACACGGCGCTGGACAAGGTGCGGGACGGCTCGGCCGATGCGGCCATGGTGCCGATCGAAAACTCCGTCGAGGGCGGCGTCACCGCTACCCTCGACGCCATCGCCACCGGCCAGGAACTCAGGATCCTCCGGGAGGCCCTGGTGCCCATCAGCTTCGTCCTGGTGGCCAGGCCGGGCGTGGCGATCGGAGACATTCGACGGGTCTCCACCCACGGCCATGCCTGGGCCCAGTGCAGGCTCTGGGTGGACGCTAATATTCCCAATGCGGAATACATCCCGGGGTCTTCCACCGCCGCTGCCGCCATGGGTCTGCTGGACGGCGACGGCGCCCACTACGACGCCGCGATCTGCGCCCCGATAGTGGCCGCTGAGCAGCCGGGCCTGCGAGTGCTTGCCGAAAACATCGGCGACAATCCCGGAGCGGTCACCCGGTTCGTGCTTGTGGGCCGCCCGGGCGAACTGCCGGCCCGCACCGGGGCGGACAAGACCACCGTGGTGGTGCCGCTGCCCGAGGACCGGCCGGGTGCGCTCATGGAGATCCTGGACCAGTTCGCCACCCGCGGCGTCAACCTGAGCCGGATCGAATCCCGGCCGACCGGGCAGTACCTGGGTCATTACTTCTTCAGCATTGATGCCGACGGCCACGTAGCCGACGCCCGGGTGGCCGATGCGCTCGCGGGTCTCCACCGGATCAGCCCGGCCACCCGCTTTCTCGGGTCCTACCGGCGTGCCGACGGCCACCGGACCCTCGTTGCGCCGCATACCTCGGACCAGGCATTCCGGGCCGCGCATGCGTGGGTGAAAGACATACTGGGCGACGCATCTGCTGTTGCGGAATATACGCCGGGGGCTTCGCCCAGAGCGTAGGCAAATGCCAGCTGGCGCACTTCCGCCCCCTCCCAACTGTGCGTATGCTTGCCTGATCCATATTGGGGAAGTCCTCTACCGGAGGGAGCGGGCCATGTCAGGCACCAGCACAGATAATGACGGCCAGGGAATGATTGTCAATCCCAAGCCGACAGCTGACAACCAGGACTGGGACGGCGACGACGCCGACCGCGCGGACCGTCTGCGCTTCGAAGAGGAGCAGGCAATGATCCGGGAGCAGTCCGAAGCCAGGGCCGCCAAGGCTGCCGCAGACGCGAAGAAGGCAGCAGAAGCGAAGAAGGCCGCCAGCGCCTAAGTCTTTCCGGCCGAGCCGCCGCCGGCCTAGCCGGCGTGGGTGCCGTCCTTGACCCGGACCAGCAGGGATCCCGGGGCCACCTCGACAGTGACCTTCGTGGCCTCCCCGGAAGGATCGCCGTCGACCTGGGTGGGCATAGGTTCGGGGCACCGGATGGTGATCTTGGCGGAGCGGTAATACGTCATGACCGGCAGGTCCTTCTTGTGCTTCAGTACGATCTTTGTGTACATGGCCAGCCAGCCGATTGCACTGCGCGGGCTCATCACCACGACGTCGAGCATCCCGTCATCGATCATCGCCTGCGGGATGAAGTCGATTCCCCCGGGGATCAGGCCACAATTCGCGAACAACACGCTGCGGATCTTACGGGTCTGCTCAGGCTGGTCATCCAGGGCTATCGATACCTTCTTGCGGCGCCCCGCAAGGTGCCGGACCCAGGCTTCCGTATACGCCAGCCAGCCCACAGCCTTCTTCAGGCCGTCAAGGGTGTCACTGACCACCTCGGCGTCCATGCCGATGCCCGCGATCACCAGGAACGTGTGCTGCGCGGATTCCCCGGTGCGTGAATTCTCCAGGGTGAGTCGCGCCGTATCGATGAACCGCTGGTGCCCGAACAAGGCCACCTGCACGTTGCCGGGTAGGTCGTTCACCTCCAGGTGCACATTGCGGGCCAGGAGGTTGCCGGTGCCGAGCGGAATCAGGCCCAGGGCCGTGTCCGTCCCGGCGAGGACCTCGGCCACCACACGCACGGTACCGTCACCGCCACAGGCGAGGACGACGTCGGCCCCGTAGTCCAGCGCCGCGCGCGCCTGCGAAAACCCGGGGTCCTGGGCGGTGGTTTCAAAGATGCGGGGCGGTTCCCAGCCTGCCTCGGCACATGCGGATTCAATCAGTGTCACGGGCCTCGGCCGACCTGGCTTTGATGGGATTCAGAACCACGGCGACCTTCTGCCGGCCCATGCCCGGGCTGTGGGTTTCCTCCCACACGGCACGGCGGGTGTGCTTGGCCTTCAGCCGGCGCACTCCCCACCAACTGGAGACGGCAAACGCCAGGACCCCAGCGATGACGAGGTAGAGCAACCAGTCGCGCATTGTGATCCAACAGTATCCCTCCAGCGCCCCGTGGCCGGATTGCCCGGCAACGGTGGCCGGATTGGATACTCTTGTCTGGTGATCGACGTAAAAGACCTCAGCGAAAATCCGGACAAGTTCCGTGCCAGCCAGCGCGCCCGCGGTGCCGACGAAGCCGCGGTGGACGCGATCATCGCTGCGGACTCGGCCAGGCGCGCGGCGCTGATCCGGTTCGAGAACCTGCGGGCCGAACAGAACGTGTTCGGCAAAAAGGTTGCGCAGGCCAAGGGCGAGGAGAAGCAGGCCCTCCTCGCCGAGGTAAAGGTTTTGGCTGCCTCCGTCAAGGCCGCATCGGCCGAGGCCGACGTCGCCCAGACCGCCCAGGAGGAGCTGCTCCGGGCCATCCCCAACCTGATTGAGGACGGCGTCCCGGCCGGCGGCGAGGATGACTACATTGTGGTCAAGACGGTCGGCACGCCGCGCGAATTCCCCGACTTCGAGCCCCGGGACCACCTGGAGATCGGCGAGCTGATCGGGGCGATCGACATGGAACGCGGGGCAAAGGTCTCCGGTTCACGCTTCTACTTCCTGCGAGGCGTGGGCGCCCGGCTGGAAATGGCGCTGCTCCAGATGGCCATGGAACAGGCGATCGACGCCGGGTTCGTGCCCATGATCACGCCCACCCTGGTTCGCCCGGAAACCATGCAGGGCACCGGCTTTGACGTCAAGCATGACGCCGAGATCTACCGTCTCGCCGAAGACGACCTCTACCTGGTGGGCACCTCCGAAGTAGCCCTAGCCGGCTACCACGCCGACGAGATCCTGGACCTTTCGGGCGGTCCCATCCGCTACGCGGGCCAGAGCTCGTGCTACCGCCGCGAGGCCGGCTCGCACGGCAAGGACACCCGCGGCATCATCCGGGTCCACCAGTTCAACAAGGTCGAGATGTTCATCTACACCACGGTTGAGGAGGCGGCTGCCGAGCACGCCCGCCTGCTGGCGTGGGAAGAGGAGATGCTGGCCAAATGCGAGCTCCCGTACCGCGTGATTGACACCGCGGCGGGGGATCTGGGCAATTCCGCGGCCCGGAAGTTCGACTGCGAGGCCTGGGTCCCCACCCAGGGCGCGTACCGGGAGCTGACCTCGACCTCCAACTGCACCACCTTCCAGGCCCGTCGCCTGAACATCCGCGAACGTGTCCTGAACGAGGACGGTGCGCCCAAGGGCACCCGGGCCGTGGCCACGCTCAACGGCACCCTGGCCACCACGCGCTGGATCGTCGCGATCCTGGAGCACCACCAAAACCCCGACGGCTCCGTCAACGTCCCCGCCGCCCTGCAGAAGTACCTGGGCGGCATGACGGTCTTCCCCGTTCTCTAAACACCGTCCTCTAACCAGCCTCCAGGCCCCCGCCGGCCGCCGGGTAAACACTCACACTGTGGACGCACTGTGGGTATTTACCTCAAGTTCATGCCTTGCTGTGGCTTGAGTCCTAGCGGCCGTCGGCGGTGTCTGCTCTACTTGTGAAATGACAACCATGACTGAATCCTCAGTCGCCGGCAACGATGACCGGCGCACCACACACCAGAACAACGCAGCCGAAAACAACGCAGCCCAGACACCGGCGGCCCAAGCCAAGGCAACCCGGAACAAGAGGGTCCGGAACAGCGCCGGCGATAAGTTGATGA
>CAWEPM010000017.1:0-16824 GCA_963810895.1 uncultured Actinomycetota bacterium
CCGCTGGTCGGTCCCGGGGTGGCTCGCTCGGGGGCTGCAAGCAATCCAGCCACTTAACGGCGCAACAGCTCGGCTACGTAGCGAAGCTGGCTGACCCAGTGGTGTTCCTGCCCGCCCTCGTGGTTGTTGAAGCGGTAGACCTCAATGGCCTTCGCCGGGACAGCCTGCGGGGCTGCCGCGCCTGCGCCGTAGGCGTTGAAGGCGGCAAAGACTGTCGACGGCGGGCAGACATCGTCCATCAGCGCCGCCGAGAACAGCGCCGGCGCCGTGGCGCGCCGGCCCAGGTGCACGCCGTCGAAATAGTTCAGGACCGCAAGCGCGGGCTCGTAGCGGTCCCGGTGGCGCGCCAGGAAGCTGGCAATTTCCGGATAGGGCCCGCGCGGGGCGATGTCGATGGCGCGGGGAAAGTCCTGCAGGAACGGCACATCGGCCATGGTGCATAGAACGCCGTCCAGGCGCCCGGCCGCCAGTCCGGCGGCCGCGATGGCCAAACCTCCGCCTTGGCTCAGGCCCGCCAGCAGCACCTGGGTGGCATCCACTTCGGGATGGCTCTGCGCGGCCTCGATGGCCCGGAAGGCGTCAACGAAGACGCGGCGGTAGTAGTAGTCCTCCCGGGCGGAGATGCCGCGCGTCATCAGCCCGGCGTAGGCCACGTCTCCGGCCGATGCGTGCGGATCCGCGGTCTCGCCCAGGATGCCGCCGTAGCCCTGGCCCCGGGTGTCCATAATGAAGTGCGCGTAGCCTGCCTGCGCCCATTTGGTGTCCTGCTGCACCAGTCCGCGCCCGCCGGAATAGCCGATGTACTGCACCACCACGGGCAACGCGCGGCCGGTGTCGCGGTTTGCCGGCAGGTGCAGCCAGCCCTTGATCCGGGCCCCGCCGAAGCCCGAGAAGGAGACGTCAAAACTGTCAATGACACTCAGATGGTTCTCCACCGGGGCATAGACGGCGTCCAGCGGGAATTCCCGGGCCTCAGCAATGGTCTGGTCCCAGAAGCCGTCGAAGTCTTCGGGTTCGACGGCGGATGAGGTGTAGGTGCGCAGCTGGTCCAACGGCATGTCGAAGAGGGGCATGGGGTCTCCAGATGTGAGGCGTACGGTCCGTAGGTGATCCTACGTCCGATCTCGATTTTCCCCACACGATGGACACGTGAGCCACTGCACATTACGGTTGTAGGACGTTCTATATCGAATGTGGGATGCGCTGGTGTTCTGGTTCGTTGAGCGTCGACAAGTCTCCCTACCAATGAGAGGTCAGATGTGAAGTCACGCACGAAAGCCCGTGTTCACGGGCCAGGAGCGTATGCCGTCGCCGGCATCCTTGGATTGGGCCTGGTCGCCGGATCCGGGCTGCCGGCGGCCGCCGCGCCCATCCCGCCAGCCATGCCGACCACCGGTCCGGGCGTGTTCTCCGAATCGAACATCGCCGCAGACCGCACGCCCAGCAATTTCTTCTACCGGATCCCGGCCCTGACGTACCTCGGCGGCGGAGTCGTTCTGGCGGCATGGGACGGCCGGCCCGGCAGCTCGGCCGATGCGCCCAACCCGAACTCAATCGTTCAGCGGCGCAGCACGGACGGCGGGCAGACGTGGGGTCCGCTTCAAGTGATTGCCGCCGGTCATGTTGGCGATGCGACGGGCCCGAAGTTTGGCTACAGCGATCCTTCGTACGTTTACGACTCCGAAGCCGGAAAAGTTTTCGCCTTCTTCGTCTATTCAAAGGACCAGGGTTTTGGGGGCAGCGTATTTGGCAATGACGACGCCGACCGCTCGGTGATCTCCTCGGCGGTTGTGGAGTCGGGCGATGGCGGGCAGACCTGGGGCTCCCCGCGGCTCATCACCAATGTGACCAAGCCCGGGACGAGCCGGACGAACCCCCAGCCGGGCGACGTCCGGGCCAACTTCGCCGCCTCGGGCGAGGGGATCCAACTGAAATACGGAATCCACAAGGGGCGCCTCATCCAGCAGTACTCGGGACAGGTCCAGCAGGCCAATGGCACGCAGGCATTCCAGGCCTACAGTGTCTTCTCGGACGATCACGGCGCCACCTGGCAGAAGGGCGCCCCGGTGGGCGCCGCGATGGACGAGAACAAGACGGTCGAGCTGTCGGACGGCCGGGTCATGCTCAATTCGCGCGACAGCGCCAACGGAGGGTACCGAAAAGTTGCCATCTCCAACGACGGCGGTGCCACCTACGGGCCCGTCAGCCAAGACACCGAACTTCCGGACCCGGCCAACAACGGCTCGATCGCCCGGATGTTCCCCGAGGCCCCGGCGGGATCAGCGGACGCCAGGAAGCTGATCTTCACCAACGCCAATTCCAGGACAGCCCGGGAAAACGTCTCCGCCAGGGTCTCGTGCGACGACGGGGCGACCTGGCCCGGCGTGCGCACCATCCGCTCGGGATTCTCGGCCTATTCCACGGTCGCCCGTTTGGAGAGCGGACAGTTTGGCGTGCTGTACGAGGCGAACTACACCGACAACATTCCCTTCGCGAAGTTCAACGATGAATGGCTTAACTACGTCTGCGCGCCTGTCGGCGTGGACGCGCAGGCCGTGACCCCCGGCGCAACCAAAGCCATCGCCGTGACGGTGACAAACCAGGAAAGCACCGTGCTCTCCGGGGGATCCGCGACCATCTTCACCCCCGCGGGCTGGTCCGCAACCACCGTGCCGGTGCCCGACGTCGCTCCCGGCGCCTCCGCCACGGTCAGCGTGAACCTGACCGCCCCGGCCGGGGCTGCAGGCGCGCAGAATCTCAACGCTGCGTTCACCGCCGCTGACGGCAGGGCTGCTCAGTCCACGTTCGTTGCGACGGCGCCCCAGGCCCAGCAGCTCGGGCTGAGCATCACCGGCACAGCCCCGGACCGCGATGTCATCAACTCGCCCTACAACGCCGGCGACGTGCTGTCCTATTCGTTCACCATTAAGAACACCGGCACCATGACCTCGAATGCCGTCCCCGCAGGCGGCAGCTTCGAAACCGGCTATCTCCCGCCGACCGCGCCGAACTGCCGCTACAACAACCTCCCCGCCGGCTCCAGCTACAGCTGCACCACGGCCAGGCACACCTTGACGGCCGAGGACATCTCACGCGGCTACGTCGCACCCCAGGCGACGTTCACGGTGACTGCGTCCGCCACGCCGTCCCTCACCCAGACCGTGGTGTTCAACGGCTCCAACGTCCCGCTGCGGGACGGGTTGCCCGCGGCCGACATCACCGGGCTGCGCAACGATGCCGGCAGGGATCTGACGCTGCAGCCCTACGCTGCCGGCGAGCAGGTGCCCTATACCTTCAGCGTGGCGAACAGCGGTCCTCTCACCACCACGGTCACGCCGACTGCGGGGAACTTCTCACCGCTGGTTCCTGAAGGCGCCGGCAACTGCCGGTGGCGCAACCTGGCACCGGCCGGAAAATACAGCTGCACCACGCCGCGGCACACAGTGACCCAAGCCGAAGTGGACCAGGGCTTCTTCGTCCCGCTGACCTCGTGGACGCTGACGGCCCCCGGGCAGAGCCCGCGGGTAGTCGACGTCGACGGCGGGGAGGTGGACCTGGTGGCCAGGAACGCACAGCTTGAAGGTACGGCCACGGCTGCGTGGGACGATTCGAACGACGACGGCTACGCCACACCCGGAGAGAGAGTCACCTTCACCTACACCCTTGGCAACGCCGGAAACGTCGAGCTGACCGGGCTGGAGGCGCCGGAGATGGGCATGGCCGAACCGGTGTTTGCTGCCGGCGCCACCGTCACCAGGAGCCAGGACTACGTCCTGACCGCCGCCGACGTCGCCGCCGGCGAACTGGCCGCCGCGACCTTCACCGCAACTGCCAGGAACGGGGCAAAGAGCGTCGAGCTCAAGGTCTCGCGGGCGGCACTCGCCCTGCGCGCACAACCGGCCCGGCCCGAAACCACGCCGGACCTCCGAACCCAGGATCTCGACGGCCTGACGGCCCCGACAGACCTGGGCGCCGAAGCGAAGTACCGGACCGGGCAAAAAGTGACGCTCCGAAACCTCGAGCATGGCCAGTGGTATTTCGTCTACCTCAACAAGAGCCTCTACCGGCTCGGCTGGATGTTCCCGGGGACGGACAACACCGTTGAATTCATTCTGCCGGACGAGCTGAAGAACGGCCGCGACGACGTGGTGGTCCTCGATTCGCTCGGGCGGCGGGTCACTTTTGACCGGCTCCAGATTACTCCGAAGGGCCAAAAGCCCTACGGGCGGCCCGAGGCTGGCTGAGCGAATGCAGGGGTGGCGGGATCCGGGCCGTGGGACCCGCCACCTCCGTGCCGCGCAGAAGCCTCCATTGCGCCCGCGGCGGGAAAATCTTCTACACCCGCAGCAACAAAAGGACATTGGACGTCCCATCTCCTGTAAGCTGGATGTAGGAGTGGCCGACCCCGCGGCCAGAAGGAGATTGTCGTGAGCATGGAATCCCGAGTAGTGTCGCCGGCCCGTTTCAGCGCTCAAATCAGGTCCCATGCGCTACAAACACGCATTATGGACCTCATCCTAGAACAAGGCCTGGATGTTGGGGATGCCCTGCCCACCGAGAGCGAGCTCTCAGGGGTCCTGGGCGTCGGACGCAACACTGTGCGGGAGTCACTGAAGGTGCTCCAGGCGCTGGGCGTGATCGAGATCCGCCACGGCTTTGGCATGTTCGTTGCACCGAACAACTTCAGCGCACTGACCGACGGCCTGGCTTTCCGCGGGCGGTTGTCGCTCCGGCACCGGGGTGAGGAAGCGATGGAGCTCATTGACGTGCGGCAGGCGCTCGAATCAGGCCTGATCGGATCCGCCATCGACCTCATGACCGAGGAGCACCTCAGCGAGCTCCGCAGCACTCTGGAACAGATGGAAGCAGCCGCGGCCGCCGGTCAAGCCTTTGCCGAACTGGACGCGGAATTCCACCGTGGACTCTATGCACCTCTGAACAACGAGCTGCTGATCGATCTCATGGACGTCTTCTGGAAGGTCTATCGGCAGATCCATCAGGCCCTTGGATCAGGCCCGGTCGATCTCCCGGAACTGGCCCGTGTCCACCGGGAAATCTACGAGGCCGTTGCCGACAAGAACAAGACGCTGGCCTCCGAGCGCCTGCAGCGCCACTTCGACGGCATCCGCCAAAAACTCAAGGACGTCGCGGCCCGGTAGCCCGCCCGTGCGGGTGGGCTGCGACGCATCAAGAACCACAGAAAGCGCCTCTCGTGATGGAAATCTTTGTAGTGCCCGACGCCGAGGGAACCGGGGCAGTTGCCGCCGGCATCCTGGCCGCCGTGATCCGCAGCAGGCCCGACGCCGTTCTCGGTCTGGCCACGGGCGGCTCGCCCCTGCCGGTGTACGCGGCCCTTGCCGGCCATCGGCTGGACATGTCCCGTATCCGCGGTTTCGCGCTGGATGAGTACGTCGGCCTGCCGGCAGGCCATCCGGAGAGCTACGCCGAGGTGGTGCGCCGTGAAGTGACAGAACGGCTGCACCTTGACCCCGCCAACGTCTTCGTCCCCGACGGCGGCGCGGAGAATCCCGACGAGGCGGCGCGGGACTACGACCTCGCGATCGCCCGGACCGGCGGAATCGACGTCCAAATCCTGGGGATCGGACACAACGGGCATCTGGCCTTCAACGAACCGGGCTCAGCCCTGGATTCCCGGACCCGGGTGGAAGTGCTGACCGAGCGCACACGCCAGGCGAATGCCCGCTATTTCGACAGCCCTGAAGACGTCCCGGAGCGGTGCATCACCCAGGGACTGGGAACCATCTTGGAAGCCCGGCAACTCCTGCTGGTGGTCAACGGGACGGACAAGGCCGACATCCTCCGCGAGGCCCTCACCGGCCCGGTTTCGCCAGAATGCCCGGGCTCGGTACTGCAGCTGCACCCGCACGTCACAGTGGTGGCGGACGAGGTCGCGGCCGCGCGGCTCGCCGACGTCCCGGCAGGATCCGTCCGCGGGTCGGGAGCGGTCAAGGTGCGTGCAGGAGCAGCCGTCGCCTGATTCGGATGCCGCCCTGCGGGGCGGCACCCGGACCGGGTGCTGCCCCGCTGGACGGCACCTGTGCCGGGGTCAGGCCGGGGCGTCCAGGATGTGGCCGCCGCGCAGGACCGCCACACGTTCGAAGCGCGCGTCAACGGCCAGGATATCGGCGCGCATGCCCGCCCGGAGGGCCCCGATCTCGGTTTCCAGGCCCAGGACGCGGGCAGGGACCAGGGTCGCTGCCATGACGGCATCGGCGGGACTGACCCCCGCCGCGATGGTGGTGCGGACAACCTCCAGCAGGGTCGCCGTGCCCCCGGCGAGGGCGCCGTTGCTCCTCAGGGTGGCCACGCCGTCGTGCACCACCACCTCGGAGGGGCCAAGTTCATAGTCGCCGTCGGGCAGCCCGGTGGCCGCCATGGAGTCCGTCACTAGCGCGATGTTCGCGGCTCCCGCCAGTTCAAACGCCATCCGGACCGTCTCCGGGTCGAGGTGGACGCCGTCGCCGATCAGTTCGACCACGATCGTGCCCGCGGCCGCCAGCCGCAGGCTCGCGCCGGCCGGTCCGGGACTCCGGTGGTGCAGCGGCGGCATGCCGTTGAACAAATGGGTCACCGTGGGCCGGGCATGCGGCCCGAACCCCCCGGCGGCTGAGGCGCCGCCGATGAGGTCCGCGGCTTCCGTCAGCGAGGCGGCCGTCAGCCGGGCATCGGCGTCGGTGTGGCCCAGCGAGGGTATGACGCCGTGGTCCGTGAGTATCCGGAGCAGTTCACTGGCGCCCGGCAGTTCCGGGGCGTAAGTCATGGTCCGCAGGGTTCCGCCGGCGGCCTCCAGCATTTGGCGCAGGAGTTCAGGATCCGGGTCGCGGAGCCAGAGCGGGTTCTGCGCGCCGCACCGGGCGTGGGAGAGGAAAGGCCCCTCGGAATGGACGCCCGCGATGAGTCCCTCGGCCGCCAGGACCTTGAGTACGCCAAGCGACCGCAGCAGCTCTTCGCCGGAGGCCGTGACGAGGCTGGCCAGCAGGCTGGTGGTCCCGTTGCGGTGCAGGAAGTCCACTGCCTCGCGGCAGGCCTGGTCATCTCCGTCCGGGAATCCGCCGCCCGCTGCGCCATGGCAGTGGAGGTCCACGAGCCCGGGAAGCAGTGATGTACCGGGTGGTAGCGGGAGTTCCTCCGCGCCCGGGAATTGCGAGGCGTCAAAGCCGCCGCCGGGTCCCGCGTAGGCGATCCGGCCTCCTGAAACGGCCACCACGGCGTTCGCCGTGCAGGCGCCGTCGGTGAGGAGGGCGCCCCGCAGGACGTAGACGGGAGCGGTAGCGGCGTCGCGGGATTCCGGCATCGGGACCGTCCTCAGGAGTGCAGCGCGGCAGCGAACCAGCCGCTGATGGTGGCCGGGTGGGTGATTGCTGTGCCGACGACGACGGCGAACGCGCCGGCGTCAAGCGCCTGGCGGGCCTGCTCCGGGGTGTGGATGCGGCCTTCGGCGATGAGCGGCTTCCCGAGGCCCGCGGCGGCGATCTGTTCCAGCAGTTCCAGGTCGGGGCCGTGCGTTTTCGGGCGTTCCCCGGCATAACCGGCCAGTGTGGTGCCGATCAGGTCCGCCCCGGCGTCGACGGCGGCTGCGGCGTCGTCGAAGGACGCGCAATCCGCCATGACCAGGGCCTGGGAGCGGGCACGGATGCCGGCCACGGTCGCGGCCAGGCTCAACCCGTCGGGCCGTGGCCGGCGGGTGCCGTCAATGGCCACCACATGGGCTCCGGCGTTGGCCACGGCGAGGGCGTGCCGCAGGGTGGGGGTGATGAAGACGCCGTCGTGGCCGTCCTTCCAGAGCCCGATGACCGGGACCTCGACGGCGGCGCGGGTGTGCTGGATATCGGCCAGCCCCTGGACCCGGACGGCCGCGGCGCCGCCGATGACCGCCGAAGCCGCCAGCTGCGCGGTGGTGCGGGGATCACGCATCGGCTCGCCGGGGTAGGCCTGGCAGGAAACGATGAGCTGGGAGCGGAGGGATTCGAGGCCCTCGGGGGTCAGGATCATGGTGTCCGGTTTCTGTGTGGCCCGGCGTCAGCGGGCGGTACGGTCAGTTGAAGACTAGCTGTGCAGCCCCGACGACGGCCGCGGAGTTTTCCAGCGTGGCGCGGAGGACCGGCACGCGGACCAGCGGATCCAGCAGTTCCCGGCGCAGGGCCGCTTTCATGGGTTGCCACCAGAGATCCCCGGCATCGGCCAGACCACCGGAGATCACCAGGACCTCGGGGTCCAGGACATTGACCAGGCCCCCGGCCGACTGGCCGGCGGCCTCGGCCGCGGTGCGGACGGCGCGGCGGGCGGCAGGATCGCCGTCGTGCGCCAGCGCGAACACCGCGCGGGTGTCCGGGACGGCGGGGGATCCGCCCAGGCGGAGGAATGCCGCATGGATGGCCGGGCCGGAGGCCGCAGCCTCCACATGCCCCGAGCCGCCGCACGAACATGGCAGCGCCCCGCCGTCGTCGTACGCGTACGGGGAGGCGATATGTCCGACGTGACCGCCGACGTACCGGTGGCCCAGGACCGGCCGGCCGTCCAGTACCAGGCTTGCGCCCACGCCGGTTCCGAAGGCGATCAGCAGTGAGCTCGCCGTCCCGGCGGCTGCCCCGCGCCAGGCTTCGCCGAGCGCATGGGCGTGCACGTCGTTCACCGCACGGACCGCGCCGGGGGTAAGGCACAGCCGCCGGGCCAGGCCCTCGGTCAGCGCCGTCCCGGCCCAGCCGTGGATGGCGTCCGTCGCGGACACCACCACGCCGCGCCCGGCGTCGATCACCCCGGCCGAGCCCACGCCCACCCCGGAGATGGCGATGCCGTCCGCTTGCGCCCGGGCCCGGAGCCCGGCAACCAGGGCCGCGGTGGCGTCCAGGACGGCCTCGCCGCCGGCACGGTTGAGCGTCGGGATGGTCTCGGAGAACAGCAGTTCGCCGTCCTCGGAGACCACCCCGGCCGCCGTTTTGGTGCCGCCAAGGTCAACCCCGATAGCGTGCGCCATGTTCCTCCTCAGTCCGGTATCTCTGCGGGCGTGGTGACCGGAACCTAGACCAGGCCGTTGCGTTCGAGGATGATCTTGATGGCGGTGGTCTCGTCCTCGTTCAGGGACGGCATGGGCGTGCTCATGGTGTTGGATTCAATGATGCCCATGAGCTGGAGGGCGGTCTTGAAGGCGCCGAGCCCTGCAGCGCCGCCGGAGACCCGGCCGTTGGGGGTGTAAACGATCTCGAAGAGGTCGGCGAGGCGGTCCTGCTCGGCGGTGGCCTTGGCCCAGTCGCCAGCGGCCGCGGCGTCCATGAGGTTCCGGTAGCCGCGGGGGTCCACGTTGCCCAGACCCGGGACGACGCCTTGGGCTCCGCCGAGGAGGGCGCCGTCGACCACGACCTCGTGGCCGGTGAAGATGTCGAAGTTGGGGATGTCGCGGGCGGCCAGCAGGAGCTGGCGGAAGCCGACGTCGTCACCGGAGGAGTCCTTGACGCCGGCGATCACGCCGTCCCGGCCAAGCCGGACCAGCAGGTCCGTGGGCAGCTTGAAGTGGGTGCGGACCGGGACGTCGTAGGCGAAAATCGGTGTGCTGACGGCGTCGTGGATGGCGCGGAAGTGGGTTTCCGTCTCCTCCGCGTTGCCGATCGCGTAGTACATCGACGTCACGACGATCGCGTCGGCGCCGAGGTCGATCACCTTCCGGGCTTCCTCAATGACGCGGTTGGTGGTCTGTTCGTTGGCGCCGATTATCAGCGGCACGCTCGCTGCGCCAGCAGCAGCATTCTCGGCCGCGATGGTGCTGACGACGAGTTCGCGCTCGGCGTTGGTCAGGTAGGGGACTTCGCCGGAGGATCCCAGGACGAAGAGTCCGGACACGCCGCCGTCGAGGAGGTGCCGCGTGAGGTTCTTCAGCGAATCGGTGTCGATGCTGCCGTCGGCGTGGCGGGGGGTGACGACCGGGGGAATGACGCCCTGGAATTGGGTAGACACAGGTAACTCCAATGATGGTTTGTTAAACGGGGGAAAGGTAAGGAATCAGGGGTGGAGCAGGCTGGGTGCGGCGCCGAGCAGTTTTTTCGTGTAGTCGTTGCTCGGGTTGTCGAAGACCTGTCCGGCGGGTCCCTCTTCCACGATTTCGCCGAAGTACATGACGCAAATCCGGTCCGAGACATAGCGGACAGTCTGGATGTCGTGCGAGATGAAGACCATGCCGAGGTTCAGCTGGGTCTTCAGATCCGAGAGCAGGTTCAGCACCTGCGCCCGGACCGAGACATCCAGCGCCGAGGTCGGCTCGTCCGCCACGATGATGTCGGGGTCCAGGGCCAGGGCCCGGGCGATTGCCACGCGCTGGCGCTGGCCGCCGGAGACCTGCGAGGGCGTGACCTCGGCGGCGGAATACGGAAGTCCGACGAGGGCGAGGAGGTCCTTGACCTTCGCCGCCCGGGTGGCCGCGGTGCCGATCCCGTGGATCTGGAGCGGGTCGGTGAGGATGTCCTGGATGGTCATCCGGGGGTTCAGCGCCGTGGACGGGTCCTGGAAGACCACCGACACGGCACGGCCAAATTCCTTGCGCAGGGCGGCGTTGCGCTTGCCGGCGGGCTTGCCGTGGAACAGCACTTCACCTGAGGTGGGCGCCTGCAGCCCCACCAGCACGGAGGCCAGGGTGGACTTTCCGCAGCCGGATTCGCCCACGATCCCCACGGTCTCGCCGCGGCTGATGGTGAAGTCCACCCCGTTGACGGCCTTGACGATGTTGGGGCGGAACAGGCCGCCGGTACGGGCCCGGTGGTGAACCTTGACGTTCTTCAGTTCAAGCACGGGCTTGCCGGTTGATGTGCTCACTTGGCGTCCTCCTTGAGGTGGCTGGCCCAGTAGTGGTCGCTGTCTCCGCCACCGGCGGATTTCACAGCCGTCAGGATGAGCCGCTGGTCGGGGTCTGCGTCGGGCCGCAGCGAGCGGGCAGCGAACCTGTCGCCGGCGGCGAAGTCCCGGGGCGAGGGCACGGTGCCGGGGATCTGGTGCAGCCGGTCGGCGTCGGCCTCGATGGAGAGGACGGCGCCGAGCAGGCCGCGGGTGTATTCGTGCTGCCGGTTCTGCAGCAGCGCGGACGCCTGCGCGGATTCCACCACTTGCCCGGCATACATCACGGTGATGCGGTGTGCGAGCGATGCCACCAAGGCGAGGTCGTGGCTGACGAACACCATGGCAAAGCCCAGTTGCTCGCGCAGCTCGTTGAGCAGTTCCACAACCTGGTGCTGGACCGTCACGTCCAGTGCGGTGGTGGGCTCGTCCGCGACGACGATCCGCGGCGAGCGGGACAGTGCCATGGCGATCAGGACGCGCTGGCGCTGGCCGCCGGAGAGTTCATGCGGGTAGCTGGCGAGGGTGCGGACGGGATCCAGCTTGACCAGTTCCAGGAGCTCGGCAGGGGTCTTGCGTCCGCCGCGGCGGGTGAGCTGCTGCAGCTGGTCCTTGATCTTCATCGAGGGATTGAGTGAGCTCAGCGCGTCCTGGTACACCATGGCGATTTGCTGGCCACGCAGCCCTTCGTAGGCCTTGTCACTGCTGCTGCCGGTGGAGGCATCCAGCAGTTCCTTGCCGTCGAACGTGATGGAGCCGGAGATCCTGGCGGTCTTGGGCAACAGGCCCATGATGGCCAGAGAGGTGATGGACTTGCCGCAGCCGGATTCGCCGACCAGGCCCATGGTTTCGCCCTCGCGGACGCTGAAGGAGACGTTGTCCACAATTGCGGTGTCGCCGAAACGGCCGGGGAAGCGGATGGACAGATTCTTGACCTCAAGAACCGTGCGGGCCGTGTCCGGGACCTGCGGGAGGCGGTCGGTGCGGGTGGCCTCGACGGCGGTCAGCAGTTTCAGCCCCCTGTCCAGTACGCGGTCCAGTTGGCCGTCCAGCAGGGCGTGGTGGCTGGCGAGGCTTCGCGTTCGTGTCCTGCGGGAATCCGGCCTCCGGAACCGCGTCGCCTGCGGCGTCGCGGACGCCGTCGAGTTCATGCTGCTCCGCCACGGAACCTTGGGCCACGGACGTGCCGATCTCGGCGTCGACGGCGGCGACGGGGGAGGAGAAGCCGTCATCGTCCTTCACGACCGGAGCCTTGCGGAGCTTCGGATTGACCATGGCATCCGTGAGCCCCTCGGCCAGGATGTTCAGGGCGAGCACCGTGAGCAGGATGGTCAGGCCGGCGAACGTGGTGGCCCACCAGCCGCCGGAAAGGACGAGGTTGCGGCCGTAGGAGATCACGTTGCCCCACGACGGTGCCGGATCCTGGACCCCGGCGCCGAGGAAGGACAGCGAGGCCTCCAGGATGATCGCGTCCGCGACCATCACCGTGGCGAACACCAGAACCGGGGCCGCGGTGTTGCGGACGATGTGCTTGAGCAGGATGTAGGAGCGGCCGGCGCCGATCACCCGGGCAGCCCGGACATAGTCTTCGCCGTACTGCGAGAGGACATTGGCGCGCACCACCCGGGCGAGCTGCGGCGTGTAGATCACCGCGATGGCCACGATGATGGTGGGCACGGTGTTGCCGAAGACGGCCAGCAGCACGGCGGCCAGGGCGATGCCGGGGAAGGCCATGAGGATGTCCATGAGGCGCATGATGCCTTCGTTGACGCCCTTGCTGGAGGTCGCGGCGAGCGAGCCGAGCAGTGCGCCGGCGAGGACGGCCAGCGAGACCGCGCCCAGGCCGATCATCAGGGAGGACTGGGCGCCGTAGAGCAGGCGCGAGAAGATGTCGCGGCCCAGCCGGTCGGTGCCGAACAGGTTCTCGCCGCCGGGCGGCGTCGCCGGAATGAAGGATTCCAGCGGGTCATGCGGGGCGATGACGGGCGCGAAGACGGCGGCAAGAGTGATGGCCACCAGAAAGACGAGGGCGAGCCGGGAGCTCCAGGGGAGGGCCTTGAACCGGATTCCCGGGGCGCTGAGGCGTTCAGCGAGTTTGCTGCGCATGGTTCAGACCGTCCTGATTCGGGGGTTGATGAGCAGGTACAGAAGGTCGACGGCGATGTTCACCAGCACGAAGGTGACGGAGATGGTCAGGACCACGCCCTGCACCAGGTTGACGTCGAGGTTGGTGATGCCGTTGAGGATCAGCTGGCCCATGCCGGGCAGGGCAAAGATCATTTCGATCACGACGGCGCCGCCCAGGAGGTAGCCGATCCGCAGTCCCAGCACGGTCACCGGAGTGACCAGGGCATTGCGGAGCACGTTCCGTGAAATGACTTCCCGGTAGGGGACGCCATTGCCGATTGCGGTGCGGACGTAGTCGCGGTCCAGTTCCTCGACCATCGAGGTGCGGACCACACGGATCAGCGAGGCCGACACCGGGATGCCAAGGGCCAGGGCCGGGAGCATCATCGAGTTCAGCCACCCGCCGAAGCCCGATTCGGGCGTCGCGATACCGCCGGAGGGGAACGCCGGGTCAGTGCCGAGCGCGAACCACTGGATGAGCAGGATGCCGAGCCAGAACGAGGGGGTTGCCACGGCGGCGATGGAGAAGACCCGGACCATCTGGTCCGGCCATTTGTCCCGGTACAGCGCGCCGGCGATTCCGAACGGCAGGGACACGACGACGGCGATCAGCACGCCCAGGAACGTGAGCTGAAGGGTCAGCGGGAAGGCCGAAGCGATCATGGCGGCCACTGATTTCGCCGGCGGCGTGGTGACCCCGAGGTCAAAGTGAAGCAGCTTGCCCAGGAACCCGAAATACTGCAGGACCAGGGGATCGTTGAGCCCATTGCTCTGGCGGTACTGTTCTTTGGCTTCCTCGCTGGCTCCGTCGCCGAGGGCGCTGCTCGCCTGGTCACCGGGGGCGGCCTGCAGGACAAGGAACACCAGCAGGGTAATGCCCAGGATCATCAGGGGCAGCGCCGCAAGCCTGCGGCCCAGCAGGCGCAATATTGTGACCAATGTTGTCTCCGGAATTCGTGGAAGGTTGTCCCGGCCTCAGCCGGCACGGGTGGCAGAGCTTGCCGGTCCGGGCGGGTGGTGGACCCGCCCGGACCGGCGGTGGGCCTGAATCAGGCGGTGCGGCCGACGCCGACGAAGCCGACGCCCGTGGTGGGCAGCGGCTTGAAGCCGCTGAGCTTCTTGGCATCCCAGGCGCTGGGAAGCTGGCGGTGGAAGATCGGGTACAGCGGGAGCTCCTCGGACACCAGATCGACAATATCGCCGGTCAATTTCTTCGCCTCTGCGGGGGCGGACTGGCCGGCTTTCGCCATGAGGTCCACCAGTGTGGCGCGTTCCGGTGTGGCGGCCCAGTAGGCCCGGCCCTTCATCCAGGTGTCGCCGGCGTAGAACCAGCTCAGCAGCAGGTCGGCGTCGTTTCCGAAGACGGACGGATCGCCCGGAGCGGCGACGACGGAGAAATCGGCCTTGCCCACCCGGTCCGTGTACAGCGCGCCGGACTGGAGGTTCTTCAGGGTCACCTTGACGCCGGGGATCTTGTTCCAGGATTCCAGCATCAGCGGGGCCACATCCTTGACCCACGCGGTGTCGGTGGTCAGGAGCTCGAATTCCAGGTTCGTGACGCCGGCCTGCTTCAGCAGGTCCGCGGCCTTCTGGGGGTCGTAGCCGTAGACGTTCTTGGCCTTGACGTAGTCCGGGTGCCCTTCCTGGAAGTAGGAACTGGAGGCCTTGGCGTTGCCGAACAGGGCCTTCTTGATGATGGAGTCCTTGTCCAGGCCGTAGTGCAGGGCCTGGCGGACCAGCTTGTTGTCGAACGGGGCCTTGGCGCAGTTGAACATCAGGAACAGCATGCCGAAGGACTGGACGGATTCCACCGTGGCCTTCGACTTCAGCCCCTCGATGTCCAGGTACGGGACGTCCTCGATCGCCTGCACGCGGCCGGACTGCATCGCCGTGACGCGGGCGGCGGCGTCGGAGAGCAGCAGCCAGGTCATGCCCTTGGCGAGGGCGGGCATCGGTCCGTTGTAGTCGGCGTTCGCCTCGAACACGATCTTGTCGTCCTTGACGGCGGAGACCAGCTTGTACGGGCCGGTGCCGACGGGCTTGGCATCGAACGCCTTGAGCTGATCGGAGCCGAGCGGGAAGTTGGCGAGTGCCTTGGGCACGATCTTGACGACCGAGATGCGCGAGGGGAAAGCGGGGAAGGCATATTTCAGCGAGAACTCGACGGTCTTCGCGTCGACGGCCTTGACGTCCTTGATGAACGGGATGAACTGCGAGAAGAGCGACTTGTTGGCCGGATCCATGACGCGGGTGAAGGAGAAGACGACGTCCTCGGCGGTGACCGGGGCGCCGTTGTGGAACTTGGCGGCGTCGCGCAGGGTCACCTGGTACGTGGTGGGGTTGACCATTTTGGGGTCGGCCGCGGCGAGGGCGTTGTACGGCTCACGGGTGGCGGGGTGAAGTTCCACCAGGCCCTCGTAGACGTGCAGGTTGGCGGCCAGCGGCGTTGCCCCGGAGCTGGACAGCGGGTCAAAGCCGGTGGACAGGGAGTAGGAGATGCCCGCTTCGATGATGAGGTCCTTGTTGATCGGCGCGGTGTTGGCGGCCGCTCCCGCCGTCGTGCTGGCGGCGCCGCCGCACGCGGCAAGGGAAGTGGTGAAAGCCGCGGCAACGCCCAGCGCGCCCGACAGCTTGAGGAAGCTCCGGCGGCTGGCGTCATTGACCAGCGGCAAGTTCTTTGTTGTCTTGCTCATGATTTGCCTCACCATTCGAGTATATTTATCGGATGTAGGACGTCCGATGCTTGTTGGAAAACTGTAAGGGCCATCACACCGGCTCGTCAAGCGGGCGAGGGACACACCTCCGGCCCGGCCCGGGTCGGGGATCTTCGCGGCGGCCGTCCGCTCCGAAAGGAGGCCCGCCCAGCGTTTCGAATCGAAGGAGAGAACCATGTCACTGATCGTCGGCGCCTATCCCGCCCAGCCGGAAGGGCCACAGCAAAGGCAATTCTTCGAAGCAATAGCGGATGTCGCTGCCATCCGCGGCCTTGAGCTTCCTTACCGTGCTGCGGGCGGCGAACCCTGGCCGGCCGGAGCTCCCGCGGAATGGTCAGCCGTGGTCACGACGATTCCTGGAACCATGCAAAGGGTGGGCCTGGACAGGCACTTCGGCCTCGCGTCCGTGGACCAGGACGGGCGTCGGGCCGCTATCGATTTTACAGCGGGCGTCAGGGACTACGTCACCAGTCTTCGGGATGAAGGACACCGGGTGGAGGCAGTCGCGCTGCACTCCGCGCCACCGTGGCGGGGCTCGCCGTCGGCCTTCGCGGAGTCACTGGAGGAGATCCTCGCCTGGGACTGGTCCGGCACGTCCCTGGTGGTGGAGCACTGCGACGCTCCCCGGCCCGGACGGAATCCCGAAAAGGGGTTCCTCCCGATCCAAGCGGAGGTCGACGTCGTTCGATCGCTCAAGGACCGGGGGTACCGGGTTGGAATACTTGTGAACTGGGCCCGGTCCGTCATCGAGACCCGGGAGATCCATACCGCCGCGGAGCACATCACCTATGCCCGCGAAGCAGGTGTTCTCAGCGGCCTCATGTTCTCGGGCTGTTCAGCCGAAGCGACGGAGTTCGGCTATCCGTGGATTGATGCCCACCTCCCCGCCGTCGAGGTCGAAGGAGCTCCGGCCAGTTCCATGCTCAACACCCGCGAGATCGCCCGATGCCTGCATGCCGCCGGCGAGCTGCCGATCATGGGCTTCAAGATCGGGCTCCCGCAGGACGCTGTGTCTGCCGCGGAACGCGCGTCACTGCTGCGCCAGATGTGCGCGCTGGTGACCGGGAACGTCACCGCCGCCCAGCCCTGATCTGCCCCGCAGCGGCGGGGCAGATCAGGGCGTCCGAGCTAACGCAGGATGACG
>CAWEPM010000018.1:0-28488 GCA_963810895.1 uncultured Actinomycetota bacterium
CGGGCAAGCATGTGTATTCGGCAGTGCCGATGGCCATCAGCGAGGACGAGATCGCGCGGATCATCGAGGCTGTCCGGGAGACGGGCCTGACCTACATGATGGGCGAGACAAGCTACTACAACCCCGCCACGGTCTATGCCCGCAAGCGCAAGGCTGAAGGCGCGTTCGGCCGCATCTTCTACGCCGAGGGCGACTACGTGCACGACATGGACCTTGGCTTCTACGAGGCCTACCAGTACAGCGGCGGGGAGGACTGGAAGCGCACCGCCAGCTACCCGCCCATGCTGTACCCGACCCACTCCACCGGCGGGGTGCTGGGCGCGATCGGCGGCCATGCCGTCAGCGTCAGCTGCATCGGCGTCCCCGACGAGCGCGGTGACGGCGTGTTCGACAAGGACGTCAGCATGTTCGGCAACGACTTCTCCAATGCCACCGCGCTGTTCGAACTCTCCACCGGCGGGTCCATGCGCATCAACGAGATGCGCCGCGTCGGCTACCCCTCCCACCTGCGCGAAAGCCGCTTCCGGTACTTCGGCACCGAAGCCAGCTTCGAGCAGCTGGCGACGGTCAGTGTTTGGCAGGACAAAGAGTCCGTGACCGACGTCAGCGCGGAACTGGCCACCGGGGCCACACTCGCTGCCGACGATCCGGCGCTGGCCGATGTCGCACCGGCCCTGCGGGACGCCTTCACCTCCGGGCTGGCCGCCGTGCACGACGCCGGCCGGCTCCCCGCCGAGTTCCGCGGACTTCACAACGGGCACGAGGGCAGCCACCACTTCCTGGTGGACGACTTCGCCACCGCCGTCGACACCGGAACGCTTCCGCCCGTCAACGCCTGGGAAGCCGCCCGCTATACCCTCCCGGGCATCGTGGCGCACGAGTCCGCCCTCCGCGGCGGCGAGCGGTTGCCCGTGCCGGACCACGGCGACGCCCCCGCGCGGCTGCCCGCGCAAGGATCTGAAGAGGAAGGCTTTGCCGGGGAACTCCGGCGGTAGCATGGTCACTGTGTCACACTCGCCAGCCCCCGCCAGGCCCACGATCACCCGCAAAGACGTGGCCCGGCTGGCAGGTGTCAGCACCGCCGTCGTCAGTTATGTGGTGAACGGCGGCCCCAAGCGGGTCTCCCCGGTGACGGCCGCGAAAGTCCGCGAGGCCATCAGCGCCCTGGGGTACCGGCCGAACGCCGCGGCGAGGGCACTGAAGCTGGGCTCCAGCGAGATGCTCGGCATGGTGGTCCCGGACACCACCAACCCGTTCTTCGCCACCCTGGCCCGCGCCGTGGAGGAAGCCGCGGCGGCGCGCGGCTACGCCCTGCTGCTGGCCAACTCGGGCGGATCGGCGGCCAATGAGCGCCGCCAGGTCAGGAACCTCGCGAGCCGCCGCGTTGACGGGGTCTTCCTCTCCAGCGTGCTGTTCGAACCCGATCTGACCGAGCTGGAGCATTCGGAGATCCCCGCCGTGCTGCTCAACCACAGCAGCGAGGTGCCGGGCTTCAACTCGGTCGGCGTGGAGCTGCTGGAAGGCTCCCGGCGTGCCGTCGAGCATCTGGTGGGCCACGGCCACCGCAACATCGCGCTGGTCATGGGCATGAACGCCGGCAATGATCTCGACGCACGCGAGGTCGGGTGGCAGCAGGGGCTCGCGGAGGCCGGCCTCCCGGAAGGGCCCATTCTGCGTTGTGACTTCGACCGGCAGGGCGGCTACCGGGCCGGGCAGCGGCTGGTCGCGGCCGCGGACCGGCCCACCGCCGTGTTTGTCAGTTCCGACCTGCAGGCGGTCGGCCTGCTGCGCGCGGTCTCCGAGGCCGGCCTGCGGGTCCCCGAGGACCTGGCGGTCTTCTCCTTCGACGGCTCGGCCGAGGCGGAGTACAGCTGGCCGCCGCTGAGCACGGTCGCGCAGCCCGTGCAGGCCATGGCCGAGGCCGCCGTCGAAGCTCTCATCGACTCCGACAGCGGGTCTCCCACCCGGAACAGAACCTTCCCCGTGGACCTGGTCCTGCGCGCGTCCTGCGGCTGCGTGCCCGTGCCCGCTGTGCCCGCTGGCCCTGCCGCGGCTGCTGCGCCGGCCGCACCGGCCGGGTAAGGCCGCCGCCCCGCTTCACCGCCGTTCTCTCCGATTCCGTTCCCTGTTCCAAATGCCGGGCGCGCTGTTGAGCCGCGCCCCGCCGAAACCCCTCAGAGGTCACCATGAACGTCCCCGCAACTGCTTCTACTTCGCTTTTGCCGGCAACGGCCTTGAAATCCCATGCTGGACGGGCCGGCACAGGCCGACCCGTTCCGGCCAGAGTGGCACTACTCAGCCCGGAAGAACTGGCTCAACGACCCCAACGGGCTGATCCACGTGCACGGCACCTACCACCTCTTCTACCAGCACAACCCCTCCGGCCAGGCCTGGGGAAACATGTCGTGGGGACATGCGACGTCGCCGGACCTGTTGCACTGGGAGGAGCAGCCGGTCGCCATTCCCTGCGACGGCAACGAGGCCATCTACTCGGGCTCCGTGGTGTTCGATCCGGACAACACCAGCGGCTTCGGCACCCCCGGGACGCCGCCGCTGGTGGCGATCTACACCAGCGCGTACACCGACACCGCGCCGCTGCGCGGGCGCCAGGCCCAGTCCCTGGCCTACAGCCTGGACCTGGGGCAGACGTGGACCAAGTACGCCGGCAACCCCGTCCTGGACCGCGCTTCGGCCAACTTCCGCGACCCCAAGGTGTTCCGGTACGACGGCCCCGCGGGAAGCTACTGGGTCATGGCCGCCGTGGAGGCCACGGACTGTGTGGTGGTCCTCTACCGGTCCGCGAACCTCAAGGACTGGGACTACCTGAGCAGCTTCGGCCCAGCGAACGCCACCGGGGGCGACTGGGAGTGCCCTGACCTCTTTCCCCTGCCGGTCGACGGCGACCCGGCCGACACCAAATGGGTCCTCGTGGTCAACCTCAATCCGGGCGGCATCGCCGGCGGCTCGGGCGCCCAGTACTTTGTGGGAACGTTCGACGGCGTGCGCTTCCGTTCGGAGACGACGGTCACCGAGGGCCTCCAGCCGGACGGCAGCCGGATGCCGGACTACGCCTGGCTCGACTGGGGACGGGACTACTACGCGGCCGTTTCCTTCAACGACGCCCCCGGCGGCCGCCGGATCATGATCGGCTGGATGAACAACTGGGACTACGCGGCCACAACGCCCACCAAGGGCTGGTGCGGCGCCATGTCCCTGCCGCGGGAAGTCACCCTGACACGGCGGGACGGCGTCGTCGTCCTGCGGCAGACGGCGATCGATCCCTTCGACGGCGCGGACGCCCGCCGGGTCTCCCTGGGACCCCGGGAACTGCACCCCGGAACGGTGGACGTTCCCTTGCTAGATTCAGCCGCCGGGACCGTCGGCGCGGACGCCGCTTCAACCGCGGCTCCGGCCGCGGTCGGAACCGCCGCGCGGATCGACGTGGAGATCGAGCCCGGAACCGCCGCCCGGGTGGGTCTCCTGCTCCGGACGGGCGGCACTGAGCGGACCGTACTGGCCTACGAGACCGCCACGTCCCGGCTCGTCCTGGACCGGCGGGCGTCCGGCGCCGTGGATTTCCACGAGGGCTTCGGCTCGGTGGAACACGTTGCCGTGCCCCTTGACGGCGGGCGGCTGCGGCTCCAGGTGTACCTGGACGCCTGCTCGGTGGAGGTCTTCGCCCAGGACGGACTGGCCGTCCTCACGGACCTCGTCTTCCCGGAAGCATCCAGCACCGGAATGGCGTTGTTCGCGGAGGGTCACGGCGCGAGGGTGCGGACGCTGGACATCTGGCGCCGCTAGGGTAGCGTGCCGTTGATTTCTCTGGGTTCCGCCCCGTCCAAGGGCGCGGCCGCGGAACCCGGAAGGTCTACCGGAAGGAATCCCTGGGGCGTAACCTGTGCGAATCCGCAAGACCGTAGTTGATGGAGGTGCGGCACAATGTTGGATAAGCAGCCCTTGGAAAATAAGCCCTGGCACAGGGGCCCGGCGGTGGGGGTCGGCGTCGGAGACCTGCAAAGCGCGGTAGCCCGGGAAACTGAGCGAATCATGCGGGAGGCCAAAGGTGACCGGCTGAAGGCCACCAAAATCATTCTCGACAAACTCCTGGAAATGGGGCTGATCACCGAATCCGAACTGCCGGACCTCGTCAGGATCTGCGAGGAAGGATTCGCCGCCACATCCGGGAAGAAGGACGCGTCCGCCGCGTACCACCAGGTCCGCAAAACCTACGACGAAATGCTCCTGAAGCCGGGCGCCAGCCCTGTGGCGCTGGCGTTCGCCTCGGCGTCGGCCGGCTCCTACGTGGCAACGGACGGCTCCGACGGCGGCGGGACGACTGTGGTCTACAAGAAGTCCGGAGGCAACTGGCAGGAGACGCTCGCGGGGGCCGGAGCAGCGATCGGCGGCATCCTCGGCGGGGCGGCCGGGGCCGGACTGGGAACGATCATTGGCGGTGTCACCGGCAAGATCGTGGACGAGTGCCTCGATTGAATGCGGGGGCGAGGTAGCCGGCACGACCGACGGCGCCTTGCGGGGCTTTCCTGCCCGGTCGGCTCACTCCCCGTGGACGGCGGCCTGGCGCTCCTCTGAACGGTCCAGGTAGGCCAGCAGCAGGTCCTCGGCGCGGTCCAGGTCCCCGGCTTCCAAGGCCGCGCAGATATCCTCGTTGTCCGGCAGGTAGCCCCGGTAGAAGTGCGCGTCCAGGGTGGCCTTGTGGAAGAAGAGCCGCATCTCGGCCAGGACCTGGGCCATGATCGTGTCCAGCCGCCGGCTGCCTGCCAGGGCCACGATCGCGCCGTGGAAATGCTGGTTGGCGTTGCCGAGGCCCTCTTCGTCGTCGGCGGCGGCCGCGGCTTTGCCCTCTTCCACGGCCGCGCGGACCGCCGCCACGCGCTCGGGGCTGCCGCCGCCGCGGATGGCGCTCACTTCAATGGCGCGGCGCACCGTGTAGACGTCGTGGATGTCGCCGGCCTCCAGGCTGGCCACGAAGACGCCCCGGTTCGGGTGCCGGACCACCAGGCGCTCGGCCGCCAGTTCGGCGAAAGCCTCCCGGACCGTGTTCCGGGAAACGCCCAGGTCCTCCGCGATGGTCGATTCCGTGAGCCGGGCTCCCGGCAGCAGCAGGCCCTCCGCCAGCTGCAGGCGCAGCTCGGCCGCCACCCGGTCCGCCACGGACGGAACCGCCACACGCAGCCGGGCCGCCGCGCCCAGCGCGGCTCCCGCTGCGGCGTCTCGCTTCTTCCCTGCCGCGACTCCGGGCGCCGCGGTTTGATGCCTGGCGGAAAGGACTCGGGATCCTGCTTCGGAGCTGGTCATACTCCAGAATTTACACGATCGTCACATCGTTGGATTGAAGAATCGTTGAACAATCTGAACTTTTAGTGCATTCTAGAAGAGGAACAACCATGAGATGAGGATCACAATGGCAACCATCGACCTGAACAGCGACGTCGGCGAGTCTTACGGCCGGTGGACGCTGGGCGACGATATGGCGATGTTTCGCTCCGTCTCCAGCGCCAACGTGGCGTGCGGATTTCACGCCGGCGACCCCAGCGTGATTCGCCGGACCTGCCGCGAAGCCGTCACTGCAGGCGTCATGATCGGCGCGCACGTCGGCTACCGCGACCTCGCAGGCTTCGGCCGCCGCTTCCTGGACATTGACCCCGGCGAACTGGCGGACGACGTCGTCTACCAGATCGGCGCGCTGCTGGCGCTGGCCGCGGCCGAAGGCGGCAAGGTCGCCTACGTGAAGCCGCACGGCGGGCTCTACAACGCGATCGTCTCGCACACCGCGCAGGCGCGGGCCGTCGTCGAGGCTGTGAAATCCGTGGACCCGAACCTGCCGATCCTCGGCCTTCCGGGCTCGGAGGTGCTGCGCCTGGCCGAGGCCGCCGGGCTCCGGGCCGTCACCGAGGCGTTCGCGGACCGGGCCTACAACCCGGACGGCACCCTCGTCTCCCGCACGCTCCCCGGAGCCGTGCTGCACGACCACGCGGAGGTCACCGAGCACGTCCTCCGGATGGCCACCGAATCTGCCGTCCGCACGATCGACGGCTCCATCCTGAAGATCCGCGCAGAGAGCATCTGCGTGCACGGCGACTCCCCGGGAGCCGTCACCATGGCGGCCGCCGTCCGGGCGGCGCTCAACGCCGCCGGGATCACCACCGCCGCGTTCGTCTAACTCACGCCGCAACACACCCCACGGCTTCACACACACCAAGCAACAGGCAGCACCCCGCACACCTGGAGGAAAAATCATGACCACACCGCAGCAGGCCACCCCGGCCGCCAGCAAGAGGAAGCTGCCGCCCGGCGCCCTCAAGGCCTACGTCGCGAGCCTCACCGGCACGTCGCTGGAATACTACGACTTCGCGATCTATTCCGTGGCGTCGGCGTTGATCTTCCCCAAGATCTTCTTCCCCGTGGGCGATGAGCTGGTCGGCCTGCTGCTGTCCTTCTCCACCTTCGCTGTCGGCTACCTCGCCCGCCCAATCGGCGGCGTGATCTTCGGCCGGCTCGGCGACAAGATCGGCCGCAAGCACGTCCTGGTGGTCACCCTCATGCTGATCGGCGTCGCCACCGTGCTCATCGGCGTGCTGCCCGACTACTCGGCCATCGGTGTTGCCGCCCCGGCGATCCTGGTCCTGTTGCGCCTGGCGCAGGGAATCGGCGTCGGCGGCGAATGGGGCGGAGCCGTCCTGCTCTCCAGCGAATTCGGCGATGCCCGCAAGCGCGGCTTCTGGTCCTCCGCTGCCCAGATCGGCCCGCCGGCCGGCAACCTGATGGCCAACGGCGTCCTGGCCCTCCTCGCGGCATCCCTCAGCACCGAGGCCTTCCTGTCCTGGGGCTGGCGCGTCGCCTTCCTCGCCTCCGCCCTGCTGGTGGTCTTCGGCCTCCTGATCCGGCTCAAGCTCGAGGAAACCCCCGTCTTCAAGGCCATCCAGGCCCACGGCGAGGCACCCAAGGCTCCCATCAAGGAGGTCTTCACCAAGGAACCCCGCGCCCTCGTGGCCGCCGCCCTGTCCCGCATCTGCCCCGACGTGCTCTACTCCCTGTTCACGGTGTTCGTGGCCCTCTACGCCACCAAGCAGCTGGGCATGACCACGGGCAACGTCCTCGGCGCCATCCTGATCGGCTCCGCCTTCCAGCTCTTCCTGATCCCCGCGGCCGGTGCCCTCACGGACCGCTTCAACCGCCGCCTCGTCTACGGCATCGCCACGGTCGGAACCGCCCTGTACATCCCGGTGTTCTTCCTCATGATCCAGGGCAAGTCCGTGCTCATGCTGACCATTGGCGTCGTGATTGGGCTCGCGTTCCACGCCTTCATGTACGGCCCGCAGGCCGCCTTCATCACCGAGCAGTTCCCCGCCCGCCTGCGCTACGCCGGCAGCTCGCTGGCCTACACCCTCGCCGGTGTGATCGGCGGCGCCGTGGCACCGCTCATCTTCACGGCCCTCTACGCCGCGACCGGCAACTGGTACATCATCGCCGCCTACCTGGCCGCCGCCGCCGTCGTGACGGTGATCGGCCTGGTCATCGGCCGGAACCCGCATACCGAGGAAGAAGAGCGGCTCCTGCAGGAAGCCCGCGCCTGAGCGGCGCGGACTAGTCCAAGAAGACGGTGGCAATGATGGAGACAGCAATGGAAACCCTGGCAGTTCAGAAGGACACGGCCCACAAGGTCCGCTCCGTGCGGGCCGTGGGAACGCGCGCGGTCCTCGCCGAGCTCGCCGGCACCCAGGACGTGCTGGCCCTGCAGGCGCTGCTCCTCGAGAAGCCGCTGCCGGGCCAGCAGGACATCCTGGCCGCAGCCGAGACCGTCCTGGTCAAGGCCGATTCCCCGGCCTCGGCCCGGCGCATCGCCGCCCGGCTGCTGCAGCTCGACCTCACCGCTCCCGTGCAGCGCGACGGCGAGCTGGTGGTGATTGACACCGTGTACGACGGCGAGGACCTCGCCGAAGTCGGCCGGCTCACCGGCCTCGGAACCGAGGGCGTCATCGCCGCCCATTCCGGCCAGGTCTGGACCGTGGCCTTCGCCGGCTTCGCGCCCGGATTCGGCTACATGGTGGGGGAGAACCAGCAGCTGGACGTGCCCCGTCGCAGCTCGCCGCGCACCGCCGTCCCCGCAGGCTCCGTGGCACTGGCCGGCAACTACTCGGCCGTGTACCCGCGCCGGTCCCCGGGCGGCTGGCAGCTGATCGGGCGCACCGGCGCCAGAATGTGGGACCTGGGCCGGGAACAGCCCGCCCTGGCCGCCCCCGGCCACCGGGTGCAGTTCCGACCCGTCCGGGATGCAGTCGCGCTAGCGGGGGAGTCAGTCGCGGAGCCTGCCGCTGAGAAGTCCGGCACCGCGAACTCCGGCACTGCGCCGGAACCGGCCGGGCAGGACACCACCTCCGGGCTCCGGATCGTTTCGCCGGGCATGCTGAGCCTCATCCAGGACCTCGGCCGGCACGGCCACTCCGGCCTCGGCGTCTCCGCCGCCGGCGCGCTGGACCGGGCCTCGCTGCGCCGGGCCAACCGCCTGGTCGGGAACGCGCCGTCGGCCGCGGCCATCGAGACCGTCGCCGGCGGACTCAAGGTCCGTGCCGTGCGGGACCAGGTCCTCGCCGTCGCCGGGGCACCGTCGGAACTGAGCATCGAGTCGGCGCCGGACAGCGCCGGCGACACCTGGCTCCGCGCCGTGCCGGTGGCCACCCCGTTTGCGCTGCTCGACGGCGAAACGCTCAGCCTCGGCGCGCCGCACAGCGGCTTCCGCACCTACCTCGCAGTCCGCGGCGGCGTGGATGCGGCCCCCGTGCTGGGCAGCCGCTCCACGGACACCATGTCCGGGATCGGTCCCGCGCCCCTGGCCGCCGGGCAGGTCCTTGCCGCCGGCGGCGAGGCCGAATCCGGCGTCGTCGGGCATCCCGAACTGCAGCCGGACTTCCCGGGCACCGGGGTGACCGTCCTCGACGTCGTCCCCGGCCCCCGCGCAGACTGGTTCGATCAGGCCGCGCTGGACGCCTTCACCGGCCAGGACTGGTCCGTGCTGCCGCAATCCAACCGCGTCGGCATGCGGCTGGACGGAACCCCGCTGCAGCGCACCCGCCAGGGTGAACTGCCCAGCGAAGGCACCGTGGCCGGCGCCCTGCAGGTCCCGCCGGAAGGCCTGCCCGTGCTCTTCCTGGCCGACCATCCGATCACCGGCGGCTACCCGGTGATCGCCGTGGTGGTCGACTCCCAGTTGGACCTCGCCGCGCAGGTCCCCATCGGCGGCAAGATCCGCTTCCGCTGGGCCCACGACGAACTGAACACGGCGCCCGCCCCCGCCGAACACGCCAGCCCCGAACACGCCACCACCGAAGAAGAAGTGAGTAACTGATGCGCAAGGTCCTGATCGCCAACCGTGGAGAAATCGCGGTCCGCATAGCCCGGGCCTGCGACGACGCGCAGCTGGCGTCCGTCGCCGTGTACGCCGACATCGACGCCGACGCCCTGCACGTCTCCGCCGCGGACGAAGCCTTCAGCCTGAACGGCAACTCGCCCGCGGACACCTACCTGAACATCCCCAAGCTCCTCGCCGTGGCGGCCGAGTCCGGAGCGGACGCCGTCCACCCCGGCTACGGCTTCCTCTCCGAGAACGCCGACTTCGCCCAGGCCGTCCTCGACGCCGGGCTGACCTGGATCGGCCCCAGCCCGGACGCCATCCGCCTGCTCGGCAACAAGATCACCG
The DNA here is from genome assembly GCA_963810895.1 of uncultured Actinomycetota bacterium. Taxonomy (GTDB): domain Bacteria; phylum Actinomycetota; class Actinomycetes; order Actinomycetales; family Micrococcaceae; genus Arthrobacter. The sequence continues at coordinate 9,716 of CAWEPM010000018.1, forward strand.
CCCGCGACGCCGCCGTCCGGGCCGGCGCGCCGCTGGTCGCCGGCAGCGACGGTCCCGTGGACACCGCTGCCGAGGCCCGCGCCTTCGCCGAACAGCACGGCCTGCCGATCGCCATCAAGGCCGCCTTCGGCGGCGGCGGACGCGGCATGAAGGTGGTCCGGGTCCTGGACGAGGTCGAGGAAGCCTTCGACTCCGCCGTTCGTGAAGCCGTCGCCGCCTTCGGCCGCGGCGAATGCTTCGTGGAGCGCTACCTCGACCGCCCCCGCCACGTCGAGGCGCAGGTCCTCGCGGACGCGCACGGCAACGTCGTCGTCGTCGGAACCCGCGACTGCTCGCTGCAGCGCCGGCACCAGAAGCTCCTCGAGGAGGCCCCCGCGCCGTTCCTGAGCCAGGAGCAGACCACCCTGATTTACGACGCCGCCAAGGCCGTCTGCCGGGAAGCCGGCTACGCGGGCGCCGGCACGGTGGAATTCCTGGTCGCGGCCGACGGCACCGTCGCGTTCCTCGAGGTCAACACCCGCCTCCAGGTGGAGCACCCCATCACCGAAGAAACCACCGGGATCGACCTCGTCCAGGAACAGTTCCGGATCGCCGCGGGCCAGCCGCTGCGCCTGACCGAGGACCCGGCGCCGCGCGGGCATGCCTTCGAATTCCGGCTCAACGCCGAGGACGTGGGCCGCGGCTTCCTGCCCTCGCCCGGCACCATCGGCGAGTTCGCCGGCCCCACCGGCCCGGGCATCCGGCTGGACACCGGGGTCCGCTCCGGCTCCTTCGTTGCGCCGCAGTTCGACTCCCTGCTCGCGAAGCTGATCGTCACCGGCGCGGACCGCCAGCAGGCCCTGCGCCGCGCCCGCCGCGCCCTCGCCGAAATGCGCATCACCGGGGTGGCCACCGTGCTGCCGTTCCACCGGGCCGTCCTGGAATCCCCGGACTTCACCTCCGAGGACCGGCTGGGCATCCACACCCGCTGGATCGAAACCGACTTCGCGGACACTATCTCCATCTCAGTCGACCCCGACTACAGCACCACCGCGCCCGACGGTGAACGCCGCACCATCACCGTCGAGGTGGACGGCCGCCGCCTGGCTGTCGGGCTGCCGGCCGACTTGCTGGACGGCTGGGCCCGCTCCGGCGGCCCGCTGCCCGCGGGTGTGTCTCTCGCGTCCGACTGCGGTGCTGCCACCGCTGCCGACCCGGGGGCGCTGCGCGCCGACATGGCCGGGACCGTGGTGAAGTGGCTGGTAGAGCCGGGCGCGGAGGTCTCGGCCGGAGACCCCGTTGTTGTTCTTGAGGCCATGAAGATGGAAACCCAGGTCTCCGCGCACCGGGACGGCACCGTCACGGACGTCCGCACGGAAGCGGGCGGGGTTGTCACGGCCGGAGCGGTCCTGGCCCTGATCGGCTAGCCGTTTTCGGGGATTGAATGGGCCGTTTCCGCCGGGCGGAAACGGCCCATTGCCGTGTGCGCGGCGGGCGGGCACGCTTGCTAGCTGACCAAACTGCCCTTCGCCCACGCCTATGGACCTGCCGCTCCGGTCAGGGCAGCCGGATCGGCTTCAGCTCGTCGAAGCGATCGCCCGGTCCGGGGTTGTCCGGATGGGTCTTTCCGCCAAGCTGGGTCATGACGCCCCACACGGCGTTGAGCCCGGTGGTCACGGCGCCGTCGGCCCACCCGCCGGTCCAGGAGACGTCGTCGCCGGCGAGGTAGATGCCCCGGTGGGCGGAGTCGGTGCCGTCCTGCATGAAGTGGGTGTAGAGCCGTTCCTGATAGCGGTAGTGGCCCGGCAGGTTATCGCTGAAGGCACCCATGAAGTTGGGGTCGTCCTCCCAGGAGACGGTGATCGGTTCGCCGACGATGTGCGAGGCGATGTCCACGGTGGGGTAGATCTGCTTGAGCGAATGGAGCATGAGCCGGACCCGTTCGTCGGCATCCAGGGGAAGCCATTTGAGGGCGTCATCGTTCCAGGTGTAGGACAGGCAGATGAGCGCCGGCTGGCCTGGGCCGTTGTCCAGCAGGTAGGTTCCGCGGGTGAGCCGGTCCGTCAGGGTGGTGCTCATGACCTGCCGGCCGGTGTCCGGATCAATGTCTTTCCAGAACGGACGGTCCACCACCACGAAGGTTTTGGAGGACTGCATGTAGTGGCTGCGTTCAATCGCCGTCCACAGCTTGTGGCTGAAGAGCGATTCGTCGACGTCGATTCTGGCCGAGAGGAGCCAGCTCTGGCAGGTCGCGATGACTGCCGGGTAGACGGAGCTCTTACCCCATTTGTCGGTGACTTCAATAGGGCCGGGCGCGCCGTCGTCGGCCGGGAGCCGGCGGATGGCAGCCACGCCGGGGCGATGGTGCCCGCCGTGGAGTGAGGCGAGGCTGGTTCCTGCGGGCCAGTGTGTCAGGCCGTCCGGGGCGTGGTTCCAGAGCCTTTCGGGGAGCTGTTGGGCTCCGCCGATGATGCGGTGCTGGTCGGCGTCGGCGTCCACGTAGACCACGCGAAGGATTTCCAGGATTGAGTCCGGGAAGTTGGTATCCCAGCCGCCGGTTCCGAAGCCGACCTGGCCGAACGCTTCGCGGTATTCGAACGGCAGAGCCGAAAATGCCTTGGAGGTGGCCAGATAACCGGAGAAGGAGGTGTCGTCGAAGCGGGGGACCAGTTCGTTCCACAGCGTCTTGATCGCGGCCAGGTCCCGGGTGCGGATGGCCTCCTGCATGGCGGAGAAGTGGGCGCGCTCTTCGAGGCAGTCATCCCACGCGCGGGCGACGTCGCCGAAGAACTCGGGGAGGTCGGCGGGCGTTTCGGCGTAGTGGGCTTTGCCGCCGAGCTCGATCACGGTGCTCCCGGCGGCAGGGGTGAGCGGATTGGGGAACGGCTGCGTTTCGATGCTCACGAGGTCGGCGTAGTGGAAGAAGGATGTCCCGGACCGGGGGAACCGCATCCCGCCGAGATCGGCCACGGGTCCGGTCTGGCCCGCTTGGGTGCCGGCGCGAAGCCGCCCGCCGATGCGTGCGGATTCGTACACCACGGGCTTGAGGCCCATCTTCATCAGTTCGTACGCGGCCACGAGGCCGGAGAGTCCTGCCCCCACGACGGCCACTTCGGTGCCGTACATGTCCTCGGGCACCGAGCCCAGTCCGGCGGCGTGGCCGAGGTACTCGTCGTACGGGAAGGGGAAATCGGGGATGAGCATGCTCAGGGGGGTGGCAGTCGAAGTGCTGCTGGCTGCGGCGGTCACTGGAGTCCTTTACGGGAGAGGGGTGCGGTGTGGGCGCCGGCGGTGGCCGGAGTCCGGATCTTGAGGTGGGAAAGATAGTCGGTGTCGCGCCGGGCGCGGCGAAGAACGGCGGGATCGACGTCGGCCAGGATGAGCTGGTCCTCGTCCGCTGCGGCTGCCAGGCGGCGGCCGTAGGGGTCCGCGACGGTGCTCAGGCCGGCGAAATGCGGTCCTGAATGGTTCGCGTACGCGATGAATAGCTGGTTCTCCAGTGCCCGGGTGGGTACCACCATGGACGGGATCAGCCGGGTGTCGAACGGGTGGTCATCTCCGCCGTCGCCCGGGTCTCCGGAGCGGAGCGGGACGGCCGTGGGGATGCACAGCAGTTCCGCGCCGGCGACGGCGGCGGCCCGTGCGAATTCAGGGAATTCGATGTCGAAGCAGATGCCCAGGGCCACATTGATGCCGCCAAAGGGGACGACGGCGGGCTGTTCCTGTCCGGGCTCGAAGGCTTGCCGTTCGGCCGGCCCAAAGAGGTGCTGCTTGCGGTAGCGGGTGAGTTCGCTGCCGTCCGGGCCGAAGAAGGAGGCGGAAATATGGTGGTTGCCGCCAGCGTGTTCCACCGTGGACGCCACCAGCGCAAGGCCGGCGGACGCCGCGATGTCCGCCAGCTGTACCCGCTGGGCCGCGCCGTCCTGGCCGTGGACGAGGCTTGGCGCGTAGCCGGACACGAACAGCTCCGGGGTGACCAGAATGTCTGCGCCGAGCTGCCGGGCTTCGCGGGCACGGGCGGCGATGCGGCGCAGGTTTTCCTGGGGCGAATTGACCAGCCCGGTGGACTGGAGGACCGCCACGCGGACGGGCCCGGTCATGCTGCCCCGTCCAGGTCGCCGTTGCAGAGCCGTTCCACCACGCGGGTGAGCATGTCCACGCCGGCGCAGGCGTCGTCGTCGTTGGTGAATTCACGCTCGTTGTGCGAAATGCCGTCCACACTGGGGACAAAGAGCATCACCGTCGGCACGATGTCCTTCATGTTGATGGAGTCGTGCCCGGCGAGGGTGAAGACCCGGCGGTGGCTCAGGCCCAGTTCCTCGGCGCATTCCTCGGCCAGCTCCACCCCGGCGGGCTGGTACGGATTGATGCCCCACGCGTGCGATTCCTCGACCTCGATACTGACGTTGGCCTCGGCCTCGATCCGTGAGATTCCGGCACGCAGGAGGGCCTGGGCCGATGCCAGCACGTCCTCGTCCGCGGTGCGCATGTCCATCACGAGGTCCACCTTGGACGGGACGACGACCGGCGAATTCGGGTAGACGGTCAGCTGGCCCACGGAGGTGTGCAGGACGGCGCCGGGGAAGTGATCGGCGATTTCCCGCAGCAGGACCACCAGCCGGGAGGCTCCCAGCAGGGCGTCCTTCCGGTCGGCGATGACGGTGGAGCCGGTGTGGGCCTGTTCGCCGTGGACCGTGGCGGAGTACTTCACCGCGGCCCAGCAGGAGTGGACCAGGCCGATCGTGGCACCCTCGGCTTCCAGGGAGCGTCCCTGTTCGATGTGGATCTCGGCGTAGGCGGCGGCCTCGGGGCCGTTGCCGCGGCCCAGGTGCCCGATCCCGGCCAGGGCGTCGCGCACGCTGGTGCCCTCGACATCGGTCACGGCCAGGGCGGCGTCGGCGGGCAGTTTTCCGGTGTAGACGGAGCTGCCCATCATGGACGGGGCGAACCGGCAGCCCTCCTCGTTGAACCAGTCCACGACGGCGAGGTTGTACTTCGGTGACCCGGTATTGCCGGCGGCGGCGGCAGCGCCGGTTTGCTCGGCGAGCCGGCGCCCGGCGTGCAGTGCGGCGGCGACGCCGTACGCGCCGTCGTACTTCCCGGCGGTGGGCTGGCTGTCCAGATGGGAGCCCACCACGACGTACGGTGCTCCGGGAGCCCATTCGATCAGGGCAAAGAGGTTGCCGATCCGGTCGGTTTCCGTGCGGAAGCCGTATTGGGCCGCGAGGGAGGTGAACCAGGTCCGGGCCTGGGCGTCGGCGGTCGTGGCGGCCTGACGGTCCACGCCGTTCCCGGCGGTTTCGCCGATCGCCGAGAGGCTGCGGAAATCGCGGAGGAAGGCTTCGGCTGCGGTGGCTGGGTTGGCCGGGCCCGGGGTGGCGACGGCATCGGTGTGGGTGGCTGCTGCGGTCATGGCTTGGACTCCTGGTTCTGCTGGGGGATGGCGGATGTGGGTGTAGAGGGTGATTCCAGGACCGCGAAGGCACCGGTCAGGGGGTGGGTCCGGGCGAGCTCGTTGACGCGGCCGCGGACGGCGTACCAGCCGGCGATCAGGGCCGGGATGATGATGACGAGGGAACCTACGGTGTAGGTGCCGACCGGGAAGTCGAAGACCATGAGCACCAGGACGGCGGCGAGGAAGCCCAGCGTCAGGTAGGAGGTCCATGGGGCCCCGAAGAGGCGGAACGTGGGGCGCGCCATGAGGCCGGCCTTGGACCATTTGTAGAGCTTGAGCTGGCACAGGATGATGGTGGCCCAGGTGCACAGGATGGCCAGGGCGGTGGCATTGATGGTGATTTCAAACGCCATCTTGGGAACGATGGCGTTCAAGGCCACCCCCAGCAGGGTGAACGCGGCGGTGAACAGGATGCCGCCGTAGGGCACGCCGCCGCGGCTCATCCGTTCCATGAAGCGCGGCGCCGCGCCGGTCTGGGCCATGGAGCGGTAGATGCGCCCGGTGGAGTAGAGCCCGGCGTTGAGGCTGGACAGCGCGGCGGTCAGCACCACGAAGTTCATGACATCCCCGGCTCCGGGTACGCCGATGCTGGCGAAGAACGTCACGAAGGGCGACTCGCCGGCCTTGTACGCCGTGTACGGGAGCAGGACGGCCAGCAGGGCGGTGGATCCGACGTAGAAGACGGCGATCCGGACGATGACGGAGTTGACCGCCTTGGGCATGATCTTCCGCGGTTCTTTGGTTTCCCCGGCGGCAACACCGATCATGTCGATTCCGGCGTAGGCGAACACGATGCCCTGGACAATCACGACGGCGGGCAGCAGCCCGTTGGGCAGCATTCCGCCGTGGTTGGCGATGAGGGAAAAGCCGGGCTGGTGGCCGGCCACCGGGAAGTTGCCGGCCAGGAAGACGCCGCCCACCAGCAGGAATGCCACGAGGGCGCCCACTTTGATGATGGCGAACCAGAACTCGAGCTCGCCGAACAACTTCACCGAAATGAGGTTCACACCGGTGACTACCACCAGCGCGGCGAGGGCGAGAATCCACTGCGGCACGCTGCTGAACGCGGTCCAGTAGTTCAGGTAGACGGCGACGGCGGTGATGTCGACTATCGCGGTGAGCGCCCACGACAGCGAGTACACCCACCCGGAGATGTAGGCAGCTTTCTCGCCGTAAAACTCGCGGGCGTAGGAGACGAAGGACCCGGACGACGGCCGGTGCAGGACGAGTTCGCCGAGTGCCCGAAGGATGAAGAACGCGAAGAGACCGCACACGGCATAGATCACAGGCAGCACAGGCCCCGCGGTCGCCAGCCGGCCGCCGGCACCGAGAAACAGGCCCGTGCCGATGGCCCCGCCGATGCCGATCATCTGGACCTGGCGGTTCGACAGGCCCTTCTTGTATCCGGACTGCTCGTCTGGGCGGACGGCTGCTGTCCGCTCCTCGACTCGGTCAATGGTGGTCATGGAATCTCCTGGCCGGTGAAAGTGTGAGAGCCGCCACGCTGCGGCTGACTTCGATCGTCCCAAGGAGATGAGGGCTTGCCCATGACGGGGCAGCCCGGAAAGGAGGCCAATATATGTACGAAAGTACATCTCCGCTTCGGACGGATTCGGCAATGATTAGAGAGGGGTTCAGAAGGAGAGGCGGACGTGAGCGATATTGAGCGATGGCAGGACCTGGTTGACGCTGTCGGCGGGCAGCTTCCGGACCTCGTAGAGAAGTTCCTGACCCGGATCCTTCCCGATCCCGCCTACGCGGAGTCCGGCCTGACCCTCGAGGAACTGCGGCGCAGCAGTCTCAGTTCCTTCTCTGCGATGCTCCTGGCCATGGGCGAAACGGCCCCGGACAATGATGCCCTAGGGGTCATGGCCGCCGAGCTTGGCGCCCGCCGGGCACGCCAGGGTGTGCCCTTGGACAGCCTGGTCCGGGCGATACGCCTTGACTTCTCCGTGCTGTGGGATGCCCTGGCCGCTCCGGCGCTGGGCGCCGATCCCGCGCTGTTGGTAGAGAACGCGGAGGTCGTCTGGTCCACCGTGGACCGGTTCGCTGCCTCTGTCCAGGAGAAGTACTTGGCGGAGCTGGAAGAGATACAGGGAGCCGACGCGGATCTGCAGCAGCAGTACCTTACGCAGCTGCTGGCGCCGTCGGAGCCGTCGGCCACTGACCTGTCACGTATTGCGGGAGCGCTGCGTGTTGACGCCCGCTCGGCGTTTCTCGTTGCGGCCATCGACCGGAATGACAGCCTGACGGTCAGGCGGCGGGTACGGGCGCGGCCACCGCGGGACACCCCCGTCTTCACTTACGATCAAGGGCACCACACCCTCATCATCCGGCCCCGGAACGCCTCCGCCGAGGAGCGGCTGAGCTTCCAGGAGGCCTCCTTGTTTGACGGCATGGCCGCGGCGGTGGCCCCGCACCCCGACGGGATTGGTGGCGTGCGCACTGCCGTCAGCGCGGCCCGCGAGATCATGAAGGACCTGCCGATGGGCAGCAAGGGCATCTTCACGCTTCGGGACCGCTGGCTCTCCATCACCTCACACCGGTTGTCGCAGGTGGGTTGCGACCCGGAACTGCTCGTCGCCTCCGCCTTGAGGCGCTGCACCTCCGCGGAGCGGGAGCGTTTGTTGGAAGCAACCCGCGCGTTCCTGGAGCTAGGGAGCCTTGTGGCAGTGGCTGAGCAACTCGCGTGCCACCGAAACACCGTGGTGAATCGGCTGTCGGCGTTCGAAAACTACACCGGCCTGGACCTCCAGAAGCCACGCGACGCCGCCTTGGCCGTGCTCGCCGTCGGGCGGTAGAAGCTACCCGCGCTCCATTTCCGCTGTGCAGAAGGGGTTCATTGCCGTGCGTGCCGCGGGCGGGCATGCTGGCCGGAGGTGCGGCCGCTTCTGATCGAGATCCGGAACCTGTATTGCCGTCGAGACTTTTCCATCCGGCGACTCCTGCTAGTTCAGCGATGAATGGTTCCCAAAACCGGGGGCAGTCCCCGTCTGACGGTCCACGAAATTATTTGCCATCCATTGACAGGTGGGCCCCATGACCCTAGTTTGAGTTGTACACCTGACCGTACAACTAAGGAGGTGGGTTATGACGTTGCTTTCCTCTGAAGCAGAGAACGCGGCCCGAGTGAGTGTTGATGCTCTGCAGCATCGCAGTTACAGGATTGTCCGCCTAAGACACCCGGGGCGGTGGCTGTCCGGAGCGATTGTGATGGTCGTGCTGGCACTTCTGGCAAGGCATTCGCCGACGGCCAAGATCCGGTGGGACGTGGTAGGCAAGTTCCTCACCGCAGACGTGATACTCCGCGGATTTGCCAACACGCTGCTCATTTCCTTCTTTGCCATGATCATTCGGTGCTGGACTGGGCACACTGTTCGCCGTCATGCGCCTGTCGAACAACCCGGTAACCCGGTTTGTCGCCTGGCTGTACGTCTGGATCTTCCGAGGGACTCCGGTCCTGTTGCAGTTGCTGATCTGGTTCAACATCGCGCTGGTCTTCCCCACCATCACCATCCCGGGGCTGTTCGAGGCCAGGACGGTGGATGTGGTGACACCGTTTGTGGCGGCACTGCTGGGCCTGGGCATCAACGAAGGTGCCTACATGACCGAGGTGGTCCGCGGTGGCATCAGCTCGGTTGACCACGGCCAGACCGAGGCCGCCCAGACCATAGGCATGTCCCGGTTCCAGACCCTGCGTCGGATCATCCTGCCTCAGACGATGCGACTGATCATCCCGCCGATGGGCAACTCCGCCATCGGGATGCTCAAGTTCTCGTCACTGGCCACGGCCATTTCGTTCACGGAAATGCTCAATGCCGCCCAGCAGGTCTACTTCGTCAATGGTGCCGTCATTGAACTGCTGCTGGTCTGCGCCGTCTGGTACCTGCTCGGGACCACCGTGCTGAACATCGTGCAGTTCTACATCGAGCGCCACTACGGCCGCGGCGTGGCCCATGGCGCAAGCCGCCCACCTTTCCGATTCAGCTTCGGCATGTCCCGCGCCGGCGTCCCGGCCAGTCATCGAGGAGCAGTCATGACCACCGTCGGTCAAAGCCATCAATGTCCACAAGAAGTTCAACGGCCAAGAAGTCCTCAAGGGCGTCGACCTGGAGGTGCAGCGACGGCGAGGTCCTGTGCATCCTGGGCCCGTCGGGCGGCGGCAAGAGCACGCTGCTGCGTTGCCTGAACCACTTGGAGACGCTCGACGACGGCGTGGTCTGGATCGATGGTTCGATCATCGGCTACGAGCTGCGCGACGGGGTGTTGCGGGAGCTTCCACCGCGCAAGGTCCGCCAGCAGCAGCGGGAGATCGGCATGGTCTTCCAGCATTTCAACCTCTTTCCCGCACATGACCGCCCTGCAGAACGTGATCGAGGGCCCCATGACGGTGCGCAAGGAATCGCGAGCCTCGGCCACGGCCCGGGCCACCGAACTGCTCACCGCCGTCGGACTGGGCGACCGCGGCGGGCGCCTACCCCTCGCAGCTCTCCGGCGGGCAGAAGCAGCGGGTGGCCATTGCCAGGTCGCTTGGCCATGAATCCCAAGGTCATGCTCTTTGACGAACCAACATCCGCTTGACCCGGAGCTGGTGGGTGAAGTCCTGGACGTGATGCGCAAACTCGCGGCATCTGGCACCACCATGATCGTCGTCACCCACGAAATCGCCTTCGCCCGGGACGTGGCGGACCGAGTGGCCATCATGGTTGACGGCACCATCCGTGAGATCGGGCCCGCCGGCTGAGGTGCTGTCCAACCCCCAAGATCCGCGCGTGCGCAGCTTCCTGACGCGTGTCCTGAACTAACCACCTAATCGCTCCACCCATCGAAGAGGAATCAGCAATGACGATGTTTTCTTGGACCACAAAGACAGCCAAGCTGACGGCGCCGGACCGGCTGACCCTGGCCTTGGCGGCAGCCCTGGCGCTCACCGGCTGCGGCGGGTCCGGCAATGCCACAGCCGGCACGAACCACCACGGCCGCGCCGGCCAGCCAGGAACTGCGAGCCATGCTGCCGGCAAAGGTCCGTGACGCCGGCACTCTCAACATTGCGATCAGCCTCGCCTACCCGCCGATGGAGTACTCGGACGCCGGATCCACTGAGCTCAAGGGTGCCGACATTGACATGGCCAAGGAAGTCGCCTGCGCGGCTCGGGCTGAAGCCGAACTTCCAGAATGTCGATTTCTCCCAGCTGATCGTCTCGGTGACCACCGGACGCGCGGACATCATCTGGACCGCGTTCTCTGACCTGAAAAAGCGCCAGGGCAGCAGCTCGATTTCGTGGACTATTTCCGGACCGGCAACCAGTTCTTCGCCCCGGTCCAGAACCAGAAGGACATCAAGACCCTTGGCGGACCTTTGCGGCCGGACGGTGACGGTGTCGACCGGAACCAGCTGGGTTGGATCGGTCGAGGACCTGAGCAAGAGCGACGTGCCCGGCCGACAAGCCCGATCAAGATCCTCCAGATTCCTACCCAGGCCGAGGAAATCCTGCAGATGCAGCAGGACCGCGCACAGGCGTCGCTGATCGGTTTCGAAGGCATCCTTGACCTGCAGAAGCAGCAGCCGGACAAGTTCTACACGATTGGTGATCTACTGGAACCGGGCAACTACGGAATCGGCGTAGCCAAGGAATCCACGGAGCTCCGGGACGCCATCAAGGCCACCATGGACGCCATGAAGGCCGACGGCACTTATGCCGAAGATTCTTGACCAGTATGGACTCGAAGGATGCCGCGTTGGAGAATCGATCACCATCAACGACGGCAAGTAAGACAGCGAAACATACCAAGGGAGACAGACTACGCATGACAGCTGATTTTGCGCTCGATCCACAGGATTCGGCACCGCTGTACGCGCAGCTCTACCGGGACCTGCGCCAGCGGATCCTCGACGGCGCATACGCGGAAGGCGAGGCGATCCCGTCGGAGACGGTGCTGCGGGATTTGCACGGCATCACCCGCAGCACCGTCAGGCATGCGGTGTCGCTGCTGGTTTCAGAGGGGCTGGTCCGCCAGAGTCCGGGGCAAGGGAACGATCGTCACCTACACGCCCATCAACCACAGCATCTGGAACTTCGGCGGCTTCACGGACTTCTCGCGGGCACGGAACCGAACGGCCCGTCACGGAGGTCCTGTCCCAGGAAGTCGAGGATGGGCCCGACAGGACCGCAGCTGCGGCTGGTCCGGGCCCGCGGCGTCGCCACGGACCAGTCACCGACGTTTCTCAACCTTGACACATCGGTGCTGAGACCTGGGCCGGTTTCCCGGTCTGGAGGCGTTCAACTTCGAACGGTCTGTCTCTCTATCAAGTGCTGCGCGAGCACTACGGCGTGGCCCCAGTCCGTTCAGAATTCAGCTTGTCTGTGGCGCTGCCCTCGAACCTGACGCGACAGGTCTTCGGCGAGCTTGCCTGGTACGTCCAGGGTTCATCTGTGCCAGCGGTGAGGTGTTCAGCAGCGACGACGAATTGGTCGAACACACCTCGGTGATCTACTCGCCAGCCCTCGAAATGCGAGTTGCCACTTCCTGGAACGGGATAACCGCCGGGGTTCAGCAGCCGGCAACTCCACTGCGGGCGCTCCAAGACCCCTCGAACTCAGATCCCGACCCGAGTTCCCTTACTAGTTAGGAATCATCCCTTGAACATCGGTGACAGCCGGTTTAGCCAGACCTTCAACACGCCCAAACCCATTCTCGGCATGCTCCACCTGTCAGGAGAGTCCGCCACCGAACGACTCGATATCGCCCGGTACGAACTGGACATCCTCTGCGCCAATGGTGTGGACGGCGTCGTCGTCGAAAACTACTTTGGCGACAAGCAGGACGTGCGTAATGTGTTGGAGTGGTTGGAAGGCAAATACGCCGACCTCTTGGTGGGAGTGAATGTCCTGCACGACCACCGATTGGCTTTCGACCTGGCACGGCAATTCCGAATCGATTTCATCCAGATGGATTCAGTGGCTGGGCACCTCGAACCGGCGGCAGACGCCGAATTTGCCCTAGAGCTGCAGGCCCTTCGCAGTCAGGTGACATCGGTACTATTCGGCGGCGTCCGCTTCAAGTACCAGCCGGTGAACTCCGGCCGGACAGAGGCAGAGGATTTGATAATTGGCCTGGAAAGATGCGATGCCTTTGTCATCACCGGAGACGCCACTGGCCAAGAGACTGATGTGGCAAAGGTCAAACGATTCCGCTCAATTGTGGGCGACGATTTCCCGCTTCTCATCGGCGCCGGCCTGACGGCCGTCGAACGTGCATGAACAACTAGCGGCAGCGGATGGTGCAATTGTGGGCAGCTTCCTCAAAGACACCCATGTTGACACCGGTCGGGTTCTTGCCGGACACGTCGAGGACCTGATGCGCGAAGTACGTAGTCTCCGCGGCTCCTCACCCGTCTACAAGGAGGCCGTGCGATGAAGGTTTTGGCAACGGAACTGCTGGCGGAGGATTTTGCCCCGTTTGGCCGAGTCCATTTGATGGCACCATCCGCCCACCCGACCCAGAGCGGCACTGACCTGATTGCGTCGGAAGGCAATGGATGGTCCGATGTGTACACTGCGAAACCGTTGATCAGCACCAACGGGAGCCTGGGCCTGACCCGGGGCAGTGGCACCCCATTCACGACGCATCGGATGGAACGGCACCTGGCCACGGAAGAAGCGCTCTTCACTGCCGGCGCACCTGTGGTCCTGGCAGTTGCCGAACCAACCGATGCCAGCTATCCCAGCGCGGCAGATGTCCGGGCCTTCGTCATCAACCCAGGCACCGTCGTTGTGCTGCACAATGGCACGTGGCACGACGCCTGTCATGGCGTTGAGGGGGCCGCCTACTACTACTGGATGGCGACGAGTGGCGGCGACGGCGGGTCTACCTGGACCGACATCGAGCACGGCCCGGTGCACGTTTCCGTCAGCACCGCAAGGTCGGGATCGCATGATGGCTAATGCATCTGTGGAGCGGCCCACGACATTTTTCATAGGCGATGTTGCCATGGACAACTATTACACTGCGGACCGGTGGCCAGGGCTGGCCGACAAGGCACCCATGAGGGCAACCGGCAGTTACGTGGGAGGCATGATCGCCAACGCAGCGGCCGTTCATGCCGGGCTGGGCGGGGCCACTGAATTCATCTCGTTGCTAAACCAGGGGCCATTGTCCCAACGCCTGAGTGACGACCTTGGCCTCCACGGCATAGGAACCACGCACATGCTATTCGCGCCAGATGTCCCAGACCCACTCAACATGATCTTCCTGGTCGGTGACGAACATGTTGTGTTGTACGCGGAGACTGGTGACAGCCCCATGATGCTGACCGCGGCTGCTGTCGAGGCACTCCGGTCACCCGGATATCTGTACACAACCCTCTCTCGGGCAAAACGATTACGAGCCGGTACAGATGGCGGCGAACGTGTGCTGTCGGATCTTCGGCAACACGGACGCAAGGTCGTCTTTGACCTGGACGTCGAGGGATTCGGCACCGCGGACACAGACTTCCTTCAAGGTGCGGACGTTGTCATCATGAACCAGGTCGGATTCGAGCTCTCCTTTGGGGATTCTGGCCTCTCCTTTGTCAACGCCTGGATGCACAAACACCGAGTCAAAGCCGTCATCCGCACCATGGCCGCGGCCGGCGTGGAGATCTTTGACGGCGCCAAGGTCGACCACGTGCATGGCTATGCTGTCCCGGTGGTGGACGTCACTGGAGCCGGGGACACATTCGGTGGCGCGCTCGTCTTTGCCCTGTCCGCCTCCTTCGACCTGCGGGCAGCTGCCGAGTTTGCGGTGGCCGCCGCCTCCCGTGCTGTCACCATTGAGGGGCCCCGGGGCGGTGTGGCCAATCGCGAGGAAATCGAGAGGTTCCAAAGGGGGCAAAGAGTCCCGTCCTCCGCCGTACCTGGGTCTTAGACGCCGTCGGGACAACGACGATACTCGGTGACTGGCAACGGCTGCAAAGCCATGCCGGCCAGTCGACTAGAAACTGTGACAACCGCCAGCTATTTCTGGCCGCGCGGGGCCCGCAAGGAGGCCCGAACCACGTCACAGATGCGCTGCTATCGGCGTTTCACGGGCCGGAGGGAGCGAAGATCATCGAGGGTGATGCCGGTGAGGGTCTCCCGGGTTGACCGGGACGGGCCGTCGGGGACGGGCCGTCGGGGACGGGCGCAAGGTGGGGAATGACCAGGACTGTCATGCCGGCGGCTACGGCGCTGGCCGCACCGGTGTCCGTGTCCTCGATGGCGATGCAGTCTCCGGGACGGATTCCCAAGGATGCCGCGGCCGTCAGGTATGGCTCGGGGTGCGGTTTTCCGTGGGTGACATCATCACCGGCCACGACCTTGAGGAAGGAGTCGGAACCGGCGCTTTGGGCGATGAATTCGGCGACGGGCCGGAACGCCTGAGTGACCAGTGCGCAGGGGATCCTGGCGTGCGCGAGGCGTGCGAGGAGCTCCTGCGCTCCGGGCCGCCAGGGGATCCGGTCGCGGATGGCGTCGAGGACCTGGTGTACCAGCCGGTTGATGAGCTCGGGTTCGGCCAGGGCGACTCCGCGGCTGCGCATCTCGGCCGCGGACACCGGAAGGGGTTTGCCGACGAAGAAAGCGGCATCGGCTTCGCTCCAGGGCACGTTGTATTCGGCGGCGAGATCGGCGCGGGCCTGGATCCAGAACGGCTCGGTGTCCACGAGCGTGCCGTCCATGTCCCAGAGCACCGCTGCGGGGTATCCGGTGAAGTTTTGCTCGGTCTCGGGCACTGCTGTCCTTCCATGTGTGGGGTCGCGTTGAGGCGGGCTGGTGGTCCTGTCGGCGTCGGCACAATCGTCCGGGGAAATCACGTGGTCCCGGGACGCCGTGCCGACACTGACCGGGACGGCGTGACTATACTTCCAGCCCCAGTCCGCGCCTGCCGATGGGGTTGAGATCGTGCTCGGGGAACCGGTTTTGCCAGTCGGCTTCGTAGTGCTCTTCGGGAAAGTCCCGGGGTGAGCGTCCGGCTTTGAAGTCCTCTGCGACGACGGCGGCGTAGCGGGCGTTCTTTTCGCACTGGGGGGCTGCCGGAATGTACATGACGTTGCCCCATCCTTGTTGGTCCTGCACGGGCGCGACGGCGTGGATCACGTCGCAGTGCCACCACACCGAGTCGCCCGCCCGCACATCGGGGATGGACGAGAGCGCGCGCATCAGCAGCGGGTGCCACTGCTCGCTGATCGGCAGGACGTGCCGCGGGCTCACGCCGCACAGCTCGTCCTCCGGCACATCATCGAGCAGCGGACGGAGCAAGATGTAGGCCATGGCTTCGGGAATGGGGACCGTCTGCAGCACGCCCTGGTCGTTTTTCATGTCCGACAGCGCCGTCCAGCCTTGGAAAGTGCGGAAGGCCGAGCACATCGTGGATCCGCCCTCGTACTCGTCGACTTCGGTGCGGTAGGCGGCGTCCCAGGGGTCGTACTTCTCCGGTTCGCCGTCGAACACATGCCGGAACACCTGCTGGTAGGCCGGCAGGAGCCAGCGTTCCAGGGCGCCGGAGTCGGTGTGGGGGCCCAGTCCGCTTGAGTCGGCGCCCGGCGGGCGGCGGCGGATCCGGTCCGGGTACATCGAGTCCTGATCCGGGTCGAACCAGGTCCGGCCTTCGGATTCGAAGGTCCAGCGACGGTTCAGGAACGACTGGACGGCGGCCATGCGCGGGTCCTGCCGCGCCTCCATCTGGGGGCGGGACCAATAGATCGGGTAGATCTCCGGGCGGGAGGCGGACAGGGTGCCGAAGAAGTCGTCCCCGGGACCGCGGTATTTGGCATCGAAGTCGTTGCTCTCCACGTAGTCCACGAGCTGCCGGTCCCAGTCCAGGGCAGTTGCGTGGGGAAAGTGGCCGCGTACGACGGCGCAGCCGCGCCGTTTCAGCGCGGTCAGCTGGGCCTCGCTGACCTGACCGGATTCGATGTCCGCGTAGTCGATGACCGGCCAGACCTCTTCCCCGCGGGCTCGGACGGTCTCGATTTCCTCGACCTGTACCCGGATGCGGTCCTCGAGCCGGCGGAATACTCCTTCGACATCGCCAATCCGGTGGCGCAGCTCGGCCTTGAGGCCGCGGATCTGGCCCGGGACGTCGGCGGGGACCTGTGGAGCTTGGTGGACTGTGTCTTGCTCGGTCATTTTCATCGTTCCTTGTGTCGTCATTCCTAAACTGCGATTTTCTTCATCGGGCACTTCGATGTGTAGGCGGAGTCTCCCGCCCGAGGGCACATGCCGTGACAGATCCCTGGGACCTCGTGATTCTGGACGCCGCGGAGTCCCAGGTCGCGGCGGTGGTCACCGTCGCGGGACTCCTGCGTCCGCTCAACAACACCGACGCTGCCGGGCGCCCGGGGCGTGAGTGCCCGGGGGCCGCCGGGGAGATCGGCCGGGATCTGAGGGCTGGCGGGGGTTTGATCCACGGCGATCTCTCCTATAGTAAAGAATCCTAACTAATTCCGATTTCCAGTGTAGGGCACTCCGCTACGATGGGGAAGACCCCTATCGGAGGACCTCTGCCGTGACCCGTTCCCCGCACTCCCTGGCCCCGGCTGCATCGACGCCGCAGGCATTGGCCACGGTCACTGACCGGCGGTTCTTCGAGCATCTGCGCCGCAACGGGCCCAGCTCCCGGGCGGCCATCGCAGCCGCCACCGGACTGTCGAAGCCCACCGCCTCCGAGGCGGCCACCCGGCTGGCCGAAGCCGGTCTGATTGGTGAGACGGGCCAGTCGGCGGGGCCGCGCGGCCGCACCGCGGCGATCTACGACATCGCCCCTGGCTACGGACACACTCTTGCCGTCGCGGTGGCCACCGGCCGCGCCCAGCTGCGCGCCACGGACCTGCGCGGCAGCGTCGTGGGCGATTATCAGGTCTTGTCAGGAACGCCGCAGACCCGGGAGCAGCTCGAATCCGCCCTCTCCGGCCTTTTTGCCGAGTACCGGCGCGATGTGTCCACGCCATGCCTGGCCGCCGGCGTCTCCCAGGCCAATCCCGTCGAGGCCGCCGGGCAGGCCGTGCTGAGCCTGCCGAACGCGCCCTTCCCCGAAGGGCAGTGGAACCTGACCGAACGGTTTCTCGGGGACTGTCGGGGACCGGTCCGGGTGGACAACGACGTCAACTGGGCGGCCCTGGCGGAGCGCGAGTCCGGGGCGATGCGCGGCGTCGACGACTTCCTGATGGTCTATATCGGGGCCGGCATCGGCGCAGCCCTCGTCATGGGCGGCGAGGTGCGCCGCGGCTCGCACGGCATCGCGGGAGAGATCGCCTATCTGCGGCAGAACGGACGGACGCTGATGGAGCGTCTGCTCGATCTCGGGATCACCACGGCCGGCGGGCTTTCCCTGGACATGGACCGCTACCGCAGTCTCTTCACGGACCGGCCTGACTCGCCGGCGGCCGACGACTTCCTCGAACTTCTCGGCGAAGCCATCGGCAACACGGCTACCCTGAGCGACCCCGCGGCCGTAGTGCTGAGCGGGCCGCTGGTGGACTGCCCGGCATTCGTGGACCGCATGCGCGACAGCCTGGTGCCGCATCTGCTGGAACCCTCAACCATGGTGACCGTCAGCGATCTCAGCACGGAAGGGCCCCTGGTCGGGGCCTCATTGCACGCCCGTGAAGCGGCAGTGGAGGGAATCTGGGCTGAATACCGGCGGTGATCTTCCGGTGATCTGCCCGTCCGAATCGCGGCACGCTGCCCAGATCCGGCCGGATGACATTCTTTTCGCGAATGCCGGGTCACGAGGATGCCGCGGTGATCGAACCCCAGCCTGTGGGAAGAGCCAAAATGCCCGCCCCAGAGTGTAGACGAGTCCGGGAGTTTCCGCTTCGCGCTGCGTGTGGAGGCTGCACAAGGCTCGTGCCGATGTGTTTCCCGATTGGCGAAGCAGCGCGGCGGAAAGGTCGGGGTCATTGGCGGAGTCCTGGTCGGTGCACTAGGCCAGGGTGTAGACCCGGGCCAGGTCCATTTCGGCCCACCGTTCCCGGGGGAGGAGCGAGCGGCCGGCAACAGCGATGATCGGACGGTATCCGGAGCGCCGGGCGACGGCGGTGGGCAGCTTGCCGGCCAGGGTCTGTTCGTCCGGGCCGTCTTCGCCGGTGGTGAAGACGTCGCAGCTGTCCTTGCGGGTGTTGAAGTCCAGCAGGTCCAGGAAGTAGTCGGCACCGGAGACCTGTGTGGCCCCGACCAGCAGGCACGGTGCTGAGCGGTCATCACCGCCTCCTTGGACACAGCGGCAGTTGCAGGTGGACGGCTCGCCGGGCCGGGCGTTGACCGCCGCGTACCCCTATGTGTCACCCTGCGGCTACTTCCCATGCGTAGGCTGTGAAAAC
>CAWEPM010000019.1:0-41637 GCA_963810895.1 uncultured Actinomycetota bacterium
ATCTTCAACGATGCCTTCTACACCGATGTCCGTCCTTCGCTGGCGCAGTGGCGTGAATCCCGCGGGCTGCCCGCGGACCCGCTGGCCGCCTTCAAGGCCAGCGGCTACCAGAAGAAGATCAACGAGGACCGCGTCGGCGGCCAGCAAGCCGGATGGGGCGCTTAAGAGTTATGACTGACAACAAGACTGTTCAAGAGCTGATCGCCCCGTTCCAACCGCCTCGGTGCGGACGAGCGGAACACCAATTTCGCCGGCGGCAACACCTCCGCCAAGGGCACGGAAAAGGACCCTGTGACCGGCGAGGACGTCGAGCTCCTGTGGGTCAAGGGCTCCGGCGGGGACCTGGGCACGCTGAGAGCCGAAGGCCTTGCGGTGCTGCGGCTGGACCGGCTGCAGGCACTGAAGAACGTGTACCCCGGCGTCGAGCGTGAAGACGAGATGGTGGCCGCGTTCGATTACTGCCTGCACGGTAAGGGCGGCGCCGCGCCGTCGATCGACACCGCCATGCACGGCCTCGTCGACGCCGCCCACGTGGACCACCTGCACCCAGACTCCGGCATCGCCATGCCACGGCCGCCGACGGCGAGGCCCTGACCAAGGAGATCTTCGGCGAGAAGGTGGCGTGGGTGCCGTGGCGGCGCCCCGGTTTCCAGCTGGGCCTGGACATCGCCGCGATCAAGGACGCCAACCCGCACGCGGTCGGCACCATCCTCGGCGGCCACGGCATCACCGCCTGGGGCGCCACCAGCGAGGAAGCCGAAGCCAACTCGCTGTGGATCATCGAGCAGGCCGAGCAGTACATCAGGGACCACGGCCGGACCGAACCGTTCGGCCCGAAGCTGCCCGGCTACGCCGCCCTCCCGGAGACCGAGCGCCGTGCGAAGGCCGCCGCCCTGGCGCCCGTGATCCGCGGACTGGCCTCCACGGACAAGCCGCAGCTGGGGCACTTCAGCGACGACGCCGCCGTCCTGGAGTTCCTCGAAGCCGCAGAGCACCCGCGCCTCGGCGCCCTGGGCACGTCCTGCCCGGACCACTTCCTGCGCACCAAGGTCAAGCCGCTGGTCCTGGACCTGCCCGCCGACGCCTCGATCGAGGACTCCGTGGCCCGGCTCAAGGAACTCCACGCCGCTTACCGCGAGGACTACCAGGCCTACTACGACCGGCACGCGACTCCGGACAGCCCCGCGCTGCGCGGCGCGGACCCGGCGATCGTCCTGGTCCCCGGGGTGGGCATGTTCTCCTTCGGGGCGAACAAGCAGACCGCCCGGGTGGCGGGGGAGTTCTACCTCAACGCCATCAACGTCATGCGCGGCGCCGAGGCCGTCTCCAGCTACGCGCCGATCGAGGAATCCGAGAAGTTCCGGATCGAATACTGGGCCCTGGAAGAGGCCAAGCTGGCCCGGATGCCCAAGCCGAAATCCCACGCCGGCCGGATCGCCCTGGTGACCGGGGCGGCGTCGGGCATCGGCAAGGCGATCGCCACCCGCTTCGCCGCCGACGGGCGCGTGCGTGGTCATCGCCGACCTGAACCTGGACAACGCCCGGGCCGTGGCCGAGGAACTCGGCGGCTCCGACGTCGCGATCGGCGTCCAGGCCGACGTCACCGACGAAGCCCAGATCGCCGCTGCCATCCAGGAAGCCGTCCTGGCGTTCGGCGGACTGGACCTGGTGGTCAACAACGCCGGGCTCTCCATCTCCAAGCCGCTCCTGGAAACCACCGAGAAGGACTGGGACCTGCAGCACAACGTCATGGCCAAGGGCTCGTTCCTGGTGGCCAAGGCCGCCGCGCAGGTGATGATCGGCCAGGACATGGGCGGGGACATCATCTACATCTCCTCCAAGAACTCCGTGTTCGCCGGCCCGAACAACATCGCCTACTCCGCCACCAAGGCAGACCAGGCCCACCAGGTCCGGCTCCTCGCCGCGGAACTGGGCGAGTACGGGATCCGGGTCAACGGCATCAACCCCGACGGCGTGGTCCGCGGCTCCGGGATCTTCGCCGGCGGCTGGGGCGCCAAGCGCGCCGCCGTCTACGGCGTACAGGAAGAGGAGCTGGGCAAGTACTACGCCCAGCGCACCCTGCTCAAGCGCGAAGTGCTGCCCGAAAACGTGGCCAACGCCGCCGCCGTGCTCACCGGCAGCGAGCTCTCCCACACCACCGGGCTCCACATCCCCGTCGACGCCGGCGTGGCCGCGGCCTTCCTGCGATGAGCACGGCGCCACCAGCGGATACCGCACCAGCCAGCGGCGGCCTGTTCGCCGGCAGTGTCTTTGTCGCTATCGACATCGGCGCCTCCTCGGGCCGGGTCATCCTCGGCCGGGTCACGGGCAGTCCCGGTGGGAAGAGGGCCGAACTGGAGACGGTGCACCGCTTCCCCAACGGCGTCAAAGAGTTCGACGGCGGCCTCCGCTGGGACTTCGACGCCTTGTTCGCCGAGGTCCTCACCGGGCTCGCGGCCGCCGCCACGGCGGCCGCGGCCCGCGGTGAGAGCATCGCCAGCATCGGGATCGACACCTGGGCCGTGGACTACGGCCTGGTCAACGCCGCCGGCGAACTCGTCGCGGCGCCCTTCAGCTACCGCGATGACCGCAGCCGTGCCGCCGTCGCCCGGGTCCACCAGGAACTCGACCCGGCCCGCCTCTACGCCACCACGGGGCTGCAGTTCCTGCCGTTCAACACGATCTACCAGCTCGCCACGGAGCCCGAACTGGACGGGCTGCAGGCGCTGCTCATCCCGGACCTCATCGGGTTCCTGCTGACGGGCCGGCGCCGCACCGAGGCCACCAACGCCTCCACCACCGGGCTCTTCGACGCCGTCGCGGGGGAGTGGGCCACGGAGTTCCTGGCCGCCCTGGACCTGCCCGAAGGACCTGTTCCCGCCGCTGATCCAGCCCGGCGAAACGGTCGGCACCCTCCGACAAGACATCGCGGAACGCCTGGGCCTGCCCGCCGCCACGAAGGTGGTGGCCGTCGGCTCGCACGACACCGCCTCGGCCGTCGCCGCCGTGCCCGCGGACCGGCACGACTTCGCCTACATCTCCTCGGGCACGTGGTCCCTGGTCGGCGTCGAACTCTCCCACCCGGTCCTGACCGAGGCCAGCCGGGCCGCGAACTTCACCAACGAACGCGGCGTGGACGGCACCATCCGCTACCTGCGCAACGTCGGCGGCCTCTGGCTGCTCAGCGAGTGCCAGCGCACGTGGGCGGGGGAGGGCTACCGGCCCGAACTCGAGGAACTGCTCGACGCGGCCGCAACTCTTCCTCCCGGCGGCCCGCTCATCAACGCCGACGACCCCTACTTCATCGCCCCCGACAACATGCCCGACCGCATCCGGGCCGCGGTCCGCAACACCGGCGCGGTCCTCCCGGAGCATCCCGCGCACATCGTGCGGTGCATCCTGGACAGCCTCGCCGCCGGCTACGCCCGGACCATCGCCGACGCCGAGCGGCTCGCGGACGTCCGGGCCGGCGTCGTGCACATTGTGGGCGGCGGATCCCAGAACCGGCTCCTCTGCCAGCTCACCGCCGACGCCACCGGCAAGCCCGTCCTGGCCGGCCCCGTGGAAGCCACGGCGCTGGGCAACGTCCTGGTCCAGGCCCGCGCCGCCGGCGTGCTCGGCGGCGGCCTGGGCGAGCTGCGCGCCGTGGTGCGCGCCTCCGGGCAGCCGGCCGAGTACGTGCCGAGCCGCCGTGCGGAACATCAGACGGCCGGAGGTGCCCTGTGAGGATCGCGCTCTTCGCCACGTGCATCGTGGACGCCATGTATCCGAGCACGGCGCGCGCCACGGTGTCCATCCTGGAACGCCTCGGCCACGAGGTCGTCTTCCCTGCCGGGCAGGCGTGCTGCGGGCAGATGCACGTCAACAGCGGCTACTTCAAGGAGGCGCTGCCGGTCGTCGCCAACCATGTGAAGGCGTTCGAGGCAGATGAGTACGACGTCGCCGTCGCACCGTCCGGCTCCTGCGTCGCCTCCGTGAAGCACCAGCACCCCATGGTCGCCCGCCGCTGCGGGGACGCCGGGCTGGAAGCCCGGGCGGCCGCCGTCGGACACAAAACCTACGAGCTGTCCCAGCTCCTGGTGGATGTCCTGGGCGTCACGGATGCCGCGGCGCAGCTGGGCTCCTACTTCCCGCACCGGATCACCTACCACCCCAGCTGCCACGGCATGCGGCTGCTCCGGCTCGGCGACCGGCAGCTGGACCTGCTGCGCTCGGTCGGCGGCATCGAGCTGGCCGAGCTGCCCGAGGCCGAGCAGTGCTGCGGCTTCGGCGGCACCTTCTCGATGAAGAACGCGGACGTGTCCTCGGCGATGCTCGCGGACAAGACCGCCAACATCTGCGGCACCGGCGCGGACCTCTGCGCCGGCGGCGACGCGTCCTGCCTGATGCATATCGGCGGCGGCCTGTCCCGGCAGGGCAGCGGCGTCACCACGATGCACTTCGCCGAAATCCTGGCCAGCACCCTCGAGAATCCCGCCGCCGTCACCGGCGACGTCCGCCTCACCACCGGAAGGACCGCACGATGAGCGGCACATTCCTGGGGATGCCGTCCCTGCCCGTCTTCGGCATCGGCAACCTGCACGAACACGAGCCCTTCCCGAAGGCCGCCCACCGCGAACTCGGCAACGCCCAGCTGCGGGCAAACCTCGGCCACGCCACCCGGACCATCCGGGACAAGCGGCTGGCCGTCGTGTCCGAACTCCCCGACTGGGAGGAGCTGCGCGAGGCCGGCCGGGCGATCAAGGAATCCGTCATGGCCCGGCTGCCGGAGCTGCTCGAGCAGTTCGAGGCGAACTTCACCGCCCGCGGCGGGACCATCCACTGGGCCCGCGACGCCGGCGAAGCCAACCGGATTGTCGCTTCCCTCATCCGGGACCAGGGCGCCGACGAGGTGGTCAAGGTCAAGTCCATGGCCACCCAGGAAATCGGCCTCAACGAGTACCTCGAGGAACAGGGGATCGCGGCGTTCGAGACCGACCTCGCCGAGCTCATCGTCCAGCTGGACCACGACAAGCCCAGCCACATCCTGGTCCCGGCCATCCACAAGAACCGCAGCCAGGTCCGGGACATCTTCCTGCGCGAAATGGAGGGCGTGGACCCGGAGCTGACCAACGAACCGGCCCGCCTCGCCGCGGCCGCCCGGGCCCACCTGCGCCGCAAGTTCCTCAGCGCCAAGGTGGCCGTGTCCGGCGCGAACTTCGCCCTCGCGGACTCCGGCACCCTCGCCGTCGTCGAATCCGAAGGCAACGGGCGCATGTGCCTGACGCTCCCGGAAACCCTCATCACCGTCATGGGCGTGGAGAAGCTGCTGCCGGCCTGGGAGGACCTCGAAGTGTTCATGCAGCTGCTCCCGCGGTCCTCCACGGGCGAGCGGATGAACCCGTACACCTCGCTGTGGACCGGCGTCACGCCCGACGACGGGCCGCAGAACGTCCACCTCGTCCTGCTGGACAACGGGCGCAGCGCCGCCCTGGCCGACGAGATGGGCCGTTCCGCCCTGCACTGCATCCGCTGCAGCGCCTGCATGAACGTCTGCCCCGTCTACGAACGCACCGGCGGGCACGCCTACGGATCCACCTACCCGGGACCGATCGGCGCCATCCTGTCCCCGCTGCTGACCGGGATCACGGCGGAGGAGAACAACTCCCTGCCCTACGCCTCGTCCCTGTGCGGGGCCTGCTACGACGCCTGCCCGGTGAAGATCAACATCCCGGACATCCTGGTGCATCTGCGCGGCGAGGACGTGGACAGCAAACGCGGCAAGAAGAAACTTCCCAGCCAGATGGACCTTGGCATGAAGGCGGCCTCCTGGGCGCTGTCCTCCGGAAAGAACCTCGGGCTGGTTGAGAAGGCGCTGCCCCTGGGCCGGCTCGCCGCCGGTCCGGATAAGAAAATCACCAAACTGCCGGGCATCGCCGCCGGGTGGACCCAAAGCCGGGACATCCCCGCCCCGCCGTCGCAGTCCTTCCGGCAATGGTGGGACAAGGAACACCGGGCCCCGGCCCGTCCGGCGGACGCAACCGACCCTGGGTCGACCGGCACAGCGGCCGCCGGCCCGAAGGAGAACCCGTGAACGCGCGCGCAGAAATACTCGACCGGATCCGCTCGGCCCTCCGGGACGCCCCGGCCGTACCGGAGGTGCCCCGCGACTATCGGCGCTCCTCCGAACTCGGCGAGGAAGAGCTCATCGAGCTGCTGACGGACCGGCTCCTGGATTACAAGGCCAACGTCTTCGTCGAGGATGCGGCCGCGGTGCCCCAGCGCCTCGCCGCGCTGCTCGAGGGCACCGGCCGCTACGCCGTCCCGCACGGCCTGGACCAGACGCTGTTCGCGGCGGCGGACGCGCACGACGGCGGTTCCCGCCGCCGCGTCACCGACGCACCCGGGCACCGGCTCAGCGTCGAGGAACTGGACGGAATGGACGCCGTCGTCACCGGCAGCGCCGTGGCGGTCGCCGAAACCGGCACCATCGTCCTGGACGCCGGCCCGGACCAGGGCCGCCGGGTCATCAGCCTCGTCCCGGACCGGCACATCTGCCTCGTCCGGGCCGGCGACATCACCGCGATCCTGCCCGAGGCCCTCCGCCGGCTCGACGGCACCCGCCCGCAGACCTGGATCAGCGGCCCCAGCGCCACGAGCGACATCGAACTCGAACGCGTCGAAGGCGTCCACGGCCCGCGGACCCTGGACGTGGTGATCGTGCGCGGGTAGGCCGGGAGGCCAGGGTGGGGCGGCGACCGTGCATCCGCGTGCGTGCGGGCAAAGCTGTCGCGCCCGCACCTCCGAACGACCAACCGCTGCCTCCGGCGTCTCCATGTAGCATTGACTGGCCCGCAGCCCTGCGGGCACCAGTCCACCTTGGCGAAACAGCTGTCTGGAGGCACGTTTCACCGTGGCATTTAACCGCTCCCGGCCCGTTTCAGTGCTGCTATGGTTCCTGCTCATCGCGTCCCTCTTGCTCGTACTGGTGCCGGTCTCTCCGCCGCCGGTCTCTCCTCCGCAGGGGAATCCGCCACGGGAAGCGGCAGAGCCGACGCCTCCGGCGCCGACCCGCCCAGTCAACGAACTGCATGTTTTCCTGGCCGTCGGACAGTCGAACATGTCCGGGCGCGGCCGTCCGTCCGGTGGCTCCTATGACCGGACCGATCCGCGCATCTTCCAGTACGGCGCGAAGAACCGGACGTTCCGCCCCGCAACCGTGCCCCTGGACATGCATGACTCGGCGACCGGGATCTCCCCGGCAACAACATTTGCCCGCGAATACCTGAAGACCCAGCCGCCCAACGTGAGTGTGCTCATCATTCCTGCGGCCCACGGTGCCACTGCTTTCACGTCCGCGGCCGGCAAACTGACGTGGTCCGTCGGCGTGGCGGCCGACCCACAATTCGACCTCCCGGCGCTCGCAGTTACCCAGACGATGGAGGGCATGGCAGCGGCGAAGGCAGCCGGCTACAGCGTGGACCTCAAAGGCATCCTCTGGCACCAGGGCGAAAGCAACTCGTCCATATCCACGTCGGCTTACGCGGCGGAACTTGAAGAGCTTATTGCGTTCTTCCGTTCGCGTTTCTCCTCGCCGAAACTCCCTTTTGTTGCCGGGGGCCTAGCGCCGGAGGGTATTGCCGCCACGCCGGGCCTGGCCAACATCGACAAAGCCCTGCGCGAAACCCCGTCCAGGGTCGCTTACACCGGCTTTGCCAAGGCCATGGCCGGCGGTGTCAACCAAGGCGACAGGGTCCACTTCTCCCGGGTTGGTGTCGAGTTCTTCGGGAAGACGTATCTTTCCGCGTATCGGCAGGCGATCGAAAATACCCGCCAGCTCCTGGCCCCGATCACCCAGAGGACACTCATGGTCTTCTCAGCGGGGAGATGAACCATGGATGCATGTACTTAGTCGATCCCAGAGCCTACGCACAGCGCTTGATGCATCCTGGCGCTTGGTTTCACACGACGATCCGCCGGCACCGGACCGCCCGGGACCAGCAGCCCACGCACTCCCGGCTCGACTATCTCGAGGCCGGCGTAACCGGAACACTGGGCAGTGCCTACGCGCGGCGCCGGGCCAAGGAACTCGAGCAGGCCTTCCGCAACGGCGAGGTTTCCTACGAGGACGCGTGCCTGGAGCTGGAGCAGCTCGACGGGGAGCCCTAAGCGGGGCCTGCACTGATGCCGGCTGCCGGGCAGAACAGGGCGGATCAGGCCCTGCATTTGCCCTGATCTTCCCCATAGCCGCGGAACGGCGCATAGGGGGACACCGACGAATTCGGTCGAGGCCGGAACGCTGGGACGCGAGTCGGCTACGATGACGCTATGAGCGCGCGGCAACGCTAGCCCCATTCGGGGCCGGCGACAATGGGAAGGCATTCCATGATGAAGCGCGCTCTGCCACATGCACTGTTCTATGTCTTCGGACAACGTGTTTGCTGTGGCGCCATTCCTAGCTGGACCGCTCACGTCGGCCAGAAGTGGGACACCTTTGATGTCGCACCCTACAACCTCTACAACGTCATCTGGCGCGCTCAGAACTGGGTCTTGCAGAACTGCGACGACTAACCGTCTCAGAGCGTTCTATTCGCATAGGAACTGCTCCGACACCAAAGCAAAAGGCCCCTGCTTCCTTTGTAAACAAGGGAAGCAGGGGCCTCGCTATTTGGCGGTGACGGTGGGATTTGAACCCACGTTGGCTTTTACACCAAACAACATTTCGAGTGTTGCACCTTCGGCCGCTCGGACACGTCACCAACCTGACTAGGGTACCGGAGCAAGGCGCCCATCCACAAAACGAGCCGCAACGGCACCCTCACAACGCGGCGACGGCAGCCTCACAACGCCGCGCCGGAGCCCGGCACCCTTCCCCGCGAACAGTGCGGGCACTAGATTCGGAAGCACCATGACAACTTCTGCACGCCACGCCACGGCCACCGCCTATTGGACCGTCGGCCCGGAACAGGGCGAGCTCCGCAGCGAGGACCTTCCCGCCCCCGGACCCGGCGAGGCGCTCGTCCGGACCCTGTATTCGGGCATCAGCAAGGGCACCGAGCTCGTGGTCCATCACGCCAGCGTCCCGGCGTGCGTCGCCGGGGCCATGGCCGCCCCCAACCAGGAGGGGGACTTCCCGTACCCGGTGAAGTTCGGCTACCTCACCGTGGGAGTGGTCGAGGACGGCCCGGAGGGCTGGGCCGGCAAGACCGTCTTCTGCCTCTACCCGCACCAGGACCGCTTCGTCGTCCCGGTCGCATCACTCACCGTGATCCCCGACGGCGTCCCCGCCCGCCGCGCGGTGCTCACCGGCACGGTGGAAACCGCCGTCAACGGCCTCTGGGAGGCCGGCCCCCGCCTGGGCGACAGGGTAGCCGTGATCGGGGCCGGACTCGTCGGCGGCATGGTGGCCAAGCTCCTGGCCGGGTTTCCGCTGGCGCGGCTGCAGCTGATCGACGTCGACCCCGCCAAGCGCGCGTTCGCGGACGCCCTCGGCGTCGACTTCAGCCACCCCGACGACGCCCTCCCGGACTGCGACATCGTGATCCACTGCTCCGCCTCGCAGGAGGGCCTGCAACGGAGCCTGCAGTTGGTGGGCGACGAAGGCGACATCATCGAAATGTCCTGGTACGCCGACCGGAAAATCACCCTGCCGCTGGGGGAGGACTTCCACGCCCGCCGCCTGTCCATCCGGGCCAGCCAGGTGGGAATGGTGGCCCGCGCCCGCCGGCACCGCCGCACCAACGCCGAGCGCCTCGCGCTCGCCGTGTCCCTCCTGAACGACCCGGTCTTCGACGTCTTCCTTACCGGATCCTCGACGTTCGCGGAGCTCCCCGACGTCGTCCAGCGGCTTGCCGACGGAACCCTGGACGCCCTGTGCCACGTCATTGAATACCCGTCCAGCGAAGCCCAAACCGATCAGCCCACTTATCAGCCCAGCGAAGCCACGAGGTAGCCCGTGTTCAGTCTGACCGTCCGCCGTAACTTCATGATCGCCCACAGCCTTCCCCGCGAAGTCTTCGGCCCGGCCCAGGGCCTGCACGGGGCCACGTTCGTCACGGAGGTGACCTTCCGGCGCCGCGAGCTCAATGACGACGCGATCGTGCTGGACATCGGCGCGGCGGGGGACGTCGTGGACCAGATCCTCGAGGAGCTGAACTACAAGAACCTCGACGAACACCCCGACTTCGCCGGCAAGCTGAGCACCACCGAGGCGCTCGCCCGGTACATCGGCGAGGGCGTCGCCGCGCAGATCCGCGTCGGCAGGGACGGCCGCGCGCTCACCGGGCTGGACGTCACCCTGCGCGAGACCCCCGATGCCTGGGCCAGTTACTCGTTGGACTTCGACGCCCGCTAGGCACCGCAGATGCCGCCGGCCAGCCCTCGCATCCGGTTTGTGGTGCCCGGCAACGTCCGGCACAACTCCGGCGGCAACGTCTACAACGCGGCGCTCGCCGCGGAACTTACCGCCCTCGGCGCCGCGGTGGAAATCTGCCCGCTCGACGGCGACTGGCCGGGAGGCAGCGCGGAGGACCGGCGGCGCCTGGCGCGGCTGCTGCACGCGGCACCCGGCGACGGCGGCTCTGCAGTTGGCCGCTCCGCAAACCCGGGTTCCGCGACGGCCCATGTGACGCCGGGTTCCGTGACGTTGGTCGACAGCCTCCTCGCCTGCGGAGCGCCCGACGAACTGGAAGCGGCCGCCGCCGCAGGTCAGCGCGTCTGGATCCTGCTGCACATGCCCTTGCCGGACCACCCGGAACGCGAACGCAGGGCCCTGCAGGCCGCGGCCGGCGTGATCTGCACGAGCCGCTCGGCCGCGGCGGGCATCCGCGCCCGGCACGGACTCGACGGCGTCCGGGTGGCCCTCCCCGGCACCGCGCCCGCGCAGTTGGCGGCGGGCAGCCTGTCCGCTGGCTCCGGCGTGCCGCACTTCATCGCCGTGGCCGCGCTGCTGCCGAACAAGGACCAGTCGCTCCTCCTGGACGCGCTCGCCCGGCTCACGGACCTTTCCTGGACGGCGTCCCTCATCGGCTCGGACACCGCCGACCCGGCCTATGCCGCGCAGCTCCGGAACTCGTTGGAACCGCTGGGCCTGGCCCGGCGGGTCAGCATCCCGGGCGAGCTCCGGGGCCCGGCGCTGGACGCCGAATGGGCTGCGGCCGATCTCAGCCTGCTGATTTCCCGGGCCGAAACCTACGGCCTGGTGGTCACCGAATCCGCTGGCCCGCGGCATTCCCGTGGTGGTGCGCGAGGGCACCGGAGCCGTCGAGGCGCTCGCCGCCGGAAGCCAACCCGGCGTACCGCCCGGCATCCGGTGCCGGACATGCCGCCTGACGTAACGGTGCCCGAGGTGCCGGGCGCCGCCGTCGGCCTCGGAACGGACCCCGCCCCGCTGGCGGACCTGCTCCGCCGCTGGCTGAGCGAGCCCGGGCTCCGCGAACGCTGGCGGGACGCGGCGGCGGAAGCACGCGGCCGGCTGCCCGGCTGGGACGCCACCGCGCGGACCGTTCTGGGGTTCATATCGACGGACACGGCAGGGACAGAACGGCAGAACCTGCGGAGGCAGCGAAACCAGCCGGCGCGGGTTGATACCGCTTCTTGATACCGCTGACGGGGAAGCTGTTGGAGAATGAGCCCATGAGCACCCAGCCTGTGACGACGCAGTCGCCGTCGACCAACGCGCCCGCCACCCTGCCGGAGCCGCAGAGCCTGACCCCGGAACGGCTCCGGGCGTGGGCCTGGCACCGGCAGGGCCTGGACGGCTCGCTGGCCGGCTGCACGGCGGAGCAGGTTCTCGCCCGGGCAGGCTGGGCCCGCTCCGTGGGCGGCGCCAACCCGTACCTCACGCTCTTCGCCCGCGCCGGCATCCGCCGCGAACAGGTGGACGCCGACGTCCTCGCCCACCGGATCCTCGAGCTCCCCGCCGCCCGCGGCTGCACCTACGTCTTGGGCCGGGACGACTTCGCCTGGGCGCTCCAGCTGGGCCGGGACGCCGCCGAGTCGGCCGTCAAGGTAGTGGGCAGGCTCGGCGTGGACCGCGGCGAAATCACGCTGCTGGAAGAGCAGGTGCTGCACACGCTTGCCGAAGCGGAGGGACCCCTGGACCCGCGCCAGCTCAAGGACGAGCTCGGCGATTCCGTGCGCAACCTCGGCGAGGAAGGCAAGAAGAAGGGCGCCACCACCACGCTGCCCACCGCCCTGGGGATCCTGCAGTCGGACGGCCGGAT
Source organism: uncultured Actinomycetota bacterium (assembly GCA_963810895.1). GTDB lineage: Bacteria > Actinomycetota > Actinomycetes > Actinomycetales > Micrococcaceae > Arthrobacter. The sequence goes on from CAWEPM010000019.1 coordinate 12,204, forward strand.
CCGCCGGGTCCCCGCGAACGGGCGCCTGGACCAGCAGCGCTACGCCTACGAGCCCTGGGGACTGCCGTCCAGCGACCTCGACGACGACGACGCGCGCACCGAGCTGATCCGCCGCTACCTGGGCTGGACCGGCGGCGCCACCTTCAAACAATCGCAATGGTTCACGGCGTTCACCGTGGCGCAGACCAAGGCGGCGCTCGCCGCCGTCGGCGCCGTCGAGGTGCCCACCGCGCTGACCACGTCACAGGCCGCCGCCGGGGGCGACGCGCTGTGGATGCTGCCCGACGACGTCGAGCTCCTCGCCGGCTTTGAGGAACCCGCGGAAGAACAGATCCAGCTGCTCGCCGGCACGGACTCGTTGTTCCTGCTGCGCCGCAACGCGGCGGACCTGCTCGCCGAGGAAGATCGGGACAAGCCGGCGCTGGGATCGCTCGCGCTGCAGGCGGACCTCCCGGACCACCCCATCCTGGACCGCGGCCGGATCATTGGACTCTGGCAGTACGAACCGGCGAAGGAGCGGATCGTGGCCTGGCTTTTCCACGGCCCCACGCCCGCCGTGACGCAGCGGATCGCCGAGGTGGAAGCGTGGATCCGCGAGGACCTCGGTGATTTCCGGGCCTTCAGCCTCGACTCACCGGCCACCCGGCAGAAACGGATCGATGCGCTCGCGGCATCTGCAACAGCCTCAGCGGCGGAAGCGTTGGCGGCGTCATCCGCCGCCGGAAGCGCCAGCGGAAGCGCCGCCGGCTAGCCGGAACGGATCAGGCGCGGTGCCCGGCGAAGAAATCCCGCAGCAGCGCAGCGCACTCCTGCTCCCGGACGCCCGCGTACACTTCCACCCAGTGGTTGAGCCGGCGCTCGCGGAGGATGTCGAACACGGAGCCCGCGGCCCCGGCCTTCTCATCCCAGGCGCCGAACACCACCCGCGGAATTCTGGCCAGGACGATCGCTCCCGCGCACATCGCGCAGGGCTCCAGGGTGACCACCAGGGTGCAGTCCTCCAGCCGCCACCCGTCGTCGCTCCTGCCCTCCAGGGCCCGGCGCGCCCGCAACCGCGCGGCGGCCTCCCGGATGGCGACCATCTCGGCATGCGCCGTCGGGTCCCCAAGGGCCTCGCGTTCGTTGCGCCCGGCGCCCAGCACCGAACCGTCCGGCCCGATCACGACGGCGCCGATCGGCACGTCCGCGGTGGCCAGGGCGTCCCGGGCCTCGGCCAGGGCAAGGCCCATCCATTGGGCATGGCGCGGCTCCGGGGAAGTCATAGGTCAATGATAGTTTCGATCCTAAGCATGCTGTTCAGCCCGGCTGTGCAGCCCACGGGTAATCACGAGTATTCGGGAGACGGCCGTGACCACCAGAACAGAGAACTGGCTGACGGAGCGCTGGGGCAAATGGGTGGTGCCCTACGCGGCGCTGTGGATCACCATGCTGATCGGCGGCGTGGTGGTGGTGATCCTGGCGCTGGTCAGTGCCGAGGTCTACGACAACGTGGTGGACGAAGCCGGCCTCGCGAACCTGGACAAGCCGACGCTCGCGTTCATGGAGCAGCTGCGCAGCCCCGGCCTGGACGCTTTCATCACCGGGTTCACCAACATCGGCGGCGGCATCGGGATGCCCATCCTGGCCAGCATCCTGACGGCGCTGCTGATCTACACCTCCCGGTCGTGGCGGCCGCTGATCCTGATCGGCGGCGCCGCGGCCGTCTCCGTGACTGTCACAGCCGTGGGCAAGAAACTGATCGGCCGCACCCGCCCGGACCATGCCGACGCCGTGCCGCCCTATGAGACCTCGCCGTCGTTCCCGAGCGGCCACACGCTGAACACCACGGTGGTGATCGCGCTCGTGGTGTACCTGGCCTGCCTGCAGATCAAACGGACCGGCGCCCGGATCGCCCTGATCGCCGCCGGTGTGATCTTCATCGTCGCGATGGGCCTCAGCCGGGTCTATCTGGGCCATCACTGGATGACCGATGTGATCATCGGCTGGGTGCTGGGCCTGGCCTGGGTGGGGATTGTGATCCTGGCCCACCGGTTCTTCCATGTGCTGCGGCACCGCGAACACGCCGGCCCCGCGCCGACCTTTGAGCATCCCGCCCACCTGCATGAAAGCGCCTCCGGAGGCACTGCCGGCGGCACTGCACAGACCGAAGCGAACGACGCCGATACTCCCGGCCCCGCGGGACGGTCCTCGGCATCCGGGTGATAGTTTTGACCCATGCGCACTCTCGTTGTGGACCACCCGCTGGTCGCCCATAAGCTCACCGTTCTGCGGGACAAGAACACCCCGTCCCCGGTGTTCCGCCAGCTCACCGAGGAGCTTGTCACGCTCCTCGCCTACGAAGCCACGCGTGACGTCCGCACCGAACCGGTGACCATCGAGACGCCCGTCAGCACCACCGTCGGCACCGCGTTCACCAAGCCCACCCCGCTGGTGGTCCCGATTCTCCGCGCCGGGCTCGGCATGCTCGAGGGCATGACCAAGCTGGTCCCCACCGCCGAGGTCGGCTTCCTGGGCATGGCCCGCGACGAAGAGACGCTGGACATCATCACGTACGCCGAGCGTCTCCCGGAGGACCTCACGGACCGCCAGATCTTCGTCCTGGACCCCATGCTGGCCACCGGCGGCACCCTGCGCGAGGCCATCAAGTTCCTCTTCAAGCGCGGCGCCTCCGACGTCACGTGCATCTGCCTCCTCGCCGCCCCCGAGGGCCTGGCCAAGCTGGAGGAAGAGCTGTCCGACGCCAACGTGACAATCGTCCTGGCCTCGATTGACGAGAAGCTCAACGAGAAGTCCTACATCGTGCCCGGCCTGGGCGACGCGGGAGACCGCCTGTACGGCGTCGCCGGCTAGGAGCAGCCCGCCTCGCCCGATCCCTTCCGCATTGCCGCGGCCCGCGTTAGCCTGTGCGCCATGGACTGGAAACTTGAACTCGTGTTTGTGCCCGTGTCCGATGTGGACCGGGCGAAGGATTTCTACGTCAACAAGGTGGGCTTCAACGCCGACTACGACGAGCGGCCCATGGAGGGCATCCGGTTCGTCCAGCTGACGCCGCCGGGCTCCGGCTGCTCGATTGCGATCGGCGAGGGCCTCAACGACGCCCCGCCCGGTACGGCACCGAGCCTGCAGCTCGTGGTCAGCGACATCCAGGCCGCGCACCGGCAGCTCAAGGACAACGGCGTGGACGTCAGCGACGTCGACGTCCAGGACTGGGGCCACTTCGTCTACTTCGCCGATCCTGACGGCAACAAATGGGCCGTGCAGTACATCCCCGGCCGGCCCAACGGCTGACGCCGCCAGATTGCGCGCGGTGACGGCCCCGCCCTCGGCCCGCGGGGCGTGAGGCGGGGGCCTGGGGCAGGATGGAGTCATGAGCCTTCCAATCCGGCCGAGTGCCATGACCCTGACCGCCCGCGCCGTCCTGTTCGACATGGACGGCACGCTGGTGGATTCCACCAGCATCGTGGAACAGGTGTGGACCACTTTTGCCGGGCGCTACGGCCTGGATATCGAGGAGATTCTGCGCTCCTCCCACGGGGTCCAGGCGATGGACACGGTCCGCAGGTTCGCCCCGGCCGGTGCCGACGTCCATGCCCTCGCGGCGGAACTCGGCCGGATGGAGCTGGCCGAGACCCGCGGCATCGTCCCGGTGCCGGGCGCACTGGAGTTGCTGGCGAGCCTCCCGCCGGATGCCGTCGCGCTGGTGACGTCCGCGTCACGGGACCTGGCCGAGGTCCGGATGGCTGCCGCGGGGATCGGCGTGCCGGCCGCCTCGGTCACGTCCGAGGACGTCGTCCGCGGCAAACCGCACCCTGAGGGATACCTTCGGGCGGCCGCCCTGCTGGGGGTGGACCCGGCCGACGCCGTGGTGTTCGAGGACGCCCCGGCGGGCATCGCCGCGGGAGTCGCCGCCGGCATCCGGACCGTGGCGGTCGGGCCCAACGCCGGCGAACTGCCGGAGGGTGTGCTCCACATTCCCGACTACTCCGAGGTCTCCGTGACCACGCACCTCACCGGCGCCGGGCTGCGCACCTTGTCCTTCAACTTCTAGTTCCGCCCTCGGCCCGGTCCCCGGCGCGGAAACCCGCTCGAAGGCCGCCCGCCTACCCGGCCAGCAGGTACACGCTGGTCCCGCCCACGGTCTGGGCAGTGAAATTGTCCTGCACCCACGCGGCAATCTGGGCGGCGTCATTGGAACCGCTTTCGCCCTGCATCATGCGCCCTGCGATGAAGTAGTGGATCTTCCCGTCGGCCACGTACTGCTGGAACTGCGCCAGCGTCGGCGCCGGGTCCGTGCCGTTGAACCCGCCCACGGCCATCACCGGGAGTTGCGTGGCCAGCTGGTAGCCGGCGGCATTGTTGGACCCGACGACGGCGGCAGCCCACGTGAACCTGCCCGCGTCGGTCTGCAGCGCGGTCACCAGGGCCGCCGCCGGCGTGCTGGCCCCGAGCAGGCCACCCATGCCGCCTGCCCCGCCAGCGCCTTGTCCGCGGCCGGCGCCCGCGCCCGCGGCCGTGCCGTTGCCGTTCGCTGCGGTTGCGCCGCCGAAGGCCGCTGGCATCCCCACCCCGCCGCGGCCGGACACCGTCGGCCCGGCGCTGACGATCGAGCCGCTGTGGGCGGTGGACGCGGTGGACAGCGAGTACGCCAGCGGGCCGGCGAGGGCAGCGGCAACCGCGAGTGCCGCCGTCGTCCGCGCCGTGACCGTGGACGCCACCATGCCGGGCCGCTTGAACCCCGGGACAGCGGCGGCGAGCACCAGGCAGGCCGCGGCGAGTGAGCCCAGGAGCACCACCCAGCGCAGCCACGGCACGAAGGTCGCCGTGCGGCCGAGCAGTTCCGAGGCCATGACCCCGCCGGCTATGATCGCGGCGGCGAGCACCGCTGCTGCCACGGGCTGGTCCCGCCGCTGCCAGAGAAGGACGCCGCCCAGCCCGGCAAGCCCGGCGATCCCGGGAGCCAGCGCCACCATGTAATACGGGTGGATGATCCCGGCCATGAAACTGAACGTCAGGCCGGTGACCGCCACCCAGGAGCCCCAGACGATCACCGAGGCCCGCACGGCGTCGGTGCGCGGCGCCCGGCGCCCCAGCCACAGCAGCCCCGCCCCGAGCAGCAGCACCGAGGGCAGGAGCCAGGCGATCTGGCCGCCGAACTCGCTGTTGAACAGCCGGAACAGCCCCGGCGTGCCCCAGCCGTTGCTGCCGCCCACACTCCCGGTTTCATCGCCGCTCAGCCGGCCCAGGCCGTTATAGCCGAGGGTCAGTTCCAGGATGGAGTTGTTCTGCGAACCGCCGATGTACGGGCGGTCCGCCGCGGGAATGAGTTCGACGGCGGCCAGCCACCACCCGGCAGCGACGGTCATCGCCGCGCCCGCGGCGAGCAGGTGGAGGAGGCGCTTGCCCAGCCGCGGCCGGCGCCGCGAGCAGGTACGCCAGGGCGAAGCCGGGGACAACCAGCAGGACCTGCAGCTGCTTGGTGAGGAACCCGAAGCCCAGGAGCACCCCGGCGAACAGGAGCCAGCGCAGGCGCGCGTCCTGGATGGAGCGCAGCACGGCATAGGCGGCCCCGGTCATGAGGAGTACCAGCAGGGCGTCGGGGTTGTTGAACCGGAACATCAGCACGGCCACCGGGGTCAGCGCCATGACCGCACCGGCGAGGAGCCCTGCACGGTGGGCCAGGCGCGGATCCGCCGTGGCGGGGGCCGCGGCCCGGCGGACGGCCAGATAGACGAGCCAGACCGTGCCGACCCCCATGAGGGCCTGCGGCACGAGGATGCTCCAGGAGCTCAGCCCGAAGAGCCGCACGGACAGCCCCATCACCCACAGCGACGCCGGCGGCTTGTCCACGGTGATGGCGTTGGCGGCATCGGAGGAGCCAAAGAACCAGGCCGTCCAGTCCTGCGAGCCGGCCTGGGCTGCTGCGGAGTAGAAGGCGTTCGCCCAGCCGGAGGCGCCGAGGTTCCACAGGTACAGTCCGGCGGTGGCCAGAAGCAGGGCCGCCAGTTCCAGCCGGAGCCGCAGCGGCCGTGCTTCGGGGACACCGGGCGTGGCGCCGGCGGCCGGGGGCTCCGTCGCGGCTTCCGGGAGCCGCTGGTCCTCCGGACTGGCGAGACGTCGGCCCTTGCCGGATTTGCCGTACTGGTGGCCGCGACGGGCTCAGCGCGCGGGCCGGCGCTGGACCGCGCGTAGGGGCGGGACGGGGATTCAGGGTGTCAGTCATGGCCGCCTATGCCCCCAGCTTGTAGACGGTGGTGTTGCCCACGGTCTGGGCCTGGTAGTTGGCCGCGACCCAGGTGGCGACCTCGGAGTTGCCGCCGCGGCCCCCGCCCATGCCGCCCATGCCGCCGCCGGAAATGAAGTAGCCGATCTCGCCGCGGTCCACCATGGCCTGGAACTGCGCGAGGGTCGGGTAGGGGTCGCCGCCGTTCCAGCCGCCGAGCGCGATCACGCTGGTGCCGGTGGCGAGTTCCAGGCTTGCGGCCTGGGTGGCGCCGGAGACAATCGCGGACCACTTGGCGTCGGAGGACTTCAGCAGTGCTGTCAGCTCGGCCGAGGCCGTTTCGCCGCCGGCTCCGCCGGGTCCGCCACCGGCCATGCCGCTGGTGCTGGCGTTCCCGCCGTCGCCGGCTGTCCTGCCTGCCGCCCCGAAACCGCCGCCCATCGCGGACGCGGTGGGCCCGGACGTGGGGATCGAACCGGAGTGCGGCTGGGCCGCCGTCGCCAGCGTCCAGGCGGTGGTCCCGAGCCCGCCGGCGAGCAGTGAGAGGATCACGACGCCGGCCGTGGCGGCCTTGCGGAACCGCGCCGGAAGCGCCGCGATGCTGTCCACCCGCAGGAGCAATGCCGCGGCGGCGAGGACGCCCAAGACCACGGCGATGACGCGGAGCCCGGGGAGCCAGGCCGGGTCGCGGCCGAGGAGTACGGCGGACCAGACCGCGGTGGCCAGGACTGTCACGGCCAGGACCACCCGTGCAGGCCAGTAGGCCCGGCCCCGCCACAGTTCTACGGAGCCGATGCCCACCAGCGCTGCGATCGCGGGGGCCAACGCCACGGCATAGTACGGATGCACGGTGCCGCTCATGAAGCTAAAGATGCCGGCAGTGATCACCAGCCAGCCGCCCCACAGCAGGAGCGCCGCCCGGGTTGTTGAGGTCCGGGCTTCGCGCCGGGTGAACCACAGCCCGGCGGCCAGCAGGATCAGTGCCGCCGGGAGCAGCCAGGACACCTCGCCGCCGAAACTGGTCCCGAACATCCGGGTGATCCCGGCCGCGCCGCCGAAGCCTACGTTGCCGTTGCCGCCCGGGCCGCCGGCGTTCTGCCTCCGAAGTTGCCTCCGCCGGGCATGCCTCCGCCGGACCCGGTGATCCGGCCCAGGCCGTTGTAGCCGAACGTGAGTTCCAGGAAGCTGTTGGTCTCCGAGCCTGCCATGTAGGGGCGGACCGAGGCCGGGGTCAGTTGGAACAGCGCCAGGTAGCTTCCGGCCACGACCACGATTCCTGCGGCGGCGGCCAGCAGGTGCAGGAGCCGGCGGCCGAGGGTGGCGGGCGCCGCCCACAGGTAGGCCAGGGCCAGCCCGGGCACGATCAGGAAGCCCTGCAGCATCTTGGTCAGGAAGGCCAGGCCGATCACCGCGCCGGCCGCGGCGAGCCATTTCCAGCCGGCCTTCTCGATGGCGCGGGTGGTGAGGTAGGCGGCCAGCACGAGGCACAGGGTGAGCATGGCGTCCGGGTTGTTGAACCGGAACATGAGGGCGGCCACGGGGGTCAGCGCCAGGGCGCCGCCGGCTAGGAGGCCCGCCGCCGGTCCGGACACGCGCTTGACGGTCAGGTAGAGGAGCCCGACGGCGGCCACTCCCATGAGTGCCTGGGGAATGAGCATGCTCAGTGCCGAGAAGCCGAAGATCCGTCCCGCGAGGGCCGGGATCCAGAGGGCGGCCGGCGGCTTGTCCACTGTGATGGCGTTGCCGGCGTCGAGGGACCCGAACAGCAGCGCGGTCCAGTCTTTGGTCCCGGCCTGGATCGCCGCGGCGTAGAAGGAATTGGCGTAGCCGGTGGCTTGCAGGTTCCACAGGTACAACACTGCGGTGACCACCAGCAGCAGGGCTGCCGAGGGCCGGACCCAACGCGCCTGCGGTCCGAACAGCAGGCGTTCCCGGCGGCTCTGGGCTGCGGGCGGGCGGGAGCGGGCGGCGGTCCCGGCGGGCTCAAGTGCCGGGGCGGGCGTTTCCTGGACCGGCGGGCTGCCGGCGGGGGAACCGGCCTGGGCTCCGCCGGTGGGGCTGATGGTTGCCGTCATTTACTTAGCCGTTTCTGTGCGGGAGAGGGAGGTATCGGTGGCACCGGGTGCCGGAACCAGTGTCGGGGCGCCTTGCGCCGGAGTTGTGTCGGTGGCGCCGTGCGCCGGAACAGTGGGGGTAGGCCGGTGGCGGAAGACCACCAGCCGGAAGAGCAGGAATTTGACGGCCGTGGCGGCCAGGTTGGCGGCGGTGACCGTGACCAGTTCAAGCCAGCGGTCCGGTGCCCCTCCTGACGCGCCGTGAACCAGGGCGAGGGCGCCCGAAGTCAGGGCCAGCCCGATCCCGAAGACCAGCAGCCCCTCGAAGTGGTGACGCGCCGCCTGGCTGCTGCCCTGGATGCCGAATGTGAAGCGCCGGTTGGCCGCGGTGTTGGCCACGGCGGTGGTGAGCAACGCGAGGAAGTTGGCCAGCTGCGGGTCCATGATCCCGCGGCAGAGCAGGAAGATCACCAGGTACGCGAGGGTAGAGGCCACACCGATGCTGCCGAAGCGGACGAGCTGTCCGAAGAGGCTTCCGCCGGGGCTTTGTTCCTGGGATCGAGAGGAGGCCGGCAGCGGCCCGCGGGCCAGGGCGGCGCGCAGTTCAGGAACGGGAATCCGGCCCGAGACCAGGTCCCGGCTCAACCGTGCCATGCCGCGCAGGTCCGCGAGGGCCGTCTGGACGATGTCCACGCTCGAATCCGGGTCGTCGGTCCAGTCCACCGGGACTTCGTGGACGCGCAGGCCACACTTTTCGGCCAGGACCAGCAGTTCGGTGTCGAAGAACCAGGCGTTGTCCAGGGTGTGGGGGAGCAGCTGCCGTGCCACGTCCGCCCGGATCGCCTTGAAGCCGCACTGCGCGTCGCTGAAGTGGGCGCCCAGGAATGACTGCAGCAGGAAGTTGTAGCTGCGCGAGATGAACTCCCGTTTGGGTCCGCGGACCACTCGCGAGTTGCGGGTCAGCCGGGTCCCGATCGCCAGGTCGGAGTGCCCCGAAATGAGCGGGGCAAGGAGGGGACCGAGCGCCGCCAGATCGGTGGAGAGGTCCACGTCCATGTATGCCAGGACCGGCGACGTCGAGGCAAGCCACACCTTGCGCAGCGCGTTGCCGCGGCCCTTTTCGGCCATGTGGACCACGTTCACCTCGCGGAGCTCGCGGGCTACTCGTTCGGCCGTCTTGAGCGTTCCGTCGGTGCTGGCGTTGTCCGCCACGGTGATCCGGAACGGGTGCGGGAAGGAGCCGAGAAGGTAAGCGTGGAGCCGGCGCAGGCAGGCTTCGAGGTCCCGTTCCTCGTTGAAGACCGGGATGGTGACATCCAGCACCGGTGTGCTGGTACGCGTGTCTATCGGTGAGCGCCGGCCGCCGGGGCCGGTGAGAGGCCCGTCAACCGGGCCAGGTACGGGCGCGTCGGCCAGGGCAAGCCCCGTTGAGGCAAGCCCGGACGGTGCAGGCCCGGACGGTGCAGGTCCGGACGGGGCGGCGGACGCCGCCGGACCAGCCGGCGTCGCCGAGGAGCGGGGCAGGGTTCCTGTGCCCTGGTCTGTGAATGTCATGGCTCAACTTTCCCGGCGGCCCATATGAGGGCTTTAGGGTCAAGCTGTGCGGGGGCTGTGGAAGTCCGGCCCGGTCACGGCATGGCACACGCACAGGAGGCCCCGGATCACGTGTGGATCCGGGGCCTCCTGGGAGGGGCTGGAGGGGCTGGCTGGTGCCGGCTTAGTACCAGTTGTGCGCGAGGTGGAAGTTCAGGGCGCCGCAGGGGGAGCCGTAGCGCGTCTTGACGTAGTTCAGGCCCCAGTTGATCTGGGTCCGGTAGTTGGTCAAGTAATCGGCGCCGGCGCTCGCCATCTTGGCGGCGGGCAGGGACTGGACCACGCCGTAGGCGCCGCTGCTGGGGTTCTTGGCGGTCGTCTTCCAGTCCGATTCCTTGGTCCAGAGCTTCTGCAGGCACTGCATCTGGCCCGGCGCCCAGCCATAGCTGCCCAGCTGGGCAGCGGCGTAGGCCTGCGCACCGGCGGGGTCGTCGATTGCGACCGGTGCCGCCGCGGGGGCGGGAGCCGGTGCCGGGGCGGCTGCGGGAGCCGGTGCGGGTGCCGGTGCCGGGGCGGCTGCGGGAGCGGGCGCGGGAGCCGGTGCCGGTGCCGGCGCTGCGGGAGCAGCAGCAACCGGGGCGGCGGCCGGCGCTTCGGCGGCCTTAACTTCCGAGACCTTGGGTGCCACGTTTTTTTCCGCAGGAGTGCTCGGTCCACCGACCTGGACCCGTTCGAAGTTGAGCTTGGCCAGCGGGTCGGCGCTTGTGGCCGTCTGGGTGTTCGCAACATTCACCCCGTGAGCGCCCGGCTCTGCTGCCTGGCTGGCGGCGGCGCCGCCCACCAGCATTGCGCAAGCCACGGTGACGACGGCGGCGCGGCGGCCGGTGATTCCCAGCCCGGTGGCCAGCCGAGACAGGGCGGACGCCTGCTTGGCTGGTTCGGCGCGGTGGCGCGACTTGGTGGAGTGTGAAACGCCGTCAGGGCGCGTTTGTACCTGGAATTCAGTCATGGTGGCCTCTCAACGCCGGCGGAGTTAGCTGTCGGGTTCGGATGAGGTCATCCGGCCGCACGGAAAATCACGTGTCGGCTTCACCCCGAGGGCGCATGAATGCAGAATGCCCGGGAACTCTGGGTCCCCCGCCTCTGCCTGGTCCAGCGGAATCCGGGAAGCGGCAGAGTTTGGCGTCCGTCCGGATATGCGGCACCAATGGCGGCCGCACTCCAAAGACGCTACAGGACCCAGGAGCTTAAGTCACATTTTGGTAACAGGAGTCACAGGGGCGGGGTGTCGGCTTGTGTGGCTTGCCTGGGCCGGTCGCTCGCTTCGGTTACGCGGACGGGGGCGCCGCGGGCAGCCGCACGGCGAACTCCGTCCGGCCGGGCCTGGACGTGACCTCGACGGTCCCTCCGTGGGCCTCCACGATCGACTGGACAATGGACAGGCCCAACCCGCTCGTGCCCTCGGAGGTCGGCGCGGCAGCCGCCGTGCGCGGACCGCCGGGGCGGCCGCCGGCAGGCCCGCCGGGGCGGCCGGCAACACCGCCGGAAACAGCGCCGGAAGCAGCGCGGGCCCCCGCCGTTGCGACCGCAGGCTGGGCGGCGGTGGACGCCGGATTGGTGCGCGAGGCGTCGGCCCGGGCGAAGCGGGCAAAGACGCGTCCGACGAATTCGGGGGCGATGCCGCTGCCATTGTCCGTCACAGTGACCACGGCGCTGCCGTCAGCCGAACGCATGACGCCCGTGACCACCTTCGTCCCGGGTTCCGTGTGCTTGCGTGCGTTGGACAGGAGGTTGGCCAGGACCTGGTGGAGCTGGGTCGCGTCACCGCGCACCACCACGGGCTCGTCCGGGAGTTCCAGCTGCCAGATGCGGTCCGGGGCCATGACCTTCTCATCGCTCACCGTCTCGATGGCCAGCTGGGTGAGGTCGACGTCGGTGACCTTGAGCGGCTGCCCCTCGTCCAGCCGTGCCAGCAGCAGCAGGTCCTCCACGAGGGTGGTCATCCGCTCGGACTGGCTTTGCACGCGGGCCAGGGATTTCTCGCCGTCGGGCGTGAAGTGCTCGGTCATCCGCATCAGCTCGGTGTAGCCGCGGATGGCCGTGAGCGGAGTGCGGAGTTCGTGTGAGGCGTCGGCGACGAACTGCCGCACCTTCATTTCGCTCTCCTGCCGTGCCTCGAGGGCGTTGGAGACGTTGTCCAGCATCTGGTTCAGCGCGTAGCCCACGCTGCCCACCTCGGTTCCCGGGTGGGCGACCGACGCCGGGACACGCACCGCGAGCGCCACCTCGCCGGCGTCCAGCGGGAGGCGGGAGACCTTGGTGGCCACCTCGGAGAGCTGTTCCAGCGGCTTCATGGTCCGCCGGATCACGGCCGTGCCGGCGAGCCCGATCAGCACGAGCCCGCCTGCGGAGACCACCACCATGGTCCAGACCAGCGAGGCCAGGGTGTTTTGCTTTTCGGCCAGCGGGAGCCCGGTGACGATCACGTCGCCATAGGGTGCACGCACGGCAGTGAGCCGGTAGCGCCGGCCGAGAGGGTCCGGTCCACGGGCACACTGTTCGGGGTGAGGGCCAGGAGGACGGCGTTGTCGTCGGGGGAGAGGCTCTTGAGGGTGGCGTCCCCGGCCAGGAGGCCGGCGCTGCTGACCTCGCCGTCCTCTATGCGGGCGTTGAGCATCCCGATGCCCTGGCCCCGGGCTTCGAGGGGGTCGGGGCGGCCGCCGGAGTTGCCGGGCACGGGCCGGCCGAACTCGATCGAGCGGTGGGAAGCATTGCCGAGCTGGTCATCGAGCTGCCGGGTGAGGAACAGGTCCATGGAGGCATAGCTGAACAGTCCCACGGCGCCGCAGATGGCCACGAGCAGTGCCATGGCGACGAGGACCAGGCGGGTGCGCAGATGCCACGTGGACGGGTTGCGCCAGTCGCGTCCGGGGACGCGGGTCACACCGGAAAGTGAGGGCACGGATCAGTCCGCCGGCTTCAGGACGTAGCCGGCGCCGCGCACCGTGTGGATCATGGGCGCATGGTTGGCGTCGACCTTTTTGCGGAGGTAGGAAATGTAGAGTTCCACGATGTTCGCCTGCCCGCCGAAGTCATAGTCCCAGACCCGGTCCAGGATCTGGGCTTTGCTGATGACCCGTTTGGGGTTTTCCATGAGGTAGCGCAGCAGTTCGAACTGCGTGGCGGTCAGGTGCAGCTCCTCGCCGGCCCGGGTGACTTCGCGGGTGTCGACATTGAGCACAAGGTCGCCCACCACGAGTTCGGCGGTGTCCATGGCGGCCACTCCGGAGCGCTGGACCAGCCGGTGCAGGCGCAGCAGGACCTCTTCCATGCTGAACGGCTTCGTGACGTAGTCATCGCCGCCGGCCGCCAGGCCGGTAATGCGGTCCTGGACGGCATCCTTGGCCGTGAGGAACAACGCCGGCACCTCCGGCGCGAACGCGCGGATCCTGCTGAGCAGCTCGACGCCGTCGAACCCGGGGAGCATCACGTCCAGTACCAGCACGTCGGGGCGGAATTCCTTGGCAAGCCGGACCGCTCCGGGCCCGTCGGCCGCCACGGCCACGGACCAGCCGGCCATCCGCAGGCCCATGCTCATGAGCTCGGAGAGGCTGGGCTCATCGTCCACCACGAGGGCGCGGATGGGGGAGCCGTCCGGATGCGTGAGCTGGGGAAGGTTGTTGGTCATGGAGTGCGAAGTGGCCATGGGACAACTCTCCGATCTGCCGGTTAGGCGGGGCTTTGGGGACCCTGTGCGGCACCTGTGAATCCCAGCCTAGCGAGCTGGACGCCTCAGCGGGGCCGGACGGCCTCCTTCGGCGAGACATCCAGCTGACCTTCCGGTCCCGCCGGAAGGTCACAGGCACGGCTGTCGGCCCGCACAGCCCAGGCACAGGATCGCTCAGCACTCTGGGGTGAACACCGATCCGCACCCCCGAAGGAGAAACACCATGAGCGGTCAGCATCCCGGAACCGGTTCCGGGCCAGCCCCAGAATTCCGCCCCCGGCGCCACAACGGCGCCCGCACCAGTGAGCACGCCCCTTGCGGCCGGGCAGCCGGCCGCCGGACACTACGACGCCGGACAGCACGACGCGGCAGCACGACGCCGGGCAGCCGGCTGCCGGCGCTACCTCCGGCTGGGGCGCGCCGCCCCCGGCGTCGACGGTTCCTGCGTCGGCCCCGGCCTGGGGCATGCCCCGGCAGGAGCCGCCGGCACCTGCTGCCGCAGCTGGCTGGGGCGCCCCGGGAGCATTCCCCAAATCAGCCACCGCGGCCAAGCCGTGGACCCCTCGGCGCGGGCTCGCCGTCGCCGGGGCCGCAGCAGTCCTGGCGGTCGGCGCCGGGGTGGGGGTCTACGCCCTCACGTCAAGTTCAGCGGCAGCCGATGGAACGACGCTCGGCGCGGCGGGCGGTGCGGCCAACGGACAAGGCGCCGGCGGCCAGGGTTTCGCCCCTGGTATGCCCGGTTCTGCGCAGGACGGGTCCGCGGGCGGCGGAATGCCAGGGCAAGGCGGTCCGGACGACTTCGCAGCCGGCGGCATGGGCGGCATGGGCGGCGGGCTTTCCGCAGCGGTGCATGCCGAGTACGTGGTGCTGCAGGGGAGTGAGTACACCACCATGGCCGAGCAGGTGGGCACCGTGAGCGAGGTCAGTTCGTCCTCCGTCACGGTCAAGAGCAGCGACGGGTTCACGCGCAGCTATGCGCTGGGCAGCGATGTGGTGGTGAGCAATCTGCAGCAGCGGCGCCAGCAGGCCGGCGGCACGGGCACCCAGTTGAGCGTGGCGGATATCGTCGCCGGCGGGACGGTGCGGATCGTAGCGGCCAAGGATGGCTCCGGCTATACGGCAACGTCCGTCATGGTGGTGGCGGCGACCTCCACCGGCCAGTCCAACTGACCCCCGCCGAGACGGCCAGTGCTGCCGGGTCAGACGGGCCCGGCAGCATGCCCACTCCGTGGACCGCGACGGCATGAAGGCCCGGTTTTACCTATTTGCCATGCTGTGAATCATTTCCGCCTTTCAGCGGCACGGGGCGAACAATATTCGGAGTCAAGCGCTTGCTGACCTTCCAGTCGAAAAAACACTTGTTATTTTATTACGCGGGCAAAATTGTGACCTGCGCTACACTTCGGGAATTCGTCTCACTATGTGGAACCTGGAGTTCATTGTTACTTGCACGTTCGCATTGTTACGTTGCACACTTCAATTGTGAACAAGAACTCAACAGCACCTGCAGCTGCAGCTTCCTGGGTCAGCACACCCGCTGGTACCGAGATGCGCTGTTGTCGAATGCACGCCTAACTTTTACACCCCAAAAGTTTCTAGGCATTCGCCCCCCAGCCCAGAGTCGGGCGCCCCTCCCCAGTTTTTCATTGCGGGGAAAGTAGCATTCGAGCCGCGATGACGGCCATTCACATTGAGGTAAGCATTCCATGTCAGTTGCATCCGGATACGTCCACATCTCCGTCCGTAACGCCAGCAAGGCCGGCCAGGCCTCCGGGATCCGCCAGGGCTTTGGCGGCCGCTCCGCATTCGCCCCCGCCGGATCTGCCGGCAGCTTCCCGGCTCCCGGATATGCAGCCCAGGGGTACAACCCTGACTCCTACGGCCAGCTCCGTGCCGTTCCGCCCGCTCCCGGCCACTGCGCCCACGCCCGTGATCGCTCCGGGCGCCGGCGCCGTGCGTCCGGCCCCCAGCGACAACGTCGCCCGCGGCTTCGTCCTGTACATGGGGATTGACGAGGAAACCGCAGCTGCGGCCGGCACCTCGATTGCCAAGCTTGCCCAGGAGATCCGGGCCTACGCACAGTCGCTCGTTGCCGGCGCCGAAAGCTACGCCGCCGTCGCCGTCGCGCCGGCCAGCGCCCCGGGTTCCGCCCTCGACGTCGTCCGCTCGACCTTCGGCGACCCCACTGCCGGCGCCCGCCAGCGCGCCGAGACCGCACGCCTGCAGCAGCCGCAGGATCCGCGGCCTTCCGGAGTGCTGATCGACCTCGCCCGCCGTGAGGTGCACCTCGACGGCGAATCCCTGAACCTGACGTTCAAGGAATTCGAGCTCCTGAACTACCTCGTGGAGAACGGCACCCGCACCGTGGGCCGCGACGAGCTCCTCGAAGGCCTGTGGCGGAACGCCGAAGAGGTCCCGAACGAGCGGACCATCGACGTCCACATCCGCCGCCTGCGTTCCAAGCTCGGCCGCCTCGCCAACACCGTGCGCACCGTCCGCGGCCAGGGCTACCGCTTCTACGAGCACCCCGAAGTTGTAGTCTGGGCCGCTCCGGAATACTCGATCTAGCTTCTAGCCCACGCAAAGCGTCCGTTCCATTCCTTGGAACGGGCGCTTTCGCTTTCGCGGCACGATCCCTCGGCGCCTGCGCTCGCCCGTTCCCGCCGTCCCCCTAACCTCGCAAGCTCGGTCAGGGAACCCCGACGGCGGAGCTCACGCAACAACGGCGCTTTCGGGATGTGCCGCTGCGCTTCAGCGCCCGCACTCGCCGGAACATGCGCATTGGGTGGTCTGGCTGAGCGGGCATGTGCCTCCGCGGCTGTTGGGGCGCTGTTGGACTCTGTTGCGTTTCCTGGCTCCGGCGTAGTCTCGGACCGTTGAGCCGACTATTGGGAGGAAGAGATGTCTGTTGCACGGATTACTACCCTGAGCGCGAACTCCAAGACCTCGTTTGATGCTGCCATCAAGGAGGGCATCGACCGGGCCAACAAGACCCTGCGCAACGTCACGGGGGCGTGGGTGAAGGAACAGAAGGTTGAAATCAGCGACGGCGCCGTCGTTGCCTGGCACGTGGTGCTGGAAGTGACCTTTGTCCTTGAGGACTGAACCGCCGCTGGTGGGATGCGCGCCCGGGAACCAGCCACCGCACTAGGATTGGGTCATGAGCGCGCATCACATCAAACGGCTGGTGATCATGCGGCACGCCAAGTCCGACTGGCCCGGCGGGGTTGCCGACCACGAAAGGCCGCTCGAAGAGCGCGGCCACAAAGATGCCCCCGTCGCCGGAAAATGGCTGCTGAAGCACGGCCTGGTCCCTGATTTCATCCTCTGCTCCAGCTCGCTCCGGACCCGGCAGACCTGCACCTGGGTGTGCCACGCGCTCGGCGACAAAGCGCCGACGCCCAAGCTTGAGGACGGCCTCTATGCCGCGCCCGCCTCGCGCATGCTGGCGGTGATTAACCATGTCCCGGACACCGTGAACACGCTCATGGTGATTTCGCACATGCCCGGTGTGCAGGATCTCGCCATGCATCTGGCCTCGCGCGATTCCGATCACGATGCGTACATGGATGCCGCTACCCGCTATCCGACCAGCGGGCTGACCGTGCTGGAAACGGAGAAGTCGTGGGCCGAACTGGACGGGCAGGACGCCAGGCTGACCCATTTCAAGGTCCCGCGCGCCAAATAGCCGCCGGGCTGCCCGGGCGGTAGTCCCGGCACCATAGCTACTGGCTCCGTTCTGCGGTTTACTGTTCCTGTTTACTGATGTGGTTTTCTCCAGCGGTTTTGGGGCAGGTAGTGCAACCTACGAGAAAAGGCGGATCACCGTGGATTCAGGGCAGCTCATAGGCATAATTGTCGGCATTGTCGTAGTACTGGCGATCGTCGCGGCGGCAGTCATGATCAGCCGCAAGCGCAAGGTGGCCGCGGACCGGAACGCGCGCCGCCGAGATGCGTGAACAGGCCAAGGCCGACGAGTTCGGCGCTCGGGAACGCGAGGCCAAGGCGGCGCGTGCCGAGGCCGACGCGAAGGAGGCCGAACTCGAGGCCGAGCGCCTGCGGGAGGAAGCCCGCGGCCGCCAGGAGGAGGCCGATAAGGTCCGCTCCGGTGCGCAGGAACAACTGCGCAAGGCCGACGAGTTGGACCCGGACGTGGTCACCTCTGAACGTGGCGGTGCGGCCGGGGACGCTGCATCCCGCGGGAACCTGCGGTCCGACCCGGCTACCGCCGGCCCCGTAACACACCGAGCCCGTTTCCACTGACCCCGTTCCTGGCGAGCAGCGAAGCGGCGAGGATGTGCCCCGCACCGACACCGCCCAAGGTCCGGACACCAACCCCGGGGACGGCAATCCACGGAACCTCTGATTACTCAGGGCGCCGCACTCGGACTCAGCGATGACCTTAGCGGCGGGCGGAGGACCGGGCAGGCGCCTTGGCAGCGGGCGGCTTGACCGTTGATTTCGGGGCGGGTGAGCGGACCGGTGACTTCGCCGCCGTCGACTTGGCGGACGGCACCCTCGCCGGTGACTTGGCCGGTGACTGGGCCGGTGATTTGGCGGCGGGCCGGGCAACCGCCCGCGGTGCCGCCGGGCGCGCGGCGGTTCCCCGCGCCGTCGGACGCGCCGTGGATGGCCGCGGACTTGCGGATCTGGCCCCGGCTCGTGAGACGGGCGCCGGACGGCGTCCCGACGCATTGCCCGGGGAGCGCCGGCCGCGGTTCCTGCCGGGCAGGACCGTGCCGGCGAACAACAGCAGCAGGGTGACGGCTCCGGCGGCCGCGGCCAGATAGAAGTACAGATCCGGATGCGCGGAATCGACGCGCGTGGACAGGGCATCGGGATCGGGGTTGAAGGCCAGTCCCCACTGGCGCAGGAACGCGATCCCGAACGCGATGAAGAGGATGCTGCCCACCCCGCTCGCGGCCAGGGTCTTGTGCCGGCGCCGGACCACGACCTCGGCCACACAGGCCACATAGGCGGTGGCGGAAGCCCCGACGAACCACAGGAGCACGGTCTCGTGCAGGGTGATCCCGGTCAGGACCAGGAGTGCCAGGGCGGCGAGGAACGCTCCGATGGCGATCTTCCCGCTGATACCCATGTGACGCATGTGAACAATCATGCCTGAGCGGGCGGCTGCTTCACGACGTAGCCGCGCATGGAGGCCATAATTGCCGCCACGCTCTGTTCCCTGGTCCGCTCGGGGTTGTACGTCTGGCGGTCCAGGCCCACCACGAAGCAGGCCCCGAAAATCGCCGTTTCGAGGCTGCCCCGGGATACCGCGGGATCCACGGGGTAGGCGGCGGCGACGCCGTCGATGGCAGAGCCGATTACCGCGAGCAGGCGCCCGCGGAGCTCGGCAAAGGTGTCCTGCCATTCGCTGGGGGTCCGCCAGTTTTCGCTGACCCACAGCCGGGCGAAGGACGGGTATTCGGCCATGAAGTCCATGGCCTGGCCGATCATCTCCTCCATGGCGGCGAGGGGATCGGCGGAGTCGTCGCGGACGCTCAGGAGCCGTGCCATGAGGATGTCCACCCCGTGGCGCAGCAGCTGGGCAATCAGGTCCGACTTGCTGCCGAAGTTGTAATACACCGTGCCCTTGGACACCCCGGCGGCCGTGGCGATCTCGTCGACGGTCACGCCCGCCGCGCCGCGCTCTCCGATCAGCTCCATGGAGGCCTCGAACAGTTTCTGCTTCGTGGCGTTCGTGCGGCCTGGACGGAGTTTCTTCTCCGCGTCCGCGGAGCCTGCCGTGCTGCCGCCGCTGGGGCTGGTGGTCATACGGCGATCTCCGGTTTCAGTGTCTTGAGGGTCCAGTATTTGTTCTTGCGGACGGCCACGGTTGACATTGCCAGTCCCAGCAAAGTGTAGCCAACCAGCCCCAGCATGGTGGGCAGGATGATTGCGAGGTCGGCACCGTAGATCAGGTGCCGCATGCCGCTGACCACGTAGCCCATCGGCAGGATCTGGTGCACCACGTGCAGCGGCTCGGGCGTGGTCTGCCACGGGAAGGTGCCGCCGGAGGACACCAGCTGCAGCACCAGCAGGATCAGCACCACGAGCTTGCCGGGCGAGCCCAGGAGCGCCACCACACCCTGGATGATGGCGCTGAACGCCATCGCGGCCGCCAGCATGAGGAACCACATCAGCACCGGATGGGCGGGGTCCAGTCCGAGCCCCACGTCCACCACGAGGGTCAGCAGGCTTGCCTGGACGGCGGACACGGCCAGGAACGGAAGCCAGCCGCCCGCGGCAATCTTCCAGGCCGGCGCGTTTGAGGCCAGCGCGCGCTGGGTTACCGGCCGCATCGCCTGCACCAGCATGAAGATGCCGATCCACAAGGCCAGCGTGAGGAAGAACGGTGCCAGCCCGGCGCCGTAGGACCCGGCTTTCGCCTGCGAGACATTGCTGACGGCGACGGGGTCCGCCATGACCTTGGAGAGGCTGTCCTTCTGGGCGTCGTCGGGGTTGGGGACCTTGCCGGCACCCTGGGCGAGTTCCCCGGCCAGGGTTCCCGCGCCGTCGGAGGCCGTGGCCGCGCCGCTTTCCAGCTGCGCCGCGCCGTCGTCGAGTTTCTGGGTTCCCTGCACGAGCTTGCCGGCGCCGTCGACGGCGTTCTGCTGGCCGGCGGCGAGGGCTGCGGAGCCGCCGGCGAGCTGGTCCGCTCCGGCGGAGGCCTTGGCGACGGCGTCGCTGAGGGCGGGAGCGGCGCCGGCCAGTTGCGCGGCGCCGTCGCTGACGGCGGCGGAACCGTCGGCCAGCTTCTGGACCTGGGCGGCGGCAGCCTGCAGTTTGGCGGCGGACGCGGACGCGGAACCGGAGGACGCGGCGGGCGGCGCGGGGTGGCGTCGACGTCGGCCACTACCTTGTCGGCCTGCTCCTGGGTGAGGACCCCGGCGGCGACCAGACGGGAGGTGGACGCCACCACCCGGCTGCGCTGGCCCTGCGCGGCGGCTTGTTGCGCGGCCTGTTGCGCGGCGGCAAGCTGCCCGGGGATGGCCTGCATCTGGGTGTTGAGCGCGGCGTTGCCGGCAGCCACCTGGGCGGCGCCGTCGGCCAGCTGCTGTGCGTTGGCGGGCAGGGCCGCCGTCTTGTCCTTGAGCTGGGTGAGGCCGCTGCTGAGCTGGCCGGCCCCGGCGCTGAGTGACGCGGCGCCGTCCCGGAGCTTGACCTCGCCGTTGTAGAGCTCGGTGGCGCCGGTCTTGAGCTCGCCGGTGCCCTGGTGCAGGGTCACCGTGCCGTCGTGGAGCCGGGCGACGCCGTCGGCCAGCTGGGCCGCGCCATCGGAGGCCTTGAGCATCTGCGTATGGATGGTGCCGAACCCGGTGAGGAGCTGGTTGGCGGTCTCCTCGCCCACCTCCTTGGCGACCGTCGTGTGCACGGCGGTGGTGAGCTTGTCCACGATCGTGCTCAGCAGATAGTTGTTGGCATCGTTGGTGGTGACATTGAGCATGGCCTGGTTGGCGGCGTCGAAGCTGCCGGGGGAGACCAGGTTCGCGGAAAAGTCCTGCGGGATTTTCAGCGCGAACGCGTACGTGCCGTTGCTGACGCCCTGGTCCGCTTCCTCGGTGCTGGCGACCGTCTTCCAGTTGAAGACGTGGCCGTCCACCAGGCTCTCGGCCACCTTCCGGCCGGCCTCCAGCCGCGTGCCGTCGGCCGACGCGGCACCGGAGTCCTGGACCACCAGGGCGGCATCGATCTGGTTCAGCTTGCCGTACGGATCCCAGTTGGCGTAGAGGTACACGGCGCCGTAGAGCAGCGGGACGAGGGCCAGGGCCAGGATGGTCAGCTTCGGCAGCAGCCCGCCGGTCATGCGTTTGAGCTCGGAGCGGGCCAGCCGCAGCACAGTCACTTTGCGTCCTCGGTTTCGGGTAGGAGGGTTTCGGGTAAGTGGGGTTCGGGTAAGTGGGTTTCAGCCAGGCCGGCGTCGTCAGCCTGGGGTTCGCCGGTAGCGGCGTGGTCAGCTTGCGGGACGGCGTTGCCGATCACGGCGGAGGGACCGGTCCAGCCGTCCGGAATGCGGGTGACGGTGGCGACGACGGCGAGCGGCCGCCCGGCGTCGTGCGCCAGTTCCGCCAGCCGCGGCAGCCAGTCGGCGGCGTCGCCGCTGTGCCGGTCGGGGGAGTCCACCACGAGGAGGTCGGTGTCCGGATTGGCGAGGGCGAGCGCCGTGAGGAGCCCGATCCGCCGGCCGGCCGGCAGTTGCTCGGTCCATAGCCCGGCGATGTCCTCGAAGTTGTTGAGCTGCAGCCAGGGCGTGCTGCGCAGGGCACCGCGGTGCCGGCGCGGGATCAGGGCCAGATCCTCCGTGACGAGGTCGCGGACGCTCAGGTGCTGTTCGGGCTCGTTGACGCCGGGGGAGTCGACCACGCTGCTGGCCTGCCGGAGCACCTTGATCCGGGCGCTGCCGTCCCAGCCGATGGTGCCCGAGCCGGGCCTCATCCGTCCGCTCAGGGCCAGGGCCAGGGCCGTGCGCTGGTCCTGGCGGGGGCCCTGGACGAGCAGGAGTTCACCGCGCGCGGCCTCCAGCGAGGTCGGCGGCAGGAGGTCATCCCGCCGGCCGGTCACGGAGAGTTGTTGTACGCAGAGCAAAGCGTGCCTTTCGCAGAAACGGTGTCTGCATCAAGGCTAACTAAACTGACCGGTCAGTTCAAATAAGATTCGGGGATTGTGATGAACGAGACGCGCCGGGAGCCGCGCGGGGAGGCGCCGCCGGCGTCCGACGCGCCGGCAGCCGCCGCGGTCCGCGCGGACGCCCGCGCCCGGTTCAGAGGCCGTATTCTTCCAGCAGGCGGAGCCAGACCTCGCTGATCGTCGGATAGGAGGGCACCGCGTGCCACAGCCGGTCCAGCGGCACTTCCCCCACCACCGCAATGGTGGCGGCGTGCAGGAGTTCGGCCACATCCGGTCCGGCGAACGTGGCACCGAGCAGCACCTTGCGGTCCTCGTCGATGACCAGCTGCGCCCACCCCTCGTAGTGCTCGGCGTGCAGGGAAGAGCCGGCCACCTGGATGGGAAGCTCCACGGTGGAGGCCCGGAAGCCGTCTTTCTCCGCCTGCGCCACGGTCCGGCCGACGTTCGCCAGCTCCGGGTCGGTGAACACCACATTGGGCACGGCGTGGTCATAGGCCGTCTGGGCGAAGCGGGACCACGGTGCCGGCTCGCCGGTGAGCTCGCCCTTGGCCCTGGCGGCGATGGCGTCTCCGGTGGCCCGGGCCCCGTACTTGCCCTGGTGGGTCAGCATGGCCCGTCCGGCGGCGTCGCCCGCCGCGTAGAGCCACGGGTTGCCGGACGCCTCGTTGTCTGCCGCGTGGTGGACTAGGCCGGTGGAATCGGTGGTGAGCCGCAGGATCTCGCCCTCGGGCGCGGAAAGCCCGACGCTATCCAGGCCGATCCCCTCGAGGGCGGGGTGCCGGCCGGTGGTGACGAGCAGTTTGTCTGTGGTGAGGCTCGCTCCCGCATCCGGACCGGCCGCCGGGGTGGCAGCCGAGTCGGCGCCCGGGCTGCCCGGGCTGCCCTTGGGGCCGCCGTCGAGCACGAGGGTGAGGGAGCCGTCGTCGTTCTCGCTGACGCTTCGCGTGCCGGTATGCAGGCGGAGGTCGACGCCGTCGGCGCGCAGGCCGGCCGCGACAAGGTCGGCGGCCTGCGCCGGGAAGGCGCCCAGGAGGCCGCCGCGGGCCACGAGTGTCACGGACGAGCCGAGGCGGGCGTAGGCCTGGGCGAGTTCGACGCCGGCCACCCCGCCGCCGAGCACCGCGAGCCGCGCAGGGACCGCGCGGGCGGAGGTCGCCTCCCGGGTGGTCCAGTACTCGATGTCGTGAAGCCCCTCGACCGGTGGCTGATTGGGCGTGGATCCGGTGGCGACCACCACGGCGTGCCGGGCCGTGAGCGCGTAGCTGTTGCCGTCCAGCCCTGCCACTTCCACTTGCCGCGGAGCGGTGATCCAGCCGTGGCCGCGGATCAGTTCGATCCCGGTGTCCTCCACCCATTTGACCTGGCCGTCGTCCTGCCAATTCGAGGTGAAGTAGTCCCTGCGCTTCAGGACGGCGGCCGCATCCAGGGTGCGGGTGACGGCTTCCTGGGCGCCGGGGACAGTCTGCGCGCCGTGCAGGGCAGTGCCTGGCCGCAGAAGCGCCTTCGACGGCATGCAGGCCCAGTAGGAACACTCGCCGCCCACCAGCTCGGCCTCGATCAGCACCGCCGTCAGGCCGCCGCGGACCACGCGGTCCGCCACGTTTTCCCCTGCGGCGCCTGCGCCAATCACAATGACATCGAATTCCCGCTCAAGCTCTGCCGTCATGGCACCAGCCTACGCCGCGGCCATGGCCCGATCCGGGCGGGCGCTCCGGGCGCCGACGGCGGTGGATCCGGGCGTAATGTGCCGGACAAGGCTCCTTTGCAGGAGCGGGGAGCATCGCTACTGTTGGGACCATACTTGGGGGAGGGACGGCCATGGCCGCAGGCAATATGACAACAGGCAAGACCACACCGCTGGCGAGGTTCAGCGCGCAGGCCCGGCTTCGGGCGCTTCAATCAGACATCCTGGAGCTGATCCTGGAGCGCGATCTTGTTGCCGGGGACCCGCTGCCCACGGAGAGCGAGCTCACCGCCGCACTTGGCGTCGGCCGCAATACGCTGCGGGAATCACTGAAGGCGCTCCAGGCCGTGGGCGTCATTGAGATCCGGCACGGTTTCGGCATGTTCGTGGCCCCGAGCAATTTCGAGGCCCTGGCCGACGGGCTCACCTTCCGGGCCCGGTTGTCGCTGCGCCACCACGGGGAGGAAGCCATGCAGCTCGTGGAGGTCCGGCAGGCGCTGGAATCCGGCCTGGTGGGCGCCGCCATGGAGCGGATCACGGCGGAACAGTTGGCCGGCATGGAGGAATCGGTGCACCGGATGGAGGCGCTGGCCGCTGCCGGGGAGCCCTTCATCGAAGCCGATGCGGAGTTCCACCGCAGGCTGTTCGAGCCGCTGAACAACGAGCTCCTGATCAGCCTGATGGACGTCTTCTGGAAGGTCTACCGTCGGATCCACGTCGAAGTCGGCAGCCTGCACGACGTCGACCTCCTGGAAACCGCCGCGCTGCACAGGAGGATCTACGAGGCCGTCGCCTCGGCGGACAAAGCCCTCGCCTCCGAGCGGCTCAGCAGCCATTTCGACGGAATCCGCAGCGTCATCGTTAAGGCCACGGCCTGATCCCCTGATGCACCACCAACCGGCGTCGATTGCTCCGTAGCCGCCCTTTTGACCCGCCAGAAAGGCAGTTACGGAGCAACCGATGGATAACGGCCTGCCGGGGACGCCTAAACAAAAGATCCGCCCCGGCGAACCGGGGCGGATCTTTCTTCTGTGCGCCCAAAGGGATTCGAACCCCTGACCTTCTGTTCCGTAGACAGACGCTCTATCCAGCTGAGCTATGGGCGCATTCTCGGCTCTTGGAGAACTTCTCGCTCCCCGAACCTCGAATTACTTTACGCGAGCCCGGGCCCAGTTACAAATCGAAACGGGTGTAATCTGCGCGACTAGACCGGTCTACGTGACCTTAGTCACAAAAAGTGCTACCTAGGGCCGGCAATTTCCTTGAATTTCCGCGGTTTTTGATTTGTCACCACCCAGTCATCCCATGTCCGGGCCCGAAATAGGCCCCGTCCCGAGCCCTAGCATTTAGGACACACCACTGAACCCGAGGAAGGGAACCGTAATGGGAGATCTGGCGCGACTGCCGTTGCTTGAAAAAGCACCCACCACACATGCCGGTCTGCTGGCATGGGTTGAAGAGGTGGCTGAACTGACCCAGCCGGACCGGATCTACTGGGTAGACGGATCCGAAGAGGAAAACACCCGGCTCACGGATGAGCTCGTTGCCGCAGGCACCCTGACCCGGCTGAACGAGAACCTGTTCCCCAAGTCCTTCGCGGCGTTCTCGGACCCCGCCGACGTGGCCCGCGTCGAAGAGCAGACCTTCATCTGCTCCGAGAACGAGCGCGATGCAGGATTCACGAACAACTGGATGGCACCGGCGCAGATGAAGGAAAAGCTGCGCGGCCTGTTCGCCGGCTCCATGCGCGGCCGCACCATGTACGTCATCCCCTTCGTCATGGGCCACCTGGACGCCGAGGACCCCAAGTTCGGCGTCGAGATCACCGACAGCGCCTACGTGGTCGCCTCCATGCGCATCATGGCCACCATCGGCACCAAGGTCCTGGAGAAGATCACCGCCACCAACGCGTTCTTCGTCCCCGCCCTGCACTCCCTGGGCGCACCGCTGGCCCCCGGCCAGGCCGACGTCGCATGGCCCTGCAACCCGGACAAGTGGATCGTGCACTTCCCGGAGGAACGCTCCATCTGGTCCTTCGGCTCCGGCTACGGCGGCAACGCCCTGCTCGGCAAGAAGTGCTACGCCCTGCGCATCGCCTCGGTGATGGCCCGTGACGAAGGCTGGCTTGCCGAGCACATGCTCATCCTCAAGCTGACCTCGCCGGAGAAGAAGAACTACTACGTCTCCGCCGCCTTCCCCTCCGCCTGCGGCAAGACCAACCTTGCCCTGCTGGATCCGACGATCGAGGGCTGGGAAGTCGAAACCCTCGGCGACGACATCACCTGGATGCGGATCGGCAAGGAAGGCGAACTTCGCGCCACCAACCCGGAGGCAGGCCTGTTCGGCGTCGCCCCCGGCACCGGCTGGGGCACCAACCCGAACGCCATGCGCGCCATCGCCAAGGGCCACAGCATCTTCACCAACGTCGCCCTCACGGACGACGGCGGTGTCTGGTGGGAGGGCATGACCGAGGAAGTTCCCGCGCACCTGACCGACTGGCAGGGCAACTCCTGGACGCCCGATTCGGACAAGCCCGCGGCCCACCCGAACTCGCGCTTCTGCACGCCGATCGCCCAGATCGACATGCTGGCCGAGGAATACTACAGCCCCGACGGTGTGGAGCTCTCCGCGATCCTCTTCGGCGGCCGCCGCAAGACCACGGTTCCCCTGGTGACCGAGGCCCGCAGCTGGACCAACGGTATCTTCATGGGCTCCACGCTGTCCTCCGAGACCACCGCCGCGGCCGCCGGCCAGGTGGGTGTGCTCCGCCGGGATCCCATGGCCATGCTGCCCTTCATCGGCTACGACGCCGGCGACTACCTGAAGCACTGGATCAGCGTTTCGTCCAAGGCCAACCCGGCACGGCTGCCCAAGATCTTCCTGGTCAACTGGTTCCGCCGCACCGCCGACGGCGACTTCGCCTGGCCCGGCTTCGGCGACAACGCGCGGGTTCTCAAGTGGGCGATCGAGCGCATCGAGGGCAAGGCTGACGCCATCGAGACCCCCATCGGGTTTGTGCCGGCCGGCCACGCGCTGGACCTCACCGGCCTGGACCTGACCCACGCCCACGTCGAAGACGCCGTCCGCGTCGACCCCGAGGAGTGGGCCGCCGAGCTCGCCTCGATTGAGGAGTGGTACGCCAAGTTCGGTGACTCCCTGCCCGAGGCCCTGCGCACCGAGCTGGACGGCCTGAAGGCCCGCATGGCCGTTCAGCAGTAGAAACCGGCCAGCCTTAACAACCGGCACTCAGCGACAACGACGGCGGCCCCGCACCTTGCAAAAAGGTGCGGGGCCGCCGTTTGCCGTTGCGGCCGGTCCCGCCGGGACCTAGGTCCCTAGGCCGGATCCGAAGAGGCCCCTAGGCTTGGCCGCATTCCATCAGCCGGGCCGACCGCCGACTGGAGAGGGCGCTGGAGGTTCTCCAAGCAGGCGTAACTGTGCCCCCAGCCTGCTCGCAGCCAGCGGGATTTCAGGAGTTGCAACATGTTAGTCAACGACGACATCCAGGCCCTGTCCACGGCCGTCAGCGGCATCGTGGCCGTCCCTGACAGTCCCGAATTCGCCGAAGAGACGTTTGCGTTCAACGTCGCCACCGTCCACCGGCCCGACGTCGTCCTTGGTGCCGCGGACGCACAGGACGTCGCCGCCGGAGTGAAGTGGGCGGCGGAACGCCGGCTGCCGGTCTCCGTCCAGTCCACCGGGCACGGCGCGGACTGCGCGGTCGACGGCGGACTGCTCATCACCACGCGGCGCCTGCAGGAACTGCAGATCGATCCGGTCGAACGGACCGCCCGGGTCGGCGCCGGAGTGAAGTGGCGGAGCGTCCTGGAAGCGAGCGTCCCCCACGGGCTGATCGGACTGCACGGCTCGAGCACCGACGTCGGTGTCGTCGGGTACACGGTGGGCGGCGGGCTGCCCGTGCTGGGCCGCGCCCACGGCTTCGCGGCGGACCACGTCCGGAGCATGGACGTGGTTACCGCCGATGGCGCGCTGCGCCGGATCGACGCCGAGGCCGAAGCCGAGCTGTTCGCACTGATGTGCGGGGGCAAGGGCAACTTCGGGATCGTCACCGCGCTCGAGTTCAACCTCTTTCCACTCGGGGATTTCTACGGCGGAGGGATCATTTACCCCGGGGCGGACGCGGCGCCGATTCTGACCGCATTCCGCGAGTGGCTACCCACGCTGCCTGACGACGCCTCGCCGTCGATCTCCCTGCTGCGTCTTCCGGACATGGACTTCGTTCCGCCGCCCCTCCGCGGCCAGTTCGTGGTCCACCTGCGCTTTGCCTTCCTCGGGAACCGTGAGGACGGCGACGCGCTGCTTGCTCCGATGCGCGCGGTCTCAACCCCTCTGATGGACACGGCCGGACCCATGAGCTACCTCGGACGTCGACCAGATCCACATGGACCCGGCGGACCCGCTGCCCTTCACGGACGGCGGCGCGCTGCTGAAGGATTTCGGCGAGGAGACTGTCGCGGACCTGCTCGAGCTGGCGGGGGACGGTTCGGACTGCCCGCTGCTTCTGGTCGAGATCCGGCCCCTCGGCGGGGCGCTGTCCCGCGGCGGGGTCCTCCCGAACGCCGTGTCCGGGCGCGACGCGGCGTTCCTGCTGTTCCTTGTCGGACTCAAGGTGCCGGAATCGGTGGAGGCTGTCACCGCATCCATCCGCGCCATCCTTGCCGCGATGGCTCCCTACTCGACCGGATACACGCTGGTCAATTTCCATGGCGAGCCGGGCGACGAGGCCGACCGGGCCCGGGCCTGGTCGCCGGCGGTCTACGAGCGGATGCGGGCCGCGAAGTCCACCTACGACCCGGGCAACCTGCTGCGCTTCGGCCACGCGATCAACGGGGCGCCTGCCGCGGGATGACGTGCCTGGCTGCTTGTCAGGTTTAACCACGACGGCGGCCCCACCTTCCTTGACGGCGGGCCCGGCAGCCGTCGTGCTCTCATCGATTGCTCCGTGGCCCGCTCGTTACCCCTCAAAAGGGCGTTTACGGAGCAATCGATGAGAATTAGCTGGCGAGCCAGATGTCCGGGCCGAAGACCTCATAGTGGATCTTCGTGGCCGGGATGCCGGCGTTGATGGCCTCGTTGCGGATGTCTTTCATGAACGGCAGCGGACCGCACAGGTACAGGGACGCGTTCGCGGGCAGGTCCACTTCGCGCAGGGTAGTGAAAACGGTCCTCGCCCCGGCGACCGGCTGCTCGAGCCGAGCTGGAGATCGTGGCCGTCGAGGCGCTCGACGTCGTCGTAGGTGCTCGGAGCACGGCGCCCGGCTGTCCAGGGTGCTTTCCGCGTGCAGGACCAGGACCTGGCGTTGCCGACCGGACTCGGCGAGGGAACGCAGGTGGACGCGGTGGGCTGATGCAGCCGATACCGGCGGAGGCCAGGGCCACGGGCCGTCGCCCTCCTTGAGCGGCGTTTCGCCGAGTCGGGTCGGAGATTGCGATGACATCGCCAACGGCCACGTTGTATGAGCGCCGGGGGAGACCTCGCCGCCGTCGTCGAGCTTGGTGGTGAAGCTGCGGCTGGTCCCGGCGTCGCCGGAGAGGGAGTACTGGCGGACCTGGCGGAGCCCGTC
>CAWEPM010000020.1:0-101271 GCA_963810895.1 uncultured Actinomycetota bacterium
GGCTTCGAGGTGCTCGCCGCCGACGTTGTCGAAGTAGACGTCGATGCCGCGCTCACCCGCGGCCGCGGCGAGCTGTTCGCGCGACCGGGCCGTCGTGGTAGTTGAACGCGGCGTCGAAGCCGAGCTCGAGCAGCCGGGCCACCTTTTCCGGCGAGCCGGCGCTGCCGATCACCCGGGACGCGCCCATGGCCTTGGCGATCTGCCCCACCAGCGAGCCGACGGCACCGGCGGCGCCGGAGACGAAGACGACATCGCCGGGCTTGAACTCGGCGACCTTCAGCAGTCCCGCGTAGGCGGTCAGCCCGGTCATGCCGAGGGCACCGAGGAATGCCGACGCGGGCGCCAGGTCGGTGCGCGCCGCGGTGGTGGCCGCGGCATCGACGACGGCGTATTCGCGCCAGCCGAGGCTGTGCACGACGGTGTCGCCCACGGCGCGCCCTTCGGCCCGGGACGCGATCACTTCGCCGACGGCGCCGCCGTCGAGGGCGGCATCCAGCGCAAACGGCGCGGAGTAGGACTTGACGTCGTTCATGCGGCCGCGCATGTACGGGTCTACCGAGATGTAGAGGTTGCGGACCAGGACCTGGCCGTCCTGCAGTTCGGGCAGCGGCGACTCGGCGAGGCGGAAGTTCGCCGGCACGGGGCGGCCGTGCGGGCGGGACGCCAGCTGGATCTCGCGGGTGGTGGCGGGCAGGGTGAGAGTTTCGGTGTTGGCGCTCATGCGGCGACCTCCAGGATCGTGATGTCGACAGTGATGTTGCCGCGGGTGGCGTTGGAGTAGGGGCAGATCTCGTGGGCCTTGGCCACGAGGGCCTCGGCGGTTTCGCGGTCCACGGCGGGAAGGGCGATCTCAAGTTCGGCGGCGATGCCATAGCCGGCACCGCCGTCGAGGGCGCCGAGGTGGATCTTGGCGGCG
Organism: uncultured Actinomycetota bacterium; assembly: GCA_963810895.1. GTDB lineage: Bacteria > Actinomycetota > Actinomycetes > Actinomycetales > Micrococcaceae > Arthrobacter. Next base: position 917 of record CAWEPM010000020.1, read on the forward strand.
ACGGCGGAGTCCGTCAGGTCCGCTTTTGTTGGCGTCCGACCAGGCGCAGGGCGGAGTGGAAGCACGCGGCGTAGCCGGCGGCGAAGAGCTGCTCGGGGTTGGTGCCCGCGCCGTCGCCGCCGAGTTCCACCGGGCTGGCAAGGGTGACGCTGAGCTTGCCGTCCTTGCTGACGGCGGTGCCGTCGCGGCCTTCGCCGGAGGCCAGGGCCTCGGCTGTGTAAAGGGTCTTCATGGGGTTCCGTTCTGTCGGCGGGAAGAAGGTGTTGGCGGAGGAAGTCGCCGGAAGCGTGCGGAGTACGCCGTAAAGTTCCGGCGAGCTGGCACGCCTCCCGCGATTTCGACGTCGGCCGTGGGGCCTGGAAAGGACGTGGCGGAAGCGCCAGCGGGGAAGGCCTAGCGGGACGGCGTGGAGCGCGTTGGTCAGCCGGCCCAGGGTGTCGCGGAGCTGGTCCAGTTCCGCGGCCGTGAGGCCGGCGGCGTCCGCCAGTCGCTGCGGGATGCCGCTGGCCTTGGCGCTCAGGGCGGCGCCGGCGTCGGTCAGGAAGATCTCCACGCGGCGCTCGTCCTCGGCGGACCGGCGGCGCTGGACGAGGCCGAGCGCTTCGAGCCGCTTGAGCAGCGGCGAGAGCGTGCCGGAGTCGAGGCCGAGCTCCTCCCCCAGTTCACGCACGCTGCGCGGTTCCGCCTCCCAGAGCACCAGCATGGCGAGGTACTGCGGGTAGGTCAGGCCGAGCTCCTCGAGCATGGGCCGGTAGGCGGCCGTGGCGGCACGCGAGGCCGAGTACATCGCAAAGCACACCTGCCGGTTCAGGCGGAGCGCTTCCGGACCGGCCGTGCGGGCTTCCTCTGGCGTGGTCATGACTCCACCGTACCGCACAATTTAATTGTGTACAATTTAGTTGTGCACAACTGAATTGCGGAGCGGGAACCGGCATCGACGTAGAAGGGGCCGCCGCGGCACGATTCCCCGCCGCTGCCGCCGAGTTTCCCCACGTTTGACGGGTGCCGACGGCGTGTCGGCCCGCACCGCCGGCGTGTCCCGGCGTCGTGCCGGCATAGGTGGGGAAACTCCGCGCGGCGGTCCTGGCCGGGTGCAGCAGGGCGGGCCCGGTGTAGGGGCCCGGGCGGAACGGCTTACAGGTCGCGGATGGTGCGCAGGGCCGCCGCCGTGAGCACCTGGATGCCGAGGCCAAGCGCCCGCTCATCGACGATGTAGTCGCCGCGGTGGAGGTCGTACTCTTCCCCGCCGGGGGTCTTGGTGCCGAGGCGCATCATGGCGCCGGGGGTGTCGGCCAGGAACCAGGCGAAGTCTTCCCCGCCCATGGACTGCGGGGTCAGGACCACGGCGCCCTCGCCGATTTCGGCGCGGGCCGCGGCCTCGATCAGCGCGGTCTCGTGCTCGGAGTTGACCACCGGCGGGACGCCGCGGGTGTGTTCCAGATGGACGTCGACGCCGTACGGCTCGGCGACCTGCCGGATGATGTCGTCGAGCAGCTCGCCGGCGTCGTGCCAGGCCTCGCGGTCCAGGCACCGCATGGTGCCGGCCATGTAGCCGCTGCCGGGGATGGCGTTCGGGGCCGAGCCTGCGGAGATCTGGCCCCAGACCACCGATACGCCGCTGCGGACATCGACGCGGCGGGACAGCACGGCGGGAACGTTGACCGCGATCTGCGCCAGGGCGAAGACCAGCTCCTCGGTCAGGTGCGGGCGCGAGGTGTGGCCGCCGCGGCCGGAGAGCTCAATCTTGATGGTGTCCGAGGCGGAGGTGATGGCCCCGATCCGGGTGCCGATCTTGCCGACCTCGATCCGGGGGTCGCAGTGCAGCGCCAGGATGCGCGGCACGCCGTCCAGGACGCCCTGCTCGATGCACGAGGTGGCGCCGCCGGGCATGGTTTCCTCGGCCGGCTGGAAGATGATCCGGACCGTGCCCCGCAGCGGGGACGTGCTCATGCATGCGCTGCAGGACCAGGGCGATCCCAAGCATCGTGGTGGTGTGGACGTCGTGGCCGCAGGCGTGGGTCACGCCGTGGTTCTTCGAGGCGAACTCAAGGCCCGTTTCCTCGATGATCGGCAGGGCGTCGATATCACCGCGCAGGGCGGTGGCGATGGGGCCCTGTCCGACGTCGACGGTCAGGCCCGGTGCCCTCAAGGCGCCGGGGCTTGAGGCCCTGCTGCCTCGAGCCGCTTGGCCAGCTTGTCGGTGGTGCGGAACTCCTTGAACGACAGTTCCGGGTGCGCATGGAGGTCGCGGCGGAAAGCGATCAGCTCCGGCAGGAGGGGCTCCAGCCACGGCCCCACGAGAGTCGTGGGCTCAGCTTCAGTCGAATAGTTGCGCACGGAACAACTCTATCGAGCGGACAAGGAATAGCGGCATCGGGTACGGCGCGTTACGGATTGCTGAACGCAGGAAGGCCAAGAGCCGCCCCAATCCGCCTACAGGACGTCGGTGTCGCCCTTGGCCTTGATGGCATCCACGGCCTGCTTGACCCGCTGCGAGTGTTCCTTGGTGGTGACCAGCAGGGCGTCCGGGGTGTCAACGATCACGACGTCCTTGATGCCGATCAGGGCGATCACCCGCTTGGTATCGGAAACCACCACGCCACTGGCGTTCTCGGTGAAGACGCGTGCGCCCTCGCCCAGTACCGTGACCTCGTCGACTTCCTTGGCGCTGTTGAGCCGGCCCACGGAGGCAAAGTCCCCGACGTCGTCCCAGAGGAACGTTCCGGGCACCACGGCGACGTCGCCGGCGGCGGCGGCGGGTTCGGCGACGGCGTAGTCAATGGCGATCTTGGGCAGCGTCGGCCACACCCGGGCCGTGACGGCGTCGCGCTCCGGGGTGTCCCAGGCCTTGGCGATCTCCTGCAGTCCGGCGAAGAGCTCGGGCTGGTTGGCCTCGAGGTGCTTGAGCATCAGCGAGACGGGCGCCACGAACATGCCGGCGTTCCAGACGTAGTCACCGCTGTCAATGTACTGCTGGGCCACTTCCTCGCTGGGCTTCTCCACGAACTCCACCACAGACTGCGCACGGGGAGCGTCGGGGATATTGAGGTTCGCGCCGGAGCGGATGTAGCCGAATCCGGTGGAGGGGTGGGTGGGCTTGATGCCGATGGTGACGATCTTCCCCGCGGCCGCGGTGTAGACGGCCTCACGGACGGCGTCCTGGAAGAGGTCGTCCGGGCTGATGACCTGGTCCGCGGCGAAGGAGCCCATGATGGTGTCCGGGTCCCGCTCGTGCAGGATGGCCGCGGCGAGGCCGATCGCAGCACCGGAGTCCTTGGGTTCGCTTTCCAGGACGAGGTCGGATTCCAGGACCTCGGGCAGCTGGCGGCAGACGGCTGCGCGGTGGGCGGCGCCGGTCACCACCAGCACGTGCTTGCCGGCGACGGGCTGGAGGCGGTCATAGGTTGCGCGCAGCAGCGTGCTGCCCGAACCGGTCAGGTCGTGAAGGAATTTCGGGGCTGCTGCCCGTGACAGGGGCCAGAGACGGGTCCCTACCCCGCCCGCCGGAATGACCGCAATAAAACGGTCCAGCGGTGAATCCTGGCTTGTCACTTTGTCTGTAGTCATCAGGGCTACTTTAGCCGACACCGGCCGAATCACCCCTGACTGGGCCGGGATCACGCCCTTCCAACCCCTGCGGCCGCGGCCGCAGCAACAGACAAATGTGGCGTTCGTCTCAAAAGAGACGGAAAACCGCGCCGGGGCCTGTCAACAACGGGTTCCCAAATTGAATAAGCTGTGAGCGAAGCCTAGATTTAGGCTTGAGCTTACGAGTGCTCTCGCAGCAGGCGTTCCCCCCGCGTGGATCCCATGCCAGCGCCGCTGTGTTGCAGGGAGGTTTATTCAGTGCCGACAAAACCAGCTGGCACCTTGTACCGCGGCCGTGAAGGCATGTGGTCCTGGGTTGGACACCGCATTACCGGTGTAGTGATTTTCTTCTTCTTGTTGGTCCACGTGCTGGACACCTCATTGGTGCGTGTGTCCCCCGAGGCCTACACCGCCGTCATTGGTGCCTACAAGAACCCCCTCATGGCCCTGGGTGAAACGGGCCTCGTCGCAGCGATCGTGTTCCACGCCTTCAACGGCCTGCGGATCATCGCCGTCGACTTCTGGAAGAAGGGTGCCAAGTACCAGCGTCAGATGCTCTGGACGGTCCTGGGCCTCTGGGTCGTCGTCATGGCCGGCTTCGCCATCCGCCACCTGTCCCTCGCCCTTGGAGGTCACTAAGCCATGACTGCAACCATTCAGAGTCCGCGCAGCGGAAAGATCCAGCCGAAGTACCGGCGCAACGGTGCGTCCAAGGGCAACTTCGAGATGTTCGCCTGGCTCTTCATGCGGCTCTCCGGCGTCGTGCTGGTGGTGCTGATCTTCGGCCACCTGACCGTCAACCTGCTGGTCGGCGAGGGCATCCACGCGATCGACTTCGGCTTCGTGGCCGGCAAGTGGGCCGACCCGTTCTGGCAGTTCTGGGACCTGGCCATGCTGTGGCTCGCCATGCTGCACGGCACCAACGGCGTCCGCACGATCATCAATGACTACGCCGAGAAGGACGCCACGCGCCTCTGGCTGAAGATCGTCCTCTACGCGGCCACCACCGTCATCATCATCCTGGGCACCCTGGTCATCTTCACGTTCGATCCGTGCCCCGTGGCCAACGGCGTCCAGCTTCCCGGCGGCTTCTGCCCTGCGCCTTAGGGGCGCAGCCGTCACGGCTCAGCCGTAACGGCCGCGCCGCCGCGGACCACCGCCCCTTCGGGCAGGCACTGACGGTCCGCCGCGGCAACTGATCTTGCCTGCCGAGCGCAGGCGCAGATTGCACGAAACTTCACCGCGCAGGCGCGACCTGCCGGTGGGTTACAGCGAATTTTGAGAGAAAGAGCATCTGGTATGCAGGTCCATAAGTACGACGTCGTAATCGTCGGTGCCGGTGGCGCCGGGATGCGCGCGGCGATCGAATCCGGTCAGCGCGCCCGAACAGCAGTACTGACCAAGCTCTACCCCACGCGGTCCCACACCGGCGCGGCGCAGGGCGGCATGTGTGCGGCCCTGGCCAACGTCGAAGAGGACAACTGGGAGTGGCACACCTTCGACACCATCAAGGGCGGCGACTACCTGGTTGACCAGGACGCAGCCGAGGTCATGGCGAAGGAAGCGATCGACGCCGTCCTGGACCTGGAAAAGATGGGCCTGCCGTTCAACCGCACGCCCGAGGGCCGCATTGACCAGCGCCGGTTTGGCGGCCACACCCGCGACCACGGCAAGGCACCGGTCCGCCGCGCCTGCTACGCCGCCGACCGCACCGGCCACATGATCCTGCAGACCCTGTACCAAAACTGCGTCAAGCACAACGTTGAGTTCTACAACGAGTACTACGTCCTGGACCTCCTGACGGTCGAGGAAGACGCGGTCCGCGAGGACGGCACCCCGTACAAGCAGAAGCGCGTTGCCGGCGTCGTGTCCTACGACCTCGCCTCCGGCGAACTGCATGTCTTCCAGGCCAAGTCCGTGGTGTTCGCCTCCGGCGGCGCCGGGAAGGTCTTCAAGACCACCTCCAACGCCCACACCCTCACCGGTGACGGCATGGGCATCGCGTTCCGCCGCGGCATCCCGCTGGAGGACATGGAGTTCTTCCAGTTCCACCCGACCGGCCTCGCCGGCCTGGGCATCCTGCTCTCCGAGGCCGCCCGCGGCGAAGGCGCCATCCTGCGCAACTCCGAGGGTGAACGCTTCATGGAGCGCTACGCGCCCACCATCAAGGACCTCGCCCCGCGCGACATCGTGGCCCGCTCCATGGCCAACGAAGTCCGTGAGGGACGCGGCTGCGGCCCGAACAAGGACTACGTCCTGTTGGACCTGACGCACCTTGAGCCCGCGCACATCGACGCCAAGCTGCCGGACATCACCGAGTTCGCCCGCACCTACCTGGGCGTGGAGCCGTACACGGAGCCGGTTCCGGTCTTCCCGACGGCGCACTACGCCATGGGCGGCATCCCCACGAACATCAGCGCCGAGGTCCTCCAGGACAACGACACCGTGGTCCCGGGCCTCTACGCCGCCGGCGAGGTCGCCTGCGTCTCCGTCCACGGCTCCAACCGCCTGGGCACCAACTCGCTGCTGGACATCAACGTGTTCGGCAAGCGCGCCGGCATCGCCGCCGCCGAATACGCCAAGACCGCGGACTTCGTGGAGCTCCCGGCGGACCCGGAGGCCTACACGCTGAACCTGCTGGACCACGTCCGGACCTCCAACGGCACCGAGAAGGTCGCTGCGATCCGCAAGGAACTGCAGGACACCATGGATGCCAACATGCAGGTGTTCCGCACCGCCGACACGCTGAACCAGGTCCTGAAGGACATCGCGTCCTTCGAGGAGCGGTACCAGCGCATCAGCGTCCAGGACAAGGGCAAGCGCTTCAACCTGGACCTGCTCGAGGCCGTGGAGCTGGGCTTCCTGCTGGAACTCGCCAAGGTCATGACCGTGGCGGCCCTGCACCGCGAAGAGTCCCGCGGCGGCCACTTCCGCGAGGACTTCCCCGAGCGCGACGACGAAAAATTCATGAAGCACTCCATGGCGTACAAGGATGAGCATGCTCCGGCGGATGGTTCCGCCGAGGCCATTGCGGGCATCCGGCTTGCCACCAAACCGGTGGTCTTTACGCGCTACGAGCCGATGGTGAGGAAGTACTAAGATGAGCGCTGAACTCGCTGAGCCAGCATCCAAGATCGAACTGCCCGCCGGCGTCGGCGGGGGCGGGGAAATCCCGTCCTTCGACGTCACGCTGCGCGTGCGCCGCTACAACCCCGAGGTGTCCGAGGACGCCACGTGGGATGACTTCAAGGTCACCATGTACGGCACCGACCGTGTCCTGGACGCCCTGCACAAGATCAAGTGGGAGATGGACGGCAGCGTCTCCTTCCGCCGCTCCTGCGCCCACGGCGTCTGCGGTTCCGATGCCATGCGCATCAACGGCCGCAACCGCCTGGCCTGCAAGACCCTGCTGAAGGACCTGGACACGTCCAAGCCCATCACGGTCGAGCCGATCAAGGGCCTGCCGGTGGAGAAGGACCTGATCGTGGACATGGAGCCGTTCTTCCAGTCCTTCCGCGAAGTCATGCCCTTCCTGATCAACCGTGGCCACGAGCCCACCAAGGAACGCCTGCAGTCCGCCGAGGACCGCGAGCGGTTCGACGACACCACCAAGTGCATCCTGTGCGCCGCGTGCACCTCGTCCTGCCCGGTGTTCTGGACCGACGGCCAGTACTTCGGCCCGGCGGCGATCGTCAACGCGCACCGCTTCATCTTCGATTCCCGTGATGACGCCGGCGACATGCGCCTGGAGATCCTCAACGACAAGGAAGGCGTGTGGCGCTGCCGCACCACCTTCAACTGCACCGAGGCCTGCCCTCGCGGCATCCAGGTCACCCAGGCTATCGCCGAGGTCAAGCAGGCCATCCTGTCCCGCAAGATCTAGGAACCGGTTCGCCAGACTTAGAGAGTCAGAACCAAGAGAAACACGACGACGGCGCCTCTCACCTTTTGGGTGGGGGCGCCGTCGTCGTCTACCCGCTCACACGAAAGGGGACACCGTGTCCCGCTCAGAAAAAGTCTCCTTCCAGGGTTCCACCGGCGAGCTCCTCTCCGGCATTGTGGACCTGCCCGAAGGCCCGGTGAAGGGCTGGGGCGTGTTCTCCCACGGCTTCACCCTGGGCAAGGACAGCCCGTCGGCGTCGCGGATGTGCAAGGCCCTGGCGGACAACGGCGTGGGCATGCTCCGGTTCGACAACGTGGGGCTCGGCGAGTCCGCGGGGATGTGGTCGGAGGGGTCCTTCAGCCACAAGGTGGCCGACACCGTCAAGGCCGCCGAATTCATGCGGGACTCGGGCCGGCGGGTGTCGTTGCTCGTGGGCCACTCGTTCGGCGGCGCTGCCGTGCTGTCCGCCGCCCGGCAGATCCCGGAACTCAAGGCCGTGGCCACGGTGGGGGCACCCTTCTCGCCCAAGCACGTGGCCCACGTCTTCGATGCCGCGCTGGACCGGATCCTGAGCGAGGGAAGCGCCGAGGTGGACCTCGGCGGCAAGCGCGTGGAGATCCGGCGGCACTTCGTCGAGGACCTGGAAAACGCGGACCTGACGGACTGCATCCGGCAGCTGCACAAGCCGCTCATGGTGCTGCACTCCCCCACCGACAACACGGTGGGGATCGAAAACGCCAGCACCATCTTCCGGACGGCACGCCACCCGCGCAGCTTCGTCTCGCTGGAGGGCAGCGACCACCTCCTGACGGGCAAGGGCCAGGCGGCCCGCGCCGCGAAGATTATTTCGGCGTGGGCCGACCAGTACCTCGACGCCTGAACGCGGCGGACAGTGGCCTCCGGCGTGCCGGGCTCGCCGGCGCTCCACCGGCGTCTTGCCCGGCTGGACGCGCCGGGCGCCCCACCCGGTGGTCGTGACGGCGGGCTCGGTCTTGAGGTCCTCCTCCCGGATCGCCACCCACGCGGCGCAGATCACGTAGACCTGGCTGACCAGGTTGAACCAGATCAGCAGGCCGATGATGATGGCGAAGGGCGCCAGGATGGGGTTCTTGCCCGCGCTGGCCAGCAGCTGGGTGCTGAAGATCTGCAGCACGGTGGCGCCCACCGCGGCGAGGGTGGTCCCTTCCAGCAGTGAGCGGCGGGCCGGTTTCAGCCCTGCGGCCACCCGATACATGATCAGTGCCGTACCCCAGCCGAGCAGCAGCGGCACGAGGATCGTGATGGACGTCGTCAGCGGCCCGGCCACCACCGGATCGAGGCCTAGCTGCTCGGCCACCCAGCCCGCGGCCGTGCCGAATATCAGTGAGGCTGCAGAGCTGACCACCAGGGCCACTCCCATCAGTAGCAGCGTGCCGACGTCCTTGAGTATCTGCAGGATCGGATTCATCACCAGCGGGCCGAGCCGCATCATGCCCCGCACACCGTCGCGGATGCCGCTGATCCAGCCTAGCGCCGTGAACACGGTGACCACAGCGGCAATCCCGGCGGCCCAGCCGAGGCTGGTGGGGTTCAGCAGCTGATAGGGATCAACCAGTCCCGGGCTGCCGTCGACCTGCAACAGGCCAGGCGCGGCGGCGGCCACGCTCTTGATGATCTGGTCCAGCAGGGCCGGATGTTCGCTGAGGACGAGGCCGGCAATGGAGAATCCGGTGGCCAACAGGCCCGTGATGGAGAAGAACATCCTGAACCCGATGCCCGCACTCAACAGCGGGCCGCGCTGGCGGAGGTAGTGCGTGTATACCCGCACAGGCAGCAGCGCGTTGACCCGGGCCAGCAGCCACCCCACCATCGCCATCATCGACGCCATCCATCCGCCGCCGGAGCGTCGGACCCTGCCCCACTCGACCCTCTTGCGGATGACTTCCAGTTTCAGCCCGGCCAGATCGGTGGGAACCGGCGGCTTAGCGGGCGCTTGCGCTGCCGTCCTGGCCTCTGTCGTGGTGAGGTTTGGTCCCAAAGTCAAGCTCTTCCCGTAGCTGCCAGATGCCGTTGTCGTCGTGCTCGTAGAGTCCCATGCTAGCCACCGGGAACGAGGCCCTGTAATCCTTGAGGACCGTTTCGGCTTCATCGAGGCTTTCCGGGGCGACGTCGTGGGCCACGGTAACGTGCGGGTGGTAGTCGAACGGCAGTTCCCGCTCGAGCGGGCCGGACTGCAGCTGGCGGTGCAGGTTCACGCAGTCCCCGAAGCCGTCCTCCACGTTCAGGAAGACCACCGGGGACACCGGCCGGAAGGACCCGGTCCCCGCGATGGTGACCGTGAAGGGCTCCTGCCGGCGTGCCACGTCCCGGACATGGCTGCAGGTCGCTTCCCAGTCCTGCGTCATGGTGGTGGTGACCAGCGTGATGTGGGCCGGGACGACGGTGGCCATCGGGTCCCCGAAGGATGCGCGCCAGCGCTGGAGCTCCTCAGCGATGTCCGCCGGGAAGCTCAGGATCACACCGATGCTGATGCCTTCGCTGCGCTGCCCGTTCGACGTGGCGGCTTTCGCGGTGACTTTGCTGACGGAGGACATTGACCTAGCGGACTCCGTGGGCGCCGGCGTACGGCAGGAAACCCACCTTGGCGTAGACGTCGCGCAGAGTGACCGAGGCAATCTCCCGGGCCTTGTCCGCGCCGAGGGCCAGCAGCCGGTCCAGCTCCGCGGGATCGTCCAGCAGCTCATTGGCGCGGTTCCGGATCGGCGTCAGGTGCTCCGTGACAACCTCGGCGAGGTCCACCTTGAGGTGGCCGTACATCTTGCCCTCATAGGCGGCGACAAGGGCCTCAACGCTCTGCCCGGTGATCCCCGAGTAGATGGTCAGCAGGTTGGACACGCCCGGCTTCGCCTCACGGTCGAACCTGATTTCCGTCTCCGCATCCGTGACGGCCGACTTGATCCGCTTGGCGGTGACCTTGGGATCGTCGAGCAGGTTGATCAGGCCCGCCGGCGACTCCGCTGACTTGGACATCTTGGCGGTGGGGTGCTGCAGATCGTAGATCTTCGCGGATTCCTTCTGGATGAAGGGCTGCGGCACCGTAAACGTCTGACCGAAGCGGGAGTTGAACCGCTGGGCCAGGTCGCGGCTCAGTTCCACGTGCTGGCGCTGGTCCTCGCCCACGGGGACACCGTGCGGCTGGTAGAGGAGGATGTCCGCGGCCTGCAGGATCGGGTAGGTGAACAGGCCGACGCTGGCCTGGTCCGAGCCCTGTTTGTGGGCCTTGTCCTTGAACTGGGTCATCCGGGACGCCTCGCCGAATCCCGTGATGCAGTTCAGGACCCATGCCAGCTGGGCGTGCTCCGGCACCTGGGACTGGACGAACAGCGTGCACTTTTCGACGTCCACGCCGCCGGCAATGTACTGCGCGGCCGTGACCCTGGTGCGGTGGGCCAGTTCGGCGGGATCCTGCGGAACGGTGATCGCGTGCAGGTCCGGGATGAAGAAGACGGCGTCGTACTCGTCCTGCATCCGGACCCAGTTCACGAGGGCCCCGAGGTAGTTGCCCAGGTGCAGGGAGTCGGCCGAGGGCTGCATGCCGGAGAGGATGCGGTGCCGGGCTCCGGTGGTCGCCGGAGCGGCCTTCGCGGCTTCGGGGGCGGCGCCGGCGTCGGTCACAGTTGAAGTGGTGGTCATTCGTGGAAGCCTTAAGACTAGAGCCGGTAGTCCACTACCAGCGGGGCGTGGTCGGAGAAGCGTGTGTCCCAGGACGGTGCCCGGTCAACAACGGCTGACACTGCGGCGGCAGCGAGAGCGGGCGTGGCCATGTGGTAATCGATGCGCCAGCCGGTGTCGTTGTCGAAGGCCTGGCCCCGTTGCGACCACCAAGTGTAGGGGCCGTCGACGTTACCCGCCAGGCCCCTGTGAACATCCTTCCAGCCGATTTCCTCGCCGAAGAAGCGGTCGAAATAGGCCCTCTCCTCCGGCAGGAAGCCGGCACGTTTGACGTTGCCCTTCCAGTTCTTGATGTCGAGCTCCGTGTGCCCGACGTTCAGGTCACCCACCACGAGCGCGTGGTCGCTGTGCTTGGCGAGTTCGGGGAGCCGCCTGATCATGACGTCCAGGAAGCGGAACTTGTCATCCTGCTTGGGCGTGCCGGCCTCGCCCGAGTGCACGTAGGCGCTCACGACGGTCAGCTGCGATGCCTGCCCGTGCCGCATCCCGCACGGTGTAGTCCGCCTCGACCCAGCGTCCGGTCGTGGCGAAGTAGTCCTCCCCGATGCCCACGCGGGTGGCCAGCGGCTCTTCGCGGGAGGCGATGGCGACGCCGGCCCGGCCCTTGGCCTCTGCCTCGGCGTGCAGGATGAACCAGCCCTCGCCGAGCAGCTCCTGGACGATCGCGTCAGGCGCGCGGACCTCCTGGAGGCAGAGAATGTCCACCTCGCGCGGCTCAAGCCACTCCGCCATGCCCTTCTTATAGGCGGCACGAAGGCCGTTGACGTTGACTGATGCGATGCGAAGGTGGTCCTTCTTCAATGCCGAGCTCACCCGATCCACTCTAGTCGATGATGGTTCCGCTGACGGGTTCGTCGTCGCCGCCGGAGGATTTGATCATGTCCCGGGCGTTGGTCGCGGTGATCTCAATGGTCTCCAGGGCCCGGCGGATCGTCTCGTGGTCCGCGGCCTCGCCCTTGGCGCGCTCCTGCTCGACCACGCGGACCTGAACCTGGACAATCTTGAAGGAGTGGTCCAGCTTCATGTCCCGGACGCTTTCCGATCCGCGGCTTTCACTGACCACGCGGGTGCCGCCATGGTCCACGCTGCCGGGCGTCGGCGCCCGGCCGGTGGCGGCGTTGAAGGCGTTCTGGGCCTCGTCGAGCCTGGCCCCGGCCCTCTTGGCGGCCCTCTGGATGCTGAACACCACAAACGAGGCCAGCGCCAGCCAGGCGCCGGCAATGATCGCCACGATCCAGCCGACGACGTCGTTCTGGTTGGCCGCGAAGATCACGGCGACCGTGAACGCGATGATGAAGACCAGCATCCCCGGCCCGCTGATGCGGAACATGGAGAACCGGCCCGTGGCCGTGGTGGACGTGGACGCGGACGCGGAGCTACCCAGAGATTGCATGAGCCCATTATCGCAAACGGGGCCGGCCGCCCGCGGCGCTTCCACCCCGGGCGAACGCCGCCGCTATGCATGGGTCAGGAAGAACGGCTCAGGACAGCAGCTCGGGACAGGCGCAGCTCAGGACAGGACCAAACAGAACGGGTGGCCGCTGGGGTCCGTGTAGACCCGGAAGGACTTCCCGCCGCCCTCCAGGCGCGTGGCGCCCAGCCGGAGGACCTCGGCCTCGCCGGCGTCGAGGTCGGCGACTTTCACATCAACGTGCATCTGCTGCGGATGCTCGGCGTCCGGCCACTGCGGCCGGACCAGCCGGTCCACGCGCTGGAACGCGACGGCGGGACGGTCGGCGGCGTCGCCGATCGATATCCAGTCCGCGTCCTCCTGCACCCGGATCATGCCCAGGACCTCCTGGTAGAAGCCTGCGAGCATGTCCGGATCCTCGCAGTCGATCACGAGTGCGTGCCATGTTCCGATCATGGGATCTCCTTGTTTATTTGAGGAACAGCTTGCGCAGGCGGCCCGTGGTGAGCAGGACGCCGAGGGCAATCATGACGAGGTAGTAGCCGACGTGCAGGGCGGTGGCCGGGGTGAACACGCCTACGCTGATCTGGCGCAGCAGTTCCACGCCGTGCCACAGCGGCATGGCCTGGATGAACCACTGGATGTACTGCGGGTAGACGCTGAGCGGGTAGAACGTGGCGCTGAAAAGGAACATCGGCAGCATCACGAAATTGATCCAGTCCATTTGCTGGAACGTCTTCATGAAGCTCGTGATCCCCATGCCGAAGCTCGCGAAGCCGAAGGCAATGAGCACCGAGGCCGGGATCATCAGGACGGCCCACGGCGTGGTGATCAGGCCCATCACGCCCATCACTGCCGTGAAGCCGGTGGCGTACATGGCCCCGCGCAGCAGGGCCAGGAAGATTTCGCCCATGGCGACATCCAGCGGCCCCAGCGAGGTGTAGAGCATGCCCTGGTACAGCTTGGCGAAGTTCATCTTGAAGAAGACATTCCAGGTGGAGTCATAGACGGCGCCGTTCATGGCGGACACCGCCAGCAGCGCCGGCGCGATGTAGGCGGCGTAGCTGATCTCCTGCCCGCCCGGGCCCTGGACGGAGCCCACGATTGCGCCCAGGCCCACGCCCATGGAGATCAGGTACAGCACGGGTTCGAAGAACCCGGAAACCATGACCATCCAGTTGCTGCTCTTGGTGGCCATGAGCCCGCGGGCGACGACGGCGCGGACGTTGCGGGAGTAGATGGGCCCGAAGCGCCGTTGCCGTGCGGCTTCCGTGACGCTGTGGTCCCCGGTGTTGAAACTTCCGGTGAGAACGCTCATGAGGCCATCCTTTTGGCGAACTGGCGTTTGGTCAGGACCCAGCCGGCAGCCGCCAGGCCCAGCAGGAAGACGAGGTGGACGATGGTGAGCCACGGCTCTTCCTCGTACCCGTAGCTGACCACGCGGCCAAGCTCCGTTCCGTGCCAGATCGGTGAGATCCAGCCGATCCAGCGGACTCCGAGCGGGAGCGTGTCCAGCGGGAAGAACGTGCCGGAGAAGAGGAACAGCGGCATGACGATGAACCGCATGACCATGGCGAACTGGCCCTTGTCTTGCTGGACCGACGCCGCGTAGGCCATGAGCGGCAGGCCGAAGGACAGGCCGGCGAGCGTGGCGATGAGGATCGAAACCCAGGCCCAGGCGCCGGGCGCGGCCCCGAACAGCGCGACGACGGCAAAGTAGATGGCCGACTGCAGCAGGAAACGGATGGTGACGGCGATGACCTGGCCGCCGGCGATCTGCTCCGGGGTCAGCGGCGAGGCGTGCGGCCCGTAGTAGACGCGCCGCCATTTGAAGCCGTCCATCACCGGGAACGTGAACTCATTGGCGGCCGTCATGACGGCCGCCGAGATCAGCAGGGCCGGCGCGATGAACGTCAGGTAGCTGACCCCGCCGAAGACGCCGGCGCCGTTGGCCTCGACCAGCGTGGCCAGGCCAACGCCCATCGCGAACAGGTAGGCCACCGGCTGTCCCACGCCGTACATGACGATGGTCCAGCCGTAGCCCTTCATGACCCGCAGGACCTGTTCGGCGTAGTAGAAGGCGCCCCAGCGGCGGGCGCGGGCGGCCGAGACCTCCGGCGAGTGCGCACGCAAGGCCGGCGCCGCCGTCGCAGCGCCCGCCGTCGTGCCCGCCGTCGTGCCCGCCGCCTGTGGTGCCGAAGTCAGCGCCGCCTTGGCCGGCTCCCCCTTAGTCAACGAGGCTCCTGCCGGTCAGGCGCAGGAAGACGTCTTCGAGCGAGGAGCGGCGGACCAGCGACGTGACCGGCCGCAGGCCCCGGGCGGTGACCTGCTCGAGGGCGGCCTCGCCGTCGTGGGCGTAGATGAGCACCCGGTCCGGCAGGGTCTCCAGGCGTTCGCCGATGCCTTCGAGCTCCGCGCCGACGCTGGCGTTGCGTTCCGAGCCGAAGCGCAGTTCCAGGACCTCCCGGGTGGAGTAGTCGCGGATCAGGCTGGCCGGAGATCCTTCGGCCATGATCTTGCCCTTGTCCACCACGATCAGCCGGTCGCACAGCTGCTCGGCCTCGTCCATGTAGTGGGTCGTGAGGATCAGGGTGACGCCCTGTTCCTTGAGCCGGAACAGCCGGTCCCAGAGGATGTGCCGGGCCTGCGGGTCCAGGCCGGTGGTCGGCTCGTCCAGCAGCAGGATCCGGGGTTCGTTGATGAGGGAGCGGGCGATCGTGAGGCGCCGCTTCATGCCGCCGGACAGGGCGTCCACCTTGGACTTGGCCTTGTCCGTGAGCTGGGCGAATTCGAGCAGCTCGTCGGCCTTGGGCTTGAGGTAGCTCATGGGCAGGCCGAAGTAGCGGCCGTAGACCAGCAGGTTGTCCCGGACTTTCAGTTCCTCGTCCAGGTTGTCCTGCTGCGGGACGACGCCCAGGTGGGCGCGGACTTCCGGCCCGTGCTGTTCGGGGTCCAGGCCCATGATGCTCAGGCTGCCGGAGGTGCGCTGGGAGACCCCGCCGATCATCTTCATCGTGGTGGATTTGCCGGCGCCGTTGGGGCCCAGCAGGCCGAAGGCTTCCCCGGCGGGGACGCGGAAGGAGATGCCGTCGACGGCGGTGACGTCGCCATAGCGTTTGGTGAGGTTCTCGGCGGTGATGACGTACTGCGGAGCGGCATCGGAGGGGCTGCTTACGGGTGATTCTTTCGAGGCAAGTTCGGACACCCGCACCACGGTAGTGGATCGCCGCAAACTATGAAAGAGTCTTTTCGTAAAAACTCCTGACTTATCCGTTCCGTTATGCCCGCCGGCGGTGAAACGTGCGGACTCCTGCGGTGGGTGAGCCGGCCGAAGCCAGGCTCACCCACCGCGGGAGAGCCTTAGGCGAGCCCCGTCTGGCGTTCCTCTGCCAAGTGGCGTTCCGCGGTTTCCACCACGTTGGCGAGGAGCATGGCCCGGGTCATCGGGCCCACTCCCCCCGGGTTCGGCGAGATCCAGGCTGCGACGTCGGCCGCGGCGGGGTCAACGTCTCCCGTGACCACGGCCTTGCCGTTGCCGTCGTCGACCCGGCTGACGCCGACATCAAGCACGATCGCGCCGGGCTTGAGGTCCCCGGCCTTGATCATGTGCGGCTGCCCGGCGGCGGCGATCACGACGTCGGCCTGCCGCAGTTCTGCCGGCAGGTCCACCGTTCCGGTGTGGGCCAGGATGACCGTGGCGTTGACGTCCTTGCGGGTCAGCAGGAGTCCCACCGGGCGGCCGATGGTGACGCCGCGGCCCACCACGAGGACGCGCTTGCCGTTCAGGTTGATGCCGTGCCGGGTCAGCAGCTCCACGCAGCCCTTGGGCGTGCAGGGCAGCGGGGACTTCATGGGTCCGCTGACGTTGGCCACGAGCCGGCCCAGGTTCATCGGGTGCAGGCCGTCGGCGTCCTTCTCAGGGTCCATGGCCTCCAGGATGACGTCCTGGTCGATGTGCTTGGGCAGCGGCAGCTGAACGATGTAGCCGGTGCATTCCGGGTTCTCGTTGAGCTCGCGGACCACGGCCAGCAGTTCTTCCTGGGTGGTCTCTTCCGGCAGGTCGCGGCGGATGGACGTGATGCCCACCTCGGCGCAGTCCTTGTGCTTGCCGCCGACATACCAGGTGCTGCCGGGATCGGAGCCCACCAGGATGGTGCCCAGTCCGGGGGTGACGCCCTTGGCCTTGAGTGCGGCCACGCGTTCGGTCAGCTCAGCCTTGATGGCAGCGGCGGTAGCCTTGCCGTCAAGGATCTGTGCTGTTCTTGCAGTCTCAGCAGAAGTCATGGACTACCACTGCTCGTGCTGCGGGTACAGCGGGAAGTCGGCGGCGAGCTTGTCCACGCGGGCCTGCAGCGCCTCGACATCGGTGGCCGCGCCGGACTTCAGCGCCGTGGCGATGATGTCCGCGACCTCGGTGAACTCCTCGGCGCCGAAGCCGCGGGTGGCCAGGGCCGGGGTGCCGATGCGCAGGCCGGAGGTGACCATCGGCGGGCGGGGGTCGAACGGCACGGCGTTGCGGTTGACGGTGATGCCCACGGAGTGCAGGAGGTCCTCGGCCTGCTGGCCGTCCAGCTGGGAGTTGCGCAGGTCCACCAGGACCAGGTGCACGTCGGTGCCGCCGGTCAGGACCGAGACGCCGGCGTCGGCGACGTCGGCCTGGCCGAGGCGTTCGGCGATGATCTTGGCGCCTTCAAGCACGCGCTCCTGGCGCTCCTTGAATTCCTCGGTGCCGGCGATCTTGAAGGCCACGGCCTTCGCGGCGATCACGTGCATGAGCGGGCCGCCCTGCTGGCCCGGGAACACGGCGGAGTTGAGCTTCTTGGCCCATTCCTGCTTGGCCAGGATGACGCCGGAGCGCGGGCCGGACGAGCGTCTTGTGCACGGTGGAGGTGACGACGTCGGAGTGCGGGACCGGGCTCGGGTGCAGTCCGGCGGCGACCAGGCCGGCGAAGTGCGCCATGTCGGTCCAGAGCAGGGCGCCGACCTCGTCGGCGATCGAGCGGAACGCGGCGAAATCGAGGTGCCGCGGGTAGGCGGACCAGCCGGCGATGATCACCTGGGGCTTTTCGGCGATGGCCTGCTCGCGCAGCTTGTCCATGTCGATCCGGAAGTTGTCTTCCTCGACCTGGTAGGCGGCCACGTTGTAGAGCTTGCCGGAGAAGTTCAGCTTCATGCCGTGGGTGAGGTGTCCGCCGTGGGCCAGGGACAGGCCCAGGATCTTGTCACCGGGGGTGATCATGGCGGCGAGCGCGGCGGCGTTGGCCTGCGCGCCGGAGTGCGGCTGGACGTTGGCGTATTCGGCGCCGAAGAGCTCCTTGACGCGGTCGATCGCGAGCTGCTCGGCGATGTCGACGTATTCGCAGCCGCCGTAGTAGCGGCGTCCGGGGTAGCCCTCGGCGTACTTGTTGGTCAGGACGGAACCCTGGGCTTCCATCACGGCGCGCGGGGCGAAGTTTTCGGAAGCGATCATTTCCAGGGTGCCGCGCTGGCGGCCAAGCTCCTGGGCCAGTACGGCGGCGATTTCCGGGTCGAGTTCGGCCAGCGGCTGGTTGCTCACGGCGGCTGAGGTGGCGGTAGTAGTAGTCACGAGGAACTCCTGGTAGGCAACGGGTACGGCTATTGGTCAGGCTACCGGCTGGCCCGTTACGCCGCCCCTTGATTACGGGCCCCTTGACAGCGGGCCGCGACAGCGGCGGTTGGCACCCTGCACGGGCGCCGGCAACGGCCCGGCAGCGGTGGTGCTGCCAACCGGTAAGACATGACCCTCGGCCCAGGCGTACGATCCGTGGTCTTCGTGAGTGCCGCTCCCTGATGGTTAGCCATCCAACGCCAGTTGCGACGCGTTAACACTACCAAAACGCTTTCAAAACCGCCCTTGAAGCGCAGGTAGGCTGTTCTTCGTGACTGACGCGAACCTGACTGCCTCCTACATCCTGACCCTGTCCTGTCCTGACCGGCCCGGCATCGTGCACGCCGTCGCCGGCGCCCTCCTCGTGGCGGGCTGCAATATTACGGACTCCCAGCAGTACGGCAGCCAGGGCACGGGCACCTTCTTCATGCGGGTGGAGGCGACGACGGCGGCGTCCCAGGCGGAGCTGCAGGCCGCGCTCGAGCCCGTGGCGCAGGCCTTCGGGATGCAGTGGAGCCTCAACCCGGCCGGCCGGAAGGTCCGCACCCTGCTGATGGCCAGCACCTCGGCCCACTGCCTGAACGACCTGCTGTTCCTGCAGCGCTCCGGCACCCTGCCGATCGATATTCCGGCCATCGTGTCCAACCACCGTGACCTCGAGGGCCTCGCGGAGTTCTACGGCATCCCGTTCCACCACATCCCCGTCACCCCGGACACCAAGGTCCAGGCCGAGGACGCCCTCCGCACCCTGATGAAAGAGCACGACATCGAGCTCACCGTCCTGGCGCGCTACATGCAGATCATCTCCGACGACCTCTGCACCGAGCTCACGGGCAAGGCCATCAACATCCACCACTCGTTCCTGCCCTCCTTCAAGGGCGCCAAGCCCTACCACCAGGCGCATGCCCGCGGCGTGAAGCTCATCGGCGCCACGGCGCACTACGTCACGGCCGCCCTGGACGAGGGACCCATCATCGAACAGGAAGTCATCCGGGTGGACCACCGGCGCACCGCCGAGCAGTTCGTCCAGATGGGCCGCGACGTGGAGGGCCGCACCCTCGCCCAGGCCGTGCAGTGGCATGCCGAGCACCGCGTCCTGCTCGACGGCAACCGGACGGTTGTCTTTAACTGAAACCAGTCCTTGACTAGAGCTATGGAATCCACCCGGAGGGACCGGCTCGAATCGTTCGTGGCCCTGTTGAAGTCCGAGGGCCGGCACGCCGTGCTCGGGCTGGACTGCGGCCCGGGCACCGACGGGCTGCACTTTGTACAGGCCGGCATCCATTTCACCGGCGTCGACCCGTCCGAGGAGAATATCCACGTCGCCCGGGCGCACGGGCTCGAGGCCTCGGTGGCGGGCCCGGCACCGCTGCCGTTCGCCGACGCCGCGTTTTCCTCGGTGTGGGCGGTGGACGCGCTGGCGGGCCTTCCGCCGGAGCAGTGGGACGACGTCGTCCGCGAACTTGGGCGGGTGGCGGAACCTGGCGCGCCGATCGCCGTCGTGCTCCCCGCCCCCGATCCGCACGCCGAAGGCGACGCCGAGGCGAGCCGAGGGCGAGGCCGAGGGCGAGGGCGGCGAGGCGAGGGCGAGGGCGGGCGAGGGCTTCACGGTCCTCCGCTCCCCCGCCTGACCCAGACCCCCGTTGCGCTATCACTTGTGGCTGCTCTGAGCGCTCAGAGCAGCCACAACTGATAGGGCAACGGCAGTGGTGGGCAGCCGCGGGCCCGTTCCCTGGGGCCGTGCAGCAGGTGCTGGTGTCCTAGGCTGGAGGCATGGCTCCCCTCTACGCATTCGCCGGCACGACTCCGGCCGTCCATGACTCCGTCTTCATCGCGCCCACGGCCTCGGTGATCGGCAACGCCACCCTGGCCGAGAACTCGAGCGCCTTCTACGGCGTGTCCGTCCGCGCCGACACCGCCGCCATCACCGTGGGCGCCGGCAGCAACCTGCAGGACAACGTGGTGCTGCACGCCGACCCCGGCTTCCCCTGCACCGTGGGCGCGCGGGTCAGCGTCGGCCACAGCGCCGTGGTGCACGGCTGCACCGTGGAGGACGACTGCCTGATCGGCATGAGCGCCACCATCCTCAACGGGGCCGTGATCGGCGCCGGCTCGCTCATTGCGGCCGGCGCCGTGGTGCTGGAGGGCACCGTCATCCCGCCCCGCTCGCTCGTCGCCGGCGTGCCGGCCAAAGTCCGGCGCGAGCTCAGCGACGAGGAGTTCGCCGGCGTCCAGCACAACGCCGCGCACTACCAGGAGCTGGCCCGGGCGCACCGCGAACTGCACGGCGCGTGAGATAGCGGACTGAGCGGCCCAATCTGACCCGGTCCGGCCGCTCAGCCCACCCCCGGTCGCGGTGCTCAGTCCAGGGCGATCGGGCCCAGCTCGGACAGCAGCTCGCCCGGGCCGGGGTTCCCCGCCGGGGTCCGGCCGCCGAGGTGGTTGACCACGCCCCAGACCGCGTTCAGGCCGGTGGTGACGGCGCCCTCGGCCCAGCCGGCGGTGAACGAGACGTCGTCGCCGGCGAGGAAGATCCCGCGCTGTTCGGCCGGGCAGCGCGTCCTGCTTGAAGTGGGTGAAGAGCCGCTGCTGGTAGCGGTAGTGCCCCGGCAGGTTGGCTTTGAAGGCGCCCATGAAGTTGGGGTCGGCCTCCCACGAGACCGTGATCGGCTGGCCCACGATGTGGCTGGCGATGTCGACGCCGGGGTAGATCTGCTCCAGCGAGTGCAGCATGAGCTCCGCCCGCTCGTCCGCGTCGAGCGAGAGCCACTTCAGCGCGTCGTCGTTCCACGTGTAGGACAGCAGGATCACGGCGGGCTTGTCCGGGCCGTTGTCCAGCAGGTACGTGGCCCGGTTCAGCCGGTCGGTCAGCGTCATGGACAGGACCTCGCGGCCCGTCGCAGGGTCGATGTCCTTCCAGAACGGCCGGTCCACCATGACGAAGGTCTTGGAGGACTGCATGTAGTGCGAGCGTTCGATCGCCGTCCACAGCTCGGCGGGAAACAGGGTTTCGTCGGTGTGGATCCGCGTCGACAGCAGCCAGGACTGGCACGTGGTCACCACCGCCGGGTAGGCGGATTCGCGTCCCCAGCGTTCGCGGATCCGGAAGTCTCCGCTGCCGTCGCGGGCGATGCGCTCCACGGCGCCCCGCGGGGCACCCGCGTGCAGGGATGCCAGGGAAGTGCCGTCCGGCCAGTGGGCCATGCCCGACGGCGTGTGCTCCCACAGCGCCTCGGGGAGCCGCTGCGCGCCGCCGGCGATGAGCCGGTGCTGGTCATCGGCGTCGGTGTAGACGACCCGGAGGATTTCGAGGATGGAGTTGGGGAAGTCGGTGTCCCAGCCGCCGGTGCCGAAGCCCACCTGTCCGAACGCCTCGCGGTGGGCGAAGCCGGCCTCCTTGAAGGAGTCGCTGCCGGCGATGAAGCCGTAGAAGGTCTGCTCGTCCAGCTCCGGGAGCAGCGCGTTCCACAGTTCCTTGATCCGGGCGGTGTCCCGGGCCCGGATGGCCTCCTGCATCTCGGCGAACCGGGCGCCGTCGTTCACGGCCGCCTTCCACGCGTCCGCCACCTCGAGGAAGAACGGGGGCAGGTCCGCCGCGGTCTCGGCGTAGTACTTCTGGCCCGCGAGCTCGATCACCGTGCTGGAGGTCGCCGGCGCCAGCGGATTGGGGAACTCCTGGGTCTCCAGTCCGAGCAGGTCCACATAGTGGTAGAAGGCCTTGCCGGAGACCGGGAAACGCATGCCGCCGAGGTCCGCCACGATGCCCGGCGCGGACGGGAAGCTGGCGGTCCGCAGCCGGCCGCCGATCCTGTCGGCCTCGTAGACCACCGGCCGCAGGCCCAGCTTCATGAGTTCATAGGCGGTCACCAGCCCGGACAGGCCGGCACCGACGACGGCGACCTCCGTCCCGTAGAGTTCGGGCGGCAGCGAGCCCAGGCCGTCGGGGTGGGCGAGGTAGTGGTCGTAGCTGAACGGGAAATCCGGATTCAGCATGGTGATGGGCGCCTCGGCCGGACGGGTGCCGGCCGGGCTGTCTGCCGGGGTGAAAGCCGGTTCGGGGGCCGGCAGTTCGGTGGCGGTGGTCATGAGATTTCTGCCTTCAGTTCCTGGGTTGTGGTGGTGTTGGCGGGTTGGCGGCTTGATAGTTCACGGTATTCCTCGTGGCTCAGGGCGGCCACCCTTGAGTTCTTCCGGCCATAGCCGAAGTAGGCGGCCAGGCCCACGAGCATCCAGACACCGAAGACCACCCAGGTCTCGGCGCCGAGGTTGGCCATGAGGTAGGCGCACATGAGGGCGCCGAGAATCGGTGTCAGCGGAAAGAGCGGGACGCGGAAGCTGCGCGTGAGCTCCGGCCGGGTCCGCCGCAGGTAGATGACTGCCACGTTGACCAGGGCGAACGCGAACAGGGTGCCGATGCTGGTGGCGTCCGCGAGGGCACCCAGCGGCACCAGGCCGGCAGTCAGTGCGACGGCGGTGCCCACGATCAGGGTTCCGGCAACCGGTGTGCCGGTCCGGGCCGAGACCCGGCCGAAGACCCTGGGAACCAGGCCGTCGCGCGACATCGAGAGCAGGATCCGGGTCTGCCCGTAGAGGACGGTCAGCACGATGCTGGCGATGGCGAGCACGGCGCCGACGGCGAACACCACGCCAACCCACGGCTGGCCGGTGATTTCCTCGAGGATCTTCACGAGGGCGGCTTCGGTGCCGTCGAACCAGCCCCAGGGGCGGGCGCCGATGGCGGCGACGGCGACGAGCACGTAGATGCTGGTGACGATCAGCATGGAGAGCAGGATGGCCCGCGGGAGGTCGCGCTTGGGGTTGCGGGCTTCCTCGCCGGCCGTGGAGGCGGCGTCGAAGCCGATGTAGGAGAAGAAGACCCGGGAGGCAGCGGCCGAGACGCCGGCGGCGCCCATCGGCATGAGGGGTTCGAAGTGTCCGCCGTTGAAGGCGGTGAAGGCCACGGCGCAGAAGAACAGCAGGATGCCGACCTTGACCAGGACGATCGCCGTGTTGATCCAGGCGCTCTCCTTGGCACCGCG
This sequence comes from uncultured Actinomycetota bacterium, assembly GCA_963810895.1. GTDB lineage: Bacteria > Actinomycetota > Actinomycetes > Actinomycetales > Micrococcaceae > Arthrobacter. The sequence continues at coordinate 24,178 of CAWEPM010000020.1, forward strand.
GATCAACAGCACCATGGCCAGGACCACAATGACGATCGCGGGCACATTCAACACCCCGCCGGCTCCCGGCGGCTGCGACATGGCATCCGGAAGGGCCAGGCCGAAGACCGCCAGGGCCTCGTTGACGTACTGGCCCGCGCCGACCGCGACGGCGGCCACGGAGACGGCGTATTCCAGAACCAGGCACCAGCCGCAGATCCAGGCCATGCCCTCGCCCATGGTGGCGTAGGTGTAGGAGTAGCTGGAACCGGCGGCGGGCACCAGGCCGGCCATCTCCGCATAGGACACGGCGGAGAGCAGGGCTGCGAGTCCGGCAATGGCAAAGGAGATCCAGATGGCCGGGCCGGCGAGCGGCACCGATTCGCCCAGGATCACCAGGATGCCGGTGCCGAGCGTGGCGCCGACGCTGATCATGGTCAGCTGCAGCACGCCGAAGCTGCGGACCAGCCGCGTGCCGCCGTGCCCGGTTTCGGCCTCGCTGACCAGCTGCCCGATCGGCTTGCGGCGCAGGAGTTGGGTGGCGAGCCCGGGACGGCCGGCGGCGGCCGGCGGGCGTTCCCCGATCAGAGTTGGCACAGTCATCGTTGACGTCCTTATCTTCAGTAGTGGTCGGTTTCCCCTGACCACCCTAGGCATGTGAGCCACCTCTCACGGGTGTGCAAAATGACCTGTATCCTTCAGTCATGAGACTTAATGCACCGCAGGCCCGGCGTCCGCCGCGGCGTCGTGCCCGGCGGACGACCCGGCTGGACGGGAGCCGCGGCCGTGGCTGCTGAGGACTCCGAGCGGTTTGGTTTCGTCACGCTGTCACAGTTCCTGCGCCAGCTGCCGGAGCTCGGCGTCCTGCACGACGGCGGCAACGGAGACGAGCGCCTGCGCTGGGTGGAGCCGAGCGAGCTGGATGATCCGACCCCCTACCTGCTCGACGGCGAATTCCTGCTCACCGCCGGCCTGCCGTTCGTGGGTGACGGTGGCAGCGAGGAGGCGGTGGACGCCTACGTGCGGCGCCTGGTCGGGGCCCGCGTCGGCGCCCTCGGCTTTGGCCTGGAACCCTACTTCGAGGCCGTGCCGGATACCGTGGTCCGGGCCTGCCGGCGGCACAACCTGACCCTGGTGTCCATCCCGGGGACCATCCCGTTCGCCGCACTGGGACTCGAGTTCTCCCGGCTACTTGAGTCGGACAACGCCAAGACCTTCCGCCAACTGGCCGACACCAACCGGCAGCTCATGCGGGCGGTCTTGTCTGCACGCCCCGAGCACGAGCTCCTCGCGGCCCTGGTGCAGCGCGTCCCGGTCTGGGCCGTGCTGGTCGGGGCCGACGGGCGGGTGCGTGCCCGGGGCTCGGCCAGCTCCCCCGGCCCGCACGCCGCGCACTCCGTTGCCGGCACCGTGCCGGGAGCTGATTCCGCCGCCTTGCAGCCCCTGTTGGCCCGGCTGCTCGCCGGCAGCGGCCCCCGGGTGGAGATGGACTCATTCGACGCCGCAGGCTCATCGCTGGTCTTCGGGTATCCGCTGCGCAGCACCCGGGACGCCAACCTCGGCGCGCTCGTCCTGGGCACGGACGCCCCGCTGACCCCGGCCCAGAACAATGTGGTCTCCACCGCCGTCGGGCTGCTGGAACTGCTGGTCCGCCAGCGCACCAGCGGTTCCCTGGCCCCCAGCCAGCTTGCCACGGCGCTGCTGTTGCACCCGGAGAGCGTGGCGTCGGGAACTGCACGGCAGGTCAACGGGTTGAAGGACCTGCTGGCACAGAGCCTTTCCTCCACCCGGTCCGGCCAGTTGCGGGTGGTCCAGGGCATCCGGGTGGACGCCGCCGCGGACAGCGACCGGGCGGCGGGCGGACCGCGCCAGACGGGCGAGGGCCCGGTGCGGGAGCTGCTGGAATGGCGCAGGCTGTTCGACACCAAACTGGTGGAGCACACCGACTACGGCTTTGCCGCCATCACCCGGCTCAAGGTCGACGACGCCCTGCTCGCCGAGGTGGAGCGGCTCGGCTGGCGCCTGGTGATCGGCAGCGGCACCGAATTCGCGGGCCTGGCGGGCGCCTACCAGGACGCCTCCTCGCTGCGCAACCGGGTGCTGACCAGCCGCCGAAGCGTCCGGGCGGACGACGTAACCTGGTCCGTGACGGGCCTGTTGGGTTCCGAGGCCGGCACCATGCTGGCGGACCGCCTGCTCGCACCGGTGCTCGCGCTGGAACCGGAGCGCCGCGACACCCTGCTGGGCATCCTGCGGGCCTGGCTTGGTGAGAACGGGAGCTGGGACGCCACGGCGAAGGCCACGGGGCTGCATCGCAACAGCGTCCGCCGGCAGATCGGCGTCATCGGCGAGCTGCTGGGCCTGGATCTCAATCAGGCCCAGGCCCGCGCGGAACTGTGGATCGCCCTCCAGTACATCGCCCATCAGGACCAGGGCGGACCCGAGCTGCCCGACGCAGCATCCCCGGGCGGCGCGCCCGGTCGCGGCTGCTGCGCGGCCGCTTCACCCGATACCGGCCCTCCCGCGGGTCAGATGCCCCAGGAACGGTAGACGTCCGGGCGGCGGTCGCGCAGGTAGGCGACGGCGTCATCCGTGTCGTCTGCCCCGTCCGCATCATCCGTCCTGTCCGCGTCGGCGCGCACAGCTCCTCCCAGCTCGGCAAAGAGCAGTTCCGTCCCGGGGCCGGCCGCGGCCAGGACCGTGCCGTCCGCGCCCGCCACGATGCTGCCGCCGCGGAAGTCGTAGCCTTCCTCCGAGCCGGTGTGGTTGGCGTACGCCACCGTCAGCTGGTTCTCCAGCGCCCTGGCCCGGACCAGTACGTTCGGCACCGCGTCGAACCCGCCGGCGAGTGCGGTCGGCACCAGCAGCAGTTCGGCGCCGCGCACGGCGGCGGCCCGTGCGGACTCGGGAAACTCGATGTCGTAGCAAATGACCAGGGCCGTTTTGAGCCCGTGGAAGTCGACGACGCCAGGGGCTGCCGCGGCCGGCGCAAACGCTGCGCGTTCCTCGGGGCCGAACAGGTGCACCTTGTCGTAAGTGAGCAGTTCGTCGCCGGACGCGTCAACCAGGGTGGCGGAAATGTGCCACTCCCCCGCCGGCGTTACGGCGGGGAGGCTGTAGACCAGGGCAATGTTGTGGCGCCGGGCGATGCCGGCCAGGGCCTCCCGGAGCGCAGGCAGCGTGCCGGGATCGAAGGCTGACCGCAGCCGGCGCGGCGCATAGCCCACGGGGAAAAGCTCCGGGGTCAGCAGCAGCTGCGCACCAGCGGCGGACGCCTCGCGCGCCGCCGCCTCCACCGCGGCGCAGTTCGCCTTCGCATCCAGCACGGCGGCGTTCGCCTGCATCAGGGCCAGCAGCACCATTACCACCTCACGACTCTCCGGGTACCTCCGCAGGAGCACTGCGGACTCTCTGCTCCCAGAGTAGCCGCGGCCCGGGAAGCCGCATTTGGTGCATTTCCACCCAGCCAGCCGGCGAACAGGGCGGAACGTCCCGGCGGTGGAGACCGGGAGGGCCGGCGGCCCGTCGCGTCCCCGGAAACCCAGACGGCCGTTATCAATGCGTTAACTTCTTGACTACAAGCCGCCGATGCGTCACGCTTCATAGCATGCCCTCACCAACGCGCTCAACGAGGAGCCGAACCAAGAACCCGGGATCGCAGTCCGCCCTCCGGCACCTGAACCAGCAGCGGATCATCGAATGCCTCCTCGCGGGCCCTTCCACGCAGGCGGAACTGGCCCGCCAGACCGGCCTCTCCACGGCCACGGTTTCAAACATCGTCAAGATCATGCAGGACGCCGGACTGGCCTCCACCGAGCCGATCACAAGCTCCGGGCGGCGCGCCCTGAACGTCCGGCTCAACAGCAACGGCGCCGTCGCCGTCGGGATCGACTTCGGCCGGCGCCACCTGCGCGTGGTGCTGGCCTCGCTCAGCTACCACGTGATTGCCGAGGAGTCGGTCCTTCTCCCCCTGGGCCACCACGCCGAGGAGGGCATCCAGGCCGCCGTCGGGGTGCTGGACCGGCTGCTCACGGACAGCGGCGTGGAGCGCAGCGCCTTGGTGGGTGCCGGCGTCGGAATTCCCGGTCCCATCGACCGCCGCACCGGCACCGTGGCGCAGGGCGCGATCCTTCCCGAATGGGTCGGCATCAACATCCTCCAACGCCTCGAAGAAGCGCTTGACCTGCCCGTATTCGTGGACAACGACGCCAATCTGGGCGCCCTCTCCGAGGTCACCTGGGGGCCGCACAGCGGCATCAGCAACTTGATGTTCCTCAAGATCGGCTCGGGCATCGGCGCGGGACTGATCCTCAACGGCGTCCCGTACTACGGCAACGTCGGCATCACCGGCGAAATCGGCCATGCCACCATCCACGAGCACGGGCTGATCTGCCGCTGCGGGAACCGTGGCTGCCTGGAAACCATCGCCTCCACCACCACCATGATCGAGCTCCTGAGCCGCGGCGAGGACCGGCCGCTCACGCCCGGCGACATCGTCCGCAAGGCCCTGGAGCGGGACTCCGCGACGCTCCGCGTGGTGGACGACGCCGGCCTCGCCGTCGGGCGAGCCCTGGGCAACGTGGCGAACCTGATCAACCCCGAAGTCATCGTGGTCGGCGGCCCGCTGGCGGGCCTCGGCGAACTCCTCCTGGACCCGATCCGGCGCGGCCTGATCCGCCACGCGGTGCCGGTCATCGGCGAGACAACCACCCTCACGATGTCGTCCCTGGGCGACCGGGCGGAGGCCCTCGGGGCCACGGCTTTGGTCTTCCAGCACGCCGGAATCCGGCGGAACTAACCATTTCGTTATCCGCCCGTTGCGTTAAAGACTTGACGACAAGGGCGTGATCCAGTTTACTTTTCCATCAGACGGCCCTGCGGTTTGCAGGGGCGGACAACGAAGTCATGCATTGGAGGCGTAAGGGCAGATGACGTCCCTCAACACGCACAGTGATCCGCTAATCCTCGAGATGCGCTCTATCACCAAGGAATTCCCCGGCGTTAAAGCTTTGGCCGATGTGAGCCTGCGGGTGAAGGCCGGCGAGATCCACGCCATCTGCGGTGAGAACGGCGCCGGGAAGTCGACCCTGATGAAGGTGCTCTCGGGTGTCTATCCCTACGGCAGCTACACCGGGGACATCGTTTACCAGAACGAAGTCCAGGAGTTCAAGGACATCCGCGCCAGCGAGCACGCCGGCATCGTGATCATCCACCAGGAACTCGCGCTCATTCCGGAATTGTCGATCATGGAAAACATCTTCCTCGGCAACGAGCCCACCAAGCGCGGCGTGATCGACTGGGCCGAGGCCCGGCTGCGGTCCACCGAACTGCTGGCCCGGGTGGGACTGCGCGAGGACCCGGACACCCCGATCAAGGAGATCGGCGTCGGCAAGCAGCAGCTGGTCGAGATCGCCAAGGCCCTGAACAAGTCGGTCAAGCTCCTGATCCTGGACGAGCCCACGGCGGCGCTGAACGAGTCCGATTCCCAGCACCTGCTGGACCTCATGCTGGGCCTGAAGGGCCGCGGCATCACCTCGATCATCATTTCGCACAAGCTCAACGAGATCGAACAGATCGCGGATGAGATCACGATCATCCGCGACGGCAAGTCGATCGAGACCCTGAACGTCAAGGCCGACGGCGTCGACGAGGACCGCATCATCAAGGGCATGGTGGGCCGGACGCTGGAATCCCGGTTCCCGGACCACGAGCCGAAGATCGGCGACGTCCTCTTCGAGGTGAAGAACTGGAACGTCGGGCACCCGCAGATCCAGGACCGCCTGGTCTGCAAGAACTCCAGCTTCTTCGTCCGCCGGGGCGAGATCGTCGGGTTCGCCGGGCTGATGGGGGCCGGGCGCACCGAGCTGGCCCGGTCCGTGTTCGGCCGCTCCTACGGCCGCTTCATCTCCGGCCATGTCTACAAAGACGGCAAGGAGCTGCAGCTCAAGAGCGTCCGCCAGGCGATCGACGCCGGGCTGGGCTACGTCACGGAGGACCGCAAGTCCCTGGGCCTGAACCTGCTGGACGACATCAAGGCCACCACGGTCTCGGCGAACCTGCGCAAGATCAGCAAGAACTTCGTGGTGGACGCGAACAAGGAATACGCCGTCGCGGAGGAATACCGGAAGTCGCTGCGGACCAAGGCGCCCTCCGTGGAGGAAGGCGTCGCGAAGCTCTCCGGCGGCAACCAGCAGAAGGTCGTGCTGGCGAAGTGGATGTTCACCGACCCGGACGTGCTGATCCTGGACGAGCCCACCCGCGGGATCGACGTCGGGGCCAAGTACGAGATCTACGGCATCATCCAGAAGCTGGCCAACGAGGGCAAGGCCGTGATCGTCATTTCCTCGGAACTGCCCGAACTGCTGGGCCTCTCGGACCGCATCTACACGATCTTCGAAGGCGCCATCACCGGCGTCCTGGACAAGGACGAAGCCAGCCAGGAAAGCCTCATGAAACTCATGACGTCCGCCCGCAAGACCGCCTGACCCTTTGGGACCAACCAGAACAATCCGAACACCCCGGACACAAGGACTGAAACAATGAACGCGCTCAAGAAGCTCTTTGGCGGCAACACCCGCCAATTCGGCATGATCTTCGCCCTGGTTGCGCTGATCGTGTTCTTCGAGATTTTCACGGAGGGCCGCACGCTCACGTCGGGCAACGTCATCAACCTCTTCAACGGCAACTCCTACATCCTGATCCTCGCCATCGGCATGGTGCTGGTCATCATCGCCGGGCACATCGATCTCTCGGTCGGCTCCGTCGCGGCCTTCGTGGGCGTCTGCGTGGCCCTCTTCATCCGCGACTGGGGACTGCCCTGGTACATCGGCGTCCTGATGGGGCTGGGGCTGGGCGTCCTGATCGGGGCCTGGCAGGGATTCTGGGTGGCCTACGTCGGCATTCCAGCGTTCATCGTGACGCTGGCCGGCATGCTGATCTTCCGCGGCGCCAACCAGTTGGTCGGCAAGTCGAACACCATCCCGGTCCCCACGGATTTCCAGTACATCGGCTCCGGCTACCTGCCTGAGTTCGGACCGAATACCGGCTACAACAACCCCACCATGCTGATTGGCCTGCTCGGCGTCGCGTTCGTGATCTTCAGCGAGATCCGCTCCCGCCGCAACGCCAAGGCGCTCGGCGCCGAGGTTCCCGAAGCCTGGGTCATGGTCCTCAAACTGGTCCTGGTCTGCGGCGCCATCCTCTACGCGACCTACCTCTTCGCCACCGGCCGGCCGGGCACCTCCTTCCCGGTGCCGGGCCTGATCCTGGCCGTCCTGATCCTCGTGTACGGCTTCATCTCCTCCAAGACCGTCATCGGCCGCCACATCTACGCCGTCGGCGGCAACCGGCACGCCGCCGAGCTCTCCGGCGTCCAGTCCAAGAAGGTCAACTTCCTGGTCATGATGAACATGTCCTTCCTGGCCGGCCTCGCCGGCATGATCTTCGTCGGCCGCTCCACCGCCTCGGGCCCGTTCGACGGCGTCGGCTGGGAACTGGACGCCATCGCGGCCGTGTTCATCGGCGGCGCCGCGGTCACCGGCGGCGTGGGCACCGTGATCGGCTCGATCATCGGTGGCCTGGTCATGGCCGTCCTGAACAACGGCCTGCAGCTGCTCGGGCGTCGGCGCCGACCTCACCCAGATCATCAAGGGCCTGGTGCTCCTGATCGCCGTCGCGTTCGACGTCTACAACAAGACCCAGGGCAAGAGGTCCGTCGTCGGCATGCTGATGAAGAACTTCAGCCGCAGCAACGAGATCAAGGCCGACGAGACCACCCAAACCACAGACGTCATCTCCAAGGGAGCCTGAGCGGCTCCCCTGGTCCACGATTCCCCGATTTCTCCGCACACCACCAAAAGAAAGTGAACCAAGCAATGCGAATGATTGGTAAAGCAGGAAAGGCAGCAGCGATCGCTGCTATTGCAGCACTGGCGCTGACGGCCTGCGGCCGTTCCGACACCGGGACTACCGGCGGTTCGACCACCGGAGGCGAAGCATTCCCGAAGGGCTCCTCGATCGGCGTCGCGCTCCCCCAGAAGACCTCCGAAAACTGGGTCCTGGCGGAGCAGCTGTTCAACGACGGCCTCACCAAGGCCGGCTACAAGCCGGACGTGCAGTTCGCCAACGGCGGCGTTTCGGATCAGCAGAACCAGATCAGCGCCATGATCACCAAGGGCGACAAGGTCATCATCGTCGGCGCCATCGACGGTGCGCAGCTGGGCACCCAGCTCAAGCAGGCCAAGGACGCCGGCGCCACGATCATCGCGTATGACCGTCTGCTCCTGAACACCGAGAACGTGGACTACTACGTGGCCTACGACAACTTCAAGGTCGGTGAACTCCAGGGCCAGGCGCTGCTGGACGGCATGAAGGCCAAGAAGCCGGAAGGCCCGTACAACATCGAGCTCTTCGCAGGTTCCCCCGATGACGCCAACGCGAAGGTCTTCTTCGACGGCGCCATGAGCGTCCTGAAGCCGAAGATCGACGACGGCACCCTGAAGGTCCTCTCGGGCCAGACGAGCTTCGAACAGGCCGTTACCCAGGGCTGGAAGGCAGAGAACGCCCAGAAGCGCATGGACACCCTGCTCGCCGGAACCTACGGCAGCGCCCCGCTTGACGGCGTGCTGTCCCCGAACGACACCCTGGCCCGCGCGATCATCACCTCCGTCAAGGCCGCCGGCAAGCCGATCCCGGTTGTCACCGGCCAGGACTCCGAGGTTGAGTCGGTCAAGTCCATCATGGCGGGCGAGCAGTACTCCACCATCAACAAGGACACCCGCGCGCTCGTTGAGCACTCGATCGTCATGGTCAACGACATCCAGGCAGGCAAGAAGCCTGAGATCAACGACGACAAGTCCTACAACAACGGTGTCAAGGTTGTTCCGGCGTACCTGCTGGAGCCGGTCATCGTGACCCAGGCCAACGTCCACACGGCCTACGTCAACGATCCGGTACTCGGACCGATCACCAAGCAGTAGTTCCTTATCTAGGCGCTAGCCGCACAGGCGCAAGCCAGCTCGGCGCACGCCGGACAACAGAGCCCCGGCTCCCCCGCAAGGGAGGGCCGGGGCTCTTTTGTGCCTCGGACCGGGCCGGCTGCGGGCGTCACGGCTGCGGGCAGGCTGCGGGCCGGCTGAGGGCATCCGGCCGGCACTTCACAGCGGAGACATAGCTTCGCAGGGAGGTTCGCACAGCAGCCCGTACCACTGTGGGGACCAGCCGCCGGACATTCCGTCCGGCAAAAGAAACCTAGGAGTACCGTGAGCGTTCTTGCCCGGAGTGTAGGCAACGCCTTTCGAAACAAGGTCAGGACCGCCGCTGTGGTGGCCGTGCTGGCCGTAGCCATCGGACTTGCCCTGGCCATGCTCGTGGCCAACCAGGCCGTGACCGGCAAGGTCGCCGAGCTGAACGCCTCGGTGGGCACGGTCCTGACCGTGAACCCGGCCGGCGGCCAGGGATTCGAAGGCGGCGGCGAGCCGCTGACCTCGGCGCAGGCGGCCACCGCGGCGGCCGTCCCCAACGTCAGCAGCGTGGTCGGCACCAAGGCACTGCGCCTGCGCAACGCCGCTGAAATTGCGGCCGAGGCGGCGTCCGGACGGACAGGCCAGGGCGGCCCCGGCGGGCAGTCGGCCACCTCCGTCACCACGAGCCTCACGGCCGCCGTCGACGCCGGGACGCTCGGCAACCGTAACCAAGCTACTTCCGGCACCTCCGGAAACGGCACCACCCAGGCCGCGCCGGCGTTCTCGCTGCCCGTCACCGCCACGGGCATCGGCGCCGAGGTGGACTCCACCGGCAAGGCCCTGCAGCTGACGCAGGGCACCGGACTGGGCAACTACACCGCCGCGTCCACCGGCGCCCTGCTGGGCACCACGCTGGCCGAGAAGAACGGCCTCAGCGTGGGCTCGACGTTCACCATCCAGGACCAGACCTTCACCGTCAAGGGACTGTTCGACGCCGGCACCGCCTTCGGCAACAACGCCCTCTACGTGACGCTTCCGACCGCCCAGACCCTCGCCGCGCTGCCGGGCGAACTGTCCACCATGATCGTCACGGTCAACAGCATGGAAAACGTCGACGCCGCCAAGACCGCCCTGCAGGCGGCGCTCGGCTCCGACAAGGCAGACGTCACCCAGGGCCAGCGGAACCTTGCAGACCGCCGTCAGCTCGCTGGACAGCGTCAAGAATATTTCCTTCATCGCCTTCGTCGCGGCCCTCGGGACCGCCGGCCTGATCATCCTCCTGATCATGGTCATGCTGGTCCGCGAACGCCGCCGCGAGATCGGCGTCCTGAAGGCCATCGGCGCCCCCAACCGCACCATCGGCCTGCAGTTCGTCCTGGAGGCCCTCGTGCTGGTGGCCCTGGGCAGCGTGGTGGGCGCCGCCGTCGCCTCCTTTGCCAGCGGCGGCATCGCCAGCGCCCTCATCAGCTCGAGCAGCAGCACGACGGCGGCGGCGACCGGCCAGCGCGGCGGGCCCCGGCGGCTTCCCGGGCGGCCAGGGCGGGCCCTTCGGCGGGGCCAGCCAGCTGCTGACCTCCGTGACGGCGAGCGCCTCCCCCGGCGATCATTGCCACCGGCATCGCCGCGGTCTTCGGCGTCGCCATCATCGGGGCCCTCGTCCCGGCCCTGCTCACCGCACGCATCCGCCCCATCGAAGTCCTCCGAGGAGAATAGCCATGATCGAAGTCAAGAACCTGGTCCGCACGTTCAAGTCCGGCGACCGGACCATCAAGCCGGTCAATGACGTCAGCTTCGAGCTCGAACAGGGCACGCTGGCCTCGATCGTGGGCAAGAGCGGCAGCGGCAAGAGCACCCTGCTGTCCCTGCTCGGCGCCCTGGACAAGCCCACCAGCGGCGATGTGGTGGTCAACGGCGTGAGCCTGGCCAGCATGCCGGATGGAAAGCTGACCAACTACCGGCGCCGGGACATCGGCTTCGTGTTCCAGCAGTTCAACCTGATCCCGAACCTCTCGGCCGTGGACAACGTGATGCTGCCGATGGAGTTTGCCGGGGTGCGCAAGGCCGCCCGGCTGGCGCGTGCCCGGCAGCTGCTCGAACAGGTCCAGCTCGATCCGGACAAGCACGTGCGGCGCATCAACCGGCTCTCCGGCGGCGAGCAGCAGCGGGTGGCGATCGCCCGGGCCCTGGCGAACGAACCCAAGCTGATCCTGGCCGATGAACCCACGGGCAACCTGGACGAGCAGACCGGCGAGCACATCATCGAACTGCTCAGCGCGCTCAGCCGGGACCACAACACCACCATCCTGGTGGTCACCCACGACCGCTCCCTGGCCAACAAGACGGACCGGCGGTTCCGGCTCCAGCAGGGCCGGCTCACGGAGGAAACGGCCAAGACCCGTGCGACGGCGGCCCTGCCGGGCTGAGTGAGGCGCTGCCGGCCGGATCGCCTTCCGAGTCCTCCCGCAGCTCTTGGCCCGCCAGCAGCTCGCATCCCTCCCGCAGCTCCTGCCGCCAAAGCCGCATCCCTCCCGCAGTCGGGTGAGAAGATGGCTCCATGTCTGCCCTCATCGCGAAGCCGTGGCTGTTCACCCAGCCGGACCAGGATCCCCGCACAGCCACCGGCGCCAGGCTGCGCTGGGGCATCATCGCCACCGGCGGGATCGCCGCCGCGGTCACCCGCGACCTCGAACTCCTGGCGGACGCGGAGCTGTATGCCGTCAGCTCCCGCACGCAGGCGGCGGCCGACGCGTTCGCGGCCGACTACGGCTTTGTCCGCGCCTACGGTGACCAGGACGGTGTGAGCGGTTATGACCGCCTGCTCGCGGATGCCGCCGTCGACGTCGTCTACGTCGCCACGCCGCACGCCCGCCACCACGAAATCGCCCTCGCCGCCCTCAACGCCGGCAAGCACGTGCTGTGCGAGAAGGCCCTCACCATCAACGCCCGGGAAGCGGCCGAGCTGATCGCGGTGGCCCGGGCCAACGGGTTGTTCCTGATGGAGGCGGTGTGGAGCCGGTTCCTGCCCAGCATGCAGCGGGCGTTCGAGATCGCTGCTTCGGGCGAGATCGGTGCGGTCAAGTGGGTGGGCGCGGACCTCGGCTTCCCGGCACCATACTCGCCCGGTTCCCGGCTCTGGGCGCCCAAGGACGGCGGCGGCGCCCTGCTGGACCTCACGGTCTATCCGCTGCTCTGGGCCCTCGGCACGCTGGGGTTCCCGCAAACGGTCAGCGCCACCGGCTGGCTCAATGACGACGGCGTGGACGCCCAGAACGCCCTGACGCTCGGCTACCACCATGGCGCCCAGGCCCAGCTGACCTCGTCATTGCTGGCGCACGGACCCCGCACGGCCACGGTTGCCGGCAGCGAGGGCTTCCTCCAGACGACCGGCTCCATCAACAACCCGAAGGAACTGCTGGTCAGGATCGGCTTCGACGATCCCCGCACGGAGCACTTCACGGTGGTGGGCCGTGGCTACACCTACGAGCTCCGCGAGGTCACGCGGTGCATCCAGCAGGGGCTCACCGAGAGCCCGGTCATGCCGCTGGAGGACTCCCTGAACACCATGCGGCTCTTCGACGGCGTACGCGCGCAACTCGGCGTGAGCTACCCGAACGACGCCCACTGACCACGTCCGGCGGGCACCGAACCTGGCAAGTAGCGAGTGTCTCGGTATGCGTACAGTTTCTGCTCCGCTCTGGACTCGCCCGCTGGGGCCGACTTACCCTGTAGGCATTCGTCCGGTCGTCCCGAAGCGGGGGTGTGCGCATGGCTCCAGCAGCAGCGACCTCCCGCACGGGCCGAACCCTCCGCCCCCTGCGCCGCGTCCTTTTGGCCGCCGTCGCCGGCGCCGCGTGGCTGACGCTCTCCGCAACTGCCGCACAGGCGGATGACCCCTGCACGTTCTACGGGCCTCCCGGCGGCTCCGGTGAGAGCGTGGTTGCGGCCGATTGCGCGGACGCCGACGACTTCCCGGTTCCCTTCCTCGACGGAGCCCAGGTATCCCTCGACGCCGATCCGGCCCCGGCGGGCACGTGGGCGGCGGGCGCCGTTCCGGGCCCGAGAGTGCCGACGGCGGACATTGAACCGGACATTGCGCCGGATGTGGCGCCGGTCGCTGCTCACGTGACTGCTCTCCAGCCCGCCGCCGCTGCCCCCGAGCCCGCGGCTGCGGTTCCGGACGCGGCACCACCCGCCACTGACCCGGCGGCAACCGGTTCCTCCCTCCCCGCACCAGGGATCACACCGCCCGCAACCGTGCCCGTGGCGGACCCTGCCGCTCCCGTACCCGTCCCGGTGGTCCCGGATCCCGCAGCATCGGACCCGGCAGGTCCCGGAGCCCACGCTGCACCAGGTGCGGGACCTCACAGTTCCGGACCCGGGCGTTGTTCCGCCGCTTGTGGACCCCGCGGCCCCGGTTCCCGATCCGGCCGGCCCGCTGCCCGGCGACCCTGCGGCAGTGCCGCCGGGCGGCATCCTTCCGGGCGACGTGCCGGCGGAGGCCCCAGCGGAAGCCCCGGTGACAACTCCGGCGGCCGCGGATGGCGCGTCCCCACCGGCAGACACCCCTAAGCGGGCACCGCAAAGCAGGCACCGCAAAAGCCAGCACCGCCAAGGCATCGAAACCGGAACCACCGGCTCCTGCTCCGGTTGGTCCCGAGGCGGCCGTCCCACTCGCTGCATACCGTCCCCCGGTTGCGCCGCGGGCTATTTCCCCGTGGCTGGTGCCTGAATCCCCTGCGGCGGCTCCTGTCCTAGCTGGCGCTGCCCCTCCGGTAGAACCCCCTGCCGGGACAGGTGAACCGCCGACGCCCGCGGGAGACCCGGGTCCGGGTCCCTGGCATGGAGGCACGGGCCTGCCCGCGCCTGACGCGCTCCCTCCTGCTCCCGGGTCGGGGTCCGGCAGCGGGAACTCTGCCAATGGGCCTGCCGGAACGGCTGCATGGATGCCCAGCCTGTACTTCTACCTGCCCACAACGGGGGCCGACCCCATCAGCGGTCCGCTCCAGCACGAGTACGCCGCCGTTTGCGCTGATCCCGGTTCTTCTCCTGACTAGTCGGGCCGTCTCTGCCTCCACAGAGCACGGCCCGTCGGGCTGCCTTGGCCGCCCGTTAACAGTCACCCAGGAGATCTCCCCATGGACTCGACCGTCCACCGCCGGGTTTCCGGCACCCCACTTCCCAACGGGCTAATCCCGTCAGCGCCGTCGCCCTCAGCGCCGTCGACTTTCTGCGCCCTTACTTTCTGTGCCCCCGATATTCACGTCCAGGCCGGCACGAGAAGTACTGCGCACCCCCGCGCCCCCGGAGCGTTCCGGTCCGCATCCGCGCCCGGGGTGCATGCCCCGCCCTCCATAGCGCACTCACCGCTCCCGCCGAGGTCCTGTAACCGCCGGAGCGAGGTCGTTGGGTCCGCTGGGGGACCGAACGGCATTCACTGGCTCCGGCGGCAGGGCTTCTGCGGATGGGCAACAGGTCAAGCAATGAGGGCCGTTGCGGGCTGCGGCGCGATCTGACGCAAGCCGCACGGCACGGAACCGGATACCCGTCCCCGTATTATTCTTTAGGAGCGCCGCCGGGGCGCACACGGAAGGTATGGGGACATCGTGGACAGTTCGCCCAACAGCGTCGCGACGGAGCCCTTGGGCGGCCGCTATCAGTTGGGCGACGTGATTGGCCGGGGCGGCATGGCCTCGGTCTACACGGCCAAGGACCTGAACCTGGGCCGGGACGTGGCCCTGAAACTCTTCGCACCGCAGTCGGCCGATCCTGACGAGCTTCGCCGCCAGGAGGCCGAGATCGAGCTCTTGGCGACACTGAACCATCCAAGCCTGGTGACACTGTTCGACGCCGGGACGGACACCCGGATTCCCGACGAGCCCCGGCCCTTCCTGACCATGGAGCTCGTGGACGGCCAGGATCTGCGGACCCGGATCCGCCACAGTCCACTGCCGCTTGACGAGTTGGCCGTGGTCGGTGCCGGGATCGCCGACGCCCTCGCCTACGTCCACGGCCTCGGCATCGTCCACCGGGACATCAAACCCGCCAACATCCTCCTGGTACCGGTCCGGCCGGGAGAGCCGCTTCGGCCCAAGCTCACAGACTTTGGCATCGCGCGCATCATCGACGGCACCCGGCTAACGGCCACGGGAACCATGGTGGGAACAGCCGCCTATCTCAGCCCGGAACAGGCCCGCGGCGCCGACCTCGGACCGGCGAGCGACATCTACTCCCTGGGACTGGTTCTGCTCGAATGCCTCAAGGGCGAAGTGGAGTACCCGGGTAGCGCCGTCGAATCCGCCGTCGCGCGACTGCACCGCGCCCCCGCAATTCCGGACGCGGTCCCCGCCGAGTGGGCCCGGCTCATCCGGGCCATGACCGCCGTCGACCCCTTGGACCGCCCCTCGGCTGCCGAACTTGAGGCAGCCTTGCGCTTTGCCCTCGTTTCCCCCGGGTCTTTGCCGGGGCCCGTCAAAGAGGAACCCACCCGGGTGCTGCCGGCCCCGCCATCGAGGCCACGCCGGCCACCCCGGCGCGGAGCCGCAGCGGCGGCGGGAACCCGCCCCCTGAACCTGCCGGACCCGGATGCTCTGCCGCGGCGGCCGCGCCGCCGCCCCTCCGCTTCCCGCCGTTCCCTCCTTTCCCGCGGAACCGCCTTGTTCTCCCGGGCCCGGCTCCGCACACGCCTGGCCCTGGTGCTTGCCGTGCTGGCTGTCCTCGCCGTGGGGGCAGCGATCGCGGTCACTCTCTCCACCCCTGACGCTCCCGACGTCGTCCCCTACCCCACCGTCACGGGGCCGCTCGGCGATCACCTGAAAGACCTGCAGAAGAGCGTGGAACCATGATGCATCCGCGAATCACCCGGCAGGGCCGCAGCCGTTCCAACTACCGGACGCCGGCAGGATTCCTGGCGGGAGTGCTGCTGGCCGGGGCGCTGGCCGGCTGCGGCTCCCCTGCGCCTGAGTTGGACCGCGACGCCGCCAGGCAACTGCAATCCCAGGTCCTGTCCGTCAGCCAGGCTGCTGCCGCCAACGACCCCGCCGGCTCCCTGAAGCTCCTTGACGGGCTGCTGACCCGGCTGGATGCTGCCGCCGCCAGCGGCGAGGTTTCCTTCAAACGTCACCAGAGCATCAAGTCAGCGATCGACGCCGTCCGGGCGGACCTTGCCGCGCAGCAGGCCGCCGCCGAACGCGCGGCGGCCGAACAAGCGGCCGCGGCACAGGCGGCTGCGGAAAAAGTCGCTGCAGAAAAAGCGGCGGCTGAACAAGCCGCAGCGGCCCAGGCGGTCGCCCCGGCTCCGGCACCGGCCGGCAACGGCAATGCCAAGGGAAAATCGAAGGGAAAGGGGAAGGGCTGATCCAGCGGCCCTTCCCGACGGCCCCTCCCGACAGCCCGTCCCGGACGGACGGCAAAACGCCCCGGCAGCAGAACGCCCCGCCTCCCTTCCGGGAGGCGGGGCGTTCTGCGCGATCGCTGCCTGAGCGCTGCCTGAGTGCTGCGGCCGAGGACTACTTCGTCAGCATCGCGAGGACTTCGCTGAACTTCTCCGAGGGGCGCATGACGGCGGAGACCTTGGCCTCGTCCGGCCGGTAGTAGCCTCCGATGTCCACCGGGGAACCCTGCACGGCCAAAAGTTCGCCGGTGATGGTTTCCTCGTTGGAGTCCAGCGCGCCCGAAACGGCGGCGAAGGCCGCGGCGAGCTCGGCGTCGTCGTTCTGGCGGGCCAGTTCCTGGGCCCAGAACTTGGCCAGGTAGAAGTGGCTGCCGCGGTTGTCCAGCTCGCCGGCCTTGCGCTTCGGGGACTTGTCCTCCAGCAGGAACGTGCCGGTGGCACGGTCCAGGGTGTCGGCCAGGACCTGCGCGCGGGCGTTGCCGGTGCTCGTGGCGAGGTGCTCGAAGCTCACAGCCAGGGCGAGGAATTCACCCAGGCTGTCCCAGCGCAGGTGGTTTTCCTTCAGGAGCTGCTGGACGTGCTTCGGGGCGGATCCGCCGGCGCCGGTCTCGAACAGGCCGCCGCCGTTGATGAGCGGAACCACCGAGAGCATCTTGGCGCTGGTGCCCAGTTCCAGGATGGGGAAGAGGTCCGTGAGGTAGTCGCGGAGCACGTTGCCGGTCACCGAGATGGTGTCCTGGCCCTTGCGGAGGCGTTCTACCGTGAAGGCCGTGGCCTCGTCCGGGGACATGATGGCGATCTCAAGGCCTTCGGTGTCGTGTTCCTTGAGGTATTCCTCCACCTTGGCGATCATCCGGGCGTCGTGGCCGCGGCCCTTGTCCAACCAGAAGACGGCGGGCGTGGCGGAGGCGCGGGCACGCGTGACGGCCAGCTTGACCCAGTCGCGGATCGGCACGTCCTTGGTCTGGCAGGCGCGCCAGATGTCGCCCGGGGCGACCTGGTGCTCGATCAGCACGGTGCCGGCGTCGTCGACGATCTGGACGGTGCCGGCGGACTGGATCTCGAACGTCTTGTCGTGGCTGCCGTATTCTTCGGCGGCCTGGGCCATGAGGCCGACGTTCGGGACGGTGCCCATGGTGGTGGGGTCGAAGGCTCCGTGGGCGCGGCAGTCGTCGATGACAACCTGGTAGATGCCGGCGTAGCTGCTGTCCGGGAGGACGGCGAGCGTGTCGGCTTCCTGGCCGTCGCGGCCCCACATGTGGCCGGAGCTGCGGATCATGGCGGGCATCGAGGCGTCGACAATCACGTCGGAGGGCACGTGCAGGTTGGTGATGCCCTTGTCGGAATCGACCATGGCAAGTTCCGGACCGTCGTTGAGGCCCTTTTCGATGGCTGCCTGGACGTCGCCGCGGATCTCCTCCGGGAGGTCCTCGAGGCCGTTAAGGATGGAGGCGAGGCCGTTGTTCGGGCTCAGGCCGGCGGCGGCGATCTGCTCGCCGTAGGTGGCGAAGAGGTCGGCGAAGTAGGCCTTGACGACGTGGCCGAAGATGATGGGGTCGGAAACCTTCATCATGGTGGCCTTCAGGTGGGCGGAGAACAGCACGCCCTCCTCCTTGGCCCGGGCAACCTGGGCGGCCAGGAACGCGTCCAGGGCGGCGGCGCGCATCACGGTGCCGTCGATGACCTCGCCGGCCAAGACCGGGAAGGCACGCTTGAGGACCTTGACCGTGCCGTCTTCCTTGACGAGCTGGATCTTGATGTTGCGTGTCCGCCTCGATGACCACGGACATCTCGTTCGAGCGGAAGTCGTCGGCCTCCATGGTAGGCCACGTTGGTCTTCGACTCCGGAGACCACGCGCCCATGCTGTGCGGGTTCTGGCGGGCGTAGTTCTTGACCGAGAGCGGTGCGCGGCGGTCCGAGTTGCCTTCGCGCAGGACCGGGTTCACGGCGGAGCCCTTGATCTTGTCGTAGCGGGACCGGATGTCCGTTTCCTCGTCCGAGGAGGGGTTGTCCGGGTAGTCCGGCAGCGCGTAGCCCTTGCCCTGGAGTTCGGCGATTGCAGCCTTCAACTGGGGCACGGAGGCGCTGATGTTGGGCAGCTTGATGATGTTGGCTTCCGGCGTCTTGACAAGGGCGCCAAGCTCGGCCAGGGCGTCGCTGACGCGCTGCTCTTCGGTGAGGTAGTCGCCGAACGCGGCGATGATGCGGCCGGCCAGCGAGATGTCGCGGGTCTCCACTTCCACACCGGCCGTCGAAGCGAACGCTTCAACGATCGGCAAGAACGAATAGGTGGCCAGCATCGGCGCTTCGTCGGTGTGGGTATAGATAATCTTTGCCATTGCTCGGGCGTCTCCCTGAAGGTCTGGGTATTTCCGGAATCTTGTGTCAATTCAACACCCCCTAACTTACCCGAGGTGCCCCCGTTGGCGCCTACCGGCGTCGTGCGCGGGCGGGTGCGTGACACCCCAACACGGCATAACAAGAATTGACAAATGACTTTACAGATTAGTCAAACTGCCGTAGTTTCGTTCCCATCCAGCGGCCGCCACCGGCGGCCGCCTCGCTTTCCACCGGTTAGGACACCATGAGAACACCCAAGACTCTGGCCACCAGCCTGCTGACTTTTTCGGCCGCCGCCCTGCTGGCCCTGAGTGCCGCGGGGGCGGCCACCGCCTCCCCCGCGCCGGCCAAGGCACCGGCTTCCGCATCCGATGTCTCGAGCCATACAGTCACGGAAACGGGCACGGCGGACTACTGGACCGCGGAGCGCATGCGCAACGCCGTCCCCGGTGACGTCCTGGCGGACAAGGCCATGAAGCGCGGCAAGTCCTCGAAGTCCGCGGCGGCACCGCTGGAGGGTGCCGCCCCGAGCACGGTCGAGGCTGCGGCTCCGGCGCCTCAATCCCCGGCCCTGAAGTCGCAGACGCTGCAGTCGCAGACGCCGCAGACCAAGGCCAACGCGAGCGAGTCCCCTGTCCCGCACATCGGCAAGGTCTTCTTCACCCTTGGCGGGACCAACTACGTGTGCTCCGGCAACTCGGTCTCCTCCGGCAACAGGAGCACCGTCTCCACGGCCGGGCATTGCGTCAATGAGGGCCCGGGCGCGTTCGCCACCAAGTTTACGTTCGTCCCGGCGTACCTCAACGGCGCCGCCCCGTACGGCAAGTGGACGGCCAAGGCCCTCTACGCCCCCACCCAGTGGAGCTCCTCGGGCGACATGACTTACGACACCGGCTTCGCCGTGATGTCCACGCTCAACGGGCAGTACCTGACCGATGTGGTCGGCGGCTCCGGGCTGCAGTTCAACGCCGCCCGCGGCCTGAGCTACAAGTCCTTCGGCTACCCCGCCGCGGCGCCCTTCAACGGTGAATCCCTCAAGAGCTGCTCCGGCACCGCCACCAACGATCCCAACAACCCGCAGTTCAACACCCAGGGGATCCCGTGCAACATGACCGGCGGCTCTTCGGGCGGTCCGTGGTTCATCGGCACCAGCGCGTCCGGCTACCAGAACTCCATCAACAGCTACGGATACGGCAGCAACTCCACCACGATGTACGGCCCCTACTGGGGCAGCGTCATCCAGCAGGCCTACACCACAGCGGCCGCTTCCTAGCCTGATCTGCACGGGCCTGGTTGACCCCGGGCTCGTGCACTTCAGGCTTGCTTATCCGGGCTGCGCCTGCCCGGCTTCATGTACCGCAGGTGCGCGCATCCCAGCCGCTTACTGCAGCTTCATGCTATCCCAGCTTCTTCTGCCCGGGCTTCATGTACCGCCGCATCCCAACCGTATTAACTGCAGCTTCATCCATCCCAAGCTTCATGAACCCCAGCGCGGGGTCACTTGCGGCCCATCTCCAGCAGCGGGGAGGGCTCGCGGTGGCCTCGCGTTGGCGTTAATGCGCGACGGCGGCGGCCCACCACTGGACATGCCCTCCCCACAGGGCAAGGCATGGACATATCCCCCATATGTCCACTCCTTGCCATGAAAAATGAGCATGTCCCCCGGCAAGGATGAGCATGTTCCACGGGCAGACCCACCAGCCCAACCCTTGGCACAAGGAATGAGCATGTCCCTCGGGGCAGCATGTCCCGCGGCCGGCATGTCCCCGGGCCCAGCCACCGTGCCCCACGAAGAAAGGGCATGTCCCTGCAGCGGGCCCGGCCAACGTCTGAGCTCACGGGACATGCCCTCCCCACAGCCCAAGGCATGGACATATCCCGCATATGCCCACTCCTTGCTATGAAAAATGAGCATGTCCCCCGGCAAGAATGAGCATGTCCCCCGGGCGGGCAGTCAGCCCAACCCCTGGCACAAAAAATGGACATGTCCTCCGGGTAAGGGAGGACATGTCCATTCTTTGTGCTGATTCTTCCTGCGGAAGACGACGCCCTAGTGGAAGAAGTGGCGGGCTCCCGTGAAGTACATGGTGATGCCTGCGGCGTTGGCTGCGGCGATGACTTCCTCGTCGCGGACGGAGCCGCCGGGCTGGACCACGGCACGCACGCCGGCATCGATCAGGATCTGCAGGCCGTCGGCGAACGGGAAGAACGCGTCCGATGCCGCCACCGCGCCGCGGGCACGCTCGGGTGCTTCGGACGCGTCGGTGCCGGCCGCACCGCCGGCTGCGTCGACGTCGGACTCCACGGTGACGCCGAGCGTGTTGGCGCGCTCGACCGCGAGCTTGCAGGAATCGAGCCGGTTGACCTGGCCCATGCCGATGCCGACGGCGGCACCGTTGTCCGCGAGCAGGATGGCGTTGGACTTGGCGGCGCGGCAGGCGGTCCAGGCGAACGCGAGGTCGGCCAGGGTGTCGGCATCGGCGGCGTCGCCCGCGGCGAGGGTCCAGTTGGCGGGGTTGTCACCCTCGGCGTCGACCTTGTCCGTGGCCTGCACCAGCATGCCGCCGGAGACCTGGCGGAACTCGGTCGGGTAGCGGCCGTATCCCTCGGGCAGGGCCAGGAGGCGGATGTTCTTCTTCTTGGACAGGATCTCCACGGCCTCGTCCTCGAAGCCCGGCGCGATGACGACCTCCGTGAAGATGCCGGCGACGGTGCGCGCCATGCCGGCGGTGACCGTGCGGTTCGCGGCGATGACGCCGCCGAACGCGGACACGGGATCGCAGGCGTGCGCCTTGGCGTGGGCGTCGGCGATGGAGTCAGCCGCGGAGGCCGAACCCACGGCCACGCCGCACGGGTTGGCGTGCTTGATGATGGCGACGGCGGGCTCGGCGAAGTCGAACGCGGCGCGCAGGGCGGCATCGGCGTCGACAAAGTTGTTGTAGCTCATGGCCTTGCCGTGCAGCTGGTCGGCCTGCGCGATGCCGGCCGGGGCGGCCCGGTCCACGTACAGCGCGGCCTGCTGGTGCGGGTTTTCGCCGTAGCGCAGGACCTCGGAGCGTTCCAGGGCCAGGCCGGCGTAGGCGGGCCAGTCGATCACGCCGTCGCCGTCCTCGTCGCGGAACTGGCTGGCGGTCCAGGTGGCCACGGCGGTGTCGTAGGACGCGGTGTGCGCGAACGCCTTGGCGGCGAGCCGGCGCCGGGTCTTCAGGTCAAAGCCGCCCGAGGCGGCCGCCTCCACCACGGCACCGTAGGACGCCGGGTCCACCACGATCGCGACGGCGGCGTGGTTCTTCGCGGCCGAGCGCACCATTGCCGGGCCGCCGATGTCGATCTGCTCGACGACGTCGTCCGGCGCCGCGCCGGACTTCACGGTCTCCACGAAGGGGTACAGGTTGACGACGACGAGGTCGAACGGCTCGATCTCCATGTCCGCCAGCGTCTGCATGTGCGCCGGGACGCGGCGGTCCGCGAGGATGCCGCCGTGCACGCGCGGGTGCAGGGTCTTGACCCGGCCGTCCAGCATTTCCGGCGAGCCGGTGACTTCTTCGACTTCCTGCACGGGGATGCCCGCGGCGGCGATCTTCTTGGCCGTGGAGCCGGTGGAGACGATCTTGACGCCGGCGTCGTGCAGGCCCTGAGCGAGCTCCTCCAGACCGGTCTTGTCGTAGACCGAAATCAGTGCCCGGCGGATGGGCACTCGGTCGATGGATACACGGTCAAGCTGCGTGAAGCTCACAAAAGTCTCCGTCTTATGTCGCGGCGGGGCCGCGGGTGGTGGGGATGCGGCCAGTTTATCGCGTCCGGGCACCGGGCCGTCCCGCGCGCCGGAGTGTGAAGCACACACCGGCCGCGCCCGGGCCACGTAGAGTTTTCACAGGAGGCCAAGATGAACACGTACACCACTGTGCCCAGCGGCGAACAGGTGGTCCAGGAACTGCCGTGGCGGTGGAAGGTCCAGGGCAGGATCTTCCTGATCGGCGGCCTGGGCTTCATGTTCGATGCCTGGGACGTCACCCTCAACGGCATCCTCATTCCGCTGCTGTCCAAGCACTGGTCGCTGAGCCCGGGCGATGCCGCCTGGATCGGCACGGCAAACCTCATCGGCATGGCCCTGGGCGCCTTCGTCTGGGGCACCATCGCGGACACGATCGGGCGCAAGAAGGCCTTCACCGCGACCCTGCTGATCTTCTCCATCTTCACCGTGCTCGGCGCGTTCTCCCCCGATTTCATGTGGTTCGTCGTGTTCCGTTTCCTGGCCGGGTTCGGCCTGGGCGGCTGCATCCCGGTCGACTATGCGCTGGTGGGCGAGTTCACTCCCCGCAAACAGCGCGGCCGGGTGCTCACCGCGATGGATGGCTGGTGGCCGATCGGCGCCGCCCTCTGCGGTTTCGTCTCAGCCGGGCTGGTCGCGGCCTTCGCGGACTGGCGGCTGACCATGCTGGTCATGGTGCTCCCGGCGCTGCTCGTGTTCTGGATCCGCCGCAGCGTGCCGGAATCCCCGCTGTTCCTGATCCGCAAGGGCCGCCGCGACGAGGCCGCCAAGGTGATCGACGGCCTGGTCGAAGCCACCGGCGCCGAGCCCCGGGTCTACAGCCTGCCCGCACCGCAGGACGCGCCCCGCCTCTCCGCAGGCAGCGCGTGGACGCAGTTGCGCGCGCTCTGGCAGTTCAACTGGAAGATCACGACGGCGGCGTGGGCCCTCTTCTTCTCCATCCTGCTGGTCTACTACCTCTCGCTGACGTGGATGCCGCGGATCCTGATCGGCGCCGGGTTCGAGGAGTACAAGGCCTTCCTCACGACGGCGTCCATGGCCGCCGTCGGGCTCCTCGGCGTGGTGGTGGCCGCCCTGCTGGTGGAGCGCGTGGGCCGCAAGTGGATCCTGGCCATCACCGGCCCCTTGTCCGCACTGACGCTCGTGATCGTGGCGATCGTGGTGGACATCCCGACGGCGGCCGTGTTCTGGCTGCTGGTGTTCGGCTTCGTCGTGCAGGTGGCCATCCCGGTGCTCTACGCCTACGTCTCCGAGCTGTACCCCACGGAACTGCGCGGCTCCGGCTTCGGCTGGGCCTCGACGTTCTCCCGGCTCGGCGCCGGGTTCGGGCCGCTGGTCTTCGCGGCGTTCCTGTGGCCGGAGCTGGGGCTGGCGACGTCGTTCGCCCTGGCCGGCGGGCTCGTGCTGCTGTCCGTGCTGTGGATGGCGTTCTTCGCCCCCGAAACCAAGCAACGCCGGCTCGAGTAGCGCCCCACCACTCGCATGCGCTATCACGTCAGGCGGTTCTGAGAGCTGAGAACCACCTCAAGTGATAGCGCATCTGGGAAATCAGGCGTCTGGGCGGCGGCGAGGGAGGCCAGGGTGGAGACCAGGAGGCGGCGCTCCACGACCTTGATGCGCTCGTGCAGGGAGTCCTCGGTCTCGCCGTCCTCGATCGCCACGGCTTCCTGGGCGATGATGGGGCCCGTGTCCACTCCGGCGTCGGCCCAGTGCACCGTGCAGCCGGTGACCTTCACGCCGTAGGCCAGGGCGTCGCGGACACCGTGGGCGCCGGGGAAGGACGGCAGCAGCGCCGGGTGCGTGTTGAGGTACTTGCCGCCAAACGCGTCGATGAAGCCCGCGCTGACAATCCGCATGAAGCCCGAGGACACCACCACATCCGGGGCATACGCGGCGACCGCCTCGGTCAGGGCCGCGTTCCAGGCCGCCCGGTCCGGGTAGGCCTTGAAGTCCACCACGAACGTGGGAATTCCGGCGGCGGCGGAGCGCTCCACCCCGAATGTCCCCGGCCGGTCGGCGCCGACGGCGGCGATCTCGACGTCGAGCGCGCCGGACTTCACGGCATCGATAACTGCCTGGAGGTTGGAGCCGGTGCCGGAAACGAGGACAACTATGCGCATGGTCCTAGCTTATGGGGCCGCTCGCGTAGGCTGGAAAACATGAATTCCCCCACGGACTCCGGCGGCGGCGAGCCGGGCCGGAATCCGGGCGGCGCTGCGGCCAAAGAATCCCCGCAGCTGACCCACACCCTGTTCCGGCTGTTCGTCGTCGCGGTCCTGGGCTCGTTCTTCGTCTTCCAGCTCGACGTCAGCTACCTGTGGCTGACGGCCATCCTCACGGCGGCCGGGATTGTGCTGGGCATCGTGGTGCTGATCCGGGCGGTGAAGTACAAGGAATCGCGGCTGGTCCTGTTCGGCACGATTTCCGGGATGGTCGTCTCGGCCGTCATGCTGCTGGTGATCCTGGCCTCGACGCTGTTCTTCACCCAGATCCGCGATTACCAGCAGTGCGTCCGCCAGGCCCTGACGGAGCAGGCAACCTCGGCATGCCGGACGCAGCTGGAGAACTCCCTGCCAAGGCAGGTGCGTTAACCCCACGCAGGTGCGTTAGCGGCTGTTGACCGCTTCGAGGTCCGCCTCACGCAGGCGCTGCTGGCGTTCCAGCCAGGGACCTGCCGCGTAACCGATCACGACGCCGATCCCCACCTCCGCGGCCACGAACAGTGCCGTGCGGAGCGGGTCGGGCCCGATTTCCGTCAGCCTCCCGATGCCGGCGGACCCGCGGGCCAGCCAGGCGAGCCCCGCCGCGAGCAGCCCGGCCACGGAGCCGATCACGGCGCCCAGCACCAGGGTGGACGCCGCGGCCGTAAACCAGCGGGCCCGGATCTTGATGGACAGCCATTCGTCGAAGTGGTTCTCGCCCTCGCGCAGGAACCACCAGCCGGCCAGCACCCCGGCGAGCGCCGGCACCACGAGGGCCACGAAACCGAAGTCCAGCGACCCGGACGGCAGCGCGGCGAACACGGGAATGGCCGGCAGCGGCCCGACGGCGGTACCGAGCGGCCCGGCCAGCGAGCCGGCCCCCAGGGCGAACCCCGCGCCGGAGATCCACGCCAGGCCAAACACCACGAGGTTGGGCAGGAAGCCCAGCTGCAGGATGGTGAGGACGGCGCCGCCCGTGGCGCCGGCGTCGAGCCCTTCATAGACGGCCACCACGAGGTTCCAGTGGATGAAGAGGTCGACGGCGAGCAGCGCCGCCGACATCGCCAGGCTCGCCATGAGCGCCACCGACCCGGCCTGGATGGCCGAGCCCAGGTACGAGCCGGCCCAGCGGGAGTGCTGGCTGGTGCGGGAAAGCCAGGCCACGGCGTCGACGCCGATCAGCCGGCTCCACGAGCCGGCCTCGCGGCGCGCACCGACCACCATGCCGAGCCCGAACGGGATGAGCGGAATCAAGGCGGCGGACCAGAGGCTGATGCCGACGTCGGCCGTGCGGCAGACGAAGCCCGTGGCGATCCCGAACGCCGCATACGCGAGCCAGGAGCCGAGCAGCGCCTGCCAGAGCTGGTCCGTATAGGAGGCGCGGGCGAGCCGCCGGCCGGCGCGCCAGGCGAGCAGGAACGGGATGAGGGTCAGCCCCAGCGGGATGAGGGAGAGCGTGCCGGATTCCGGGTGTGCCGCGGACCCGGATCCGGGGGTGTCCAGCAGCAGGGGCACGCCGTGGATCAGCAGCCAGGCCTGGCCGGCCAGGCGGGCCAGGACGTCGAACCCGCTGTGCTGGAACCCGGCGTTGGCCCAGACCGTGACGATCGGCGCCACCACCACGAGGGCGGAGATGACGGCGGCCTGGGCAGACTCGAGGGCACCCTGCAGCCCCAGGGGCATGGGAAGGCCACGTTGTCCGGTCTGATCAGCGCGCAGTTTCATCGAGATCCATGGTGCCACGCGCCCGGCATCCGGCCGGTTTCCGACAGGCACAACGCGCGGATCCGCGGAATTCGCCTGCCCCGGCCGCCGGAGCTTTTTCCACACCCCGGCCGTAAAATTGTAAATGTCCGCAATCAGTGGTTGGAGGCAGAAATGACTACCGCATCTCCGCATGCCCATGGCGTTCATTTTGGTCGGACAGATGTACAGAACGTTGGCATGGGTGTAGGTATCGTCCTTATCGTCGTGGGCATCTTGGGGTTCATCCCGGGCATCACGACGAACTACAGCGAACTAAGGTTCTTCGGGCCTGATTCCAAGGCCCTGTTCCTGAACCTGTTCCAGGTGTCGATGTTGCTGAACATCGTTCAGCTCGCGATCGGTGCCACCGGCCTGACCATGTCCCGGACCGCCGTGGGCGCCAGGAATTTCCTCATGGGCTCCGGCCTGCTGTACATCGTCCTGGGCATTTACGGGTTTATCGTCGGAGTGAATTCGGCGGCCAACTTCCTGTCGCTGAACACCATGGACAATTGGGCCTTTATGGTGATGGGCATCGTGATGGCCGGCGCAGGCTGGCTGATGACAAGGCACCTCGAAGAAGACGCACAGACCCGGTCATCAACCCCCGGGACCTAGGGAGCCGCGAATGAGTAACGTTTCATAGATTCGAAAAAATTCGTACTACCTGCTGGTGCAGTGGCTTAGCGGAAACGCGGCGGCTGCACCAGCTTTCCTTGTGCCGGGCCAATCGTCTGGCGACGGCGACGGCGGGCCTTCCGGCACGCAAGAAGGCCGGGACTCTGGCGGTCCCGGCCTTCCGTAATGCTGGCAAGCGTGATGGCAATCAGATTGCTGCCCTTGCCGCCGTGCTAGATGGTGCTGTCCTCCACGCGGGGCGGAAGGGTGTCCCACTCCGTTTCCGCGGCCCGCATCCAGGGAAAGGGCAGCAGTTCCTTGATCCGGATCTTGCCCACCTCGCCCTCGGCATCGACCAGGACGGAGGTCTCGGTCCCGTAAGAGCGCAGCAGTTCCCGGCAGACGCCACAGGGGTTGGTGACCTGGGGTTCTCCCTGGCCGTCCATGCTGACGGCTACCACGGAGTGGATTGATGTCTCCTGTGCCATGCGGGCGTTGGCGAGGGCGCTGGATTCGGCGCACACATTGATGCGTTTTGCGCCGATGTGCAGTCCGAGGTAGATGGCCCCGGACCCGCCGCGCATGGCGGCGGCCACCCGGTGGTTCTCGCTGTGATGGGCGGTCAGCAACAGCCCGCGGGCTGCCTCGTAAAGCTCCACGTCTGACGCGTCCAGTTCAAAGGAGATCACGTTTGCCTCTACTCCGCTTCGGTCCGGGCGGCTGGCGTCCATGATGCGTTCCCACTTTCCGTTCTTACCTGTGTTCCAACTTCTGAAATGTGTGTTCTCACCTGCCGATGAAGATGCCGTTCTTCTTCCGGGCGAGCAGATAGAAGACGATGCTGAGCGCCGACAGGACGGCCACGTAGACCGGGAAGATCCAGGATGCATTCAGGGACTGGAGCCAGACCAGGAGGTAGGAGGCCGTGCCGCCGAAGAGCGCTACGCCGAGGCCGTAGCCGAGGGCGGTTCCGGCGCCGCGGCAACCCTTCGGCATGAGGGAACTGGTGACCACGTTGTACAGGGTCATGTTCAGGACCAGCACAACAGAGCCGCCGAGGAGCACGGCAGCGAAGCCGGCGATGCCGGGCTTGACGTACATCAGCATCAGGAAGACGGACGGAATGGCCAGCGCGCGGGTGATCAGGAACCACTTGGACATCGACTTGCCATCGGCAACCTTGCTGATGATGAGGCTTCCGACGACCAACACGACGCCCAGCACGGTGGTGAGTGCGAAGACAGCGGTCGCGTCTTCCTTGAAGCCGCTGCGGGCCGCCGTCGGGAGGCCCGTGTTCCAGGCGTAGTTGTACGCCTGCGCAGCGCCGACGACGAACGTGATGGCCAGCACGCTGAGCCAGTGCTTGCGCACCCCGCCCCAGACCTTTTTGGCGGAGTTGTCCGCCAGCTCCTCGGGCTTCATGGTTTCCGGAAGGGTCCGGCGAAGGTAGACCACCACAAAGCCGAAGGCAGCGCCGACGACGAAGGGCACACGCCAGCCCCAATCGGCCATGACGGCTCCACCGAGCGTCAGGGACGACAAGTAGCTGACAAGTGAGGCGAGCAAGATGCCCGCATTGACGTAGAAGGAGATGATGCCCGCGACAAAGCCCTCGCGTCCCTCAGGGACGAGTTCGACGGCGTGGGCGGTGGACAGCGGAGCTTCAACGCCTGTGGAGATGCCCTGGATGATGCGGCAGACCAGCAGGATGACGCCGGCGGCGGCCCCGATCTGGTCGTAGGTGGGGCACAGGGCAATGATCAGGGTGGTGCCGGCCATCATCATGATGGACCAGAGCATTACCCGCCGTCGTCCGATCCTGTCGGCCAGGGTACCGAGCATGATTCCGCCCAGCGGACGGAACGCGAAACCGACGGCGAAGACTGCCAAAGCACTCAGCGTTGCGGCAACGGGGTCCTGCGACGGGAAAAACTTTGGCCCGATGAAAGCCGACAGAAGGCCAAAGACCATCCAGTCGTACCACTCCAGGGTGTTCCCCAGTCCGAGGCCAAGCAGCCCCCGGCGTACTTCCGGCGAGAGCCGGGACTTCCGGCCGCTCTCTACGTCAATCTTGACGACAGTGTCAGTCATGATACTTTTCCTTCCCCCGCGCCTTCGGGGCGCGGGAGGGTACGGATCACCGGCGGACGCCCTCTTGGGGTCGCCGGTAATCGAAACTATCGTTTGGCTTGGTCCGCAGGGCGGGACCGGTTCACCACATGGGAGGTGAGTTAGCCCAGATAGCTACGCATGCCTCTTCGTAGCGATTGAATGCAAACGGGCCATCCAGCTCGGCAACAAGGAACGTATCCCTAAGGAACGCGTCTTTAGTTAACCGGCCAGCATCAGGCTTGCGGATGGCTTGGCAGATGCCACTGCATCAGTACAAGGGAACGATCACGAACGCGGGCCGGGCGCACCTTCCGCCAGAAGGTCGTTGCGCCCCATCCTTGTTCGCCTAGCGTCGAACCCTTAGTGTTGCGGCTCACACAACTATATTGAAGATCTTCACAGAGTCAATGGTTTTGGGAAAAATACGGCCCCACCTCGAAGGACGCCGCCATGCCATGCAGGGGCGGATCGGGGCCCGGGTCCGGACCTGGTCCCGGCCGGCCGGGGCTTGGGGCGGAAACCGTAAAGAAATTTACGAAAACCATTGATTCGCTAAAAGTTTTCACTATAGTTATGTGTGTCAGCTCACCGAGAGAGAAAGTCGGACCATGGCCAACGAGAGCGTCACGGGATCTTCCCCCGCCGGCACGAGCGTCCTTCTTGCCACCGTAGGCAACAAGGTCCGCAACATGCGTAAGGACAAAGGGATGACGCTTGCGAAGCTCTCGGAAGTCACTGGCCTCAGCCCGGCGATCGTAAGCCAGATCGAGCGCGGCCTGGCCAATCCGTCCTTCACCACTCTGGCGCAGCTGGCGCACGGCCTGGACATCCCCGTGGGGAAGTTCTTCGGCGGACAAGAAGAAACCAGGTCCCCCGTGGTCCGCAAGGCCGAGCGGCGAAACCTCAAAGGCGTCACCAAGAAGTCTGTGGGTGAGGCGGTCTATGAACTGCTCACCCCGGACCTCAATGGCGCCCTGGAGGCCCAATGGATCGTGAGTCCGCCAGGCCACGACACCAGCGCCACTCCTTTCCGGCACAGCGGCGAGGAATTCGGCATCGTCCTCTCCGGCCGGAAGGACATCTTCCTGGACGGCGAGTGCTACACCCTAGAAGAAGGCGATTCGATCACCTTCTCTTCGGATACGCCTCACTGGTACAAAAACAGCTACGAAGAGGTCTGCGTAGCGATCTGGGTTAACGCACCTCACGCGTGGTGATCAGCCGGCCCTAGCCGCCGTCGCCATTCTCCGGCTCCGACACATAGGTGTCCACCGGTAACTCTTCCACACTCCGCAGCAAGGTCCGCAACGGGCCACGCTGCGTCATACCCTCTGCCGGGTGGATTTCGCGGTCAGCGCCGCCGCGCCCTCCTCCTGAGCACCGTCTTCTACGTCACCGGCCGCCCTTCCAACGGCACTTTCGCCGGAAAAGTTAGGATCCCCATGAACCCGTCTACAGCCATGTCGTCGCTGGAACTCAGCACCACCACGGCGGACCTCACCGCTCCCGTCATCTCCCGCTCCGACGTCCTGGTGGTCGGCGGCGGCCCCGCCGGCGTCGCCGCCGCCGTCACCGCGGCCCGCTCGGGCGCCTCGGTCACCCTGTTGGAGCGCTATTCCTCCCTCGGCGGCCTCGCCTCCGGCGGCATGGTCCTGGTGCTCGACGACATGATCAACGGCCAGGAAATCACCGTCACCGGCATCGTTTCCGAGTACGTCGAGCGCCTGCAGAAGCTGGGCCTGGCGATCGTCCCGCCGGCCGATGACCGCAAGACCTCCGAGGAACTGTGGAACAGGTGGGGCCGCTACGGCACCTTCGACTTCCACTCCCACACCACCCCCAAGCCGGTCTGCTACGCCGCCGCCTTCGATCCCGACGGCTGGAAGCGCGTCTCCAACGACCTCGTCCGCGAGGCCGGCGTCAACCTTCGCCTGCACTCCTGGTTCTCCCGCCCGATCGTGGACAACGGCGTCATGAAGGGCGTTATCTGCGAGACCAAGTCCGGCCCGCAGGCCTTCATGGCCGACATCGTCATCGACACCACCGGCGACATCGACGTCGCCTCCCGGGCCGGCGCCAGCTACGTCAAGGACAGCTACCTCACCACGCTGGTCTTCCGTCTCGGCAACGTGGACACCAACGCCGCGGAAGCCTTCGAACAGGCCAACCCGAAGGAAGCCCGCGCCATCAACCGCAAGATCAAGCGCCTCCTCGGCGGCGCCTGGGAACTGTGGTGGCTCAAGACCCCCATCGACGGCGTCGTCTGGTGCAACGCACCGCACATGACCGGATTCGACGGCGTCGACCCGGCAGACATGACCGCCGCCGAGTTCGCCGCCCGTGACCGGATCACCGAGGCCGTGGACTACGTCCGCGCCAACCTGCCCGGCTTCGAGAACTGCTACATGCTCGACGTCGCGTCCCAGATG
This sequence comes from uncultured Actinomycetota bacterium, assembly GCA_963810895.1. Lineage (GTDB taxonomy): Bacteria > Actinomycetota > Actinomycetes > Actinomycetales > Micrococcaceae > Arthrobacter. Next base: position 55,729 of record CAWEPM010000020.1, read on the forward strand.
GGCGTCCGGCAGACCCGCCTGCTCGAGGGCGAGTACGTCATGACCAAGGACGACGTCACCTCCCGCCGGCACTTCGCCGACACCGTGGCCCGCGGCCGCGACTACTACTACCCCTACCGCTCGCTGCTGCCCAAGGAAGTGGACCAGCTGCTCGTGGCCGGCCGCCACTACTCCGCCACCCCCGAGGCCCAGAAGATGTCCCGCGAGATCCCGCCCTGCATGGCCATGGGCCAGGCCGTCGGCGTCGCCGCCGCCCTCGCCATCCAGAACGGCACCCTCGTCCGCGACGTCTCCGCACTGGACATCCAGCAGGGCATGCGCCGGCACGGCGCGGACCCGGGCGACGTCCCGTCGTCGAACGCCACCCTTGACGCGGACGCGGTGGTGGGGGCATGAGCACCGTCATCGAGGAACTCCTGGCAGGCACAGCAACAGACAGCACGACGGCGGCCCCCGCCGCCGCCCTCGGGCCGGATTCCGAACCGGCCGGCACCCCGCTGCCGCTGGACGGCATCAAGATCGTCGACTTCACGCAGGTGTTCATGGGCCCGTCCTGCACCCAGCTCCTGGGCGACTACGGCGCGGACATCATCAAGGTGGAACGCCCGGGCGCCGGGGACATCTCCCGCAACTCGTTCCCGGACAAGGACGGCCAGGACAACCCGATCTTCCTGTCCATCAACCGGAACAAGCGCAGCATCTCCGTGGACACCCGCACCGACGAGGGCAAGGCCGTGCTCCGCCGGCTGCTGGCCGACGCCGACGTGGTGGTCAGCAACTTCCGCTCCGGCGTCATGGAGCGGATGGGCTTCGGCTACGAGGACCTCAAGGAGCAGAACCCGGGCATCATCTGGGCCTCCGGCACGGGCTTCGGCCCCGAGGGCCCCTACTCGCACAAGGGCGGCCAGGACGCGATCGCCCAGGCCTACTCCGGCGTCATGTGGCGGCGCGAGTCGGACGACATGAAGCCCTCCATCTACCCCACCACGCTCTGCGACTACATCACCGGCATGCACCTCATGCAGGGCATCCTGCTGGCACTGCGCACCCGGGAATCCGCCGGCGTCGGGCAGAAGGTGGAGGTGACGATGTACGACTCCATGCTGCACCTGCAGATGCAGGAGGCGTGCATGCAGCTCAACCGCGGCTACGAGGTCAACTGGGGCGCCATGCCGCTCAGCGGCGTCTTTGAAACCACCGACGGCGCCGTCTGCATGGTGGGCGGCTTCACCCCGGACCCGCTGGCCCGCATCTCCGAGGCGCTGGGCCTGGACGAGGACCTCACGCAGCGCCCCGAGTTCGCCACCCTCGAGCAGCAGTTCCAGCACAAGCCGGCACTGCAGGCGATCTTCCGCGAGCGCATCGCCACCAACACCACCGAGTACTGGACCGGCCGGCTGGAGGACAAGGGACTGCTCAACGCCCCCGTGCACACCCTGGAACAGACCCTCGCCGACGCGCAGACCGCAGCCAACGGCATGATTGTCGAGGCCGAACACCCCGGCGTCGGCACCGTGAAAATGCTCAACGCGCCCATCCGGCTCTCCGCCACCCCGCCCACCATCCGCCGGGTGGCCCCGCGGCTCGGCGAACACAACGTCGAGGTCCTGCTGGAGAACGGGTTCGACGCCGAGACCATCGAGCGCCTGCAGCAGCTGGGGGTGCTCCGGTGACCGCCGTGACCGAAACCCTCATCGACGAGGTCACCCTCACCATCGAAAACCACGTCGCCACAGTGGTCATCGACCGCCAGCACGTCCTCAACGCCGTCGACGGCCGCGCCCAGGCCCGGCTCAACGAGATCTGGGACCAGCTGGAAGCCGATCCCGACGTCCGCGCCGTGGTCATCACCGGCGCCGGGACCCGCGCCTTCTGCGTCGGGGCGGACATGTCCGCTTCTGCCGTGGACAAGACCGGCCTGCAGTACTGGGCCGGTCTCGATCCGAACGGCTTCGGCGGGCTCAGCCTGCGCAGCCACGCTGGACGTGCCGGTGATCGCCAAGGTCAACGGCTACGCGCTCGGCGGCGGCATGGAGATCGTGCTGGGCGCGGACATCGTGGTCGCCGCGGACACGGCCCGGTTCGGGCTGACGGAACCGCGCGTCGGGCGTCTGGCGCTCGACGGCGGCATCCACCAGCTGGTGCGCCGGATCCCCTACACCCAGGCGATGGGCATGCTCCTGACCGGGCGGAAGGCCGAGGCCGCGGAAATGCAGTCCATGGGCCTGGTCAACGAGGTGGTCCCCGCGGAGGAGCTCGACGCCGCGGTGCAGCGCTGGCTGGATGCGATCCTCGCCTGTGCCCCCACCTCCGTCCGGGCCGTCAAGCAGATGGTCACCCGGACCGCGCACCTGACCGCCACCGAGGCCCGCGGGCTCCGGCTCCCGGCCCTCATGGCGGCGCTGGACAGCGAGGACTCGGCCGAGGGCGTGCGCGCCTTCCAGGAGAAGCGCCCGCCGGTCTGGCCGGGACGCTAGGGATGCAGCCGTTAGAGATACAGACACCAGCGATGCAGCAACTCGCAGGACAACGAATTAAGGAGAATCCGATGCGGGAGTCACTGACACCCGGAGTGTGGGGCGTCGTCGCCACACCATTCCAGGGCAGCAGCCTGGACGTGGACCTGGACAGCCTGGCCGGGCTCGTGGAACGCTACGAGGCCATCGGCGCCACCGGCCTGACGGTCCTGGGCGTCTTCGGCGAAGCCGCCGCGCTGACCTCCGCGGAACGCGCGCAGGTCCTGGAGACCGCCGTCGAATGCACCGCCCTCCCGCTCGTGGTGGGCGTGACGGCACTGGCCACGCGGCCGGCCATCGAGGAAATCCTCGCTGCCCAGGCCGTCGCCGGCGAGCGCCTGGCCGCCGTGATGGTCCAGGCCAACTCGCCGCGGGCGGACACGGTGATCCGGCATCTGGACGCCATCCACCGGGCCACCGGCGCCAAGGTGGTCCTGCAGGACTACCCGCTGGCCAGCGGTGTCAGCATCACCGCCCAGTCCCTGATCACCGTGGTGCAGGCCTGCAGCTATCGTCATCGCGGTCAAGGCCGAGGCGCCGCCCACGTCCGTGGCGATCGGACAACTGACCGCGGCCCTCGACGTCTCCGTGTTCGGCGGGCTCGGCGGACAGGGACTGCTGGACGAACTCCTGGCCGGCGCCGCCGGGGCAATGACCGGCTTCTCCTACCCCGAAGCGCTCATCGCCTGCGTCCGGGCGTGGCAGTCCGACGGCTACGAGGCCGCCCGCGATGCCCTGCTGCCCTACCTGCCGCTGATCAACTTCGAACAGCAGGCACGGATCGCGCTGGCGGTCCGCAAGGAATGCCTGCACCAGCGCGGACTCATCGCCGACGCCGGCGTCCGGACCCCGGCGTCGCCGTTCCCGGAGGTCCTCCGGCCGGCCCTGCTGGCGCACCTCGCGGAGGCGGCCGAGACCCTGGAATCCGGTGCAACAACAACGCCGGCCCTCACGACGGCGGGGAGGAACTGATGGATCTCGGAATCAGCGGGAAGACCGCCTTCGTGGCAGCCTCCACCGGCGGACTCGGCCTCGCCATCGCCCGCGCCCTCGCCGCCGAAGGGGCGCGCGTGGCCATCACCGGCAGGCGCCAGGTCCGTGCCAAGGAGATCGTCGCCGAACTGACGGAGGCCTACGGGCCGGGCGCAGTCGCCATCGAGGCGGACCTGAGCACCGCCGAAGGCGTGGCCGCCGCCGTCGAACAGACCGTGGCGGAACTCGGCCCCATCGACATCCTCGTGCTCAACGGTCCCGGGCCCGAAGCCCGGGGCCGCGGCCACGCTCGGCGCCGAGGACATCGCCGCCGCGTTCGAACAACTCGTCAAACCGCACCACGCCCTGGTCTCGCACATCCTGCCCGGCATGCGGGAACGGCGCTGGGGACGGATCCTCGCCGTCGGTTCCAGCGGCGTCGTGGCACCGCTGCCCAACCTGGCTGTGTCCAACACCGGCCGTGCGGCACTGGCCGGCTACCTCAAGACCCTCGCCGCCGAGGTCGCCCTGGACGCCGTCACGGTCAACATGCTCCTGCCCGGCCGCATCGCCACGGACCGGGTCGCGGAACTCGACCAGGCCGCCGCCAAGCGGCGCGGCACCACGCCCGAGGAAATCCAGCTCGAATCCCGCAAGACCATCCCCGCCCGCCGCTACGGCGAACCCGAGGAATTCGGCGCCGCCGCCGCGTTCCTCTGCAGCGCCCCGGCCTCCTACATCACCGGCGTGGCGCTGCGGTGCGACGGCGGCCTGATCCGCGGGCTCTAGCCCCGCCACTCCGCCCCTTTCTTCCAGACCACTCTTCAGAAGGAACCCCATGACTTCCACCGTTACAGATGTAACCACCACCGCCACCCCCGCCGAGCGGGACCTCATCACCGCCCGGCACCTCATCAACGGCGAATGGCTCGGCGAGGCCGACACCAAACGTATGAACCCGGCCCGCCCCGGCGAGCTCGCGGCGCTCTCCCCCAGCGGCACCGCGGCCGACGTCGACGCCGCCATCAGCGCCGCCACCGCCGCGCAGCCGGCCTGGGCCGCCCTGCCCGCCCCCGCCCGCGGCGCCATCCTCATGGCCGCCGGCGACCTCCTGCTGGACCGCCAGGCCGCGATCGCCGGGGACCTCGTCCGCGAGGAAGGCAAGACCCTCGCCGAGGCCAAGGGCGAGGTCAAGCGCGCCTCGGACGTGCTGCGGTTCTTCGGCTCGCTCGGCTGGGCCGCCACCGGCGAGGTGCTGCCCAGCGGCCTGCCGGACACCACCATCACCACCCGCCGCGAGGCTCTCGGCGTCGTCGGGCTCATCACGCCGTGGAACTTCCCCATCGCCATCCCGGCCTGGAAGTCCGCCCCGGCGCTGATCAGCGGCAACGCCGTGGTCATCAAGCCGGCCGAGCTCACCCCGCTCTCCGCCACCCACCTGGCCCGCGCCCTGCAGGACGCCGGACTGCCCGCCGGCGTGTTCAACGTGGTCCACGGCAAGGGCCGCGTGGTGGGCGACGCCCTGGCCCGCGATCCCGCGCATCGCCGGGCTGTCCTTCACCGGCTCCACCAACGTGGGCCTGGGCCTGCAGGAGATCCTGAACGCCCGCCGCGCCCGGGTCCAGCTCGAAATGGGCGGCAAGAACGGCGTCCTGGTCCTGGACGACGCCGATCCCCGCAAGGCCGCCAAGGTGGTGGCCGCCGGTGCGTTCGGGCTCACCGGCCAGGCCTGCACCGCGACCTCCCGCGTCTACGTCACCCCCGGCATCCGCGAGGTCTTCCTCGCGGCCCTCACCGAGGAAGCCGCGGCGTACACCCCCGGCGACGGCCTCGGCCGTGATGGATCGGTCGGCGCCGCCATGGGCGCCGTCGTGAGCAGCCAGCAGTTCGAACAGAACCAGGCGGCGGTGCGCACCGCCGTCGAACGCGGCGCCACGCTGCTGCACGGTGCCTACGACGGCGGCGCGGACGCCGGTTTCCTCTTCCCGGCCGCCATCCTCACGGACCTGCCGTTCGACGACGCCGCCGTGACCGAAGAGATTTTCGGACCCGTGGTGGCCGTCCTCGAGGTCCCGGACTACGAGGCAGGACTCGCCGCGATCAACGATTCCCGTTACGGCCTCACCGCGGGCATCTGCACCGACTCGCTGGCGTTCGCCACCGACTTCGCCGCGCGCGCCCAGGCCGGCGTCATCAAGGTCAACCGTCCGACGGCGGGCCTGGACCTGAATGTGCCGTTCGGCGGCGTCAAGGACTCCTCCACCAACACGTTCCGCGAGCAGGGGAAGTCGGCGCTGGACTTCTTCACGTGGGGCAAGACCGTCTACACGGGTGTGTAGCCTGCCATGACGTATGTGATCGCGCAGCCCTGCGTGGATGTGAAGGACAAGGCGTGCATCGAGGAATGCCCGGTGGACTGCATCTACGAGGGCGAACGCTCGCTCTACATCCACCCGTCCGAGTGCGTGGACTGCGGCGCCTGCGATCCCGTGTGCCCGGTCGAGGCCATCTACTACTCGGACGACGTCCCGGACGAGTGGGCCGACTACGTGCGGGCCAATGTGGAGTTCTTCGAGGAGCTGGGGTCGCCGCAGGGCGCCTCGGCCCTCGGGAACCTGCACCGCGACCACCCCGTGGTGGCGGACGCGCCGGCGACGGCAGGAGCCATCGGCTGACGCCGTGACTTATGGCTCTAGTCGCCGGCGGGCGGCCTGAGGAGCATCACAAGGGTCAGGACTGTGCCCGGCCAGGGGCATCCTCCGACCCCGAGTGCAAACCCGACCTGCAAGAAGGACCGTCATGTCGGTGGCCTGGATTCGCGCATCATCACGCCGGCTCACGGCCGCAGTCGTCGCCGTCGTGCTCACGGCGGCCCTGGGCGGGTGCAGTCCCGGGCCGGAGCCGCCGGCCCAGCCGCTCTCGCCCGATTCCGGCTACCGGGCAGTGCTCGAAGAGTTCAGCAGGAGAATGCTCGACGACGGCGCCCCCGCCGTGCTCATCCAGGTCCGCGTGGGCGGGGACGAATGGTCCGCGGCGTACGGTGTCCGGAACCTGGACAGCGGCTCCCGGGCCGAGACAACGGACCCTGTCCACGTCGGCGGCGTCACCAAGTCCATGGTGGCGGTCTGCGTGCTGAAACTGGTCGAGGAAGGCCGGATCCAGCTGGACGCGCCGGTCAGCACCTACCTGCCGGACTTTGACAAGGTCACCCACGCTCCGGGACCCGTCACCGTCCGCCAGCTGCTGCAGCATCGTTCCGGGATGCCATCCGTGGACGGGCCGCTGTACGATCCCGCCACTGTCCAGCAGGCCCTGACCACCAAAGTGAGCCTGGCGGACCTGCTGGCCATGGCGGGCCGCATATCGTGGCAGGCGAAGCTGGCCCAGGGATTTGAGTACTCCAACTCGAACTACATTGCCCTGGCGCTGATCGTCGAGCGCCTGCGGGGCCGGCCGATCGGCGAGGTGATCCGCACCGACATCATCGAGCCGCTCGGGTTGACCGGAACCTCGATGACGGCGGCCGGGCCTCCGCCGTCGTCCATGGTCCACGGCTACATCACGCTGGACCGCAAACGGCTCGACGTCACCTACCCGGCGGCCCAGATCGACAACGCCGCCGGCGGCATGGTGTCCTCCATGGCGGACGTGAATACGTTCTACCGCGCTTTGCTGCAGGACCGGCTGCTCAAGGCCGATACGATCACGCAGATGCAGAGCCCGCTCTACGCCAGGTACGGGCTCGGCGTGGTCCGCTGGAACGACCTCTGCACGAACGACTTCTACTATGGCCATCCCGGCGACGTTCCCGGCTACGGCACCATCGCCATGACCAGCTCCGACGGAACCCGGCAGCTCGCCATGGCCGTGGCCTTCCCGCCGGAACCGCTCCAGTCCGGCGCCCCCCGCATCCTGCAGGAAATGCAGGCCATCGCGGAGGATACCCTCAACGCCACGTGCCAGACCGGGCCGTCAACGCCTGTCCAGGCTGCCGCAGGCAGTCCGGCTAGCGACGCGTCAGGCTACGTGACACTACGGCAAGAGTCACTGCGACAATAGGCAGATGACAGCCATCATCCTCGTCTGGAACCCGGACGAATGGAACGAGTGGACCTACCCGGCAGTCCTGGACGAGGTGGCCGAAACCGGCTGGTTCCTGGCCAGCTGGGAGGTAGGCAACGCGGACGTGGGCGGCTCCGACGTCGAGGGCCGTGAGGGCGGCTCCGACGTGGAGGACCGTGAGGCCGGCAACGTGGAGGCGGGCGGCCGGGAGGCCGGCGGCCAGGCGGAGTTCGCCGCCTCCGGCACGGAGGCGTGGCTCCTGCTCCAGGGCCGCCACGGACGCGGCCTGATCGGCCACGGCGTCATCGTCTCGGAGCGGCCGGCACCCCGCCTTCCAGAACCGGACGCCCCAGAATCGGACGCCGGGATCACCGCGCCGGCCGGTTCCCGGCTCTACGTCCGCGTGGCCTTCGACGCCCTCCTGCCCGCCGGGGACCAAATCCCGCCCGGGGTCCTCAAGGAGGCCGTGCCCGGCATCGACTGGGACGCGCTGCACGGCTCCGGACTGGCCATCGAACCGACCGTCGAGCCCCTGCTCCGCGGACTTTGGGACGAGTTCGGCCCGCGGCCGGGGGCCGACCCCACCCAGCCCCTGCCCGGCACCGTCCCGGCGGCAGCGGTCAGCCGCGTCGAGGTGAACCGGTATGAGCACAGCCCCGACGCGCGGCGGGCCTGCATCGCCCATCACGGAACCAGCTGCGCCGTCTGCGGGTTCTCGTTTGAAATCGCGTACGGGGAGATCGGCAAGGAGTTCATCCCGGTCCACCATCTTGTCCCGATGTCACAGCTGGGCAGCCACTATGAGCTGGACCCCGTCACGGACCTCGTGCCGCTCTGCGCCAACTGCCATGCCATGGCGCACCACGGAGTGAGCACGCCGCGCACGGTCGCGGAACTGCGCCGGATCATGGCCGCCGCCGGGTACCTGGCCGGACACGCGCTGAGCCCGGACGAACTCCAGGCCCAGCAGGACGCCCGGCGGATCCTCGAACAGCAATAACGGCAGCAGTAACGCAGTACACAGCAGTACCGTCCTCAGGCGGACCACACCTGCCGGAACTTGCCGCTGCGGTCCGGCCGGGGCGGCTCATCGGCAAACCGGACGTCGACGCCGTCGGCGCCTTGGGCCGCGAAGAACTGACGCAGGCGTTCCCCCACCGCCGCCCGCACGTCCGCCGTCGCGGCTTCCGGCCACAGCTCGAGCCGCACGGTGAGCGACCGCGCCCCGGTGCGGATCGCCTGGAACCGGCGGACGCCGGCGGTTTCCTCGATCACCGTGCCCAGCGCCAGCGGCAGCACCGTCACCACACCCCCGTCGGCACCAGCGTCAGCGCCAGCGGCAGCGGCAGCAAACCTCAGCACGTCGCCGCTGCGGCCCTCGACCCGCAGTGCGGGAAACACGCTGCCGCAAGCGCACGGGCCGGGAACCAGCTGCACCCGGTCGCCGAGGTTGTAGCGGATGAGGGGCTGGACCCGGTTGGCCAGGTTGGTGACCAGCACCGTGTGGGAGAGTTCACCGGCCGGGACGGGCTGGTAGTTCTCGTCCACCGGCTCCACGATGTACCAGTCCGCGTTGACGTGGAACAGTCCCTCCCGGCACCGGCTGGTCAGGGCCAGGGCCTCCGAGGCAAGATACCGCACGGTGGCACGGCAGCCGAGGGCCGCCTCGATGTCCGCCGCCCCGCTGGCCGCCAAGCCTTCGCCGGACGCGATTGCCAGGACGGGATGGATCCTGAGCCGTCCCGACTTTTGTTCGGCGGCCAGTTGCAGCATGGCGCTCGGATACCCGTAGAGCATGGTCGGTTGGAAGTCGTTGAGCTCCGCCACGAGTTCCGGGAGCGGCCGGAGCACGGAGAACACGCGGACCCGGCGGGCGATGTGCGGGCTGCGGCGCCGCGCCGTTTCCGTCAGCACGACGCCGGCAAAGTGGTCCCCGTCCGCGATCAGCGCCGCTGCCCGCAGCCCCCGGCGCAGGAAGGCCCGGGTCTCCGCAGCCGTCATCAGGGTCCGCCGTTCGCGGATCCGGGCGAGGAGGTTCGCCACGAGCCACGAGTTCCGGTCCTGGACCAGGACCGCGGGTTCTCCCGTGGACCCCGACGTCGTCATGACCAGGTATTGCCCGCGGTAGAAGCCGCCGATGCGCGAGGGGTCGCCGAGGAGGTCCTCCTTCAGGCCGGCGAGCGTGATGTGGGGGTCGGTCACCCAGTCATCGAAATTCTGCATGAGTTCGCGCTTGCCCACCGGAGGCAGCTCCCGCAGATTCGTGACCAGGTCCGTGACTGTGTCCGGCACGTCCCGGTACAGCCTGCGGTAGAAGGGCGAGGCGGACCGCGCGTAGTCGACGAGCACGGCGAGCCGGTCCCGCTGCCGGCGGGCGATCGCGTCCTGGCTGGCCCGCTCGGCCCGCCAGATGTCCCACGCGATCCCGGTCATCTGCGTCATCCCGGGAGGAGAGCTGCGCATCACCATCACCCTTTCGCGGGCCCGGCAGTCCTGGTCCCCGCCTATCCACGCTTGCACGCTCTTTCACGCTCGCACGGCGGCGGCCGCCCCAACAGGGGCTTTCGGCACCGGCAGTATTCCGATGCGGCATCGGGATCGCCGATTTGCTGGACTTACCGGCAGGAAGCACCTCAGACTGTGTACAACGGCTGGCTGGGCGGCGCCGCAATTCCTGCCGCCAGGCCTGCCGGGGACTACCAGCAGCATCGTTTGGGGCTTTGCTTTACACCTTTTCCACCGCCGTGAAGGGACCTGGTTATATGCCGGACTTGTCAGTTTTCTACCCGCTCATTTCGATCATCGTCGGGGCGGCCGTGGTCATCGGCGTCATCTGGGTGGCAACAAAACTGATGTGGAAGGTGGCTGAACCGAACGAGGCCCTCATCATCTCCGGGCTGACGCGCGGCACGCTGGAGACCCGGGAGGGGATGGACTTCAAGATCGTCACGGGCAAGGGGGCCCTGGTGCTACCGGGCCTGCAGACAGTGCGGCCGCTGTCCCTGACGCTGAACGAAACCGAACTCAAGGTCTCCTGCGTGACCTCCCAGGGCATCCAGGTAATTGTCGACGGCGTGGTCATCTACAAGATCGGGGATGCCCCGCCGTTCATTGCCAACGCCGCCCGGCGGTTCCTGGGCCAGCAGCCCAAGATGGAAAGCCAGGTCTACAACGTCTTCGAAGGCCACCTTCGCTCGATCATCGGCAGCATGACGGTCGAGGAAATCATCCGCGAGCGCGACAAGCTGGCATCCCAGGTCCGCAGCGCCAGCGGCGTCGAGATGGAAAAGCTGGGGCTGGTGGTCGATTCGCTGCAGATCAAGGACCTCCAGGACCCCACGGGCTACATCCAGAACATCGCCAAGCCGCACATTGCCCAGGTCAAGATGGAGGCCCGGATCGCGGAAGCCACCCGGAACCGCGAGGCGGCGGAAAAGGAAGCGGAAGCCGAAGCCATGATCGCCGACGCCCAGAGCTTGTCCGCGATCCGGCAGTCCGAGGCGCAGGCCAATGCCGAACGCGCCAAGGCAAACGCGGCGCAGGCCGGCCCGTTGGCCGACGCCACGGCGCGCCAGCAGGTGGTGGTCCAGGAAACCGAGGTGGCCAAGCTCGAGGCCGACCGGGAGGAACAGAAGCTCCAGACCACCGTCCGCAAGCCCGCCGATGCGAGGGCCTATGCCAAGCGCACCGATGCCGAGGGCCAGAAGTCCGCGGACATCAGCGCGGCCGAGGCCCTGGCCCGGCGCACGGAACTCGAGGCCCAGGCCAACGCGCGCCGGACCGAACTGCAGGCCCAGGCGAACGCGAACGCGGCAGCGGCGGCTGCCGGGGCCACCCGGGTCACCGGCGAGGCCGAGGCCGCCGCCACGAAGGCGCGCGGCGATGCCAGCCGCCTCCGCCATCAAGGCCAAGGCACTGGCCGAGGCGGACGGCATCAAGGCCCGTGCCGAGGCGCTCGCAACCAACCAGGACGCCGTCATCTCCCAGCAGCTCGCCGAGAACATGCCGGCCATCGTGGCGGCGGCGGCCGAGCCGTTTGCGCACGTCGGCCAGATGACCGTCCTCAACGGCGGCGAAGGGGTCAACCAGATGATCGGCGGGATTATGGCACAGGTGGGCAACTACCTCCCGGCGCTCTCCAACGCGCTCAAGAACGGCAGGGACGCCGGCAAGCGGAACCCGAAGGCTCCGGAAGCGTAGGGCTGCCGTGCGTGCGGAGATCCGGGGGTTCTGATGCACTGGGTTTGTGATGCATAAGGATGTTGACCGGAGCCTGACCGGAAAAATCGGGCGCGTCACCGGACGGATCGGCCCGGGCACCATCGGCGAGGTCATGCTCCCCGTCCGCGGCGGAACCAGCGCGTTCCATGCCCACCCGTTCGACAAGAGCAGCGTCTTCGCCGTCGGCGAGCAGGTCCTGGTCATCTATTTCGAACCGCCCCAGACCGTGTTTGTGGACGAACTCCCGGACGTGCTCAAGGGCGATTGACCCCCTCTGGACGCTAGGAGGCGACCGGCGTATCCTGAAGTTCCGTCGCCTCTGGAGGTATTTCAGATGGAAGGCAATATGCGCGAGCGTGGCCCGGCTGTCGAGGTTACCGATGGTTTCCGGCATGCTGGCCCGCGGCCCGGTCGGCAATTGGCCCGATCCGCTATAGCCCGTCCTTTCGTCATGCTGTCCGGCACCGCCGTTCTGTCGGGGTGCGCCTTGGACTCATGGCCGCGGTCGTTTACGCCCTCTTAGAGCCTCCCGCCCTGCTTCGCCTTCGTTCCTCCCAGCCGCGCCTACGTTGACCGCGTTCGGCTCCGCTCCTGCCTGAACCACGGCCGGTTCCGCTCCCGCCTGACCGCGCCCACCTGTTAACCCACTCTTCCCCTGCCGGCCACGCCCGCTCCCCCGCGCCGCAAGCCGCCGCCCGCACCGTGGAGGAGTGAGGATCGCAATCGTCGCCGAATCATTCCTGCCGCTCATGAACGGAGTCACCCACTCCATCCTGCGCGTGCTGGAGCATCTGCAGGAGCGCGGGGACGAGGTGCTCGTGATCGCGCCGTCCACGCAGGACACGGACGTCCCGGACGAGGTCTCTGGCGCCCACGTCCACCGGCTCCCGTCGGTCCCGCTGGCCGGCTATGCGAATGTGCGGGTGGCGTTGGGCGGTGTGTATCGGGTCAAGCGAATCCTTGCCGACTACGCGCCCGACGTCGTCCACCTCGCGTCCCCGTTCGTGCTCGGCTGGCGGGCGGCGCAGGCCGCCCACCAGCTCGGAATCCCGACCGTCGCCATCTACCAGACCGAGGTCCCCGGCTACGCGGCGCACTACGGCGTCCCGTTCCTGGAGAACTGGGCCTGGAACCGGGTGGAACAGATCCATCTGCTGGCCTCGCGCACCCTGGTTCCCTCCACTTTCGCGCTCAACCAGCTCCGCGGCCGCGGCATTCCGCGCGTGGACATGTGGCGGCGCGGCGTGGACACGCAGCGGTTCAACCCGGACAAGCGCGACGCCGGCTGGCGGGCTTCCGTGGCGCCCGGCGGCGAGCGCCTGATCGGCTACGTGGGCCGGCTGGCGGCCGAGAAGCAGGTGGAGGACCTGGCCGTGCTGGCGGATGTTCCCGGCACCCGGCTGGTGATCGTCGGCGACGGTCCCCAGCGGCCGGCCCTGGAAGCCGCCCTGCCGCAGGCGGTCTTCACCGGGTTCCTCGGCGGCGCCGACCTCGCCCGGGCGGTGGCGTCCTTCGATCTCTTCGTGCACCCCGGCGAGTTCGAGACCTTTTGCCAGACCATCCAGGAGGCCATGGCGTCGGGCGTGCCGGTGGTGGCCACGGGCCGCGGCGGGCCGCTGGACCTCGTGGAGAATTCGCGGACCGGCTGGCTGTACGAACCCGGCGACCTTGCCGGGCTCCGGGCCCGGGTGATGGACCTGATGGGCGACGACGCCAAGCGCCGCGCGTTCGCCGCGGCCGCGCACGCCTCGGTCCAGGGCCGGACGTGGTCCGTCCTCGGGGCCGAACTCGTTGGCCACTACAAGGCCGTGACCCGGGAGCCGCCCGTTGGCCGGTCCCACCTCGTTGCCCTATCACCTAGGGCGGCTAAACCGGGGTTTTAAGCACCATAGGCGATAGAGCAACCGGGGCAGGACCCGCGGCAACCGGTTGTTTGCTCCTCCCCCGCGGGCCCGGACCCGGCCCCGCCCTCGTGTTGACGCCCAGGGGAGCCCCGGGACGCCTATGATTTCCCGATGGGAGGGTTCTACATGTCTTGTTGGTCTCAGGTTCGCCCGGCGGCTGCCGGGTGACGGCGTCGTCGTACCCGGAGGAAACCTCCGGCGCGGTTCCCGGCTACGGGGATCTGGTGGAATCCAGCCCCGACGCCCTGCTGGTGGTGGCAGAGGACGGCACCATCAGCATGGTCAACACCGCCGCGGAGCGCATGTTCGGGTACGTCCGCGAGGAGCTCGTGGGCTCGGACCACCGCATGCTCCTGGCCGAGGGATTCCGGGACGGACTCCAGCGGCTGTTCTTCAACCTCCGCCGCGAGGCCCACGCCGGCGCCGACACCCATGGCGGTACCGCCACCCAGGACGATGCCGCCGAGACTGACTTTGCTCCCGTGGAGGCCTATGGGCTGCGGCGGGACGGCACGGAGTTCCAGGCCGAAGTGGCCGGATCCATTCTGGTCACCGGCGAAGGGACCGCGAGCATGATCGCCGCGGTCCGGGACACCTCGCACCGGCCGGAGAGCGACGACAGCCTCCGCGAGGCCATGTCGCTGCTGACCGCGACGCTCGAATCCACCGCCGACGGCATCCTGGTGGTCAGCAGCGAGGGCGAGATCGCCGGCGTCAACAACCAGTTTCTTTCCATGTGGGGCATCCCGCGGGAGTTGCTGGCCACCCGGGACGATGAATCCGTGATGGCGTTCGTCCTGGACCAGCTGCAGGACCCGGCCCAGTTCGTCGAGAAGGTCGTCGCCCTCTACGCCGATCCCACGGCCGAAAGCCACGATGTCCTGGATTTCCGGGACGGCCGGACGATCGAACGCTACTCCCGCCCGCAGAAAGTCGCGGGCGAGGTGGTCGGACGCGTGTGGAGCTTCCGCGACGTGACCGCCGCCAAGGTTGCCCAGGACCGGATTGCCCGGGCCATGGCGGACCTCGCCGAGCAGTCCGCCCAGCTCACGGCGCTGGCGTTCCGGGACGGACTGACCGGACTGTCCAACCGCCAGCTCTTCAACGACCGCCTCGCCAGTGCCCTCGCGGGCCCGCGCGGCACCGCCGTCGACGTCCTGCTCCTGGACCTGGACGACTTCAAGGAAGTCAATGACATCCTGGGCCACCACGCCGGGGACCAGATGCTCATTGAGGTCGGCCGGCGGCTCCGCACGTGCGTCCGGCCGGACGACGTCGTGGCCCGGCTGGGCGGCGACGAATTCGTGGTGCTCCTGGTCGGCTCGCAGGAGCCCGAGGCCGTCGCCGGCAGGATCGTCGACTCCCTGCGCGTCCCGGTGTGGATCGACGGCACCATGCTGCGGCCCAGCCTCAGCCTGGGGCTCGCCTCGATCGGCGGGCCCGGCGAGGACACCGGTCGAGCCGACGACGGCGAGGCCGGCGATGCCGCCGTGGACGCCTCCGAGCTCCTGCGCCGCGCCGACGTCGCGATGTATGCCGCCAAGACCGCCGGCAAGAACCGGTACATGCGCTTCCGGCCCGAGATGATGAAGGCCCTCGTGGACCGCAACGACCTCGAGGCCGGCCTGCGCCTGGCCGTGGACAACGGGCAGATCGCCGTGCACTACCAGCCGATCGTGTCCGCGGGCCGCGGGACGGTGACCAAGGTCGAGGCCCTGGCCCGCTGGGTGCGTGACGGTGCGCTCGTTCCGCCCCAGCAGTTCATTCCGGCAGCGGAACGCAGCGGCCTCATTGTCGAGATCGGCACCGAGGTGCTGCTGCGCGGCTGCACCGAGCTCAAGCCCTGGCTGCTGGAGGATCCTTCCCGGTCGCTGGCCGTGAACGTTTCCGGTGTCCAGCTCCAGCACGGGGACTTCGCCGAACTGGTCCTGGCAGTGACGGAATCCTGCGGCGTGGACCCGCACCAGCTGGTCCTGGAGGTCACGGAGAGTGTCTTTTTCGAGGACGACTGCCACGTGATCCAGCAGCTCATGAGCCTGCGCAAGGCCGGCGTCCGGGTGGCGCTGGATGACTTCGGCACCGGTTTCTCCTCCCTCGGACGCCTCCAGGGCCTGCCGGTGGACACGCTGAAGATCGATCAGTCGTTCGTGGCCATGATCCACAACGGCACCGAACAGCTGCCCATCCTCAACGCCATGATCGGCATGGCCCACGGGCTGGGGCTTACCGTCACGGCCGAAGGCGTGGAAACGGCCGCCCAGGCCGGCTACCTGATGAATCTGGACTGCGATTGCATGCAGGGCTTCCTGTTCTCGGGCCCCCAGCCGGAGACCGCGCTCCTGCCGGCGCTGGATCAGGCGGCGCGGGCCATCGCCGCGCTGCGGGGCGCCCGGGTGCCCGGCAACCGGTGACCCGCAACCGGTGACCCGCAAAGTTCCCGGGCCGATGTGCTGGACAGATGTGCTGGACAGATGTACTGGACATTGGGCCGAAGGACCCTATGATTCAGGGAAACGCATTGAGCCCGGCATCTTGGCCGGGGAACATCATCGCTGAAATGAACTTCCGTCGCTTTGGGGGCCGGTATCGTCGTGGGAACTGGATTTGGTGAAGACCTGCTGGAGCAGGGTCCTGATGCGTTTCTGCTGCTGACCGCGGACGGGACCATCGCCTTCGTGAATTCGGCCGCGGAACGGCTCTTCGGCTATCCCCGTGAGGACCTGCTGGGCGTGCAGCACACGGTCCTGCTTTCGGAGGAAGGCCGCGGCGGCTTCCTGCGGGTCTTTGGCCGGCTGGGCCGCAAGAGCCGGGCCGGCAGCCGGCCGTTCGCCGCCGTCGGACTCCACCGGGACGGCTCGGAACTCGCCGTCGAAATCACCTGCTCGCTCGTGAGCGTCGACGCCGGCACGGCCATGGCGGTCGCCGTCCGCGACGCCGGGCACCGGAACGACTCCGACTCAGGCCGGCGGCTGGCCGTCTCACTCCTGGACGCCACGCTGGAAACGACGTCGGACGGAATCGTCGTGGTCTCCAGCGAGGGCCAAATCACCGGGATCAACGACCAATACCTGAAGCTCTGGGGCATGCCGCCGGAGCTGATCGCGGCCGAGGACCCCACTGCGCTGGTCCGGTTCATCGCGGACCAGCTGGCCGACCCCGACTACTTCCTGCAAAAGGTTGCCGCGCTCTACGCAGACACCATGATGCAGAGCCACGACGTCCTGGAGTTCGCCGACGGCCGCACCGTGGAGCTGTACTCGCGCCCGCAGAAGGTGGCGGACACGATCGTGGGACGGATCTGGAACTTCCGCGACATCACCTCGCGCCGCCGCGCCCAGGACCAGGCCCGCCGCGCCATGGAGGAACTGGCCGAGCAGGCCGGCAAGCTCAAGGAACTGGCCTTTCAGGACCCGCTCACGGGACTGGCCAACCGGATGCTCTTCAACGAACGGGCCGCCGCGGCGCTGCTCACCCCGGAACCAGTGCACGTGCTGCTCCTGGACCTGGACGACTTCAAGGAAGTCAACGACGTCCTGGGCCACCATGCCGGCGACCAGATGCTGGTCGAGATCTCCCGGCGGCTCCAGAACTGCGTGGGCCCGCACGGCACCGTCGCCCGGCTGGGCGGGGACGAGTTCGTGGTCCTGCTGGTCGGCTGCCGCGACGCCGACGCCGTCGCCCAGCGCGTGGTCAGCACCCTGAACGCCCCGGTCTCCATCGAGGGGACGCTCATGCGGCCCGGCCTGAGCCTGGGCGTGGCCTCCCGCGACGCCGGGACGGAGACGTCGTCGGAGCTGCTGCGGCAGGCGGACCTGGCCATGTACGCGGCCAAGGAGGCCGGCAAGAACTGCTATGTGCACTTCCGGCCCGAGATGCTGGCCGCACTGCTGGAGCGCACCCAGCTCACGGCCGGGCTGCGGCGGGCGGTGGAGCTCGGGCAGATCACGGTCCACTACCAGCCCGTCATCTCCAGCGACCGGCTCGACGTCGTGCAGTTCGAGGCCCTGGCCCGCTGGGAATGGGAAGGCGAGCTGATCCCGCCGGACGACTTCATCGAGACGGCGGAACGCAGCGGCCTGATCCGGGAGATCGGCGCCGAGGTGCTGCGGCGCAGCTGCACCGAACTCGCCCCGTGGCTCGCCGAGGATCCCTTCCGGAGCGTGGCCGTCAACGTTTCCGGCGTGCAGCTGCAGCACCGGGACTTCGCCGAGCGCGTCCTGGACATTGCGGCGTGGAGCGGGGTGGACCCGCGCCAGCTGGTCCTGGAAGTGACCGAGAGCGTGTTCTTCGACGCCCACTCCCACGTGATCGGCCAGCTCGAGACCCTGCGCGAGGCCGGCATCCGGGTGGCCCTGGACGACTTCGGCACCGGCTATTCCTCGCTGGGCCGCCTGCAGGACCTGCCGGTGGACGTGGTGAAGATCGACAAGTCGTTCGTGTCCATGCTGCACACCGGCACCGAAAAGCTGCCCATCCTCACCTCGATGATCCACATGGCGCGAAGCCTGGGACTGAAGGTCACGGCCGAGGGCATCGAGACGCCGGCCCAGGCGCGCTACCTCATGGACCACGGCTGCGACGCCCTGCAGGGCTTCCTCTTCTCCCGCCCGGAACCCGCGGCGGACAGGCAGCAGGCCGTCCGCAACTCGGCGGCGGCCATCGCCGAACTCGAGGGCGTGCCGCTGCCCGGGTAGCGGGGCTGCGGGTAGCTGGGCCGCGGGTTGTTGGGCTGCTTTCCGACACATTTACAGCGCGGCATGAGGCCCATCACGTCCGGGGAGCCGGCACCGCATATGATTCAGTCAGCGCAGTGCGCCTTGTTCTCCGCAGGGTGCCCGCTATCCGCATTCGTCGCCTGGGGGGCTGTCAAACATCGTGGAAGCCGGTTTCGCACAACACCTGCTGGAGTACAGCCCGGACGCCCTGCTGCTGGTCGGCCCGGACGGATCAATTTCCTTCCTTAATACGGCCGCGGAACAGCTCTTCGGCTACCCCCGGGCGCAACTTCTGGGGGCTGACCACAGCCTGCTCCTGGCCGAGGCCTCGCGGGAGGATTTCCACGGCGTCCTGGCCGGGCTCGGCACGGCCGCAGGCCCCCGCCTTCCGTTCGCCGGCTCGGGCCGCCGGGCCGACGGCACCGAACTCCCGGTCGAAATCACGTGCTCGCTGGTCCCCGCCCCGGCAGGAGCGGCCGACGCCGGCACCTCCGTGGCCCTCTCGGTCCGCGGCGCCGGCCACCGGAACGGCCACCCGGACGGCCAAAGGAATGCAGACCAGAACGGTCACCAGCCCCTTCAGCCGCAGGTCCGGCCCGCGGGTGCCGGTCACGACGCCGGAGCCCACCTCGGGCCGGCAGCGCCGGCAGCGCCGGCCGTTCCCTCAGCGGTGACTTCCACCGCCGTCGTGCTCCCGGTTCTGCGGGAGTTGCCGGTGCGCCGGGTGCCGCTCCCGCGGCGTTCGCCGGGCACGACGACGAGCTCAAGGCCGGGTCCCTCCGCGACCCCCTGACGGCGTTGCCCAACGGTCCCTTCTTCAATGAACGGCTCGCCGCGGCCCTGCGCCGCCCGGATCCGGTGGACATCCTGCTGTTGAATATCGATGACTTCAAGCACCTCAATGGCGTGCTGGGACGCTCGGCGGCCGATGAGCTGCTGGTGGAGGTGGCGAGCAGGCTGCGCAACTGCGTCCGCCCGCACGACACCGTGGCCCGGCTGGGCGGCGACGAATTCGCGGTGCTCCTGACCGAATGCCTCAACGCGGACGCGGTGGCCAAGCGGATCGCCGAGGCCCTCTATGCGCCCCTGCGCGTCGGCGGCTCCATGGTCCGGCCCGGCGTGAGCATGGGCCTGGCGTCGAAGTCGGCGCAGACCCTGGACGGGGCGGAACTGCTGCGGCAGGCCGACGCCGCCATGACCGCGGCGAAGGCCGCCGGGAAGAACAACTGGCTGCGGTTCCGGCCGGAGATGCTCAACACCGCGGCCCACAAGGCCGACGGCGAGACCGGGCTCCGGCGCGCCGTCGAGCTGGGCCAGATCTCGGTGCACTACCAGCCCGTGGTGTCCCCGGGCATCGGCTCGGTGGTGCAGTTCGAGGCGTTCGCCCGGTGGGAGCGGCACGGCCGGCTCGTCCCGCCCAACCAGTTCCTGCCCGTGGCCGAGCAGAGCGGCCTGATCCGCGAGATCGGCGACGAAGTCCTGCGCCGCGCCTGCGCCGAGATCCGGCCGTGGCTGGCCGGCGACGCCGCGTACAGCGTCGCCGTGAATGTCTCCGGCCTGCAGTTCCAGCACCGGGACTTCGCCGCGGACGTGCTCGCGATTGCGGCGTCCACCGGCGTCGACCCGCACCAGCTCACGCTGGAGCTGACGGAAAGCGTGTTCTTCGACGCGTCCTCGGACGTGCTGACCCAGCTGCGGCAGCTGCGCGAGGCCGGTGTCCGGATTGCCATGGACGACTTCGGCACCGGGTATTCCACGCTCGGCCGGCTCCAGGAGCTGCCCCTGGACATGGTCAAGATCGACCGCTCCTTCGTGGCCATGATCAAGACCGGCCAGGAGCAGCTCCCGTTCTTCGCCACCATGATCAACGCCGCGCATGCCCTCGGCCTGAAGGTCACGGCGGAAGGCATCGAGACCCCGGCGCAGGCCAAGTACCTGATGGAGCGCGGCTGCGACTCCCTGCAGGGCTACCTGTTCGCCAAGCCCGCCCCGGCCAGCGACCTCGCCGGAACCATGGAGAGCGCCCTGAACGCCCTGGACAAGGTCGACGTCGGGCGGTGACCCTGCTTGTGCCCCTGTTGCCGGGCGTCGCCGGGTCTCGGAGCGCATTGACGCCGCCACACTCCGCCATTGGACGCAAACGGCCGCTAAGCATTATGGCTTAGCGGCCGTTCTTGGCACTTCGTTGGATGTACCGGCCCGGCTCCGGAAGTCCGGGGCCAGCCCGGCTCCCGGGCCTAGCGCTTTTCGCAGGCGATGCCGTCGTTGTCACGGTCGAGGTCGTATTCGCCCCAGTGGCGGGGCGCACCGCCGTCGTTGTAGCTGTACACGGTGTTGTCGACGCGGAAGGTGGTGACCGGCTTTCCGCTGGTCTTGTCCCGGGCCCCGTTGCGGCCGACGCCGTGCGGGTAGACCTTGTTGAGCTCCGTGCAGTTCTTGTACGATTTCGGCGCGGGCGCGGCAGATGCCGGCACGGCCGTGGCGCTCAGGACGACGGCGGCACCCGCCAGTGACGCAATAACAATTTTCTTCAGGCGCACGTTTAAGAGCACTCCCCCAGGTAGAAGCCCTCAGCCGCGTGTCGGCGAGGGGCAGGAAAATGCTAACCCACGATTTCGCCGTTTCCGGTGAGGCTCCGCCCGGGTGATTTACTGCCGGTGGTCCAGCTTGTCGATGTCCTGCGCCACCATCGCCTCGCTGCGCTGCCACAACGCCTTGGCCAGGCCCGCGTCGTAGGCCTGCTTGTTGGCCTTGGAGAGTGTCCGCTTGGCGTAGTAGGTGCCGGAGATCCAGTCGTGGCCCGGGGTGGCGTTGGCGAGCCACACGAGGGTGTCCGCGCCCTGGTCCGGGGTCAGCATGAAGCGCTTGAGGAAGGACTTGTAGGCCAGGCGCATGTGGCTCGTGGAGTCGGCCGCGAAGTTGGTGGCCACGCCGCCGGGGTGGAAGGCCGCCGTCGAGATCCCCTCGGCGTTGTAGCGGTTGTGGAGCTCGGTGGTGAAGAGGATGTTGGCGAGCTTGGCGTTGCCGTAGGCGCGGTTGGTGGAGTAGCTCCGGGCCGCGTCGAGGTCGTCGATGTCCAGCTTGCCGAAGAGCGAATTCGCCACGCTCGAGGTGTTGATGACCGTGGCCTGGCTGGCGGCGAGCACGTCGATCAGCTGGGTGGTGAGCAGGAACGGGGCGAGGTGGTTGACCTGGAAGGTTTTCTCGTGGCCGTCCACGGTGAGCTCGCGGGGTCCCATGATGCCGCCGGCGTTGTTCGCCAGGACGTCGATCCGCGGGTATTTCTCCTTCAGCTGCGCGGCCAGGCTGCGCACCTGGGCGAGCTCGGCGAAGTCACTGACGAAGAAGTCGGCGCCGATTTCGTTCGCGATCGCCTCGGTCTTCTGCGCGGAACGCCCGACGACGACCACCCGTTCCCCCTGCCGGGCGAACGTCCGTGCGGCGGAGGCACCGATGCCGTCGCTGGCTCCGGTGATGACGATAGTGCGCTCGGGCATTGAAGTGTCCTTAGAACGAAGCGTTGGGCTGATCTTTTTGGAATCCAGCCCCGTCGCATTCTAACGAGCCTAACTAGGAGTTCGTTCCGCTGGAGCCGGTGCTTTCCCCGGAATCTGCTGGGAGTTTCCCTGATCCCGCCACGACGCTCCCTCACGTCTCGCAGCGCTCCGGCGCGACGCTCCCTCACGTCTCGCAGGCTCGGCGCGGTCCCTACCGGGGCCGACCGACGCTCCCTCACTTGTTGCGGCGTCCGGCGCGACGCTCCCTCACATCTCGCGCGTCCGGCCGACGCTCCCTCACTGTGCGCCGGCGCGACGCTCCCTCACGTTGCGGGTGTTCGGCGTCCGGCGCCGGGTCCGGGTGGCCTGCCGGCCTGTGCCGGAGCGGAGGGAGCGTCCCGGAACCTGCGGGGTGAAGGGTCCCCGGTGGCGCGGTGGTGAGGGAGGGTCCCGCGGGGTGGCGCCGGTGGTGAGGGAGGGTCCCCCGGGGTGGCGCCGGTGGTGAGGGAGGGTCGCGGGAACCTGCGGTGCTGAGGGAGCGTCGCGGGGTGCGCCGGTGGTGAGGGAGGGTCTCTGTTGTGCCCTGGGGTTGGTGGTTGGGGGGTTAAATGCGGGAGGACCCCCAACCTGTGGTTGGGGGTCCTCGACCTTAATGATGTTCCGGCGGTGACCTACTCTCCCACACCCTCCCGGGTGCAGTACCATCGGCGCTGTGGGTCTTAGCTTCCGGGTTCGGAATGGGACCGGGCGTTTCCCCCACGCTATGACCGCCGTAACCCTTGCTCCTCCACCCTGCCGGTTGCCGGGGGTGGGGAAATCTTGTGGTTACAACATGCCTGCACCGGTGTTCTGGTGCAGTTGTGGTGTTGTGTATTTAGTTGTCGGTTCCTTGCAACGTGCCCGTGACGGGTTTGTTGGTTGGGAACCACATAGTGGACGCAAGCAGTCTTGTTTCTTTGTACCCTTCCCCTGGTGTGAACGTCTTTTGAATCCGTTCACGGGAAGGGTGTGTGGTGTAAGTTATCGGCCTATTAGTACCGGTCAGCTTCACGAGTCGTTAGTCCTCGCTTCCACATCCGGCCTATCAACCCAGTGGTCTGGCTGGGGGCCTCTCACACACAAGGTGTATGGAAATCTCATCTCGAAGCGAGCTTCCCGCTTAGATGCTTTCAGCGGTTATCCCATCCGAACGTAGCTAATCAGCGGTGCACTTGGCAGTACAACTGACACACCAGAGGTTCGTCCGTCCCGGTCCTCTCGTACTAAGGACAGCCCTTCTCAAATTTCCTGCGCGCGCAGCGGATAGGGACCGAACTGTCTCACGACGTTCTAAACCCAGCTCGCGTACCGCTTTAATGGGCGAACAGCCCAACCCTTGGGACCTACTCCAGCCCCAGGATGCGACGAGCCGACATCGAGGTGCCAAACCATGCCGTCGATATGGACTCTTGGGCAAGATCAGCCTGTTATCCCCGAGGTACCTTTTATCCGTTGAGCGACGGCCATTCCACAATGTACCGCCGGATCACTAGTCCCGACTTTCGTCCCTGCTCGAGATGTCTCTCTCACAGTCAAGCTCCCTTGTGCACTTACACTCGACACCTGATTGCCAACCAGGCTGAGGGAACCTTTGGGCGCCTCCGTTACTTTTTAGGAGGCAACCGCCCCAGTTAAACTACCCATCAGGCACTGTCCCTGACCCGGATTACGGGCCGAAGTTAGATGTCCAAAGTGACCAGAGTGGTATTTCAACGATGACTCCACCCGAACTGGCGTCCGGGCTTCAACGTCTCCCACCTATCCTACACAAGCCACTCCGAACACCAATACCAAACTATAGTAAAGGTCTCGGGGTCTTTCCGTCCTGCTGCGCGTAACGAGCATCTTTACTCGTACTGCAATTTCGCCGAGTTTATGGTTGAGACAGCGGGGAAGTCGTTACTCCATTCGTGCAGGTCGGAACTTACCCGACAAGGAATTTCGCTACCTTAGGATGGTTATAGTTACCACCGCCGTTTACTGGGGCTTAAATTCTCAGCTTCGCCTTGCGGCTAACCGGTCCTCTTAACCTTCCAGCACCGGGCAGGAGTCAGTCCGTATACATCGTCTTGCGACTTCGCACGGACCTGTGTTTTTAGTAAACAGTCGCTTCCCCCTGGTCTCTGCGGCCCCGATCCCCTCCCACCAGCAAGTGGTGTTCAAGGTTGGGGCCCCCCTTCTCCCGAAGTTACGGGGGCATTTTGCCGAGTTCCTTAACCATAATTCTCTCGATCGCCTTAGTATTCTCTACCTGATCACCTGTGTCGGTTTGGGGTACGGGCGGCTAAAACCTCGCGTCGATGCTTTTCTCGGCAGCATAGGATCACCGAATCCCCCCATACGGGGGTCCCGTCAGATCTCAGGCATCATGAACGGCGGATTTGCCTACCGTTCGCCCTACATCCTTAGACCGGGACAACCATCGCCCGGCTCGGCTACCTTCCTGCGTCACACCTGTTAATACGCTTGCCTCCCAGGATCAGGTCCCGCGCTCCACCAAAACCCTTCCACCCCGAAGGGTGGGCGGGCAGGTTTCGGGCGGTTAGTGTCCCCTGTTCAGCATGGGCGGTTTTTCGCCGGTACGGGAATATCAACCCGTTGTCCATCGACTACGCCTGTCGGCCTCGCCTTAGGTCCCGACTTACCCAGGGCAGATTAGCTTGACCCTGGAACCCTTGATCATTCGGCGGACGGGTTTCTCACCCGTCTTTCGCTACTCATGCCTGCATTCTCACTCGTGTAGGCTCCACCGCTGGTTTACACCGCGACTTCACCGCCCACACGACGCTCCCCTACCACTCCAGACGCCTGAACCACAAGGGCTTGGCTATTATCTGAAATCCACAACTTCGGCGGTGTACTTGAGCCCCGCTACATTGTCGGCGCGGAATCACTTGACCAGTGAGCTATTACGCACTCTTTTAAGGATGGCTGCTTCTAAGCCAACCTCCTGGTTGTCTTCGCAACTCCACATCCTTTCCCACTTAGCACACGCTTAGGGGCCTTAGTTGGTGGTCTGGGCTGTTTCCCTCTCGACTATGAAGCTTATCCCCCACAGTCTCACTGCTGCGCTCTCACTTACCGGCATTCGGAGTTTGGCTGACGTCAGTAACCTTGTAGGGCCCATTAGCCATCCAGTAGCTCTACCTCCGGTAAGAAACACGCAACGCTGCACCTAAATGCATTTCGGGGAGAACCAGCTATCACGAAGTTTGATTGGCCTTTCACCCCTACCCACAGCTCATCCCCTCCATTTTCAACTGAAGTGGGTTCGGTCCTCCACGACGTCTTACCGTCGCTTCAACCTGGCCATGGGTAGATCACTTCGCTTCGGGTCTAGATCACGCCACTGCAACGCCCTATTCAGACTCGCTTTCGCTACGGCTTCCCCACACGGGTTAACCTCGCGACGTAACACTAACTCGCAGGCTCATTCTTCAAAAGGCACGCCGTCACCAACATACAAGGTGGCTCCGACGGATTGTAAGCACACGGTTTCAGGTACTGTTTCACTCCCCTCCCGGGGTACTTTTCACCTTTCCCTCACGGTACTGGTCCGCTATCGGTCATTAGGGAGTATTTAGGCTTATCAGGTGGTCCTGACAGATTCGCACGGGATTTCTCGGGCCCCGTGCTACTTGGGATACTTCACCAGGCGGTGCACAACATTTCGGTTACGGGGCTCACACCCTCTACGGCCGGCCTTTCAAGACCGTTCACCTATGCCTGCACTCTCACCTCCACAGCCCGGCAGAGACAGAACGGAAAGTCCCACAACCCCGACCATGCAACGCCCGCCGGCTATCACACATGGAACGGTTTAGCCTGATCCGCGTTCGCTCGCCACTACTGACGGAATCACTATTGTTTTCTCTTCCTGCGGGTACTGAGATGTTTCACTTCCCCGCGTTCCCTCCACGCACCCTATGTGTTCAGATGCGGGTCACCAGGCAGCTCGCGCCCCTGGCGGGGTTTCCCCATTCGGACACCCTGGGATCACAGTCCGGTTATCGACTCCCCCAGGCTTATCGCAGATTCCTACGTCCTTCTTCGGCTCCTAATGCCAAGGCATCCACCGTGTGCTCTTAAAAACTTGACCACAAAAGATCAAGGAGTAATTCACGAGAGAACCATGAAAACCACCACCACCACCCCAAAGGAGCAACAGCGACAGATCCAGGTTCATATTCTTGGAAATTGCTTCTTATAAAAGATGCTCGCGTCCACTATGTAGTTCTCAAACAACAACCCCGTACCACACACCCCACACACCAGCCCCCGCAAAGGGACCAACCGTGTGATCGGTGCAGCCAGGAAACCAGAAACAGCCGTCCCACACCACGCACCACGCACCCTCCCCGAAGGAAGAGCAACGCGGCCGCGCCGTGGTCCTGTTGTCTCAGGACCCAACAGTGTGCCAAACACTAAACCGCTGATCACCTCTCCCGCACCGTTCCAGGACACTCTCAAGAGAGCATCCGTACTGGGTGCCGGTGAAGAACCGGCGGCCGCTATTTGTTGATATTCCACCCGTGAGCACCCGCCGCAGAACAAGCGTCTGCGCAACGGGCGTACTCCTGACAACCCCTCCACACCCGCATACACGGGGCAGGGTGATTGTGAGGTGCTCCTTAGAAAGGAGGTGATCCAGCCGCACCTTCCGGTACGGCTACCTTGTTACGACTTAGTCCCAATCGCCAGTCCCACCTTCGACAGCTCCCTCCCACAAGGGGTTAGGCCACCGGCTTCGGGTGTTACCAACTTTCGTGACTTGACGGGCGGTGTGTACAAGGCCCGGGAACGTATTCACCGCAGCGTTGCTGATCTGCGATTACTAGCGACTCCGACTTCATGGGGTCGAGTTGCAGACCCCAATCCGAACTGAGACCGGCTTTTTGGGATTAGCTCCACCTCACAGTATCGCAACCCTTTGTACCGGCCATTGTAGCATGCGTGAAGCCCAAGACATAAGGGGCATGATGATTTGACGTCGTCCCCACCTTCCTCCGAGTTGACCCCGGCAGTCTCCCATGAGTCCCCGCCATTACGCGCTGGCAACATGGAACGAGGGTTGCGCTCGTTGCGGGACTTAACCCAACATCTCACGACACGAGCTGACGACAACCATGCACCACCTGTGAACCGGCCCCAAAGGGGAAGGACTGTTTCCAGCCCGGTCCGGCCCATGTCAAGCCTTGGTAAGGTTCTTCGCGTTGCATCGAATTAATCCGCATGCTCCGCCGCTTGTGCGGGCCCCCGTCAATTCCTTTGAGTTTTAGCCTTGCGGCCGTACTCCCCAGGCGGGGCACTTAATGCGTTAGCTACGGCGCGGAAAACGTGGAATGTCCCCCACACCTAGTGCCCAACGTTTACGGCATGGACTACCAGGGTATCTAATCCTGTTCGCTCCCCATGCTTTCGCTCCTCAGCGTCAGTTAATGCCCAGAGACCTGCCTTCGCCATCGGTGTTCCTCCTGATATCTGCGCATTTCACCGCTACACCAGGAATTCCAGTCTCCCCTACATCACTCTAGTCTGCCCGTACCCACCGCAGATCCGGAGTTGAGCCCCGGACTTTCACGGCAGACGCGACAAACCGCCTACGAGCTCTTTACGCCCAATAATTCCGGATAACGCTTGCGCCCTACGTATTACCGCGGCTGCTGGCACGTAGTTAGCCGGCGCTTCTTCTGCAGGTACCGTCACTTTCGCTTCTTCCCTACTGAAAGAGGTTTACAACCCGAAGGCCGTCATCCCTCACGCGGCGTCGCTGCATCAGGCTTGCGCCCATTGTGCAATATTCCCCACTGCTGCCTCCCGTAGGAGTCTGGGCCGTGTCTCAGTCCCAGTGTGGCCGGTCACCCTCTCAGGCCGGCTACCCGTCGTCGCCTTGGTGAGCCATTACCTCACCAACAAGCTGATAGGCCGCGAGTCCATCCAAAACCACAATAAAGCTTTCCACCCCCCACCATGCGATGAGGAGTCATATCCGGTATTAGACCCAGTTTCCCAGGCTTATCCCAGAGTTAAGGGCAGGTTACTCACGTGTTACTCACCCGTTCGCCACTAATCCCCGGTGCAAGCACCGGATCATCGTTCGACTTGCATGTGTTAAGCACGCCGCCAGCGTTCATCCTGAGCCAGGATCAAACTCTCCGTTGAAGAAAAACAGACACAACCATGGAACCCCGGGAAAACGGGACACCAGGCTGCACAAAATTTGAAACCAGCCAAAAACACCAGACCACACCACGGGGTGGCGGATCCGGCACATTCAACCAATCCAATACAATAAATTGGTATCAACAAACTTGGCACACTATTGAGTTCTCAAACAACAGACACACCCGGCACCACCACAACCACCATTCGGTCGCGGATCGCTCCGGAGCAACTTTTCAAACTTACCCGATCTCGGGAGTCTTTGCAAATTCGCATTTCTGCGATTTACATTCTCCAAGAAGGTCCCCACCCTTATTTGGCACGCTAATCTGCGAACCATTTTCAGGCTGTTTAGAAGGGGGTCGGTCGCTTTCTTTCCGCATCAGCGGCGGCGACTCGAATTACTTTACACGCCGGGAGGACCCGGCACAAATCGGCCCTCCGAGGGGTCCCTTGGCGTCATAATCCCCGGATCCGCGCGGAATCCGGCCGCCCCAGCCGCCCCCAGGGGCCAGCGGGCCGGCGTCGGACTTCTATGGAGTGGGTCACACCGGTCTTGTCGGGGCCAACTACCTGTCCTCCAGCAGCGCCTGCACCTCGAGCAGGAACTTCAGGCCGCCGTCGGTCAGTTCCTTCTCCCTGAGAAGGAAGCGCGGGGCGGGGACCGTGAGCTGGAGGCAGTCCAGGGACTGGCGCACGGTGCGGTCGATGTCCCACGCCCACTGCTCCGGAATCGGGTCGCCGGAGCGGTTGACGAAGCCGGAGGCCTCGAGCGCACTGAGAATGACCTCGCCGCGCAGGGTGTAGGACGGGGCAAGTCCCTGGACCAGCCAGTGCGCCGCAAGCCTGGTCATGAGCTTCACGGCGTCGTTCTCCGGGGCTCCGATCGTCCGCACCATGAAGTCCCAGAGTTCGTCGGGTTCGTCCAGGCCGATTTTGCCCATCGGACCGAGCACCATCCTGCCGTTGCGCTTGCGCAGCAGCTTCCAGTCCAGCAGGTGCAGGCGGAGGTTGAGCACGTCCTTGGCGTTGAGTTCGCGGTTGCCTTTGCCCATGATTTCGTCGTGCCAGCCGAGCTCATCCAGCGTGCGCCGGACCATCGCCGGCTTCAGGTAGCCATCCTTCGTCAGCTCCAGCCCCTCCCCCGCCGAGTTTTCCAGGAACCACATGATGGGTCGGAGTACGGCGTCCCGCTCGGCCGGGGTGACGGGCCGCGGCCACAGCTGCAGGCTGAGCCGCCCAAGCCTCCGGTTGACGGCGTCAAGGTCGAAGGCGCCGACGTCGAACTCCCCGGCGCGTTCACCGGTGACCTCCGAATACCAGGTGGCGGCGTCGTAAAACTCCGGGTGTTTCTCGTCCGCGAGGACCTCCGCCAGCCGCCGGTAGCCGCCCGGACCGCCGGAGTCCTCCACGGGACCGCGGTTGGCACCCTCCACACACGTGATGGTCCCCTCCGGGACCATTGCGGGACCCACCAGCTCGACCTTGTGCGTCCAGGAGTCGCCAAAGTCGTATTCGTACTCAAAGTCAGCGGGTCCGGCCCCCTGAGCGTCGATCAGTTCAAAGAGGACGACGCCGGAAGCCGGCTCCGCGTCGACGTCCTCGGCCGCTTCGTCGGGGCCAACGATCACGCGCGGCTCGCCGTTGCGGTCGAGGCACCGGATGCCGTAGAGGTGGCGGTCCTGCCACCCGAAGGCGCACTGGATGGCGTCGTGGAACTGCGGCACGGTGATTGTTTCCGGCAGGAGGAGACGCCGCCAAATCTCGGGCTCGGTGCCCGCGATGCTGATGCGCAGGTCAAAGGCAGGGACTGTGCTGGGGAGGGCCGGACCCGCTGGGTGCATGCTGGTCATTGTGCCAGAGCCGCGGCGGCCCATCCCGGATTCGGGCCCGGATGCAAGGCGACGTCGATATCTTGACTGGGCAAACAACCCCTGTCCCGGCCGCGCCCGAGCGACTAACATGCAGCAGTACCGGTGTGGTTGCCGCCGGTGTTGCTGTTTACTGCTGGACTTCACGGGAACGCCGTCCGAGCGCCGTTCCCTTTCGTGATGACCGGGCTGGTTGAGGTCTGGACGGTCGGACCTCGATTAAGCACAGGCGGGTTAAGGCTTGAGGAGGACGTGATGTCGAATTTCCTCTTCGCCACGCTCGACGCCGGCGGCAACCTTTCCCCGGCCCTGGGCATCGGCCGCGAGCTGCTGCGGCAAGGACACCGGGTCCGCTTCCTCGGGCACGCCCGGCAGGCGGCGGAGGTGGAGGCCGCCGGCGCCGAATTCGTCCCGTACCGCCATGCGGCCCCGCTGGATCCGGCCGTTGCCGCTCCGGCGCACCGGCAGTTCGCGGCCATGCTGAACGTGTTCAGCGACGCCGGCATCGGCCGGGACCTCGTGGAGGAGGCACGGCGCGAGCCGCCCGACGTCGTCGTCGTCGATTGCCTGCTCCTGGGCGCGATCGATGCCGCCGCGAAGGCCGGGCTGCCGCAGGTGGTCTTGGTGCACAGCTTCTTCGCGTACTTCGACGGCCCGTTCCGGCATGGTCCCATGGGCGCCGCGCTCTCGCTCAAGGGGCTGCCGCCGCGCCGCGTGATGGGGCGGGCGGAACGGGTTTTGGTCTGCGCGGACCCGTTGCTGGATCCGGCCGGCTCCTGGGACAGCGTCTCCTGGGATAGCGACCCGGACAGGGTGGTGTGGTCCGGGGCCGTGGTGGATGACGTCGTCCCGGCTCGAGCTACCGCCGGCTCCGGGCTCCCGGCGCCGGACTCGCCGGCGACTCGGCGCGGCCGCCGGGCCGCCGCCGCGGGTCCTGGCGAGCCTGAGCACCACGGCGTTTCCCGGGCAGCAGGAGGTGCTGCAGAAGATCCTGGACGCGGCGTCCGGATTGCCTGTGGAACTGGTCGTGACCACGGGCGCGGTGGATCCGGCGAGCCTGTCCGCGCCGGCGAACGCCTCGGTGCACCGCTACGTGGACCACAACCAGATCATGCCGGGCTGCAGCGCGGTCATCAGCCACGGCGGGCACTCCACCTCCATGCGCGCGCTGGCCCACGGCCTGCCGGTCATGGTCCTGCCGATGCACCCCATGATGGACCAGCACATGGTCGGCAAGGCCATCAGCAATGCGGGGGCCGGCGTGCTCCTGAACCGCAAGTCGTCGCCGGATCAGATCGGCGCCGCCCTCACGGCCCTCCTGGCGTCGGAGAGCCAGCGCAAGGCCGCAGCGTACATCGGCGCCCGCCTCCGCAAGGCCGACGGCGCCCGGGCAGGTGCTCAGGTTCTCGCCGACCTTGCCGGTCTCGCCAGCCTGGCCGGGTGAGCTTGCCGCAGCCTCTGTCCCGGCGTCGGCCGCAGGACTAAGATTCCAGCTGCACCGATGGGATTGCCACCGTGCGGAAACCGTTGCGTGGAAGGACATCTGTCATGGAATGCATAACGTGGTTCGCGCCGATCCTGCCCGGGAAACTGGAGGCGTGGAAAGCACTGGGCGCCGAGATGACCGGGGCTCGCGCCGCAGACCACAAACGCTCGCGCGAGCGCATGGGCATGACGCGGGAGGTCGCCAGCCTCGTGCAGACGCCGCAAGGGGACTTCGTCTGCCTGTACCACGAGGCCGAGGACCTGACCAAGGCGTTCCAGTCCCTCGCGACCTCGGACGATCCCTATGACGTGTGGTTCCGCGAGCAACTCGTGGACCTTCACGGCCTGACGCAGGAGATGCTGCAGGGCCCTCCCCCGGCCCAGCTGATGTTCGACTACAAGGCAGGCTGATCGGCGGCCGGCGCTCTGAGCGCCTATCAGTTCGACAGTACGACGCCGGAGGCCGGCTCCGCGTCAACTGTCATCACCCGCCTCGTCGGGGCCAACGATCACGCGCGGCTCGCCGCTGCGGCTGAGGCTCGGCATGCCGTCGAGGCGGAAGTCCTCCCAGGGCCAGCCGATGACCGCCTCAGGAACGTCCAGCCTCTTACCCGGTGACCGAAGCGTTGCTACGGTTTTTACGGAGGCTGGCATGACAACAATTCCGCACCGCGAACTTCGCAATCAGAGCAGCAAAATTCTTGAGCGGGTGAAGAACGGCGAAACCATTGAGGTGACAAACAACGGGGAAGTCGCCGCCGTTCTCATCCCACCGTCCTCTTCCCCGTTCGAGCGGCTGCTTTTGGCAGGACAGATCCGGCCGGCCTCTGCGGAGGCCGTTGATTTTCAGTCCCTGCCGCGGGTCAGTTCAGCGACCATGACCGCGGAGATCCTGGCCGATGTTCGCGGGGACCGTTGATCCTCTACGTGGACACGTCGGCGGCCAAGGGGCACCGGGGTTACTCCGCCGGATGTCTGTGGTCGAATGTACTTTAGGACCAACGGCAAGGCACGCTCACCCCTTACCAGAGAACGCTGAACGAAAGCACGCCGCACAAGAGCATCACGCAAGAAATCACCGCAGGGACACGATGGACTACTACGCAATCAATGCACTGCGTGAGAACCACGCAGGCTGGTCGCTCCTGCGCGCGCAGAATGCTCCGCTCGCCGTCTCCTTCTTCATCAAGGCCTTCACCGGGCCCAACCAGCGGGACATCGGCCGCCAGGAACTCATCGACCACCTTGACGACGTCCTGTTCGGGCTCCGGGATGCATATGGTGAGGACAAGTTCCCGCGCCCGGCCGCCGAATACCTGGACGACTGGGCCGCGCCCGAGCGGGCCTGGCTCCGCAAATACTACGTGCCCGGCCAGGACGAGCCCCGTTACGATCTCACCGCCGCGTCAGAAGATGTGGTGCGCTGGGTGGAGAGCCTGCGTGGCCGCGACTTCGTGGCCACCCAGTCACGGCTGACCAGCATCTTCGCCGTACTCAAGGCCCTGGTCCAGCAGTCCGAAACGGACCCGGAAGTCCGGCTCGCCGAGCTCCAGCGCCAGCGCGACGGGATCGACGCCGAAATGCAGCGGATCCGGGACGGCCACGTCAAGGTGATGAGCGGCCCCGAAGCCCTGGACCACTTCCAGCAGCTCACCACCCTGGCCAAGGACCTGCTGGCGGACTTCCGCGAAGTCGAACAGAACTTCCGCAAGCTGGACCGGCAGGTCCGTGAACAGATCGCCACGTGGGACGGCACCCAGGGCGAGCTGCTGGCCTCGATTTTCGCCAACCAGCAGGACATCAGCGGCTCACTGCAGGGCCGCACGTTCCAAGGGCTTCTGGGACTACCTCATGTCCCCGCAGCTTCGCACCGAACTGCGGGACCTGCTCCAGCGGGCCACCCAGGTCGAGGCTCTGGCGAAGCTGGACAACCTCCAGGCCGTGACCAACCTCCACCAGGACTGGCTGCCCGCCGTCGAGCAGACCCAGGCGACGGTGCGCCAGCTGTCGCAGCAGATGCGCCGCCTCCTCGACGACAAGGTCTTCCTGGAGAACAAGCGGATCATGCAGCTGGTGCGGAGCATCGAAGCCGGCGCCCTCGCAACACGCAACGAAACGCCGCCCGGCGTCTTCATGGAGATCGCGGCCCAGTCCGTCGACGTCGCGCTCCCTTTCGAACGTCCCCTGTATGAGCCCAGCCGGCGGACGATGGTGGACGACGTCGTCACCACCGCCGACGACGCCGAAGTGGACGCCGGCGCCCTCTTCAGCCAATTCCACGTGGACACCGAGCGGCTGAAGTCCAACATCGAGGACGTCCTCGCCGGAGCCGAACAGGCCACGCTGGGCGACGTCACCGATGCCCACCCGATCTCCCAGGGGCTCGCCGAGATCGTGGCCTACTTCCAGCTGGCCACCGAATCGGACTGGGCCGCCATCAACCCGGACCAGGCCCAGCACTTGTCCTGGCAGCTCCAGGACGGCAGCACCCGGGAAGCCACAGTCGACCAGATCATCTTCGTGAGGCCAGCATGAACCCCGCCGACCCCCGAAACGCACGCACCGGAAACGCACGCGCCCGAGGAGCTTCCCGGCGTCGTCACCAAGCTGTTCAAGGGCGTGGTCTACGCCGAGTCGGATGAGAAGGCCTGGCAGTCGCTGCTGGGCTTGTCCTCCCACGTCCGCGACTACGTGGCCGTCCTGGGCCTGGACCTGATCCTCGACGAG
Source organism: uncultured Actinomycetota bacterium (assembly GCA_963810895.1). Classification (GTDB taxonomy): domain Bacteria; phylum Actinomycetota; class Actinomycetes; order Actinomycetales; family Micrococcaceae; genus Arthrobacter. The sequence continues at coordinate 89,900 of CAWEPM010000020.1, forward strand.
TCCGAAGGCTACGCGTTCCTGAAGTCGCGCGAGGACCCGGACGGCACCCTGCCGCGGCTGATCCCCCGCCGCCCGCTCACCTTCAACGTCAGCCTCCTTCTGGCCCTGCTGCGCGGCCGGATGCTCGAATTCGACACGAACAGCAGCGAGCTCCGCCTCATCATGACCGAGCAGGACATCGCGGACATGGTCGCCGTCTTCCTGCCCGAGTCCAGCAACGAGGCGAGGATCCTGGATCAGCTCGCCACCGAACATCAAGAAAGTGGTGGAACTCGGCTTCCTCCGGAAACTGCGCGGCCAGACCGGCACCTACGAGGTCGCCCGCATCCTCAAGGCCTACGTCGATGCCCAATGGCTGGAGGAATTCGACGCGCGGCTGGCAGATTACCGGCAGTCCCTCACCGGAGCCGGGCCGACGGAAGCGAGCCACCCATGACCACCGAACTCATGAACAGCGGGACTGACAGACCAGCAGGACACGCTTTTCAGCCTGGATGAAAAAGCGGACGACGCCGGCACTCCCCCGGGCTTTCGGCTGCACCGCCTGGAGCTGCTCAATTGGGGCACCTTCCACCAGGAGGTCCGGACCTTCCGGCTGGACGGATCCAACAGCCTGCTGACCGGCGACATCGGCTCCGGCAAGTCCACCGTGGTGGATGCCATCACCACGCTGCTGCTGCCGGCCAACAGGATCGAGTACAACAAGGCCGCGGGCGCGCAGAAGAAGGAACGCACCCTGATGTCCTATGTGCGGGGGTTCCATAAGAGCACCCGCAGCACGGGCGGTGAGTACTCCAAGCCGGTGGCACTGCGCGGAACGGGCAAACTCACGGTGGTGCTCGGCGTCTTCCACAACGCCGTCCTGGGCAAGTCCGTCACCCTGGCCATCACCCTGTGGGCCACCCAGGAGGCAGGGCAGCCGAACCGTTTCTATTCGCTCATGGAGGCCGAGCAGTCCATCGCCGCGGACTTCGCCAACTTCGGCCAGGACCCTGCGAAGCTGAAGAAGCAGCTCCGGGCTGCCGGCGCGTCCGTCCATGACACTTTCGAGCCGTACGCGGCGGCGTTCAAGCGGCAGTTCGGTATCAGCGGCAACCAGGCCATGGAGCTCTTCCACCGCACGGTGTCCATGAAGCAGGTGGAGAACATCACCAACTTCGTGCGCACCAACATGCTCGAAGAGGACGACGTCCAGGCCCGGATCGGCAACCTCATCCACCACTTCGACGACCTCAAGAAGGCCCACGACGCCGTCCTCCGCGCCAAGGACCAGATCGCCCTGCTGACCCCCATCACCCAGAGCGCCGCCCAGCATGCCGGCCTGAGCACCGAGGACGAATTCGCGCGCCGGCAGCGGGACCAGCTGCACCCGTGGTTCACCGGACAAAAACTGCAGCTCAGCCTCGAGCACCAGACGGAACTGCACAGCACCGGAACCCGGCTGCAGGAGGACGCCGGCGAAGCTGGCCGCCGAGATCACCCAGCTGCGCCTCGACCTCGCCGCCGTCAAGGACGATATCCGCAGCAACGGCGGCGGACGTCTGGCATCCATCGAGGCCGAGGCTGCGCGGCTGGGCGAGGAATCGCGGCAGCAGCGGGCCCGGTTCGAAAAATACGCCGAAGCCGCCGCGGATCTGGGCCTGCAGGCCCCGGCCGACCGGGTCCTCTTCGACGCCAACCGGGCGCGGCTCGCCGAGGTCGAACAGGACCTCGCCACCCAGGCCGACGGGCTGCAGGACCGCCGCACCGAGCTGACCATGACGCGCACAGCGCTCACCGGCCGCGCCGACGACATCGCCGCGGAGCTGACCAGCCTGCAGTCCCGCCCCAATCTCCTGCCGCGCCCGCAGCTCGAGCTCCGCCGCCGGTTGTGCGACGGGACCGGCATCCGGGAGTCGGAGCTGCCGTACGCCGGCGAGCTGCTGCGGGTCCGTGACGGCGAAGGGGCGTGGGAGGGCGCCGCCGAACGCACGCTGCGCGGCTTTGCCCTGTCGCTGCTGGTGCCGGCGGAACACTATGCCGCCGTGAGCGGCTGGGTGGACGGTAACAACCTGCGCGGCCGGCTGGTGTACCTGAAGATCGGCGAATCCCACGCGCCAAGGCCGGCGGAGGCCGGGACCCTGGCCGCGAAAATTGCCATCAAGCAGGGCACGCCGTTCCGCGACTTCCTGCTCGATGAACTCGGCAGCCGCTTCGACTATTTCTGCTGCGACACCCTGGAGGACTTCCGCCGCCGTTCCAAGGCGCTCACCGCCAACGGGCAGCTCAAGGGCGGGCGCGGACGGCACGAGAAGGACGACCGCCAGGACCTGTCGGACCGCCGCAACTATGTCCTGGGCTGGGACAACCACGACAAAATCAGCCGCTTCCGCGCCGAGCACGACGACGTCCAGGGCGAGCTCAGCGTCGTCGCAGGCCAGCTGGCCCGGGTCAACGAATCCCTGGGCGCCATTGGCCGGCAGAACCGGCAGCTGGGCATCATCGGCTCGGTGCCGGACTTCGCCGAGATCAGCTGGCAGCTCACCGCACGCCGGATCGAGGACCTCAACCAGGAGAAGCGCCAGCTGGAGTCCACCAGCGATGTGCTGCGGCAACTGACGGCCAAAGAGGCCGAGGTCTCCGGACGGCTGACGCGCCTCGAGACCCGGGCGGACGACATCCAGCGCCGGATCGGGTCCAACGAGAACGCCGCCAAGGACATCGCCGAGGCGATCGCGGACTGCCGCGACGTCCTGCAGGCTGCGCCGTTGACGGACGACGCCGGCGTGCTGGCCGCCGTCGCCCGGCTTGCCGGCGCGGAACTCGCCGGGAAGCCGCTCACCTACAAGAACACCGGAACCGTGGAAAGCGCGGTCCGCTCCGGGCTGACGGACACCATCGACGCCCTGGCCAAGCAGATCGCCCGCGCGGCCGAGAAGACCGTCCGGCTCATGGCCGAATTCCGCAACAAATACCCGAACGAGACCACGGAGATCGACGCCGCCCTGGAGTCGGCCGGGGACTTCGGCAAGCTGCTCGAGGAGCTCGTCAGCAACGATCTCCCCCGTTTTGAGGCGCACTTCAAGGAGTCCCTGAACCAGAACACCATCCACGAGGTGGTGGCGTTCAACGCGTTCCTGGACAGCCGCAGGCAGGACATCGCGAACCGCATCGGCGAAATCAACCTCTCCCTGGCCGGGATCGAGTACAACTCCGGCCGGCATATCCAGCTGGAGCACCAGAACAGCACAGACCTGGACGTGCGCCAGTTCGGGATAGACCTGCGGGCCTGTTCGGAGGGGACCATCGGGGACGATGACCAGTACTCCGAGCAGAAGTACCTGCAGGTCGCGCGGCTGATCGAACGGTTCCGCGGCCGCGACGGCTTCACCGCCCTCGATGAACGCTGGACCGCCAAGGTCACGGACGTGCGCAACTGGTTCACCTTCTCCGCCTCGGAGAAATGGACCGAGACCGGCGAAGAGTTCGAGCACTTCACCGACTCCGGCGGCAAGTCCGGCGGCCAGAAAGAGAAGCTTGCCTACACCATTCTCGCCGCCGCCCTGGCGTTCCAGTTCGGGCTCGCGTCCGGAAAGGGCGCAGGCCGGAACGCCGGCAGCGGGCGCAGTTTCCGCTTCGTGGTGATCGACGAGGCGTTCGGCCGCGGCTCCGATGAGTCCGCGCGGTACGGTCTGGAACTGTTCCAGCGGATGAAGCTCCAGCTGCTGATCGTCACTCCCCTGCAGAAGATCCATGTGATCGAGCCGTTCGTGGCCCACGTGGGCTTCGTGGCCAACACCAACGGCAATGATTCCCAGCTGCGGAACATGACCATCCAGGAGTACCGGGCGGAGAGGGACCGCCGTGCCTAAGCGGCGTCCCGAGGGCCCCGAACCGAGCTTGCGAGGTTTGGGAAGGGACCTCCGCGCTGAGCCGTCAGCCGGAAAGGCCCAGGGCTGGACCACGCTGGCAATGCTGCGGGCGCAGTCACTGAAGGCATGGGAGAGCGGGGAGCTGCTGCGCGAACTCCTGGCACCGGGCGGCCTGAATACCGGCGGCCTGTATCCGCGGCGCCGCACGTTGAAGCGTCCGACGGCGGCCACCCTCCGGACGGACTATGCAGCAGCCCATGCGTGGGCCAGCGAGCTGTTCGCGGCGGCAGGGCCCTTCAGCCTGGAGACGGCCGACGTGGGCCGCACCACCATCGGCTCGAACCGGCTTCCCGCTGCGGCGGTGTTCGCGGCCGTCGAGGACGAGATTTCCTTTGTGGGCAAGACCCGTGACGCGGCACGATTCCGGGATCTTGCCGACGGGCTGGCGGCGCTGGATCCGGCGCTGACCCGGTGGGCGCTGCAAACGTCCGCTGCAGCTGCTGAACCTGGGTGCAGCGGCGCTGACGGCCGGGCGGGTGGCCCTCTGGCTCCGCGACAATCCAGCGCCGGGCATCTACGTCCGGCAGCTGAGCATGCCCGGGGTCCACACGAAATTCCTGGAGACGAACCGGCGGGTCATCGATGAGATGGCCAGCTGCGGTGCAGCCCGGCGTGGCTTTGAACGATGTTTCTACCGAGGACGTGCCTCCGGACGGCTTGCCGGAGGCCCAGCGAAGTGCCGGACCAACCGGCCGAAGTCCTTGGCACCGCGGCGGCCCGGACTCCGGCGGCGCGCTTCGCCGAGCGCCACGGCTTCATCCATCCGCCAGAACTGGTGCGGCTGCGGTTGCTGGACCCGGAGATCCCGCTGCTTGGCAGCGCGCGGGACATCACCGTCACGGCCGACGCTTTCAGCACGTTGCGGCTGCCGGTCCACACGGTGATCGTCACCGAAAACCTCGTGAATTTTCTCGCCCTGCCGGACCGGCCCGGCACCGTGGCGCTTTTTGGTGCAGGCTACGGGTTTTCCGCGCTGCGGGACGCCGCCTGGCTGCGTGAATGTGAAGTCCTGTATTGGGGCGATCTGGACACCCACGGATTCCGGATCCTGGACCAGTTGCGGGCTGCCCATCCCCACGTGGTGAGTGTGCTGATGGACCAGTCCACGCTGCTGGCCCATCGCGATGCCTGGGGCACCGAAACGGCCCCGGTCCGGGCGGCCCTGACACGGCTGACGCCAGAGGAGTCCATGCTGTATACCGCGCTGGCCAACGGAGACTTTGGCCCGGCCGTGCGGCTGGAGCAGGAACTGATCGACTGGGACTGGGCGTGTGAGCGGCTCCTGCCGGGCGCTTCTGGGCGACGGCGTCTGGGCAGCGCGGCTCAGGGAAGGACGGCTGAGGCAGCCCGATCGGGGCGCCATATGAAGAAGGTGTCCATTTAGCGCGCCGGAATCCCCTCCACGAAGGGCACCTGGGTCGCATATTGCTGATAGAGCTTGACCGCTTCGTCGATCTCAATATGGCCGAAGTTCAACGCGACCTGCAGCCCCTCCAGCTGGGCGCCGCAGGTCTCGGCCGCGCTCACCCGGTCCGCCAGCGAATGGGACGTGGCAAAATTCGTGGCCAGCGCCGCGGCAACGGAACAGATCACCGCCAGCAGGCACAGCCCGCGCCACACAATCGAGTCGTCGCTCAGGTTGAAGAGGTCGGCCACCGCGCTGGTGAACCCCGTGCCCCCGACGGCCGGACCGGCTGTGAACGCCGCGGCCAGCGCGCTGCCCACGATGCTGATGTTGGCCAGCCGGGTGCGTCGGGGGCGCTCCTTGCCGAGATAGGAGCGGATGGCCTGCTGTTTCTCGTCGATGCGGGTGGACAGCCTTTGCCGCGTATCGGATGTTTCGTCCATGATCTGGTACCAGCTTCCCTCGCCGATCGTGTCCGCACGCCTGGAAAGTGGGGCCCGCCTGCCAGCGGCCCGCCGGCTTCCCCGGATTCCTCCAGCCGGGGCGAAAGCTCCCCGCCCCGTTGCCGCTCTCCTCCCGAAACGCGCACACGTTTAGGATGCTCCCGCGCCGCTGCGGGTGTCTAGACGGACACTCAAGACGGCCGGTGGCGACTCCCGGCCCCGGTCGCCGGTGGTGACCGCCGACGTCGGCCCTGCACACCGCCGGGGTACCGGCGCCTTCCGCCGGGCGGCACTCCAAAGAACAACATGACGACGGGCACGACCCCCACCTCCGGCGCTGGAGATGGGGGCCGTGCCCGTGCGGATACTGTCGTGCGGTCAGCGCAGGGACCGCAGCGACGCGTACGGTTCGCTGGGGAGGTTTCCCGCCGTCCAGGGGCGGGTGGACCGCTCGAGCGGGGTGTGGCCGCGGCCGTCGCGGACGACCGCGACGATGGTGGCGACGGCTGCGTAGACCATGAGTCCTACGAGCAGGATGGCGGCAAATTCCATTGTGAAAGCACCTCGGGCGATTGATGAAGCTGGTTGTTGGAGTGAGCGATGAAACAGGTTGCCGGGGCCGGATTCCGGGGTGGTCGGTGCGGTGAGGTTTGCGGTTGTGGTTCGGGTTTCCGGTCCCTTTGTGGGGACATGTCCAGTTTCCGCGGCCACCGTGTGAGCCAGCGTGTGAGCGGTGAGACCCTCAACGTCAACGGCGGCATGCCGACGCCGTAGCTCAGCTCTGCAGTCACCGCGCCGGCGCCGTTTGCCCCAAGTCGGGCCCTTCCCTGTACGGCCTTGTGCCGCTGGGGAAGAGCCCGCTTGCGTTGTGCGGCTCTTCGGGCTGGGCTGTTCCGCTGGCGTGGCCACACTGCTACCTTGGCTGGATGGAACGATCTCTGATGAGGCCAAGGAACCGCAAGATCCTCGCGGGAGTCTGCGCAGCTATGGCTCAACGCCTCGGCATCTCCGTGACGCTGGTCCGCCTCGGCTTCGTATTCTTCGGCTTTTTCGGCGTCGGCGAGCTGGTCTATATCGCGTTGTGGATCCTCATCCCCAAGGCCGAATAACGGCCACTTGTCAGGACAGTCCGCCGGGCGGACACCAGCACGACGGCGGGAGTCCGGCAGCGTTGCCGGCCTCCCGCCGTCGTGCAGGACTCGAGCCGTTTCCTCGGGTGGAGTGCGGATTGGATGCCTCCGGTTTCCGCGGCGGCTTTCTGCAGCCGCCGGGTAAGCAAGCCTGCGAAGCCCCTGCGCCGCCGCCACTCCCCCGGCGTAGCATGACTCATATGGCCGACACATGGATTCGGCTCCTCGGTCCGCCCAGGATCGAGTCCGCTGGCACCGCACTCCGGCAGCCCCGGGGCCGCAAGGCCTGGGCTGTGCTGGCCTACCTCGCGCTGCAACCGGACGGCACCGGCCGGGCCCGGACGGCCGCCCTCCTGTTCCCCGACGCCGAGGACCCCCTCGGCGCCCTGCGCTGGAACCTCTCCGAGCTGCGGCGGACCCTCGGCGCGGAATCGGTCGGCGGCGACCCGCTGCGGCTCGTGCTGCCGGCCGGGTGGCACTGCGATGTGCTGGCGGCCCTGCACCCCGCCGGCGACGCCGACCCCCGCGCCTTCGACGGCCAGCTCCTGGAGGGCCTGTCCTTCGCGGACTGCCCCGTGTTCGAGTCGTGGCTGGAGGACCAGCGGCACCGGCTCGAGAACTGCGTGCTGGCGCTGCTCTACGAGGCGTCGCTCGGCGCGCTGTCGGCGGGAAGGGCGGACGACGCCGTCGACCTCGCCACCCGCGCGCTGCGCCTGGACCCCTTCAACGCCGACTGCCACGCCGCGCTGATCAAGGCCCTGCTCTCCCTGGGCGAGTACCGGCGGGCGCGGGAGCAGGCCGACAAGTGCCGGGACCTCTACCGCCGGGAGCTCGGGCTCGGCCTGCCCGCGGAGGTGCGCCGGGCCCTGGTGGACGCGGACCCCGTGGCCGAGCCCGGGATGCCGGCCAGTGCGGCCACGGTGCGGTCCTACCTCGACGCCGCCGGGGCGTCGCTCTCGGCGGGCTCGGTGGACCGCGGGCTGGAGCAGCTGCGGCTCGCCGTCGGGCTCGCCCAACGGACCGATGATCATCATCTGCTCGCCGAATCCCTGGTCACGCTGTCCGGGGCGCATGATCCATCAGGCCGGCGGCCGCGGTGCCGAGGTGGCCGATCTCCTGCACCGCGCGCTGTCCGCGGAAGGGCCCGACGGCGTCTCCCGGACTGCCGCCACCGCCTTCCGCGAGCTCGGCTATCTGTCCGTCCAGCGCGGCGTTCCGGACCGCGCGGCCGGCTGGCTGGACCGGGCGATGCGCGCGGCCCAGGGAATCCCGGACGAGCAGGCACGGATCCTGGCGATCCAGGGCATGCTGGCCTCGGACACCGCGCACTATGGGGACGCGGTGACGGCCTTCACCGAATCCGGGAGACTGGCCCGGGAGGTCGGGAACCGGCGGCAACAGGCGTTCAGCGAGGCCCTGCTGGGACGCGTGCATCTGCTGCGCGGGGACCTGGAGCTGGCGGCCGCCTGCCTGGACCGGGCCCGGGACTGGGTCGCGGGGGAACACTGGACGGCGTTCGAGCCGTTTGTCGCCGGAGTCCGGGGCGAAATCTACCTTGCCGCGGGCCGGCTGGACGCGGCGGCGGACCTGATTGACCGGTCCTGGGTCATGGCCGAGCTCGCCGGCGACCACTGCTACATGGCCCTGGCGGCAGGCGCCGAAGCCCGGCTGTTCCTGGCGCACGGCGACCTCGCCGCCGCCGAACACTGGATCAACCGGGGCCTGGAACCCACGCCGTGGTACCTCTGGTACTCGGCCCGGCTGCTCGATGCCGCGGCGGAAGTCGCCATCGCCACCGGATCGCCGCGTGCTGCCGAGTTCGTGGAGCGTCTGGCCGCGCTGGCCAGCCGGAGCGGCATGCGGGAGTTCGTGGTCCGGGCGCAGTCGCATCGGGCGGTCCTCGGCGACGAGGCCGCCGCCCAGACCGTGCCGTGGCTGGCCAGGGAGATCGACAACCCCGCGCTGACCGCGTTCCTGGACCGGCGCCACGGCGTCTCGCTGTGATGGAGTTGGCCGATACGTGACGGCGTCGTACTCGTTCCGTGGCGAGCTGTGGCACTATCCCGAGGAATCCGGGTGGCACTTCATCACGCTGCCCCAGGACCTGGCTGAGGAGCTCCGGGACGACGCCGCCCCGTTCGCCAAGGCCTTCGGTTCGGTCAAGGTGACCGCTTCCATCGCCGGGCAGCGGTGGTCCACCTCGGTCTTCCCGGACAGCAAGAGCGGCTCGTACCTCCTGCCGGTCAAGAAGGGCATCAGGACGGCGGCGGGCCTCCGCGCCGGAGACGAGGTCGACGTCGTACTTGAACTGGAGCCCGGCGGTTGAGCGGAGCCAGCACGGGTGGGTTAAACAAAAGCAGGGCCCGTCCGAAGACGGGCCCTGCTCGAAACCTAACGGTCCCGGGTATCTAAAAGGAAATTAGATAGCCTGGATGTTGGTGGCCTGGGGACCCTTGGGGCCCTGCTCGGTTTCGAAGGAGACCTTCTGGTTCTCTTCGAGGGAGCGGAAGCCGGAGGAGTTGATCGCAGAGTAGTGTGCGAAAACGTCCTGTGAGGAGTCATCGGGGGAAATGAAGCCGAAGCCCTTTTCAGCGTTAAACCATTTGACGGTACCAGTAGCCATTATTTTTGTCCTTCGTGAAGGTGGAGGAACTGTCCCGACTTTCGGGTCCTCCTGTTTGGGGTGCTCAAAACCGCTGCTTCAGAAGAACATGGACTTTCGACCATGCGTACTGCCTGAACTACGAACTGCATAAACACAACAACAGGATCAACTGTACAGGAGATTCCGGACACCAATTACCACACCCCCGTCGGGCCACCCTCCGCGGCAGCCCCGCCCGGCACCCCGCCAGCCGTCTGCGCGCCCCGCCTGTACCGTGCCCGGCCGCGGGCATATCCTGCAGGAAGACCAGTCCGTGACCGTCAGTTACCGGAGGAAGACCCATGGAAATGCCGAAAGCGTCCGACGCCGACAAGGAACACTTCCGCTCGGTGCTGCCTGATCATCCCGAGGTGGTCGTCAAGCCGATGTTCGGGAACCTCGGGGCGTTCGTGCACGGCAACATGTTCGCCGGCCTGTTCGGCCCCACCATCGGCGTGAAGCTGGCCGAGGCGGACAAGGAGTTGCTGGAAGGCACCGAGCGGACTGTCCCGTTCGGGCCGCCGGAGCGCCCCATGGGCGGCTACACCGGATTGCCGGAAGTCTGGAACGCCGAGGGCGACGGCGATGAGGCGCGGGCCAGGGCCTGGGTGGAGAAAGCATTCGAGCACGTGGCCGGGCTGCCGCCGAAGGAGCCGAAGGTTTCTAAGCCCCGGCCCAAAAAGTAGAAAGGCTAGGGCAGGACAACATTCACGAGTTCGGACCGGCTGCCGGTTTCCAGGTCCTCGGTAAGGGCCAGCGCACCGATCTGGGGGCAGTGATACTTATACTCCCGGGAGTTCTTTTCAAGCGGCGTCCAGTCGTAGACCTTGACGCAGTCGGTGTACGTGCCTGACTTGGTGGAGACGGTCTCGCCGGTAGCTACGGTGTCCCGCATGTCTTCCGCGTGACCAACGTAAAATTCCTGCCTGTAGGAGTCGCCGACGCGCTGCTCGGCCTTCATCCAGATGCCGGCTTTTGCCCCGTCTTTTCCATGGAGAAAGCTGCCGGAGTGGTTCACCAACATTCCATTCAGGTAGTTGTTCACGTCTTCGCCGAAGTACCAGACGTCGCCGTTTTTGTGTTGCGCCAGGTAATCCCGGGTTTCCTCTACGAGCTGCCCGTTCTTGTACTCCTTATCCAGATAGACCACCGTCTCAACACCCTCTATGGTCATGGTCTCCTGCAGGATTTCGATCTCGATCCTCTCGGTGACTCTTCCTTGCTCGGTGGTCTCGTAAGTCAGTTTTTTGCCGACAGGGAGGGCGAAGTATTTGTTGGTGATTTCGGTGGTGAAATCTGCTGGGTTGATCTGCGGGTTGTACTCCGCGGCCCTGCCGCTTTTGGTGTTGTCGAAGGCAAATAATGTCACCCCACCAACCACCAGCAACAGGACGATCACACCAAAGAAGATTTTGGTTCGTCGATTCATGACCCTTCCCACTCCTTCTGAGTAGAAATTCCTGCAGGGGGTCAGAGCACCTTCTGCTTGCCCATGGCCATAGGAAAAAGGTAGCGGTCCGCACTGAACCCGAACACCCGTGACGAACACCAGACTTGGAGAGGGGCACCGCCTGCCGTGGCGTCAGCAGCGACGAGGGACGATCTGTCTCAGCGCGAGCGGGACGGTCTCGCCCTCTATTTGCCGGAGTCTTATTGGGGAGAGACAAAATGTTGGAACTGAATCGCATCTACTGGACCCGTCAGTCGCTCCGGATGGCCATGGCCGTCCTGAAGTCCGGATCTTCGCCGGGGCCATCTTCGCGCTTTTGGCAAACTCTCGGAAGCCTGCCGCTGGTCAGCGAGCCACTACCGTGACCGCGGCATCTAGCGGGACTGTTC
>CAWEPM010000021.1:0-48638 GCA_963810895.1 uncultured Actinomycetota bacterium
TCACGTCGGTACTGTCCCGGCCGGGACACCCCGAACCCTATGGTCCGCCTGATCCTTAAGCACTGACAGTCCGGTGAAGCGGAACGTTGAAGGTCCGGTGGCCGCCCTCGGCCTCGAGAACTGAATGGTCCGGCAGTTCGACGCGGGCCCGCGTTCCGGGAGGTATCTGGACATCGAGGACGAAGTCGCCGTCGCTGATGCGCCAGGCTGACGACAGCAAACCGTGAGGGGTCTGGAGTGATGCCTGGGCCCACTCGAGCCCGCCACCCAGGACCGGTGCGATGGTGACGAAGCGGTAGGCTGCCTCGTCCGCGGTGGGCTGATCGTTGAGCCGAATGCCTGCCACATGCGTGTACAGGAAGGACAGGACGGCGGCTTTGCTGTAATGGTTGAGCGAGCCTCGGACCTCGCCTTCGTTGATGCCGTCCCACCACTCCCACACGGTTGTTGCGCCGTTGTCGAGCATGCCGAGCCAGGAGGGGGCGCCCCTGGATTGCAGGACGGCGTACGCTTCGTCGGCTTTGCCGTGATCGGCAAGGGCCGGCAGCAGCTGCCCGGTGCTGAGGAAACCGGTGCCCAGACGTCCGTCGTTCTGCTCGATCAGCTCGGCAAGGCGGCCTGCGGCGGCCTCTCGGGCCGCGGGCGGGAACAGCCCGAAGGCGAGGCCACGGGCGTAGTGGGCCTGGGTCTCGATCGAGAGAAGGCCCTGATCGGTGAGGAATTCGCGCTGCCACGCCTCCCGGGCTCCTTCTGCGATGGCGCTATATTTTGCCTCCAGTCCTTCGTCGCCCAGTACTTCTGCTGAAGCGGCGAGGAGCGCGGCGGACCGGTGCAGGAACGCGGTCGCCACGATGCTCTGATCGGCGCCGGGATCCGGAGCGGGAGGCACCCCGGGTTCGAGCCATTCTCCGAAGTGGAATCCGGAGTCCCAGAGGAACGACTCCCAGGTCTCCGGGACGAGGTCGGAGCTGCGCCCGGGCGGGATGCCGGTTGGACGCCGCGGAGCTGGCGGCGTAGTCGACCCAGGCTTGCATCGACGGCAGCTGCCGGCGCAGGATGCCCTCGTCGCCGTAGGCTCTCCAGAGTTCCCAAGGGACGAGGACGGCGGCGTCTCCCCAGCCGGCCGACCCCGCGGACAGGTCCTCGAAGAACACGCCCGAGGGCTTGTCGCCGGCCGGGTTGGGGGTGATGGTGGGAACCCGGCCGTCGGCCCATTGATCGGCGGCGAGATCGGCGAGCCACTTGTCCGAGAACGCCTGGACGTCGTACAGCAGGGCTGCAGTGCCGACAAACACCTGCCAGTCTCCGGTGAACCCTGAGCGCTCCCGCTGCGGGCAGTCGGTGGGAATCTCGCAGGCATTTCCCCGGAAGCTCCAGACACCGGCCGTGTGAAGCGCGTTGAGGGCGGGGTCACTGCAGGAGAACGATCCGGTCGGCAACAGGTCCGTGTGCACGACGACGGCGCGGATGTCCTCAGGGTCGAGGGTCCCCGGCAGGCCGTCGATCTGGACGTACCGGAATCCGTGAGTCGTGTGCCGGGGCTCGAACGTTTCACCCGGGCGGCCGGAGGAGATGACTTCGTCTATCTGGCCTGCCGGCAGGAGGTCTCCGGTAGCGAAGACGAAGGACCGCAGGTTCTCTGTGGACACCAGGCCCGATCCCGCGAGCACCTCCCCATGGGTCAGCACGAGGCGAGTGTCCCGGGGGCCCAAGGAGGTCAGGCGCACCCATCCGTTGAGGTTCTGCCCGAAATCGACGACGGCGGTGCCCGGCCGGGGCGTTGTCACACTCACCGGTGTGAGTGATTCGATTCGGCGCACCGGCTCGGAGACTGAAGGAACCAGCCGGGATCGGTCATCGTAGAGGGCGCCGGTTGCGGGCATCACCGGTGACCATGGTCCGTCGACGCAACCGTCGCCGTCGAGCCGGCGGAAGTCAGTGGTCTGGCCGTCCATCAGGTCAGCTCGAAGAATGTGGCTCGGAGCCGAGCGCCAGGTGGCGTCGGACACGACGTCGAACGGCACTCCGGAACTGGAGGATCCCGTGAGTCCGAGCAACAGGGCAGTTTCGGTGCCAAAGCCATCGGCACGGCGTTCGAAGCCGTGCCGGCCCCGGAACCATCCGTCGCTCAGCAGGACCTCGACGCGGTTGGTGCCACCGTGAAGGCAAGCGGCTACGTCCCATTCGAACACCTGCAGCCGCTTGCGATAAGCGGTGAAACCGGGAACGAGCTCTTCGTCCCCGACCCTCCGGCCATTGAGGAAGACCTCGATGATGCCGTGGGCTGTCGCGGCGAGAGTTGCAGCTGCCACGTCGCCGGGCAACTCGACATCGAGGCGCAGAACATACGCCGGCCGGGCTCCGGGGCCCGGGTCGGCAGGCTCGCAGGGGCGGATCCACAGTGCGCCGTCCAGGAGCGCTGTGAACGTGGGTTCAGGGGCGGAGTGCAGCATGGATCAGCGGACCTTTACAAAGAGGATAGTGACAGCGGACAGCAGCGCGATCACGCTGAGGATGAAGAAGAACGGGACGTAGGCGGCGGCTGACGTCAGCACGAGCACTCCGATCAGCGGGACAACAATGGCAGGGGCCGTCGTGGAGACCTGGTACACCGCCATTGCCTTGGCGGACTGGGCAGGATCCGGGACGACGGAGGCCGCGATTGCCACATCGACGGTCAGGTAGAAGGCCAGGCCAATCGAGAAAACGATGTACGCGATCAGGAATCCGTCGGGGCTCTGCGTCAGGGCGGCGATGAGGATGCCTGCGGCGGCGATCACGGCTGCCCCAACGACGAATATTTTGCGACGGTTCAGCTTGTCCGACAGGAATCCGGCGGCAACCGTGAACACGAAGCCGACGGGAGTGGTGATCAAAGTGACGAGTGTGTAGCGGGCCGTTGCTTCCTGAAGCGACAGCCCGGTCACGTCGGTCAGGAAGTAGGTGGAGTAGGTCTGGAGGCCGACCAAAGCGATGCCAAACAGGAGCCGGCTGATCCAGTTCCAGGCGAAGCTCGGATGGCGCGACGGGTTGATGAAGAAGCTCCCTGCGAACTCGCGGAGTGAGTAACGGGGAGGCAATGCCGCATCGGCAGGAGTGACATCAACTTTGGCAATCACGAACGACAAGCCGAGTACGAAGAGCACCGCAACGGTGGCCGGGACGACCATCATGATGACCGGGTTGGCAACGTTTGCGCTGGCGAAGGCGATGCCGGCGAGAACAACAAGACCCGTCATGACGCCGATCCCGGCGGAGGTCCGCGCACGGAGGTGTTCGGGTACGAAGTCGGGTACAAGGGCCAGGAAGGCGGCAATGACCGCGCTGAAGCCCAGCTGTGACAGCGACCAGCCGATGGCCACCATAGCGACACTGGACGCTGTTCCCACGACAATTGCGCCGGACAGCACGATCACCGAGCCACCGACGAGCCACGGGCGGCGTCGGCCGAAGGGCCCACGCGTCCGGTCAGACAGGCTGCCGAACAGCGGCAACGTGACCACTGAAATCAGCGCGCCAATCAGTATGACAGTGGACAGGCCCAGCGACTTGCCCGTCGGATCGACGCCGAAGATCCGAACGGAGAGGCTCACGATCGACGGCGTAAGGAACGCGAAATAGATTGCCGCGGCCGTCAGGATGAGCGCTGCCGCGAACAGTCCGGGCCGCTTGAGGAGAATCGCGTTTTGCCGTTCGGGAGAGGGAGTGGGAGGTGCCAGCACCTCTGCGCCAATGCCGGTCGTCACAGGGACTCCTTTGTCTGTGTGCTTCTCAGCCGGTGCCCTCATGGCACCGACGGTCACTGAGGCCCTTCAGCAGGGACCCCAGCGAAAGTATGACATAAAAACCGGGGATTCACTGTTTTTTCTGTCGCGGACGGTCTGTGCCTGGCTGTCGTGATGCTGCCGACGGCCCCCGGACACATCTGCGCGTGGGGTGTTGTGAGTCTTGCCACCGCGGGGCCCTCCTGAGGTGATGCCGTTAGTCGGTGACGGGTTGCTCGCCTAGAATTGGGGGAGATGTACGGACTTCGAAGCGCTTGATTTCGGGTTGCGTAGGAAACGAAACACGGAACAGAGCGGCTGCGATTGCGCCAGTGGTCAGCTCGCAACAGGAGGATTCCAGCATGGCTGAGCACAACGACGGCAACCGCGGCGGCAAAGCCCGCGACAACTCAGGCGGACGCAGTTCCGGCGGAGCCCCCTTCCGCGGCACGAGCAACTCGGGCGGCAATCCTCGCGGGTTCCGCGCGAGGGACGATAAGCCGTACGGTGACCGCAAGCCGTATGGTGATCGTGCTCCGCGCGAGGGTGGCGAGCAGCGCAGCTATGGTGCCGGTGACCGTAAGCCGTACAGTGGCGGCGGGACCGTAAGCCCTATGCTGGCGGCGGTGAGCGTAAGCCGTATGGTGATCGTGCTCCGCGTGAGGGTGGCGAGCAGCGCAGCTATGGTGCCGGTGATCGTAAGCCGTACAGTGGCGGCGACCGGAAACCCTATGCTGGCGGCGGTGAGCGTAAGCCGTATGGTGATCGTGCTCCGCGTGAGGGTGGCGAGCAGCGCAGCTATGGTGCCGGTGATCGTAAGCCGTACAGTGGCGGCGACCGGAAACCCTATGCTGGCGGCGGTGAGCGTAAGCCGTATGGTGATCGTGCTCCGCGTGAAGGCGGGGAGCAGCGCAGTTATGGTGGCGGTGACCGTGATCGTAAGCCTTACAGCGGCGGTGACCGCAAGCCGTACGGTGATCGCGCTCCGCGCGAGGGTAGCGGGCAGCGCAGCTATGGCGGCGGCGACCGGAAACCCTATGCTGGCGGCGGTGAGCGTAAGCCGTATGGTGATCGTGCTCCGCGTGAAGGCGGCGGCCAGCGCAGCTTCAGCGGCGGTGACCGCAAGCCGTACGCTGGCGGCGAGAACCGCAAGCCGTTCGGCAACCGCGAGGACCGTCCGGCACGGAGCTTCGACCGCGGCGATTCGGGCCCGCGCCAGTTCGGGCGCGACCGCCCCGAGGACCGTCCCGTGCGCGTGCCGAACGCGCGCGATCTCCGCAGCGCCAACCGTCCCGACCGCGAGCGTTCACCCCAGATCGACGAGGACGTCACGGGCAAGGAACTTGACCGCGCCACGCAGCACCAGATCAAGACCCTCGAAGCCGCCAGCGCCGAATGGGTGGCACGCCACCTGGTCATGGCCGGACGGCTCCTGGACGAAGAACCGGAGCTTGCCTTCCAGCACGCCCTGGCAGCCAGCCGCCGCGGCGGACGCCTCGCGTCCGTCCGCGAAGCTGTCGGCCTGACCGCCTACGCAGCCGGCCACTATGGTGAAGCCCTCCGGGAATTCCGTACCTACCGCCGGATCAGCGGCTCCAACATGCACCTTCCGGTCATGGCTGACTGCGAACGTGGCCTGGGCCGCCCGGACCGCGCCCTGGACATGGCCCGGTCCGAAGAAGCCAAGGATCTCGATGCCCCGGGCAAGGCGGAATTGGCGATCGTCGCCGCCGGCGCCCGCACCGACCTCGGACAGTTCGATGCCGCGGTTTCCGAGCTGGAGATCCCGCAGCTGGACATCAACCGTGCCTTTTCCTACAGCCCCCGGTTGTTCCGCGCCTACGCCGATGCGCTCACGGCAGCCGGCCGAGCCGCCGAGGCCGCCAAGTGGCAGCGGCAGGCTGTCGTAGCCGAAAACGCGCTGGGCCTGGGAGAGGACGAGGAACCGGACATCATTGACCTCGGCTGGGACGAGGAAGAAGAGGCCCGCGAGGAAGAACGCCAGCGCCGGCTCCGCGCCCAGGCAGCCCAGGACGATCAAGAGACCGCAGCCACGCATGCCGGGACCGAAGAGCGCGCCCCGCGTGCCGCCGGCGCTGCGGCCGCGGCGGAAGTCACCGGCGCCGCCGCAGCGGAGACCGGCCTGAACCCGGTCGAGGAAGGCGCCGACGACGCCGAAGCGGACTACTTCGAGTCCGACGACGCCGAGTCGGACCAGGATTCCGTGGAAGCCGACGTGCTCGATGAGGCCGACGAGGAATCGGACTCTGAAGCGGATCAGGACCTCGTCGACGACTCGGAGCCGGCCCAGCGCGAACGCGTGGAGGACTAGTCGCATGACCGAAACGGCGCTGATCTCCACCTTCGACGCCCTCCTCTCCGACCTGGACGGCGTCGTCTACGCCGGCCCCCACGCCATCCCCGGGGCCGTGGAGTCGCTGCGCCGGCTCGCCGGCGTCGGCGTCGGGCTGGGGTACGTCACCAACAACGCATCCCGCTCGCCCGCGCAGGTGGCGCAACACCTGCGCGAGCTCGGCGCCCCCGCCGAGGACCACCAGGTGGTCAGTTCCTCGCAGGCGGCAGCAGCCCTGCTGGCCTCGCTGCTGCCGGCCGGGGCACACGTGCTCATCACGGGCAGTGCCGCGCTGGCCCAGGAGATTGAGCTGGTCGGCCTGGTTCCCGTCCGCAGCGCGTCGGATAACCCGGTCGCCGTCGTGCAGGGCTTCAGCCCGGACCTCGGGTGGAAGGACCTCGCCGAGGCGTCGTACGTCGTCGCCGGCGGTGCCCTGTGGGTGGCGACCAACACGGACATGTCCATTCCCCAGGCGCGCGGCATTGCCCCGGGCAACGGGACCCTGGTGGCTGCCGTGGCGGCAGCGACCGGCCAGAGCCCGATCGTGGCCGGCAAGCCCGAGGCGCCGTTGTTCCACACCGCCGCCAAGCGGCTGGCCGCGGACCGGCCGCTCGTCGTCGGCGACCGCCTGGACACCGACATCCTGGGCGGCAACAACGCCGGGTTCGCCACGGTGGCTGTGCTGACCGGGGTGGATACCAGGGAATCGATCCTCGCCGCACGGTCCATGGAGCGTCCCGATTTCCTCATCAACGACCTCACCGGCCTGTACGCGCCGTACCCCGCCGTGGAGCACGACGCCGGGCGGTTCCGCAGCGGTACCGCCTCGGCGATCGTGCGCGGACAGTCCGTCCACATCAGCGGCGACCCCGCCGATCTCGACTCATGGCGTGCCGCCTGTTCGGCCTGGTGGGCCGCGAACCCCGAGACGACCAGTGCGCTGGCTCCGGTCCTCGAGTGGCTCGATCACTAGACTGGAACCATGACCGAGCTAAACCAGGAGCCCAACCCGTCGCTCGAGGCCGACGTCGCCTGGCCCGCCCTGCCGTCGCAGCACCTTTCGGTGGAGGGGCACGAGGCGCAAGCGCAGCAGCCCCAAGGTCACGAGTCACCGGGAGCCGAGGCGCCCACCCAGGACCCGGCCGTCAGCGCCGTGCTGGACCGCCTCGCGGCCGTGCGGCTAACGCCCGTGTCCGGACACGGCGAACTCTATGCGGGCATGCACGATGCCCTGCTGGAGGCCCTGAATGAAGACGTGGCATCCCACGCCGGCCTGGCGCGCCGCATCCATGCCGCGGGGGACGGGGAATCGTGAGCCGGCTTGACCAGGCCCTCGTCAGCCGCGGGCTCGCGAGGTCCCGCACCCATGCCGCCCGCCTGATTTCCGAGGGCAAGGTGAGCTCCGGCGGCGAGGTCCTCGCCAAGGCATCCCTGCAGATTCCTCAGGACGCCGCGCTGGACGTCGCCGCCTCTGCCGAGGACGGCTACGTCAGCCGCGCCGGGCACAAGCTGGCCGGCGCGCTGGACGCGTTCCCCGCCGTCGACGTCGCGGGCAAACGGTGCCTCGACGCCGGTGCCTCCACCGGCGGGTTCACCGATGTGCTGCTCCGGCGCGGAGCCGCCCACGTGGTGGCCGTCGACGTCGGGCACGGCCAACTGGTCCCGGAAATCCGGCATGACCCCCGGGTCTCCGTCCACGAGGGCCTGAACGTGCGGTACATGACGCCCGCGGAGATCGGCGGACCGGCCGCCCTGACCGTGGCGGACCTGTCCTTCATCTCGCTGACCCTCGTGGTGGCGCCCCTCGCGGCGTGCACCGAGCCCGGCGGCGACCTCGTGCTCATGGTCAAACCGCAGTTCGAGATCGGCAAGGACCGGCTCGGCCGGACCGGCGTCGTCACCTCGGAGCGGGAACGCCGGCTCGCCGTGGGCAAGGTGGCCGCCGCCGCAGTGGACGCGGGCCTGGTCCTGTGGGGCCTCGCCCAAAGCCCGCTGCCGGGCCAGGACGGCAATGTCGAGTACTTCCTGTGGATAAAACGCGCGATGTCGGAAGTCCCGCCTAAGATCGAGGAGCGGGACGCAGCCGTTGCTGCGTTGCTCGGAACAATCTGGCCGAACCACTAGTACCACCAGAAGGCGGAACCCGATGAGCAGGCGTGTCCTCATCCTTGCCCACACAGGGCGCGAGGAGTCCCTCAAGGCTGCCTGGGAAGCGTGCGCCCTGCTGCATGAATCCGGCCTGGTCCCCGTGCTGCAGGAGAACGAGCTCGGGGACATGGTCCGCTTCTTCGGCCGGCTCGACCACCCCGTCGAGGTCCTCCACGACCACGTGAAGCTGCCCGAGGTGGAACTCGTCATGGTGCTGGGCGGGGACGGCACCATCCTCCGCGCCGCCGAGCTCGTCCGGGAAGTCGACGTGCCGCTGCTCGGCGTGAACCTCGGCCATGTCGGGTTCCTGGCCGAGAGCGAGCGGGCCGACCTCGCCCAGACCGTCGAATGGATCGCCCGCCGTGACTACACGGTGGAGGAACGGATGACCATCGACGTCCAGGTCTGGGTCCGCGGGCAGAAGATCTGGCACACCTGGGCCCTCAACGAGGCGGCGATCGAAAAGGGCAACCGGGAACGGATGCTCGAGGTGGTCACCGAAGTCGACGAACGCCCCCTGACCTCCTTCGGTTGCGACGGCGTGGTCCTGGCCACGCCCACCGGCTCCACGGCGTACGCGTTTTCCGCCGGCGGCCCCGTGGTGTGGCCCGAGGTGGAGGCGCTGCTGATCGTGCCGATCAGCGCCCATGCCCTCTTCGCGAAGCCGCTCGTGGTTTCGCCCCGGTCCAGGCTCGCCGTCGAGATCCTGAACCGGACCGACGCCCAGGGCGTCCTGTGGTGCGACGGCCGCCGCTCCGTGGACCTGCCGCCCGGCGCGCGCGTCGAAGTGACCCGCTCCGCCACGCCCGTGCGGCTTGCCAGGACGCACCAGACCCCCTTCTCCGGCAGGCTGGTGCGCAAATTCGAGCTCCCGATCCAGGGCTGGCGCGGCCCCATGCCGCAGGCCGAGGCCATCCACACCGGACCCGTCCCGATCATCCGCACGCCCCGTCCCATGCCGCCGCTGCCCTCGCCGCGCGACGCGGGACCCGGCGACACCTCCGATCCATCGACTGCGAAGTGAACCATGCTTGAAGAACTGAGAATCCGCGACCTCGGCGTCATCACGGACGCCGTCCTGCCGCTGGGCCCGGGCCTCAGCGTGGTGACCGGTGAAACCGGCGCCGGCAAGACCATGGTGGTCACCGCCGTCGGCCTGCTCCTCGGCGCCAGGTCCGACGCCGGCGCCGTCCGCAGCGGTGCGAAGAGCGCCTCCGCGGAGGCCGTGCTGAAGCTCGACGCCGGGCACGCCGCCGTCGCGCGGTCCCGCGAGGCCGGCGCGGACGTTGAGGAGTTCGACGGCGAAGTGGAACTGCTGCTGGCCCGCAGCGTCGGCGCCGACGGCCGCAGCCGTGCCTACGTGGGCGGACGCGCCGCGCCGGTCGGCGTGCTCGCCGAAATCGGCGAAACCCTCGTGGTGGTGCACGGACAATCGGACCAGATCCGGCTCAAGAGCCCGGTGGCGCAACGCGGCGCCCTGGACAAGTTCGCGGGCGAGAGCCTCGCCGGCACGCTCGCGGCCTATCAGGACTTGTACGCCCACTGGCATGCCAGCCAGGGCGAGCTCGATGCCTTGCGCAGCGCCGCCCGGGAACGGCTCCGCGAGGCGGAGTCGCTGCAGGCTGCCCTGGCCGAGATCGACGCCGTCGACCCGCAGCCGGGGGAGGACGAGGCCCTCAAGGCCGAGGCCGTGAAGCTGGCCAACGTCGAGGAACTGCGGATCGCGGCCAGCACCGCGCACCAGGCGCTCATCGCCGAGGACTTCGGCGAAGAAGCCGACGCCACCACCCTGGTGGACGCCGCCAAGCGCACCTTGGAGCACGTTGCCGAACACGACGAGGAGCTGGGGCAGGCCGCGGCCCGCCTGGCCGAGGTCGGGTTCCTGCTCAACGACATCGCCGCCGAGCTCGCCAGCTACCAGGCCGCCCTGGACACGGAGGGCCCGGAACGGCTCGCGGAGATCGAGGACCGCCGGGCCGTGCTGGCCAAACTGGTCCGCAAGTACGCGCCGAGCATCGACGAGGTGCTGGTCTGGGCCGAGGAAGCCCGGGCCCGCTACGAAGAGCTGCAGGACGACTCCACCCGGATCGAAGCACTGGACGCCGAGGTTGCCCGGGCCGAAACCGAGCTCCGGAAGCAGGCCGCCGCGATCAGCAAGGCGCGCAGCAAGGCCGCGAAGGACCTCTCCGCCCGGGTCAGTGCGGAGCTGACGGCGCTGGCCATGGCTGACGCCACCCTGGTCATCAACCTGGAGCCCGCGGGCCAGCTCGGACCGTTCGGGGCCGACGAGATCTCCTTCCTGCTCCAGCCGCACTCCGGCGCGCCGGCCCGGCCGCTGGGCAAGGGCGCCTCGGGCGGTGAACTCTCCCGCGTCATGCTCGCCATCGAGGTGGTGCTGGCCGCCGTCGATCCCGTCCCGACGTTCGTCTTCGACGAGGTCGACGCCGGCGTGGGCGGCCGCGCCGCCGTCGAAATCGGGCGCCGGCTGGCGATGCTGGCCCGGCACGTCCAGGTCCTCGTGGTGACCCACCTGCCGCAGGTGGCCGCCTTTGCGAACCAGCACATCCGGGTCACCAAGACCTCCGTCCGGGGCGCTGACGGCGCCACCGCCACCGGCTTCACCTCCAGCGACGTGCAGCTGCTGGACGACGCCGAGCGCGTCCGCGAGCTGGCCCGCATGCTGGCCGGCCAGGAGGACTCGGAATCCGCCCGGGCCCACGCCCAGGAGCTGCTGGACGACGCCAAGCTCCTGCCGCAGAGCTGAGCGGTCCTGCAGGGACCTCCACAAGGGCCGCCGCAAGAACCGCCGCAAGGACCGCCGCTAAGACAACAATCACATCGGGATCCCGCCAAAGAACCCGTGGAAGGCCGAATTGATGATAAGCTCAAACCCCGTGGTGCAGCGATCAAACTCTCGTGTAAATTCCCGGTTTCCGGGCTCGTCCAAGACGACCAAACACATCTTCGTCACCGGTGGTGTAGCGTCCTCGCTCGGTAAGGGACTGACGGCCTCGAGCCTCGGCCACCTCCTGCGGGCCCGCGGTCTGTCTGTAACAATGCAAAAGCTCGATCCCTATCTGAACGTGGATCCGGGCACGATGAACCCCTTCCAGCACGGCGAAGTCTTCGTCACCGACGACGGCGCCGAAACGGACCTGGACATCGGCCACTACGAGCGCTTCCTCGATGAAAACCTCGAAGGCTCGGCCAACGTCACAACCGGACAGGTCTACTCGACCGTCATCGCCAAGGAACGCCGCGGCGAATACCTCGGCGACACCGTCCAGGTCATCCCGCACATCACCGATGAAATCAAGCGGCGCATGCGGCTGCCCGCCGAGGGCAAGCACGCCCCCGACGTCATCATCACCGAAATCGGCGGCACCGTGGGCGACATCGAGTCGCAGCCGTTCCTCGAGTCCGCCCGCCAGGTCCGCCAGGACATCGGCCGCGGAAATGTGTTCTTCCTCCACGTCTCCCTCGTGCCGTACATCGGCCCGTCGCAGGAGCTGAAGACCAAGCCGACGCAGCACTCCGTTGCCGCGCTGCGCTCCATCGGCATCCAGCCCGAAGCGATCGTGATCCGTTCGGACCGCGAAGTGCCCGCAGCCCATGCGCGAGAAGATCGGCCGCATGTGCGACGTCGACATCGACGCCGTGATCGGCTGCCCCGACGCGCCGAGCATCTACGACATCCCGAAGACCCTGCACTCCCAGGGCCTGGATTCGTACATCGTCCGCGCCCTGGACCTGCCGTTCAAGGATGTGGACTGGACCAGCTGGGACAAGCTGCTCGACGCCGTCCACAACCCGAAGCACGAGGTTGAGATCGCGCTCGTCGGCAAGTACATCGACCTGCCGGACGCCTACCTGTCCGTCACCGAGGCCCTGCGTGCCGGCGGCTTCGCCAACGACACCAAGGTCAAGATCCGCTGGGTCCCCTCGGACGAATGCGAAACCCGCGAGGGCGCCGTGCAGTCCCTGGCCGGCGTCGACGCCATCTGCGTCCCGGGCGGCTTCGGCATCCGCGGCCTCGAAGGCAAGCTCGGAGCCCTGAAGTACGCCCGCGAAACCAAGCTCCCCGTCCTGGGCCTGTGCCTGGGCCTGCAGTGCATGGTGATCGAGTACGCCCGCAACGTGGTCGGCCTCGAGGGCGCTTCCTCGTCCGAGTTCGAGCCGGACTCCAAGTACCCGGTCATCGCCACGATGGAAGAGCAGCTGGACATCGTTGACGGCAAGGGCGACCTCGGCGGCACCATGCGCCTGGGCCTGTACGAGGCCAAACTCGACGAAGGCTCGGTTGTTGCCGAAACCTACGGCACCACGAACGTCAGCGAACGTCACCGGCACCGCTACGAGGTCAACAACAAGTACCGCGAGCAGATCGCCGCCAAGGGACTGACCTTCTCCGGAACCTCGCCGGACGGCAAGCTGGTCGAGTTCGTGGAACTTCCCCGCGACGTCCACCCGTACTACGTGGCCACGCAGGCGCACCCCGAGCTCAGCTCGCGGCCCACGCGCCCGCACCCGCTTTTCGCGGGCCTGGTCAAGGCTGCCCTTGCACACCAGCAGGCCGCCGACCCCGTGCCCGCCGCGAGCGTCAGCGCCGGTGCCGCTGCCAGTGCCAAGGCTGAGGCCCCGGCCGCTGCCGCCAAGCCCTCGTCGGCAGCAGTGTCCAAGTAATTTCCAACTGAATCAAAGGACGGCGCGATGCCCGGTATGTCTGAGACCCCCAATGCTGCACGGCAGGTTTCGGATAAACCGAGCCCGCGCCGTCTTTTGTCTTCCCGGAAAGTCTACGAAGGCAGGATCTGGGACGTCGTCAGCGACAGTTTCCAGCTCAACGACGACGGCGACACCCTGGTCCGGGACTACATCGACCATCCCGGCGCGGTGGCCGTTCTCCCGATGAACGACGCCGGCGACGTGCTGCTGCTGCGGCAGTACCGGCACCCCGTCGGCATGGACCTCTGGGAGATCCCCGCCGGGCTGCTCGACGTCGAAGGGGAGGACTTCGTCGTCGGCGCCGCCCGCGAGCTGGCCGAGGAAGCGGACCTCGTGGCGGACCGCTGGAACGTGCTGGCCGACTTCTTCAACTCCCCGGGGTCCTCCAGCGAAGCCATCCGCATCTACCTGGCCCGCGGCCTCAGCGACGTGCCCGGACACGAACGGCACGTCCGCACCGACGAGGAAGCCGAAATCGAACTGCACTGGACCCCGCTGGACGAGGCCGTGCAGGCGGTGCTGGACGGCCGCCTGCACAACCCGTCCGCCGTCGTCGGCATCCTGGCCGCCGCCGCCGCCCGGGCCGACAACTTCGAAAACCTCCGCCCGGCCGACGCGCCCTGGCCCGCCCATCCCAGCCAGCGCCAATGACCGACGCCCTGATCGCCGGCCCGCAGGCGCTGGAGCCGGCAGCCCCGGCACCGCACGCCGCTCCGGCCCCGTCGGCCGACGCCGGCACGCCGGCTCGTCCGGCCCGTCCGGTGACGGCGATCGACCGCGCCATGACGGACTACTTGCAGCACATGGGCGTGGAACGGGGACTGGCGGCCAACACCCTCGCCGCCTACCGGCGTGACCTTGCCCGGTACGCGAGCCACCTCGCGCAGTCGGGGCGCCAGCGCCCGGCGGACGTCACCCGGCATGATGTCACCGGATTCGTCCAGGCGCTCTCCGACGGGTCCGACGGCGGATCCGCCCTCGGCGTCCGCTCTGCCGCGCGCACCGTCGTGGCAGTGCGCGGTCTCCACAAGTTCTGGGCGCTCGAAGGCATCACACCCACCGACCCCGCCAGCGACGTCCACCCGCCCATGCCCGGCAAACGGCTGCCCAAGGCCATCAGCGTCGGCGAGGTCACCAGGATCCTCGAGGCCGCCGGCACGGATACGGCCACCGGCCTGCGCGACCGTGCCCTGCTCGAGTTCCTCTATTCCACCGGTGCCCGCATCAGCGAAGCCGTGGGACTGGACGTCGACGACATCTCCCTGCACACCCCCAGCGAGGCAGGCGAAAGCGACGGTCCGGCGATCGTCAGGCTGTTCGGCAAGGGTTCCAAGGAACGCCTCGTCCCGCTGGGATCCTATGGGGCACGCGCCCTCGATGCCTACCTTGTCCGCGGCCGGCCCCTGCTGGCTGCCAAGGGCAAGGGCACCCCGGCGCTGTTCCTGAATGCCCGGGGCGGCAGGATCAGCCGGCAAAGCGCCTGGACCATCCTCAAGGCGGCCGCGGAAAAGGCCAACATCACCAAAGACGTTTCACCGCACACCCTCCGGCACTCCTTCGCCACCCACCTGCTCGAGGGCGGCGCCGACGTCCGCGTGGTCCAGGAACTGCTGGGGCACGCCTCGGTGACCACCACGCAGGTCTACACCCAGGTGACGGCCGATACGCTGCGGGAAATCTACGCCGCCGCGCACCCCCGCGCCCTGGGCTAAAAACCCTGGGGCCGGGCGCTAGGGTGGATTCATGAAATCGACAGCTGTCACTCTGTGCTTCCTGCTCCGCGACGGAGCAGCCGGGATGCAGGTCCTGCTCGGCACGAAGAAGACCGGGTTCGGCGTCGGAAAGATAGTGGGGCTGGGCGGCCACGTGGAACCGGGGGAGTCGGATGCCGAGGCCGCCTGCCGCGAAGTCTTCGAGGAAGCCGGAATCGTTGTCACGGAGGACGATCTCAGCGTCGCCGGACTGATCGAATTCGTCTTTCCCGCCCGGCCGGAATGGAACATGTCCACGAGCCTGTTCACCGCGCGCCGCTGGACCGGCGACCCGGTGGAGAGCCACGGAAATCATCCCGGAGTGGTTCCAGGTCGCTGCCCTGCCGCTGGAGCGCATGTGGCAGGATGCCGGACACTGGCTGCCGCTGGCGCTGGGGGAGGGCGCTGTGGACGCCGTCATCACCCTGAACGATGACAACGAGACCGTGGCCTCGGCGGAATATTCTTTGCGGGACGTGTAACCCCGACCCGGCAGCCGGAAACAATACAGTTATCCAGCAGTTCGGACACAACTTACTTGGGGGATGCGTGCTTTCGGAGCGCGAATTGGCGTTTATCGCCATTCATAAAGACAGCTATCCGCGGGTCTACAGGTTTGTGCGGCGGCGGGTGGAATCGGCCGAGCTGGCGGAGGAACTCGCCGCGGATGTTTTCCGGGTGGTCTGGCAGAAATGGGATGACGCACCGCGGACGGATACCGCGTGGCTCCTGACGGTGGCCCGCAACCTGATCGGGAACGCCTACCGGAGCCGGGACCGGCAGCAGGCGCTGCAGGAGAAACTGCGCTCCGAGGCCGTTGTCCGGTTCGGCGACGCCTCGGACAACGTGGCGGTCCAGGACGCCATGGCCGGTTTGCGGGAGAAGGACCGGGACATTCTCCAGCTCGCCTACTGGGATGAATTGAGTATCGCGGACATCGCGGGCGTGCTGCACTGCAGCGAGTCCGCCGCCAAAGTCCGGCTGCACCGGGCCCGGGCCGCCTTTCGCAAGCAAATGCCGGTCAGTGCTGAAACGATGACACAGAAGATGGGTGCCTGAGATGGATCCGATCAAGAACATGATTTCCGCGACGGACCCCGTGCACAACGATCCCTCCGTGCCCGACGGCGAGGCAGCCCTGCGCCGGATGCTCGCCGAGCCCGCAGAATTTAGCGACAGCCTCCCTGCCAACGTGGTGCGGTTCGCAGGACCGGAATCACCGGCGCGCCAGGCTCGCCGGCGTGCTGACCCTCGCAGCGGCGGCCGTCACCGCCGGGGTCCTGGTCGCCACCAACCTGGGTTCCCTCACCACCGCCCCCGCACCGGCGGGCACCGTTGCTCCCACGGCGGTTGCGTCCCCGACGGCCTCGCCGTCGGCCCCGGCGAGCGTGACGCCGTCGCCGACACCAACGGCAACATCCGCTCCGGCCGTCTGGAATACCTTCACGGACGCGACCGGCCAGGCCACGTTTGAACTCCCGGCGAGCTGGACCGTCTCCCAGAAGCCGCAAACGATCGAGGGGGGTTCGTACAACACCGTCGAGGTGAAGAATCCCAGCGGTAAGACGATGTCAACGCTCAGCCTGGTCAACGAAGGAACGGCAGGACCGGCATGCCCGGACCCCAAACCGTTCTCCACCCTCGATTCAGTTGTTCTCGACATCCCGCAAAAGGCGGACAAGCTCAAGGAATCTCCCCGCGGCCCGTCCGCGTTTGTCTTTCGGATCGTCCAAGGAGACAGGGTCTATGGATCCATGGCCCTGACTGACGTGGATCAGACTCCGGATGCCACCACGTGCGGGTTGTACAACAGCATCTTGGGCCCGGACAATGTGCCCTTCGCACAGTTCGGCGATGCTCTTTGGCTCACCCCTGACGGCGGGGACGCGGCCCTTGCCTTTGGTTCCGTTGCTGAGGCCAAGGCATACATGCAGACACCGGAGTACCAGGACATCAAGCGCATGCTGGTTTCGCTTTCGTTGACGCCAACATCGACGCGTTTCACGAGCGCAGCAGCTGATGCCTCGTTCCTTCTACCCATCGGATGGACCGCGAAGGACGTGCCTGCAGGCACCGCCGACTTCCCCGCCTCGGGAATCCAGGTTACGGACGAGGCCGGCAAGAAGGTGGCGAGCTTCTACTACGGTGCAGGCGGCGGCCTCGGAGGGGCCTGCGGCCCGGAGAAGTACAAAGCGACCGAGCTGGACACAGCATCGGTCGTCCCTGACCGAACAATGGGTCTTCGATGCCGGAGTCCGGTTTTCCTACCGGGTACTTGACCAGACATCGGTAGGGAAGGGCTTCAGCTACCAGGTTGGCCTTGTGGACAAGTCCAGCGGCCAGCTCACGGACAGTTGCCTCATGTATTCCGTGGTGAGCGGCGCCCCCAAGGGCTCGCTGTCCTTCGCCGACAGGGATTCAAAGAGTCCTGGCGAGCCAGTGTTCCAGAGCCTCGCGGAGGCTAAGGCCTACATGGGGACTCCCGAGTACAAGAAGCTCAAGAACATGATTGTCAGCCTCAGGATGCCGGCATAAGGATCGCGAACGGCGGCGGGCCGGTCACCTTGTCAGGTGACCGGCCCGCCGTCATGCGGTAGCCCTATTACGGCAGGTGCCGTTCCTCGACGCCGTTGTATTCGCTCAGCGGGCGGATCAGGGAGTTCGATTCCAGCTGCTCCATGATGTGCGCCGTCCAGCCCGTGATGCGGCTGGCGACGAACAGGGGAGTGAAGGTCGCGGTGTCGAAGCCCATGAGGTGGTAGGTCGGACCGGTCGGATAATCGAGGTTCGGCTTGATCCC
This sequence comes from uncultured Actinomycetota bacterium, assembly GCA_963810895.1. GTDB lineage: Bacteria > Actinomycetota > Actinomycetes > Actinomycetales > Micrococcaceae > Arthrobacter. The sequence continues at coordinate 17,542 of CAWEPM010000021.1, forward strand.
CTTCGCCTCATCCATTGCCGTTTCCAGCCCGTTGTACAGGCCCAGCAGTTCGGGGCGGCCGTAGTGCGCGATCATCTTGTCCAGGGCGGCCTTCATGGTGGGCACCCGGGAGTCGCCGTGCTTGTAGACGCGGTGGCCGAAGCCCATGATCTTCTTCTTGTGGGCCAGGGCGTCTTCCATCCAGGCCTTGGCCCGGTCATGAGCGTCCTCCAGTGACTCCTCCGGCCGGATGCCGATCTCGTCGAAGGTGTGCATGACGGCCTCGTTGGCTCCACCGTGGAGCGACCCCTTGAGCGCGCCGATGGCCCCCGTCACGGCCGAGTGCAGGTCCGACAGCGTGGACGTGATCACGCGTGCCGTGAAAGTGGAGGCATTGAAGGAGTGCTCGGCGTACAAGATCATGGAGACATTGAACGCGTCGACCACTTCGGGGACCGCCTCCTCGCCGAACGTCATCCAGAGGAAGTTGGCGTCGTAGCCCAGATCCTCGCGGGGTTCCACCACGTCCTGGCCGCGCCGGCGGCGCTGGTCGTAGGCCACGACGGCCGGCATCGCCGCGAACAGGTCAATCGCCTTGGCCAGGTTGGCCTCCCGCGAGGAGTCATTGCTCGAGCGGGTGCCGCGCCCCCATCACGGAGGCCGCCGTCCGGCAGACATCCATGGGATGCGAGGTGGTCGGCAGGGCGTCGATCACCTGTTTGACGACAGGGTCCAGCGCACGGCCGGCGCGTTCCCGCGCGGAAAACTCCGCCAGCTGCTCCGCGGTGGGCAGCTCGCCATTCCACAGCAGGTAGGCGACTTCCTCGAAACTGCACTTGGCTGCCAGTTCCTGCACGGGGTAGCCGCGGTAGAGCAGCGAGTTGGTGTCCGGGTTGACCTTTGAGACCGCGGTGTAGTCCACCACGACGCCGGCGAGGCCCTTCTTAATGTCCTGTTCAGCCATGCTGAAACTCCTTTGTTCCTAACGCCTGTATACCGGCAGGTGCCGGCGGTTCCATGCGGGGCTTACTGACCTGGGATGTGGAAATTAAAGACTCCGGTGTCGAAACGGTTGTAAGCCTCATAATCAACGAGATCGTACAAACGCGCACGGGTCAGCATGTTCCCAACCTGTGCCTCCTGGGTACCGTCGGCCTTAATCGATTCCAGAGTACGCTCCGCAGCCCCCATGGCACTACGGAGAAGCGTCACCGGATAAATCACCATATTGACGCCGACGCCTGCGAGCTCGTCCACCGTGAACAGTGCGCTCTGGCCGAATTCGGTCATGTTGGCCAGGATGGGGACGTCGACGGCGTCGCGGATCGCCTGGAATTCGCTCAGGTCCTTCATCGCCTCGGGGAAGATCGCGTCCGCGCCGGCCTCCACCAGCGCCTTTGCCCGGTCCTGGGCGGCCTGGAGACCGTCCGTGGCGCGGATGTCGGTCCGTGCCATGATCAGGAAGTTCGGGTCGCGCCGCGCGTCGGCCGCAGCGCGGATCCGCTTGGTGGCGGTCTCGAGGTCCACCACGTTCTTGCCGTCGAGGTGGCCGCAGCGCTTGGGGTTGAACTGGTCCTCGATGTGGCAGCCGGCCAGGCCCGCGTTCTCGAGTTCCTGGATGCTGCGGGCCACGTTCATCGGCTCGCCGAATCCCGTGTCGGCGTCCACGATCGATGGCAGATCGGTCATCCGGGCGATCTGCCCGGCCCGGGTGGCGACTTCGGTGAGCGTGGTCAGCCCGATGTCCGGCAGGCCGAGGTCGTTGGCCAGGACGGCGCCGGAAATGTAGACCCCGGCGAAGCCCTTCTCCTCGATCAGCCGGGCCGAGAGCGGGTTGAACGCGCCCGGGAACTGCGCGATGGTGCCGGAGGCGAGGAGTTCGCGGAAGCGGATCCGCTTCTGCTCCGGCGTGGTCTTCGAGTACAGCATCAGAAGAGTCCCTTCGGTGCGGCGCTGAGGTCGATCACGCCGTCGGCCGCCTGGATGTTCAGCTGGTCCAGTTCGCCGGCGGCGAGCTCGGGGAGCCGGGCAGCCGCGGCGAGGAAGCGCTCGATTTCCTCGTCGGCCACGACGCCGGCGGCGAGGGTGCGGAATTTGTTGACGTACTGTTCCCGCGCGAACGGCCGGGCGCCCAGCGGGTGGGCGTCGGCGACGGCGATTTCATCGGTGATGACGGTGCCGTCCTTGAGCGTGATCACCACGGTGCCGCCGAACGCCTTCTCGGCGATGTCCAGGGAGTGGTAGCGGCGGGTCCACTCGGGATCCTCGACGGTGGTGACCTTGTGCCACAGCTCCACGGTGTCCGGGCGGGCGGCGCGTTTCGGGGCGTAGGAATCGACGTGGTGCCAGGCGCCGTCCTGCAGGGCGACGGTGAAGATGTACGGGATGGAGTGGTCCAGGGTTTCGCGGCTCGCCGTGGGGCTGTACTTCTGCGGGTCGTTGGCGCCCGAGCCGATCACGTAGTGCGTGTGGTGGCTGGTCTTGATCAGCACGGAGTCGACGTTGGCCGGGTCCGTGACCTCGGGGTGTTCGCCGTGGAGCTTGCGGGCCAGGTCGATCCACGCCTGCGCCTGGTACTCGGCCGAGTGCTCCTTGGTGTAGGTGTCCAGGATGGCCCGCTTGGCCTCGCCGGCCTCGGGCAGCGGGACCATGTAGGAGGCGTCCGGGCCGTCGAGCATCCAGGCGATCACGCCGTCTTCGCCCTCGTAGATCGGTACGGGGGAGGTCTGGCCGCGCATGGCGCGGTCCGCGGATTCGACGGCCATCTTGCCGGCGAACGCGGGGGCGTGTGCCTTCCAGGTGGAGATTTCGCCCTTGCGGGACTGCCGGGTGGCGGTGGTGGTGTGCAGGGCCTGGCCGACGGACTGGAAGATGGTCTCGACGTCGAGGCCCAGCAGGGTGCCGATGCCGGCGGCCGCGGAGGGGCCGAGGTGGGCCACGTGGTCGATCTTGTGCTTGTGCAGGCAGATGGCCTTGACCAGGTTGACCTGGATCTCGTAGCCGGTGGCGATCCCGCGGATCAGGTCCTGGCCGCTGGAGCCGACGTGCTGGGCGACGGCGAGGATCGGCGGGATGTTGTCGCCCGGGTGGGAGTAGTCCGCGGCGAGGAAGGTGTCGTGGTAGTCGAGCTCGCGGACCGCGACGCCGTTGGCCCAGGCGGCCCATTCGGGCGCCACGCGCTCTTCGATGCCGAAGACCTTGGAGCCCTTGCCGCCGGTGGTGGGGCCGTGGGTGAGGGCCTGGGCCCGGGCCGCGACGATCGGGGCACGGTTCAGCGAGGCGATCGCCACCGAGGCGTTGTCGATGACGCGGTTGATCACCATGTCGGTGACGTCAGCGGTGACGTCGACGGGATCCGCGGCGACCTTGGCGATCTTGTAGGCAAGCTGGTCCTCGCGGGGCAGGTTTTCCTCGCTCTTGTAAACGCGGACGTGGTGTTCCTTGACCATGGTGCTCCTTCTAGTGAGGTGTGTGCGTGGCTTTGACGTGGGAAAGGCTGCGGTGCAGGTGAAGCGTGGTGGCGGCCTCGGCCAGCCGCGGGTTGCCGGCGGCGATTGCCTCGGCGATCGCGGCGTGCTCGGCGGCGGCGGCGGTGAGCCGGGCGGCGTCGTCGGCGGCCAGGCGCCGGACGCGCACGAGGTGGACGCGGAGGCTGCGCATGGCCTGGACGAGGTAAGCGTTGGAGATCGCGGCGTCGATGGCCGCGTCCAGCCGCCCCACCAGCTCGTAGTACTCGTGCAGGGCGGGATCCTGGCCGCCGATCAGTTCCGGGGCCCGGAGCAGCTCGCGCCGGAGCGTTCGAAGGTCGCGGGGTCGCCGCGCTCGGCGGCCAGGGCGGCAGCCTTCCCCTCGAGGGTTTCGCGCAGTTCAAACAGTTCATCGATGTCGTCAAGGGAAATATCGGTGACGACGACGCCGCGGCCGCCCGCCGTCGTCGTCAGCCCTTCGGCGGTGAGCCGGCTCAGGGCCTCCCGCAGCGGAGTGCGCGAGATGCCGAGACGCTCTGACTGTTCAACCTCCGCAAGGACCGTTCCGGGCAGGAGGCGCCACTCGATGATGTCGTCGCGCAGGGCCGCATAGGCCTTGTCGCTGGCGCGCATCCTGCCTCCTTCGGTGGTGGCTCTGTAGGGGTGACCAGAATCCAGTGTATACACGCAAGGCCACTTTGCCCAGTAGTCTGCCGCATTAGTGCAGAAATAGGCCATCTGTGTATACAGAACCCTTGTGCCGGCGGTCTTCGCCGGTCTACCATGGGCAGCATCACACCGTCGTGGACAGGATGCATGTCATGGTCAGCAAGAGCTACCGGCCCACTTATGAACGTAGCCTGGAACAGCCCGCAGAGTTTTGGCTGGATGCCGCGAAGGGAATCTCATGGTCCGCCGAGCCCCGCCAGGCCCTGGATGCCAGCCGGGCACCGCTGTACGACTGGTTTCCCGACGGCGTCCTGAACACGTGCTACAACGCCCTTGACCGGCACGTGGCCCAGGGCAGGGGTGCGCAGGACGCCCTGATCTACGACTCCGCCATGCTCGGCACGCAGCAGCGCTACAGCTATGCCGAACTGACGGAGCTCGTGGCCCGGTTCGCCGGTGTGCTCCGCCGCAGCGGGGTCGGCCGGGGAGACCGCGTGGTGATTTACATGCCCATGATCCCCGAGGCCGCGATCGCGATGCTGGCCACCGCCCGGCTCGGGGCCGTGCACTCCGTGGTCTTCGGCGGCTTTGCCCCCAAGGAACTCGCCGCCCGCATCAGGGATGCAGCCCCCGCCGCGGTGGTGACGGCGTCCGGCGGCATCGAGCCGTCGCGCCGGATTGAATACCTGCCCGCCGTCGCCGAGGCCCTCGGCATCGCCGGCGCCCCGGACACCCCGGTGCTGGTCAAGACCAGGGAGGGCTTCGCCTCGTCCGTCGCCGAACACCCCGGGTGGCTCGACTGGGACACCGAGATGGCTTCCGCCGAACCCGCCGCCCCGGTGGACGTCAAGGCGACGGATCCGCTGTACATCCTCTACACCTCGGGCACCACCGGCTCGCCGAAGGGCGTGGTGCGGGACAACGGCGGCCATGCCGTGGCACTGAACTGGACCATGGAAAACATCTACGACGTCGCACCCGGCGACGTCATGTGGACCGCCTCCGACGTCGGCTGGGTGGTGGGACACTCCTACATCGTGTACGGGCCGCTGCTGGCCGGCGCCACCACGGTGCTGTACGAAGGAAAACCCGTGGGGACCCCCGACGCCGGCGCGTTCTGGCGGGTGATCCAGGACCACAAGGTCAACGTGCTGTTCACCGCGCCCACCGCGCTGCGCGCCATCCGGAAGGCCGACCCCGAGGCGCAGCTGCTCGAAAAGTACGACATTTCCAGCCTGCGGACCCTGTTCGCGGCAGGCGAGCGGCTGGACACCGACACCTTCCACTGGGCCTCCCGGGTCCTGGGCGTTCCCGTGGTCGACCACTGGTGGCAGACCGAGACAGGCTGGGCCATCTGCGCCAACCCCCGCGGCCTCGACGGGCTGCCGATCAAGGCAGGCTCGCCCAGCGTCCCGATGCCCGGCTTCCGGCTCACCATCGTCGACGGCGCGGGCGAGGACGTCGAGGCCGGCACCGAGGGCAACATTGTCCTGGGCCTGCCGCTGCCGCCCGGCACCCTGACAACGCTCTGGCGCAACGACGACCGCTACATTTCCTCCTACCTCCAGGCGTTTGAGGGCTACTACGCCACCGGCGACTCCGGCTACCGGGACGAGGACGGCTACGTCTTCGTCATGGGCCGCACCGACGACATCATCAACGTCGCCGGACACCGGCTCTCCACCGGCGCCATGGAACAGGTGATCGGCCAGCACCCGGCAGTTGCCGAATGCGCCGTGATCGGCCTCGCCGACCCGCTCAAGGGCCAGCGGCCCAGCGGCTACGTGGTCCTCAAGTCCGGGGTGGACGTGCCCGAGGACATCCTGGTCAAGGACCTGATCGCCCTGGTCCGGCGCGACATCGGGGCGGTGGCGGACTTCAAGCACGTCACCGTGGTGGAGGCCCTGCCCAAGACGCGGTCGGGCAAGATCCTGCGCAAGACCATGCGCCAGATCGCCGACGGCGAGAACTACGTGGTGCCGTCCACGATCGAGGACGCCGGCGTGATTGACCGGCTGATCGGCACCCTGCGCCCCGCCGCCACGGGGGATTAGCACGCTGCCGAGTTCGCACTTCGCGGCAGTGTTTCGCGGAATCATTGCCGCGAAGTGCACACTCGGCGACAGGAAACTGCGGGGGACCGGCAGGCTTACGACGGCGGCCGGTTCCAGCGGTATTCGTTCTCCGGCCGGCCGGGGGTGCCGTAGCGCGCGGCGCGGGAGACTGTTCCGCCGTCGGCAAGGTACTCGAGGTAGCGCCGGGCGGTGACCCGGGACATGCCGAGCGACTCCATGACCTCGCTGGCTGACACCGCCCCGGCCTGCCGCCTAATGAAGTCCTTTACTGATTCCAGCGTGGAGACGGACAGGCCTTTGGGCAGCGACACTTCGGAGGGGGCCCGCAGGCTCGCGAAGGCCTGGTCCACGTCACTTTGGGAGGCTCCGGCCCCGGGCTTTCCTGTCCGGGGCGAAGCCAGTTGCTCGCGGAACTGCCGGTAGCTGGCGAGTTTGTCCGCGAACGTGGCGTAGGTAAACGGCTTGATCAGGTACTGGACCACGCCCGTGGCCACCGCGCTGCGGACGATGTTCAGTTCCCGCACGGCGGTGATGGCGATGATGTCGGCGAAGAGTCCGGCCGCCCGCATCCGGCGTGCGATGTCCAGCCCATGCAGGTCCGGGAGGTTCATGTCCAGCAGCACCAGCTCCACCGGGTTGCCTGCTGCCGCGAATTCCGTGAGCAGGCGCAGGGCGGACTGCCCGTCGGGAGCGGAGCCGGCCAGGGTGAAACCGTCAAGCCTCTCGATGTAGGCGGCGTGCGCCGCGGCAGCGATGGGCTCGTCTTCGACGACGAGCACCCGGATGTCGCTCATGGCTGTCCCTCTGTTGTGACCGGCAGCGTGACGCGGAAGAGTGCTCCGGCGGGGCTGGTGATTGTCATCGTACCGCCCAGGCGCTGCACGGCCTGGCGGACCAGGGCCAGGCCGAGGCCCCGTCCGAAGGGTCCCGGGGCCTTGGTGCTGAAGCCGTGACGGAAGACGTCTTCCACGGCCGCGGGGTCGATTCCGGGGCCGCTGTCCTCCACCGTGATCTCAAGGGCGGATCCGGTGGTCTCGACCGTCAGCTCCACGAGCCTGGGTGCCGGTGCTTCGGCCGCGGCGTCGATGGCATTGTCCAGCAGGTTGCCCAGGATGGCCACGAGGTCCTGCACGGCCAGCCCCGTCACCGCCGTCGAACCGCTGGTATTAAGGGTCAGTTCGACGCCGCGTTCGTGCGCTTCGGCTGCCTTGCCCATGATCAGGGCCCCGAGCACCGGTTCCTCGATGGAGCTCACCAGGTCATCCGTCAGGCGCTGGCTGAGTTCCAGGTCCTTCGTGGCGAAGTCCAGCGCCTCGGGGGTACGGCCCAGTTCCATGAGCGAGACGATCGTGTGGAGACGGTTGGCATGCTCATGGGTCTGGGCCCGCAGCGCGTCGGAGAGAGTGTGCATGGTTTCCAGTTCGCTGCCCAGCGATTCGATTTCGGTGCGGTCACGGATAGTGGCCACAGTGCCGTAGACAGGAGTGCCGTGGACAGGAGCGCCGGAAGCCGCTCCCCGCTGGCGCGCTCCGGCAGATTCGGGGCCCACCGCCGGGCCCTGGTTGACCACCAGGACCCGGGAATCGGTCAGATGGATCTCGTCGAGGGCGGTCCGCCCGGATTCGAAGAGTTCCTTGAGGCTGGGTGCCAGCGGTAACTCCGCGAGGGAGGGCGCCGTCTGGCGCCCGCTGCCAGCGGCGCCGGCAGCTTCCGCAGCCGGTAACGGCGTCGGAGTCCTGCTTAGGCAGCCCCAGCAGCTCGGCGGCCTGGTCGTTGTACATCACCACTTTGCCCTTGGGGTCGATGAGGATCACGCCCTCACGCACCGAATGCAGCACCGATTCGTAGTACGCGAAGAGCTGGCCCAGTTCCTCGGGTCCCCAGCCGCGGGTCACCCGGCGCAGGTACCGCCCCAAGAGCCACGACGCCACAGAACCGCCGACCAGCAGCGCCAAGGCGATGGCCAGCAGCGCCGGCAGCCTGCCGGAGACCGCCACATCCACCGTCCGCACCGTCACGCCCGCGGCCACGAGCGCCCGGACCTTGCCGTCGGCATCCTTTACCGGGGCGATGGTGCGCACCGACGGGCCGAGGGTACCGGCCACGACCTCCGTGAACACCTGGCCGTTGAGGGCCTCGTCGATCGAGCCGATATAGGGCTTGCCCAGTTCCTCGTCCCGGGGATGCGTCCACCGGGTCCGGTCCGGCGCCATGATCGTGACGAAATCCGCGTCGGCATCCTTCATGACCTTCAGGGCATAGGGCTGGAGGAGGGCTGACGGGTCGGCGGCGCTCGCCGCCTGCAGGACGAAGGGGGCGTCCGCAACCGCGGTGGCAATGCCCGCCATCCGGCGTCCGGCCTCGTCATAGGCGTGATCGCGTGCGTCGACGAAGGTGGCCGTGCCCACGATCGCCGTCAGCGCCACGATGAACAGCAACTGGGCCACAAACAGCCTGCGGGCGATGCTCCAACGCTGGATCATCAACACCTTCCATGACCAATATGAACGCAACAGTGATGCGCGTCACCTTGTCATCAATGATGGGGGTACACGCAAGAACGGACGCGAGCCGACCATAGCGGGAAGCTCACGAAAGTCCAGCCTATCCAAGGAGAACACCATGGCCTCTCAACGAGGAGAGTCAGCAGCACCGGCCGCAGCCCCGGCCAAGAAGCGCAAGGGACTGGACAAGTCCCACTACCTCTACATTGCAGTCATCGTCGCCGTGATTGCGGGTGCCGTTATCGGTCTGCTGTTCCCCGAGGTCGGCAAATCCCTCAAGCCGCTGGGCGACGGCTTCATCAAACTCATCAAAATGATGATCGCGCCCGTGATCTTCTGCACGATCGTGCTGGGCATCGGCTCCATCGCCAAGGCCGCCACCGTCGGCAAGGTCGGCGGCCTGGCGCTCGCCTACTTCGTCGTCATGTCCACCTTCGCCCTGGCGATCGGCCTCGTGGTGGGCAACCTGATCCACCCGGGCGAGGGCCTCAAGCTCGCCCCCTATGATCCGAACAAGAAGGCGGCGGTCGACAGCACCGTTGACTTCCTGCTTGGCATCATCCCGGGCGACATTCCCGTGCTGCCGACTCTCCTCGCCGCGATCCTGGTCGGCTTCGCCCTGCAGAAGATGGGCCCCCAGGGAGCGCCGATCCTCAAGGCCGTCGGTTACGGACAGGCCCTGGTGTTCCGCATCCTCATCATGATCATGTGGCTGGCCCCGGTCGGCGCCTTCGGTGCTATCGCCGCCGTCGTCGGTGCCACCGGCTTCCAGGCCATCATCAGCATGGCGACCCTGATGGGCGCTTTCTACATCACCTGTGCCCTGTTCATCGTCGTGATCCTCGGCGGCCTGCTCAAGGCGGTCGCAGGCGTCAGCATCTTCAAGCTCATGAAGTACCTCGGCCGCGAATACCTGCTGATCTTCTCCACGTCCTCCTCCGAAGCCGCCCTGCCCCGCCTGATCGCGAAGATGGAACACCTCGGCGTGTCCAAGCCGGTCGTCGGTGTCACCGTCCCCACCGGCTACTCCTTCAACCTTGACGGCACCGCCATCTACCTGACCATGGCCGCGCTCTTCGTCGCCAACGCCATGGGCACGCCGCTGGACCTTGGCGCCCAGGTTTCCCTGCTGGTCTTCATGATCATCGCCTCCAAGGGTGCCGCCGGTGTGACCGGCGCCGGCCTGGCCACGCTGGCCGCCGGACTCCAGGCGCATGCACCTCAGCTGCTGGGCGGCGTGGGCATGATCGTCGGCATCGACCGCTTCATGTCCGAGGCCCGCGCCCTGACCAACTTCACCGGCAACGCCGTCGCCACGGTGCTGATCGGCACCTGGGTCAAGGAGATCGACGGCGGACGCGTGGACCGTGTCCTCGCCGGCGCCGAGCCCTTCGACGAAGAGACCATGATCGCCGGCCACAGCGTTGCGCAGGATGCCGTCTCAGAGCCGGCCCCGGCTGCCCCCGCCTACGTCTAGGCCCGACTCCGCCTGAGCCGATCACCGCAGACGACTGCCCGGACACCCGCCAGTGTCCGGGCAGTCGTCTGCCGGAGTCCGGGGCCCGCCAATGCCCCGGGCTCCGGCTGCCTCTTCCGCTGGCGGCACTAACCTTCGACTTCTACCGGAAGGTCAAGGCTCAGATGACGGCGGTTGTCAAGGTCCGCCGAATACCGTGTCGGGCGCTGTAACCTTGGGAGGAACACGCTGGGCTCCGGGAGCCCGGCGGCAGCAAGATAGGCACCACAATCACCGTCATCGAAAGTGTGGATAGATACGTGAGCAGCGAACAGGGTTCAGCAACTCTGGAAGGCACCGAACTCGATCTGGAAGACGCCGTCATGGGCCCCACCGGGCGGCCCCAACGCGACTTTCCGGAGCCCGCGCCGCTGTCCTCCCACGGTCCTGCGCGGGTCATCGCCATGGTGAACCAGAAGGGCGGAGTGGGTAAGACCACTTCCACCATCAACCTCGCCGCAGCCCTGGCCGAATACGGCCGCCGCGTGCTCCTGGTTGACTTCGATCCGCAGGGCGCCCTGTCCGCGGGCCTGGGCACCAACCCTCACGAGCTCGACCTCACGGTGTACAACGTGCTGATGGACCGCAAGGTGGACATCCGCGACGCCATCCAGAAGACCGGCGTGGAGAACGTCGATCTGTTGCCGGCCAACATCGACCTCTCCGCCGCCGAGGTGCAGCTGGTCAACGAAGTGGCCCGCGAGCAGGTCCTGGACCGGGCGCTGAAAAAGGTCGAGGACGACTACGACGTCGTCCTGATCGACTGCCAGCCCTCGCTCGGCCTCCTGACCGTCAACGCGCTGACCGCCGCCCACGGCGTCATCATCCCGCTGATCTGTGAATTCTTCGCCCTGCGCGCCGTGGCGCTGCTCGTGGAAACCATCGACAAGGTCCAGGACCGCCTCAACCCGCGCCTGCAGGTCGACGGCGTCCTCGCCACGATGTACGACGCGCGGACCCTGCACGGCCGCGAGGTGATCGCCCGCCTTGTGGAGGCCTTCGGCGACAAGGTCTTCGAAACCGTCATCAAGCGCTCCATCAAGTTTGCCGACGCCACGGTGGCGGCCGAGCCCATCACCACCTACGCGGGCAACCACGTCGGTGCCGACGCCTACCGCCGCCTGGCCAAAGAGCTGATCTCGCGCGGCGGCGCGCCCTAGCCAGGGACGTGGCAGGCGCCTCCTCGCCGCCGGTGGAGCTCGACACACCCGCGGATCCCGCAGCCCCGGCTGCCCCGGAAAGCACAGCAGAGCCGGAAAGCACCGCAGAGCCGGAAAGCACCGCAGGGCCGGCCGGGAAGAAGCCCGGATTCGAAGTGCGGCTGGCCAACTTCACCGGCCCCTTCGACCTCCTGCTCGGCCTGATCTCCAAGCATCAGCTGGACATCACCGAGGTGGCACTCTCCACTGTCACTGACGAATTCATCAAGTACATCAGGGGTCTGCAGCAGCTGGGGGAGGAATGGGCCCTGGACGAGGCCAGCGAATTCCTGGTGATTGCCGCCACGCTCCTGGACCTCAAGGCGGCCCGGCTGCTGCCCGCAGGCGAGGTTGAGGACGACGAGGACATTGCCCTGCTGGAAGCCCGCGACCTCCTGTTCGCCCGGCTGCTGCAGTACAAGGCCTTCAAACACGTGGCCGGGATGATCGGCTCCACGCTCGAGCACGAAGCCCGCCGGTATCCCCGGCAGGTGGCTCTGGAAGGACACTTCGCGGCACTGCTCCCCGAACTTCTCTGGCGGCACACCCCGGAACAGTTCGCCGGACTGGCCGAGGCCGCCCTCAAGCCCAAGGAAGCGGCTCCCACGGAAGTCGGACTGGCACACCTGCACGGTACGCCAGTCAGCGTCAAGGAACAGGCCGAACTGCTGGGAGACCGGTTGCGGCTGGGCACGCCCCTGACGTTTCGGGCGCTGATCGCCGACGCCGAGTCCACCCTGGTGGTGGTGGCGCGGTTCCTGGCACTGCTGGAGCTGTTCCGCGACCGCGCGGTGGGCTTTGACCAGTTGCTGCCGCTGGGGGACCTGACCGTGCACTGGACGGCCGATACCCAAGAGTGGAGCAGCGAAAACCTGAGTGAAGAATACGAGGACCAGCCGTGAACGAACGATGGCCTGACGGGCAGCCCGGCACATCGCCGGACGCTGCCGACGACGCCGGATCGGCCAGTGCCGCTGACGCCGGACCGGACGTCGCGGGCCTGCCCGGCGGCGCCCGCGCGGCCCTCGAAGCCGTCCTGATGGTGATCGACGAACCGGCCACGGCCACGGCCCTGGCCGCGGGACTGAACCTGACGGTCGACGTCGTCGAATCCCTCCTGGCTGAACTGCAGCGGGAGTATAACGGCTATACTGTTAATGCCCCGGATGCGGACGTCGCCAGCCATAGCAGTAATAATGACGGCAACAATGCCGCCCCCCGGGGTTTTGAATTGCGGAATATCGCCGGAGGCTGGCGGATCTATTCCCGCGCGGAGTTCGCCGAGATCGTGGGCGGGTTCGTGCTGGAAGGACAGACAGCCAGGCTGACGCAGGCGGCGCTCGAAACGCTCGCCGTCATCGCTTACCGCCAGCCCGTTTCGAGGGCGCGGGTGTCTGCAATTCGGGGAGTCAATGTTGACTCTGTCGTGCGGACGCTGACGCAGCGGGGGCTGATCGAGGACTCGGGAACTGATCCCGAATCCGGAGCAATCCTGTACCGCACGACATCGTATTTCCTTGAGCGGATGGGAATCGGCTCTGTGGCTGAATTGCCGCAGCTTTCCCCCCACCTTCCAGGTCTGGAAGGCATCGAGGAGTTTTACGACGCAGGAAGAATGTAAGCAGTACTTAATGCAGAATCTGTGCAGGCACAACGCCTGCACACGAGTATCCACCGGGCAGAACAATTTGCCCGGCCGGCGGGTGCTGTCGGGAGACAGCGGCCGCAGGCCACCAACGTAAGGACGGGTCATGACACAGGCGGGACGCCAGGGTTCACCACGTAACGGTTCGGGACGCAACAGCGCCGGACAAAGCTATTCCGGCCAAAAGCCGGCGCAAGGCGGTTCGGGCCGCGGCGCCCAGGGCGGCGCCGGCCGGCGCCGACGCAGGGCGGCGCAGGCCGCAGCGGCGGAGCCGGCTACAAGGGCGGCGGAGACCGCCCCTTCAAGCACCCCAAGCCTCGCGAAGAGGCCTTCATCGATCCGGACCTGCAGGGTCCCGACGGCGCGCCGTCGGCTGCCCGCCCGGCTTCCGGTGACTGGAAGTCCAAAGCGCCCGTCCGGCAAGGAAGCAGCCCGCAAGGCTGCCGCCCGCAAGCCCGGCTTCGGCAAGGCCCCCGGCACCCCCGGCGCCCTCAAGCCCAAGCCGCGCACCGGAGCCGCCAAGTTCGCGGGCCCCCGCGCCTTCGGCAGCGAACGCTTCGGCCAGAACCTCGGTCCGGTGCGCAAGCCCGCCCGCAACCGCGGACCGCGTCGCGAGGTGCCGCAGTCTGAGCTGCACGACTCCGACGGCATCCGCCTGCAGAAGGTCATGGCCTCGGCCGGCGTCGCCTCGCGGCGCGTCTGCGAGGAAATGATCGCCGAAGGCCGTGTCGAGGTCGACGGCCAGGTTGTCACCGAGCTCGGCGTGCGCGTGGACCCGAAGACGGCCGTGATCCACGTCGACGGCCTGCGCATCCAGCTGGACGAGAACATGGTCTACATGGTCTTCAACAAGCCCAAGGGCGTTGTCTCCACCATGGAGGACCCGGACGGCCGCCCGTGCATCAGCGACTTCGTCCGCAACAACCACGGCGAACGCCTCTTCCACGTGGGCCGGCTCGACGTCGCCACGGAAGGGCTGCTGCTCCTGACGAACGACGGCGAACTCGCCAACCGCCTGACCCACCCCTCCTACGAGGTCCCCAAGACCTACCTCGTGCAGGTCCGCGGGCCGTTCCCGCAGGGCATTGGCGCCGAACTGAAAGCCGGCGTCGAACTCGAGGACGGTATCGCGTCGGTGGACTCCTTCAAGCTCGTGGACTCGACTCCGGGCCACGTGCTGATCGAGGTCGTGCTGCACTCGGGCAAGAACCGGATCGTCCGGCGTTTGTTCGATGCCGTCGGCTTCCCCGTGCTGCGCCTGGTCCGCGTCAAGGTTGGCCCCATCGGGCTGGGCGACCAGCGCCAGGGCAGCATCCGCAACCTCGGCAAGCAGGAAGTCGGCCACCTGCTGGCATCCGTGGGGCTGTAGCCATGTCCGCCTTTCGCACGCACGGCCGCGGCCACCTGAACGGCCCGGTGGTCATTGTGGGCTCCGGGCTTCTGGGCACCAGCATCGGGCTGGGGCTGCGGGGGCGCGGAGTGGCGGTGTTCCTCTCGGATCCCTCGCCGACCAACCAGGCCGTCGCCGTCGACATCGGCGCCGGCCTGCCGCTGGCGCGCCTTGACGGCGACGAGCCCGAGCTCGTCGTCGTGGCGGCGCCGCCGGACGTCACGGCCGACGTCGTTGCCAAAGCGCTGCAGGACTACCCGACCGCCGTCGTCGTGGACATCGCGAGCGTGAAGGCAGCCATCCTGGCCGATCTGCGCGGCCGCGGCGCCGACCTGGGCCGCTACGTGGGAACCCACCCCATGGCCGGGCGCGAAAAATCCGGCCCCGTCGCCGCCCGCGGCGAGCTGTTCACGTCCATGCCGTGGGTGGTGTGTCCGGCGGAGGAGACCCTGCCCGAGTCCCTGCGGGTGGCGCGTGCGCTGGCCGGCGATCTCGGCGCCGTCGTGTCTGAATTCGGCGCTGACGAACACGACGAAGCCGTGGCGCTGGTGTCCCACCTGCCGCAGGTGATGTCCTCGCTTGTGGCCAGCCGCCTGCAGGGCACGCCCCTGCACGCGCTGTCCCTGGCGGGCAACGGGCTGCGGGACGTCACCCGCATCGCCGCGAGCGATCCCACGCTCTGGGTGCAGATCCTGGGCGCGAATGCGGAGAAGGTGGTCGGGATCCTGCACGGAGTCCGCGAGGACCTCAACCGGCTGATCGGCACCCTGGAAGCCCCCACAGCTCCCGGCGCCCGGCTGGACCTTGCCCAGCTGATCAGCGAAGGCAACGCCGGCCAGTCCCGGATTCCGGGCAAGCACGGCGGACCCCCGCAGGCCTACTCGTGGCTGACGGTCCTGGTGGATGACACGCCGGGACAGATCGCGAAGCTCCTGACCGAGATCGGCGAGATCGGCGTCAACGTCGAAGACCTCCGGCTCGATCACTCCTCGGGACAGAATGTGGGCATGGTGGAAATTTCCGTCCTGCCCAACAAGCACGACCTCTTGATAGAAGCCCTTAACGACCGCGGATGGCGGGTACTCCAGTAATGACCCAGGAACTCATCGAAACCGTGAGCGTGCTCCGCCCCGGGAAAAGCCTTGTGGTCGCCATCGACGGCCCCTCCGGCTCCGGCAAGTCCAGCGTCAGCAAAGAGGTGGCCCGCCGGCTCAAGCTGGCCTACCTGGACACGGGCGCAATGTACCGCGCCCTGACGTGGTTCTGCGTGGAGAACGGCACCGACCTGAACGACGGGGCCGCGGTCGAGGCCGCGTCCGAGGCCCTCCCGCTGGAGATCAGCACGAGTCCGCAGGAAGAGTACGTCCGCGTCGACGGGAAAGATGTCACGCTTGCCATCCGCGAGCCCGCCATTTCCGCGGCCGTCAGCGCCGTCGCCACCACTTTGGGCGCGCGCACGGAACTGATCCGCCGGCAGCGCGAACTGATCGAAAAGCACCACCGCCGCATGGTGGTGGAGGGCCGGGACATCACCACCGTTGTTGCACCCGGGGCCGAGGTCCGGATGCTGCTCACCGCCAGCGAAGAGGCCCGGCTGCGCCGCCGGGGCATCCAGCTGGGCGGCAGCCAGAATGCCGAGCAGCTGGCGGCCCAGGTCACCCACCGCGATGCCAAAGACTCCACCGTGGTGAACTTCACCACCGCCGCCGACGGCGTCGTCACGCTCGACTCCTCGGAGCTGGACTTTGACGAGACGGTTCAGGCCGCCCTCGACATCGTGGACACCGTAGTCAACTACACCGTTCAGCAAAGCAGCCTCCAGCACCGGACCGCCCACAGTGACTGACGGGCGCACCCCGGCGGCAGCGCAGGCTTCCCTGCCCGGCCGCTGGACGACGGCGTGGAGCCAGCCCGTGGGCTGGCTCCTGGACCACGTCGCCTACCGCACCTCCGTTAGCGGACGGTCCAACGTCCCGGCGGCCGGCCCCGTGATTTTCGCGGGCAACCACATCAGCCTGCTCGACGGGCCTGTCATGTTCGGCGCCTCGCCCCGGCCCATGCACATCCTGG
Organism: uncultured Actinomycetota bacterium; assembly: GCA_963810895.1. Taxonomy (GTDB): domain Bacteria; phylum Actinomycetota; class Actinomycetes; order Actinomycetales; family Micrococcaceae; genus Arthrobacter. The sequence goes on from CAWEPM010000021.1 coordinate 34,056, forward strand.
TCAAGCAGGAGATGTTCACCGGGTTCCTCGGCCGGGTGCTCACGGCGTCGGGCCAGCTGCCCGTGGACCGCCGCGGCGGCCGCGCGGCGCTGACGGCGGCCCGCAGCCTGCTCGACGCCGGACGGTGCGTCGGGATTCTGCCCGAAGGCACGCGGGGGAGCGGTGCGGCCGCCGCGATCAACAACGGCGTGGCCTGGCTGGCGCTCAACACCGGCGCCACCGTGGTCCCCGTGGCCATCCTGGGCACACGGATCGGCGGCGAACACCTGGACACGGTTCCCGCACTCCGCCGGCGGCTGCACGTCAGCTTCGGCGGGGCCGTCAACGTCAGCCGCAGGCCCGGCGAGACCGGCCGTGTTTCAATGGACAGGGCGGGAATCGAAATCCGGGCCGCACTAGCGCGCCATGTCCAGGACTCAGTACTAAGAACCGGGCAGTCCCTGCCCCACGCGGAATCCCCGCACGTTCGTCTCGAAGCAGTAGCCGGGACGCCGGCAGATCACCACCTAAGGAAAGTGCAATGAGCGATACGACTCAAACCTCCGGCAATTTTGGCGCCGGCGAAGACGAATACACGCCCACCGGCACCGACCAGGTGGCTGAAAACCTTGCCGCCCTGGACGACGAGGAGGCGGAGATCCGCGCGGCCTCCCTTCGGGCCGGCCTGGACGACTATGAGCTCGACGAGGACGACGCCGCCCTGCTGAGCGGCCACTTCGACGACGAGGACTTTGACGGTCCGGTCAAACTGGATCCGGTCCTGGCCATCATCGGCCGGCCCAACGTGGGCAAGTCCACCCTGGTCAACAGGATCCTGGGCCGCCGCGAGGCAGTGGTCGAGGACACCCCCGGCGTCACCCGCGACCGCGTCATGTACTCGGCGAACTGGAACGGCCGCAACTTCACGGTGGTGGACACCGGCGGCTGGGAACACGATGCCCGCGGCATCCACGCCCGTGTGGCGGAGCAGGCCGAGATGGCCGTGGAACTCGCCGACGCCGTCCTGTTCGTCGTCGACTCCGCCGTGGGCGCAACCGCGACCGACGAAGGCGTCATGAAGATGCTGCGCAAGTCGAAGAAGCCGGTCATCATGGTGGCCAACAAGGTCGATGACTTCGCACAGGAAGCCGACTCCGCAACCCTCTGGGGCCTGGGCTTCGGCGAACCGTACCCCGTCTCGGCCCTGCACGGCCGCGGCGTGGCCGACCTCCTGGACCACGTCATGGACACCCTCCCGGAGTACTCCCTGATCGAAGGCCTCGAGCGCTCCGGCGGTCCCCGCCGCATCGCCCTGATCGGCCGCCCGAACGTCGGCAAGTCCTCGCTGCTGAACAAGCTCGCCGGTTCCGAGCGTGTGGTGGTGGACAACACCGCCGGCACCACCCGCGACCCGGTCGATGAATTCATCGAACTCGGCGGACGCACGTGGCGCTTCGTGGACACCGCCGGCATCCGGCGCCGCCAGCACATGGCCCAGGGCGCAGACTTCTACGCCTCCCTGCGCACGCAAAGCGCGCTCGAAAAGGCGGAGGTCGCCGTCGTGCTCCTGGCCGTGGACGAAGTCCTCAGCGAGCAGGATGTTCGCATCCTGCAGCTCGCCGTCGAATCCGGCCGCGCCCTGGTGCTCGCCTTCAACAAGTGGGACCTCCTCGACGACGAACGCCGCCGCTACCTGGAACGCGAAATCGAGCAGGACCTGGCCCACGTGGCCTGGGCCCCGCGCGTGAACATCTCGGCCAAGACCGGCTGGCACAAGGACCGGCTCGTCCCGGCCTTGGACACCGCCCTGGAGAGCTGGGACAAGCGCATCCCCACCGGACGCCTCAATGCGTTCCTGGGCGAACTCGTGGCGGCACACCCGCACCCGGTCCGCGGCGGCAAGCAGCCCCGCATCCTGTTCGGCACCCAGGCCTCAAGCCGGCCGCCGAAGTTCGTGCTCTTCACCACCGGATTCCTGGATCCGGGATACCGCCGCTTCATCACCCGGCGCCTCCGCGAGACCTTCGGTTTCGAGGGCACGCCGATCGAAGTCAACATGCGTGTGCGCGAAAAGCGGGGCAAGAAACGTTAATTCCGACACACCTGGCTGTGACAGCATGAAATTGTCACAGGCACCCTCCGGGATCGTGTAAGCTTTTGGAGGTGGTTCGGCCGGACTGCTTGGAAGAAAACTTGGAGAGATACCAGGGCGACTTCCCAGCGGAGAACGGCGGAACTAACGGGCTGTAGCGCAGCTTGGTAGCGCACTTGACTGGGGGTCAAGGGGTCGCAGGTTCAAATCCTGTCAGCCCGACCAACAGAAAGTACCCCGCCATTCCTGATCAAGGAATGGCGGGGTTTTCTGTTTCTCCGCGACTATTTCAAAAAGCGCGACGTCCGGCGGTCAGCCAGGATCTTTCCCTTGGTCTGGCAGGTGGGACAGTACTGCAGGGCGGTGTTCGCAAAGGAAACCTCGCGAACGGTGTCGCCGCACACCGGGCACGCTTCGCCGGTCCGGCCGTGGACCCTCATGTGGCTCCGCTTGGTGTCCTTGAGCTCATTCGGCGCTTTGCCGTCGGCTTCCTGCAGGGCCGTCCCAAGAATGCCGTGGATAGCGTCATAGAGCAGCTTGACCGCGTCCCGGTCCAGTGTCTTGGCGATGGCGAACGGTGAAATCCTGGCGGCGTGCAGGATCTCGTCACTGTAGGCGTTCCCGATGCCGGCAATCACGCTCTGGCTTCTCAAGAGACCCTTGACCTGCTGGGAACTCGAACCCAGGATCCCCGCCAAGGTATCGACGTCGAACCCGGGGCTGAACGGGTCCGGTCCGAGCGCCGCGATCCCGGGAACGTCGTACGGATCCCGGACCACATAGACGGCCATGCCCTTCTTCGTGCCGGCCTCCGTCAAATCCAGGCCGCGCGGTCCCGCTCCGCTGGAAAAGGACAGCCGCGCCGCTATGTGGCCCTGGCCCATTCTCAACTGGATGTCGCTGGGCGCCTCGGTGAAGCGGATCCAGCCGGCCCTTGCCAGGTGGAAAACGAATGACAGCCCGTCGGCGTCCAGGCTGACGAACTTGCCAAAGCGGCGCACCCCGGTGACCACCCGTCCTTCAAGCCCGGAAAAGGGCGGATCCGCGGTCTTGAGTACCGCGAACGAGACGATCTGGACCTTCGTCACCACGGCCCCGAGCAGCTGCTTGCCCAGAAAAGCCGTCAGTCCAGCCACTTCCGGAAGCTCGGGCATTGCCTAGCCCGTTTGCGCTGAGCCGTCGGGGCCACGGTCGACTCTTTTCCTGACCGAAGCCCGCGCATTTCCCGTCATCGCTTCATCATGTCAGAGTCCTCCCGGGCGCTGGCCGGTTATGCCTATACTTTTCAGCGGCGGGCAGTTCGATTGGCCGCCGTTGACATTGGTGATTCCCGATGAAAGGCCCGTCATGAGCATCATTCCCGAAGAACTGTCCTACACCGCAGAACACGAATGGGTTTCGGCCCCCAACGCCGACGGGGTTGTGCGCGTCGGCATCACCGATTTTGCCCAGGACGCCCTCGGGGATGTCGTTTACGCCCAGATGCCCGAAGTGGGGACAACCATCAAGGCCAACGACGTGGTTGGAGAGGTCGAATCCACGAAAAGCGTCAGCGACATCTACGCCCCGGTCGCGGGCGAAGTCGTGGCCCGGAACGAGGCCCTGGACACCGATTCTGCCCTGATTAACTCGGATCCGTACGGTGAGGGCTGGCTGATCGAAATTAAGCTTGCGGAAGCCGACGCTGTCGAGTCGTTGCTCAGTGCATCCGAGTATGAACAGCAGGTAGGCTAAAGACAGAGGTCGTTCGGGCCGGGTCGCTGGGGAATGTTGTTGGGATAACAAAACAAGCCACGCTCCACCCGAAGGCTCTCTCCGGGACTGCGAGGCTTTTCCGGACGGCATGCGTTGTTTGCAGGGGGGACACCTGCAGCGAATGAGGAGGACTCAATGTTTGGGCACGAACGGAACGACACCGGTGACGGTTACGGCACGGGTGGAGTGAAAGCTTCGGAGACCACGTCGATCAACCTCACTCCGGTGCGCGATGAACCCAACTTCACGCCGAAGCTCTCTACCGAGGAGCGGGCCGCCGTCGAGGCCCTTCCCTTCGGATCGGCCTTGCTCGTCGCGCACAGCGGCCCCAACGCCGGCGCGCGTTTCCTGCTGGACTCGGACGTCACGACGGCGGGCCGCCACCCGGACGCCGACATCTTCCTCGACGACGTCACCGTGTCCCGCAGGCACGTTGAGTTCCGCCGCACCCCGCGCAGCTTCGAGGTGGTGGACACCGGAAGCCTCAACGGCACCTACGTCAACCACGACCGCGTGGATTCGGTGGAGCTGAAGTCCGGCAACGAGGTCCAGATCGGCAAGTTCCGCCTCACCTTCTACCTGAGCCCTGCCCGCGCAGCAGGCAACGTCTGATTCCGGGGTAGCTGCCCGTGGCCACGGCACATGCGGACCGGCGCGGACCCCAGGTTCTGAACATCGGGGAAGTCCTGGCTCAATTGAGCGACGACTTCCCCAGCATGACGGCGTCAAAAATCCGGTTCCTTGAGGAAAAGGGCCTCATCAACCCGCAGCGGACGCCTGCCGGCTACCGGCAGTATTCCGAAAACGACGTCGAACGGCTGCGTTTCGTCCTGGCCCTCCAACGGGACCAGTACCTGCCGCTGAAGGTCATCAAGGACTACCTTGACGCGATCGACCGCGGCGAACGGCCGGAGAACCTGCCGGCCGGCGTCACGCTCTCTCCGCGGATCGTCTCCGAGGAGCTCGCCACCGAACTGCAAAGCCGTGCGCGCCGGCTCAGCGAGGAGCAGCTCCGGGCTGAATCCGGGGCGAGCGTCCCGCTGCTGGAGTCACTCCTGAGCTACGGCCTGATCGGGCACGTCAACGGCAAGTTCGACGAACACGCCCTGCAGGTGGCGCGGGCGTGCGTCCAGCTGGAGAGCCATGGCCTGGAGCCGCGTCACCTGCGGCCTTTCCAGGCCGCTGCCGACCGCGAATTCGGGCTGGTGGAACGTGCCGTGGCCACGCTGACGTCGCGCAAGGACGCAGCCTCCCACGCCCGGGCCGCCGAGGCGGCCCGGGAAATCAGCGACCTCTGCCTGTCCCTGCACCAGGCGCTGGTCCACGACCGCATCTCAAGGATGGACATCTGATGATTGAGGTGGAGATTGTGGGCGTGCGGATTGAATTGCCGTCCAACCAGCCGCTTGTCCTGCTCAAGGAAATCCATGGTGAGCGCCATGTTCCGATCTGGATCGGAACCCCGGAAGCCAGTGCCATCGCGCTGGCCCAGCAGGGGGTCGTCCCGCCCCGGCCGATGACCCACGACCTCCTGGTGGACGTCGTCGAAGCCCTTGGCCACAGCATCGTCAGCGTCAACATCGTGGCGGTGGAGGACAACATCTTCTACGGGCAGCTGCAGTTCGAGAACGGAACCACCGTCAGCTCCCGTGCCTCGGATGCGCTGGCTCTGGCCCTGCGCGCCAAGTGCCGGATCTGGTGCGCCGACGCCGTCATGGACGAGGCCGGCGTCCGGATCACCGAACACGATGAGGGCGAGGACACTCATCCCGGGCCCGCCGTGGATGAAGAAGGCGAACTGCGGCGCTTCCGCGAGTTCCTCGACGACGTCGAACCCGAAGATTTCGCCGGCTGAACCGCCTCCCGCGGGTGGGGCCATTGATACGGCTGAGGCTGTCGGAGCGCCTGTGGCGGGTGAGGTTTTTGAGGCGCCTGGGACCACTGTGCCGGCGCCAAACGTTAAAGCCGAGAATGAAACTTTCGACACGCCCGCCTAATAACCCCAACGTCTTTGACCTTGGGCCCCGGCAGGCCTAACGTCGGAGGTACAAGTTCCCATTGCATACGGTAGCCGCGCAAGTCACACTGGAAAGTGCAGCCCCGGCTGAATTACACGGATGGATTCTTCATCCTGTGTCATGCAGCTATTCACATACATTGCTGCCGATGCAACTTACTCAGGGGAACTCACGACAAGGAGGGTCCACGTGAGTCCGAAAGGCGAAGCAGGCGAGCTCAAGCAAGCTGTGACGGCTGGCGTTGCTGTACCCGCCAGCGGTGCCCAAGGCCTGCTGTTCACCGAGGATCTTCCCGTTCTGGACGAGGACGCGGGCTACCGCGGCCCTACCGCCTGCAAGGCGGCCGGCATCACGTACCGCCAACTCGACTACTGGGCCCGCACCGGACTCGTTGAGCCCGCCGTCCGCGGCGCAGCCGGCTCCGGCTCGCAGCGGCTCTACGGCTTCCGCGACATCCTGGTCCTCAAGGTGGTCAAGCGACTCCTGGACACCGGCGTCTCCCTGCAGCAGATCCGCACCGCCGTCGAGCACCTCCGGGAGCGCGGCGTCGAAGACCTCGCCCAGATCACGCTCATGAGCGACGGGGCGAGCGTCTACGAGTGCACGTCGGCAGACGAAGTAATTGACCTCGTCCAGGGCGGCCAGGGGGTGTTCGGCATCGCCGTCGGCCGTGTTTGGCGCGAGGTGGAAGGAAGCCTCGCCGCCCTTCCCAGCGAACACGCCGCGGACCAGTCCTTTCCCGACGACGAACTGAGCAAGCGCCGCGCGGCCCGCAAGATCGGCTAGCGCACACTCCTTCAGAACTGTTTGAGGCCGCCTCCCCATCGGGAGGCGGCCTCAGTTCGTTGCTGCGAGGGAGCTGTTTAGCGCTGGCTGCGGTTGCGGACCGTGCCCGCGGGAGCGAGGCCGCCGGGGTTCAGCAGGTTCTGCAAGAGGGCATCGAACAGCGCCGCTGCGTTCTTGGCCGAGTCGCCGGGCCAGTGGTGGATGGAGTGGGCGGCGCCCTGGATCTGCTGCCAGTTGGCCTGCTCCGGAATGTGCGGACTCAGCAGCAGCTGGCCGAACATGGACTCCATCTCCTGCAGCCGGAACGTGTGCTCCGCAGAGCCGCTGCGGACCCGGTTCGCCACGATGCCGGCGGGGGTCAGCTTGGGGGCGAATTCCTGCCGGAACAGCTGGATGGCACGCATGGTGCGCTCCGTGCCGGCGACCGAGAAGAGCCCGGGCTCGGCCACCAGGGTCACCTTGTCGCTCGCGGACCACGCCATCCGGGTGAGGCCGTTCAGCGACGGCGGGCAGTCAACCAGGACCAGATCGTAGTTTTCGGCACCGGCCAGGACCGCGGAGAGCCGGCGGAGGTCGCGGCGGCCGAGGTCGGGCCGGTCATAGATGCCGGTGTACGCAGAGCCCACGGCCACGTCAAGGACGGAGGGTGCGGAGCCGGCCTGTGCTCCGCCCGTTGGCGGGGCCGCTGGCGTGGCCGTTGGCCCTGGCATGTTCCACCCAGCCGCTGGGAACCACGTTGTCCGCCAGGTGCGCGCGCCGGGGCGACCTCAGCATCCTGCCGATATCGAGCTGATCGTCCGGGCTGACGCCCAGGGCGGTGCTGGCATCAGCGTGCGGGTCAAGGTCGACGACGAGGGTGGGGATGCCTGCGGCCAATGCCGCCGACGCCAGTCCGGTGGTCACGGATGTCTTGCCGACCCCGCCTTTGAGGCTGCTGATGCTCACTACTTGCACTTGAAAAACCAATACCTAACGCCGGTTGCCGAGACGGGGTCGTGCCGGCTCCTGCGTTCTTCGGAGCCGGGGCGTGCATGCGCCACCCACCCCTCATCATATGTTGATGCTCCGGCGAAACCCGTTTTATCCGGCGCCGGGGCGGCAGAACGCCGCGAACCGGACGGGGCGGGGGCAGGCATGATGGCGGAGGCACTGCCCATCTCCGCGTCCGTGACGGATAATGCTGTGACGGTGGCCACAATGATTTGTGTTTGCCCATACGGGTCTTAGACACTGTGAGCACTTACCGATACGCCCGCGATGATGCAGGAGAAGTATGTTTTCTAAGATTCTGGTGGCCAATCGCGGCGAAATCGCGATTCGCGCTTTCCGCGCGAGCTACGAGCTGGGTGCCAAGACCGTCGCTGTGTTTCCCCACGAGGACCGCAACTCGATTCACCGCCAGAAGGCCGACGAGGCGTATCTGATCGGCGAGGAGGGCCACCCGGTCCGGGCGTATCTCGACGTTGACGAGGTAGTGCGGGTCGCCAAGGAGTCCGGGGCAGACGCCATCTACCCCGGCTACGGCTTCCTCTCCGAGAACCCGCGCCTGGCGCGCGCCGCCAAGGAGGCCGGCATCACGTTCGTCGGCCCGCCGGCGGAGGTCCTGGAACTTGCGGGCAACAAGGTCGCCGCCCTCGAGGCCGCCCGCAAGGCCGGTGTTCCCGTGCTCAAGTCCAGCCAGCCCTCGAAGGACCTGGACGAACTGATCGCCGCCGCGGACGAGATCGGCTTCCCGATCTTCGCCAAGGCCGTTGCCGGTGGCGGCGGGCGCGGCATGCGCCGCGTGGACACCCGCGAAGCCCTCCCGGAAGCCCTGCAGGCCGCCATGCGCGAAGCCGACGCCGCGTTCGGGGACCCCACCATGTTCCTCGAGCAGGCCGTCCTGCGCCCGCGCCACATCGAGGTCCAGATCCTGGCCGACGCTGAGGGCAACATCATGCACCTCTTCGAGCGCGACTGCTCCATCCAGCGCCGCCACCAGAAGGTGGTTGAGATCGCGCCGGCCCCGAACCTCGACGAAGGCATCCGGCAGGCGTTGTACCGGGACGCCGTGAAGTTCGCGAAGGCGCTGAACTACGTCAACGCCGGCACGGTCGAATTCCTGGTCGACACGGTCGGAGAGCGCGCCGGCCAGCACGTGTTCATCGAAATGAACCCGCGCATCCAGGTCGAGCACACGGTCACCGAGGAAGTCACCGACGTCGACCTCGTCCAGGCGCAGCTGCGCATCGCCTCCGGCGAGACCCTCGCGGACCTGGGCCTCTCGCAGGACAGCGTCCAGCTCAAGGGCGCCGCCCTGCAGTGCCGCATCACCACGGAGGACCCGGCCAACGGCTTCCGGCCCGACGTCGGCAAGATCACCGGCTACCGCTCGGCCGGCGGCGCCGGCGTGCGGCTCGACGGCGGCACCGTCTACTCGGGCGCGGAGATCAGCCCGCACTTCGACTCCATGCTGGTCAAGCTGACCTGCCGCGGCCGCAACTACCCGGCCGCCGTCGCCCGGGCCCGCCGCGCCCTCGCCGAATTCCGCATCCGCGGCGTGTCCACCAACATCTCCTTCCTGCAGGCAGTCCTGGACGATCCCGACTTCGTCGCCGGCGATGTGGCCACCTCGTTCATCGACGAACGGCCCGAGCTGCTCAAGGCGCGGGTCTCCGCGGACCGCGGCACCAAGCTGCTGACCTGGCTCGCCGATGTCACGGTCAACAAGCCCAACGGCGAACTGAAGGTCCACACGGACCCGGCGGACAAGCTTCCGGCCCTCGATAGCGCCGAAGGCCCAGCCGGGGTCCCGCCAGCGGCTCCTGGAGCTCGGCCCGGAAGGCTTCGCCAAGGCCCTGCGCGCGCAGAACGCCGTGGCCGTCACGGACACCACCTTCCGCGACGCGCACCAGTCCCTGCTCGCCACCCGGGTGCGCACCCGCGACCTCGTGGCGGCCGGACCGGCCGTGTCCAAGCTGCTCCCGGAACTGCTCTCGGTCGAGGCCTGGGGCGGGGCGACCTACGACGTCGCCCTGCGCTTCCTCGGCGAAGACCCGTGGGACCGGCTCGCGGCGCTGCGCAAGGCGCTGCCGAACCTCTGCCTGCAGATGCTGCTCCGCGGCCGCAACACCGTCGGCTACACGCCCTACCCGGAAGAGGTCACGGTGGCGTTCGTCAACGAGGCCGCCGCCACGGGCATCGATATCTTCCGCATCTTCGACGCCCTCAACGACGTCAACCAGATGGCCCCGGCCATCCGGGCCGTCCGCGAGACCGGTACCGCCGTCGCCGAGGTCGCCCTCTGCTACACCGCGGACATGCTGGATCCGGCGGAGACGCTCTACACCCTGGACTACTACCTGGAGCTGGCGCAGAAGATCGTCGACGCCGGGGCGCACATCCTCGCGATCAAGGACATGGCCGGGCTGCTGCGCCCTGCCGCCGCGGCGCGCCTCGTGACGGCCCTGCGGGAGCGGTTCGACCTCCCGGTCCACCTGCACACCCACGACACCGCAGGCGGCCAGCTGGCCACCCTCCTCGCGGCCGTGGATGCCGGCGTGGACGCCGTGGACGTGGCCTCGGCCTCCCTGGCCGGAACCACCAGCCAGCCCTCGGCCTCCGCCCTCGTCGCCGCGCTGGCCCACACGCCGCGCGACACCGGACTCAACCTCGCGAATGTCTGTGCCCTCGAGCCGTACTGGGAAGCCGTCCGCCGGGTCTACGCGCCGTTCGAATCCGGGCTGCCGGGCCCCACGGGCCGGGTCTACCAGCACGAGATCCCCGGCGGGCAGCTGTCCAACCTGCGCCAGCAGGCGATGGCGCTGGGCCTTGGCGAGCGTTTCGAGGCGATCGAGGACATGTACACCGCGGCGGACCGCATCCTCGGCCGCCTGGTGAAGGTGACGCCGTCGTCCAAGGTGGTGGGCGACCTCGCCCTGCACCTCGTGGGCCTCAACGCCGATCCTGCGGACTTCAACGAGAACCCGCAGAAGTACGACGTCCCGGACTCCGTGATCGGCTTCCTCTCCGGCGAGCTCGGCGACCCGCCCGGCGGCTGGCCCGAGCCCTTCCGGACCAAGGCCCTCCAGGGCCGCACCGTCAAGGTCCGCGACGTCGAGCTCAGCGCCGAGGACAGCGCCGCGCTCCAGGGCGATTCCAAGACCCGTCAGCGCACCCTCAACCGCCTGCTCTTCGCCGGTCCCACCAAGGACTACCAGAAGAGCGTTGAGTCCTACGGCAACCTGTCGGTGCTGGACACGCGCGACTACCTCTTCGGGCTGCAGCGCGGCGCGGAGCACGAGATCGAGCTCGAGAAGGGCGTCCGCCTGATCGCCTCGCTTGAGGCCGTCTCCGAGCCTGACGAGAAGGGCATGCGCACCGTCATGTGCACGCTCAACGGCCAGTCCCGGCCCGTGGTGGTCCGCGACCGTTCCGTGGTGAGCAACGTCAAGGCCGCCGAACGCGCCGATGCCTCCCAGCCGGGCCAGGTGGCCGCACCGTTCGCCGGTGCCGTCACGCTGACCGTCAAGACCGGCGACACGGTCAAGGCCGGCGACACGGTCGCCACGATCGAGGCCATGAAGATGGAAGCCTCCATCACGACGCCGGTGGCAGGCACCGTGGCGCGCCTCGCCGTCGGCGCGATCGAACAGGTCCAGGGCGGGGATCTGCTGCTGGTCGTTGAATAGCAGCCGAATAGCAGCCGAATAGCGTTCGAATAGCGAGAGCTCGACAAGCTGCGGTAAACACGAAGGGTCCTTCCGGCCGAAGCTGGAAGGACCCTTCTGTTTCTATCGAACGAAGGCAACGCGGGGAGGAGCGGTCGCAGCCTAGGCGAGGGTGGGACGCTTGGCGTTGTACATTTCCTCGATCACGGTCTCGAAGTCCTTGAGCACCTGGGCCCGCTTGACCTTCATGGAGGGGGTCAGGTGGCCGGAGGCCTCGGTGAAGTCGGCCGGCACGATCCGGAAGGACTTGATCGCCTCGGCCTGGGACACGGACTGGTTGGCGTGGTTGATGAGCTCCTGGACGGCGGCCTTCACCGTCGGGTTCTCCGCGGCCTCGGCAAGCGACGTCGATGCCGGGAGCCCGTGGCGGCCCAGCCAGCCGGGGAGGGCTTCTTCGTCCAGCGTGACCAGGGCGCCGATGAACGGGCGGTTGTCTCCCACGACGAGCACCTGGGAGACGAGGGCGTCCGCCCGGATCTGGTCCTCCAGCAGGGCCGGGACCACGTTCTTGCCGCCCGCCGTGACGATGATTTCCTTCTTGCGCCCGGTGATGGTCAGGAAGCCCTGCTCATCCAGCTGGCCGATGTCGCCGGTGCGGAACCAGCCGTCGTCGTCGAAGGTCGCGGTGGACAGGTCATCGCGCTTGTAGTAGCCGCGCATGACGCACACGCCCTTGGCGAGGATCTCGCCGTCGTCCGCGATCCTGACCGCGTTGCCGGGAATCGGGGCACCGACGGTGCCGATCTTGATCAGGTCCGGGGTGTTCACCGTGACGGGCGCCGTGGTTTCGGTCAGCCCGTAGCCTTCCAGGATCTGCATGCCGATGCCTTGGAAGAAGTGACCCAGCCGTTCGCCGAGCGGGCCGCCGCCGGAAACCGCGTGGGAGACGTGCCCGCCCATCGCGGCGCGGAGCTTGCTGTAGACGAGCTTGTCGAACACGGAGTGCTTGAGCTTCAGGACGAGCCCCACCTTGCCGGCCTGCCGGGCCCGCGAGTATTCGATTGCGGTGTCCGCGGCGCGGTGGAAGATGGCGCCCTTGCCGCCGTCCTCGGCCTTGGTCAGGGCGGAGTTGTAGACCTTTTCGAAGACGCGCGGGACGGCGAGGATGAAGGTCGGTTTGTAGCTCTGCAGGTCCGGCAGCAGGTTCTTGATGTCCGGCGTGTGCGCCACCGTGACGCCGGCGGCGACCGCCAGCACGGAGATGAAGCGTGCGAAGACGTGGGCCAGCGGCAGGAACATGATGGTCTTGGCCTGCTCGTGGACGATCTTGTTCAACGAGGTGGCCAGGGCGTTCTCGGAGAGTTCCACGAAGTTGCCGTGGGTCAGCTCGCAGCCCTTGGGCCGGCCCGTGGTTCCCGAGGTGTAGATGATCGTGGCGATGTCGTTCAGGGACGCCTGGCCGCGCCGGGCCTCGAGTTCGGCGTCGCTGATTCCGGTTCCCGCCGCGCGGACCTCGTCCAGGCTGTTGCCCTCGAGCTGCCAGACATGCCGCAGGGCCGTGAGCCCCTCGGAGGTGGCCGCCTGCCGGATGATGTCCTCGTGGTGCGCGGATTCACCGAACGCGGCGACGGCGCCGGAGTCGCCGAGGTTCCAGGCAACCTGGGACGGGGAGGAGGTCTCGTAGATCGGGACGGAGACGGCGCCGGCGAACCAGATGGCGAAGTCGATCAGGGCCCATTCGTACCGGGTGCGGGACATGATGCCGACCCTGTCGCCGGCGGCAACACCGCTGGCCATGAGGCCCTTGGCGAGGGCCGAGACGTCGGCCAGGAATTCCGTGGCACGGACGTCCTGCCACTGGCCGGCAGCGTCGAGCCGCGAGAACAGCGCGGGGTTGGAGGCCTTGGCCGCCTGGCGCACCACGAGATCGGTGACGTTGGTGTCCGGATCGACATTCACTAGGGGCGGGACAATGATTTCTCGCACGACAGCTCCTTTGGTATCCATAGGCCCGCAACGGGTACGGCTAAGCCTAGTATGCGGTCCCGAGAAGGTGTGTTCTGCGACACCTACTGGCGAGTAACTTTACGGTGAGGCCTGCCGTTCCGCCAGTCAGGGGTGCCGCGGACACCGGCGGCGGCGTCATGCGGCAGCGTCATGGTGCCGGGCCTTCGCGGATGCGCCGGCCCCGGCGAATAGAATGAGGGACCATGCAGACACCAACACCCGGCCGGCAGCCCGGCCTGCGCCGCCGGACCGCCGCCTGGCGAAGCAGAACCCTGGCCGGAGCGGCGGCCGCCGCGGCCGGGCACGACATCCGTTCGCAGCTGCGGCTGGGCCGCAAGGGCCTGGCAATCGGCGTCGACATCGGGGGAACCAAGGTTGCTGCCGGGGTGGTGGATGCCGAGGGCCGGATCCTCAGTCAGGCGAAACGCTCCACCCCGGGCAGCGACCCGCGCGCCGTGGAGCAGGTCATTGTTGAACTGGTCGAAGAACTGGGCGCAGGGCACCGGATCTGGTCGGTCGGGATCGGCGCCGCAGGCTGGATGGACCTCGACGGCGCGACAGTTCTCTTCAGTCCGCACCTGGCATGGCGCAACGAACCCCTGCGGGACAATCTGCAGCGGCTGCTGCGCCGCCCCGTCCTGCTGACCAACGACGCCGACGCCGCCGCCTGGGCGGAATGGCGCTTTGGTGCCGGGCAGGGACAGAGCCGACTGGTCTGCATCACCCTGGGCACCGGGATCGGCGGCGCCATGGTGATGGACGGACGGGTGGAACGCGGCCGCTTCGGTGTGGCGGGGGAGTTCGGCCACCAGATCATCATGCCTGGCGGCCAACGCTGCGAGTGCGGCAACCGGGGCTGCTGGGAACAATACGCCTCCGGCAATGCGCTGGGCCGCGAGGCGAGGGAATTGGCCGCCGCGAACTCCCCGGTGGCCCAGGAGCTGCTCAAAGCCGTAGACGGAGACGTAGGACGCATCACGGGCGCGATTGTCACGGAGCTGGCCAAGGCCGGGGATCCGACCTCCCGCGAACTCCTCGAGGACGTTGGGGAATGGCTTGGCCTGGGCCTGGCGAACCTTGCCGCGGCCTTGGATCCCGGGAAGTTCGTGATCGGCGGCGGACTGTGCGATGCCGGCGAGCTCCTCGTCGGCCCGGCCCGGAAGTCCTTCCTGCGGAACCTCACCGGCCGCGGCTTCCGGCCCGCGGCGGAAATCGAACTCGCGGCCCTCGGACCCAACGCCGGCCTCATCGGCGCCGCCGACCTCTCGCGGGTCAGCAGCCGCATGCACACGTAGCG
>CAWEPM010000022.1:0-14183 GCA_963810895.1 uncultured Actinomycetota bacterium
GTTCGAGTCCCACCTCGGGCACAGCATTCCCCCTCGTCAGAGGGGGTTTTTGCTTTAACGTGTGTACATTGACCCTGGCTGGGTCCCTCTGACGCTTGTCGCGGCTGGTGCCTGGCCGCCGCGGTGGCCTGTGAAGTTGTGTGGGTGGCGGGTTCAGGGCCCTGGCTGGTGGGCCCTCCGCCTGCTGGGATGTGGGGTCATTCGGGTCTCCTTTCTGGGTTGTTCTGGTGGGCGTGGTTGGTCTTGTACCTATTCATGCCGTGGGGTTGTGGTGATGACATGACCTGCGCGAAATTCTTTCCAGATTCTTGGCCTCGATTCGCTGTTTCTTGGGGCCTGGGGGAGAAGCTGGCGGCCGTTTGTCCGGCCAAAGGGGGTGTGTACAGTGTCCACACCGGTGTCCAGGTGATGCCGTGGCTCATCGGTGGCTCCCTCTCGTTGCCTATTTCTGCTGACACGAGTTCATGCAGGCCGGGAGTTCTGCGCGATATGACTTTTCAGTTCGCTCGTGTGTCTTTTTTGCGCGTTCATGGCCGGCCGCCTTTCCGAGTCTTCGGGCCAGACTCCCGCCGTGGAATGCGTGGACTGTGCCTGAGGCGTCGACGGCAGGGCGGTGTGCGGGACCGGGACGTCGTCCGTCGCCGTTCTTGTTGTGGTTGATCAGTCATGCCCGTCCAAGGCTGAATGCGCGGCTGATCATAGGACTAGCCGAGCATGCTCACCTAACTTGGTCGTACTCGATTCCTGACACGTCATCAGACAGCAGCGTCAACGGCGATGGGTGGGCAGGCCTGATTGGTCGGAAGCGTAAGGCGCGGTCGCCGTAGTCGTTGAATGCCCACGGTGCTGGGTCGGGGGAGGGCGGCGGTGAGGCTGCCCTGTACCTGGCGGCTGTGAAGAATAGGTTCGGCGTTGATGCAGGTCGACCGCAGGCAAGAAGGCTCCTCCCGAATGCGGGGAGGAGCCTTCAAAATGTTGTCCTGGATCAGGCTGGCTGTGCTGCCTTGATGGCTTCCATGACGCGGTCGGTGACTTCGTCGATAGCCGCCGATGCCGTCCACCTGGGTCAGGATGCCGCGCTCGGCATACTTCGCCACGACGGGTTCGGTCTGCTCGTGGTAGAGGTCCAGCCGGTGACGGATAACGCCTTCGTTGTCGTCGCTGCGGCCGGTCTCCTTGGCGCGGCCCAGGAGGCGGGTGACCAGTTCCTCATCGTCCGCGGTGAGCTGCAGGACGACGTCGAGCTTCTGGTCGCCGTCGGCGAGGATCGCATCGAGGTAGTCCACCTGCGCGGTGGTGCGCGGGTAGCCGTCCAGCAGGAAGCCGACCTCGACGTCGTCCTCGCTGAGGCGGTCGCGCACCATCTTGTTGGTGACGCTGTCCGGAACGAAGTCGCCGGCGTCCATGTACTTCTTGGCCTCGACGCCCAGCGGCGTCTCGCCCTTGACGTTGGCGCGGAAGATGTCTCCCGTGGAGATCGCAACGACGCCGAGGCGTTCCGAAATGCGTTCCGCCTGCGTTCCCTTGCCGGAGCCGGGAGGTCCGATAATCAACATTCTCGTCATCGCAAAAGCCCTTCGTAGTGACGTTGCTGTAGCTGCGCGTCATCCGGGCGCTAGATCCATTTGGGTGCGGCGGCCACCTCGGGCAGGTCAGCGTCCGACGCCGGTTCGGCGGCACTTGCCTCCGAGGTGCGTTCTACTGTGACGCCGCTGTTGCCGCGGCCGGCGGCCCATTCGACGACGGCGGCGAGCGGTCCGGAGACCACGGTGGGGGACGCCGACGTCGTGTCCCCGAACGTGAGATCGCGGTCCGTTACCTTGACCACGAGGCCCTCGTCGGTGCCGCGGGTGTGCCAGGCGCCGGTGATGTCTTTCAGGAGCCGTTCCAGCACCGGTACCGGGATGTCGTGGAAGGTGGCGCCGTTGTCCAGGTCGACGGCGTGCATCCAGACTTCGCGGCTGCGCATCCAGACCGTTTCGGTGGCGGGCACTTCGCGGCCCTGGATGGTCCGGACTGTGTGGTGCCAGGCGTCCTCGGGCAGGTCCCGCCATTCGACGTTCAGGTGCACGGCGGAGTGGTCGAAGAGGTGCCGCAGCGCGATCGGGCTCAGCGTGGCGCCGAAGTCGATCTCGTGGTCCCGGACCGCGGTGGAGGCATACATGGGGGTTTCCACCCCGGTGGCCGCCCACTCGATGAGCCGGGCGATGGCCCGGGCGTTGTAGCCGATGTGCGCGGTGATGTGGCGGCGGGTCCAGCCCGGCAGCAGCGAGTCGCCGTCGAGCTCCGCGTCGGAGAGCTCGTTGAGCTTGCGGGCGAAGAACGCCGTGCCCCGGCGCGCCTGCAGCAGGGCCGCAAGCAGCTCCGGGTCCGTCGTCTGGTCGTGGCGGGCAACCATCAGGCTTCCTTGATGACGCGGTTCTTCAGCTGTCCCAGGCCCTCGATGGTGGTGAGCAGGAGCTGGCCTTCCTGCAGGTAGCGCTTGGGATCCTGGGCGTGGCCCACCCCGCCCGGGGTGCCGGTGGCGATCACGTCGCCCGGGTTCAGCGTGATGATGGTGGAGATGTAGGACACCAGGTACTCGGGGGTGAACACGAGGTCACCGGTCGGGGTGCTCTGCTGGACTTCGCCGTCGACCGCGGAGGTCATCAGCGGCCCGGCGGTGAATTCGTCCTTGGTGACCAGGGCCGGGCCGAACGGGGTGGACTTTTCCCACGTCTTGCCCTGCAGCCACTGGATGGTGCGGAACTGGTAGTCGCGCATGGACACGTCGTTCAGCACGGCGTAGCCGGCGATGTGCTCCGCGGCGTCGGCCTCGCTGATCCGGCGGCCCTTCTTGCCGATCACGACGGCGAGTTCGGCTTCCCAGTCGACGGCGTCGGATTCCTGCGGCAGGGCCAGGTCATCGTTGGGGCCGATCAGGGATTCCTGGTACTTGGCGAACAGGGTGGGGAACTCGGGGACTTCCCGGCCCATCTCCTTGATGTGGTTGCGGTAGTTGTGGCCCACGCAGATGATCTTGCCGGGGGAGGGGACGACGGCGGCCAGGTCCGCGCCCTCGGCCGGGTGCGTGGCACCGTCGGCTGCCTTCGCGGTCGCCTCCCAGTCCGGGGTGCGGAGGAGTTCTCCGACGTCGGCGAAGCCGTCGATCTCGGTCAGGGTGTCGCCGTCCTGGCGCACAGCCTTCGTGCCGTTTTCGGTGCGGAGGGTGAGGAGTCTCATTCGTTGTTGCGTCCTTCGATGTAGGTGCGGTTGAAGTTCAGCCGTTCGAAAATGGGGGCGTCGCTGAAGCGGAACAGGTCAAACTCCGTTGAGAGTCAGCCTCCGCCTGGAGGGACCACTGCGCCCAGGACGGGACGACGAAGAGGTCGCCCTTCGCCAGGGTCCTGGTCTCGCCGTTCGAGGACCACGGAGCCGGTGCCTTCGAAGACCTGCCAGACGCTCGAGCCGACCTCGCGGACGGCTTCGGTGGACGCTCCGGCGCGCAGGCGGTGGAATTCGGCCCGGATGGTCGGCATGACGTCCCCGCCGGTGGTGGGGTTGGTGTAGCGGACGGCGGCGTGGCCCTGGGACACGGTGGCCGGGTGGCCCTCGTCCTCGAGCAGCAGCTGCTCGCGCAGGGCCCGGTCCGTGTATTCCCAGCGGTAGGCCGCGATCGGGCGAGCTCGTGGTGTCATCCAGGCCCGAGAGCGGCCGCAGGCCCGGGTGCGCCCAGAGCCGTTCGGAGCGGGAGATGTCCGGGGTGGCCTCGTCGGTGACGCGCTCGGTGCCGAACTCGAAGAAGCCGGCGTCGGCGTAGTGCACGAACGGGATGTCCAGGCCGTCGATCCAGGCCATCGGCTCATCGGTGTCGTTGTGGTGGCCGTGGAAGTTCCAGCCCGGGGTCAGCAGGAAATCGCCGCGGCGACATCCGCACCGGGTCCCCGTTCACGACCGTCCACACGCCCTCGCCCTCGACGACGAAGCGGAACGCGTTCTGCGAGTGCCGGTGCTCCGGCGCGGTCTCGCGGGCGCCCAGGTACTGGATGGCCGCCCACAGCGTCGGGGTCGCGTAGGCGTCCCGGCCAGGCCCGGGTTCGCCAGGGCGATCGCCCGGCGCTCCCCGCCCCGGCCCACCGGGACCAGGTCGCCGGCACGCGCGGCCAGCGGGTACAGATCACTCCACCGCCAGACGTGGGGCACGGCCTTCGGGGTCGGGACCATCGGCATCAAGTCCGCGATCTCGGTCCACAACGGGATCAGGTTCTCCCGGTCAAAATCCCGGTACAGCTCCTTGAGCTGCGCCGCCTCTTCAGGCGTCGGCTCCGGAGCAGTATGCCCCGCGGCCACTGATTCATGAGTCGTGTTCTCGATCATGGCAGTCTTCCTATTGTGCGTGGACGCCGGCGGCAGCCAGGCGTTCGGCGATGTCGGCGCGGAGGTCCTTCTTGTTGATCTTGCCGACCTTGGTGGTGGGCAACTCGTCGAGGACCACGAGTCGTTCGGGGATTTTGAATGCAGCCACACCGGTCTTGCGCAGCAGCTCCTGGATTTGTTCAAGGGTGACTTCGCGTCCGGGCTTGACCGTGATGTAGAGGCACAGTCGTTCACCGAGCATCGGGATCCGGCATCGCGACGGCGGCCGCCATGGTCACATCTTCGATCCGGTAGACGAGGCTTTCGATTTCCTCGGCCGAGATCTTCTCTCCGCCGCGGTTGATCATGTCCTTGTCGCGGCCCTGGACGATCAGGTTTCCGTCGGGGCGCCGCTCGACGATGTCACCGCTGGCGTACCAGCCATCCGGGGTGAAGGCCCGGGCGTTGGCTTCGGGGGCGCGGTAGTAGCCGCGGGGGGTGTAGGGGCCGCGGGTCAGGATGGAACCGGATACGCCGTCCGGCAGGTCATCGCCGGCCTCATCGACGATCCGGACCTCGTCGGCTTCGGACACAGGACGTCCCTGGGTCGTGCAGATGACGTCTTCGGGGTCGTCCAGGCGGGTGGTGTTGATGAGTCCCTCCGCCATGCCGAAGACCTGCTGCAGGGTCGCGCCAAGCACCGGCTTCACCTTCCGGGCAATTTCGTCGGGCAGCCGTGAACCACCGACCTGAAGCACCTGCAGGCTGGCCAGCTGGTTGGTGCCCGTTTCCTGCTGGTGCTCGATCCAGCGCTGGGCCACCGCCGGGACTGCCGTTGAAAGGGTCACCCTTTCCCGTTCGATGGCGGCGAAGGCCTTACGCGGTTCGGGGCTCGGCAGCATGACCACGCGGCCGCCGGCGAACAGGATCCCGAGGATGCCGGGGCAGGCCAGCGGGAAAGTTGTGGCTGGCCGGCAGGGTGCCGAGGTACACGGTGTCCTCGGTGACTGCCGTGGGAACTGGACGTGGCCTTGATGTTGTAGGCGTAGTCGTTGTGGGTCCTGGTGATGAGTTTGGGCAGCCCGGTGGTGCCGCCGGAGAGCAGGAACAGAGCCGGTGAATCGGCAGACGGAGCCGAGGCGTCCAGCCGTCGCGCGGGCACCTGGCGCGTCATTTCCCGGGGCCAGGATCTCTTCGAGACGAACGTTCAAGGGCTTCGCTGCACCGGAAACGAGGATGATCTCCAGTGAGGGAATTGCGATGCGAGCTCTTCCGCCAGCGCCTGGTGGTCGAAAGTCCTTGATCACGTCCGGTACGGCAATGGCCCGCGATTCGGAGAGTTCCGTGAGGAAGGACAGCTCATATTTCCGGTGCGCCGGCAACGCCATGACGGGGACGATGCCGGCCCGGAAACACGCCAGGGTGAGTACGGTGAACTGCCATCCGTTGGGCAATTGGATCATGATGCGGTCATCCGCTTTGAGTCCGAGTCTGAAGCAGCCGTTCGGCGGCGGCGTCCATACTGTTGGCAAGCTCGGCGTAGCTGAGCCGTACGTCCCCGTCCACCATCGCGATCTTGTCCGGCAGCCGATCGGCCGTTTCGAGGACGTAGCTGCCAAGCGTGCGGTCTTCCCAGTAGCCCTTGCTGACGGAATTCGGCGGCAAGGTCGGCCGGCCAGGGGACGGTGCCTTCACTGGTGTGGCTGGTCATTTAATGTCCTCCTCGACATTGATAACTACTGCGTCCAGCGCCAGGAGCCCGTCACGGGTCAGGCGCAGGGGGTTGATTTCGATCTCTGCGATGGCCGTCGTTGGAAACGAGCGCATCGCCGAGCCTGACCAGACAGGCCAGCAGTTCCGCTGTGTCCAGCATCGGCCCGGAGCGGAAGCCATACAAGAGTTCGCGCGCCTGCAGATCGCCGGGCATGCCCTCGGCCGACTCGTGGCCGCCAGTGGCGCAGAACGGATGGAAATGTCGGCGAAGACCTCGGCGGCGGTGCCGCCCAAGCCCAGAACGACGATCGGTCCGAAGACAGGATCGCGGCGGACGCCCACCACGAGGTCGACGCCGGACGGGGCCATCGCCTCGATCAGGAATTCGCGGGCTCCGGCGGCCTCGAGACCGTCCAGGGCCCGGTCCATGGCCTCGGGGGAGTTGACCCCCAGGTGCACGCCGCCGATCTCCGTCTTGTGCAGGATGGCGGCGTCGAGCAGCTTGACCGCAACCGGACCGCCGAGCTCGGACAGGGCCTCATGAGCCGCGGCCCGGGTGCTGCACAGCGACGCCGCGCCGGCGTGGCGATGCCGAGCGCGCCAAGGAGTTCCTTGGCGCGGTTCTCGTCCCAGGGCCCATGGAGATCGGGCCATGTGAAGTGACCCGGCGGGGGCCTGAGCTCGTAGGAATTGACCTTGGGAATCGTTCACCAGGGCGGCAATGCCGTGGGCCAACGATGTCGGTCCGGAGATCAGGGGGAGATCATGCTGTTGCGCGGATTTCCGTGTGCGTTCGAGGTCGCCATCGGGGCCATCAACGCCGATCACAAGACGGCATCGTGTTAGCCACTCCGGAGTTGGCGACAGCGAGTGGGAGGTCGGCAACGGGTTCGGTCAGTCCGTAGACCGCTACGAGATCAATGGCTGGATCGGACGCCACGGCGGCCACGATTTTCTCGTAGCCGGGTCCGGGCCGGCCGGTGTCCACTGGGTTGGCTTGAAAGGTCAGCGGGGGCAGCAGCGCACCGATGACATCCTGGCTGTCCTCGGCCAGCCGCGGCAACGTCACGCCGGCGCTGTGGAGGGCATCGGCGATCAGCAGACCGGGGCCGGCCTGCCCGGTGATGAGTCCGACACCAGGGTCAGCCGCCGGCACAAGACGGCGTCCAGCAAGGGCGGTGACGGCGGCAACCAGCTGGTTCTCGTCGTCGACGATCACGGCGCCCGCCTGCTTCAGGACGGCCCGCGTGGTGCGCCAGGACGTTGCCAATGCCCCGGTGTGGGACTGGGCGAACTCGGAAACATCGTTACGGCCGACAACAAGCGCAACCACCGGTTTGACGGAGCTGAGGCGTGATACGGCGTCGATGAGGGCCGGCCCGTCGGCGACGGTTTCCAGGTGCAGGGCGACCGCCTTGGTTTGCTCATCGGAGATTAGGTAGTCCAGAACATCGGGTGCGGTGATATCGGTGCCCGCACCGATACCGACGCCGAGGCTGACGCCCACTCCGGCGCGTTGCAGGTGGAAGGCCAGGACGTGGTTGACTCCACCGCTGGCTGCCACCACGGCCACCGAACCCGGTTCCAGTTCTGCGACGCCGGGTACGAAGCTGGCGCGCAGGTTGAGGTGGGGAACGAAGAAGCCGGACGTGTTCGGGACCGAGCAGCCGGATGCCGGTTTCCCGGACAGCCGCTTCCACCTGGTGAGCGAATTCGATCCCGGGGCCGCCGGCTTCTGCGAAACCTCCGGCGCAGACAAGCGCAGCTTTGACGCCGTTCGCTGCACTGTCGCGAAGTGCCTGGGCGGTGGCGGCGGCAGGTACGCAGAGTACTGCCAGATCCGGACCGTCGACGATGGCGGCTGCGGCTTCGGCGATGCTGGTGTGCATCCCGTTCTCGCCGCGGCTGTTTACGAGCTCCACCTGGGCCGGGTAGTTGGACAGCGACTGGGCCATGACGGCGCCGAGTTTCTCGGGGCTGGATGAAGCGCCGACGACGACGATGCCGCGTGGCGCGAACAGGGGAGCAAGCTCATGCATTGTTGGCCTCCGTGCCTGCGGTGGCAATTGCATCTGCGCGGCCGGAGAGGACCAGCGTCAGGGCCGATACCGGACCCCGGTCATCGACGATGACGCTTGTCAGGCCGCGGCCCAGCCGGGCTTCCTCGGAGAGGAGGGTACGGGTGAACGGATTGCCGCCCTGGATCACGATGGCTGCGGCCTGGACGGCAGCTGCTCGAAAGCGGCGGCAAGTCCGTCTTCGGTATCCGGCGCGGTGAGCAGCAGTCCGGTGTCGGCGTCGGCGTCCGCCGGGTCGGTGGTCAGGGCAATACTGCCGGCGGGGCCGGTCAACGCCGGCCGACCGTCCTGGCGCGTGAGGGAGAGCAGGCGCCCGCCGAATTCGACGGATCCTGCCGGGAGAGGTGTTTCCAGCGGCGTGCTTCCGTGCGTGTCCAGCCAGTCCTGTTCTGCGGATGCAACCAGGCCGGGATCCCGCTGGCGGATCTTGTCGATGTCGATGCTGCGGGAGAAGAAGTGGAAGGTGAACTGGGTGGGGTCGAAGGAGTTGTAGTACCGGGCGAAGTGTTCCCACCAGCTCAGTCCACCCCGCGCCTGGTTCTGGATCTTGGCGACCTGGGGCTGGCGTTCGGCCTCGTAGTTTGTGAAGGCCAGTTCGAGATCGTCCTGGTGAGCAGCGACCTCTCGAACCAGCGTGATGGCGTCTTCCATGGCCATCTTGGTGCCGGAGCCGACGGAGAAGTGGGCGGTGTGCACGGCGTCGCCGAGCAGGACGACGTTGCCCTTGTGCCAGGTGCGGGTGCGGCGGGTGCGGAAATTCGCCCATCGGGAGTTGTTGGCCACCAGGGGCTGTCCCGCGATGTCTTCGGCGAAAAGCTTTTCGAGGAAGCGCTGGGTCTTCAGGTCGGAGGGGCCCGGAGGCTGGCTGACATCGAATTCGTCGAGGCCGGCCTTCCGCCACGTCGCTTCGTCGGTTTCGACGATGAAGGTGCTCAAGTCGTCGCTGATCGGGTAGCCATGGACCGCGAAGTTGCCGAATTCACTCTGTCGGTGGACGAAGGTGAGGCCATTGAACTTGTAGGTGGTCCCGAACCAGATGAACTTGGCTGTTGCGGTCTCTGCGGTGTGGCCCAGGCTCTCACCAAGCTGTTCGCGTGTCGACGAGTTGGCACCGTCGGCGCCGACGATCAGGTCGAATCCCTCGAGCTGGGACAGGTCGGGAACATACTGGCCAAAGCGCATGTCGACGCCGACTTCTGCGGCCCGGTCCTGCATGAGCTTCAGCAGGGTCTTACGGTAGATCGCAGCCATGCCGTTGCCGGCGAAGGACTTCTGTTCGCCTTTGAGCCAGACCTCGATGTCCTCCCAATGGGTGCCGAAGTCCCGGAGGCCGTTGCGAACAACGGGATCGGCGTCGTTGATGCGATTCAGCGTTGCGTCGGAGAAGACCACGCCAAAGCCAAAGGCGTCCGTGGCCTGGTTCCGTTCGAAGAGCACGACGTCGGCGTCGGGAACGGTCTGCTTGAACAGGGTTGAGAAGAACAGTCCGCCGGGACCGCCGCCAATGCAGGCTACGCGAAGTGCCATCGATGCCACCTTCTAGAGTTTGGGAAGTCAGTGAGAGAGGTCTCACTAAAATTATGTAACTATTCTACGCGTGTGCGTCAACCATTTGTTACATGTCGTTCGGTGACCTCCGGCCCGGACCTTCCTATACGAACGTCCGTGCCGGTAATCCCGGTTGCTCGCGTACCCGGCTGAAGAGGTTGAAAGCAGCCGGGCCCGGCTTATGCCACAACCTCCTGGCCCTGCCCGACTGGCTGGCCGATGATGCTGGACACGAATTCCGTGGCCGCAGGGCCTAGTTGGCGGTGCACTGCACCAAAGAGGCTGAACGCTTCGCTGCTCGGCCACCCCTGGGGCTGTAGCTCGCGGGGTAGGTAGGGGTCCCGGAACGGGAAGCGACGAAAGTCGCCGATGATACGCATGCGTTCGATGAGCGCCGTTCGCCCGTCTTTGGCCGCATTCAGGGTCTCGTCATTGAGTGCGGCGTAGGTGCCAATGAACTGCTGGTAGTCCGCGCCGAGCTGTTCCAGATCCCAGCATCGCGCGGCAAGGTCCCTGTCCTCGTCAAGTTCGCCCGTCCCGCACCAGAGGGCATCCACTTTTGCCAGCGGATATTCCGCCG
This sequence comes from uncultured Actinomycetota bacterium, assembly GCA_963810895.1. GTDB lineage: Bacteria > Actinomycetota > Actinomycetes > Actinomycetales > Micrococcaceae > Arthrobacter. The sequence continues at coordinate 10,255 of CAWEPM010000022.1, forward strand.
CGAGTTCGCGGACCTCGGACATGAGGTCGTGGGGGCTAAGCCACGTTGACGGGGATAGCTGGCCGAAGCCATGCCACGCGAGTTGTTTCCGGAGCTGTTCGCGGACGGCCCGTTCGGATTCCGGCACCTGGTAGATGGCCATGGTCCAGCGTCCCTCCCAACTCTCGTCCCGGCGTCGGAAGATACGTTCGCGTCCCTCGTCAAGGATTTCCAGCATGTGGGGCGTGAGTGAGTACACCGTTTCCCGCCCGACGCGCCGGGTAGTGAACCAGCCCTCCTTGCGCAGGCGCGACATGTTGACGCGGACCGTGGCCGCCTCAATATCAAAGACGGCCAGGAGTTCGGTGATGTCAGCAAGCCGGACCTCGCTCCCGGCGTACCGGAGGTAGTCCCCAAAAAGATCCAGGATCAGGGCTCTGGGCTTCCACTGCATAAGGCTTCTCCAATACTTGCGTGCCCGGACGGCTGTCATTCATGGAACATGCAACAAGTCTGTTGACGAACAACACATTTATGTTACATTCAGTTGTGGGTCAGATCACAGCCGAACGGCCCTCATCTCTGGCACAGCCACAACGTCGTGTATATCACCTGGAGTCCCCAATGGCTTTTCAATCTCCTGCCTCACTTCCGGTTCGCCCTCGCAAATCGGCAGCCGCTGTCATCTTTCTCTGTTTCCTGGCCATCGTCTTCGACGGATACGATCTGGTTGTCTACGGTGCAATCGTTCCCAAACTCCTTGCGTACGAACCCTGGGGCCTGACTCCGGTGCAGACCGGCGCGATCGGCAGCTACGCGCTGGCCGGAATGTTCACGGGCGCCATCCTCATCGGGTACCTCACCGATATCGTCGGGCGGCGGAAGGTCATGATGGTTTCCATTGCAGCCTTCTCGCTGCTCATGCTGCTGACGGCTTGGGCGCCGACTCCCGAACTCTTCGGTTTGTTCCGCTTCCTGGCGGGCCTCGGACTGGGCGGTGTCATCCCCACGGCGATCGCGCTGACCGTGGAGTTCTCAAAGTCGAACCGGCGCAACTTCAATAACGCCCTGATGTTCTCCGGATACGCTGTCGGCGGGATCCTCGCCGCACTGGTCGCCCTCGCCTTCCTGCCCGCACTCGGATTCCGGGGGATGCTGGCCCTCGGCGGTGTTCCACTCATTGCCGTGCTCCCTCTGCTGTTCAAGTTCCTGCCCGAGTCCCCGGCCTTCCTCGCTGTCACGGGGGACCGGGCCCAAGCGGACCGCATCATCGCCGACTACGGACTGGAACCGCTACCCGAAGCGCCGGTCGAGAGCGGCGCGCCTGTGGCCGGCCGTTTCCGCACCCTGCTGACCGGGCGCCTGCTCGGGGCGATGGTCCTCTTCTGCTTGGCCGGGGTCTGTGGCCAGACGCTCGTGTACGGGCTAAATACCTGGCTGCCGCAGCTCATGGTCATCGCCAAATACTCGCTGGCCTCCTCCCTGACATTCCTTCTCACGGTCAACATCGGCGCCGTCGTGGGCGTGCTCGTGTCCTCCCGCCTGGCTGACCGATTCGGACCCCGCCCGGTGACCGCAACGGCTTTCGCCAGTTCCGGCATAGCACTCGTTCTCATGGGGACCAGCCTCATGCCACTTCCGGTCATGTATCTGCTGGTCGCGGTCGTCGGTTTCGGGTCAGTGGGAGCGCAGATCCTGGTGAACGGCTTCGTTGCAACTTACTTCTCGGGCGCAACGCGGGCCACCGCCCTGGGCATCACGCTCGGCATCGGGCGGATCGGTGCGGTCCTGGCCATCTCGGGCGGCGGCGTCCTGGTAGCGGCCTCACTGGGCAACTTCATCAACTTCTCCGTCTGGGCTATAGCAGCAGCAATCGGCGTAGTCGCCGTGCTGTCGGTACCGCGGCTTCAAACCGCTCCCTCCGCAGGCCACCAGGTCGAGCCGGCTGCTGGACGGTCAACTTCCGGCGAACCCGTCACCCACTCATGAAGGATGAAGCATCCCCGGGACGTAGAGCACATTGGCGGCAGTCCCCGAAGGTGCTGAGCCTGTGCGGTCTCCATGTCCCCGCCGGGTGCGCCGCCGGCAGCTGAATCCGCAAAGTGAACGCGGCACCACGGCCGCAGGAGTTCTGTCCCCATGGCACAACCCCGACCACCATCCACAAACAGAACTAAGGAGTCCCCTTGGAAACCCGGCTCATCACTAACCACACCATAGAGTCCAAAGACGGCACCTCGATCGGCTACCGCAAGCTCGGCTCCGGCAGCCCGATCGTCCTGGTCCATGGCAGCATCTCGACTGGCGAGCAGTGGCTGGCCGTGGCCGAGCATCTGGCCGACCGCCACACGGTGTTCGTCATGGACCGCCGCGGCCGCGGCCTCAGCGCCGACGCAGAAGACTACTCGCTGAGCACCGAGTCCGATGACATCAAAGCCGTGCTCGGCGTTGCCGGTGATGGCTCTGCCTTGCTTGGCCATTCCTACGGGGCGATCTGCGCACTGGAGGCGGTGCGCACCGGCGCGTCCGTCTCCTCGCTGGTGCTCTACGAGCCTCCGCTGCCCGTCGATGCGCCCACTGCCGGGGCGGCCCTTAGGGACTACGCAGCGGCAGTGGACGCGGGAGACGGGGACAAAGCGATGCGCGTGGCTGCCGAACATTTCCTGCGCATCTCCCCGGAAGAAACGGCAGGCCTGGCCGCATCCCCACTGTGGGCCGAAATGGTCGAACTCAGCGCCACCTGGACCCGCGAACTCACCGAAATCGACAAGACCGATGCCCTCATCGAGCAGTACAGCCAGGTCGATATCCCTACGCTGTTGCTTGTGGGCGAGGCCAGCCCCGCCCACCTTGTGGGTGCGTCACGACACCTCCAGCAGCAGCTGGCCAACGTGACGGAGAAGATTTTTCCCAGCCAGAACCACTTCGCCCACGTCATAGACCCAGCAAGCGTCGCCGAAGCCATCAACGCCTTCCTGGCTCAGTAAGGCAGACGGCACTGCGCTGAGAAGATGCCCCCACGATCTCAGCGCATGACGGGCGATGATGGCCGGTGGCGCCGCCGCGGCCAGTTGGGCGGCAGCGGCGCCAGCGGGCGGCCTTCGCCGTGTCTTCGTCTACGCAATGGCATCCGCGGTGGGTTGGGCCGCCATCCTGCCCTGCCACCGCTCCAACGAGACCGTCCCGCACTGACGGGCTGACCCGGAGCCTATTGCTCGCTTCTGCTCGGGTTTGCAGCGTCTCTCGCGAGCAGTTCACTGGTTCGCATGATGGACGCGCGTCTGCGTGTCTCGTCCGACGTTCCGGTGACAACGAGATTGATGTTCGGGCTTGAAACCCAGGAATGGCACAGCGTCACGATCGTCAGCAGCAGATCTTCCGCGGCCGCCTCGCTCAGTCCGGGGAGTGCGCGACGAACCTCGGCCACCTTGCTCGCTGAACGGACGGATCGCCTCTCGGCGTCGATCGGGTCACCTCGCTCAAGCCCCTCCCAAGAGGTGAGTCGCCCGAGACGAGGGTCCCTCGAAGAGACGTCAAAGTATCGTCCAGCGAAGTCGGCGATGGCTTCCGGCCCTGAGCCGGCAATCGGCAGGTCCTCCAGGGCCGTTACAAGTTGTCTCGTGAGCGCGGCCTCGAAGAGCTGGAGCTTGCCACCGAAATAGAAGTAGATGCGTTCGCGATTACATCCGGAGGTCTGGGAAATCTGTTGGATCCGCGCTCCTGAGAAGCCACGCTCCGAAAACTCGGCGATCGCGGCATCAAGGAGTTTCTCCCGCGTCGCGTCCGTGTCCCATGCCATGAACCCATGCTATCTCCAACCGTTCGTTTGCTTATCACCGAACGGTGACAAGCGCTCTGTTTCATTGTTTGGCTGGTTCTTCGACCGGGCAAGGTCGGTCATGTCCTTGGCCTGTGGGAGACGCGACGAACGGCGAGAGAGATCGCGGCTA
>CAWEPM010000023.1:0-19506 GCA_963810895.1 uncultured Actinomycetota bacterium
CGGGTGTGTACATTGTGCACACTTTGGGAGAACGCAAATATTTGACATCGCGCAGCTCATTGCCGAACAGCTGACGGGGAGAGCTTAGCTGCCACCCTGCTCCATGACCCTCAAGCTTTGGCACCCACCGCCTGCTCGGACAAGCGGGCACGCCGGCGTTGATTGATGTCTGTGCCAGGCCAACACAACCACGTGCCCGAAAGCTGCTGAGCGGCGGCGAAGTTCACGCAGGTGCCGCCATGTGACTGATGAAAGTCGTCGGTCGACGAATTGCGGCCGCGAGTGCCGACAGGCCGAGCCCTGGCCTCTGACACCTGTCACCTGTCACCGGCGTAGCATTCAACACGTGACCGACGTCGAGCCGTTCAGCCTCGTCATGCTCTTGGTCGCGGCCGCTCTTCTTGCCGCCGTGCTGGCCCACCGCCTCAGCGCCCGGATCCGAGTACCCGCGCCGGCAGTGTTTCTGTTGGCCGCGGCCCTGGCTTCCGATGTTGTCCCTGCGTTGGAACATATCCCGGTGACAGTGGATGAACGAATTGTCACAGTTGCCTTGGTGTTCATCCTCTTCGATGGTGGCATGCACATCGGCTGGCGCCGGTTCCGCCAATCCGCCGGGGCCATTGCTTGGATCGGTATCGCCGGGACCGCAGTAACGGCCGCCGCCCTGGCGCTGACCGCACATGCGCTGTTTGGATTCGGCTGGGGCGCGGCCCTGCTCATTGGCGCGGCGCTGTCCCCGACAGATCCCGCCGTGGTGTTCTCCGTCCTGGGCGGCCGGGAGATCACTGGTCGGACCGGCACCATCCTGGAGGGTGAGTCGGGGGTGAACGACCCCGTCGGCATCGCCCTGATGATCAGCCTGCTCGGCGTCACCGGAGGCGGGCTTGACGCCGTGGCCAGTGGCATGGCGGATTTCACACTCCAAATGGCCGTCGGCGCGCTCATCGGTTTCTTCGCCGGCCATGGCTTATTGGCGCTGATGCGCAAAGTTGTCCTGCCTAACGAAGCCCTGCACTCGGTGGGAACGATGGCGGCTGTAGCCTTCATCTACGCCGCAACGACCTTGCTCCACGGTTCAGGGTTTTTGGCCGTGTTTCTGGCAGGAATCATCATCGGGGACCAACGTGCCCCTCACAAACGCGACATCGAACGCTTCAGCGCCGGTATCGCCAGCCTGGCCGAAATCGTCGCATTCACAGTTCTCGGGCTCAGCATCTCGCTCCGCGATGTCCTCCGATCCGGCGAGCTGGGGATCGGGCTGGCCCTTGCTGGCCTGCTCATCCTCATCATCCGCCCCGCCCTTGTCGGATTGCTCATAACACCCATCCGGCTGCGCCGGGGCGAACGTGCATTCATCCTGCTCGCCGGCCTCAAAGGAGCCGTCCCGATCCTGCTGGGCATGTTCATCCTCAGCGCCGGACCGGCCGATGCGTCACATATCTACTCCATAGTATTCATCGTCGTCCTGACCTCGGTCATTGTTCAAGGCACAGCCGTGCCCTACCTCGCCGCACTCCTCCACGTGCCGATGCGCCGCATCGACCCGGAACCCTGGGGCATTGGCCTGCGGTTCACAGACGAACCACACGGACTACATCGTCACGTCGTCGAGCCAGGATCCCCGGCAGACGGCTCCACGATAGCGGACATGGCCCTAGGCGAGTCAGGGTGGATCAGCATGATCCGACGAGATGGCCAGCTCATCCAAGTCCGCGGCAACACCACACTGCGTGCCGGAGACGTCATCCTCGCCCTCTCGGATTCAGAAACTGGGCTGGCGCGACTCTTTCAACAACCCCCGTAAAGCCCCGCAGGCACTTCGAACCACGTGAACGTACCCCGGCCGGAGGGACTTTCAGCTCGAGAGGCGCCGCCCTCGATCAAACGGCGTGCCTTGGCGGGCCACCATCCGGCAATTCGTCAAAGCGGTCACCAATAAAGATGAGTGGCCAGAACCACGCAATCCGGGGGCTGGATCTTCGACTCCGGTCACCTTTCCTTGCCGGTTTCCGATTCGCTGCAACGGAATTACGGGCGTCCGCTTCGCGCGGTCGGCTGTCGGGCCCCGGTCCGGCTCCGAAGGGCTCCGCCGGCCCGGGACCTGGTCTGTCTGCGACGTTTTGCATGTGGTCCCCTGACTTGCAAAACACCCCGTGCGCCCCACTGGGCGGCAACCCTGCAGCGCTGCTCTTGACCGGCGAGGACCGTCGGCCGAGAGTGTTACATGTGAGGCGTGAGGCCGTTCGGGAGTATCTGGCGAGTGCCCTGTGGGCGATGCCGACGTGCGCCGTCGCCCTCGCGCTCATCGCGGGGGCGGGGCTCTCCGCAGTGCAGCTGGGCGCAGCGTCGCCCCTCGCCGTCCTCCTATTCCAAGGGACGTCCGATGACGCCCGGAACCTGCTCATCGGGATCGCGAGCACGATGGTCACCGTCATCGCCGTCGTGCTCGGGCTCACCGTCGTTGCCCTGCAGCTCGCGTCTACGCAGTTCAGCCCGCGGCTGCTGCGGAACTTCCTGCGCGACATCCCCAACCAGGTGACGCTGAGCACGTTCATGGCCACGTTCGCGTACAGCACGGCGGGCCTCTACACCGTCGGCATCGCCGGCGGACAGCGCACCCAGGACTACCCGCGCCTCGCGGTGAGCGGCGCACTGCTGCTGCTGTTCGTGAGCATGATCATGCTCGTCTACTTCGCCCACCACCTGGCGCATTCGATCCAGGTGGACCAAGTCATGAAGCGCGTCGAGACGGCCACACTCAAGATGATCGAGCGGTCGTTCGTCCCGGGCGACCCCACTCTTCGCATGCCAAACCCGCCGCCCGGCGCCACGGCCTTGCCGGCACCGCGGTCTGGATATGTCCAAGCCTTCCATGTTGAGGCGTTCGTCGGCGCGCTCGCGAGCCGAGGCCTCACTGCCCGGATGGTGCCCATGGTCGGCCGACACGTCGTCGCCGGGGCTCCGCTCGCCTGGGTGTGGGGGAGCGCGGGCGAAGGTCCCCTGGCCCCCGACGCTGGCGCTGAACTGCGGCGGGCGCTCGTGCAGAGCGTGCGGATTGGCTACGAACGGACCCTTGAGCAGGACGTCGCCTTCGGGATCCGGCAACTCGCCGACGTCGCGTCCAAGGCGCTCTCGCCCGCCATCAACGACCCCTACACCGCGAACCAGGCGGTTGATCATCTCGGCTCGATCCTCGCGGCCCTCGCGCTCCGGCAGCACGGTCCGCAGGCCGTGTCGGACGCGCAAGGCACCATAAGGCTGCACGTGCCGGCTCGCGATTTCGCCTATCTCGTAGATCTCGCCCTCGGACAGGTGCGGCGGTACGGCGCGAACGAACCTCGCGTCGTCCGGGCTCTGCTGCGCGTGTGCCGCGATCTCGTGTGGTTCGGCGACGCAGCCCACCACGCCGTAGTCCGGCGGTACGTCGAGACTCTCCTGAGCGATGTGACCCGGCTCGTGGCCCAGCCAGCCGATCGCGAACCTCTTCTCGCGGAAGGCGCGGCAGTGCTCAAGGCCTTCGACGTCCCGGGCGGCGCGACGGGCGCCGCCTAGGTTGGCTAGGAGCACCCATAGGCCTGCCGCGAGGGCGGCGCGAGCGCTGGCCGCAATGTGCGGCCGCGGCGCCACCCGAGGAAGGCAGCACCATGGCTACTGGCACCGTCAAGTGGTTCAAGAGCGAGAAGGGGCAAGGCTTCATCGCCCCGATGACGGCTCGGCGGACCTGTTTGCCCCTTGCTCGCTGAGGGCCGCGGCTACCGAAGCCTTCGAGAGGGCCAGAGGGGGTGGCTTGTTAATCAGTGGAATATCCGAAGACGTTAGTGCCGGTGTGATTCGTTGTCGCGTATCAGAGCCCGGCGTCGGTGTCGCTGGCCCCGTTTGGGAAGGCTGCTGGTGCAAAACACGGAGCTGCCGCGCGCCCTGTTAGGGGCGCGCGGCAGTCGCATGGAATTGCTCAAAATTTGTCAGAAAAGGGGTGTGCACAAAGTACACACTTTGGGCTTCGGACCGGGTTGTACCGGGGCGGATCGGGCCGGATTCGGTATGTTTCCGCGGGAGTCCAGTGTTTGCGGGGGAGGGAATGCAGTTCGAGTCCCACCTCGGGCACAGCATTCCCCCTCGTCAGAGGGGGTTTTTGCTTTAACGTGTGTACATTGACCCGGCTCGGGTCCCTCTGACGCTTGTCGCGGCCTGTGGCCTGGCCGCCGCGGTGGCCTATGAAGTTATGTGGGTGGCGGGATCAGTGGGCCGCTTAGGTCCCTGGCTGTAGGCCCTCCGCCTGCTGGGATGTGGGGGCATCATCCGGGTCTCCTTTCTGACTTGTTCTGTTGGGTGCGGTTGGTCTTGTACCTATTCATGCCGTGGGGTTGTGGTGATGACATGACTTGGGACAAATTCGTTCGTGTATTTTGCGGCGGGACACTCTTCCGTGTCGTGCGCGGGAGTCGCTTGGGGCCGGGTTGTCCGGCCAAAGCGGCGCGTACTTTGTACACACTCTGTGCACCAGAAGCGCCCTGGCCTGGCATGTCGGCTCCTTTCTGCAAGTTCAGGTCTCACCAATTCATGCGTAGTCACGGTCGGTGTGACATGACTTTCCGGCTGGTTCTTACGTCCCTTTTCTTGGGCGACATGGCCGGGCCGCCTGTCCGACTACTCGGGAGGACCGCCCGCTTGGGACTTGGGCCTTCTTCTGTCGCCGTTCTCGTTGTGGTTGATCAGTCATGCTTGTCCCATAACCGGGAAGGTGGTACTTCGACATGACTGCCAGAGCGTGCACGCTATGGTCTTAATGGAGTGAGTCAAAGCTTCAACGCTCAAAGTCGGGCGTTTGATGAGACCCCGGTTTCGCGCCGCCTCTTGGTCTGTCGGCAATCGGCGGAGACCGTTCTGAAGGAATTTAGCAACGGAATAGAGGTCCTCTTCAGCCCTCTTAATATGGGCTGAGAAGCATCGCTGGTCGGTGCGCAGCTGATTCTTGGCGTGCAGCTCCTGCGCCTGGTGAGTTCTTAGGTGGCCCAGTCAACGTTCGCCTACCGGGCACCCTCCTGTGGCGAGATATTGTCTAAAGCGGCCTGAATCTTCCGAATGATTGACCCAAGAAGGTCGGACGCGAGAAGTCCGGAACCGAGCGGCCCCGCGGAGTCCTCACCAAGTGGTGGCAACTGCTGAAGCGCCGCCCTCACTTGAGCATTCATGTGCTCGAGCTGCCAGGAGATCTCGTCGGAGATGGCCGTGGGCTGTTCCGGAGCGGCCAGACCGGCCGCTTTCGCGGCGTAGGCGGCTGCGCCGAGAGCGTGCGCGCCCATGTGAGCGACGCCGGCAGCTTGTCCAGCAGCCCGGGCGGCCGCCACAGCCGCAGGAGCGGTCACCGCGTGCGCGGCCCGACCTGCAACGAAGCGCCGGCGAATCTCACCGGCTGCATCAAGTTCACCCTGAGCAAACGCCCGAGTACGAGCGATGGCATCACGTGGTCGACCATCGGTCGGAGCCTCCGTCTCGAACAAGTCCAGGACCCGCTCAGCACAGTCCGCCGCCCACGTTGCGACGAGGCGGCGATCAGCTTCGCTCAGCGACTGCGGGGACGGCATGCCAGCATTTTCGCACGCGGGCCTGCAGGACGATCCCCTTGCGGGCTGCGAGGTGGCAAATAGCGCTGCGAAAAGACCGCCATTTATCGTTGCGAGTCACATTGCCGGCCCGCCACAGCTTGATGTAGCGGGGGATGTCAGGCGCGGCACGGCATCACCCATGTAGCTGCCGAGGATCTGTTTTGTTTCGCCAACCACGGGGCCACGTCAGATCGTGGACCACGTCGGCTAACTAGTGGACGATTCTCATCTCGTGCGAGGTCTGATTGAGTCGCCGTCCGCCGTCGGGAACGACGGTTACAATGTCCTCGATCCGTACGCCGAACCTGCCCGGCAGGTAGATTCCGGGTTCGATCGAGAAGCACATGCCGGGGTGGAGGATCTGGGTTTCGCCCTCGACCATGTACGGCGGCTCGTGAGTCGTCAGTCCGATTCCGTGCCCGACGCGGTGAATGAAGTAGTCGCCGTAGCCGGCTTCAGTGATCACCGCCCGGGCCACGCGATCGATCTCCTGGCACTCGACGCCTGGCCGCACGGCCTCGAACCCGGCCTGCTGTGCGTGTCTGACGACGTCGTGAACCTCGCGCTCCTCGGCGGTGGGTTCGCCGACGTGCACGGTCCGCGTCGTGTCTGATCCGTAGCCGTGTTTGAGGCCGCCGAAGTCGAGCACCACCATGTCTCCGTCCTCGATGATCCGCGGGCCGATCTCGTGGTGAGGGTTGGCTCCGTTCGGACCCGAACCGACGACGGTGAAGTCCACCTGCGAATGACCGAATTGGCGAAGTAGGTCGGCGAGATCAGAGCCGACGTCGGTCTCGCTGCGCCCAGCGAACCGCACGGTGACGATCTCCTCGTAAGCTTGGTCTGCGGCCGCGCCGGCAGCTGCCAGCCGCTCGATCTCGTCGTCATCCTTGATCGCCCGAAGCATCGGCAGGGCGGTCGTCATCGAGACGTAGGACGACTTGGGCAGTCGATCCTGCAGGCCGAGGAGGTGCATGGCCCAGGCCGAGTCAGAGACGGCATAACGTCCGGTGCCGGCCATCAGCGTCGCAGATTCCGTGTACGGGTCGCTCCCGTCGGTCCAGTCGGTGATCCGCAAAATCGAGGCGCCGGCGGCCGCTTCCGCGTCGGGCCTCTCGAGCCTCGGAACGATCATGGCGGGCTCCGCGTCGACGGGGATCACGAGCATGGTGATGCGTTCAGTGATGGCCACGGGTGCATACCCGGTGAGGTACAGCAGGTCCGGTCCGGGAGTGACCAGGATGCCGTCGAGCCCGGCATCTTGGGCGGCGTGGGCTGCTCGCCGCAACCGCTCGGCGAAGTCATCGGCAGTGAACGGAGCCGGCTCGGAAAGGCTGCGATGATCCCTCATGGTTCGCATTCTCGTGCGCGGGGCATCACTGGTCAACCCATCGCCCGGACAGCCGGTCCAGTAACTCTGGAATCACCCGTCGCGGGTGAAGCGGTGGTCTGTCGCTGCGGACACGCAGCGGCCGCACCGAGCTGCTCATCATCGACGAAACCGACCGGCTGAAAGCCCGCATGGGATTCGGGGCACAGAGGCTTCAGGACGCCGAATCAGATTAGGAAGCGGAGTCGGCGCCCGCAGGCGGATCGTCTATCGGACGCACGCTCCGGATGTATGTCGCTCGTGGGTAGGTCTAGCTGTGAGCGATTACGACGCCAGGCTCGTTGACCTGTACGACCACGACAATCCGGATGGGCCGGACCACGACTTCTACCGCTCGGTAGCTGACGAGTACGAGGCGGAGTCCATACTCGACGTTGGGTGCGGGACTGGCATCCTGACAGTTACTTTCGCCCGGGAGGGACGCACTGTTGTTGGCCTAGACCCGTCGGAGTCGATGCTTGCTTTCGCGCGGCGTCGGCAAGGAGCGGATGCCGTGGACTGGATCCTCGGCGACAGCCGCGCCATCCCTCCCAAGCATTTCGATGTCGCCGTGCTGACGGGCAATGTCGTCCAGCACATCCTTGATCCGGAGTGGCAACGCACGTTGCTGGATCTCCGCGCTCATCTGCGAACAGGTGGAGTGTTGGCCTTCGACAGCAGGAACCCCGTAGCCCGCGAGTGGGAGGGCGGGGGGGCCTATGCTTCTGGTCAAGCGGCCTGGGGAGTTCTTGCCTGGTACAGGGTTCCGGTTTTGAGCATGGCGAAGAGGACGTCTTCACCGGCGCGATGAAGGCGAAGGAACGACAGGCCGCCGTCGACCGTCTTTCCAACTCCGATGACGCACAGCCGCTGCTGGTGCTGGGAACCGGCTCGTATATTGGGGAGGGCTTTGATTGTCCGAAGCTGGATACTTTGTTCCTTGCGGCACCCATTTCCTTTAAGGGCAGGTTGGTCCAATACGCTGGCCGAGTTATCCGACCATACCCGGGAAAAACGATCGCGACCGTTCATGACTACCATGACTCGTCCACTCCGGTGCTGGCAGCGTTGCTGAGCAAGCGGGCGCCGGGCTACGTCTCGCTCGGGTTCCCTGATCCGCGGAAGATATCAATCCGCTGACTCCCGTGCTCAAGGAAAGTCCGTAGTGGCATATGTGATGGCAGCGGCCCTGCAAGCGCACATTCAACGATGACCAGTGGACGATTTTCGGCGACTCACCCTCGCCAAGCTTCCGGTCTCGTGAGCGGACGCTGATCGAGCGGCGGGGCCCGCAACCGCATTCCCGACGGCTGACTGGGCAGCTTTGATGCGAGTCACGCCGACACACTCAGTGGTACTGTTTTGGTACCATGAGGTATGGCAATGAATCTGCGCGTTCCCGAAGATCTTGACCGCCGGCTTGAGCAGCTTGCCGCCGAGGAGCATACGTCCAAGTCCGCTCTTTTGCTTCAGGGTGCCGAGTTGGTTCTGCAGCGCCACAGCCGTCATCGTGAGATCAGTGAGGGCCTGGATTTCGTGATGAGCCATGACGCTGAGCTCCTGACGCGCCTTGAGGATGCGTGACCGCGTACCTCGAGATCGAGGACGCGCTGCAGGTTGTTGACCGGTACGGGTTTCATATCCGGGACATCGGACTCCTGGCCGCGGCCCTGGCCCGGCCGGCGACAACGGTGATGGGCGTGGAAGCCTATCCGCAATTAGCGGTGAAGGCGGCGGCTCTTATGGAGTCGGTGGCGCGGTTCCACCCTCTGATCGACGGCAACAAACGCACGGCGTGGACGCTGATGGTTCTGATGCTCTGGATCAACGGCTACCGGCATGACTTCAGCGCCGATGCGGCATTCGATTTCGTCGTGGGGGTGGCGGCCGGCTACGTTTCGCTGGAGGACAGCGCGGGGATGATCGCCTCGCATCTCGTCAGCCGATAGCCGTTGAGTGGTCCGGCTTTTTGCTGGCAACATACGCAGAAGCCCGACTGGAGTGGAGCGGTCCGAGCAGTCCAAGCCCTGTCAGCACAACGGAGAACCGCGCTCCCTCAAGGGGAGTGCGGTTTGTCGTTCGGGGTACTCAGAAGGGCGAATTGGGGGTGTGTACATCGTCCACACCTCGGGCGTCTCCGACTGGCTCGTATATCGGTCGGATCGGGCCGGATTCCGCATGTTTCCGCGGGATTCCAGTGTTCGCAAGGTCTGGAATGCAGTTCGAGTCCCACCTCGGGTTCTCGTCCGTGAACAACGACCTCCATTGCCACCAAGGCTTCGCTGCCGGCAGGACGCATGTCAGACAAACCATGCGCTGCATCTAGGGTCTTCTACAACCTATGGCGGCCTCGCAGCAACAAGAGCGGCCGGCAGCCCCCATGGCTGATTTCACCATCCCAGCAGTCGCTACAGGTTCCCAATCCAAAGAAATCAACCGGCTGTCTCAAATCCCTGAGATAACTCACCCGTCCTAGACGCCGCCACTGACTGTGCTCGAGCCGGGATAGATTGCGGCAAGCCCAGAGCGCGACGTGACGCCTACCTTGGAGTAGATTCGTGTCAGGTGGTACTGGACGGTCTTCACGGAGACATAGAGTTCGGCCGCTGCTTCCTTGTTGCTGAGCCCGGATGCGACGAGCATCGCGACCGCTTTTTCCTGCTCCGTTAGGTCCGGCCCTCTTGTCGGATCGGAGGGACCGGCCCTGGTGCTGCCGACGGCGTCCTCTGACGAAACCCCGGTGGCGCGCATTTCGCGCGAACAGCGGTCCACATAGGCCTTTGCGCCGAGCACAGCAAAAACCTCCCGAGCGTCGGTCAGTATGGCCGCCGCCTCTCGACGCTTGCCAGCACGACGGAACGACTGGCCATAGGCGAACTTAACTCGTGCCCGTGCGTACGGAAGGGGCAACCCATCCAACTGAGCTAGCCCCCCGACGAAGCTGGTACGCGCTGCGTCAAGATCGCCGTTAGCCGCCTGGATCCGGCCCCGGACGGCGGCCAGCCGGGCCTGCGTGGATCTATGATTTCGCTCGTTCGCGAGCTGTTCATGAGGAACAAGGAAGGCATCCGCTTCGGCTACCTGACCCGTCATCACCAGAGCGTTTGCGTAGTGGTCCTGCCATGGCCAGAATCCCGGTTCGTCGATGCCGCTGTGCCGCTGCAGCCCAAGCACAGGAATGAGGGCACGGATGACTCCGTCGTAGTCGGCCTTCGTCTCAGCCACCTGTGCCTGCGCGAGGCAATATGGCAGAAGCATGACCGGGTAGCTGTCACTTGCTGCGGTGCCTCGCTCCAAGTGGGAGGCGGCAGCGTCCCAGTTGCCGCGTAGGGCGTGGATTTGGGCGGCCGTCCAGTGCAGCAGCGGCCGTGCAAGCTCGATCCCGGATTCTTCCTGCATGGGCACCGCCGTCCCCACGGTCTTGAGCGCGTCATCCCATGCTCCGAGGGCAAAGTCGGCCCGTGCCAGCCAGCCCTGCGCCCAAAGCGAGATGCGCTGGGAGCCGTGGGCGAATTCAGTGGGAACGGCACTGGTCAATTCGGCGCGAGCTTCTTCGATCCTGTCCATGGCCAGGTGCAGCCAGCCCTTTCCCATCTCAAGCCGATGCTGCTGGGCGCCCGGTTCCGGCTGTCGGGATGCTTCTAAGTACTGCCGCTCGGCCTCGGCATAGCGGCCGATGAAGCCTAGGCCCAGCCCTTCGATTGCTTGGGCTTCGACGGCTGCGGGGCTGCCTGGCGGAGCGACTCGTCTGGCCCGCCTTGCCCATGTCACAAGGTCCCTTCCGTGCACGCGGGAGAGAGCATGGAGAACCTGACGCTGGCAGATACTGCCGGCCGTCCCGGGGTCCGTTGTGGGATCGACGCCGGTCCAAGCCTTCTGGAGCAGGGCGTCCGCTTGCGCCGGACGCCCCCGAAGAATGGCCAGATAACCGCGGACAGCATCACTTCTAGGTCCGGGAGCGAATGAATCCAAGGCATCGAGCGCTGCCACGGCCCGGGGAAGTTCGCCTGCGCCGACCATGGCGTCCACGGCCTTGACCAGAAGTGACTCTCGCTCGGTGACTTGCGGATTCAGCCGGGCTGCCTCCGTGTAGGCGCCTGCTGCGGAGTGCCAGGCTCCGGAGGAGGCGAAGGTGTCAGCCGAGGCTTCAAGTTCGGCTGCCAGATCCGGTTCAGGCAGTAATGCCGCGGCCGCTCGGTGCCTCAGCTTCTGTTCGGGATCAGTCAAAATGCGGGCAGCCGCTGCGTGCAGACTCGATCGACGCGCTGGCCCCAGGTACTGATACACGGCTGCTCGATGAACCGGAAGCGGGAATTCCAGCCTGGTTTCAGCACCAATCGTACTGAGGTGCAGCAGCCCGGCGTTGTGGGCGGAGTCCGCTGCCGCCACAGGGTCTGATATTCCGGCCAGCGAGGCCGCCACAGCAAACTGGGACCGGACACCCAGGACAGCTGCCGCCTCCGTGAGCGCGGCACCTTCCGCGCTCATGCCCTTGAGTGCAGTAGAGGCGTCCCGGACGCACTCCGATGGGGCGGGCAACGCCTCCTGGCTTGCCGACCAAACGGATACCGGAAACTCCTCCAGCAATGCCTGCACCAGGGACGGGCTGCCGCCGGTATGCTCGACGAGCGCGCGGGCCGAAGGAAGAGACAGTCCAGAGCCCGCAGAACCCGCCCACATGCCTTGGACTTCATTGGCCGTCAGCGAGGCGAGGGCAATGGTCGTCGCCCCGGGAAAGCGAAGTAGCCCGGCAAGCCCGGAATCCGTCTGCGCGGCATCAGAAGAAGGCTCCAAGCACATGATGACCAGGAGCGGCATCGGACCCGCCCTGCGCATTGCATACAGGAGTGCCTGCAGTGAAGGTGTGTCGGCCAGTTGAAGGTCGTTCAGGCAGAGGATCAATGTCCGGCCCGTGCCCGTGATCGTGTTGAAAGCAGCCAGCAGCTCCTCGCCACAGCGGGCAATCGTGGGCATGCTTGCCGTGCCCGGCACTGTTCCTGACGTCTCGGTCAGGCCGGGCTTCTTGCTGCTCGCAGGACACCTTGCGAGCAGTTGCTGCATCATGCCGAAGGCAACTTCCTTTTCCCATGCGGTGCCGGCAGCACGGAGCACGGTGGTGTCCGGTCGTGCAACACTGTCGGCGCGGAGAAAGGTGTCCAGCAGCTCAGCGGCGCCCATGCCCCTCGCCGCGGTGATAACGGCCACAGCGGGCTGCCCCGCGCGGGCAGTACGTAGCAGCCCCAACAGGCGCTGGGTTTGGGCGGTCCGCAAACCGTGGAATGGTCCGACGTCTTTGTCTGGCATCATGCCCAACATTAGCGGAAGTGGCCGGAGTGTTCATGGGCAGCAGCGGGCCTGATGCCGGCCATCAGCCCAAATCGCCACCGGCCACGGCGAGGACGCTGCCGGTGATGTAGGAAGCCTCGTCAGAGGCCAGAAAGGCGATGGGGCCGGCCTGTTCTTCGAGGGTTCCGTACCGCTTCATCAGGGAGGAATCGATGGTCTGGTCCACAATCTGCTGGTACCAGGCCTTTTCCGTTGCGCCTTCGGGCTGCGGGCCCCGGACCACGCGGCGGGCCGGTGCTTCCGTTCCTCCCGGAGCGGTAGCCACCACGCGGATGCCGTGGGGTGCCGCTTCCAGGGCCAGGGCGGCCGTGATGGCTTTGACCCCGCCCTTGGCCGCGGCATAAGGGACGCGGTTAATGCCGCGCGTGGCCACGGAGGCAACGTTGACGATCACGCCGCCCGCCTGGCTGATCATGTGGGGAAGCACTGCGCGGCAGGTCCAAAGCGTGGGAAACAACGAACGCTGTATTTCCTTGCTGATTTGTTCAGGTTCGTAGTGTTCAAACGGCTTGGCCCAGATGGTGCCGCCCACGTTGTTTATCAGAACGTCGATGCGTCCGTGGCGGTCCAGCGCCGCCTCGATCGCCGCATCGGCGCCGGCGTAGTCTTCGAGGTCGGCCGTGACGGCGAATGCGGAGCCACCGTCCGTGGTGAGCTCGGCCGCCGCCTCATGGACGAGTTCGGCGCGGTCCACCAGGACGGTGTGGGCGCCCTCTGCGGTGACGCGGGAGGCAACGGCACGCCCGATGCCCTGGGCGGCTCCCGTCACAACCACGACCTGGCCGGCGAACCGGCCCGGGCTGATCGCCCGGGCCACGCGGGGCGCCCGGCTGCCGGAGCTCAAGCGACTGCCCCTGCGAGCGCCGGAGCAGCCGGCGCCGCTGCCGCCGTGGCCCCCACTGCGAAGCGCTCGTAGTAGAAATTCGCGGGGGTGATTCCCTGGGCGTCCCAGTACTTCCGGACGGCGTCCACCATGGCCGGCGGCCCGCAGAGGTACACGTCGACGTCGCCGTCGTTCAATTGCGCTGCCGTGATGTACTGGGTGACGTAGCCCTTGTTCTCCGCAGCGCTCGCCGGGTCGGCCACGCAGATAGTCAAAGGAGAAGTTCCCGATGACGTCGGCATAGCGCTGCAGCTTGTCCAGCTCCACCAGGTCCTTGTCGAAGGTGACACCGTAGACCAGGTGCACCGGGTAGGCGGGCGCTTCCTCCAGTCCGGTGGCGATCTTCTCCAGCATGGACAGCAAGGGGGCGATGCCGGTACCGCCGGCCAGCATCAGCACTGGACGCTTGATGTCCCGGAGGAAGAAACTGCCCATGGGGCCGGTCAGCGGAACGGTGTCCCCGACGGCGGCGCGTTCCTTCAGGTAGGTGGTCATAGCGCCGTCGGGAGCCGTGCGGATCAGGAAGCGCAATTCATCTGCGGCCGGTCCACTGCTGAACGAATATGACCGTACGGCCTCCGTGCCCGGTACGGCGAAGTTCATGTACTGACCAGGGAGGAACAACAGACCCCCGCGGTTTTCGACTGCGAGGGTGACGGCGGCTGTGTTGTCCGCGAACCACGTCAGTTCCTTGAACAGTGGCCGGGAAGGTGGTGGCGCCAACCTTCGCCATCTCCGAGGTTCCGGAGACCTGAAGCACAAGATCGCTTTCGGGCACCATCTGGCAGGGGAGGCAGAAGCCCTTCTCGGCTTCGTCCTCGGTGAGGGCCTCATCGATGTAGTCGCCGCCGTCGTACTTACCGGATTCGCAAAAAGCCTTGCAGGTGCCGCAGGCACCGTCCCGACAGTCGAAGGGGATATTGATACGGGCCTTGTAAGCGGCGTCGGCAACTGTCTCATTGGGATGTGCGGTGACAAAACGGGTGACGCCGTCTTCGAAGCTGAGGGCAATCTGGTGGCTCATGGGGGACTCGATTCCAGTCGTTCGGATCTTAGATGTGGTAGATATCCACGACGTGGTGGATGTAGTCGTTCTTGAGGACGACCTTCTTTTTGGTGATAACGGGCTGCGTGCCCGAGAAGTCGATGGTGTAGAACGATGTTCCGAAGTAGGGATCAATGTTCTGGTAGCGGTAGTAGAGCGTGTGCCAGTTGAAGCGGACATCAACCTGGCTGCCGTGAGCATCCACGATCTCGACGTTCGTGATGTTGTGGCCGGTGCGCGGTTCCGGCAGGCTTGTGGCGCTGGAGCGGTCGGTCTTGATGCGGAAGACCCGGTCCTCCAGGCCGCCACGGTTGGCGTAGTAAATGAGTGAGATTTCGCGCTGCGGGTCGGTGGTGAGCTGATCGTCATCCGCCCAGGCCGGCATCCAGAACTCGGCTTCCGGGTGGTAGCAGTCCAGCCAGCGGTCGAACTCGCGGTCGTCGAGGAACCTTGCCTCGCGGTAGAGGAAGGAACGGATCTCCTCCAGGGAGGCCGGGCTGTCTGTGGGGGCGTCCTGCGTGCCGACGTCCATGGTCTGTGTCATGTGCTGTGGTTCTCCTCGGGCCTGGTGCGGGCTAGTTCTGGGTTGCGTTGTTCGGTGCCGTGTTCCGCGTTGCGGGTGCGGCTGCTTCTTCCGCGGCTGCCGCCGCGCGCATCGTCTGCACCCAGTAACCGTGCTGGATGGGGTAAAGCCCCTCGTCCTCGGTCCGGACGCCGCTGGAGATGGGCTTGAGGCCTATGACGTCGGCATTGGCGTCGGGGCCCGTGATCTGGTGGGTGACGCCGCGGCTGAGGTCATTCCACGGTGCAGCCGTGGCCAGGTATGTCTTCTGGCAGGAGCGGAATTCCTCGAGGTCGTCTGGCGTGGCCATGCCGGAGGCGTTGAAGAAATCCTCGTACTGGCGGATACGGCTGGCGCGTGCCTCCGCGTTCTCTCCTTTGGGGGCGATGCAGTAGATGGTCACCTCTGTCTTGTCGACCGAGATGGGGCGGAAGTGCCGGATCTGCGAGCCGAACTGGTCCATCAGGTACACGTTGGGGTAAAGGCACAGGTTGCGGGAAATGTTGATCATCCAGTCGGCCTTGGCTTCGCCGTAGTTCTCCACGAGTTCGGCCCGGCGGTCAAACAGGGGACGGTTGCTGGGGTCCAGCCACTCGGTCCAGAGCAGCAGGTGGCCGTGGTCGAAGGAGTAGTAGCCGCCCTTCTGCTTGGCCCAGCCGCCCGCATCCATGTTCTTAGTCTCGTTGGCAGATTCGCCGGTGGTGCGGCGGGCAGTGGTAGCGGCATAGTTCCAGTGGGTCGCCGAGACGTGATAGCCGTCGGCGCCATTTTCGGCCTGCAGCTTCCAGTTGCCGTCATAGGTGTAGCTCGACGCGCCGCGGAGGACTTCCAGGCCTTCGGGGGACTGGTCGACGATCATGTCGATGATCTTGGTGGACTCGCCCAGGTGTTCCTCAAGAGGCTTGACGTCGGGGTTGATACTGCCGAAGAGGAAACCGCGGTAGCTCTCGAACCGGGCCACCTTGGTGAGGTCGTGGGAGCCTTCCTTGTTGAACTGCTCCGGGTAGCCGGCGTCGCGGGGGTCCTTTACCTTAAGGAGCTTGCCCGTGTTGTTGAAGGTCCAGCCGTGGAATGGGCAGGTGAACGTGGTGCGGTTGTCCGTCTTGCGGCGGCACAGCATGGCGCCGCGGTGACTGCAGGCGTTGATGAGTGCATTGAGGCCGCCCTGCTTGTCCCGCGAGATGATGATCGGCTGGCGGCCGATGTACGTGGTGAAATAGTCACCCACGCCGGGGATCTGGCTGTCGTGCGCCAAGTAAACCCAGTTGCCTTCGAAGATGTGCTTCATTTCCAGTTCGAACAGGTCTTCGTCGGTGAAGATGCTGCGCTTGGCGCGGAAGATGCCGTTTTCGTGATCCTCCACAAGGGCCTCGTCAAGGTGGGCTCGGATGCCCGTCAGGGTCTCAGTCATGTTGGCTCCTATCGGTATCGGGCGGCGTCGCCCGGGTTGCCGGGCTACGCTGCCCGGCGGACCGCCGAACGATCGGTCGGTCGATGGTGAATGCAGCCAACTCTGCCAGCCGGTGGCGCGCGTCACACTAGGCATTTGCCTAACCTCGCCTAGGCACTTATTGAGACTTCTCAGCTCTGAATTATCTGTAATTAAGTATTTGTTGAATATCAACTTCGGCCTTACGCTGTTGAACCAACAACCAATAATTAGGACGCGGGGTCAGCGCAACTGTCCCCGACCGGCCCCCTTCAGCGTTGCGGGCCGCCGTCCCACCCATGAGAGGAGCCAGTGCATGGAACTGCGTCACCTGCGCTATTTCGTGGTGGTTGCCGAAACCTGCCATTTCGGCCAGGCGGCTGAGCGGCTCCAGATGGCGCAGCCGCCGTTGTCCCAGCAGATACGTCAGCTGGAAGCCGAACTGGGCATCGAGCTACTCGCCCGCACGACGCGGAGCGTCAAGCTGACGCCCGCCGGGGAAGTCTTCCTTCTGGATGCCCGGCGCATTCTGCGGAGCATCGACGAGGCTGCGCGCCGGGCCCGCCGCTTCGCAGATGGGAAAGCAGGCACGCTCCGGATCGGCCTGACCGGCACGGCGTCCTACTCGCAGCTGCCCGTCCTGGCCCGGCTGGCCAAGGAGCAACTGCCGGGCGTCATCCTGGACATTCAAACTGAAATGCTTACTCCCGCCATCGAGCAGGCGCTCGCCGCCGGGGATCTCGACGTCGGCGTACTGCGGCCGCCAGTCAGGGACACGTCCCTGGCGCTGCGTCCCATAAGCCGCGAGCAGTTTGTAGTGGCACTCCCGACCGGCCACCGGCTCACCGCGGGGGAACCAGTGACCATGGGTGAGCTGCGCGCCGAGGATTTCATCATGTACACAGCGGGTTCCCGTTCGGTGGTCAACGATGCGGTGATCCGAGCCTGCCGTGCGGCCGATTTCCATCCCCACGTGGCCCACGAGTCGGCAAAGACCTCCACCCAGCTCTCGCTCGTGGCGGCCGGCCTGGGTGTGGCTGTCCTGCCGGAATCCGTCAGGAGTATAGCGCTGGACGGTGTGCAATACCGTGCAGTTTCCGGAACCGACCCCGTGGAACTGGCGCTGTCCTGGCGGCGCAACGACGACTCACCACTCGTCGATTCGTTCCTCGCGATGCTTGAGGACAACAACATCTTCATCGACTCGACCTATGCCGGAGGGCTCCCGTGAAAATCACAGCCATAGAGGCGATCCCCTTCGCCATCCCCTATACGAAGCCCTTGCGCTTCGCGAGCGGCGAGGTCCACACCGCGCAGCACGTCCTGGTGCGCGTCCACAGCGACGATGGAGTCGTAGGCGTCGCGGAAGCTCCGGCCCGGCCGTTCACGTACGGCGAGACCCAGGAATCAATCGTGGCGGCGATCCAGACGCTGTTTGCGCCGCGGATCGTGGGAATGTCCGTGATGGACCGGGAAGCGGTTCACGCCGTGATGGACAGGACCGTGGGCAACCCGACCGCCAAGTCAGCCGTGGACATGGCCATTTGGGACGTCATAGGAAAGACGCTCGGCCAGCCCGTTACCGCCCTGCTTGGCGGCTACTCGGACAGCATGAGGGTCAGCCACATGCTGGGGTTCGCGGAGCCGGCGAAGATGGTGGCCGAGGCGGAGCGGATGCGCGAGGCCTACGGGATCACCACGTTCAAGGTGAAAGTGGGCAGGAAGCCGTTCAGGCTCGACGTCGACGTCTGCCGCGCCTTGCGCGAAGAGCTCGGCGAGGACATCGAACTGTACATCGACGGCAACCGGGGCTGGACGGCGTCGGAATCGCTCCGGGCGCTAAACGCCATGGCCGACCTCGACCTCACCCTGGCCGAGGAACTGTGCCCGGCCGACGACGTCCTAGGACGCAAATGGCTCGTGGAGCGTTGTCCCGTGCCGTTCGTGGCCGATGAGAGTGCGACCCGGCCTGGCGAGGTCACCCGCGAACTGCTCAATGGCGCCGCCAACGCTGTCAGCATCAAGACAGCCCGGACCGGCTTCTCGCACTCCCAGCGTGTCCTGTTCCAATGCGACGGGCTGGGTGCCGAAGTGATCATGGGCAACCAGATCGATGGCCAGCTGGGCACGCTTTGCACGGTCACCTTTGGCGCTGCCTTCAAATCCACCACGTTGCGGGCCGGCGAACTCTCCAACTTCCTGGACATGAGCGATGACCTTCTGGCAGAGCCGCTGGAGATCGTGGACGGGCGTCTGGCCGTCCGCCAGGTGCCGGGCATCGGGATCAGCATCGACCCGGAAAAGCTTTCCAAATACCGCCTCGACCAGGGCAACTAAGCCCTAAACCAACCCCGATCAGGCGCCCACACCGAAGTGGCGCCGGATAGAAGAAAGTGAGTCAACGATGACGACCGAACTGAGCGAATTTGACGCCAAGGCCGCGGAATCCGGCAGCCTGGCCACTGAGCGCTTCCGCGACAGCGGCAAGACGGCGGCACTCGAGGTTCCCAAGGAACGCGTGTCCCTGCTCGCCAACGAGGTCCTCGGTGCGGTCTACGCGACCATCCGCAAGCACAAGGTCACCTACGACGAGTTCAACGCCCTGAAGTCCTGGCTCATCAGCGTGGGCGACGACGGCGAATGGCCGCTGTTCCTGGATGTCTGGGTGGAGCACGTGGTCGAAGAGGTTTCCACAGAGGACCGCGAAGGCAACAAGGGCACCATCGAGGGCCCGTACTACGTGCCCGGTTCACCCCGGCTGGAAACCCCGGCCACGTTGCCGATGCGTGCGGATGAGGGCGGCACGCCGTTGCTCTTCCAGGGCCAGGTTCGCGCCGTTGATGGCACCCCGTTGGCCGGTGCCAATGTTGAAATCTGGCACGCGGATGACAACGGTTTCTACTCGCAGTATGCCCCCGGGCTGCCCGAGTGGAACCTGCGTGGCACCGTCGTGGCTGATGGCGAGGGTAACTTCGCACTGAACACGGTCCAGCCTGCGCCCTACCAGATCCCCACGGATGGTGCCTGCGGGAAGCTCATCGCGTCAGCCGGATGGCACGCCTGGCGCCCCGCGCACCTCCACCTCAAGGTGTCCGCTCCGGGTTACCAGCTGCTGACTGCACAGCTCTACTTCGAAGGTGACCAGCACCTCTCCGACGACATTGCCTCGGCCGTCAAGCCGGAGCTGGTCCTCAGCCCCACTGCCCGTGTGGCTGAAGCAGGCAACGAGGTCACCTACGATTTCGTGCTGGACGCCGCCCGCGCCT
>CAWEPM010000024.1:0-128859 GCA_963810895.1 uncultured Actinomycetota bacterium
TTACTGGCCATTGATTCAGTATCCCAGCCCCCTCCGACACCCACGCAGCCGGCACCCCCTATGTGGACAACCCCGCCGCGCGGACAAGCACGCGTGGGGACCATCCCGCGGCGCAGACAAACCCGGCCCGGGCGATGCAAAGCCGCCGCGTCGGAGCCGCAACGTAAGATAAGACGCGTGACTACGGACAAGACAAAGACTTTTGACCTCTCGGCTTCGTTCAAGGCCTACGACGTGCGCGGAATCGTGGGGCAATCCATCACCGCGGAGATCGTCGAAGCGGTCGGCGCTGCCTTCGTTGACGTCCTGGACCTCGAGGGGCAGACCGTGCTGGTGGGCGGCGACATGCGCCCCTCCTCCCCCGAGTTCACCAAAGCCTTCGCCAACGGCGCCGCCACGCGCGGCGCCAACGTCCAGCTGCTGGACCTGATCTCCACCGACGAGCTGTACTACGCGTGCGGCGCGCTCAACGCCGCCGGCGCCACGTTCACGGCCAGCCACAACCCGGCCGAATACAACGGCATCAAGATGGCCAAGGCCGGCGCCGTGCCGATCTCCTCCGAAACCGGGCTCAAGGAAATCCAGGCCCGCGCCGAGGAATACCTGAACTCCGGCACCATCCCCGCCGCCGGAACCCGCGGCCTGGTGGGCGTGCACGACGTCCTGAAGGGCTACTCCGAGTACCTCCGCAGCCTCGTGGACCTCCGCGGTTCCCGGCCGCTGAAGATCGTCGTGGATGCGGGCAACGGCATGGCCGGCCTCACCACCCCGGCCGTGCTCGGCGACGCCCTGCTGCCCAAGCTCCCCCTCGAGATCATCCCGCTGTACTTCGAGCTCGACGGGTCCTTCCCGAACCACCCCGCCAACCCGCTGGAGCCGGAAAACCTGCGCGACCTGCAGGCCGCCGTCGTTGAGCACGGCGCGGACATCGGTTTGGCCTTCGACGGCGACGCTGACCGCTGCTTCGTCATTGACGAGTTGGGCGAGCCCGTCTCGCCGTCGGCCATCACCGGCATGGTGGCGCGCCGCGAAATCGCCCGCGCCCAGGGCCTCGGCGAAGACACGCCCACCGTCATCCACAACCTGCTGACCTCCCGCGCCGTCCCCGAACTTGTGGAGCGCCACGGCGGCCGGGCCGTCCGCACCCGTGTGGGGCACTCCTTCATCAAGGCCGTCATGGCCGCGGAAGGCGCCATCTTCGGCGGGGAGCACTCGGCCCACTTCTACTTCCGCGACTTCTGGAATGCGGACACCGGCATGCTGGCCGCCATGCACGTCCTGGCCGCCCTGGGCGAACAGGACGGCCCGCTCTCCGAGCTCGGCCGCGAATACGAGCCGTACCAGTCCTCCGGCGAGATCAACTCGGAAATCGAGGACAAGGCCGGCGCCGTCGAGCGGGTCCGCCAGGACTTCCACGCCGAAGACGTCGAGGTCGACTACCTCGACGGCAGCACCTTCATCGCCACCGACGGCAGCTACTGGTTCAACCTGCGCCCGTCCAACACCGAGCCGTTCCTGCGCCTCAACGTCGAAGCCACGGACACTGCGACCATGGAACGCGTCCGCGACCGCGTCCTGGCGCTGGTCCGGGGCTGACCGTGGCCGCGCACCCCGAAGAACCTCAAACGAAAACACTGCCTCCTGGCGCGATTCGGTGCCGGACGCCAGCGCCACCGACCTGGAGAACCTGCTCGGCACCGGCGTCGGCGCCGCGCAGGAGCAGCTGGAGCGCAACGGCGGCTTCCTGCCCTTCGCCCTCGTGGTGCAGAACGACGGCGAAGTCCGCTTGGTGGCCGTGACCCCCGCGGACGCGAGCGACGGCTCCGACGCCCACTTCGACGCGGACACGATGATCCGGGACCTCCACGAGCTGCTCCGGCAGCACCGGGACGAATTCCGGGCCGCCGCCGTCGTCTGTGACATCACGCTGCTCGAGGAAGACTCGGACGCCATTCACGTCGCGGCGGAGCACCAGGACGGCTCCCTGTTCGCCGCGGTCCTGCCGTACGCCCCGAACGCCGGGACCCACGAACTCGAATTCGGCCAGCTCGCCGCCGATACCAACGAACCCGCCGTGTGGGTGGACTAGACCGCCCGTAAGCTGGGGATATGAAGATCAATGCGTTCGCCGACGTGAGCCTGCGCGCCGTCATGGTGCTCGCGGCTGCCCCCGACGGCGCGCTCCTGACCACCCAGAGCATCGCCGACGCCGTCGGCACCCCGTACAACCACGTCAGCAAGGCGATGGCGAAACTGCGCGAACTGGGCATCATCGACGTCGAACGCGGCCGCAACGGCGGCTCCCGGCTTAGCGCGGCCGGCCGGAGCGCCACGGTGGGCCAGCTGCTGCGGCAGCTCGACACCCGCCAAGACCCGGCCGACTGCGTGGCCGCGGGCGGGGTCTGCCCGCTCATCACCGAATGCCACCTCCGGTCCGCGCTGGCCCGGGCCCGCGAGGCCTTCTACCGCGAACTCGACGGGATCGTGATCGCATCCCTGCCCACGTCGCGGCAGATGACACCCGTGTTCCAGGCGATCGGGCTGCGTCCCGGGCTCTGAGCCGACCTGCCGCCCGGCGACCTCCGCCGCGCCAACCCGCCACGCAGACCCGCCACGCCCGGGATTCCCCTCGATTTGAAGCATGTTTTCTACAACATGTAGAACTGAGGTTGTAAATACTCGCATTTCAAATGACAGTTTTTGCATCGCGGTCCGGTTGAAGACCCCCGGGCCACTATCTCAGGAGTCAACATGCTCTCGGACAAGTCCCGCCCCGTCATCGAGGCCACCCTGCCGTTGGTCGGTTCCCGGATCGGGGAGATCACCCCCAAGTTCTATGCGCGCCTCTTCGCCGCCCACCCGGAACTGCTGGACGGGCTCTTCAGCCGCTCGAACCAGCGCAACGGCAACCAGCAGCAGGCCCTGGCCGGAAGCATCGCCGCTTTCGCGAGCCACCTGGTCAGCAACCCGGGCACCCTGCCGGAGACCGTCCTGTCCCGCATCGCCCACCGCCACGCCTCCCTCGGCATCACCGAGCCGCAGTACCAGGTGGTCTACGAGCACCTCTTCGCCGCCATCGCCGAGGACCTCGCCGAGGTCATCACCCCGGAAATCGCCGAGGCCTGGACCGAGGTCTACTGGCTCATGGCGGACGCCCTGATCAAGCTCGAGAAGGGCCTTTACGCCGCCCAGGCCAATGGCGAGATGTGGATGCCCTGGCGGGTCGCCGCCAAGACCCCCGCCGGCACCGGGTCCATGACCTTCACCCTCGAACCGGCCGACGACACCCCCGTCACCGCGGCCCTCCCCGGCCAGTACGTCAGCGTCAAGGTCACCCTGCCGGACGGGCTTCGCCAGGTCCGCCAGTACTCCCTCTCCGGCGACGCCGGGACCAGCCGCAGCTTCACCACCAAGCTCGACGACGGCGGCGAGGTGTCCCCGGTCCTGCACAACAGCGTGAGCGTCGGCGACGTCATCGAGATCTCCAACCCCTACGGCGAGATCACGCTCAAGGAGGGCGACGGCCCGGTGGTCCTGGCCTCGGCCGGCATCGGCTGCACCCCCACGGCGTCCATCCTGCGCTCCCTCGCCGCGTCCGGCTCGGACCGCCAGGTCCTGGTCCTGCACGCGGAAAGCACCCTGGACAACTGGGCGCTGCGCTCCCAGATGACGGACGACGTCGAACGCCTCGACGGTGCCGACCTGCAGCTCTGGCTGGAGCAGCCCGAGGCCGGGGCCAACGCCGGATTCATGTCCCTGCGCGAGGTGGACCTGCCCGCGAACGCCTCCCTGTACCTGTGCGGTCCGCTGCCGTTCATGAAGAACATCCGCAACGAGGCCATCAACGCCGGCATCCCGGCCACGAAGATCCACTATGAGGTCTTCGGCCCGGACATCTGGCTCGCCAGCTGAAGACACCCATCGACTGCTCCACCACCGGCTCTCTAGCGGTCAAAAGTGGCCAGGGGGCCCACGCCGGCAGGGCCCCCTGGCCGAACTTGTGAGGGGCTAAAGGGCCGGTGGGGAGCAATCGACGGGAGTTCGACGGCGGCCCCGCACCTCTTCGCGAAGGTGCGGGGCCGCCGTCGTTGTGTCAGCCGGGGCCGGGTCCTCGAGCGGACCTCAACCCGCGGCCGGCACCCCTGTGATTGCGTGGCCGAAGCGCAGGAGATTGCCGGGGTCGTAGCTGGACTTCGCGGCCCGCATCCGCTCGTAGACCGCCGGCGACCAGGCCCTAGCCCGGTCGGCGTCGTCGCCGGGCTCGCCGTGGAAGTTCACCAGCGTGTACCCGGTGGAGTAGGGAGCCATCGCGGCAAGGATGCCGCGGATGGATGCGGCGACGGTCTCTGCGGCTCCCGGCACTCTTAGCCCGACGAGGAACAGCAGGAACGCCGCGTCGCGTCCGGATACGGCGTTCGGGAGGACGCCGGCGCGGGACAGTGCCCCGCCGAGGGGCCGGATCTCGATCAAGAGCAGCGGGCAGTCCGTACCGTCCCCCGCCAGCCTGAGCAGTTCCGCGGCAGCATCCTCGCCAAAATCCTCCAGCAGCGCGCCGCCGTCTGTGAAGGGGAGCGGATCCGCCGGGTCCATGTGGATCTGGTCGACGTCCAGGTAACTCATGGGTCCGGCCGTGTCCATCAAGGGGGTTGAGACCGCGCGCATCGGCGCAAGCAGTGCGTCGCCGTCCTCGCGGTTGCCCAGGAACGCAAAGCGCAGATGGACCACGAACTGGCCCCGGAGGGGCGGCGGAACGAAGTCCATGTCCGGGAGCCGCAGCAGGGAGATCGACGGCGAGCTGTCGTCAGGCAGCGTGGGTAGCCACTCACGGAACGCGGTCAGAACCGGAGCCGCATCCGCCCCTGGGTAGATGATCCCCCCGCCGTAAAAATCCCCGAGCTCAAAGAGATTGAACTCGAGTGCGGTGACGATCCCGAAGTTGCCCTTGCCCCCGCACATCAGCGCGAACAGCTCAGCTTCGGCCTCGGCGTCGATCCGGCGCAGCGCGCCATCGGCGGTAACCAACTCCATGCTCCGGACGTGGTCCGCCGCGAAGCCGTGGGCGCGGCCGAGCACGGGCAGCCCGCCGCCGACCGTGTACCCGACGACACCCACGTCGGTGCTTGAGCCGTGCAGTCCGATCAGCCCGTGCGGGACGCTCGCTTCCAGGAGACTCCGCCATTTCACTCCGGCGCCGACCCGGGCGGTCCGTTGGACCGGATCGATGTGCAGCTCCTGCAGACGCCGCGTGGTGATGAGCAGCCCGCCCTCGACCGCGGATTCCGCCCCGTGCCCGGTGGACTGGACGGACACCGGCAGCCGGCGCTCGGCCGCCCATTTCACGCCGGCGGCGACGTCCTGCGCGTCCGCGGCACCAAGGACGACGTCGGGCCGGTGGACGGTGGCGAGATTGAACGCAAACGTCTCCTCGGCGAATTCGGGACTGTCCGGCAACGCGACCGGACCGCTGACGGCCACGGACAGGGCATGAATGTCGTCGTTGACTAACATGGTGGAACTCCTGAAATCTCGCTGACTGCGAGAAGACCGGGGGCACGCTACACCTGCTTGGGAATGCCCGCGGCGCCCCCTCCAGTCAGCGCTCGACCCGGCTGATGGAATGCGGACAAGCCTAGGGACCGGCCCGGATGCGGCCTAGGGACCTAAGTCCCCATCGCCGGCTCAGATGGCCATCGACTGTCCCCACCGGCCCCCCGTCGGCCAGGGAACCCTGCGGCGGGGCGGCCCTTCTGAGGGGGCAAAAGGGCAGTTGCGCAGCAACGGATGGGAGTACGACGGCGGCCCCGCACCTTTCGCAAGGTGCGGGGCCGCCGTCGTTGTAGCTGAGTCCCGGTTACTGCTGAACTGTTTCTACTGCTGGACTGTTTCTACTGCTGAACGGCCATGCGGGCCTTCAGGCCCTCCAGCTCTGCATGCAGGGCCTCCGGCAGGGAGTCGCCGAACTTGGCGTACCACTCTTCAATCGAGGCCAGTTCCGCGGCCCACTCCTGCGGGTCGACGCGTACGGCGTCTTCAACGTGGGCGTGGGTCAGGTCCAGTCCGGTGAGGTCCAGGGCGTGGCCGGCCGGCACGAATCCGATGGGGGTCTCGAGGGCGTCGGCCTTGCCCTCGATGCGCTCGATGGCCCACTTGAGGACACGCGCGTTGTCGCCGAAACCGGGCCAGGCGAAGTCGCCGTCTGCCGTGCGGCGGAACCAGTTGACCAGGAAGATCTTGGGCAGCCGTGCCGGGTTGGCCTTGGACGAAACGCTGATCCAGTGCTTCAGGTAGTCGCCGGCGTCGTAGCCGATGAAGGGCAGCATGGCCATGGGATCCCGGCGGAGCACGCCCACCTGGCCCGCGGCGGCGGCCGTGGTCTCGGAGGACAAGGTGGAGCCCATGAAGATGCCGTTGGTCCAGCTGCGGGCCTCGGTCACCAGGGGGATGGTCGTCTTGCGGCGGCCGCCGAAGAGGATTGCGGAAAGCTCCACGCCGTCGGGGCTGAAGTACTCCTCGGCCAGCATGTCGATCTGGGCGATCGGGGTGCAGAACCGGGAGTTCGGGTGGGCTGCGGGCTTGTCCGAGTCAGGGGTCCAGGAGTTGCCCTGCCAGTCCGTCAGGTGCGCGGGGACCTCGTCGGTCATGCCTTCCCACCACACACCGCCGTCGTCCGTGAGGGCAACGTTGGTGAAGATGCTGTGGCCCTTGGCGATGGCACGCATGGCGTTCGGGTTGGTGCCCCAGCCGGTGCCGGGAGCGACGCCGAACAGGCCCGCCTCCGGGTTGGTGGCGCGCAGTTCGCCTTCCTTGCCGATCCGCATCCAGGTGATGTCGTCGCCGAGGGTCTCAACTTCCCAGCCCTCGATGGTCGGATCCAGCAGGGCCAGGTTGGTCTTGCCGCAGGCCGACGGGAAGGCGGCGGAGACGTAGTAGTTCTTCTTCTCCGGCGAGGTCAGCTTGAGGATGAGCATGTGCTCGGCCAGCCAGCCTTCGTCGCGGGCCATCACCGAGGCAATGCGCAGGGCGTAGCACTTCTTGCCGAGCAGGGCGTTGCCGCCGTAGCCGGAGCCGAAGGACCAGATGGAGCGTTCCTCCGGGAAGTGCACGATCCACTTGTCCGGGTTGCACGGCCACGCGACGTCGGCCTGCCCGGGGGCCAGCGGCGCGCCCAGGGAGTGCAGTGCGGGGACGAAGAACGCATTGGTGGCGGTGATCTTGTCCAGCACCTTGGTGCCGATGGTGGCCATGATGCGCATGGAGGCGACAACGTAGGCGCTGTCGGTGATCTCGACGCCGAACTTCGGGTCCTCGGCGTCCAGGTGGCCCATGACGAAGGGGATGACGTACATGGTGCGGCCGCGCATGGAGCCGGCGAACAGGCCGCGCAGCTTTTCCTTCATCTGCGCCGGTGCCATCCAGTTGTTGGTGAAACCTGCATCGCGCTCGTTCTCGGAGCAGATGAACGTCTGCTCCTCGACGCGGGCCACATCGGCGGGGTCCGAGAAGGCCGCGAAGGACTTGGGGAACAGGTTCTCGTTCAGCCGGGTCAGGGTGCCCGCGGCGACGAGCTCATCCGTGAGCCGGGTGTTTTCCTCTTCCGAGCCGTCTACCCAGTAGATCCGGTCCGGCTGGGTCAGTTCAGCCACCTCTTCTACCCATGCCAGCAGACCGGCATGTGTGGTGGGTGCCTTTTCAAGCAACGGCAGTCGCGCCAGATCTCCCATTACGGTTCCCTTCTTCGGGTTCAGTGGTGTGTCCTAAATGCTAGGGCTCGCAACGGGCCCCGTTTCGGGCCTGGACGTGGGATGACTGGGGACGGACAAATCAAAAAGCCCGGAAAATCAAGGAAATAGTCGGGTCACCAAAGGCTTTTTTGTGACCAAGGTCACGTAGACCGGTCTAGTCGGCTAGATTACACCCGTTTCGATTTGTAACTGGGCCCGGGCTCGCGTAAAGTAATTCGAGGTTCGGGGAGCGAGAAGTTCTCCAAGAGCCGAGAATGCGCCCATAGCTCAGCTGGATAGAGCGTCTGTCTACGGAACAGAAGGTCAGGGGTTCGAATCCCTTTGGGCGCACAGAAGAAGAAGATCCGCTCCGGTTCGCCGGGGCGGATCTTCTGTTTTAAGCCCCCCGGCGGCAGGCCTCGAAGCAGCTGGGCGTTCGTGCCGCCTTCTATCCGGTTGGTCGTGGCGGCGATGTCAAGGCCGGTGAACTCGGTGCGCAGGTAGGTGAACAACGTCCCTGCCTGACTGAGCCGTTCCAGGAGACGGTAGGCCTTGCGGAGCCGGTCATGGGTAAACCACCAGGTCTGATTCGCCCGCACCCACGCCGGCGCCAGGCGGTGTTGCTGCGGTAGGTTCGGGCCCGGACCAGCTGGCCGTGGCTCTGGTACCAGTCGTTGAGGTGACCAAGCCACGCAGCGGCCTGTGCCGGTGTGCTGATCCGTGTCAGGGCCCGGCCAAGGCGCAGCAGGGCTTTGCCGGCCTCGGTCCTGGGCCGGCTGGTCAGGTAGGTGCGCACGTTGCGTTGGACATGGACCAGGCAGCGCTGCACGGCGGTATCGGACCAGCAGTCAGACAACGCCGCGGCGATCCCGGATCCACCGTCGGTGATCACGACCCGCGGTGCGGGGAACCGCTGCAGCAGGGCGGCCCAGGCGGCCTTCTTCTCGGTGTCGCACCACTGCCAGCCGATCACGTGCTCTCCGGCGATCGCGATCAGACAGCACCACGAGCCGACATAGATCCCGTCGATCTGGATCTGGTCGTGGATCTCGCCCGTGGCCGGAATCTCGGGGGCGATGTTCCAGCACCACGCCGTGCGGCGCCGGAACGACCGGGGCGTGCCGAACGAGACAACACCTGCTTGGCTGCCGCTGCCCAGCAGCCACCCCAGAAACGCTTCCAGCTCCGCACGCCGGCTCACATCCGGGCGTTCACCCGAGCGGCTCGCCCCGCAATCCAGGCACCGGTACCGCTGCTTTCCCGCAGCCGTTTTCCCGTTCCGAACCAGCGACCGACCGCAGATCAGACATTCCAGAGATATACAAGCACCCCAGCCACCCTAAGCTCCCAAAGCTTAGCTATCCCTGATTTCGCCCGCCAGCGCTGGGAAGCAGGCCCCTCCCATACACACGTTTTGTCCTATAACCCCGAAGGGCGCTACGGAGCAATCGACGTCGGTTGGCGGTGAATCAGGCGTAGGTCAGGCCGTGGCCTTGACGATCACGCTGCGGATGCCGTCGAAATGGCTGCTGAGCGCCTTGGCGGCGAGCTCTTTGTCCGCCGAGGCGACAGCCTCGTAGATCCTCCGGTGCAGCGCGGCAGTCTCCAGGAGGTCGACGGCGAACGGTCCGCCGAGTTCGAGGTGGATCCGGCGGTAGACCTTCCAGAAGACGTCCATGAGGCTGATCAGCAGCTCATTGTTCAGCGGGGCGAACAGCCGGCGGTGGAACTCCGCGTCGGCTTCGATGAAGGGCTCCCCCGCGGCGGCCAGCGCCTCCATCCGGTGCACGGATTCCTCCATGCCGGCCAGCTGTTCTGCCGTGATCCGCTCCATCGCGGCCCCCACCAGGCCGGACTCCAGCGCCTGCCGGACCTCCACGAGCTGGATGGCCTCCTCCCCGTGGTGGCGCAGCGACAGCCTGGCCCGGAAGGTCAGCCCGTCGGTCAGGGCCTCAAAGTTGTTCGGGGCCACGAACATGCCGAAACCGTGCCGGATCTCAATGACCCCCACGGCCTGGAGCGCCTTGAGCGACTCCCGGAGCGTATTGCGCCCGACGCCCAGAGCGGCGGTGAGCTCGTTCTCGGTCGGCAGCGGGTCCCCGGGAACAAGATCGCGCTCCAGGATCAGCTCCAGGATGTCCGCCTGAAGCGCCCGGAGCCGGGCCTGCGCGCTGAACCTCGCCAGCGGCTGGCTTTCAGTCGTCGTTTTGATATTGCCTGCGGCCATGGCCGTCCCTCCCCCAAGTATGGTCCCAACAGTAGCGATGGTCCCCGCTCCTGCAAAGAGCGCTGCCCGGCATATGACGCCGGGATTGACCGCCGTCGGCACCCGGAGCTCCCGCCCGGAGCGGACTCTGGCCGCGGCGTAGGCTGTTGGCATGACGGCACAGCTTGAGCGGGAATTCGATGTCATTGTCATCGGTGCAGGCGCCGTGGGGGAAAATGTGGCGGACCGCGCGGTCCGCGGCGGCCTGACGGTGGTGCTGATCGAGGCCGAGTTGGTGGGCGGCGAGTGCTCCTACTGGGCCTGCATGCCGTCGAAGGCGCTTCTGCGTCCGGGCACTGCGCTGCACGGCGCGCAGACTGTCCCCGGCGCCAAGGAAGCCGTCACGCGCACCCTGGACGCGGCCGCAGTCCTCAAGCGCCGGGACACTTCACCTCGCATTGGCAAGATGACGGCCAGGTGAAGTGGGTGGAGGAAACCGGGATCGAACTGATCCGCGGCCACGGCTGGATCACCGCTCCGCGCAAGGTGGCGGTGGCTGGCCTGGACGGCAACAGCTACGCGCTCACCGCCCGGCATGCGGTGGTGGTCGCCACAGGCTCCACACCGAATCAGCCGCCGATCGAGGGGCTTCACGACATCGAGTACTGGACCACCCGGGAGGCGACCTCCGCCCACGCGGTCCCGGAGCGGCTCGCGGTACTCGGCGGCGGGGTGGCCGGCGTCGAGCTCGCCCAGGCCTACGCCCGCCTGGGCGCTGACGTGACGCTCGTGGCCCGCGGCGTCCTTTTGGGCGCCTTCCCGGAAGAAGCCGCCGAACTGGTCGCGGCCGGCCTGCGCGCGGACGGCGTCGACCTCTGGCTGCATACCGGCACGCGCAGCGTCAGCGAGAACGACGACGGTTCCCTCACCCTGGCGTTCTCCGGCGGGCCCGACGGCGGCCCGGCTACCAGCCCCGCCGTCCCGGCCGCCGGCGCTAGCCTCACGGTGGACAAGCTGCTCGTCACCACCGGCCGGCACCCGGCCCTCGAAGGGATCGGCCTGGACAGTGTCGGCCTTTCCGCGCCCGAGGGTCAGACCCTGCGGCTCAGCACCGATTCCACCGGCCTAGTCCACCACGCGGCCGACAACGAGGCAGCCGGCAATCCGTGGCTCTACGCGGCGGGCGACGCCGCCGGCCGGGCCATGCTGACCCACCAGGGCAAGTACGGTGCCCGGGCCACCGGAGACGCCATCGCCGCACGGGCCAAGGGCGAACTCACCGGCGAGCCGGCCCCGTGGAGCCGCTTTGCCCAGACGGCCTACGACCACGCGGTGCCGAATGTGGTGTTCACCGACCCGGAGCTGGCGAACGTCGGCCGGACCCTGGCGCAGGCGGAAAAAGACGGGTTCCGGGCGTCCACTGTGGAGCTCCCCATCCAGGTGGCGGGGTCCTCCCTGCATGCCGAGCACTACGAAGGCTGGGCGCAGCTGGTCATCGACGAGGACCGCAAGGTGCTGCTGGGCGCCACGTTCGCCGGCCCGGATGTGGCAGAACTCCTGCATGCCGCCACCATTGCAGTGGTGGGGGAAGTTCCGCTGGACCGTCTCTGGCACGCCGTGCCTTCGTATCCGACCATCAGCGAGGTCTGGCTCCGCCTGCTGGAGGAATACGGCCTCTGATCCGGCCGTGACCGGCCGCGCGGACTGCGGCCGGGGACGCCGGCGCGTCCGGTCCATCACATTCCGACCATCTTATTTGAACTGACCAGTCAGTTTAGTTAGTCTTGAAGCAGACACCGTTTCTGCGAAAGGCCTGCTTTGCTCTGCGTACAACAGCTCTCCGTGACCGGCCGGCGGGACGACCTGCTGCCGCCCACCTCGCTGGAGGCCGTGCGGGGTGAACTCCTGCTCGTCGAAGGTTCCCGCCAGGACCAGCGGACGGCCCTGGCCCTGACCCTGAGCGGACGCATGCGCCCCAGCTCGGGCAACGTCAGCTGGGACGGCAATCCCCGCATCAAGACCCTCCGGCAGGCGAGCGGCGTGGTCGACTCCCCCGGCGTCAACGAGCCCGAACAGCATCTGAGTGTCCGCGACCTCGTCACAGAGGACCTGTCCCTGATCCCGCGCCGCCACCGCGGCGCCCTGCGCAGCACCCCCTGGCTGCAGCTCAACAGCTTCGAGGACGTCGCCGGGCTGTGGACCGAGCAGCTGCCCCCGGCCCGGCGGATCGAGCTCCTCACGGCGCTCGCCCTCGCCAATCCGGACACGGAACTCCTCGTGATGGACTCCCCCGACCGGCACAGCGGCGACCCCGCCGACTGGCTGCCGCGGCTGGAAGAACTGGCGCACGACGCCGGGCGGCCGCTCGCCGTCGTCGCCACCGTCACGCGCATTCCCCACGACTGGGCCGGGGCCGCCGCCGTGATCGGCAATGCCGTCCCCGCGACTGGGGAATACAGCGCGACGACTGAGGAACACAGCGCCGGCGAACACCAGGAACTCCTGGCCAACCGCCCCGATCTGACCGACCCCTTACCTGAAACCCGCTTACCTGAGACCCTCCTACCCGAAACCGAGGACGCAAAGTGACTGTGCTGCGGCTGGCCCGCTCCGAGCTCAAACGCATGACCGGCGGGCTGCTGCCCAAGCTGACCATCCTGGCCCTGACCCTTGTCCCGCTGCTCTACGGCGCCGTGTACCTCTACGCGAACTGGGATCCGTACGGCAAGCTGAATCAGATCGATGCCGCCCTGGTCGTCCAGGACTCCGGTGCCGCGTCTGCCGACGGCACGCGGCTGGAGGCCGGCCGGAAGGTGGCCGACAGCCTGGTGGACGGCCACGTCTTCAACTGGAAGACGGTCGCCAGCACCGAGGAAGCGGATCAGGGCGTCAGCAACGGCACGTACGCGTTCGCGCTGAAGATCCCGGCGGACTTTTCCGCGAACCTGGTCTCCCCCGGCAGCTTCGACGCCGCCAACCAGGCCATGCTCAACGTCACCACCAACGATGCCAACAACTACCTCCTGAGCACGATCGTGGACAAGCTCACCACCGCCGTGCACACGACGGTCGCCAAGGAGGTGGGCGAGGACACCGCCAACAAGCTCCTCACCGGATTCGGCACCATCCATACCCAGATGCTCAAGGCCTCCGACGGCGCAGCCGGACTGGCCGACGGCGTCGCCCGGCTCCACGACGGCACCGTGACCCTGCATCAAGGCACCGGCGAGCTCAAGTCCGGCGCCGCCGAGCTCTACAACGGCGAGGTCAAGCTCCGGGACGGCGCCACGTCCCTCAGCGCCGGGGCCGGCCAGCTGAGCAGCGGCCTCACCCAGCTCAAGGACAAGACGGCGGCCCTGCCCGCCAACGCCCAACAGCTGGCCGACGGCGCCGGCCAGGTGGCGGCCGGTAACGCCGCGCTCAATACCCAGATGCAGGCCGTACCGGGGCAGCTCGCAACCGCACAACAGGCCGCGCAGCAAGCCGCCGCGCAGAGCCAGCGGGCCCGGGTGGTGGCGTCCACCGGCCGGCTGGTCGCCAGCGGGGTCATCACCCAGGAGCAGGCCGACAAGGTCGTGGCCGACGTCGACGCCACGCCAGCGCCGCCCGCCGCGCCGTCCCCGGCGGCGGCCGCGTCCGCTGCCAAACTGCAGGCTGCCGCCGCCCAGGTGCAGAAACTGTCCGACGGCGCCGCCGCCGTCAGCGCCGGCGCCTCGCAACTGGCCGGCGCCGCACCGGCCCTCAGCGACGCCGTCGCCAAGGCCTCCGCCGGGGCGGACCAGCTCGCCGGCGGTTCCGCTGCCCTCGCCGCCGGCCAGCAGAACGCCGTGGACGGCGCCGGAAAACTCGTGCAGGGAACCCAGAAACTCGACGACGGCGCGGCGCAGCTGGAGAGCGGCGCGGCCAAGGCCTCCGACGGCGCGGGAACGCTCGCCGGGGAACTCGCCCGGGGCGCCGGCAAGGTGCCCAATCCCGACGACGCCCAGAAGAACAGCCTCTCGAAGGTCATGGCCGACCCCGTCGCCGTCAGCAATGTCTCGCAGGCAAAAGCCGGGTCCTATGGCGCCGGGCTGGCGCCGTTCTTCCTCACGCTGGCCTTGTGGATCGGCATCTTCATGCTGGTGCAGGCGATGCGGCCGGTTACCCAGCGCGCGCTGGCCTCGAACGCGCCGGCCTGGAAGATTGCCGCCGGTGGCTGGCTCCCGTTCCTGGCGGTGTCCGCCGTCCAGGCGAGCCTGCTGACACTGGTCGTGGATGTGGGGCTGGGACTGGACCCGGCCCACCCGGTGCTGATGTGGTTCCTCATGCTGGCGGCCGCGATGGCGTTCAGCGCAATCATCCAGGGCGTGGTGGCGCTCCTCGGCTCGCCCGGCAAGCTCGTGGTGCTGATCCTGCTGGTGCTCCAGCTGGTGTCCTCCGGCGGCACGTTCCCGTGGCAGACCACGCCCGAGCCGCTGCACGCGGTGCACCAGATCCTGCCGATGGGTTACGTGGTCAGCGGCATGCGGCACCTGATTTACGGTGCCGACCTCGCTATCATCCTGCCCACCATGCTGGGGCTGGTTGGCTACACTTTGCTGGGACTGGCAATGTCGACCGCAGCCGTCCGCAAGCACAAGTACTGGACCCTCAAGACACTGAAACCGGAGATCGCCGTATGACCACCAGCCCCAGCGGCGGCAGCACGGCAGGTTCCCCGGGCGCGGAGAAAAAGCTCCGTCCCGGCCGCACGAACGCCACGAAGCAGAAACTGTTCGAGGCGTCCATGGACCTGATTGGCGAGCGCGGCGCGGCGGGCGTGACCGTCGACGAGATCGCCACCGCCGCCGGGGTGTCCAAGGGCACGGTGTACTACAACTTCGGCAGCAAGTCGGACCTGATTGCCCAGCTCCTGCGGCACGGGGTGGACATCCTCATGGCGCGGCTCCTGAGCGTCCGGGACGACTCCGCCGATCCCCTCGCCGCCATGGAGGAGATGATCGGCCAGGCCATGGACTTCATGGCCGAGTACCCGTCCTTTGCCCGCCTCTGGGTCAGCGAAAACTGGCGGACCCCCAGCGAGTGGCAGGACACCTTCGCCGAGCTCCGCGGGCGGCTGCTCGCAGTGATCGGCTCGGCCATCGACGGCGTCGCTGCCGCCTATCCCGTAGACCCCGGGGTATCCCGGGGCAGCCTCGAAACGGCAATCTTCGGGGCCTGTTTCGTGGTGGGACTGGACCGCCAGACGTACAACCCCGAGCGGACCAGGGAACAAAGCGTGGCGGCAATTATGGCCTCCATGCGCGGCTACGTCGTGCAGCAGCCGCGCGCTCAGGCATGATTGTTCACATGCGTCACATGGGTATCAGCGGGAAGATCGCCATCGGGGCGTTCCTCGCCGCCCTGGCACTCCTGGTCCTGACCGGCATCACCCTGGCCGAGTGGGTGCTGGTGTGGTTCGTCGGGGCTTCCGCCACAGCCTACGTGGCCTGCGTCGCCGAGGTCGTAGTTCGGCGCCGGCACAAGACCCTGGCCGCGAGCGGACTGGGCAGCACCCTGTTCATCGCCTTCGGGATCGCCTTCCTGCGCCAGTGGGGACTGGCTTTCAATCCGGATCCCAACGCCCTGTCTACCCGCGTCGATTCCGCGCATCCCGATTTGTACTTCTATCTCGCCGCGGCTGCCGGAGCCGTGACCCTGCTGCTGCTGTTCGCCGGCACGGTCCTGCCCGGCAGGAGCCGGGTGCGGCGTCCCCCCGCCTACGCTCAGCGACGCCGTCCGGCGCCCGTCTCGCGGGGCGCGTCCCGGTCCGCAGGCGCCGCGGACGTCCGCGCCGCGTCCGACGGCGCGGGGAACCGCCACTCGGGGAACCGCCACGCGGGCTGCGGTACCGCGGAACGTCGCCCGGCCCGCCGCCACGCCACCGGCCAAGGCCGCCGCGAGGGTGGCGTCCGCCAAGTCGCCGGGGGCAAAGTCACCGGTCCGCGCACCCGCCCCTAAATCGACGCTGAAGCCGCCCGCGGCCAAGGCGCCCGCCCGGTCCTCGGTCCGCCGCTAGGCACATCGGCTCAGTCCGGTTCCGCGGCCCCGGGATACTTAGAGGTTTCGCGGGCTGCCGTCCCGGGGTGCGGTATCCGGACCTTGCGCGGTGTCGGTACGGGGCAGATCCTCGCGGTTTCGCTGTTCGTCGGAAACGGGCTCACCGGAAACGGGCTCGGCGGCACGGGGCTCACCGGAAACTGGTTCGCCGGAACGGGCTCGGCGGCACGGGGCTCACCGGGAACGGGCTCGGCGGAAACGGGGCCGCCGGCGGCCGTATCGGACCGCGGTTTCTCACCGGCCGGGGTGTCCCCGGCCGCGGCCTCGCGTTCGGACGTGACCACGTCCGGGTCCAGTTCATCGGCCTGACGCAGCTGTTCCTGCGCGCCGGAGCGGACTTTTTCGGCCTCTGCCTGGCTGCCGCGGGCTTCCTCCCGCAGGCGCTCGGCCTCGAGTTCGGCCTGCTTCGCGTCGGCCTCGGCTTGTGCCGCCTGCGCCTCACGTTCCCGCGCGGCGAAATCGTCCGCCTTGGCCTGTTCCCGCATCTCGGCGGCGCGGTTGCGGTCCGCGGCCACCTTGCGCCTGCGGCTGACCATGACTGCCACCGCGACGATTGCCAGCACTACGACGATGCCGACGATGATTCCAATGAGCTGCCCTGAATCCACGTTGATCCACCATTTCTCTTAGGTTGTACTAGCTGCCCCGAACCACAGGAAAAACAACATCATCAAACAGGAACAGTAAACCGCAGAATGGAGCCCGTAGCTATGGGGCCGGGACGGACGTCCGCCCAGCTCGGCGGCTATTTGGCGCGGGGGACCTTGAAGTGGGTCAGCCTGGCGTCCTGGCCGTCGAGTTCGGCCCAGGTCTTCTCTGTTTCCAGGACGGTCAGCCCGCTGGTCGGATAGCGGGTGGCGGCGTCCATGTACGCATCGTGGTCGGAATCGCGCGACGCCAGGTGCATGGCGAGATCCTGGACCCCGGGCATGTGCGAGATCACCATCAGCGTGTTCACGGTGTCCGGGACATGGTTGATCACCGCCAGCATGCGCGAGGCAGACGCGGCATATAGGCCGTCCTCGAGCTTCGGCGTCGGCGCTTTGTCGCCGAGCGCGTGGCAGACCCATGTGCAGGTCTGGCGGGTCCGGAGGGCGCTGGAGCAGAGGATGAAGTCAGGGACCACGCCGTGCTTGAGCAGCCATTTTCCGGCGACGGGGGCGTCCTTATGGCCGCGCTCTTCGAGCGGCCGCTCGTGGTCCGCAACCCCGCCGGGCCAGTCCGACTTGGCGTGCCTCATGATCACCAGCCGTTTGATGTGATGCGCGCTCATGCCCCAATCCTAGTGCGGCGCCGAGTCCCGGGCGTCCACCCGGGACCACCTCTAAAGCTTCCGGAAACGCAGAAGCGCCCATCCCTTCTGAAGGGACGGACGCTTTGCGTGAGCCGGAGGCTAGATGGAGTATTCCGGAGCGGCCCAGACCACAACCTCGGGGTGCTCGTAAAAGCGGTAGCCCTGGCCACGGACGGTGCGCACCGTGTTGGCGAGGCGGCCGAGCTTGGAACGCAGGCGGCGGATGTGGACGTCGATGGTCCGCTCGTTCGGGACCTCCTCCGCGTTCCGCCAGAGGCCTTCGAGGAGTTCGTCGCGGCCCACGGTGCGGGTGCCGTTCTCCACGAGGTAGTTCAGGAGCTCGAATTCCTTGAACGTCAGGTTCAGCGATTCGCCGTCGAGGTGCACTTCACGGCGGGCGAGGTCGATCAGCACTCCGGAAGGCCGCGGATCCT
The DNA here is from genome assembly GCA_963810895.1 of uncultured Actinomycetota bacterium. Lineage (GTDB taxonomy): Bacteria > Actinomycetota > Actinomycetes > Actinomycetales > Micrococcaceae > Arthrobacter. The sequence goes on from CAWEPM010000024.1 coordinate 17,734, forward strand.
GCGGCTGCTGCAGGCGCGCCGTCTCGGCGCGCTGGCGGGCGCCGGCGGTGGGGTCACCGAAGGTCGAGCGTACGACGTCGAGCGCGGAACCCGGGGCACTGGCCGGCGCGACGGCGACGGCAGCGTAGCTTTCGGCGCCGGCGACGAGGGACTGTGCGTAGGCCCGGATCTCCTGGGCCAGCTTGGCAATCGAGGTGCCGGCGGCAGCTGCGGTTTCCTCGTCAATCCCCATGTAGAGGACGAAGCCGCGGGCGACGTTGTCAGTGGGGGCAGGACGGACGGGGCCGGCTCCGCCCGGGGCAATGACGGGCGTGGGCGCCGTGGCGGGTGCGGCCGGAACGGCGCGGAGCTGGCCGTAGGAGTCAGGGTTGTAGCCCTGGGCTGCATATCCGGGAGCCGGGAAGCTGCCGGCGGATCCGGCGGGGCCGAATGCGGAGCGGCCGCCGAAGCCCTGGCGGATGCCCGGGGCCTGGCCGGCCTTGCTGGCGTTACGGACGGAGATGTGGACGTATCCGGATGCAACTGACATGGAATGCTTACCTCAATGTGAATGGCCGTCATCGCGGCTCGAATGCTACTTTCCCCGCAATGAAAACTGGGGAGGGGCGCCCGACTCTGGGCTAGGGGCGAATGCCTAGAAACTCTTGGGGTGTAAAAGTTAGGCGTGCATTCGACAACAACGCATCTCGGTGTCAGCAGGTGTGCTGATCCAGGAAGCTGCGGCTGCAGGTGCTGTTGAGTTCTTGTTCACAATGGAAGTGTGCAACGTAACAATACGAACTTGCAAGTAACAATGGACCCCCGGTTCCACATAGTGAGACAGAAACCCGGATTGTAGCGCAAGTCACAATTCTGCCGTGTCAATAAAATAACAAGTGTTTTTCCGATCCGACCGCCAAACGACGTATTTATCCGAATATTATTCGGATAAAGGCGGAAGAGTTGGGGATTTTATTCACAGCATGGCAAATTGGGCAAAACCTGGACCCCGTCCCGGCGCCGGCAGAACGTCCACGGAGTGGTCATGCCCGCCGGACCGGGCGGACCGGGCGGGCATGACCGCCGCGGCCGCGTCAGTTGGTCTGGCCGGTGGAGGTCGCTGCCACGACCATCACGGATGAAGCCGTGTAGCCGGAGCCGTCCTTGGTCGCCACGATCCGCACGGTCCCTCCGGCGACGATGTCCGCCACGCTCAACTGGGTGCCCGTGCCGCCGCCGGCCTGCTGGCGGCGCAGCTGCAGATTGCTCACCACCACGTCGCTGCCCAGCGCATAGCTGCGCGTGAACCCGTCGCTGCTCTTGACCGTGACGGAGGATGAACTGACGTCGCTCACCGTGCCGACCTGCTCTGCCATGGCGATGTACGTACTTCCCTGCAGCACCACGTAGTCGGCATGCACTGCCGCGGAAAGGCCGCCGCCCATGCCGCCGGCGGCGAAGTCACCACGACCGCCCTGCCCGGGCATCCCGCCGGCCGCGGATCCTCCCTGCGCAGAGCCGGGCATCCCCGGCGCGAAGCCCTGGCCGCCGGCGCCTTGCCCTCCGGCCGCACCGCCTGGCGCGCCGAGCGCCGTGCCATCGGCTGCCGCCGAACTTGAACTGAGGGCGTAGACCCCCACGCCGGCGCCGACCGCCAGCACTGCCGCGGCCCCGGCGACCGCGAGTCCGCGCCGGAGGGTCCACGGCTTGGCCGCGCCGGGTGACTTGGGGAAGGCTCCCGGCGCACCCCAGCCTGCTGCGGCGGCGGGCGCGGACGGCTCCTGCCGCGGCATGCCCCAGCCCGGTGCCGACGCGGGATGTGTCGACGGCGGGGGCGGTGCGCCCCAGCCGGAGGTGGGCGCGGGCGCCGGGCTGGCGCCGGCGTCGGTGTATCCGGCGTCGTTGTATCCGGCATCGTTGTACCCGGCGTCGTATCCGGCATTGTTGTATCCGGCGTTGTGCTGCCCGACCCCGTGGGGCGTGTTCACTGGCGCGGGCGCCGGGGTGGCGCCGGGGACGGATTCGGGAGCTGGTCCGGAACCGGTTCCGGGATGCTGACCGCTCATGATGTTTCTCCTTCAGGGTGCGGATCGGTGTTCACCCCAGAGTGCTGAGCGATCCTGTGCCTGGGCTGTGCGGGCCGACAGCCGTGCCTGTGACCTTCTGTCAGGGCCGGAGGACCGGCTGGAAGTTTCGCCAAAGGAGTCCGCCTGGCCGCGGAGAGGCGTCCAGCTCGCTAGGCTGGGATTCACAGGTGCCGCACAGGGTCCCCAAAGCCCCGCCTAACCGGCAGATCGGAGAGTTGTCCCATGGCCACTTCGCACTCCATGACCAACAACCTTCCCCAGCTCGCGCATCCGGACGGCTCCCCCATCCGCGCCCTGGTGGTGGATGATGAGCCCAGCCTCTCCGAGCTCATGAGCATGGGCCTGCGGATGGCCGGCTGGTCCGTGGCCGTGGCGGCCGACGGGCCCGAAGCGGTCCGGCTCGCCAAGGAATTCCGCCCCGACGTGCTGGTCTTGGACGTCATGCTCCCCGGGTTCGACGGCGTCGAGCTGCTGAGCAGGATCCGCGCGTTTGCGCCGGAGGTCCCTGCCCTGTTCCTGACGGCCAAAGACGCCGTCCAGGACCGCATTACCGGACTCGCCGCCGGCGGCGATGACTACGTCACGAAGCCCTTCAGCATGGAGGAGGTCCTGCTGCGCCTGCACCGGCTGGTCCAGCGCTCCGGCGTGGCCGCCATGGACACCGCCGAACTCGTGGTCGGGGACCTGGTGCTTAACGTTGACACCCGCGAAGTCTCCCGGGCCGGCGAGGAGCTGCACCTGACCGCCACGCAGTTCGAACTGCTGCGCTACCTCATGGAAAACCCCAAACGGGTCATCAGCAAGGCCCAGATCCTGGACCGGGTCTGGGACTACGACTTCGGCGGCCAGGCGAACATCGTGGAACTGTACATCTCCTACCTGCGCAAGAAGCTCGATGCCAACCATGCGCCCATGATTCATACGGTGCGCGGCGCCGGCTACGTCCTGAAGCCGGCGGACTGATCCGTGCCCTCGCTTTCCGGCGTAACCCGCGCCCCCGGGCGGGATTGGCGCAACCCGTCCACATGGCATTTGCGCACCCGTCTGGTCCTCGTCGCCATGGCACTGCTCGTGGCGATCTGCGGCGCCGTGGGACTGTTCAGCTACGCCGCCATGGACGTGTTCCTGACCCGGCAGCTCGATGACCAGCTCAGCAGCGCTTCCCACCGCTCGGTCGAGTTCGGCCGGCCTGGACCCGGCAACTCCGGCGGCCGCCGCGACCCCCTTGAGGCCCGGGGGCAGGGCGTCGGGATGCTCAATGCCCGGCTGGAGGACGGCGAGGTCAGCAGCGCCGGCTTCCTGGCCGGGGACGCAACCCTCGAGAACCTCTCTCGCGCCGACAACGCGGTCCTCGTGGCGCTCGCCCCGAACGCTGTGCCCGTGGACCGGACCCTCTCGGCCGGCGCGTACCGGCTCACGGCCGTGCGCGCACCGTACGGCGACGTGATCGTCACCGGGCTTCCCCTGGCCGAAAAGGAAAGCACCCTGGCCTCGCTCGTCTGGACCATGGTGGTGGTGTCCGCCGGCGGGCTCGTGCTGATCGGCCTCGCCGGTACGGCCCTGATCCGGCGGACCATGAAGCCGCTGGAACAGCTCTCCGAGGTGGCCACCAAGGTCTCCCGCCTCCCGCTGGACGCCGGGGAGGTGGCGCTCGGGGTGCGCGTCCCGACGTCGGCGGCCCATCCCGGAACGGAAGTGGGCAGCGTGGGCTACGCGCTGAACAAGATGCTGGACAACGTCTCCAATGCCCTCGAGGCGCGGCAGGAGAGCGAGATGAAGGTGCGGCAGTTCGTCGCCGACGCCTCGCACGAACTCCGCACCCCGCTCACGGCCATCCGCGGCTACACCGAGCTGATGCGGATGACCGAGCATTTCACGCCCGACGGCGAGAAATCCCTCGCCCGCGTGCAAAGCCAGTCCGAGCGGATGACCACGCTCGTGGAGGACCTGCTGCTGCTGGCCCGCCTGGACGAGGGGCAGCCGCTCAAGATCGCCGACGTCGACCTCACCCAACTGGCCGTCGAAACGGTGAGCGACGAGAAAGTCATGGCCCCGGACCGCATCTGGCAGCTGGAACTCCCGGACGAGCCCGTGGTGGTCCGCGGTGACGCGACCCAGCTTCACCAGGTCCTGGCCAACCTCCTGTCCAATGCGCGCAAGCACACGGAACCCGGGACCACGGTGGTCACGGGCGTCATGCGTTCGGCTGACGGCAGCGCCGTGGTCACCGTGACGGACAACGGCAGCGGCATCGCCCCCGAATTCATCGGGCGCGTCTTCGCCCGCTTCGCGCGGGCCGACGCCTCGCGCTCCAATCCGGCGGTCACCGCGCAGCCCGCGGTCGCGACGGCGGGGGCCCGGTCCGGCTCCGCTGCCAGGCCCCGCGCGGGCAGTGCTTCCGGCGTCGTTTCCGGCGGGCCGGGCGGGGCGGGCAGCGGTGCCGCGCCGACCTCCGAGGGGACGAGCGGGTTGGGCTTGTCCATCGTCCAGTCGATCGTGCACGCCCACGGCGGCACCGTCGAGGTCACCTCGCGGCCCGGGCGGACGGAGTTCGCCGTACGGCTGCCGGCGGCTCCGCCGTCGGCCTAGCCGCCCACGGCACCGCCCACCGACCCCGGAGCGCCGGCGCATCGGGCGCAAGGCGACACCCCGCCGATGTGACTGCTGTTACCCAAATGTGACTTAAGCGTCGAGGTCCTGTAGCGTTTTAGGAGTGCGCTGCCATCGGTGCCGCACATCCGGATGGACGCCAAACTCTGCCGCTTCCCGGATTCCGATTGACCAGGCAGAGGCGGGGGACCCAGAGTTCCCGGGCATTCTGCACACATGCGCCCTTGGGGTGAAGCCGACACGTGACTTTCCGTGCGGCCGGATGACCTCATCCGAACCCGACAGCTAACTCCGCAGGCGTTGAGAGGCAATCATGACTGAACTCAACGTACAAACGCGCCCTGAGGGCGTTTCGCATTCCCCCGCCGCCAGGTCCCGCCACCGCGCCGAACCGGCCAAGCAGGCGTCCGCCCTGTCCCGGCTGGCCGCCGGGCTCGGCATCAACGGCCACCGTGCCGCCATCGTCACGGTCGCCGGCGCACTGCTGGTGGGGGGCGGCGCTGCCAGCCAGGCGGCAGAGCCCGGCGCCCACACCGCCAATGTTGCGGGCGCCGAATCCGCCACGAGCGTGGACCCGCTGGCCAAGCTCAACTTCGAACGCATCCAGGTGACTGGGTCCACGACGCCGGCGAACAGCGCCGTGGTGTCCAAGGCTCCGGAGGCCAAGCCGGCCGCAGCACCGGCGCCCGCCCGCGCGGCCGCTCACGCAGCCGCACCGGCAAAGGCCCGTCCGGCAAAGGCCCGCCCGGCGGCGCCCGCCCGTCCCGCGGCACCGGTCCGCGTTGCTCCTGTCCGTGCTGCGGCACCGGTCGCCGTCGACGACCCCGCCGGCGCGCAGGCCTACGCTGCTGCCCGACTGGGCAGCTATGGCTGGGCACCGGGGCAGATGCAGTGCCTGCAGAAGCTCTGGACCAAGGAATCGGACTGGAAGACCACCGCCACGAACGCCAGCAGCGGGGCCTACGGCGTGGTCCAGTCCCTGCCCGCCTCGAAAATGGCGAGCGCCGGGGCCGACTACATGACGAACTACCGGACCCAGATCAACTGGGGCCTGAACTACGTCAAAACGCGGTACGGCTCCCCCTGTGGCGCCCTGGACTTCCACTACGCGCACAATTGGTACTAAGCCGGCACCAGCCAGCCCCACCCAGAAGGCCCAGGATCCACACGGATCCGGGGCCTTCTGCGCGTGACCTCGTGCGGCTCCGGCGGCGGAGGCGGGGATTAGTCAACTCTCTATGGCTCCCCGCCGGACGACAGGCTCGATCTGGTTTCTTCCGCTTGAGCAGCAATAGCCCTGCGCTGTTCGCGAGTGAACCTTCTGAGTTGCATGTCCAGGATTGCCCGGCAGGACACTTCGTCCAGCTCCAACAGTTCCACCAGACGACGGATCGCTTCGTCTTGATCCTCTGAGTCCTCGACCACTTGGAAGACATCCTCCCGCTGATCCACCGCTTTCACGAGGCTGTCCAACAATCTCAGGAGGTACTCAGTCTGCCTCCGCTGCTCCGCATCCATGCCGCGATTCTTCCATGCACGACTATTGCGGAGGCAGGGACCGCCGAGGGCGGCGCCGCGCACATGATGTGCATGGGAAACGCCGTCACCTGCTTCGCAATCACCGCCATACGCAACCTCCACCCGCTCTGCGGCAGCACGGCGCCACGCTTCGTACAGCGCGTCTTGTTCCCTGACCGCGCGGAGGAATCGCGCTCAGCGCCTCGTCTCGTACCTGGTCAGGACCACGCCGCCGGGAAACGTCCGTGTCTCCACCAGATTCAGGTTCACCCAGCTATCCAGCGAGGTGAAGAACGGAGTGCCGCCGCCCACCAGGACCGGATGGGTGACTAGCGCGTATTCGTCGATCAGCCCGGCTCGCATGGCCGCCCCGGCGAGCGTTGCGCCGCCGATGCTCATCGGGCCGCCGTCGCCGGCCTTGAGCCGGGTGATCTCGGCGATCGCGTCGCCGGTGACCAGGCGGGTGTTCCAGTCGACCTTGTCGATCGTCGAGGAGAACACCACCTTCGGCGTGTCGCGCCAGTTCCGCGCGAACTCGATCTCCGCCGGGGTGGCGTTGGGTTCCTGGTCGCCGGTCGGCCAGAAGGAGCTCATGGTCTCCCAGAGCTTGCGGCCGTACAGCGACAGGCTGCTAGCCCGCTCCTGGTCGAGCCACCACTGGAACAGTTCATCGCTCGGCCTGCTCCAGCCGATGTCGTCGCCGGCCGCGGCGATGCAGCCGTCCAGGGTCAGATTCATGCCGTAGATCAGTTTCCGCATGGCGCCAGCCTTCCGTCTTGTCGTTGTCGAGGGCGTCTTTGAACTCTGTCGTCCCGCATATGATCGGCAGCCTCCTGTCCCTCATGTAGCCACCGTAACTGCCCATGATCTGGATGCCATAGCCTTCGGTCCGCGATTCAACTGGGCTGCCCGGTGAGGGATCCACTACCGGACGGCCGCACCCTCGGCACGGGCGGAAGGTCTTTTGCGCATCGGTAGGCTAAGCCCATGGCATTGGGGGACGCGGCGCAGCCGCAGGCAGTTCGGTCGCACAGGGTGGTCCTGGATGCGTACGCGTTGATGAAGGGCTGGCTCATCGCCACCTCGCTCTGGGTGGGGGCGCTACTTCTCCTGGTCTCGGGAGGCTATGGCGTGCCCGCCTTGCTGAACGGCACCGACGCCGGCCACGTATGGGGCTTTTTGGGCTTGGTGATTCTGTATGGCCTCGGAGTTTCCCTGGTGGTTGCGGCGCCATTGGCCTGGGTGTTGGCCTATTTGTTGCGCCCGGTCCGGAATCAATGGATCCATATCGGAGCCTTTTTCGCGGTGCCCACCCTCGTGTTCTGGTTGCTGGGAAGCGTCTTGGGCCTCGGTTGGCAGCCCTGGCTACTGATGCCATGGGCCACCGTTGGCGCAGCGGCAGCCATCGGCGCGTTGGGCAATCCGCAAAGACATCCTTGCCTCGAATTCTGCAGCTAACCCGACCTGACCGCCCGCTGCACGGTCCTTTACCGGGCGTCAGGTCCGATCGGACGCCGCGAAGCGATCTCGTTCCGGGGCCACGCCAGATCGGGGACCACGTCGGCTAACTAGTGGACGATTCTCATCTCGTGCGAGGTCTGATTGAGTCGCCGTCCGCCGTCGGGAACGACCGTCACAATGTCCTCGATCCGTACGCCGAACCTGCCCGGCAGGTAGATTCCGGGTTCGATCGAGAAGCACATGCCGGGGTGGAGGATCTGGGTTTCGCCCTCGACCATGTACGGCGGCTCGTGAGTCGTCAGTCCGATTCCGTGCCCGACACGGTGAATGAAGTAGTCGCCGTAGCCGGCTTCAGTGATCACCGCCCGGGACACGCGATCGATCTCCTGGCACTCGACGCCTGGCCGCACGGCCTCGAACCCGGCCTGCTGGGCGTGTCTGACGACGTCGTGAACCTCGCGCTCCTCGGCGGTGGGTTCGCCGACGTGCACGGTCCGCGTCGTGTCGGATCCGTAGCCGTGTTTGAGGCCGCCGAAGTCGAGCACCACCATGTCCCCGTCCTCGATGATCCGCGGGCCGATCTCGTGGTGAGGGTTGGCTCCATTCGGACCCGAACCGACGACGGTGAAGTCCACCTGCGAATGACCGAATTGCCGAAGTAGGTCGGCGAGATCAGAGCCGACGTCGATCTCGCTGCGCCCGGCGAACCGCACGGTGACGATCTCCTCGTACGCCTGGTCTGCGGCCGCGCCGGCCGCGGCCAGCCGCTCGATCTCGTCGTCATCCTTGATCGCCCGAAGCATCGGCAGGGCGGTTGTCATCGAGACGTAGGTCGAATTGGGCAGTCGATCCTGCAGGCCGAGGAGGTGCATGGCCCAGGCCGAGTCAGAGACGGCATAACGTCCGGTGCCGGCCATCAGCGTCGCAGATTCCGTGTAGGGGTCGCTCCCGTCGGTCCAGTCGGTGATCCGCAGAATCGAGGCGCCGGCGGCCGCTTCCGCGTCGGGCCTCTCGAGCCTCGGAACGATCATGGCGGGCTCCGCGTCGACGGGGATCACGAGCATGGTGATGCGCTCAGTGATGGCCACGGGTGCATACCCGGTGAGGTACAGCAGGTCCGGTCCGGGAGTGACCAGGATGCCGTCGAGCCCGGCATCCTGGGCGGCGTGGGCTGCTCGCCGCAACCGCTCGGCGAAGTCATCGGCGGTGAACGGAGCCGGCCCGGAAAGGCCGCGATGGTCACTCATGGTTCGCATTCTCGTGCGCGGGGCATCACTGGTCAACCCACCGCCCGCCAGCCGCTCCAGTAACTCTGGAATCACCGGGCCGGGCGGGCCGGCCGGGCCGGACTTCCACAGCACCCGCACAGCTTGACCCTAAAGCCCTCATATGGGGCGACGGGAAAGTTGAGCCATGACGTTCACAGACCAGGCCCCAGGAACCCAGCCCCACTCCGCGGAGACGCCGGCCGGCCCGGCTGCACCCGCCGCACAGTCCGGGCCCTCGCCGTCCGGACTCGCTTTGGCCGACGCGCCCGCCCCGGGACCGTCCGCCGCGGCCGCCACCGGCCCGCGTAGCCGGCGAAGCGCCATTGACACGCGAATCGCCACACCGGTGCTGGACGTCACCATCCCGGTGTTCAACGAGGAACGGGACCTCGAAGCCTGCCTGCGCAGGCTCCACGCCTACCTTCTCGGTTCCTTCCCGCACCCGTTCCGGATCACGGTGGCTGACAACGCCAGCACCGATGGAACTCTCAAGACGGCCGAACGCGTAGCCCGCGAGCTCCGCGAGGTGACCGTGGTCCACATGGCCGAAAAAGGCCGCGGCAACGCGCTGCGCAGGGTGTGGCTCGCCTCGCCGTCGCCGGTCCTGGCGTACATGGATGTTGACCTTTCCACCGATCTGGCGGCACTCGGGCCCCTCCTGGCCCCGCTCATTTCCGGGCACTCGGACCTGGCGATCGGGACCCGGCTGACCCGCAACTCGCGCGTCGTCCGCGGACCCAAACGGGAATTCATCTCGCGCAGCTACAACTTCATGCTGCAGTCCTTCCTGGGCGCGCACTTCAGCGACGCCCAGTGCGGCTTCAAGGCAATCCGGGCGGACGTAGCCCGGCAGCTGCTCCCCCACACCCTGGACAACGCCTGGTTCTTCGACACCGAACTGCTGGTCCTGGCCGAAAAGTGCGGCCTGCGCGTCCACGAAGTCCCGGTGGACTGGACCGACGATCCGGATTCCAGCGTGGACATCGTCCAGACCGCCCTCGCGGATCTGCGCGGCATGGCCCGGCTGAGCAGGGATCTTGTCTCCGGCCGGATCCCCGTCCCGGAACTGCGCGCCGCCCTGGCCCGCGGTCCGCTTCCCGCTTCCTCACGGGCCCAGGAGCAAAGCGCCGGGGGAAGCCTCTTCGGACAGCTCGTCCGCTTCGGCAGCATCGGGGTGGCCTCCACGCTCGCGTACCTGCTGATCTTCCTGCTCTGCCGCGGAATCATGGACCCGCAACTGGCAAACTTCCTCGCGTTGCTCACCACCGCCGTGGCCAACACTGCGGCCAACCGGCGCTTCACCTTCGGTATCCAGGGCAGCAGCCAGGCGGCCCGCCACCACTTCGAGGGGCTGCTGGTCTTCGGCATCGGACTGGCCCTGACCTCGGGCGCGCTCGCCCTGGTTCACGGCGCTTCGGCAGGAACCCCGGATCGCTGGCTGGAACTCGTCACCGTCACTGCGGCCAATCTGGCCGCTACGGCCGTCAAATTCCTGCTCTTCCGGCTGGTGGTCTTCCGCGGCCGGCCCACCGACACTGCTCCGGCGCCCGGCGCCCCCGACGCGTCCCTCCCCCGCACAGAAACGGCCCAGTAAATGACCTCAACCATCAGCCCCACCACCGGAGCCCAGGCTGGCTCCCCCGCCGGCAGCCCGCCAGTCCAGAATTCGCCCGCATCCCGGCCGCCGACAATCCTGAGCAGCCGGGAACGGCTGCTGTTCGGACCGCAGCCGCGCTGGGTGCGGCCCTCGGCAGCCCTGTTGTTGGTGGCCACCGCGGTGTTGTACCTGTGGAACCTGGAAGCCACGGGCTACGGCAACTCCTTCTACGCCGCGGCGATCCAGGCCGGCACCAAGGACTGGACCGCGCTGCTGTTCGGATCGCTCGACGCCGGCAATGCCATCACAGTGGACAAACCGCCGGCCGCACTGTGGATTCCTGCCCTCGCAGGGCGGCTCTTCGGCTTCTCGGCGTTGAGCATGCTCATTCCCCAGGCACTCATGGGAGTAGCCGCCGTCGGGCTTCTCTACCTGACCGTCAAGCGGGTGTCCGGGCCGGCGGCTGGCCTGCTGGCCGGCGGCGCCCTGGCGCTGACCCCCGCGGCCGCGCTCATGTTCAAGTTCAACAACCCCGACGCCATGCTCACCCTGTGCCTGGTGCTGGCGGCCTACCTCACCACCCGCGCCGTCGAGAAGGCCGGCTGGAAATGGCTCGCCGCGGCCGGCGCAGTGATCGGCCTGGCGTTCCTGACCAAGATGCTGCAGGGCTTCCTGATTGTGCCGGGGCTGGCCCTGGCCTACCTGTGGGCGGCCCCCACCACCCTGGGCCGCCGGCTCCTGCACCTGCTGGCCGCCGCCGCGGGGATCGCCGTCGTGGCCGGAAGCTACCTCGTCCTGTTCCAGCTGACCCCGGCCTCGGCCCGGCCGTACATGGCCGGTTCGGAGACCAACAGCTTCCTGGAACTGACGTTCGGTTACAACGGCCTGGGCCGGATCACCGGCTCGGGTGGAGGAATGCCGGGGAGGCAACGCGGGCGGCCCGGGCGGCAACGGCAACGTGGGGTTCGGCGGCGCAGCCGGGATCACCCGGATGTTCGGCGCCAGCTTCGGCGGCGAGGTGTCCTGGCTGCTGCCGGCCGCCCTGATCCTGCTGGCCGCCGGCCTGTGGTTCACCCGGCGCGAGGCTAGGACCTCGAAGACCCGGGCGGCGCTCCTGCTGTGGGGCGGCTGGCTGGTGGTCACGGCCGGAATCTTCAGCTTCATGAGCGGCACCGTGCACCCGTACTACGCCGTGGCGCTGGCCCCCGCGGTCGCGGCCCTGGCCGGCATCGGGTCCGTGGAACTGTGGCGGGGCCGGTCCTACGGGCCGGCACGGGCTGTCCTGGCCGTGACGGTGCTGGCCACCTCGGCGTGGTCGGCCGTGCTCCTGGGCCGCGACCCGTCCTGGCTTCCCGGGCTTCGGGTGATCACCGTGGTCCTGGGTGTCCTGGCCGCCGCGGCGCTGCTGCTCCCGCTTCTGGCCGGTGCAGACAGCCTGTCGGGGCTTCCGGCGCGGCTCCGCAAGGCAGCCACCGCCGGCGTCGTGGTCCTCTCGCTGCTCGCCGGCGGGCTTGGGACCACCGCCTGGACGCTGGCGACGGCGGCCCAGCCGCACTCCGGTTCGATCCCCACGTCCGGGCCCACCGCGTCCGCGATGGGCGGCGGGTTCGGGGCAGCAGGCAGGGCACTCGGCGACGGCGGGAACTCCACCACCGGCGGCATGGCAGGCGGCGGCGGACCCGGCAGCGAAACGGCCTCGGCCGAGCTGACAGCGCTGCTGAAGTCTTCCGACGCCAAGTGGTCCGCGATTGTCTCCGGCGCCACCCAGGCCGCCAGCCTGGAACTCGCCACGGGGACCAGCGTGATCGCGCTCGGCGGCTGGAACGGCGGCGACCCCTACCCGACGCTCGCACAGTTCCAGGCGATGGTGGACCGCGGCGAGATCGGCTACTTCATCTCCGGCGGCGGCATGGGCGGCATGGGCGGGGGCCGCGGCGGCAACTCCGAGGTCGCCACCTGGGTCGCGGCCAACTACCAGGCCCAGACCGTGGGCAACGCCACCGTCTACAAGCTGGGGGCGTAGACGGCCATGACTGACACCCTGAGACCGCGCTCCGGCCAAACACCGGCCCCTACGCTGAGCCCTCCGCGGGCACTGCCCCCGGCGCTTCGGCAAGGCCCAGATCCTCGGGAAGTTCCGGGGCACCCGCAGCTGCCGGGGTCCCCGGTTCCCGCCCAGCGTGGCGGGACCGGCTCCCGGCCGCGGCGGCAGCGGCTGGAACTGGCGGCCCTGCTGCTGGCCACGGCCGTGCTGTACCTGTGGAACCTCGGCGCCTCCGGCTGGGCCAACGCCTTCTATTCGGCCGCGGCCCAGGCCGGCTCGCAGGACTGGGCGGCCTGGTTCTTTGGCTCGTCCGACGCCGCCAACGCCATCACCGTGGACAAGCCGCCGGCGTCGTTGTGGGTGATGGGACTGTCCGTGCGGATCTTCGGGCTGAGCTCCTGGAGCATCCTGGTCCCGGAGGCCCTCATGGGGATCGGCACGGTCTGGCTCGTCTACCTGGCCGTCCGCCGGGCCGCGGCCCCCGCCACGGCCGATCCGCGCCTGGCCCACGGCGCCGGAGTCCTTGCAGGTGCGGTCATGGCGCTGACCCCGGTGGCGGTGCTGATGTTCCGGTTCAACAATCCCGATGCCCTGCTGGTGCTTCTGATGACCGCGGCCGCTTACGCGGTGCTGCGCTCCATCCAGGATGCGCGGCTGCGCTGGCTCCTGTTCGCCGGGGTGCTCCTGGGCTTCGGGTTCCTCACCAAGCAGCTGCAGGTCCTGCTGGTGGTCCCGGGCTTTGCCCTGGCGTACCTGCTCGCGGCGCCGGCGGGGCTGGGCAAGCGCCTCGTTCACCTGCTGTGCGCGGGGGCGGCGATGGCCGCCGCGGCCGGGTGGTGGCTGGCCGCCGTCGAACTCATTCCGGCCGCCAACCGGCCGTATATCGGCGGCTCGCAGAACAACTCCATCCTGGAACTGACGCTCGGCTACAACGGGCTGGGCCGGCTGACCGGCGACGAAACCGGGAGTGTGGGCGGCAGCAACGGCTGGGGCACACCGGGGCTCTTCCGGCTCTTCAACAGCGAGTTCGGCGGCCAGATCGCGTGGCTGCTTCCCTCGGCGCTGCTGCTCGCGAGCGGGGCTGCTGTGGCTGGGCCGCCGGGCTCCGCGCACCGACGCCGTGCGGGCCTCGGTGATCATCTGGGGTTCCTGGGTGGCCGTCACCGGGCTGACGTTCAGTTTCATGGCCGGGATCATCCACCCGTATTACATGGTGGCGCTGGCCCCGGGGATCGCCGGGCTCGCCGGTCTGGGCGGCATCCTGCTCTGGCAGCGGCGGGACCAGCCCGTGGCTGCCGCCGTGCTCGCCGCGGCCCTCGTGGCCGCGGGGACCATGGCCTCCGTGCTCCTCGGCCGCACCGCGACGTATCTGCCGTGGCTGCGCTGGGTGGTGCTCCCGGGCTCGCTCGCGGCCGCCGGCCTGGTGCTGGCCGGCGCGGTTCCGGGATTCAAGGGGGCGGGGGTCAAGGCCTCCGGGATCACGGCGCGGACGACGGCGGCGCTCGCCGTCGCCGCGGCCCTCGCCGGACCGCTGGCGTACTCGCTCTCCACCGCGGCCACCCCCCACAGCGGCGCGATCGTCACCGCCGGGCCGGCCGTCTCCGGCCGGGGCGGGGCGGGGATGCCGGCGGCCTTCGGCGGCGCCGCCGGCATCGCCGGCCCAACCGCCGGGAATGGCAACGGCACGTTTACGGGTGCCGGCCGCGGTCCGGGTGCGGGCGGGGCAGGCGGCATGGGCGGCCTGCTGGGGGCCAGCACGCCGCCGGCGGCGCTGGTGACGGCGCTCCAGACGGACGCCGGACACTTCACCTGGGCGGCCGCCGTCGTCGGATCCAACAACGCCGCCGGCTACCAGCTGGCCGCGCAGCTCCCGGTGATGGCCGTAGGCGGGTTCAACGGCACGGACCCCGCGCCGACCCTGGCGCAGTTCCAGCAGTACGTGGCCGACGGCAAGATCCACTACTTCATCGCCGGGCGCATGATGCAGGGCGAGAGCGGATCCGATGATGCCGCCCGGATTGCCGCCTGGGTGCAGGCTAATTTCACCGCCCAGACCGTGGGCGGGACCACCGTGTACCTGCTGGCAGGCTAGGCCCGGGCCGCCGCGTCGGGCCCGGGCGCCGGACCTAGAAGCTGAGGGAGAGCGTCCGGTGCCCGGCGCGGGTGAGGTGCGTGCTGACGGAGACCCCGGAGTAGTCGGGAATGTGGAGCACACCGTCCGGCAGTTCGCCGGCATTGGGCCCGACCGCGACGGTCCGGATACCGGCGGCGAGCCCGGCGGCGATGCCCGCCGGGGCGTCCTCGAACACCACCGCGTCGTCCGGGTGCACCCCCAGCAGGGCGGCCGCCCGAAGGTATCCCTCAGGGTGCGGCTTGCCCCGGGCCACGTCCTCGGACGTGACCGAGGCGGCCGGCACGCCGATGCCCGCGGCAGCCATCCGGACCTCCGCCAGGTCCCGGGAAGCGCTCGTCACCAGCGCGACGGCATCCGGCGGGAGGACCGCCAGCAGTTCCACTGCGCCCGGCACCGGGACAATGCCGCGGGTCTCGGCCAGCTCCATCCGGCCGAGTTCGGCCGCCAGGGCATGGACGTCGGCTCCGGCCGGGGCAAACCTGCGCACCGTGTCCATCGCCTGGACCCCGTGGGAGGAGCGCAGGATTTCCCCGATATCCAGGCCGTAGCGGCCGGCAAAAGTGGTCCACACCCGCTCCACGATGCTGGTGGAATCCACCAGCGTGCCGTCCATGTCGAACAGGACGGCGCGGGCGGTCAGGGTCGTGGCACGGCGCGGGGAAGGAAGGATCATGGCTCCATCCTGCCTCATGCCCCTGCCGCACACCCCTGCCGCACACCCGCGCCCGGGGCCGGCTCCGCGCGCGCTTCGGCGGGATCAGCCGTTGGGCCGGCCGGGGATGTACTGCACGGCCCACTTGTTGCCGTCGGGATCGGCGAAGTAGAGGAAGTGGCCCCAGTCCTGGACGTCGACGTCGCTGACGTCCACGCCATTGTCCTTGAGCTGCCGGTGCGCGGCCTCGATGTCGCCGACCACGAGCTGCAGGCTCGGGGCCGTACCCGGCGGGGCGTCGTTGAGGCCCTCCCCGATCGCAATCGAGCAGCCGGAGCCCGGCGGCGTCAGCTGGACAAACCGGATACCGTCCATGGGCCGCTCGTCGTAGTCGGCGTTGAAGCCCACCTTATTGACGTAGAAATCCTTGGCCCGGTCAACATCGGACACGGGGACAAACACGAGTTCAAGTTTCCAGTCCATGGCGGACAGGCTAGCGCGGGCCGCGGCGATGCGGAAGGCATCCCCGGGGTTGCGCCTAAGCGTACCTAGCCGGCGACGCCGTACAGTCGGTCTCCCGCGTCGCCCAGGCCGGGCACGATGTAGGACTTCTCGTTCAGCTTCTCGTCGATCGAGGCCAGGACGATCGTCACATTGGCGTCGGACAGCTCCTCTTCCAGCTTGGCCAGGCCCTCGGGGGCCGCGAGGAGGCAGATGCACGTGACGTCGGAAGCGCCGCGCTTGAAGAGGAACTTGATGGCCTCGCGCAGGGTTCCGCCGGTGGCCAGCATGGGATCGAGGACGAAGATCTGGCGGTCCGTGAGGTCTTCCGGGAGGCGCTCGGCGTACGTGATGATGTCAAGCGTTTCTTCATCGCGGGCCATGCCCAGGAAGCCGACCTCGGCGGTGGGGACCAGTTTGGTCATGCCCTCGAGCATGCCGAGTCCGGCGCGGAGAATCGGGACCACCAGCGGGGTGGGCTTGGTGAAGGCGGTGCCGACGGTGGTGCTGACGGGCGTCTCGATGGTCACCGGTTCGGTGCGGACATCACGCGTGGCCTCGTAGGCGAGGAGCGTGACGAGCTCCTCGGTGAGCTGGCGGAACACCGGGGACGGGGTGTTCTTGTCCCGCAGAACGGTGAGCTTATGGGCGACCAGCGGGTGGTCCACAACGAGAGTGCGCATGGGTCAAAACTATCACCCGGAAGCCGAGGACCGTCCCGCGGGGCCGGGAGTCTCGGCGTCGCTCGCGCCGGCCGGAGACGTGCCGCTGGCAGTGCCGCCGGTGGCGCCCTCATGCAGGTGGGCGGGGTGCTCAAACGTCGGCGCGGGGCCCGCGTGTTCGCGGTGCCGGAGCCCGTGGAAGAGCCGGTGGGCCAGGATCACGATCCCCACCCAGGCCAGTCCCAGCACCCACCCGAAGATCACGTCAGTCATCCAGTGGTGGCCCAGAAAGACCCGGCTGAGGCCCATCGCGACGATGAAGATCACACCCGCGGCGATCAGGGCGATCCGTGCGCTGGTCCGTTTGATCTGCAGGCAGGCCAGATACACCACGAGGGCAATCACCACTGTGGTGTTCAGCGTGTGCCCACTCGGGAACGACGGCGAGTTCTCGAAGGGCGGCACGGCGTCGGCGTGGTCCGGACGGGTACGCCCGATCAGTTTCTTGCCCAGGGACGTGGCCGTCACGGAGACGGCGGCGGCCCCGCCGATCAGGATCAGCGGCCGCCAGCTGCGGGAGGTATAGATCAGGAGCGCGGTCAGGATGCTGGCCAGGATGGGCATGCCGATGCCGCCGCCGATGTTGGTGAACCCTGTGACGAAGGCGTCCAAGCCGGGGTTGCGCAAATGCTCCATGAACGCCAGTGCCGGCTTGTCCAGGTTCGCCAGGCCAGCGCTGTCCACCACGTTGTCGTAGACCTCGGCGCTGAACAGCGCCAGAATCACCACCGCCACGCCGCCGATCAGCATGGTGATCCACAGCGCAGCGTAGGGCACCACCCACTTGCCCCAGCGCCGCGTCAGCCAGTTCTCTGTTTCCGTGACCACTGCTGTCTCCCGAACACTTGACGATCTAAACCCGTGGGCTGCACAGCCGTGCTGAACAGCATGCTTAGGGTCGAAACTATCATTGACCCATGACTTCCCCGGAGCCCCGCCATGCCCAATGGATGAGCCTTGCCCTGGCCGAGGCCCGGAATGCCCTCGCCACCGAGGACGTGCCGATCGGCGCCGTGGTGATCGGTCCGGACGGTTCGGTGCTGGGCGCCGGCCGGAATGAACGCGAGGCGCTTGGGGACCCGACGGCCCATGCCGAGATGGTCGCCATCCGGGAGGCCGCCGCGCGGCTGCGGGCGCGCCGGGCCCTGGAAGGCGGGGGCGACGACGGCTGGCGGCTGGAAGACTGCACCCTGGTGGTCACCCTGGAGCCCTGTGCGATGTGCGCCGGAGCGATCGTCCTGGCCAGGATTCCGCGGGTGGTGTTCGGCGCCTGGGACGAGAAGGCCGGGGCCGCGGGCTCCGTGTTCGATATCCTCCGCGAGCGCCGGCTCAACCATTGGGTGGAAGTCTATGCAGGCGTCCGGGAGCAGGAGTGCGCCGCGCTCCTGCGGGAGTTCTTCGCCGGACACCGCGCCTGATCCGTTCCGGCTAGCCTGAAGGCCGCCGCTGGCGCTGCCGGTAGCGGCCGCCGCCACCGTTTCCGCCGCCGAGGCTGCTGCCGATGCCGCGAGCGCGTCGATCCGCTTCTGCCGGGAGGCCGGCGAGTCCAGGCTGAAGGCCCGGAAATCACCAAGGTCCTCGCGGATCCAGGCCTCCACCTCGGCGATCCGCTGCGTCACGGCGGGCGTGGGGCCGTGGAACAGCCAGGGCACGATCCGCTCCCTGGCCGGTTCGTACTGCCAGAGCCCGATGATCCTGCCGCGGTCCAGGATGGGGTGGTCCGGGAGATCCGCCTGCAGCGCGAGCGACCCCAGCGCCGGCTTGTCCCGGTCTTCCTCGGCGAGCAGGTCCGCCGCGTTCCGGCGCAGCAGGAACAGCGAATCCGTGCCGGCGAGCAGCTGGATCTGTTCCCCCTGCGGGTTCCTCGAAGGCGGCGAGCCGGCCGACGTCGTCGGGCAGCATCCACAGCGCGTCGCCCCCGGCGGCGGTCTGCGCCTCTCCCCCGCCGGCGGACTGCGCGGTGGGCACCTCGACGGCGCCGACGGCGGCGAGCGCCGCCTTGGTCTGCGCCACGGTGAACGCCGTGAACCACTGCGATTGTTTGAAGGTGGCGCCGCCGGTCCAGCCCAGGTAGCGGCGGATCAGCTCGGTGCGCGCGTCGCCGTCGTCGAGGCCGCTGGGCGGCAGGCCCCAGGGCTCGTAGGCGTAGCGCTGCTGGTCCAGGCGCCCGTTCGCGGGGACCCGGCGGATCCGGCCGTCGGACTGCAGGATCCCCAGGGCGGTGGGCAGCGTGGTGGTGGCGCCCTTCTTCTTGCCTTCCTCGCCGAGGTTGCGCACGGAATCGCCGAGCTCGTCCTTGAGCTGCCGCGGATCCATGGGTCCCTCCGCCTCGGCAAGAGTGTGGATCACCTGCTCCTCCAGCAGCGTGATTTCGCCGCGGTCCACGCCGAGCCTGCCCACCACCCTGAAGGCCGAATCGGCCGCGTCCCGGCCCAGCTGCAGGGCCCAGGCGAAGTCATCCCGGCCCAGGACGTAGGTGCAGCCGCGGGCCGCGGGAAGCTCAAGGATCCGGTGGGCCAGGACGTCGGCGTCCACCTGCTCGCGGCGGATGCCGGCGCGGGCGAAGAGCGTGAGGTACGGGTTGGCGCCGCCGACGGACCGGGCCCAGCCTGCCCGGGCGAAAACCTGCTCCGCCGTGCGGCCGGCCAGCGAGCCGTCCAGGCCCTGCCGGTGCCAGGCCCACGCCCGGAGCCGTTCCGGGGTCAGGGTCTGTGGTTCCGGCAGGGTGGCGGGCGCGTTGGTCGAGGCCGGGTGCGTCGTCGCAGGCAGGTTGCTCATGGGCTCATTCTCCAACAGCTTCCCCGTCAGCGGTATCAAGAAGGGGTATCAACCCGCGCTGTCCGTTTTCCCCGAGCCTGCAGTCCCGGTCGACAGGGACTCCAAGACAGTCCGCGCGGTGGCGTCCCAGCCGGGCAACCGGCCGCGTGCCGCCGCGGCCGCGTCCCGCCAGCGTTGCCTGAGTCCGGGCTCGCTCAGCCAGCGCCGGAGCAGGTCCGCCAGCGGGGCGGGGTCCGTCCCGAGGCCGACGGCGGCCCCCGGCAACTCGGGCAGGTCAGGCGCCGGCACCTCGGGCGCCGGCGGGCCGTCGGCGGGCGCCGGGCGGGCTGCCGTTGAGGGTGCCGGCGGCGAGCGCCTCGACGGCGCCGGTGCCCTCACGCACCAGAACGGGAACGCCGCGGGCCAGGGACTCCGTGACCACCAGGCCATAGGTTTCGGCCCGGGAAATCAACAGGCTGAGGTCGGCCGCACCCCACTCGGCGTCCAGCGCCGGGCCGCGGAGCTCGCCCGGAATGCTGACCCGCCCGGCCAGGCCCAGCCGGTCCACCTCCGCCCGGAGCTGCGCGGCATAGGCCGGATCGGCGGTGTCCGAGCCGATGAGGGACACCGTCCAGGGCAGGTCCGTGAGGCGGGAAAGCGCGGCCAGCAGGAGCGTCTGGTCCTTGTTCGGCAGCAGCGCGGCCACGGCGATGAAGTGCGGCACGCCGGACCCCGCGGACAGGCTGCCCGCCGCCAGCGGCGGCCGGTGCAGTACCGGGGAGGGCCACCCTGATGCCGTCCAGGCCGTGCCGGGCGCGGATGCCCGCCGCGGCCGAACGGCTGGTGCAGATGACCCCGGCCGCGGCCTGCAGGGCCCTGCGTTCGCGCTCCGGGTGCTCCGGCAACGGCATGTGCAGCAGAATCCACACCCGTTGTCCGGCGGCGGCCGCCGCCTCCAGCTCGTCGGGCGCGCCGCACGCGAGGAGGCTGTCCACCAGCGTCACGGAGCCCGGCGTCACAGTGCAAAGGAGCCGGGCCAGGCGCCGCCGGTCCCCGGCACTGCCGCCCGGCCAGTCGCCGTCGAGCGGGCAGGTTTCCACGTCGGCGCCGAGGGCCGTGAGTTCGGCGGCGAGCGCGGCGTTGTAGACGTTCCCGCCGGAGTTGTGCCGGACGTTCCCGGGCACAACGAACCGGATGCGCAGGCTGGCCGGCGGCATCTGCGGCGCTTAGCTGGCCTCGAAGTCCAGCGAGTAACTGGCCCACGCGTCGGGGGTCTCCCGCAGGGTAACGTCCAGCCCGGTGAGCGCGCGGCCGTCCCTGCCGACGCGGATCTGCGCGGCGACGGCGTCGCCGATGTACCGGGCCAGGGCCTCGGTGGTGCTCAGCTTGCCTGCGAAGTCGGGGTGCTCGTCGAGGTTCTTGTAGTTCAGCTCGTCAAGGATCTGGTCCACGACGTTCCCTGCCGCGCCGATGTCCAGCACGATCGCGTCGTCATTGAGCCGACGACGGCGGAACGTCACCTCGGTGACGAAGGTTGCCCCGTGCAGGCCCTGGGCCGGGCCGAAGACTTCGCGGGGAAGGCTGTGGGCGATCATGAAGTTGCGGCGGACGGTCAGACTGAACACGGGCTACCTCGTGGCTTCGGTGGGCTGGACGGTGGATGGGGCTTCTGCGGATTCGGCTGTGGCGGACGGGTATTCGATCACGTGGCACAGCGCGTCCAGGGTCCCGTCGGCGAGCCGCTGGACGACGCCGGGAAGCTCCGCGAACGTGGAGGTGCCCGTGAGGAAGACGTCAAAGACCGGGTCCTGCAACAGGGACACGGCGAGCGCGAGGCGTTGGGCGTTGGTGCGGCGGTGCCGGCGGGCGCGGGCCACCATCCCGACCTGGCTGGCCCGGATGGACAGGCGGCGGGCGTGGAAGTCCTCCCCCAGCGGCAGCGTGACGCTCCGGTCGGCGTACCAGGACATTTCGATGATGTCGCCCTCGTCCCCCACCAGCTGCAGGCTCCGCTGCAGGCCTTCCTGCGAGGCGGAGCAGTGGATCACGATGTCGCAGTCCGCCAGGGCGTCGTCGGGGTGGCTGAAGTCGACGCCGAGGGCGTCCGCGAACGCGCGTTTGGCGGGGTCGACGTCGATCAGCTGCAGCCGCTCCAGGGGAAAGCCGGCGAGGAGCTTGGCCACCATGCCGCCGACGAGTCCGGCGCCGATCACGGCAACCCTGTCGCCCAGGCGGGGTCCGGCCTCCCAGAGGCCGTTGACGGCGGTTTCCACCGTGCCGGTGAGCACCGCGCGGCGGGCCGGGACGCCGTCGGGGATCACGGTGAGCGACTCGACCGGAACCACGAAGCGGTCCTGGTGCGGGTAGAGGCA
The DNA here is from genome assembly GCA_963810895.1 of uncultured Actinomycetota bacterium. Classification (GTDB taxonomy): domain Bacteria; phylum Actinomycetota; class Actinomycetes; order Actinomycetales; family Micrococcaceae; genus Arthrobacter. The sequence goes on from CAWEPM010000024.1 coordinate 39,436, forward strand.
GAAAACGCGCTTGCCAACCCAGCCGTCCGGGCCGTCCTCGACCACGCCCACGGTGAGATAGCCGAACTTCACCGGGTACGGGAAGTCGCCCTCCTGGTTGGGGGCGGCCATGGCCCCGGCGACGCACGCCGGGACGCTGGCGTGATGGACCACGAGCTCGGTGCCCTTGCTGATGCCCGAATACAGGGTCCGGACAGAGCGCCTCGCCGGGGCCGCGGGCGGACAGGTCCTCGCTGCGCAGCTCGCCCTGTTCCGGGCCGACGGTCCAGTAGGCGGTGGCGTGCGGAACAGCCGTGGCGGGTCCTTCAGAAGTAGTCATGGTGCTCCCGAATCTAGTGCCCTGCCGGGTCGCGGGGAAGAGCGCCGCGCGCAGGCAACGGGTTTGTTCGGGTGCTGTTGCGGCTCGTTTTGTCGATGGGCGCCTTGCTCCGGTACCCTAGTCAGGTTGGTGACGTGTCCGAGCGGCCGAAGGTGCAACACTCGAAATGTTGTTTGGTGTAAAAGCCAACGTGGGTTCAAATCCCACCGTCACCGCCAGATAGCGAGGCCCCTGCTTCCCTTTATTTACAAGGGAAGCAGGGGCCTTTGCTTTGCCCGGAACTGACTTGTTGGCAAAGAATTGGCAAAACTCAGCAAAAGCCAGGAAACCCACCTCGTCTCCCTATATAAGGGAGGACAACACACCACCGCCGAAATCGCTGAGCTGTTCAAGGTCGCCAGGAGCACGGTGTACCGCAACGTCCAACGCACGCCGTAGTCACCGTGCCAATCAAAGCCTCAGCAGTCCCGTGCACCCGGTAAAGGATCCCCTTTCGGGCTCAAGGGTGACAAATAGCGCTGCGAATAGACCGCCATTTATCGCTGCGAGTCACACCTAAGAAGGGTGTTGACGATTTTTCGATGCCACGCCGCGGCATGGGTATCAAACGGTCGTAGGTGACAACCAGCCATGTGATGATCTGTTTCAAGAAGCCGCGGATTGGGCAACGGGGAAGGCCCCGATTGCCATGTTGAGTTCTTCCATGGTTGGGGGGTTCGCTCCCGGGCGCTGCACGGTAATGGCCGCGGCCGCAGCCGCCGTGTGTCCGAGCTGCTCCAGGACAGCTGGGGCGAAGCCTTCGGTTCCTCGGGTGAGAAAGCCCAGGATCAGGGCGGACATGTAGGAGTCCCCGGCGCCGATGGTGTCGGCAACGTTGGACTTCACGGCGGGAATCCGGATGCTAGCGGCGGGGGTGGTGAATTGTGAGCCTTCGGCGCCCTTGGTGATGACGGCAAGTCCGGTGCCCAGACCGAGGATGTGGGCTGCGGTTTCGTCCAGGTTTTTTTCGGGGTAGAGCCATTGGGCGTCTTCGTCGCTGAGTTTAACGACGTCGGTTAATGGCACAAGCTCTTCGAACGTGGCTTTGGCTTCCATGTGGCTGCCGAGCAGGGCCGGTCTGATATTCGGGTCATAAGTGATCATGCAGTGTCTGTGGGCCTGCTCGAGCAGGGATTTTACGGCCCCTGCACCGGGGTTAAGGAAGGTGGCGATGGATCCGGTGTGCAGTATTTTTGGGTAGTAGGCGGGGGCTGTCGGGGCGAGGTCCCAGGTGATGTCGAAGTCGTACTTTGCGGAGCCGTCGGGTTCAAGGGTTGCGGTTGCCGATGCCGTCCGGGTGAGGGATTTTGATCCGGGCAGGAGTATGACGCCCGCGCTGCGGAGGTGGTTTTCGATGGAGGTCCCCCGTGCGTCCTGGGCGATGGCCGTGAGTAGACCGGTGGCTACGCCGAGGCGGCCGAGTCCGTAGGCGACATTGGCCGGAGAACCGCCCGGGTGTTCCACTTTGTCGTGTGACGTGGTGACCACGTCGATCAGCGCTTCGCCTACCACCATGACGTCGAGCATCTGGTGAGCGTCGTGCCGGGCTGTTGTGAGGTAATCCATGGTCTGTCTCTCGTGGAAGCTGATGGCGGGGCCGGTCCGAGCCACGTCAGTCCGCGGACCGATATACCGGGTCCGCGGACTGATTAGTGGCAGGCGGCAGCTGTTTATTGGCAGGCGGCAGCTGTTTAGGCGGTGGCTGCGCCGGTCATGATCGCAACTGCGTCGGTCATGGTGTGTGATTGCGGGGTGATCGTGGCGGCGCACTTGCCGAGGCGCTGGATGTGGATGCGGTCCGCGACGTCAAACACGTGGGGCATGTTGTGGCTGATCAGAATGACCGGCAGGCCGCGGTCTCGGAGGTCCCGGACTAACTGCAGGACCTGGTTCGATTCCCGAACCCCGAGTGCCGCCGTCGGCTCATCAAGCACTACGACTTTTGAACCGAACGCTGCGGCGCGGGCCACGGCGACGGCCTGGCGCTGTCCGCCGGAGAGGTTTTCGACCGGTACTGTGACGTCCTGGAGGGTTGAGATGCCCAGGCGGGTCAGCTCTTCCTTTGCCTTCCGGCGCATGCCTTTGGTGTCGAGCATCCGGAATAGGCTCCCCAAGGGGCCGGGGAGTCGCTCTTCACGGCCGAGGAACAGGTTCGAGGCAACATCGAGTGCCGGGGAGACGGCCAGGTTCTGGTAGACCGTTTCGATGCCGTGGACCCGGGCGTCCTGCGGTCGCTTGAAGTGCACCTGCTTCCCCGATACGTAGAGTTCTCCGGTGTCCGGTATTTCGGCGCCGGTAAGGCACTTGATCAGCGTGGACTTGCCGGCACCGTTATCGCCGATGACGGCCAGGACTTCGCCCGGGTAGAGGTCCAGGCTGACGCCGTCGAGGCCGACGACGCGGCCGAAGGTCTTGACGAGGTTCCTGGCCTTGAGGATGGGCTCGCGGGTGGCGGCTTGGGAGGCTGCAGATTCTGTCATGGTCATGACTTGACCTTTCGGATCCACTGGTCGATAGACACAGCAACAATGATCAGGATGCCTACGGCGAGGGTCTGGTACAGGACGTCCAGGCCGGCGAGGGACAGGCCGTTTCGGAAGACTCCGACGATCAGCGCTCCGAGGAGTGAACCCCAGATGGAGCCGCGGCCGCCAAAGAGGCTTGTTCCGCCGATCACGACGGCGGTGATGGAGTCCAGGTTCAGGTCGACCCCGGCGTTTGGGCTGGCGGCGTTGGTGCGGCCGATCTGGATCCAAGCGCCGGCGGCAAGAACTGCTCCTGCGGCGAGGTAGACGCTCATGAGGACGCGGCTGACCGGAATACCGGCGAGACGGGCCGCCTCCTTGTCATCGCCCACGGCGTAGACGTGCCGTCCCCAGGCCGTCTTGCCCAGGATGAAGGCGACAACGGCGTAGAGCAGGAGCATCATGACGACGCCGGTGGAGATGCGGACGGCCCCGACCGGGAACGTGGTTCCCAGCCAGGTGAGGACACCTGGCATCGCGGATCCGCGGACCGTGCTGCCGCCTGAGTAGAGCAGCGTTAGGGCGACGAAAATGTTCAGCGTTCCGAGGGTGACGATGAACGGTGGGAGCCGGAATCTTGTGACCAGGAAGCCGTTGAGCGCGCCGGCGGCAAGACCGACAGCGAGACCTGCAATGAGTGCCAGCGGCCCGGGAACACCGTTGCCGACCGCGAGCTGGGCCATCACCATCGAGGACAGGATCATGACCGCGCCGACGGAGAGGTCGATGCCGGCGGTCAGGATGATGAGGGTCTGAGCGATGGCCAGGGTGCCCACCACCGCTACCTGCTGCGTGATCAGGGACAGGTTCTCTACCCGCAGGAAGCGGTCATTGAGGAGTCCGAAGACCACCACTGCGATCAGCAGGACAATGGCGGGGCTGAGGGCCGGGTAGCGGTGGAGAATGTTGCGGATTCTGCTGAGAGGGGTCTGGCGGTCGAGGAATTCCTCGGCCAAATCAGCATGCCCGGTGTTCGGGGGGCCGGCGGTCTGTTGCTGGGTCACTTGAATTACTCCTGAACTTCCATGTTCTGTAACTGTTGTCGTGCTGCGCGCTGCGGGGAGACGCCTTGGCACGTCCCCCCGCACAGGGAAGGGGTTACTTGCCCCAGCAGATCTGAGAAGCGGCCGTGGTGTCGATGCTATCCAGCCCGGCAACTGCCTTGTCAGTGACCAGTGCGGAGCCGGTGTTGAAGAAGTCCAGGCCCGCTGAGACCGACGGCTTCTTGCCCGACGTGGCCAGGTCGTGGATGGCTTGGACGCCCAGCTGGGCCATCTTGACGGGGTACTGCTGGGCGGTGGCGCCGATGATTCCGGACTTGACGTTGTTCACGCCGGTGCAGCCTCCGTCGATGGAGACGACCAGCACGCCCTTTTCTTTGCCCGCAGCCTTCAGCGCCTCATAGGCGCCCGCAGCGGCCGGTTCGTTGATGGTGTAGACGACGTTGATGTTGGGGTTCTTCGACAGCAGGGTTTCCATCGCGGTCCGGCCGCCGTCCTCGGCGCCCTGGGAGGCCTGGCTGCCGACGATCTCGTAGTCCCCGCCCTTACCGCCCGTGTACTTGCCGGTCTTGGCCTCGTCACCGTTCTTCGTCTTGTCGGCGGTGTCGATGCCCATTCCGGTCAGGAATCCCTGATCGCGGTTGTAGTCAACCGAAACGACCTTGTCGCTGAACAGGTCAACCAAGGCAATGGTGGCCTTCTTGCCATCCAGCTGCGCAGCGGTCCACTGCCCGATCTGTTTGCCGGCCGCGAAGTTGTCGGTCGCGAAGGTGATGTCCACGGCGCTGGCCGGGTCCGGCGGGGTGTCCAGGGCGATCACGTACAAGCCTGCGTCGCGGGCCTTCTTGATTGCGTCGACAACGGCGGGCCCGTTCGGGGTGATGAGGATGCCCTTGTCGCCCTTGGAGATGGCATTCTCGATCGCCTGGATCTGGGTGTCTTCGTCGCCGTCGGACTTGCCGGCAGCCAGCGTCAGATCAATATTGCCCCCCTCGGCTGCTTTTTTCGCGCCGTCTTCCATTGCTACGAAGTACGGGTTGGACGTGGTCTTTACGATCAGCGAAACGCCGATCTTTGCGTCAGTGGCGCCTCCGCTGGCAGCCGTCCCGGTGGAACTGCCGCCACAGGCAGTTAGACTGAGCGCTCCCAAGGTCAGCACTGCTCCTGCAGCGAACAGGCGGGTGGCCGTTGAACGGGGTGCTTTGGAACTCAACATTGAATCTCCTGGTGTTTGAGGCCCTCACTGGCCTCGACAACGATGTCATGTACGATGTAAGCAGCATCACACTGGAGAGTCAATAGATGTAATCAGAAGGAGCGATTTTTTTGACAACGATGTCCGATCGTGGCCAGGCGGCACTTTCCGCCAGTCGTCCGACGATGCGCCATGTGGCTGCCCTTGCCGGCGTCGGAATTAAGACCGTCTCCCGGGTGATCAATGACGAACCCGGCGTGTCGGAGGCCACCCGGCAAAAGGTGCTCAGCGCTTCCCGGCAACTCAACTACCAGCTGGACATGGCGGCCGGCAGCCTGCGCCGCGCGGGCAGGAGAACGCTCTCCGTCGGGCTCCTGTTGCCAAGTGTCTCCAACCCCTTCAGCAGCGAGATCAACCGGGCAATTGAAGATGCGCTGGGCGCCAGGGGAATAGCGGTTTTTGCGGCGAGTCTCGATGACGACCCCCGGCGGGAGCAGGCCATTGTTACAGCGTTTCTTGGCCGGCGCGTCGACGGGCTCATCCTCACACCGATCGCCCGAAGCCAGGCGTACGTCATTCCGGAGCATTCCCGTGACCTGCCCTTGGTCTTCATCGACCGTGAACCGGTAGGAGTGGAAGCAGATGCCGTCGTAACCGACAACGCCGCCGGCGCCGCCAAGGCGGCCGCACACCTGATCAGCCACGGCCACACCAGGCTCGCCTATCTGGGGGACCGCACAGACATCCAGACCGCAAGGGAACGCCGGCGGGGGTTCATTGAAGAGATCGGCCGGCACGGAATTCCCACCTCGACGGTTCCAGTCCGTGAAAACCTTCACGACGAGGAATCGGCGAGGCTGGCCACGCTGGAACTTTTCACTGCTGCGGAACCACCGACCGCGATATTCTCCAGCCAGAACCTCGTCACGTTCGGCGCCATGCGTGCTCTGAGAGAGCTCGGGCTAAGCAAACAGGTGGCCTTGATCGGGTTCGATGACTTCACGCTTGCCGACATGATGGATCCCGGCGTAACGGTCATCGCCCAGCACCCCGAGCGGATCGGGAAGCTGACAGCAGAGCGGCTGCTGGCCAGGATTGACGGCGACCAGCAGCCTCCGCAGACCTATGTCGTCCCGTCCGAGCTGATACAAAGAGGCACCGGGGAACTCCGCCCTCCGGCCTGACGCCGGGAAACTTTCCGAACAGCCGCCAAACACCTTTACCTGAAAGGGATCATGATGACCAAAACCCTGTACGCCGAGTTCACCGTCAAACCCGGCAGCGAAGCCCGCGTCGCGGAGATGATGCTCGAACTGACCCGGCACGTCCGCCAGGAACAGGGCAACGAGCTCTTCCTTCCCTATACGCGGGAAGAAAATCCCCGGGAGTACTTTGTCTTCGAGGTCTACCGTGACGAAGCCGCATTCCAGGAACACATCCGCGCCGATTACGGAGCCAGGTTCAACGAGGAGCTGGCCCGCCACATCGAAGGCGATGCCTCGGCGCTGACCTGGCTCCTGCCGGTGGAATAGCCTGCCGCCACATCTCCTCCAACCCCCGTTCACGGGAGCTGCGTCACGGCTCCCGTCGAGGGGTCCGAACGGAACCGTGCACCGAAAAGAACCCTTCCAAACTGTCCGTTGGCGGGGAACTTTCTGTTGCCCGTCACTCACTTCACCGGCCTCAGCAGATGGGCCGTTCGTTCACATACTTGAGTCGCCAACAAACCGTTGACTTGTCTGATGGACATAACTTAGCGTCCTTCCCACTGACAACGTTGTCTAACGCAGACACGCGCAACGAAGGGCGAAACAAGCAGATGAAGAGAACGACCACGCACAGGACGCATGCCGTTTCTGCACTGACACTCGCGGGACTGACGCTGGCCGCGGCCATGGCAGGTTCCCTGCCGGCGTCGGCCGCGACAGGGCCCGGGGATGAACCCTACCGCCCGGCCATTCACTACACGCCCGAAAAGAACTGGATGAACGACCCGAACGGGCTCGTCTTCTACAAGGGCGTTTATCACATGTACTACCAGCACAACCCTTCCGGTAACACTTGGGGGAACATGTCCTGGGGCCACGCCACGTCCACGGATCTTGTCCACTGGAAGGAGCAACCCCTGGCCATCTCCGCCGATGCTCAGCAGGATATCTTCTCCGGCAGTGTCGTCGTGGACAAGGACAATACGTCCGGCTTCGGCACGAAAGAGAACCCCCCGCTGATCGCGATCTTCACCAGCGCCTACAAGGACGCCTCTCCGCACCGCGGTCTGCAGGCGCAATCCCTGGCCTACAGCCTCGACGATGGCCAGACCTGGACCAAATACTCCGGCAATCCGGTGCTGAACCGGAACTCCGCCAACTTCCGCGACCCGCAAGGTGTTCTGGTACGACAAGCCCGGGGGAGGCGGCTACTGGGTGATGACCGCGGTCGAAGCCCAGGATCACAAGGTCGTCCTCTACAAGTCCGCAGACCTTAAGGACTGGACGCGCGTTGAGCGAATTCGGGCCCGCCAACGCCACCGGCGGCCAATGGGAATGCCCCGACATGTTCCCTTTGGCCGTGGACGGCGACAAGAACAACATCAAGTGGGTCATGGTCGTCAACGTCAACCCCGGCGGCGTGGCCGGCGGCTCCGCCGGCCAGTACTTCGTAGGCAACTTCGACGGCACCACCTTCACCTCCGAGACCACCAAGCCCATGGATACGCTTCCTCCCGGCAAGGTCCTGGCCGGATTCAACGACGGAACCTACAACGGCTGGACCGTCAACAACGAACCGGGCAACTGGAAGAACGGGCCCTTCGGTGACGCCCCCGCTTCCGGTGCCATTGCCGGCCAGAGCCCGGTGTCCGGATTCGACGGCCCGGGCCTGATCAATTCCTTCAACGACGGTGACTGGCCGCTTGGGTCCATGCAGTCACCAACCTTTACGGTCTCCGACGATTATTTGAACTTCCTCGTGGGCGGCGGCAAGCACCCGCGAGTTTCCGACAAGCTGGACAACACCCCACCCGAGGGTGAGCTCAAGTTCAACGGCTTCGAGGTGCCCGCAGGGACCACGCTGGCCGACTCCGGTTGGACGGGAACCGGCGATCTGACACCGAACTTCCAGCCCGCTAGTAGTGGTGGGGACTTCTACATCGGGGCTAAGCGGATCAACACCTTCGAGACCGGCACCGTACCGGGCGATGACCGGCAGGGCACCCTGACATCACCGGAATTCCCCCTCACCAAGAATTTCATGAGCATGCTGGTCGGGGGCGGCAACCGCTCGGCGGACTCCGGACAGATCCTGGCCGTCCAGTTGCTCATCAACGGCAAAGTGGTCCGCTCCCTGGCAGGGGATAATTCCGGAGTCCTGAACTGGAAAGGCTGGGACGTCTCCGAATTCGCGGGACAGAATGCACAATTGCGGGTCGTTGACCAAGCTACCGGCGGGTGGGGACACCTGACCCTGGACCATGTCATGCTCACCGACACCGCCGCTGTTCCCAGGTCTGATGAAGAGACCGTCAACTTAGTGGTCAACGGAAAGGTGGTCCGCACGGCCACAGGCAACGACAGTGAATCGCTGGATTGGGCATCGTGGAATGTCAAAGAATTCGTTGGCCAACAGGCACAGATCAAAGTCGTCGACAACAACCGATTCGGCTGGGGGCACATCCTCGCTGACGAGTTCATGGCGAGCTCCACAGCAGCCACAAGCCGACTGCAGTCCTATGACTGGCTGGACTACGGTCGGGACCTCTACGCGAGCGTGTCTTTCGGCAACATGCCCGATAACAAGCGGGTCATGCTGGGCTGGATGAATAACTGGGACTACGCGAACGACATCCCCACGAGCCCCTGGCGCAGCGCCATGGCACTCCCCCGCGAGGTCAACCTGACGCAGACCCCCGACGGCCCCCGACTCACCCAAAGCGCTGTGAAGCAAGTGGACAAACTCGACGGAAAGGTCTCCTACAAGGACAATAAAGGCGGCCCGATTGCCACAGGGGCCCACCAGTTGCCGGCTGCGGCCTCGGGACAGGTCCAGCAGGTGGACATTACCTTCGCACCCAGTACGGCGAAAAAATCCGGGATCACCGTCCTGGGCGACGGAAACTCCTCCACAGTCATTGGCTATGACGCTACGACCGGAAAGATGTTCGTTGACCGCACAAAATCCGGCAATATCGCCTTCCATCCGGCATTCGCTTCCATTGAGTACGCCCCCATCGCCCTGGACAAGAACGGCAACATCACCATGCGGATCTACCTCGACCGCTCCTCAGTAGAGGTATTCGCCCAGAACGGGCTGCGGACCATTACCGACCAGGTATTCCCCAACGCCGGAGCCGACAAGATGGCCCTCTTCGCAGAAGGAGGGACCGCCCAGCTCAAATCACTCGCCGTGACACCGCTGGACAAGGCCATGTTCCTCCCCGAGAAGAAGTAACGCTAGCCCGGCCTCTGACCTGCTCCCTGAGAGTTGGTGCTGAAGGGACTGCGTACGGGTACCGCACCGGGCGCAGTCCCTTCACCTTTTCCGTACCCCGGCCGACGACGTGGCGGTCGGGACTGTTTTCTCTATCGGTTTAGCTCCCCTCGTTTTCGCCGTCACTGAGCGAATCGTGGACAAGAGAACCTCGGCGCCGTCGCCGGCCCAGATCCCCAGAATCTCCCGCTCCCCGTTCACGGTGACGCCCATGACGACATAGAACGGGGTGTTGCGTGCGCACCTGCCCGTCACGGACCTTGACTACGATCGCGTCCACGAAGAGCACCGGATAGACCGGATCCAGTGGACGGGCAGACCACTCCGCGAGTTCGCCAACGACCTTCTCCGTGATGCGGCTGATGGTGTCTTTGGAGACCTTGGCCCCGTAGACCTCCTCGAAGTGCGCAGCGATTTCCCCGGTGGTCAATCCCCGGGCGGACAGCGAGAGGACGATCTGGTCGATCCCGTCCAAACGTCGTTTTCGCTTGGGCACAATCACCGGCTCGAAAGACCCGTCCCGATCCCGGGGCACCTCAATCTCGACCGGGCCGATCTCGGTCAGCACGGTCTTCGACCTGGTGCCGTTGCGCATGTTGGCTGCGATCGGCGTCTGGCCGTGCTCGTCGCCCAGGTGCTCGGTCAGTTCCGCTTCCAGCGCGGTCTCCAGCACATTCCTCGTAAGCTGGTTCAGCAGCCCGCCCGGGCCAACCAGGCTCACGCCCTGCTCCTTGGCCTGCGTGAGCAACCGCTCCGCAAGCTCCTTCTGATCGATGATCTCTCCCGTCACAGGATCGATCATTACCCCTGTCATCTCGGTCGTGGACTCTGACACGGCCGTCTCCTTTCGGATCAGGCCGGACCCTCACACACCGTTTTTCTTACAGTCCCCAGGGGCGCGGCTCGCAGTACCGACGAAATTCGGCTGCCTGGCAGCCGGCATGATCACCCTGCATGCGGGCAGACGTCAGCACGGTTGCGCCCCACTCAGGGATGGTGTTGTTATCCAGGTCACATTGCGTCTATCGTTGTCGGGGGCCACAGCGTGGTGGCCCCGATTTAGAGCGGAGAACTTTGTGAACGAGAAGCTGCGGGTGCTGGTCCGCGTGGACCTCGACGGCGCCAAGGCCCACGTCAGGGTCCAGGGCCACGTGACGGTTCAGAGCGTCCATGGCCTGTATGACGTGGTCCGGCGCGCCGGCTCACTCGCCTCCGGACTGGCGCTGGAACTCGATGTGACCCGTGCACAGACTGAACCCGATGCCATGGGAGAGCTTCGCGCGTGCGCAAAGTCGCATCACCTGCCGGTGCACGTGGACCCGCTCCAGCGCGACTATCGGATCAGCATCCTGACGCCGGACCACGCGACGTCCGCGGCCCCAGAACTAGTCCTGGCAGCCTGACCTACCGAACCAAGCCCTGCCTCTACTCACAACCCGGTTCCAGATACTCGCCCTCGCCGGCAGGCAGGACAACACCGATTGTGGCCTCCTCAGAGAGCAACAACCTGAACCGCGCAGCTCCGCTGCATAGGGCAAGTCACTCTGGGATCCACTCCTCTCAGGCCAGCCTGGGGAGTCCGCCTCCCGTGTTTACTTTCCACGCGTCGACTGCACGCTTATAGCGGAGATTATGTCGTGCAGAAGTGATCCGAGCGCAGATTTTGCAGATCGGGACCCGACCGTCCCCGCGCCGCAGGAGCGTTCACCTGTGATGTGCGATATGCGTGGTCCACGAGCAGCGCGACCGCATCTTGTCCAATGACCGCAGAGTGGCTCGCGGATACTGTGAAGGGGAACACTCGAAAGGAAATGCATGTCATGTCGACATCTGACACGGGGCACGATGATTACCCCATCACCAGAGTCCCCGCAACGAAGCGCAAGCACTGGCTCGGCATCGCTGTCCAGCGCTTCGGTCAATCCTCAGACCTGAGCCAACTCCTGTTGGGGGCAACCTTCGGCTTCGGGATGACATTTTGGGAGGCCTTCTGGGCCTTCACGGTGGGGGCCGTGTTTCTCGAGGGGCTGATGATTTTCGTCGGCATCGCCGGCATGCGTGAAGGCCTTACAGCGTCGATGCTGGCCCGCTGGACTGGCTTCGGGCGAGGCGGCGCATCGGTTCTTGGTCTGGCGATCTGCATCAGCCTCATCGGCTGGTTCGGAATCCAATCAGGGATTTCCGGAGCAGGGTTGAACCGGATCGTACCGGAGATCCCGGCCTGGGCCTGGTCGCTCGGCTTCGGGCTCATCATCACCTTGATCGTCGTCCGCGGGATCGAATCAATGCAATGGCTCGCCAACATCACGGTGCCGTTGTTCATGGTCTTGATCGCTTGGGCTGCCTGGGCAGAACTGAGCAATCACTCCATCAGCCAACTCATCAACGAGGCCCCTCCGGGAGCCCACCTGGACTTCGTCACTGCCACCACCATCGTCGCTGGCAGCTTCATCCTTGGTGCCGTCATCACACCGGATATGACCCGCTACAACCGCTCCGCCGGCGACGTCGTGAAGCAGACCATCGTCGGGATCACCCTGGGGAACTACTCCATCGGCATGATCGGCGTCCTCCTCGCACACGCCGTGAAGTCTGCGGACGTCACCCAGATCATCTTCACCTCGGTGGGGTGGGTGGGAATTCTGATCATCGTCCTGGGCACCTCCAAGATCAACGACTGGAACCTCTACAGTGCCGGGCTCGGCATCGTGTCCTTCTTCAACAGTGCAATGGGCAAGCGCCTGAACCGCGCACACGTCACGCTAATCTTGGGCGTTGTGGGAACCGTGCTGGCGGCGATCGGCATTCTCGACAAGTTCATCGACATCCTCATGGTGCTCGGCGTCGTGTTCCCGCCTGTAGTCGGCATCGTCCTGGCCGAGTACTTCGTCATCAAAAAATGGCGGCCACTCCTGGATGCCAGCAGGTCCTCGGGGCTCCCGCCGGCCGAGTCGCCCAACTGGATTCCAGCAACCTTCGTGGTCTGGGCAGCGTCGGCGGTCCTGGGCTACTTCGTCACCTTGGGCCTGCCCTCACTAAACTCCCTTGCGGCAGCGTTTGTGCTCTACACCGTGGCCGGAAAATTGAACCTCCTGCGCTCGTACGGCGACAATGCACCAGCAATCGACAACGCACCAACCACCACACCGGAAGAATCGTTAACCACACCTTGGCCAGTCTGAGAATCGGCATCGACGTCGGGGGCACGAACACCGACGCCGTTGTGCTGGACGGCGAGCAAGTGCTCGTCTCCACCAAAGTTCCGACGACATCCGAGGGGTGATGATCGGGACCACGCACTTCAGCAACGCCCTTATCGAAGCGATGGACCTATCCCCCGCAGCCATCCGCCTGGGACTGCCGCCAACGGCTCGCTGCCGCCATTCACAGATTGGCCGGACGCGCTGACCACGGCCATGAAAGGCCGGGCCTACATGGCCAGCACAGACCCCATCGCGGTCGGCCGTTGGCCGTCGTCGTGACCGAGACTCTATGGTGCCTCTACGTGAGCTTGCCTATGGACCCCTAGACATTTTCGCGGACGGAAGAGTCCGCGCCAGACACGTTCAATGGTTGTCGCCATTCTGATGCTGCAGGCGGATCCTGCAGGCAAGCTGGAGCGCCAGTCTGCTGTCGGGGTTGTCTATGTCAACGTCGAGTAGTTCCAGTGCCTTATCGATGCGGTAGCGGACGGCCTTGGGGTGAATGTGGAGCAGGGTTCCGGCGGCGCTTAGCGATCGCCCGTAGTCAAGATAGGCGCTGAGCGTACCAATCGCGGTTTGCGCCTTGGCCGAAGGCAAGGCGTCGAAGGGGGACAGCAGATCGTTGGACAAGCGCTGTCCCGCCCAAGAGTCAGCAAGCGCGGTCAGTGCCCTGTTCAGGCCTGACTCATCGAAAGCAACGATGGCCCGGTGGCGATCGCGGGACTTCGAGCCCGCGGCTGCAGACCGGGCTTCCAATGCTGATTGCCGCATCCCGACGACTCCACGCTGTACTGTGCCCAATCCGCACACCAGGTCGATGTCGGGTCTCTTGGCCGTCGCCAGCGCGAGGAGGCGTTCAAGCATGCCAATCACGTTGGCGGAGGCACTTGAGCGCGTGTCAGGATCGGACCGAAGGAGAACGACGTCGTTGGCGACTGTGCAGACCAGCCAACCGGAGGTCCGGTCGACTTCATCCACCAGTACGCGCGCGAGCCAGTTACGTGTTGCCTGAAGTGTGACCGGGTCAGCATCGGCCGTCTTCGTGAATCTGAAAACAGCTGCACAGTGCGCACTGTCGACCGGGACGCTGAGCCCCCTTGCCCGTTCGGCAACCGCGGAAACCGAGCCTTCGTCGGTCATCAGCAGCTCGGCAATGACCTCCTGCCGGGCTCTGCGGGGCCCCTCCCGTCGGTGGAACTCCTCCTCCCGAACGCGGGAGAGATACGCAGCCAGGGCCGGCAACACGAACGCGGCCACGTCGCCGAAATCGTGGATCGTCACCCATTCCACCACGCGTCCGGCCACCAGGACTTGTGCTGACTTCCCCAGCACCCTCAGGGGCAGACGCGGACAGTGTGATGTGCATCCCGAGCTCTGAACTCAGGTTTGCCAGCATCTCATCCGGCGGTGCCTGGTCATCCTCGCTCAGGATCTTCAAGGCGGAGAGCGTCCGCGTGACGGTGTCCGCCGGGTCCCCCCGGATCACGGAGTCGACATGAATCAGGAGGCTTGCTTCCGGGACTTCCGGGTCGCTGCCGAGAACTGTCACACCGTAGCGGTCTGCCAGGAGCTTCGTTGTGGCCGGTAGCGCCGCCAGGCCGGCGAGGACCACTGCAACTTCCGGCTTATCGGCCACGACACGCACCGCGACGTCAAGCTGGTAGGAAGCCGCGCGCTCGATGGCCTCCCGGGCCACCACGACGACAGTGTGCGGGGAAACCGATGCAAGATCTGGCAGCGCGGCAACCAGGGCAACGGAGCGGACATCCACGTCTGCCCGGCCGGCAAACAACCAGACCTTTGGCCCCCTTGCCCGCTCGATAAGCCGGGAAAGTACATCCATGGGGATGACACTACCGGGAAATTTCCCCTAGGGGATAGTTTTAGTTCGTTTTCTGCACCCTGGGGCTATTACTCGGGCCACACCATCACGGGACCATTGTTGTTAACCAACACTTCTCTACGCAGTCACTGAGAAGTAACGGTCCCGTAAAGAGAATCCGGCCAGGTAATCCGGCCGCAATTCCGCCCTACCGAGAAGAGAACCAGTGGTACCCGTCAAGCAAGCGAGTGAAAGACAGCTCATCGCCGAGGAGGTTGTTCAACGTGACAAAGCCCGTTTCATCGACGTCGGGGACCTCGACGCGCTGGCCATAGGCTGTGCCATTTACGGCACCGGCGGCGGCGGCCAGACGCAGTCCGCCGTCCTGTTCGCCGGACGGGCCATCCGCCAAAACGGTCCCGTTCCATTGGTGACGTTTGATGAGCTGGACCCAGAGGGGCTGGTGATGCCGCTTGGCGGCATCGGGGCGCCCACGGTTTCGGAGGAACTGCTGCACAGCCGCGGACAGGCCCAAGCGCTCGTAGACGCTCTGGAGCGCCGCACGGGGCGGAAAGTCGTCGGCATCATGCCCACTGAAATTGGCGGATCCAACGGTGTCGAACCAGTGGCGTGGGCTGCGGAACTGGGCCTGCCGATCGTTGACGCCGACGGAATCGGCCGCGCCTTCCCCGAGATCCAGATGGTGTCGATGAACGTCGTAGGGCTTGAACCGACCATTGCCGCCCTGTCCGACGTACTGGGCAACGTTGTCCTCATTGACCCGATCAACGCCAAATGGACCGAGAACATCGCGCGGGCCGTCACCGTGGCAGTTGGAGCAACCGCACTCCTGACCGTCTACGTGTACCCGGCTCCGATCCTGAAACCCGCGGCAGTCTTGGGGTCCATCTCCAGATCCCTGGCCGTTGGCCGTTCCGTGCTCGAATCCGAGACCCCGATCGCCACTGCCTGCGACGTTCTCGGCGCCACCATTCTCCTCGCGGGAAAGATCATCGACATCGAACGCTCCACGGCGGGCGGCTTCGTCACCGGAAGCGTCGTGGTCGCAGGACTCGGAGAGTATGCCGGGCGGCTGTTGCGCATCGAGATCCAGAACGAGAACCTGATCGCCTTCGAGGACGGGGTAGCCGTTGCCATGGCCCCCGACCTGATCAGCGTCATCGACTCCCACACCGGACACGCCATCGCCACGGAGAACCTGCGTTTCGGTCAAAGAGTCACCGGCATCTCCTGGGGGTGCGATCCGCTGTGGCTCACAGACGCCGGACTCCAAGTGGCCGGCCCCCGAGCCTTCGGCTACCCGTTCGACTACTCAGCTCCGGAGGTACAGGCATGAGCGCCACACGTGGTTCCTACAAAATCGGCATCGACGTCGGCGGCACGAACACAGACGCCGTCGTGCTCGATCAGAACAACAACGTCCTGACCGCTATCAAGCGCGCCACCAGCGATGACGTGATCGCAGGTATCCGGGCCGCGCTCGCCGCGGCGCTGGATTCCGTGGACGACCCGGGGTTGATCGGCCGCGTCATGCTCGGAACGACCGCTGCGACCAATGCGATAGTCGAGCGCAGGAACCTCGGGCGCACTGCCGTCATCCGCCTGGGCAGCCCGGCCGGTGACGTCGTCCCGCCCATGGAGGGATGGCCGATCGAACTGCGCGAAGCAGTGTCCGCCGGGGTCTTGATGACCGGCGGCGGGCACTTCGTCAACGGGGCCCAAATCATGCCGCTTAACGAGGAAGCTATTGAGGAATTCCTGCTGGAGATCCAAGGCCAAGCGGTGGCCGTAGCCGTCACGGGGATTTTCAGCGCAATGAACACCGAGCACGAACGGCGTGTTGCGAAGATCGTTGAGCGGATTCTTGGACCAGAGGTTCCCGTGTCGCTGAGCTCGGAAATTGGTCAGGTCGGACTTCTGGACAGGGAGAACGCCACCATCCTCAACGCCGCGCTGAGCGACGTCATCGGAATCGTCACCTCGGCCCTCACCTCAGGTATCGCCGAGCGGGGCATTTCGCCTGAGCTCTACGTTGCACAAAACGACGGCACCCTGATGGCAGTGGATTTTGCCGCCCGGTTCCCCGTCTTCACCATCGGGTCCGGCCCGGCCAATTCGATCCGCGGCGCAGCCTTCCTTTCAGGACTCGACGACGCAATTGTCGCCGATGTCGGTGGAACGACAACTGACTTTGGCTGCATTACCGCCGGCTTCCCCCGGGAGTCGAGTTCAGCCTCAGTGATCGGTGGTGTCCGCACGAATTTCAGGATGCCCGACGTCCTCAGCATTGCCATCGGCGGAGGCAGCATCATTGATGGCCCGGTCCACACACCGACCATCGGACCCCGCTCAGTCGGGCACACTATCGGCGAGCACGCCCTCGTATTCGGCGGGCCGACCCCCACCCTCACCGACGCCGCCGTCCATATGGGCCGCACGAGCCTCGGCACGCACAAGATACCCAGCGGCCACGGCGTGAGGCTGGCCGCCGCGCTGGAATCCAGCGCCTCGGACATCGCGGAGGCCGTGGACGCCATGCAATCCGGCAAAGGCACTTCTCCACTGGTCGCCGTGGGGGGCGGCTCATTCCTGATCCCCGACGACCTGCCAGGAGTTTCACGGGTGGTGCGGCCTCCACTGGCCCATGTTGCCAACGCCGTTGGCGCTGCCATCGCCCTGGTCAGCGGACGCGCCGACTTGATCGTCCCCGCAACTGTCAGGTCAGCCTCGGTGACCAAAGTCTCGGAATCCGCCAAACAGCGGGCCATCGCAGCGGGAGCAGATCCTGCAGCCGTGGAAGTCATCGAAGTCCTTGAAATTCCGATCAGCTACCTGTCCGAACCCACTATCCATATCCACGTCAAAGCGGCCGGCCCCCTGTCCGTTAACGCCAACTAGGAGAAGACCGTGAAGCCAACCCGCACCCTGACGGTGGCACTCGCCGCCACCGCCCTGCTGCTCTCCGGCTGCAGCCCCTCGGCAACCGGAACGAAGGACGCCGTGGATGACACGTTCGTCTTTGCATCCAGCCTGGAGGCGGTGACCGAATGGGACCCCGCGCTCGCCTACGGGGCCGAAATTCAGGCGTTCTCGAGCATCTACGACAAGCTCACGCGCTACAACGCCAACGCCAAAGAAGTCGAACCCGGACTAGCCACAAAATGGACGCGTTCTGACAACGGCCTGGCCTGGACGTTCACCCTTCGGACCGATGCGAAATTCCACAGTGGCCGCCCGGTGGACTCGACAGCAGTGAAGCAGGCCATTGAACGCACCATGAAACTCAACGGCGGGCCGGCCTACATCTGGTCGGCCGTGGCGTCGATCAGCACCCCGGCCCCGGATTCAGTAGTCTTCAACCTGAAATACCCGGCACCGATGGACCTCGTCACCACATCGGGCTACGGAGCGTTCATCTACGATGTCGAAGCCGCCGGCAGCGAGGACCTCGCGAAATGGCTCGGCACTGGCAAGGACGCCGGAAGCGGACCCTATGGCGTATCGAAGTGGAACCCGGGCGAAGAAGCCTCGCTTCGACTCCTCGCGTACCAAGGCTACTGGGGCGGGTGGAAAGAGAACTCCTACAAGAACGTTGAATTCAGGACCGTCGCCGAGGGTACTACTGCCTGGCAGCTCATCCAGGCCGGCAAAGTCGACATGATTCAGCGGCTGACCCCGCAGCTCTTCGCCGAAGCGAAAAAATCACCAAAAGTCGTCACACTGAACACGCCCCTCTTCCAGAACGCGCTTGCCTTCTTCAATACGAAGTCGGGTCCTCTGCAGGACGTGCGGGTGCGCAAGGCCGTCCAGGCCGCCATTGACTATGCCGGCACCATCGAGGCCCTGCACGGTTCGGCCGTCGCGGCCAGTGGAGTCATTCCGGAAGGTATCCCCGGGTTCACGCCGGGACTCCAGAAGACTCAGGACCTCGATGCCGCGGCCAGGCTCCTTGCCGAGGCCGGATATGGACCAGGCGGAAAGCCCCTGACGCTCAAGCTCACCATTACCAGCGGGCTGACGGACGAAGAGCTGGCAGCAACGCTGATGACCTCGGCCCTGGCGAAGGTGAACATCACCCTCGACGTGCAGGTCCTTCAGTGGGATGCCCAGTGGGAGAAAGCGAAGTCGAAGAACAGTGCTGATGTGCAGGACATGATGATGTTCTACTACTGGCCCGACTACCCGACGCCCACGGCCTGGCTCCAGAACCTCTTCCACACAGAGGAGACCATCGACTTCAACCTGGCCTACTACTACAAGCCGGCCACCGACACCGCCATCGACAAGATCGACAGGCTCCTGGCGACCGACAAGGCCAGTGCCGGGCTCGCCGTGGCGGACCTGCAAAAAACGATCCTCGTCGACGACGCCGCGGCTGTACCTCTGTGGGTGCAGGCCTCCCAATCTGTGATCGCCAAGAGCGTGCAGGGATATGTTGAGAACCCGGCATACCCGGAAACACCGGACATCCATGCACTGACCCACACTTCGTCCAATGACTAAGTTTCTCTTGACGCGGGTCGTCCAGGCACTCCTTGTCGTGGGGGGAGTACTCGTCGTAACGTTCCTCATCACGCGGGTACTCCCGGGCGACCCGGCCGTCGTCTATGCCGGGCCTCGTGCGACGCCGGAACAACTAGCCGCCGCCCGTGTCCAGCTCGGTCTGGACAATCCGCTCACCACGCAACTCGCCAGCTACGTCGGCAACCTCTTCCAGGGCGACTGGGGAATCAGTCTACGAACGAAGCGTCCCGTGCTGGATGGCTTGGGATCAGCCGTTCCCCAGTCGATCCAGCTGGTAACCGTCGCCCTGATGATCGCCATCATCATCGGTATTCCGCTGGGCATCATCGCTGCCCGGTTCAAGGCCAGGTCCGCGGACCGTATCGTCCAGATCGGATCCATGATCTCGGTTGCCTTCCCGACGTTCCTGCTGGGCCTCATCGCCCAGACGGTGCTTGCGGGCAACCTCGGCCTCTTCCCGATTTCCGGGTCTTATGATTCGACCCTGGACTACACCGACCCGCTCACCACCGCGACAGGGTCGCCCATGGCCGATGCCCTCATCACAGGAAACTGGCCCGTCTTCGGGAGCAGCGTCTATCACACACTGCTTCCGGCCCTTGTGATCGCCGTCTACCCCGTCGGGCTGATCGCCCAGATGACCAGGGCCTCACTGATCGAGGAAGCGGCACTGGACCATGCACGCTTTGAACGGGCCCTTGGGTTCAGCAAGTTCCAGGTCCTGACGCGATTCTCCCTACGGCCCGCGCTGAACCCAATCCTGTCCCTGATCGCCCTGGTGTTCGCCTTTTCACTGGTCAACACCTTCCTCGTGGAATCGATCTTCGACTGGCCAGGCCTTGGACGCTACGCAGTAGCAGCAATCACAGCACTGGATACCCCAGCCATCGCGGGCATCACGATCATCATCGCCTTCATATATGTCGGCCTCAATGTCTTGGTGGACCTGCTTCAAGGCATCAACGATCCCCGGGTAAGGTCACGATGACTACATTAAATGCAATAATGCGCGGACGGACCGCATCACCGGCGTTCAAGGCCAACAACTACCTTGTTATCGGTGCCTCGATACTTACGTTCGTTACCCTCGCAGGGGTGTTCGCCCCCTGGCTCGCACCCTATCCGGAAGACGCGCTGGGCAGCGTCAACACCGGCGGAACACTTCTGCCACCGAGCGCCGAGCACTGGATGGGGACCGACCAGGCCGGCCGTGACGTATTGTCCCGCGTAATCTTCGGTGCGCGGACATCGCTCACCATTGTCATTGCGGTGATCATTCTCGCCGGCACCATCGGAACCATCCTCGGTGTGGTTGCGGGCTTTGCCGGCGGCATCGTACGGGACACCGTCATGCGTGTCACGGACATGTTCCTGGCCTTCCCGGCGCTGCTGCTGGCGCTGGCCCTGGCACTGATCCTCAGACCCAGCCTGCCGACAGTCATTCTGGCCATCGCGGTCACGTGGTGGCCGTGGTACACCCGCCTGACCTCCAGCGTCGCCTCATCGATGCGCACGCGGGGATTCGTTGAAGCCGCACAGTGTCTGGGGGTTTCCACGCCCAGGCTGGTACTTCGACATGTCCTGCCGAACTCCACGACCCCGGTTCTGGTGCAGTCGTCCCTGGACGCGGGCGGCATCCTGATTACTTCGGCCGCACTGTCCTACCTGGGCCTTGGAGCCAACGGGCCGACGCCCGAATGGGGGCTCATGGTGTCCGAAGGCCAGCAGTTCTTTTCCACCTCATGGTGGGCCGCCCTTTTCCCGGGTCTGACCATCATGATCACCGCCCTCGCTTTCAACCTGATTGGCGAAGGCCTGCGGTCCGCACTTGATCCACGGAGGGCAGCAAGTTGAACAACCCCAGTCACGACGAACTCCCCCTGAAGGTCAAGGATCTGCGTGTCAGTTATGGCGAACGGGTGGTCTCCCACATCCCCTCCCTGGAACTGGCAGCGGGCAAGAGCATCGGCATCGTCGGCGAAAGCGGGTCCGGGAAGAGCAGCGCCCTGATGGCAATGCTGGGCCTGTCCAGCACCACAGGTGCGCGGCCAACCGGCTCAGTGCTGGTCAGCGGCGTGAACATGCTCGCCGATACGCCCCGGGCGCGATCCATGCTCGGCTGGGATATCGGGCTCATTATGCAAAGCCCCCGATCATCCCTCAACCCCACCATGAAACTCCGCACCCTCGCCAGGGCCGCCCTGGGCCGGCATGGAGTGAGCCGGCAGGAGGCGGATGAACGCATAGCCGCAGCAGCGTCGATCGTGCATCTGGACGAAGGAGTCCTGGCCCGCTATCCGCATGAAGTTTCAGGAGGTCAGGCGCAACGGTTCGTCATTGCCCTGGCCGTCGCCCAGAGAGTGCGCTGCATCCTCGCCGATGAGCCGACCAGCGCCCTGGATGTCACGGTGCAGGCAGAAGTCATTGCGCTTCTGAACCGGCTCCGTCATGAGGAAGGAATCGCAATGCTCCTGATCAGCCATGACCTACCGGTTGTCTCGGAACTGACGGACTACGTACTCGTCATGCGGGACGGCCAAGTGGTCGAAGAAGGGGAAACCTCGCAGGTGTTCAGCGCGCCACACAACGAGTACACCAAGTCGCTACTGGCCAGCGTTCCCGACTGGCAAACGGAAAGGCCCAGGAAAAACGCATGGATATCATGAGGGTCAATAATCTGCGGCTGGGCTACGGCAGCTCTACCGTGGTCCATGACGCAAGTTTCGCCATTCCGCAGGGGCCGGCCGGCCTGGCCCTGGTGGGTGAGTCCGGTTCCGGCAAATCGACCTTGGCCCGGGGACTCCTGCGCCTGATGCGGCCCCAGAGGGGCGACATCACCTTCCAGGGGCGAAACATAGACCGCCTCGACCGTGCCGGTCTCGCGGAGTATCGACGTTCCGTCCAGCCAGTCTTTCAAGACGGAGTGGAAACGCTCGATCCGAGGCTGACCGTTCGGAAAGCTCTCCTGGAAGCGATCTGCAAACGTCGTGACAAGCCAAGAGCGGCAGCACGCGAGAAGCTCGTCGCCGAGGCACTCGATTCCGTGGGCCTGCCCGCTAACATCGCAGAGAGGCTGCCGCACGAGCTCTCCGGCGGGCAGCGCCAGCGGGTTTCCATTGCCAGGGCGCTCGCCATCCAGCCCCGCCTGGTTCTCCTGGACGAGCCGACAAGTGCCCTCGACGCTACGGTACAGGCCAACATCATTGAACTGTTGGTTCGGCTCCGACGCGAACGCCAGCTCTCCTATCTGCTGATCACGCACGACCTGGCCATCGTGAGCAGTCTGTGCGAAACCACGATGGTCATGTGCGGTGGCCACATCGTCGAGGCAGGGCCCACGCCTGACGTGCTCATGAACCCGACCCACCCCTACACGGTTCGACTCATCGATTCCGTTCCGAAACTCCAGCACGCCCGCTGAATCACCTCGTCAGTGGACAGTAGCGACTCATCGATAAACAACGGCCAGAAGCGCGACCGACACCGCAAAGAGCCCTTCCAGCCGTCGCACGGGCGGGTTCCTCAAACCGTCAGCGAGGCCGTCTTTCGGCCTGACTCGTGCAAACGCTGCCCCCTGGCTCCCGAGACCAAGAAGGAAATGTAAATGAACGAGACCCGTGAGGACACAGTTCTGAAGATCACGGCCACGGACCGCGCCAGCATGGACACCAAACTCGCGCAGGCGGAGCTGGCGCTAAGGGAGGAAGCGATCAGAACGCGCAGAGGCGGCATCCTTATCACTAGGGAAACCTGCTCGTCCTTCTCCCTGCAAATCAGCGAACAGGTGCCTTTCGGACTTACCCGGGAGCGGATGTCATGGGGCAGCTAGGCAACTGGAATCCCGCTCAGTTAGTTGCGCCTTGCGCTACCGCTGGCCTGCCTACTTGCCGGGGCCTTCACTGTGGCGGCTTGCGCCCCATGCCGCCGTCGCGAGCTTTCAGTCCCGCTCTCTCGTCCATTGATGCGCACCCGTGATCCACGTGCGCAACACGAGGACGGTAGTCATCAGCAAGTCCCGTCCGGACCCGGCTCCGGTCATCAATCACCCAAGACCGGTGAGGGAACGGATATCAAGCTGGTCTGACCTGCGCCCTGGGGACCTAGTTGAAGTCCAATCGGAATCCGGTTTCATCAGCTGCGCCCGCGTAGACATTCTCAGCCCTGACAGAACAATTCTCTGGCTGCGCGCCGACGAAACGGGGCACAGAACGCTCCACCTAAAGCCAGACAACCTGATTCTTCAATCACGGCGCCCTGCTGCCCAGGTCGAGGGAGCCCTAAGAGGAACGCACAGCAACTCACCGACCAGTGATCGATATTTAGCCCGCCAGCAATGCACAGAGAAGTGAGGATACATCCACGTGGTTAGGACTGCTGACATCACCCTTGGCGTCATCGGCAAGGACCTGAACAGGTCGCCCAGCGACGCTCTCGTCATAGGGATCGCCCAAGGCCTGGACGGTCCCGTCCTGCTGGCCAACCCGCTGAGCGCCGAGGCTGCGGGGATCCTGGCCGGCTCTCTGGAGCTTCTCGGCGTCACGGGGGCGGCCGACCAGGCCCATCGCTTGCCGGGCCTGCCGGAAACCGGAGCAGGGGTTCTGGTGCTTGCGGGCGTCGGCAAGCTGTCCGGCGGCACCCTCACCGAAGAGACCCTGCGCCGAGCAGCCGGTTCGGCTATCCGGCAGCTCGCCGGACTCACCTCCGTGACCGTGGCCCTTCCGACGGCTTCCCTCGCCGACGTCGCGGCGGTGGCCGAAGGCGCCGCCATAGGCGCCTACTCCTATGCGGAGCACCGCTCCAGCAAGGAAGGCCTGAAGGATCCGGTCGCCAAGGCACTTATCTACACCGACGTTGAGGCGAAGGACGCGCAAGCAGTTCTGGACCGCGCGTGCCCTGATCGGCAGGGCCGTGAATGCGACCCGCACGCTGGTCAACCAGCCGCCGAGCCACCTCTACCCCGAGTCCTTTGCCGACGCCGCCAAAGAGCTGTCCAAGGGCCTGCCCGTCAAGGTGACGGTCTGGGACGAGAAGCGTCTCGAGAAGGAAGGCTTCGGCGGCATCCTCGGCGTCGGAAAGGGCTCCACCCGCCAGCCGCGCCTCGTGAAGGTCGAATACGCCCCGGCCAAGGCCACGGCCAAGATCGCGCTCGTGGGCAAGGGCATCACCTTTGACACCGGCGGCATCTCCATCAAGCCGGCCCTGGGCATGGGTGACATGAAGAGCGACATGGCGGGCGCCGCCGTCGTCCTTAACACCGTGCTGGCCATCGCCGGCCTCGGCCTTCCGGTCAAGGCGACCGCCTGGCTGTGCATCGCGGAGAACATGCCCTCCGGCGCGGCCCAGCGTCCCGCCGACGTCCTGACCATGTTCGGCGGCAAGACCGTGGAGGTCTTGAACACCGACGCCGAGGGCCGCCTGGTCATGGCCGACGGCATCGTCGCCGCTGGCCAGGAGTACCCGGACGCCATCATCGATGTGGCCACCCTGACCGGCGCGCAGCTGATCGCCCTGGGCGACCGCACCGCCGGCGTCATGGGCTCCGATTCCGTCACCGGCGCCATCAAGGCCGCCGCGGACCGTGCCGGCGAGCTCGTCTGGCCCATGCCCCTGCCCGAAGAGCTGCGCGCCAGCCTCGATTCGCAGGTCGCGGACATCGCCAACATCGGCGAACGGCACGGCGGCATGATGACCGCGGCCGTGTTCCTGCGCGAATTCGTGGGCAAGGGCAAGGACGGCGAACCGATCCCGTGGGCACACATCGACATCGCCGGCCCGTCGTTCAACAACGGCAGCCCCTACGGCTACAACCACAAGCAAGGCACCGGCTGCACCGTCCGCACCCTGGTGGCCTACATGGAGGACATGGTGACCGATGTCTGCTACTGACACCTTGGCTGGCGCGGCACGTGTTCAGACCGGCGTCGACTTTGATGTGTATCGCGGGCTGCTGCTTGCGTTGGTTTCCCCGCCAGGGTCAAACCCTGGCGGAGCCGGGCGTATCGAAATCGCAACGTGCCCTTCCCCGAACCGCAGTTTACGCAGGAACTTCGGTGCGGTAGGTCCATCTCTTAGAAAGGAGCCCGATGAAGGATTCGCTATCAAGAAAAGAAGCCAAGGCTTTTCTATCGCTGGCACCCGGCCAACGCATTCTAGCTGAAGACGGAACAGGCTGGCGTTGGCAAGGGACCGTCGCCATGACGCACCACGAGCAAGGAGTCATCTGGATACTTACGGACCATCACGAACGAAAACTGTTGGATGTCTGGGAGCACTCCATCCGGAGAGAAGCCGTGCCCGGACAGGTGCCGGCGGTCAGTATTGAGAGTAGTTCGTGAAACGGTTCTGGCGCCCTCGGTCGAGGGGGCGGTGGGTATCATTGGCGGGTTGTGCCCGGTCATGACCCTGGTTCCTCGGCCCAGTCGAGGGCGGCCGGCATTCCGCCCGGACGTCCGAGGCTCCGTCGCGAGACAGGCCGCGAACAGGTGAAGGCTTCGGGCTATCTGCTCAAAGTCTCGTCCGCTTGGTTGCGCCCAAGTCAAGAATAAGGCGATGGTGCCGGCGTACTGCGCGCTGGTCGTTTCGGCTTATTCCCGTCCGAAGAAAAACGGACTTCAAGCCACCGGGCCGCGAGCTCGGGCTGGTATTCCTCGTCGACGACGCCATATGAGGCCCCAGGCTCGGGGTCAGGATACGCAGACGTCGGTAGGCCACCGCCATAGCAACAGGACAGGAGCCTGCGTGAGCGGTGCCGAGAACGTCCCCCGTGTGTCGCTTGAACGTGCATCCGGCCAGTGAAGGCCAGTGCTCAGTCGGTACCGAAACTAAGCTGTTGGACAATTTGGATCGGGCCATGCGGCGGCGAATCCTCGCATATAGAACAGGTTGGACCGGGAGAGGCCCTTCATCTCCGGGAGCGACAACCTGGACACCGAGGCGCCACTCAAGCGGACGGGCGAAGAGTCATTCGACGACTCCCTTGTGGTCGCGGGCCGTCGACCGCGCCGAGGACCTGCCCGGTGTCCAGATCAACGATGATGGTCATCCAGGGCTCGAAGCGTTTCCCTGCCTTGGTTTCGGGTCCTGGAAGAACCGGATGGAACGGAACCGATGCTCGTTAATGCCCAGCATCCGCGGTCGCAGCCTGTCCACGTCCGGCAGCTTAGTTGCCGCCATGGTCAGGGCCCGCTGGACCAGCCACCACAAGACCCGTGCGCAGTCGCGGTCTCGTGGCGGCCCGGCCGGAATCAATGACAGCGGTGACCAGCATGTTTCGCAGCCGGCCGGCGGAGCGGGCCAGACGCGGGACCTCGACGGTGGCTTCGAAGAAGGTCACGCGCGGGCATGCTGATTCGTCGCAGAAGAACCAGCGCGTGGACCAGATCACTTCCTGGGTATGGCAATCATTTTCAACATTCAACGTGGCTTTTGAAACTATGTTCAAAACGCAAATGCCGGACCCGGCATAGCCGGTTCCGGCATTTGAAAAAGGACGCAAGTCATCGCAATTCGAGGATTTTTCGTCGGAAATTCGGAGCACCTGCGGCAGCACCGTGCAATAACTACATGACTCCGCACCCCTGAGGCCGCCTAGATGTCGAGCACGAGCTTTTCCCCGCGGCAGCGCGAAACGCAAATCATCATAGTTTCATTCAAAGCACGCTCCTCGTCGCTGAGAATGTCGTCCCGGTGGTCCGGAACTCCTTCAAGGACGGAGGTTTCGCAGGTGCCGCAACTCCCTTTTCTACAGGAATTCAAGGCCGGAACGCCGGATCTTTGCAGAGCATCCAGAATTGTTTCTCCAGCCGCGACCTCAATTTCCTGCCCGTCGGCTGTTTCCACCAAAAATGCAGTGTCGTCCCCGTCCAAGGAAGGCCCGGCGTTGGCGTCGCTGCCGTCAGCGTTCGCTTCGGAAAGCCCGGAAGCGAAGTCCTCAACCATCAGATACGGCAACCCGCCTGATTCCTGCACCGCGCGAAGCCCGGCCAAGAGCCGGGAAGGACCGCACGCATACACCGTGGCGTCGGCCGCAACAGCCCCGCCGCCGAGGTAGGCCGTCAGGTCCAGGCTGCCGTGTTGGTCTTTGGCATGGATCCGGGTCCTGTCCCCGGAGGTGTCCAAGGCCACGATTTCCTCCAGGAATGCCATTGACCCCAGGCGGGCCCCCAAGTACAGCAACTGCCAGGACTCTCCCGCGCCCTGGGCTGCCCGGATCATCGGCAGCAGCGGGGTGATGCCGATGCCGCCGGCGATGAACACCTTCTCCCCAGTCCCGGCAGTACCGCGGAAATTGTCCTTCGGCCCGCGGACCTCCACGGTGTCCCCCGCATGCAGGGCCTCGTGGACGTAGCTGGAACCGCCGCGGCTGGCCTGCTCGCGCAGCACGGCCACGCGCCACGCGGTCGGGTCCGCCGGGTCCGAGCACAGCGAGTACTGCCGCAGGATGCCGTTGGCGAACAGGACGTCGACGTGCGCGCCGGGCACCCAGGGCGGCAGCGGACCGCCGTCGGGGTCGCGCAGCAACAGTGACACGACGGCGTCGGCCTCGCGGCGGATCCCGCTCACCAAGAGCCTCGTGAACCCCTTCCGGGGAGCCGCGCGGACGGCGGAATCAGCGGTCTGCAGCGTCACGGCTGCCTCCGCCGATTGCGGCGTTCACGGCGGCCACGACGGAACCGTCGTGGACGAGCTCACCGGCCTTGCGCAGCCGCGGGTACAGGACCACATCCTCCGTGAGGTGGTCGATGGGTCGACCGTCGGCGGAGGCGGTGGAGCGCAGGTAGGCCAGGGCGGCCAGGCTCGCAATGCCGGGTTTGGCTCCAGCCGTGGCCGGCATGCGCATCCGCAGTTCCAGTGCCTGAGCGGCCATGAGCAGCTCGATGGCCACCACGGATTCGATGTTGGCCACGATCTGCCGGGTGTGCCGCCCGGCGTTGTTGGCCATGGACACGTGGTCCTCCTGGTTGGCGCAGGTGGGGATGGAGTCCACGCTGTCCGGGTGCGCCAGGGTCTTGCAATCGGAGACCAAGGCCGCGGCGAGGTATTGGGGCAGCATATAGCCGCAGTCCATGCCGATCTGTTCGCTGGCCACCAGCATGTCCGGCAGCCCGCGGTTCAGGGTACCGTCGTCGAGCCTGAACAGCCGGCGCTCGGTGATGTTGCCGATTTCGGTGACCACAATCGAGATGAAGTCGGCCGCGAAGGCCACGTATTCGGCGTGGAAGTTGCCTCCGGACACCGCCTTCAGGGTGCGGCTGGCGGGCAGCGATGGGAAAATCAGCGGGTTGTCGGTGGCGGCATTGATCTCGTTGTCGATGATGCCGGCCGCGAACTCCAATGTGTCCTTGACGGGGCCGAAGACCTGGGGGATGCAGCGCAGCGAGTAGGCGTCCTGCGGGGGCTGCCGGACGGGGTCGCGGTCCGCGTCGCCGTCCACGAAGCCGCTGCCGGACAACAGCTCGCGGAGCCGTGCGGCCACCTCGATCTGGCCGCGCTGGCCGCGGGCCTGGTGGAGTTCGTCGATGAACGCGTCACCGAAGCCCATCAGGGCCTCGATAGTCATGGCGGCGGTGACCTGCGCCGTTTCCAGCAGGTTCTGTGCGTCGTAGAGGGCCAACGCGGCCTGGGCGCAGGAGAACGAGGTGCCGTTAAGGAGGGCCAGGCCGTCCTTGGCCCCGAGCGGGAGCCGCTCGATGCCGGCGTGGGCCATGGCTGCGATCCCGGAGACGACGGCACCGTCCACGAAGGCCTCGCCGGAGTCCAGTTCCACGTCCTCGCCAGTGTGCGAACGGGACATCACGATGGCCACGTGGGCCAGCGGGATCAGGTCC
This sequence comes from uncultured Actinomycetota bacterium, assembly GCA_963810895.1. Classification (GTDB taxonomy): domain Bacteria; phylum Actinomycetota; class Actinomycetes; order Actinomycetales; family Micrococcaceae; genus Arthrobacter. The sequence goes on from CAWEPM010000024.1 coordinate 68,397, forward strand.
CCCGAGGCGCCAAGCGAGCCGTATTCCGGGATGGCCGGGTAGACGCCGCGGTTGAGCATCTCGGCCAGGGTCGTCACGATGTCCGCCCGCACCCCGGAGTGGCCCTGGGTGAGGCTGACGATGCGGATGAACAGGGTGGCCCGGACCACTTCCTCGTCCACGTAGCGGCCCACGCCGGCGGCGTTGGACAGGACCAGGCGGCGTGAGAGCTCGGCTGCGTCCGACGGTTCGTCGAAGGCCTTGCGGCCGGCGAGCGAACCGAAGCCGGTGTTGATGCTGTAGATCGGCGCGGTGTCCTTGCCGGCCTTCATGTCGTCCATGACGCCGTTGAGCCAGTCCTCGCTGGGTTTCATCCGGGCCAGGGCTGCCTGGTCTACCACCACGGGCCTGCGGTGCCTGGCTACCTGTACCAGATCCTCCAGCGTTGCCCGGTGGATCCCCAGGACCACCGCTTCTGTTTCAAGATGAGTGTCAAGCGTCATCGATTGCCTCCCGTATTGTTCTTTGGCTGGCGAGTGAACCCAGCGACGCCGCCAGGTTCTCCGCTGCCTCGTTCATTGTTTTCAAGGTCGAGTTGAGCCAGGCCCGTGAGCCGCAGCGGCTCTCGGGTCCGGCCACGTTGATCGCGCAGACGGCCTCGCCGTCGAACATCACGGGCACCGCGACCGACACCGCGCCGGGATCGAGTTCGCCGCGCGAGACCACCCAGCCGTTGGCCCGGATCTGGGACAGTGTGGCCAGGATCTGCTCGGCCGACGGCGAGTTGTCGGTAAAGCGCGGTAGCTCGCCGTCGAGCACTTGACGTACGACGTCCGCTGGCGCCCAGGCGAGCAGCGTCCGCGGGCCTGCTCCGGCGGACAGGGGCAGGAGTTCGTTGACGGCGAAGGTGTACTTGAAGCCCTTGTCCGGCTCGGCGCGGCGCAAGCACATGGCCTGCGTCCCCACCCGGATTACCATCACTGCGGTCTCCCCTACGGCGTCGACGATGCTTTTCAGGACAGCTGTGCCAACTTCGGCGAGGTGGCTCTGCGTGAGGTGCCTGCCGGAGAGTGCCAGCAGTGCGTGCCCGGGCCGGTACCTCCCGGCGTCTTCCTGCAGGAAGCCGTGCTCCCGGAGCTGCCGGAAGTAGCGGTACGTGGTGCTGACCGGGATGCCGAGCTTCAGGGCCACGCCCTCCACTGTGGTGTCGCCGCCTTCGGCGATTTCGGACAGGATCATGAGACCCCGTTCAAAGGATGTTGTTCGTGCCATGGGCCTGCCCCCTTCCTGAAGACGCTTCCTGGACTGCTCTGACCGGCGATCCCGCACGGATCGGCGCCACGGAATGATCGTGCAGGCCGCCACGCCATTGCGACAAACTCTATTCTCACAGGGTGAGAATCACGTTTATCGGTCGCCCCCGGCTACATATACGTTGAGGCCACGAATCCGCTAAGCGGCAGCCCACCATCGACACGAACGAGGCCCAGATGTCAGCGACGATGCCCCCGCAGACCATCCCGGTGATGACGGACGATCCCTACTCCGACGAGAACCTGCGTAACCCGTACCCGCTGTTCCGGCGCATGCGCGATGCCGGCCCGGCCGTGTGGCTTGAGAAGTACCAGGTGCTGGCCTTCGCGGGCTTCGAGGAATGCAAGGACATCCTGGACGACTACCGGACCTTCATTTCCAGCGCCGGCGTCGGCCCCAAGAACCTGCACAGGACCCCGGCCTGGCGCCCGCAGGGCATCCTGGAATCCGACCCGCCGGTGCACGGCCCCATGCGCAACGCCATGGCCTCCGTCATCTCGCCGCGCGGGGTCCGCTCCCTGCGGGCTGCGTTCGAGGTTTTCGCCGAGGAACTGGTGGACGCGCTGATCGCGCGGGGAACGTTCGACGGCGTCACGGACCTCGCCGAGCTGTTCCCCATCCGGGTCTTCGGGGACGCCGTCGGGATCCCCCGGGAGGGACGCGAAGCGAACCTCCTGCCGCATGGCGCCATGAACTTCAGCGCGTTCGGCCCGGACGACGAACGCTCGAAGGAGTTCTTCGAGAAAGGCGAGGGCACGCACGAGTGGGTCATGAACAACTGCGCCCGCGAGAACCTCTCGCCCGATGGCATGGGCGCCCAGATCTGGGAGTTCGCAGAGCGCGGCGAGATCACTCCCGACCAGGCTGCGCTGCTGGTGCGCGCCATGCTCTCGGCCGGCCTGGACACCACGGTGTTCTCCATCGGCAACACACTCCAGGCCCTGGCCGCCCACCCGGAGCAGTGGGCCGAACTGCAGGCCAACCCCCGGCTGGTGAAGTTCGCCATCGACGAGGCGCTGCGCTTCGAATCCCCGTTCCAGTCCTTCTTCCGGACCACGGGCTCGGACACCATCTTCCGCGGCATCCCGCTGCCGGCCGGAACCAAGGTGCTGCTCTTCATGGGCTCGGCCAACCGGGACGCCCGGCACTGGGGCGAGACCGCGGACGAGTACGTGATTGGCCGCGACGCTGGCGGACACCTGGCCTTCGGCATGGGCATCCACCAGTGCGTGGGCCAGCCAATCTCCCGCCTTGAAATGGACGTCCTGTTCACGGCCCTGGCCAAGCGGGTCCGGAGCATCGAGCTGGTCGGGGACGCCGTGCCGTACCTGCACAACACCCTGCGCGGCTGGCGGTCCCTGCCGCTGCGGATCACTCCCGCCTAACCCAACACGCGTAGGCCGCATTGAGTTGTCGGGACATAGTCAGGCCGCTTGTTAGCGTAAACGTTCAATCGGTCAGGTTGGGGCCCCAGGTCACCCGACCGCCCGGTCATGCTACCGGGGACCTGTGCTGCTGCGTCCGGCTGGTCATCGAAGTCCGTTGCTGTGAGCCAGGGCGATGGCCTCGGTCCGCGAGCTGACATCAAGTTTTCTGAACAGATTCCGGACGTGGAACTTCACCGTGTTCTCGCTTGAGCGGACCCAGCTTCGGAGCCTCCCGGGCAGGAACCCGGCGCATCGGTGGTTCCGCAGCGGCCAGTGCCTGCCGGACGGTTCTCCGGGAGATCCGGTGTTCCCGGGCAAGGCAACGGATCGATAAGCCCTTGACCCTGGAATCCCGGCGGATCCTTGCGAACAGCTCGACTCTCGACTCCATCGCTGCCTTCCACCGTTGGGAAAAACCTCTGATGGAATCAACCGTGGGGTGGGCTCAACTGAAACTGCGATTCATCAACCGGCGAGCCGCGAAGTGGGCTCAACTCAGACTGCAAAACCGGTCCCCACTCAAACTGCCATAATCACTCGTCCTTGAACACCTGGGTAAATCGCTTGCGTGATGCGGTCATGCTGATCTCTACTTTCGGTAGACCCCCATCTTAAGAGGGCCCACTGTCCGAAATCTCCGCGGCAGCTCAGACCCTGACAGCCACCGACGTCTTTACCGGGTGGACCGAGAACGTCGCGGTCCGAAACGGGGCGCACAAATGGGTGCTCGCGGCCATGGACGAGGTCGCAGCCCGGCTACCGTTTCCGCTGGTCGGCCTGGACACCGATAACGGCGGGGAATTCATCAACTACGCCCTGATCGCCTGGGCAGGCGACAAAGACATCTACTTCACACGGTCCCGCCCCTACAAGTCCAACGACAACGCCCATGTCGAGCAGAAAAATGGTGACGTGGTCCGCCGGCACGCCTTCCACTACCGCTACGACACGGCCGCCGAGGTAAAGCTCCTCAACGCTCTCTACGCCCTCGTCCGGGTCCGGCTAAACCTGTTCACCGCCACCACGAAAGCAGTTGGCTGGCGCTCGAACAAACACGGGAAGAAGACCCGGATCTACGACAAGCCACGGACTCCGTACCAGCGCGTCATCAACTCCGGAATTCTTACCGAAGCCAAAGCCGCTGAACTCGCCCAACTGATGGAGGCCACCAACCCGGCCGACCTCACCCGCGGCATCACCAAAATTCAGACCCAACTGATCGCTCTCGCCGCCGCGAAAACACAGGCCCTGGAAGCATCAGCCACGCGAGCAGAAATAGCTGAGGCACGCACAACCCTTTCGCGAGCATCTTGACATGAGTCGTTACGGGCCAGGCCGCACGCGCCGTCGTCACTCCACCGGCTCCGGGGCAAGCTCGGGGGGAGCCGGCGACGGTTAGCGGGACGAATCAGCGCGGCATTCTCTCCGGTGCTTACACCTAGACAGAGGCTCCACGGGACCGATGGGAGCGCGATTCTCCGTTCAGCCTGATGGGATGGGGAGAGGGTTCCACCGACGAGGCTGGCCGTGTTGGTGGCGATAATGACTTCGTTCTGGTCCACGATGCACGTGTTTGGCGGCAAGGACCGCAGGAACGGGTCGAATTCAGCCTGGAGGCGGCTGACGAGGACGTCAACGGCAGCGACGCCGGCCATCCTGCCGTCCCTCGTGACCCGCTTGGTGAAGGTGACGACGTGCTCGTTGGTTCCGAGGGCGTCCACGTAGGCGTAGCTGGCGTGGACCGTGTCAGCAGCGTCGTGTGCGGGCCACCACGGTGCTGTCAAGTAGTCATAGAACTCCGGATCCATTTCGAACCGCTGCGGCGATTCCGGGCCCGACGGGATGTAGCACCAGATGGCGCCCAGTTCGCCGAAGAAGGATGGATCGGCGACGAATCCCGTCCCGTACAGGGCCGGCACGGCCCTGCCAGATTCTGGCGCGCCACGTCGTAGACATTCTCCAACTCATCCAGCCTGCCGTTCTTTGCGCGGTCGAGGCCGGCTTGGACGGCTTCTTCGACGGTCCGGATCGACGCGGCCACGGTCCCTTCGAGGCTCACAGCGAACGACTTCGACGGCGGAAACTGCGCTGTCGATGCCTTCGATCCCGGGCGGCGACCCTGGCGGCGGAGAGTTCCATGGACATCCGCAGGTCGATGAGGCGGTTCATGTCCCGGCGCACATGCTCTTCGGCGAGGGTCCGTGCACGAGTGGTGTCCCCGGCCCGTATTGCGTCCACGATCATCGCGTGCTCTTTCGCCGCCGCGCGTCGGCGGTCAGAAGCGCCGACCCACACCAACGCCCCGACCTCGGCCTGCATCGCCATCTCCTGGCGGGTGAACAGGACCGATCCCGATGTGGCCGCAAGCTCTATGTGGAACCGGCTGTCCGCTCGTGTCATTTCGGCGGGTGTCTGCGCCGTCTCGATCATCGCCGCCATCGAAGCGAGGCGCCCGATGGAGACCTGCTGCGATCGGCCGGCCGCCGCCGCGGCGGCCGACCCTGCCAGGAAGGCCCGGTATTCCCGGATGTCGCGCAGATCCTCAAGGGAGTATGCGGCAAGGGTGTCCCGCTGCGCCCTGGCGATGTCTCCGGTGTTCGCCCTGCACGAAGCTTCCGCCGCCTTTGCCGCGTCGTGTTTCCAGAAGCCCCAGGTGACGCAGCTCGGCGAGGGCGGCACGCAGAGTCAAGGTGGAGACGCGCATCCTTGCCGCCAGCTCGCTTTCACTGGGGAGCTGGGCTCCGTCTTCGAGTACGCCCAGCTCAATCGCATGACGGAGCCGACGCGCGATCTCTTCGCCACGCTCGACAGTCTCCAACGGCGCGAATGCGAGTTGCTCACTCCAGCTGGCCATGGAACACGCTCCTGAATCTGTGCGGTAACTGAGCAAGAACTTTGACATTTAACCTTCAATGTCTCTTGACATGTGACATTAAAGGTCTAAACTCAAGTGTATCAGAAGGAACGGGGCACGAGTCCCCGACCACTCCGATCATCACGCAAGGAGTCGATGGTCATGATGGATAGCACGGATGTCGTCCACGTCTGGCACCGCGCCGGGAACCCGACACCGGTCGAACGCCTCAGCCTCTACGCACAGGCACTGACCGCAGATTGCCCGATCGGCGCCTACCGGACATTGAACGATGCCCAGGAGGACAGGGCACTCCTCGCCCTGTTCCGCGTGGACCGCCCCCACGCGACCATTGCTTCCCTCCACCAAGTGCCGCCTCTGGCCCTCTCCGGCTACCACCAGTTGCTCCACGACCTTCACCACGAAGGGCTCGGACCCGGCGGTGGATTCCGCACCGAAACCCCCCATTTCGGCCATTCACCCCGCACCGCCAGCCACCAACGCGTTGAAACCCCCGCTTACAGGGGAGGCGAACAATGAAACGCCGCAGCCCCGGAGCCCTCACCGCCCCATTCGGCCTCGGGGGCACACGCATCCAGACGGCCCTCCCACAATTGCCGGAGCTGGTGCGAGCCCGGGCCAACAACCCGCAAGCATGGGATGCGCTCATGCGTGAAATCGACGCCGACTTCACCTGAAGCCGCGCGAACACTATTAAAAGGAACAACGCGATGATCCGCGAAGATGCCTTCGCACGCTGCCCCTCCGATTCCTACGTGGAGTTCTACGCAAACCAATGGCTAATCATTCCGTTTGCACCTGTCACACAGCCCCACTTCATTGTCCGTACGCCGGGGCCCCGAATCGCCCACGCCGAAAAATTCTCCGGCCACGTTTGGGCACCCCATCCTCCCGACGAGCCGCCCTTAGTAGTTACCGACGGCACCACACACGGGGAACCAAAACCCTGGAGCGGGCAGCGGCGGTGAGCGAGTTCTCGGTCGAGGGATTCGACGAGGACACCGGCCAGGTGCGTCATGCCCAGGATAAGCGCTCCCGCCATCAACCAGCTCGGTCTCCACCTGCAGCCAGTCATTCCGTCCATGCGGCAAATCCGTCGCGGATCGATTGTAAACGTAGGCTCCACGGCCGGCCTGATGGGAGCCCCGTGGTGCTTCGCCTACGTTGCGTCGACGGGACCGTCGTTGGCTTTCCGAATGCATAGTAGGTCGAGAATGAACTGCTGCTTACTCTCGCCCCGATCAGCGCTGCTTGAGTCTGCGCGTATGCCTTCCCTGAGGCCCGTAACGACGCCGCAGGATAGAGCTGAGGACCTGACCCCTGACGGGAGTTCACGTGGATAGGTTCTCTCTCTGACCCGTCAGCGGATCCTGGAATCGGCAGCCTCAGAGTTCGGCTGACACAGCTTCGCGGGAGGCGCGATTGCGCAACTCGCATCGGGTGCGAGGGATCGCGGTCAGCACCGGCGCGCCAATGGATGCGTCGAACCTCATCGCGAGGTACGCCACGACAGTGATTTCTACCACTGGGACGGTCACCCTGCGAAGCGCTCGACTGTCGGACAGTTACCGTGCCATTGACCAGCACGGCGGGGTCAGCTCACTTGACATGACGGTCACCAGCATGCCTGTGCTGAGCATCTCGGCGGGCTCCGCGGAGTTCCGCGGGCGGTATGTGGGAAGCGCAGAGGGCATCGTTGTGAGTGCGTGCGCCTGGTTGAGCCGTAACTGCTCGGTTGACGCTGCGCATGTGGATTGGGGCGATGCTCTAGGCCCACTCGGGGCTCACATGGTCTGCGGCGTTGTGATGGTCAGCCCGTAGCTGGGTTCGGTATCCACAACGCCGGCAATTTGGTCGACACCGAACTGTGACGGCACTTCGTACACGCCAGACGTCGAAGTCGGTGACGCGCAAGCGCGTGCGAGTTCACAGGTCGCGGGCTGGCAATCGCTTTGTGGGGTCGAATGGTTCGAGTCTGCCTGCGAAGTTGCGGGGATCTACAACAAATGCCTCTCAGGTGCCCAGCAGCTTGCCCGGGACAATCTAACGATTTCCTTTCCCGCCGTCGTAACTAGCGGAGACGAACTGGGCCTTTACACCACTGAGCAGACTGGTAGAGCCATGCAGAACTCGCTGACCGGCACACCTTCAGCTATCGGAACCGTCATGGCGACCGGCGCCCAACTCTTGTCAATGATCAACATCTTCCAGTCGCTCTCCGATGCCTACAACACATGCGCGCCGGGTGAACCTCCTCAGTGAATGATCAGACCTTGGATTGGGGCGAGGCGAGAAAGGAACTCCGGGTCGTTCTCGGCCGCAATGAGAGGTCTGTCCCGGGACCGAAGGGTAGCTCCAGGAGTTCACAATTCTTCGGTGGCCAGCAAGTCCCGGAGCGCGTGGAGTCCCAGCGTCGCATACATATGCACAGGCCTGCGCGACGTTCGTTTGGGCCATTCGAGTACGCCTACCGTGCCTGGAGTGTCGGCGAAACGCATGTATTGCGGTTCGCCGCCGAAGTGCGCCTGGTAGTGAGCGTCCACGGCATCTAGGCTGTCCAAATCCATGCCCCCTGCCGTCCTTGATCAGCCCTAGCCTAGGGCCTCCGGACACAAGGGCTGCAGACTTTAGTGGGGCCGCGTTCCGCCCCTCAGCTGCGGCCAGCACTTTGGAACTGTTCACCAGCCAATCCGCCGAGAAGGCCGGCCCTACGGAGCACCGCAGAAGCTCACGCCCCGCTATCTACTCCGTTGATTTGTCCGGAGGCGGGGAGATTCCTTACGTAGCGGGCGGATGCGGCGGCATTCCAGCGAACCATTGATAACGGTGCGAGGCCGGTGACGCGGGCCGGAGACGGCTGTTGCTGCACGATCTGTCGTAAGACTGATGCAATTCGACGGGTTGATCGGTAACCCGGCGAGTAGCTTTTGAACGAATAGCCCTCCCAATTCATCGGTCAGGTGCGCCACCCTCTTGGTTCCTCCCAAGGCGACTCCAACTCTTCAGCCCATGATGCACCGGTTTAATCGACTCAGTCGATGCGTGGTGTCATCCTGACCTGGCTGGTTCACTCCCGGACCGGCTGCTCAGTGCCTCGAAGGGGTGCTTCATCCGGCGGAGGCAGTCGCGATCCGCGCCTATTTCTGGAACTGTCCGGGGAGCCTCGTTTGCAGTGCGCCGCGATGCCCTTCTGATGAGCACCGCGAGTGACGGAGAAGGGCTGAGGGACTCCACCATGACGTCCAAGCCATGAGCGCTCAAACCATTTTTCAAAAAACTACTGCTTCGGCTGTCTATTTCTGCTACATTGCTACCTAACGTTAGTTAGGTCACTAGCTGATGTTATTTACATCACTGACGGAGGCTGCGATTGCGGGCCCTCGGGCTAAAGCATCGTCTCCCTACAAGCAGGAAGAGCGTCACAATGTCAACCACAGTTAATGAGGCCGGCAACCAGGCCGATGCCATCATCGTCGGTGGCGGCCTATCCGGAATGGCCGCCGCCTACACTCTGGCGAGCGAGGGCCTGCGGGTCACCGTGCTCGAAGCAAAGGACCGGGTCGGCGGGCGCACTCATTCTGATCCGGACACCCCGGGCGGCCCTCTTGATCTCGGCGGCATGCTCATTGGAACAACACACCATCATTCGCGTCGCCTGGGGGAAGCACTTGGTGTGGCGTGGGTACCTGCACGGCCGAAAGGAGACATGATCTACCGGGCCGAAGGCCAGGTAGTGAGGGCTCCTGACGGCGGCTACCCGGAATCCATTGCCGGGGCCACCACCGTGGAGGAGGAACTGGCGAAAGCCAACGGACTCTTTGACGAACTCGCCGGGCGTGTCGGTGCGGATGGACCGTGGAACACCCCTGAGGACATCGCCCTGGATACGATCACGGTTGCGTCATGGCTCGAGCAGAACGTTGCCGATCCGGTTGTACGTCGCATCGTTACTACCGATTTGAACATCATCGTCGGTGCCGATACCTCCGAGATGTCCATGTTGTTCTGGGCCCAGTACGTCGCAAAGTGCGAAGGCATGCGCGCGCTGCAGGTCACCGCCAACGACGCACTTTGGCTCGGCGGATCGCAGCAGATTTCCCAGCGGATCGCAGAACTGCCGGGGGTCACAGTTTTCACAAATGCCCCGGTTTACGCCATCTCCTACACGGAGGACTCGGTCATCGTGGAATCCGCGCAGGGCCGGTTCTCTGCTCCGGCGGCTGTCATCGCCGTTCCGCCATCTGCGGCGAACACCATTCAGTTCTCGCCCGCGCTGCCCCTCCCCCGCCGCCAGCTTCAGGCCCGCGCCCCCATGGGCCGGGAGTCCAAGGTCCAGTTGCGCTATGACCGCCCCTTCTGGCGTGACGCCGGCCTTTCAGGCGAAATCTTCGATCTTGACCTCGGATACCTCTCTCTTGACGTCACCCGCCCCGGAGACGACTGGGCAACCATCGTGGCGTTCATCGGAGGCAAGGACTACGACGCCTGGTTCGCCCTCGGCGCCAAGGCCCGCCGGCAGGCAGTGCTCGATTCTCTGACCGCAGTTCTGGGCCCGGACGCCGCTGACCCGCTCGGCTACCACGAGACGGACTGGCCGAGCGTCCCGTACACGATGGGCGCTCCGGTGACCGTCATGCCCCCGGGACTGCTGAGCAGCATCGGCAACGCCCTCAATGCCCCCGTGGGACCCCTGCGCTTCGCCGGGACAGAAGCCGCGCCCATGTGGACCGGCTACATGGAGGGCGCTGTCCAGGCCGGCGAAGCCGCGGCCCACAGCATCCTGGCCACGCACAAGACACTGGCGGCAGGTGCTGCCCGATGAGGACGGAGCAAACAATGTCAGAGGACACCGCCGCCGGTTTTACCTACCTCGTTCCTGAGGGAATGGAAGATGTGAGCACAACATACGGACTGGCTCCGGGTCTGCGAACGGGAGACTTCATCTTCATTTCCGGGCAGCTCGGAATCGACGAGACCGGCACCATCCCGGCTGACGGCGCCCGCCAGGCTGAGCTTGCGATACTCGCCGTGGAGCGCGTACTCGCAGAAGCAGGGGCTACCTTGCAGGACATCGTCCAGCTGCAGACCTTCCACAAAGGAGGAATGGCTGCCACGAACGAATGGTTCCTGCCGGTGAAGTCACGCTTCTTCTCTTCGCCCTACCCCACGTGGACAGGCTTCGGAGTCGCTGACCTCGGTGGAGAAGGCGCCCTGATCGAGATCGGCGCCATCGCCCGCGTCCGCTCCTGAATCCAGCATGGCCGCCCGCACCTCACATGTGGGCGGGCGGCCACGCAGGCGGGATCCTAGAGATCCCACAACTTCCTGTAGCCAGCTTGGGGCGGCACCAGGTCTATCTATTGATTCGCATCCAAAGAAGAGGCAAACAAGATGAGGAATGATCCCCCTCCCACGACGCTGAACACCCGCCCGGAAACGACGACCAGCCGTCTCACCGGCAATATGCGCACCACCGAGCTCGTGCTGAGCGTGCTCGCCTTCTCCGCCCCGATCGTCACAGTCTCGGGCTTTATCGCCTTCACGGTCATCTTCAGCGGAACGACGTCCCCCGTCGCTTTCCTGACGGCCACGGTCGCCCTGACCATCTTCGCGGTCGGATTCACGACCATGACCAAGCACATCCCGCGCCCGGGCGCCTTCTACGCCTACGTCAGCACAGGCCTGGGCAAGATCATCGGGCTCGGCGGCGCCTACTTGGCCATCGTCTCTTACTCCATGATCATCACGGGACTGTACTCCTTCACCGGTATCACCATGTCTGCGCTGGTCCAGAGTTTCGGCGGGCCAGAGACCCCGTGGTGGGTATGGTCGTACGCCGCTTTTGCGCTCGTCAGTGTTCTCGGCTACTTCAACATCGAACTCTCAGCGAAGGTGCTGAGCGTGGTCATGATCCTCGAAGTCGTGGTCGTCATGACGTTCAATGTCGCCACGCTCTCCAAGGGAGGAGCCGAAGGACTTTCCGCTGCACCGTTCAACCCGGTGGAGTTCTTTTCCCAAGGCGAGGTAGGCGTTGCCTTGCTGTTCGCCTTCCTGACCTTTATCGGATTTGAAGCCACGGCCATGTACCGGGACGAGGTCAAAAACCCCAACAAGACTGTTCCCCGGGCCACCTATCTCGCCGTGATCCTCATCGGTCTGCTGTACTGCCTCTCTTGCTACGCCCTCGTCAGCGCCTACGGCTCCAAGGCCGTGGATACCGCCACCAACAACCCGACAGGCATGTTCAACGACGCACTCGACCGATTCGTCATGCCGGGTTTCTCTAACGTCGCGCTGGTCCTGGTAGCTTCCTCCTGCGTTGCTGCTCTGATCTCGACCCATAACGTCATAGCCCGGTACCTGTTCAACATCGGCTCTGACCGGGCGCTTCCGCCCTATCTTTCCAGCGTTCACAAGCGCCATCACTCACCTCACCTGGCATCCATCACCGTCTCGATCGTGGTTGCCCTGGCCCTGCTTTCCTTCGTGGTCGCAGGCACCGACCCGGCTCAGCTTTACGGTCAGATGGCTGGCCTCGGTTCCACCGGCGTTCTCGTCCTGATGGCCTTGGTAAGTCTTGCCGTGGCGGTGTTCTTCTTCCGCAAGGGCGTACCTGCCAGCGAAAACCTCTGGAAGGTCTTCGTCGCCCCCATCGTGTCCTTCCTGGCGCTTACGGCCGTAGTGGTGTTTGCCATTATGCGTTTTGAACTCGTCGTTGGTGGTGAGCCAGGACAGAACCTTGGACTGCTGTACGTTCTGGGCGCTAGCCTCCTCCTCGGAGTTCTCGTTGCGGCCTATCTCCGATGGGCCAAGCCGCAAATCTACCGGGGACTTGGCCGAAGGGACACAGGACCAGTCGACCTTTCCTGACTGGGCTGTGGACGGGGAGGCCGGCGACGGCTCCCCCATCCACAGCCTTGGCCAGCGCCGCCTTCCCCGTGAGCGTCCCCGCATTCTTGGACGTGAACGGCGGATGGCGGCGATCATGGCTGATGAGTGGACTTAAGATAGGCAGGTGGCCATGTGTTGCCGGCATCCGATGCCGGCAGCCGGCCATGTAAAACAGATTCAGGAGAGAAATGTCAGAGCGATCGCAACGCATGCAGGCTCTTGACGTCCTGCGCAACCAGATAGCTTCGTTCCACTGGACGAACCTGACCGATGGACGACGACTCATACTTGAGGCGTTCCTACGTATCGCCACGTCCGCCGGCTATTCAGCAGTGACGATGCGTGCCCTCGGCAGGCAGGTGAACGTCAAGGCGCCCAGCCTGTACAGCCACTTCCCGGGCGGACGCGACGAGGTTGTCAGCGAGGCCCTGCGCTGGCACTTCTTCCAATTTGCTACCGGGACCATCAAGGCCGTCGAACCCACTGTGGATGCAGTTGAATTCTGGACGACGCTTGTCGATCAACACGTCCGGCGCCAGCTTCAAACGCCTGAAAATGACATGTTCGACCTGATGCTCGCAACGGACCGGATCAGCGGGTCCCTCCCGCCTGAAACCCGCAAGGAAATTAGCCACCTCGTTGATTTGAACGCCGGGCTGTTCAAGGGAGCTGCGCTCGACATGGGCTACCAGGGCGACGTCGATCAGGCAGTCGCAATTGTCCTCACCGTCCTGGATGGGGTGCGGTCATGGAGCCGCTGGAACGGTGATGTCGCTGCCTTGGATGCCATCGTGGAAGTAGCCATCCGCACCTCCTTGGCTACCCTGGACGCGCACCTGCTTAGTAGCACAAAGTAACGCCCACAACGACGGGTGCCCCTGAATACCTATGAGTATTCAGGGGCACCCCGTTTGCGTCGGCTCAGACCTGTGAATCGATGATGGCCTTCTCGGCGACGTGCGCCGCAACTTCCTGTGCCACAGCAATGTGCAGCGGATGGTCCATGTAGGTCTCGAGGGCGGCTTCGGATTCATGGTGGGAAACGAGGACCAGGTCCCAGTGGGTGGTCACTCTTCCCAGATCCGGCCGCACCCGCAGGTCAAGCAGCCCGGGGATCCGACCGGTGTCCAATTTCCTCAGTTCAGCCTGGGCTAATGCCAGCTGCCGGCTTTTTTCCTGAGTGTCCACGCCCGAAAGACGAAAAGCAACGACGTGCTGGATCATGAGGTTTTTCCTCTTCAAATAGATGGCTAGGGGTATCGATTCGAAAGAGGGCTCCCGATCGTGATGACCGGGAGCCCTCTCTCCTGTCCAATTCTCAGTCAGTCGCGGTACTCAATTTCGATGTCCGCGACCTCATGATCCGGGAGGTTCACGACGATGTTGTCCGGCTGGCGGGTGGTTAGCCAGATCAGTTCCTTGCTGCGGCTTGCGTTTCCTTCGATGTGCGGCATGTGCGGGGGGACGAAGATGAAGTCTCCTTCATCCGCGTAGACGATTTCCTCGAATCGCTCACCAAAGCGGAGGTATGCGCTGCCCTGCAGGACGTAGCCCCCGGTTTCGGCCACCCCGTGGTGATGCGGATCGGAAGCCTCCCCTACGGCCGTGTACACCTTCCCGAACCACAGGTTCTCAACCTCGGTGTTCCGGGGCGTCACGCCTGCGTAACGCCGTGCCTGTGACGTCTGGTCCTGGTCCAGAAAGGGGAGCTCGTCTGCCTTCTGCACGCTGGGGCGCTTGTACTCAATGCGTTGTTCGGTCATTTTCCTTTTTCCTTCCTTAGGTGCGTCTCTGGGCGCACTGTTCAAGCTGGCTGATTCTGCCGTGTTGAGGGCTAAGCTGGGTCAGCCGTTTCCGATGCGGATGGTGTTTTGCAGCTCGCCGATTCCTTCGATTCGGGTCTTCATCACGTCCCCGTCCTGCAGGTAGCGCGGCGGTGTCTTGACGAAGCCGACGCCTCCGGGAGTGCCGGTGGCGATGATGTCGCCCGGCTCCAGCGTCAGGAACTGGCTGATGTAGACCACCAGCTTTGTCACGCTGAAGATCAGGTCGGACGTGTTCCCGGACTGCTCGACCCGGCCGTTGACAACGGTTTCGACCCGCAGGCCGTCCTCAGGGGCAATCTCGTCGGGAGTGACGATGACGGGACCCAGCGGTGATGACCTATCGAAGTTCTTGCCCTGGAACCACTCCGATGTGCGGCGTTGCCAATCCCGGACGCTCAGGTCGTTCAAAACGGTGTAGCCGGCTATGGCGTCGCGGGCTTGCTGCTCGTTGGCCTGGTTCGTTCGTTTGCCGATCACGACTGCGAGTTCGGCTTCCCAGTCGATTTCCGCACTCAGGTTGGGCAAGCGGATTTCGGCCCGCGGCCCCGTCAAAGCGGTGGCGACCTTACTGAACAACGTCGGCACTTCCGGAGCCGTTTTACCTACTTCTGCGGCGTGGTCGTAGTAGTTCAGGCCCACGCAGATGGTCTTCCCCGGCCTGCTGATCGGGGCCAGGAGGTCTTCAGGGTCAGGGGCTTCGCCCTGCTGTGCGGGGAGTGAAGTCCACTCCGGAATACTCAGGAGCTGCCCCACGTCTGGAACGTCGTAGTAGTAAGTGCCGGTTGCGTCTTGCCGGAATGCACGACTGTGATCGCCTTTCCGGACTGTACCGAGCCTCATGGGACCTCCTCCTAAACCAGAGTCATGCCGCCATCGATCATGATGCACTGGGCAGTCATGTAATCGGAGTCGCCCGAAGCCAGGAAGAGCGCGGTGCCCACGATGTCCCGCGGGTACGCCTTCCGGCCACGAATGATGCCCTTCTCATACTCATTGAGCGCAGTGCCAGGGCTCGCAATATCACCGATCGCATACAGGTCCTTATCGAGCTTGTCCCAAAGAGGCGTAGCAACGACCCCCGGCGCGAAGGCGTTGACGGTGATGTCATGCTTGGCCAGCGCCTTGGCTCCCGATTGGGTCAAGGAGATGACGGCCGCCTTGGAGGCGCTGTAGGGAGCAAAGGTGGGGAACCCTTCCCGGCCGGCAATTGAGGAAGTGTTGATGACCTTGCCCCCCTGTCCTTGCTCGATCATCTGCCTGGCCGCTTCCTGGGTGCCGATCAGCACGCCCAGGGCGTTGATGTCCAAGACGTTCCTGAAGTTCTCTTCGGTTATGTCCAGGAACTGCATCGGAGCGTTAAAGCCCGCATTGTTGAACCACACGTCGAGGCGGCCGAATTCGGTGACTGCCGTTTCAACGGCCGCCCGGACCTGGGCCCGGTCAACGACGTTCGCGACGGCGTAAGCGGCCGAGCCACCAGCTTCGACGATGCCCTCAACAGCCTTCTTTGCAGCGTCCTCGTTCAGATCGACAATCAGGACACTCGCACCTTCACGGGCGAAAGCCTCCCCAAATGCGAGGCCCATGCCACTGGCTCCGCCAGTGATTCCAATTACTTTGCCTTCAAGCCTTCCGGCCATGAGAGCCCTTCCTCCCTGCGCGTCTCTGCGCGGTCATTGTGAACGCCAGCAAGTGACCTAACTAACGTTAGGTAGCAATCTAGCAGAAACCTTGCCCAATAGCAGTAGTTTTCGGAGATTCGCTCGGCATCCATGGCATGGCGCCGCGTCCCCGGGCGCATTGGCTCGCACGCTGACCGGCAAAATCCGCCGAATGTCGTTCATTGTCGCCGCCAACGCACATGAAAACGGCGCCTGAGAAATGTCGGTGTTCAGTGCGGCCCGAAAGGGCGCAGCCACGGACACACGCCGTCTCCCAGGGACACCAGGGCCGGCTTCAACAAACCCTTCGGGAGGTTGTCCTTTAGGTCCGAACCTGGCCCGGGAGATTGCGTGCCTGACTGGCCGATGTCGCCGCGTGCCATACAGCAGCCCTTGCCACGGTGATGCCCGTCAGCCGGGCCAGAATGACCGGGGGCAGTTGCATCGCGAGTTGGCCCATGGCTGTGCTTCGCGCGGGCGCCGGTTCCAGTCCGATCGCACGGAGCTGCCGCGTCAGGGTTGATGCTGTAATCGGACGCCCGTGGATGGGTCCGGGAAACAGCCATTCGTGGTCGTCGCCGATGCCGCCGAATCGTGCCACAGAACGGGCGGCTATGGCCGCCCGGGCGTGGACTTCAAGCGCATCAGGAAGCTGGAGCGGCTCCGGGCCGAAGCGGACGTGGATGGTGCCATCGCCAGCGACGAAGTCCTGAAGCCGCAGACCCGCGAGCTCGTGCGGCCTCGATCCATATAGAAGTACCAGTCCTGCCAGGCGAAGGCCCGGGTCAAGTTCCACCGCCGGGTCCAGGACCTCCCACAGAAGCTGCTGCCGCCGGTCCTCCACCAGCCCGTTGGTCTTCGGCAGTGATGACACGGGCACGACCGGGAGGTCCACGATGCCGGTGATGGCGTTGACCCGGCACCATTGGAGGAACGGGCGTATTCGTTTTCGGTCCTTGGTCCCTTCGGCGACCCAGGCCTCGAGGTGGGCCTGGGTGGCGGTTTGGAGGGTGGATCCGCTGGCGTGGAGCGATTGCAGAAAGCGTGAGACGAGGATGAGTTCGCGTCGGCGCCAGGCTAGTTGGGACTCGGTGAGGCTGACGTCGACGCCGTGGTCAATAAGCGCTATCGCCGGTCCGGTCGCGCGACAGGGCGTCTGGGCGGTCTGCGTCAGCGTTGGTCAGAATCAGTCGATTTTCTGTCGGCCAAGCCTTGCATAAACATCGGGCCGCTTGGAGCGCAGGAAGAACGACCACATACTTGGGCAGTCAAGAGCCGGTAGCTGGCCCATGGCACCTCAATGAGCGGTAGTCCACGACTGGCCAACTTTTTTGGCATCCTGCCCCGAGAGGGGAAACGGTCGTAGCGCTTGGACACAGTGCCAGGTTCAAGCGCTACGGACCGCAGTTTTGGGGGCTATGTACCCGGTGTCGGCCAGGGCGCAGCGTCGCTGGTGTCGCGGCCTTCCGCCATGTCCTGACGGAGTCGGTGGACGATCTTTCCGGAGCGCTTCAGCTGATGGTCAGTCCGCTCTCCAAGATCTGTCTCATTGAAATGTGCCGACGCTCGCAACCATTCAACGTGCCGTCCTTGCGCGAGCTTCCTGTTCATCATCGAGATCAACTCTCAAAAGTAGTGGGGCTACTGGGTCCCTTCCAGCATCCGTCTCCTGGTTCGACGCCGACCGTGTCAGTTTGAGACACCTTGGCTGCGGGCGCATTCGTTGCTAAATTCACCGTGAATTGATGCTGGTGACGAAGATGAATAAGCCTGCGACAGCCACCATGATGGCAGCCGCGCCAGGAGGAACTGTGTGCATGGCCCGCATCGTTGCTGTTTTCCTGGGCGCCTGGTTGGATCGAAAAGCGTCAGAGTGAAGGCTGACCAGGTGCAGACCGGCAGCCAGCAGGATCAGGATGACTCCGAAGTACTCCATACCGACCACCTAGTTGTTGGCACTGTCTGAGTCCAAGGCAATAGCCAGGTGCTTGCTTGCAAGCTGAGGATCGATCTGGGAGACCTGCATGGCGCAGCCGAACCCGTCAGTAAGAACAAGCGCCTCTCCTGCCCCACTGTCGAGCGCTGGAATAATGGAGTGTTCGGCCACCTTCATCGACATGTCAAAGTGCTCCGCTTCGAAGCCGAAGTTGCCGGCAACGCCGCAGCACGAGGACGACTCGACGAGGGCCGGCACACCCCATGCCTTCAGCACCCGCTTCTGCGCACCCGAGCCGAACACCGCATGTTCGTGGCAGTGAGTCTGCAAAACGGCGCTTTCAGGTGGGACCGCCGTCGGCTTCCATCCCCGCTGGATAGCCTCATCAACGACGACCGAAAAGGACCGCACCCGGGCCGCAACCCTCTTGGATGCTTCCCCGCCGACGAGTTTTGGACCCTCGTCCCGGATGGTCGCAGCACAGCTCGGCTCCAGTACCACGATGTCCCGGTCCGTACCGTCGTCAAGCTTTCGGATCAGACGTGCGAGTCTTTGGCGCGCGCCATCGCGCTGCCCGGTGGAAATCCAGGTCAGACCGCAGCAGGCCGCCGGCGTGCACCCTACCGACTGACCGGTATCGCGAAGCACGCGTGCGGCAGCCGGCACCACTTCCGGCCTGAAGGCACGGGTAAAGCTGTCCGCGAAGAGGAGCACCTCGGCCCCCTCCACGAACCCCGCCTCACGGAACCGCCGTCGAATTCTGCCTGCCGCCGCAAAGGCCGGGAGGCGTCGTCGCGCGCTAACACCCAGCCGCTCGCCAAGACGGCGGAAGGGACGGAAGTTGGCGCCGAGGTTCGCCAGCGGTGCCACCCTGGTCAGCAGCGGAAGCCACCGCGGCAACCACCCGATCGAATAGTGCGTAAAGGGACGGATGCGCCCCCGGTAATGCTCATCGACCAGCTGGGATTTGGCCTCGGCAATGTCCACCCCGGTGGGGCAGTCCGTAGAGCAAGCCTTGCACGACAGACAGAGATCAAGCGCCTCACGCACCTCCGGGCTGGACCAGCCGTCAATACTGCGCCCGTTGGCACGGGCCAGTTCCTGGAGGACCCGGGCGCGGCCTCGAGTGGAGTCTTTCTCGTCCTTGGTTGCCCTGTAGCTCGGGCACATGAAGCCGCCCGATGTCGCCCGGCAGCGCCCCACGCCAATACATGCGTGCGAATTGCCGACGAAGGGGCTCACTAAGGGAAGTTGGGGGCGACCTTGTGCAGAAGGCACGACGGCGGCAGCCGGGCCCGCAGGCGCCTCGCCGTGCGCTGGTCCCGGCTCGGCCACTCCTTCGAGTGCGAGTGACGCGGCGAACGGTTCGGGATTTACGATAATTCCCGGATTAAGTATTCCGGCCGGATCCCAGAGATGTTTGAAGGCCTTGAACAGCGCAATCATCCCGGGCGAGTACATGACCTCAAGCAATTCGCTGCGTGCCCTGCCATCACCGTGCTCGCCGGAAAGGGAGCCTCCATGGGAAACCACCAGTTGCGCCGCTTCCCGGGTGAACTCCTCGAATGTCGCGCGGCCCGCTTCGCTGCGCAGGTCATAGTCGAGGCGCATGTGAACACACCCTGCGCCGAAGTGACCGTACATGAAGGCGGTGTAGTTGAATTTGCCCACGAGAGGCAGCAGGTCGGTGAGATAGTCGGCAAGGCGCTCGGGCGCCACCGCCGAGTCCTCCCACCCCGGCCACGTTTGTACGCCGTCGATCCGTCGCGAGGACAGTCCGGCGCCGTCTTCGCGAATCCGCCACAATTTTGCGCGTTCCGTCGGTTCCGTAACGATGGCGTGGTCCCGGACCCGGCCCGTCGCCCGTAACGCTTCCAGCAGGCGATCACAGTCCCCTGTGGCTTCCTCAATGGTGTCGCCCGGGAATTCGACCATGAGGAAGGCATTGCCTTCCGGCAGAGAGTCGACGCTGGCCGCACCCCTCCGGTGGCGCATGATGTCCACGATCGAGGCGTCCAGTCCTTCGATGGCGCTCGGTTTCGCTGCCAAAATGGTTACGACGTCGCGTGCAGACTCGATGGTGTCCTCATAGCCGAGGCAAAGGAAGGCAGTGGTCCGCGGCTTTTCCACGAGCCCCACCTTCGCCCTGACAACAACCGCACAGGTTCCCTCGCTGCCCGCCAGGGCTCGGGCTACGTCGAATCCCTTTTCAGGGAGCAACTGGCCCAGATGGTAGCCGGAAACCTGGCGGGGGATGGTCTGGAGTTCCATGCGGATTGTTGCCAGGTTCTCCGCGACGAGGGACTTCAAATCACGGATCAGTTCCCGGGCTCTGGCTGTGGAGTGTGCATCCGAGGGGTCAACCGCCCGCAAATAGTCACGCCCGGCGCGCAGGTAGGCACCGTCCGCAGTGACGACTTCAATCTCATGGAGATGGTGGGTCATCCTGCCGTAGGCCACCGAATGGTTTCCGCAGGCATCGTTCCCAATGGAACCACCGATGGAGGCCCTCGTCAGGGACGATGGGTCGGGCGCGAACGTGAGCTCCCCGCGGGTGGCTTTCTCAACGATTGACCGCAGTTCGCCGAGGATGACGCCCGCATCCGTCCAGACCGTCCGGGAATCGGCGTCGATGTGGTCCACCCGGTTCATCCACCGGGACAAATCGATGACCAATCCGCCTCCGACGGCATTTCCCGCCATTGACGTGCCACCTCCGCGAGCCGTAATGGGAACGCCGGAAGCGGCGCTGATCCGCAGGATCTTCCGCACATCCGCAACGGACCTCGGGAAGGCAACTGCGGTCGGCCTCACGCGGTAGTTCGATGCGTCGTAGGAGTACTCCGAGAGCCTGCGCGGCGAGTCGTCAGCCTCGATGCCCTTGTCCCGGAGCTCGCTCAGAAACCCGATCATATGTGCAGCTCTGGGCATGGTTGAGTTCTCCATCTCATTGTGGTCCCAAGGAAGTGTAGGCAGGCGGTATCACTGCCGGAATGTGCCAAAACAGAACGGGCACGGCGACCCGAATGGATCAGCCGTGCCCGTCGTGTGCGGAGCGATCGCCCTACTGGCGCGCGTTTTTACTTCATGAATTCAGACAAGTTGTCCTTGGTGATGAGCGTGAACGGGAGCGTGTAGCGGTTCTCGACATTTCCGCCCTTGAGGAAATCGGTGACCACCTCAACTGCCTTGACACCCTGTCCGGCGGAATCCTGACGCACAGTGGCCGAGATTGTTCCACCCTTGATTCCTTGCAGGGCAGGATCCGTGCCGTCAACACCAACTACTGCTTTGAATTCCGAGGTGCGGCCGGCATCGGTAATGGCTGAAGCCGCACCAATGGCCATCTCGTCATTGTTCGCGACGACGGCGTCGATCTGCCCGGACGGGAAGCGCTGAAGAGTGTCTTCCATGTTGCGCTTGGCGTCGTCCCGGCTGCCCTTTGCCTGGAATTCGGCCACGATCTTGATGTTCTTGTTGACCTTGTTGTCGAAGCCGGATTTACGTCGGTCAGTCCATGAAGCACCGTAGACGCCTGCAGCGAAGACGATGTTGCCGCCGTTGGGGAGTGTCTTGTTCAGGTATTCGGCCTGCATCTCGCCGGCCACCGTGTCGTCGACACCGATGTAGCTCTTGTAGGCGACACTTGCGCCGTCTGCGAACTCGGTGGACAGGATGAAGAGCGGAATTTTGGCGTCAATGACCCGCTTGGCCGCATTCTGGCTGGCTTCACCATCGAGTGGCTGGAGGATGATCGCGTCGACCTGGCGGGTGATCAAGTCCTCTACCTGGTTGAGCTCGCTGCCAACGTCCTTCTTGGAGTCGGTGATGTTCAGCTTCACGCCCTTTTCGTCCGCTGTCTTCTTCATGGCCTCTGTCATGCGGGCAAGGTCAGGGTCTTGCAGGTCGAGAACTACAACCCCGATGTTGTAAGCCTTTCCCGCCCCCTCGGAACTGCTTGCGTTGCTGCTGCCTGCACATCCGGTCAGGGCGAGGGCACCGGCGGCCAGCATTGCGACCCCAGCAGCGAACTTCTGTCGCATTCCCATGGATATTCCTTTCAATGTTTCTTGAGTGCTCAAGGAGATTCGTCGTATTTTGGTGGACAAGCGGCCCGTGGGTGGTGGGCTTGTTTCCGTGGCGCGGCTGGTTAGTCCGACTTCCAACGGTTCAGCAGCACGGCGAGCACCAGGATGATGCCCTGGACGCCCTGCTGGTAGTAGGAGGAGACACCAAGCAGGTTCATACCGTTCATCACGACGCCCAGTAGGAGCACCCCGATGACCGTTCCGCGGATGGTGCCGACGCCACCGAAGAGGCTCGTGCCACCGATCACGACGGCGGCGATCACCTGCAGCTCGTAACCGGTGCCGGCGACGGGCGCGGCACCATCCAAACGGGCAGTCAGTACGAGGCCGCCCAGCGCTGCGGTGACGCCACCGATGAGGTAAACGGTGAACAGCACGCGGCCGGTGGAGATGCCTACCTTTTTCGCGGATTCTTCGTTGCCTCCCACTGCATAGACGTGGGAACCGAACTTCGTGCGGCCCAGCACAAACTCACAGAGCATGGCGGCCAGAAGGAAGATAATCACCGGCACCGGGATCGGCCCGATAAAACCCGATCCGATCCATTCGGCCGGACCGCTGAGTCCGGAGACCACTTGCCCGTCAGTGATCACCAGGGCCGCCGTGCGTGCGATGGCCATAGTGGCCAGGGTGGCCAAAAATGGCAGGATGCCGCCCCACACAATCATCGCGGCGCTGAGGAAACCGACGAGCAAACCGACTGCGAGGCCCGCTATCAGGGGCAACCAAAACGCTCCCCCGCTTGCTGGGGCCAGCATTGCGAAGACCATGCCCGCCAAGCCGACCACCGAACCGACGGAAAGGTCAATGCCGGCGGTGATCATGATAAATGTCATCCCGAGTGCGATCAGTCCGATGATTGACGATTGCCTCACCACGTTGACCAGGTTGTTCAGCGTCAGGAAGTTGGGGGCGGCAACTGCCAGGAAGACGAAGATGACAACGAAGAAGATGAGGATTCCGTAGTCCCCGACGAAGCGCTTGACCTTGGTGGAAAGGGACTCTTCCTTTAGCTCGGCGGGCCCCAGCAGCGTCTTGATGTTTTCAGTCATGAGGCTCACGAGCCGCTCCCGTTCGTCGTAATGCCGTGTGCCGCCATCGAACCAACGACGGCAATGGAGGAAGTGCTGCCGATCTTTCGGCGGTCTTCAGGGATTCCCGAACCCGTGTCGACGTAGTCGTCCAAGGTGCCGTGGGAGATGAGGTGGGCAACTTGCGCCTCGGTGACGTCTCCTACTCGGAAACGCCCGACGACCTGCCCCTGACGCATCACCGCGAACCGGTCCGCCACGGCGAAAGCCTCATCGAGCCTGTGCGTGATGATGATGACCGCGATGCCCAGGTCCTTTAGCCGCTGCGTCACTTCGATCAGCTTGTCCACCTTCGCGACCGACAGGTTCGCGGTAGGTTCGTCCATGATGATCAGGCGTGCGTCAAAGGCCAGGGCCCGGCCGATGGCGACTGCCTGCCGCTGTCCGCCGGAAAGGCGTTTGACCTTGAGCCGGGGGTTGATCGGGATGTCCAGCCGCTCGAGCACCCGTTTGGTTTCGGCCTCCATCTTCTTCCTGTCGATGATCCGCAGGAACGGGCCGAGGATGTTCTTTTGCGGTTCGCGACCCAGAAAGATATTGGTTCGAACGTCCAGGTTGTCCGCCAAGGCGAAGTCCTGGTAAACCATCTCGACCCCTTTATCGCGGGAAGCGGATGGGGTGGGGAACTCTGTACGCTTACCGTCCATTTCAATGGAGCCGCGATCCGGCTGGTAAACGCCGGTGAGCACCTTCATCAGCGTTGATTTGCCGGCTGCGTTGTCGCCCAGCAGGGCAAACGTTTCGCCGGGTTGAACATCGATGCTGACACCGCGCAAGGCGGATACCGCTCCGAATGTCTTATGTATGTCTTTCAGTGCGACCAGCGGAGCGGTCGTGGGTGGGGCGTCGGTCATCTCGTCCTCGTCCTAAATAGATCAATGGCCTTGCAAATGAACCGGTGACACGTATGGGGCAGGGATTGCACAAACAACGCTGTTTGATTCAGCACATTTATGGGCCTTCAAGAGGATCCATCGTGCGTGATCCCTGCCACACTGTTTCACTTACTTGAACTTTGACGGACGAAGACTTCGGGCTAGCTGTGCCAGATTGAAACAATGCTCCAAAACGTTTCAATACGGCCACTCGCCGTTCATTGCCAGCCAACTGAAAGGCTGTATCCGTCCTCTTTATGAAAAAGACGGCGTTCACCCACCGAAACAACCCAGACGATGTCGCCGTCGGGCGTCTTGTCGTCTACAAGCCCGTAGTGCGGAGGCCAACCAGGCATTTGCAACGAGACGGCATCGCCGACCTCTGCGGGCTCCCAGTGGATTGTCGTTGGTCTTTCCGAATGCATTGTTGCCACTCTCGGTCCTTAAATTGGGTGCACGGAAATGCAGGACTCCGCGCCATTAGCGGCGAAATCCACGTCTTTTTATAAATGGCAAAAGCCTGGCCCGGGCCGCGGACCGTTGCGGGAGCCACGCGGCCCAGGCAGGCGGTAGGTGGGCAGTACCTAATGGAGGCCTGCCAATGATATTTAGCTGAGGTCCACTGCCACAGCGATACCCGTGCGGGACGATTGTTCGGCTGCGTTCGCCAGGACGAGGGCGGCGCGGCCATCCTCAAAGCCCGGGCTCCGCGAGGGCAGGCCCCGCACCGCCCTCAAGAACTCGGCGACCTCAAGACGGTAGGCCTCGGCATATCGTTCCAGGAAGAAGTTCTGGTAGGGCCCGATCGCCTCGACTGCCCGCGCGCCCCAGTGCCGTACCAACGTGTCGTTCTTGTTGCCCACCTGCAGCAGTCCCGTGGCACCGAAGGCCTCAATGCGCTGATCGTAACCGTAAGCGCAATGACGCGAGTTCACGATTGTTACGAGCTCATCCTTGGACCCCCGCAGCGTGACCACGACGGAGTCGAAGTCACCGGCTTCGCGGACGTTTTCGCTGAAAGTGTTCGCGCCACGCGCCGACACTTCAACAATTTCCGGAATGAAGTACCGCGCCATATCGAGGTCGTGGATGGTCATGTCGCGAAAAATCCCACCCGACTCGGTGAGGTACGAGGCAGGCGGCTCCCCCGGATCTCGGCTGGTGATCGAGAGTTGCTCAAGCGTGCCGATTTCATCGGCAGCGACACGACGCTTCAGCTCCACGAAGTGCCGGTCGAAGCGCTTGTTGAATCCCAAGGCAATCGGCACCTCTGAAGCGGCAGCCTTTGCCCGGAGTGCGTCGACTCGGGCGATGTCGAGGTCTATTGGCTTCTCGCAAAGCACTGGCACGCCTGCGTCGATCGCCATCTCGACAAAGTCCACGTGCGTTGCCGTCGGTGACGCAATAATGACCGCATCTACTTCCCCTGATGCGAACACCTCCTCGGGATCAGCGCTCACCCTTCCGCCAAACTCAGCGGCGGTCTGTTTGGCACCTTCAATAAATGGGTCACATATCCAGGCGAGCGTCGCCTCGTCTATGGTCGCCAAGCTCATTGCGTGGACTTGGCCGATCCGCCCCGTGCCAAACAACCCAATCCTGATCTGTTGCGTCATTGCGGTCTCCCAGATTTTGTTAAGGTGAGGATTTCAGTCGACCTTTTGGCGTCCAAGTCGCGCATACACTTCCGGTCGCTTGGAGCGCAGGAACAAGGCGTACACAATGCCGCCAATGAACAGCGCAAATGTGAAGGTCATAAAGATGGCAGTCATGACCGCGGACCCACCGATGAGCTCGGGGTAATTGGTGATAGCCAGATAAGTGATGACTCCCAGGAAAACGACGCTAATCAGCGGAGCAATGATCGTCTTCCAGACCGACTCGGGCGCAAAGCTTCGGCGCCGCAGGAAATAGATGAGCACTGCGAAGCTCGTGATGAACATGAGGAGCAGCACCGCAAACGTGCCGCTACCGCTGGCAATGGGATACAGGGCATCGGGCGAAACTCCCAGAACCGTGAAGATCACAGTTGCGACAGCCCAGACCACGCCCACGGTCAGCGCGGACAAGTAGGGGGACTTGTGGCGGGGGTGTACCCGGCCCAACGCAGACGGCAGTACGCCGTCGGCCGCGAGCGAGAAGCTGTACCGGGCAGCGATGTTCTGGATCGAGAGCATGGACGCCAGGATCGACGTAATGAGCAGGACAACGCCAATGTCAGCGAAGATCTTTCCGACCAAGCGCGGTCGCCCCGTCGTTGAACAAATTCACAGTGTTGGCCTCGGCGGCGGCCTGCACGTGGTCGGCCGCCCAAGAAGGCGATGTAGGCCCAAGCCGCCACCGCGTAGAAGATGCCAATGCCAATGACAGCAATGTAGGTAGCGCGCGGAATGGTTCGGTCCGGATTCTTCACTTCATCCCGGTAGATGACCGTGGCTTCGAACCCGAAGAAGTTACCGACGGCAAACAGCAGCGCCAGTCCCAGCCCGGCGTCAGTGATCCACGGCATGGAGAAGGCAACACTTTGCGCCACAGCGCCCCCGCTTGAGGAGAAGGACGCGATGTCGAAGACAACCACCACGGCAGACTTCAAGCAGCATCACGACCGTCAGCACCTTTGCCGAAAGATCGATGCGGTTGTAGGCCAAGAGGGTAGTTATGGCGATGATGCCAAGTCCGTACCAGTACCAGGGGATGTCCGGGCCGTTCAACGTGTTGACGACGAAGCTTTGGAGCGTGACTGCGAACAGCGACGGGGCGAAGAAGCCGATGAAAATGTAGCCAAAGAGTGCCAGGAGCGCTCCACCGAGACCTGCCGGCTTGCCGAGGCCAGCGGTGACAAAGGAGTAGAAGCCTCCCGGCGCTTCAACGCTTCGGCTCATCTTCACAAAGCCAACGGAAAAGATGAGCAGCATCAGCGTCACCATGATGTAGATGCCGGGCGCGGTCTGGCCGCTGAACAAAAGCATCACGGGAAGCGTGCCTGCAACGGTGGTCAATGGTGAGGAGAATGCGAGCACGTTCATCACGAGCTCTCCGACCCCCATGTTGCCGCTGAGCTTGTTTTCCTGGGGCTGGTACGGCGTTTTCGTCGTACGTCATGGTTGTGTTTGACATGTAATCCTCGTCACTAAATGTTGAGTGCTGAATCACACTACCGACGCGGATCGTGGGAGCGATGTACCAGCTTGGGACACCCGAATCCCATGGGCGAAACAGGACAGTTTCGCCCATGGGATTCGGGACAGGGAATCAGGGTCGGTCCGGTACCAAGGCCGGTGCCGTCACCCCGAGTTTCGTCAGGTCCACCACATCGTGGAGTGGCTCGTTAGATTTCCATCGCCGAAGGTTTCGGGCGAATGAGTCCACAACGCGTCCTCTCCAGCCGATCAGATCGCCGGAGGCATGAGGAGAGACAAGGATGTTCTTACGGCTCCACAGTGGGCTTTCGGGCGCCAGTGGTTCCTGTTCGAAGACGTCCAGTGCCGCCGCCCCCAGGTGGCCTGAGTCGACAGCGTCGAGAAGATCCTGTTCCACGACAACGGCACCCCGACCGACGTTGACGAGCCGCGCGCCCGGCCGCATCCTGTCGAGGCGGGACCGCGTTGAACAGGCCGCGGGTCTCCTCCGTGAGCGGAAGCGGTCAGCACCACGTCCTCGGCCTTGACCGAGAAGTTCGTCGAGGTCGCCGAAGGAGGAATGGTCGCCCAGCTGCGAATCCTCGCGCGGCGGTCCGCCCGACGACGGTGACGTCCATTCCCGCTGCGCGCAGCAGGAGAACGGTCTCCCGGCCCACCGGACCGGGGCCAACTACCAGGACCTTCCGCCCCAGCAGAGGCTCAGTTTCGCGGTGTAGCCAGGTGCGCGCCTGCTGCAGCTCGATCGTACGGCGGAGATCCTTAGTAAACATCAGCAGCACGCCGAGTACCCACTCCGCGATGGGTCGCTCGCACACTCCGCGGGAGTTGCTCACCACGATGTCGCCGTTCACGATCTCGTCAGTCAGCAAGGTGTCGACGCCGATGCTGGAGGTGTGGATCCATCGCAGCTCCCCCGGGCCCGACCTCGCGCAGCAGGTTGGTCCGAAAGTCGTTCAGGAACAGGATTTCGGACCCTGGCAACGCAGCCCGGAGCTCGTCGGCCGTTCGAACGATGACGATGTCGACTTCCGATTCCAACCGCTCCACGGGCGGCACCGGGCCGGCCCTGTTGAACGATCACGATTACTTTCGGTTGTGGCATATTTTCTCCTCTCGGGACCGCCTCGATGCGAGGGCCTCAGCATCTGGTGGATAGTTTGGCGGCGAGCGTTACCAGCCGCCTTGCCAGCCACTCATCAGACCGTAGGGCAGTCGCTGCGGTTCCTCATCGGGCAAGACCCTGCAGGAAGTCGAAGTCGCAACCCTCATCGGCCTTGATTCACATGGTCAATGAAGAGACGACCGTATCCCCGCCGGTACTTCGGCTCAGGAAGCGTCAGCTCCGCAAGGCGAGCCTCGATTTCTTCGGCAGGGATATCCAGGTCAAGGCGCTGGTTCCCCACGTCCAGAACAATGGGATCGCCGTCGCGCACGATCGCGAGCGGGCCGCCCACCGCGGCCTCCGGGGAAACATGGAGCACGGTTGTGCCAAATGCGGTGCCGCTCATACGGGCGTCCGAGATTCGTACAATGTCGCGGATTCCCTTACGCAAGAGCTTTTCGGGGATGGGCAACATTCCCCATTCCGGCATGCCGGGTGCCCCAACAGGGCCGCTGTTGCGCAGCACCAGAACGGAGTCTTCGGTGACGTCCAGCTCCGGGTCGTCGATCCTGCGCCCGAGGTCGTAGATGTCCTCGAAAACAATCGCTGAACCCTTGTGCTGCAGCAGATCCTTGGAGGCTGCACTGCGCTTGATGACCGCACCGTTCGGTGCGAGCGAACCCGCGAACGACGGCGATCGCACCGGTGGCGTCGAAGGGCTCCCCGAGCGTGCTGACAACGATGCCGTCGGGCTCGGGTGCCGAACTGTAGCCGTTTGCCAGCGTTTCGCCGGTGACCGTGATCGCGTCTGAGTTCAGCAGCGGGTCAAGCTGCCTTAAGTACCGCGATACTCCGCCGACCTCAAACAGCTGCTTCGACCAGGTATTCGCCGGACGGCCGGACGTTCACGATACGAGGTGTCCGCTGGGAGATTTCGTGGAAACGATCGAGCGGCAGCTCGATAGCCGACTCGCCTCGCGAGCGCCAGCAGGTGGACGACCGCGTTGGTCGAACCGCCGACGGCCATGAGGAGGGTGATCGCGTTGTCGAAGGCTTCCTTGGTCAGCACCTCGCTCGGCTTCGGCCCTTGGGAGAGTGCCATTTCGACCGCCCGCCGTCCGGTCGCTTCGGCCGCGGCTGCCCGCGGCGGGCATCCACTGCGGGGATCGACGCGGTGCCGGGCAGGCACATGCCGAGGCGCCTCCACGATCGACGTCATCGTCGAGGCAGTGCCCATCTCGCTGCAGTGCCCGGCAGAGGGTTTTGCGGCGGACTCGAGCTCGTCGAAGTCCGCCTGCGTCATCTTGCCCGCACGCAGCTCGTCGGCGTACTTCCACGTGTCGGTGCCGACACCGAGTTGCTTCCCGCGGAAGTGCGCGGGCTCTTGCGGCCCGCCCGTCAGCATGATCGTGGGAATATCCGCACTTGCGGCTCCCATGAGCTGGGCGGGAACAGTCTTGTCGCATCCACCGAGCAGCACGATGGCGTCCAGCGGATAGGCACGAATGGATTCCTCGACATCCATAGCCATGAGGTTGCGGAACTGCATCGCCGAGGGCTTCATAAGGCTTTCCCCGAGCGAGATCGTGGGGAATTCAAGCGGGAGGCCACCTGCCATCAGCACGCCTCGCTTTGACGGCATCGGCAAGGAGCTTGAAGTGAATGTTGCAGTTCACGAGCTCGGACCAGGAGTTGGCGATACCGATGACCGGCCTGTCCTTCATGGCGAAGCGCGAGAAGCCCTCCGCCTGGATCGCTGTGCGGTGCACAAACCCGGTAAGGTCGTGCGGCGCGAACCAACGTGCGCTGCGGAGATCGTTGTAGTTCGACTCATGCATATCGTTAACGCTCCTTGGCTTGTATGTGTGCTGTCTGGAAAAGAGTTGTGCGGCTAGGCGGCCGAGGTGCCGCCGTCGAAGGCCATACTGGTTCCGGTGGCAAAGGTCCTTCGATCGCCAGGAAGTAGATAGCTCCTGCGACTTCGCGAGGATCGGCAAGCCGGTTCAACGGCACAGTGCCTTCCTTTTCGTCGCAGCGCCTGGAGCGGGTCATCCTCCAACGTCGAGCCCCGCCCGCAACATCGGTGTGTCGATCGGGCCAGGGCAGACTACGTTGACACGGACGTCAGGGGGCAAGCTCAAGGCAAGCGCCCGGGTCAGGCCGACGACTCCGGCTTTCGCCGCGCAGTAGTGGGCGAGCCCCGCAACCCCCATGGAAGCGAGGTCGGAGGCGACGTTCACGATGACGCCGCCGCCGGCCTTCCGCATGTGCAGACCGGCCTCTCGCGAGACGTAAAAGGTCCCGGACAGGTTGGTGTCGAGCACCTCGCGCCACTGCTGCTCGTGCAGGTCCTCCAACGGCGTAAGCCTGCGATACCTGCGGCGTTCACGGCCACGTCGATACCACCGAGCATGTCGATCGCCCCGTCGGACCCCGTGATTGCGGAATCTGCATTGGCGACGTCGGCGACCACAGTGTGCGCACCACCGTCCGATCTGCTCTGGCAACGCGCTGCAGTTCCTCGGTACGCCGGCCGAGCAGGACCACATTGGCGCCTCTGCTCGCGAAAGAGCTTCGCGCCGTGCCTCTCCAACCCCGGAGCTGGCACCTGTGACCAGGACCCGCGCTTGTTCCGGGGCTCGATCCTGCGAATGCGGTCCATCATCGTCGACGGACTCCCTTACTCTTAGGCGTGGCCAAGTGTTCTGTTCCACTACAACAGGGAGTCAGAAGCCCCGGATGTCTCAGATTGAGACACGAAGCACGCACCCCGCGCATTCGTAGGCTGATGCTCAGATGCCGCCTCTTTGTGGCGGGCACCACATCGAAGAAACCAATCGCACAATTGAAGGAGTCCTCTTGGAAGACCAGAATCGTATTGGCGTCGGCCTGATATCAGTCGGCTGGATGGGGCGATTGCATTCGCGCGCCTATCTTGCCACCAAACAGTTCTTCCCTGAACTGCCGCGACACCCCGAACTGGTGATTGCCGCTGACCCCGACGATGCCGGACGTCACCACGCAGAAGACGCCCTCGGATACAAAGAGACCGCCACCGACTACCGCAAGGTGCTGGAAAACCCTGACGTGGATGTCGTCTCCATCTGCTCCCCCAACTTCCTCCACCACGAAATCGCTCTGGCCACTATAGAAGCCGGAAAGCACTTCTGGATCGAGAAGCCCATGGGCCGCAGCGCAAAGGAATCCCGCGAAATCGCGCAGGGGGCGGAAGCAGCCGGACTCATTACCTCCGTCGGATTCAACTACCGCCATGCTCCCGCCATCGCCGAGGCCCGCCGCCTTATCCGTTCCGGGGCCCTTGGCCGCATCACCAACGTTCAGATCCGCCTGCTGACCAGCTATGCCTCGGACCCGGGACAAGTCTTCACCTGGCGCTACGAACAGGCCCGAGCAGGTTCGGGCGTGTTGGGCGATATCCTCAGCCACGGATTCGATCTGGCCCAGTTCCTGGTGGGACGCGTCTCTTCGGTCAACGCGGTCACGGAAACCTTCATCAAGGACCGCCCGCTCCCGGCCGGCAACTCTTCGAACTCCTTCAACATGGGCGAAGCCTCCGATGTCACGCGCCCGGTGGAGAACGAAGACTACACCGCCATGCTCGCCCGCTTCGAAGGCGGCGCAATTGGTATGTTCGAGTCCACCAGGGTCGCTATCGGCCCGCACGCCGAATACATTGTTGAGATCTACGGCACCGAGGGATCGCTGCGCTGGAACTTCGAGCGTATGAACCAACTGGAAGTTGCTACGGACCGAAGCGGCTACCGCACCATCATGACTCCTCCGTCCTTCGGCGAGTTCGGACGCTTCCAGCCCGGCCCCGGTCCAGGGATCGGTTTCAACGACCTCAAGACGATCGAGGCGGCACTGTTCCTCCGCTCGGTGGCCGAAGGAAAGCAGCTCGGACCGTCCGCGGCGGACGGCTGGTCGGCTTCGGAATTGGTGGATGCGTCCTTGCGCAGCGCCGAGTCCGGCGCCTGGGTGGAGATCCCCGAAGTCTCAGGCAAGACGACCTACCAGGCATAGTCTCCGGGCCAAATAGAGCACACGAAAAAGGAGGCCGGATCAGGAATGATCCGGCCTCCCGCTTGTGCGAGCTTAGGAAAGAAGCGCCTACTTGGCGAAGCGGAACAACTTCTTGTTGGCGAACTCCAGCATGCCAACCTTGCCCAGCTCACGTCCGTAGCCGGACTTCTTGATTCCACCGAACGGCACGTCGGCGCCGCTGAGGTCGTAGGCACCGACAAACACCATACCGACGTCGAGCCGGTTGCCGACGCGCTCAGCACGCTCAAGGTCGTCGCAGATCACCACAGAGCCGAGTCCATAGGGGGACGAGTTGGCCAGCTCAATGGCTTCCTCGTCGCTTGAGACCTTGTAGAGCTGGGCGACAGGGCCGAAGAGTTCCTCGCTGTAGACGTCCATCGAGGGGGTGATGTTCGTGAGCACTGTCGGAGTGAAGACGTTGCCGTCCGGCTGGTTGTTACCAACGAGGATCTCAGCACCCTGGTCGAGGGCACCCTGGACCTGCCCCGCAAGGAACTTCGTGGCAGAGTCCGAAGAGAGCGGACCGAAGTCGCCCTTCTCGTAAGACTGGCCGGCAATCGCAGCCTTGAACTTGGTCGCGAACTCGTCGAAGTACTTATCCATGACCACGATGCGCTTGGAGCCGTTGCAGGACTGACCCGTGTTGCCCATGCGACCGTTGACAGCTTTGTGAACTGCCTGGTCGATATCAGCGGTGTCGAGAACGAGGAAGACATCGGCGCCGCCGAGCTCCAGGACGCACTTCTTGAGCGCGCGGCCTGCCTGTTCGGCCACCATGGCGCCCACCTGCTCCGAACCAGTCAGCGAAACGCCCTGTACACGGTCATCGGCGATGATCGTGGAGATCTGCTGGTGAGTGGCGAAGAGGTTCACGTAGGCGCCCTCGGGGAAGCCCGCATCACGGAAGAGTTCCTGAAGAGCAAGCGCGGATTCGGGACACTGGCTTGCGTGGCGGAGGACCACGGTGTTGCCCAGGATGATGTTCGGTACAGCGAAACGGACCACCTGGTAGTAGGGGTAGTTCCACGGCATGATGCCGAGGACGACGCCCAGCCCCTGGAAGCGGAAGAAGCTCCTCAGCCCGTCCGCTACTTCAAGCTCCTCGTCGGCGAGCCACTCTTCAGCGTTCTGCGCGAAAGCCGCGGCGATCGAGCCGGAGAACTCCGCCTCGCCGACGGCCTGATGCAAGGGCTTGCCCATCTCGCGGTTGATGATGGCAGCCAGTTCGTCCTTGCGCTCCACGAAGAGTTCGGCCAGGCGCTGCGCCAACGCAGCCCGTTCGCCGACCGTGGTGGTGCGTGCCCACTCTTTGTAGGCCTTCTGCGCCAAGCCGAGCCCGGCTTCGACTTCGGCATCGGTGGCGGCTGGGTACTCGGCGTGTGTCGCGCCCGTGGCCGGGTTAATAACGGCGAATGCGCTCATTTTGTGCGTGCTCCTTAGTCATGAGTTTCGAATGTCAGGGTGCGATAACAAGGCCGGGCGGGACCGCCCAGAGAGGATCCCGCCCGGTGACGCTCAACGTGCGTCGGGGACGGTGGTGGCCGCGTAGTAGCGCTGACGCTCGCGACCCTTCAGGTGCTTGGCAATACCTTCCTGGGTGGCGGGGCGCTCGGAGGTCATCGGAGCTCCAACGTCCCAGAAGGCTCCATTGCCGGACAGGTAGCGCCACGGCTCCACCCGGGCGACGATCACTGCGGGCCCGTCGACCTCGTGCGCCTCGGTGAGTGCTGCAGAGAACTCCTCGATCGTCGTCGTCGACCAGGCAGCGCAACCCATGCTTGCCGCGTTGGCGGCGATGTCGAAGTCGAGAACCGCCCCGTCCAGTCGACCTGACTCCTTGCTGCGTTCCCTGTATTGCGTCCCAAACTCGCGTCCGGGTCCGCCCTTGGAGACCTGCAGCGGCCAGATGCACTGGTGTCCGCGGTTGTCGATCACAATGGTGATGATCTTCTTGCGCTCCTGGACGGCCGTGACCAGTTCGGTCGGCTGCATGAAGTAGGTGCCGTCGCCGATCAGGACGTAGACCTCGCCCGGTGCGTCCGGGCGGGCGAGCCGGTAGCCGAGCCCTGCAGGGATCTCGTGCCCCATGCAGGAGTTCGCGTACTCGAAGTGGATCTCGGTTCCGTTCGACGGATCCCAGGCCTTGTGGATGCCTTCCACCACGCCGCCGGAACCGAGGATCAGTGCGTCTTCGTTCGTGGCGCGCTTGTTGAGGACGTCAATCACTTGCGCCTGGCTCATCAATTCGCCGGCGAAATCCTGAATGTCGTGCTTGCGCACTTCGTGGGTGGCCTTCTGCGCATCCGCAACATCGCTACGGAAATCGTCGGAGGTTGCGTAGCCGTCCGCGGCAAGGCGCTCCCGCAGCGACGCCAACGACACCTTCGCGTCACCCACCACGGGAAAGGAACCCATCTTGTGCGCGTCGAAGGAGCTGACATTGAGGTGCACCATCTTTATATTGGGGTTCTGGAACAGCGAGTGAGACGCGGTGATGAAGTCCTGCAAGCGCGTACCTACGCTGATCACGCAATCGGCGTCGGTGGCGATCTCGTTGGCACCCACCGTTCCCGTGACGCCGAGCGCGCCAAGGTTCAGGTCGCTGATGGGGCCGCTGCCCTTGCCGGCGTAGGTCTCGGAGACAGGAATGCCGAATTCTGCGCTGAACTGCGCGAGCTCCTCCTGTGCCTTCGAGTAACGCACGCCGCCGCCCGCGATGAGCAGCGGACGCTTGGCGTTCCGGATGATTTCGGCGGCGTCGCGGATCTCGTCCTCAACAGCCGGGCGGCGGCGGATGTGCCATACACGGGGAGTGAAGAAGGACTCGGGGAAGTCGAATGCCGCACCCTGGATGTCCTGCGGCAGGCACACCACCACGGCACCGGTTTCCACCGGATCCGTGAGGACGCGCATGGCCTCTGGAAGCGTGGACAACAGCTGTGCCGGGTGGGTAATGCGGTCGAAGTAGCGGCTCACCGGGCGGAAGCAGTCGTTGGCGGAGACATCGCGCTCCACCGGGTGCTCGATCTGCTGCAGCACAGGATCGCCAAAGCGGTTGTTGATGATGTCCGCGGGGAACAGAAGCACCGGCAGGCGGTTGGTGGTGGCAGTCGCGGCGCCGGAGATCATGTTCGTGGATCCGGGTCCGGCCGAGGCGGTGCATGCCAGGGTGGCCGTGCGGTTGGAAGCCTTGGCGAAACCAATGGCGGCATGAACCATGGACTGCTCGTTTTTGCCTTGGTAGTGCGGGAAGTCCACGCCATACTCGTCAATTCCCTGCGCCAGGCCAACGGAGTTTCCGTGCCCGAAAATGCCGTACATGCCGGCAATCAGGCGCTTCCTCTCGCCGTCCATTTCGCTGTATTGGACTTGAAGGTACTCTACGATCGCCTGGGCGACCGTGCGCCGGCGGAACTTCCTGGTTGCGACGTCGGTGCCGATGTCAGCAGCTGCTGTGGTGGTCATGCGTTCTCCTAAATTCGAAGGTGCGTCGGCATTCGAACCGATTCGCCCGAACTTCAGGTTTTCACCACGGCGACGGAAAGTTGTGTCCCAGTTTGATACGGGAGCCGGGACACCGGGCGGATAAGTCGGGCAGCAGACAGCCGACGGCGGCACTCGCGTACCGCCGTCGGCTGCTGTTTATCGTGGCGCTTAGTCGAACCGGTAAGGTTCCTGCGGCCCCACAGAGGGCAACGGCCGCGGCCGCTCGCAGGTGCTCTCGATGTCGATGTGCCGGCCCTGTTCCGAAGACGCTTCGAAGGCAAGCAGGACTTCCAGCACGTGGTAGGCGAAATCGCCTCCTGTGCGCGGCTCAAGTCCGTTGCGGATGGCATGCCCGAATTCCGCGAGACCGATGCCCCGGTAGGCGTCATCGCGGTGGGTGATCGGTGTTTCACGCCAGTCGCCTCCTCCGGGTGGGGTCATGTCCAAGGCGAGGTCGCCGGGCTCGCCCCTGCGCAGATACGGGTGCACCGGAGAAGTGGTCCGGGTTCGGCGCCGCGAGGGAACCGCCCGTTCCGTAGATCTCGAGGTGGGGCAGGTTGTGGTTCCAGACGTCCCAGCTGACGATCACGGTGGCGGTCCCGCCGGCTTCGAAATCGAGGGTGCCGGTGACGTGCGTCGGGGTCTTGATGTCAATGACTTCACCGACTTTCCCCGGACGGGGACGGGTCTCTGACGAACGCGGCGCAGTCGCGGAGACGCGCTTGACGGGACCGAAGAAGTTCACCAGGTTGGTGATCAGGTACGGCCCGATGTCGAGCATCGGGCCGGCGCCCGGGCTGTAGAAGGGATCAACGTTCGGGTGCCAGTGCTCGTAACCGCGGCAAGCAAACGACGCAAACGCGGCTACAGGCGCGCCCGATCCAGCCGTCATCGATGAGCTTGCGGCTGGTCTGCATGCCCGAACCGAGGAATGTCGTTGGGGCGGAACCCACCTTGACACCGGCTTCGCGGGCCGCGTCAAGGATCTGCTTGGCTTCCTCCAACGAAGTCGCAAAGGGCTTCTCCGAAAGGACGTGCTTACCCGCGGCGATTGCCTGAAGCGTCACCGGTGCGTGGAGCTTCGGCGGAGTCAGGTTAAGGACCAACTCCACCTCGTCATCGGCCAGCAGTTCCTCCGGTGAGAGGGCTTTGCGAACCGAGTACTCGGCCGCCCGGGCCTTGACGGCCTCCGGGTTGACGTCGGCGAGCGCCACAACGTCGACCTCGGGGTGAACGCCGATTTTGTCCAAGTACTGGTTGAGAACGTTTCCGACGCCGATGATGCCGACTCGAATGGGTTCCATGTAATTCTCCGTAGTTTGTTGGTGAAAGCCCCGGGGCGAGGAATATACCCCGCCCCGGGGCGCGATGCGAGAGCTTTTGCTCCTAGCGTGCGAGGAGCCGTTCCTCCCGGACCTTGGCCGTGGCCCTTTCGTCGATGACGCCGCCGGCAAAGACGACGCCGTAATGTCCGGCTGCGGCTTCCAGGGAGATCCGGGACTCGCGAATGTCATCCAGTACGGCGAGTACGTCCCGCTCCAGCGGATCACCGTATCCGCCGCCACCGGGCGTTATGGAGACGACCTTTTCGCCGCGCTGGAGGTCGTAGCGGCCGACGACGGGAATTTCGCGGCGTTCGCCGGTCTCGAGATCCTCCACCCAGGCTGCCGGTTCCTCACCGTTGTGTCCGCCGCGGACGCCCTTGGGCGGGTTCAGCTTGCCCTCGATGCCATAGGTGATGGTCACGCTTTCACCGCGAGGCTCCATCGTGACCCTCGTGGCGAGCCCGCCACGCTGGCGGCCGGCCCCACCGGAGTCCGCAACCAGGGTGCGCTCGTGAATGAGGATCGGGTAGCGCTGCTCGTCGACCTCGACGCTGTCGTGGTACAGGAGTGCTCCGCACACCGGCCGCTGGTAGGTCGGCCAACCGTCAACGTAAGGCGTGGCGGGACCACCCACTCCGCCCACCAGGATCTGGTTGACGTAGGCATTGCCGTTGCGCTCATCGATGCCGGAAATGACGGACTTCGCGGGAGCCTGTCCGGCAGCCCCCTCGGCAGTACCGTAGCCGTCGTCGATCTGCGAGAAGGCCGCCTGGACGATGTTCACCACACGGTCGGCGAGGTTCGTCGTGCCGGACGAGCAGGAGTAGGGGTGTTGTGGCACGCCAACGGCGCAGCCATCGCGCAGCAGCACCTCTACTCGGCGGAAGGTTCCCGCGTTGCTCGGAAGGTTTTCGGGGATGCCCGAGAGGATACCGGCCAACGCTGCACCCGTGGCCGTGGCCCTGGTAAGGTTCAGGCCGTTGGGGAGATTGTCGGGGTTGTCCCGAAGGTCGATGGTGATCTTCCCCTGCTTCGGCTTGACCTCGATGGTTGCCTGCAGATGCACACCGTCAGGCCCGGTCCCCGGGAAGGGGTCGTGGGCGGAAGTGCCGTGGAGGACATATTCCGGAAGCGTCTCGATGGCGCTGGCCGTGAGGCGTTCGGAGTAGTCGAACCAGGCGTCCACAAAGTCAACCAGGTCATCGACGCCGAACTTCTCGGCGAGTTCGTGGATGCGGCGCTCGGCGATACGGGACGCGCCCACGGAAGCGAGGTAATCGCCGTACCACTGCTCCGGCACGCGGATGCGGGAGCGGCACATGCGGATGATGTCGTCGATGTCCGTGTAGTCCCGCTGAACTCGGACGCAGGGGAAGATCAGGGCACCTTCCTCGTAGACGTCACGTGCGGTGGCAAAGAACGTCGTCGGAAGGGAGTTCCCGCAGTCGGCCTGGTGTGCCTTGGTGACCGCAGTGAAAAGGTGCCGCCCGTGAATAAAGATCGGCACGAGGATGACGTGGTCGGCAGCGTGCGAGTTGCCCATATAGGGGTCGTTGTGGAGGAACGCGTCGCCCTCGCGAATGTCGCTGTGAAGATTCGACCATGTCTTCACCCAGCGGTCCGGCGCCGAAGACGTGCACAGGGACACCTTCGGCTGCAGCGAGGAGCTGGTTGTCAGCTGTCAGCACGGCGCAGGAGAAGTCCCGGGCGGTGTTGATCACTGATGAGCGGGCCGAACGCAGCAAGCCGCTGGTCATCTCACGGACGATGCCATCGAATGCATTGGCAAGTACCGAGAGCTTTACGGGATCGAATTCGCGCGTCATGGTTAGGCCTCCTTACGGGTGAGGTAGATGTTGGATCGTTCGTCGAGCGTCGCGTTCCATTCCGGGGGTACGACGATGGTGGTTGTCGGCTGGTCGATGACTGCCGGTCCAACAACCTTGTCTCCGGGTTCCAGCGTGACGCCGCGGTAACGCTGCGTGCTGAAGCTCTCGCCCCCGAAGACGACGGAGTCGGTGCGGTGCACTTCGCTGTCCCGGTTTGCGGCGGTTTCGGTCTTGGTGTGCTCGGGCCGCGGAATTTCGACCCGGACACCCCAGGTGATGATCTCCACCCGGCTGTCGGGATCGTGGGTGCCATTTCGGCGATCGTGTTCCTCGTGGAAGGCCCGCTCAATCGACCATTGCGGCATCGCCGTTGGCGTAGGAGCCCCATCCAGGTACACACGCAGGTCCCAGGCCTGGCCCGGGTAGCGGGCGTCGACAAAGTAGGTGACGTTCGCGGCAATCACCGAGCACCGTCGAAACGCTCGACGAACTTGCTGGCTTTGGCCGTCAGATCCTCGACTGCGCGGGCAGCCGACCCGGCGTCGAAGCTGCGGGTGTCGTTGTGCAGCGGCGAGAGGAACTCGGTAGCGATCGGCGCGCGGTGGGCGCCGTAGGCCGCCAGGACGCCGGCGTCGGCCGGGATCAGGACGGTGTCGGCTTCGAGGAGCACCCCGATAGTCGCTGCCACCATGGCACCGGCGCCACCACCGGCAACGATCAGTGCGCCACGCGGGTCGACGCCCTGTTCAAGGGCAGCCTGGCGGATCGCGGTGGCCATGTGGTTGGCCGAGACATCCAGGATGGCCTGGGCGGCCTGCAGGGTGTCCATGTTAAGGGGCCCGGCGATCCTCGTATCGATTGCCCTGACAGCGGCTTCGCGGTCGAGGGTGAACCCGCCCTCGAAGCCATCCGCGTCAAGGTAGCCCAGCGCCACGCAGGCGTCGGTCACCGTTGGTTCCTCGCCGCCTCGTCCGTACGCGGCCGGACCGGGGGTGCTTCGGGCGCTCTGCGGACCCACCCGAAGCAGGCCGCCGCCGTCAATCCAGGCGATGCTGCCGCCGCCGGCGCCAATGCTGGAGACGGCAACCGACGAGAGGCCGGTCAGGTGCCCGACGAACGGTTCGCCGAGCCATGCCTCCCGGGTGTGGCGGACAACGCCCTCCTCAACCAGCGACACGTCGAAGGTGGTGCCGCCCATGTCGCACACGACGACCGTGTCCCGATCCGGTGCAGCGGCCGCGCCGACGAGCGGCGCCATTGAGGGCCGGAGTTCAGCAGCAGGACGGGACGGTCCAGGACATCCGCGACGTCGAGCACGGCGCCTTCGGAAGTGACTACCAGCAGGTCACCGGCGAACCCGTACTCCTGCGAGATCCGAGCGCGAGCTTGCCCAGGTGGTCCGCCATCGAGCGGCTTCAGGGACGCGTCGATCGAGGCGGCCGAGGAACGTCGGTACTCGCGGATGGTCGGGTTGGCTTCGTTGGAGAGCGTGTACGGAACACCAGGCAGGATCTCCTTGATGAGTTCCGCGATGCGGCGCTCGTGCACGTCGTTGATGATCGACCAGAGGAACGAGACGGCAACCGCCTCGATTCCCTGATCCTTGAAGGAACGGAGAATGTCGCGCACCTGGTCTTCGTCCAACGGGACGAGCACGCTCGCCTTCCGCCGAGATGCGCTCCTGGATCTCGAAGGTCAGGTGCCGGGGAATGTACGGCGGCGGGTAGGCTGCCTTGGAGTCGAACGCGTCGCGGCGTCCACCTTCACGGAGCAGCAGGGTGTCGGCGAAGCCGTCGGTGGTCAGCAGCGCTGTTTTGGCGACTTTGCCGGTCAGCACTGCGTTGGTGGCGTGGGTGGTGCCGTAGACGATCACGTCCGCGTTGCGCAGCACGTCGTCGCCGCTCCAGCCGACGGATTCGGCAGCACGCCGGACGGAGGCTTCAAAGCCGGTGAAGACGCGGTCATAGGTGGTCAGTGCTTTACCGACTGCCATGTCGCCGGTGTTGGATCCGACCACCACGTCCGTGAACGTGCCGCCGGTATCGACGGCGATGCGGTACCTCGCCTCGCGCCTGGATGCATCTGTACTTCGCTCATGGGTCTTCATTACCTTCGTAGAATTTGTAGGTGATGCCTCCGCGATGCGGGGTTAGAGCTGGGGTTCGCCGACGCGGTTGCGAAGCAGACCGACCCTCTCGATGTCGATTTCCACCGTGTCGCCTGGCTCCAGCCAGACCGGCGGTTTCCGCTTCGCACCGATGCCCTGCGGGGTACCGGTGGCGATGACGTCTCCCGGTTCGAGCGTGAGGAAGCTCGACAGGTAGGAGACGATGCGGGCGATCGAGAAGATCTGGTGTCGCGTGTTCGACCGCTGCATCTCGATGCCGTTAACCCGCGTCACCAGTTCGAGTGTCTGCGGGTCTCCCACTTCGTCCAGTGTGACGAGGGCCGGGCCCCACGGGGTCGAGCCGTCGACGGCCTTGCCGGCCAGCCACTGGGTTCCGCGGTACTGGAGGTCGCGTGCCGTGACGTCGTTCAACGGAGCCAGGGCCGCGACGTACTCCAGTGCGTCGTCCTCCGAGACCTGGCTCGCCCTGCGGCCGATGACCACGGCGACTTCGCCCTCGAAGTCGAGGTTCTCGCTGACCCGGGCACCGCCGATTTCGTCCTCGGGACCGACCATGGTGGAAGCGAACTTCGCGAAGACATCCGGGTACTCGGGGAAAGCCCGGCCGGTTTCGGCCACGTGGTCCTTGTAGTTGAGGCCCACGCAGAGCACCTTCGCAGGGTCGGTGACAGGCGTGGTCAGTTCTACTTCGGTCCGGGCGCCCACGCGGGCCACCGGATCCTGAAGCGCCAAGTGGCTGCCTCTGCGGAGATCGCTGCGAGCCGGTCACCGTAGAGCTCCAGGAATTCCCGTACGGAAGAAACGGCGCCATGTACTGCCTCGTCGAGCCTTGCAGGAGAAGCTCGAGGTCGTACACGTCGTCGTCGATCAGGACTCCGCCCCGGGTACCGGAATCGTGTTCGTAGGAGATGATTTTCAAGGACTCGAGTTTCCCCTCTTCCGTTGCAGCTACGGCGAGCACAGCGTCAGCGAGTCGATCAGCGATGTCCGCTGCGACCTTCTCGTCCATCGGCGTCGACAGGGAGAGCAGGTTGGCCGGCGAGCCGAGCAAGCCCCGCTCGTAGGATGCCCACCACAAGCGGTGCTGGGTCTCCTCCTCCACTTTTTCCGCTCCGGCGGGAACGGCCCGCAGCAGGGAGCCCCGGCCACGGATCTCCCAGCCGGCGTCGGCGATCCTGGAGTTCACGGCCTGTCCGGGTAGCGTCTCCGAGCTGGTTCAGACGCTGCACCTCCTCGGCGGGATAGAGACGCAGGGCGGCGGCGCCGGCTGCCATGCTGACCGGGTTTCCGGAAAAGGTGCCGCCGTGAGGCAGGCTGCCGGGGCGGGTCGGGTCGACCTCGGCCATGAGTTCGGCCTTGCCGACGACTGCGCCGACCGGGAATCCACCGCCGATCAGCTTGCCCGTGGTGAGCAGGTCGGGCGAGATGCCGTATTCGCCGCTCATGCCGCTGTACCCGAGCCGCAGGCTGATGACCTCGTCGATGATCAGGACGATGCCGTAGCGCGTCGCGAGTTCACGGGCCGCGCGCACGAAGTCCTCGGAGATGCTCAGCAAGCCGGCACGGTTCGGCAGCAGGTCGAGGATGATTGCCGCGTACCCGTCGGGAGCGGCTTCGACCGCCTGGCGCAGGAACTCGACGTCGTTCAGCGGCACCGCTGTGACGTCGTCGATCACGCCCCGAGGCACTCCTCGGGTATACGCCGGGCCGCCCGGAACCAGGGCTACTTCCGACGTTCCGTGGTAGCCGCCCTTGGTGACGATGACCCGCTCGCGACCCGTGCTTGCCCGGGCAATACGGATCGCCGCCATAACCGCTTCGGTGCCGGAGTTCGCGAATCGCACCTGGTCCAGGTCCGGCAGGCGGGACAGCAGCAGTTCAGCCAGTTCCCACTCGTAAAGGTTGGGAATGCCCCAACTGGCCCCCGCGCTAAGGGCCTTTGTCGCTGCCGCGGTGATCTCGGGGTGCGCGTTCCCGTGGATCAGTGATGTGAAGTTGTTGTTCGCATCGATCAGTTCGTGGCCGCGGTCATCCCACACGTGGTAGCCCTCGCCGCGGATCGCGTACGGACTCGGCGCGCCCGTGTAATAGGTTGACCGTCCGTAGCCTCCCGGCAACAAAGGAAAGCCGCGTGGTCCCCTGCGCAGGTGGGGATCTTCTGCCAGTTCGCGCTCCGCGACCTGCTCCATTTGATTACTCGTTCCCACTAGGTGCTTCTCCACTCTTTGTCAGTTCACAAGATCGATCAGCGGCTGACCGGTAAGCGCCAGCCGTACGCGCTCCACCGCGCCGTCCTGCAGCGCACCCGTCGACCGATTCGAACGCCAGGCGATGTGCGGGGTGAGGATGGCGTTAGGCGCCGATCGAAGCGGGTGCTCCGCAGCGAGCGGCTCCTGAGCGAAAGTGTCGATGCCGGCGCCCGCGATATGCCCGGACGTCAGCGCCTCCGCGAGGGCCGCTTCATCGACCAGCCCGCCGCGCGAGACGTTGACTACCACGGCTCCCTTGCGCATCTTTGCCAGCACCTCTCCGGAGATAAGGTTGGCTGTTTCGGCGCTCAGCGGAAGGTGCAGCGAAACGACGTCGGAGTTCTCAAGAATGTCGGCAAGGTCGGTAAGCTCCACAAAGCTTTCCGTGACAAACGGGTCGTAGGCCCGTACGCGGGCCCCGACAGCCTGGTACATCCGAGCCACATGCTGGCCGATGCGTCCCATTCCAAGGACGCCCACCTCAAGCTGGGAGAGCACAGGGGTGTCGTAGCCGATGGTCCCGGCCCAGCCGAGGCCGCGAATTGCGGCGTCTCCCGAGGGCAGTCGCCTGGCCAGCGCAAGGCCCATGGCGAACGCGTGCGAGGCCACCTCCTCCGACGCCGTTC
This sequence comes from uncultured Actinomycetota bacterium, assembly GCA_963810895.1. Taxonomy (GTDB): domain Bacteria; phylum Actinomycetota; class Actinomycetes; order Actinomycetales; family Micrococcaceae; genus Arthrobacter. The sequence goes on from CAWEPM010000024.1 coordinate 112,310, forward strand.
CCGGGACGATGGACACGGGAATTCCTGCGTCCGTGGCGGCGGCAACATCGATGTTGTCGTAGCCGATGCCGTACCGGATCACGGCCCGGCACTTGCCCATCCTCGGGAAGTCCGCGGCGGTCAGGCGCGCATAGGGGGTGATCATGACAATATCGGCGTCCTCAAGCCCTTCACGGAACGCCTCGGTGTCTGCCGCCGGGTTGAGTGTGTAACCGAATTCCTCTGCAAGCGCGTGCTCGCGGTCCAAGTTCGGGAAGTGGTGAGGGGCCACAAGAATGGTTCCCTGGGCATCGCGGGTCATAGTCTCTCGTCCTGTTCGTGTCATACCCTTGGTCGCTGCCGAACACTCCTTTGTGACGGGTGCCGGTGTCGGGTGATTTCAAGTACAACGCGATATCAGGAGGCCTATCCGTACCAGATCGAGACACACGGTGGGACTGCTGTGCCACCGCTTCTCAGAAGTCCAAAGACAGCACAAAGTGCCGGCCCCTTGGGGACCGACACTGTGCAATGGGGCTCAGGGTTAGAGGTCGAACCCCCGGCTGCGGAAGTAGTCCATCCGCCGGTAGAGCGTCGAGCGGCCAATTTGGAGCGTCTCTGCGGCCAGGCTGCGGTTGCCATTGGCTTCCTGGAGCGCGGTTCGAAGTTCGCTGAGCTCAGCATCCTCAAGCCGTGAGAGCCGGCCCTTGGTCAAAACCCTGTGGAAGCCTTGGGGAAGGTCATCGACCGTCACCTCGGCACCTTCGGCCCGCTCCACCGCGTTGGACACTACTGCCCGCAGCTGGTCGATGTTCCTCGGCCAATCCGTATTCGTCAGCGTCGTGATGAGCCGGCGTGACAGCTTCCGATCGCCCAGTTCCGCCGCTATGGCATTCGCGATCTGTGGGATGTCTTCCGCCTGTTTCGCAAGGGAGCGACCGAGATCTCCAGGACATCGAATACCTCTGAGAGGAGCAACGTCGCATCTGTGGGTCGCGTAATGGTGAAGGTAAGGCTGGTGGTCGAGTTGCCCCTCAGGTTCCGCGCAATCTCACTTGCCTCGTTCTGTGAAAGCTCATCAGCGTGTTCGATGATCAATGTGGACGGCAGTTCGGTAGCAACGCGGTGAAGAACGTCGCTGAGCTGCGGATTTCGCAGCGCGCCCGTCCGGGCATCCACCACCATGTGCTCCCCACGCAAGGAGGCGATCGCGCTGGCGAGGCGCCGTTTCCCGCTGCCGAGCTCGCCAATCAACACCACCGAGCGTCGTTGCTCGACAGCCTTTCGGGCAAGGTTGAGGCCGCGCTTGAATTCAGTGCTTGTTCCATCGAGGTGCGTCATCAAGCGGTCAGCGGTCTCTTGGACGGGGGTTTCCGGTTGGTGCTGTGCGCTCCGTATGTCAACCACATTGCCCTTGGACGGCGCATGCGGACGGACCACAACAATCGCACCTACGTTCGAGGCGGAAAGGATCACTGGCGAGACCTCCAGGGTTGCCTGCCCCGGCCCTTGAAGCGTCACCTCACAGTTCATGTCACGGCCGGACGACATTACGGCTTTTGCGTATCCGGAGATAATGGAGAAGTCACTGTCCTCAAGCGAGGCGGTGGCGGAGGCGTTCAGCAGGGAGTTCTTACCGTCCAGCGCAATCACAGCGCGGTTGCCTCTACGCCGGGAGATCCTCAGGTACTCGCTGAGCAGCGCCCGCTCCTTAGAGGAAGTTCGTACCTCGATGTCCCGCTCGATCCGCGAGGCAACGCCCTCAAGCATCAGCAGCGTTGAGGACGGTTCAACGGTGGACACGCGATTGGCCGGCAGCGTCATGCCAATGACAGCACGAATGCGATTATGGAACGGGTCCCGGACCAGCGAAGCAAAACACCAATTGCCCACGCATGTCCTCGCGGAAGTGCTCCTCAGGGGCAAGCCAGACGCCGCGCCCTTCTTCAAGTGCCAGTCCTTCCCCGTTGCTGCCACAGCTCTCTTCCAGCAGCGAATACCCGGCAGGAAAACCGTCATCACGGAGGAAGTCCGCCTTCACGAGGACTCCGTTCGGAGCCGTCAGGCTTACGTATCCACCCATATCAGCTGCCACCTCGTCCAGCTTCTGCAGGTGCGGCGCGGCGGCGAGGATCGTGTATTCGTCCACGCGCCCCTCGTCGAATATTCCGCGATCGGCTACGGCGTCGACTCCGGCGGCCCGGCTCCGATACCAAGAGCGGGCGACAATCGGCCGAATTCCCGTGAGATCAGCATGTGGTTGCATCAGAAACAACTCACGAACGCGATCAGTCTGACGGAATGACCCTTGCGGCCAAGGGGAAAGTACTTCAGCTGAGGCCATGACGGGCACGTCCTTGTTCTTCTTGAGATGGAGAGAGTGCTGTTTGCTTGGAGGGGTACTACGAGGCCGCGGCGGCCCCACCGCCTTTGGGGCGGACCTTATTCGCCCGCCATGCTCTGGCCTTGGGCCGGAAGGCCATTTGCGCGCTCCACGTTTCGTCCTGCGACGCGTTAGCCTCCTGCGCCCTGGCACGGATATACGCAGCGACCATGCCCGAAAGGCCACTGCCTAGAATGATGTCGCTCCGGCTGGGCCCCACGCCTGAAATTTCGGTGACCATGCTCTGCTCTTCTCGTTCAGACTTGTCTGGTAAGGCGCTGGCAGGTGTGCCGTGTGCCACTTCCAGCATAGCTAACTAATGGTCGTTAGGGAAGCGTTTTCAGCTCACAACCGAGCCAAGCTCCTCACCGGCTCACCGTTTCTTGTAGCCTGACAAGCGATAGGGAGAGCGTCCCGTGTTCGCGATCCACCCATTTCACATCATCGGAGTTTCATGAGCGATACGTCATATGCGGACGCCCTCGAAGCCTTTATCCACCGCATGGGCGAGTGGAACTGGTCCGGGCAGAGTGCCTCCCGTCGGCGTATACTCGAGGCCTTTCTCGAACTGGCAATTGCCAATGGCTTCAACTCCGTCTCAATGCGCACCATCGCGAACGCGGTCAACATCAAGCCCCCTAGCCTCTACTCCCATTTCCCGGCAGGTCGGGACGAGATCGTCGCGGAATCGCTGCGCTGGCACTTTCACCGCTTCGCGATGGATTTGATCGATGCCGTGACCCCGGCAACGTCCGCGGATGAGTTCTGGAACGCCCTGGTCAAACTTCACTTCACTCGGCAAGTCCGACTCCCGCAGAGCAACCTCTGGGATCTTCTGGTGGCAACCGACAAGATGGTGGGTTTCCTTCCGGGCGAGTTGCGTGCGCAGGTCGATGACTGGGTCAGCCTCTATGAGCACATGTACGTCGCGGCCGCACTTGATATGGGCTATCCGAACGCTGAGGAGCGCGTCAAAGTTGTCATGACGCTCCTCGAAGGCGCGACACGCTGGGCGTCGACAGAATGTGACGACCAAGAGCTGGAGGCACTGGCAGATCGCGCGGTCATGATTTCGCGGACCGTGCTCAATATGGACTTCTGACGTCCGGCTCGTCGATTCCAAGAACATGTTGAGTCCGCTGCCAACCGGAACCGGTGCCCCAAGCGCCCGGTGTTCATCTCAGCATCTTGAGATGGAGGCGCGACTGCGACTGATCAATATCAATGCCTTCGAACAAGGACGCCGTCCGATTTGAGAAATGTCTGGGTTTGGGACTGCTCGTCCACGATCCACAGGACTCCCCCACTCCCCGACACTTCTTCCACCCGACCCTGGGCAATGATTCTTGCCTGCCTCACAATGTTCACCGGTTCGCCTTCCTGCAACTCGCGCCAATCGGATAGGGCGGCATGCTTTCTGCGTTCCTGGATAGTTTCTCGAGCCTGCATTGCTTCACCTTTACTTGTGTGGACGAGCCGATCGGGTACAAGCTGATGGATCCTTGACGGGGAGGCCATCCGGAGTCGAGCCGTCAACGCCCTGGGCTTCCGATTCGACAGTTGAGCACTGCAATGAGCTCAAATTCCCGGTGGAACAGACCCGCCTCTCGCCAGCCGGCGTGGAAGAAACACGGTTTGGTGTGCAGAACGAGTTCGTTCTGCCCCGTGTTCCAAGCATGTATCTCCTGTCGCCCGGCAAACCGTCTCATGTTGACACACCCTCCGCTTCCGGCCGCGGGCGGGAAATCACACGGAGCCAACGCCGCCAGAGGCGCGGCGCTCCCGGCTGGCCATCGAGGAGTAGGCAGTGTCCTCTAGGAACGCCTCGGACCAAGTGCTCCACCTGTTGACGATCCGGCGTACTGCTTCCGTCACTCCGTCAGCCTTACTCGAGCTGAGACTTTGCATCGGGTCGCTCAGGATTCTGGCGGCCCAGCAGCCCGTATACATCGGGCCGCTTGGAGCGCAGGATGAGGGCGTACGCGATGCCGCCGAAGAACAAGGCGAAGGTAAAGGCCATAAAAATGGCTGTCAGCAATGCGGATCCAGCGATGAGGTCGGAATAGTTAGTAATCGCCAGATACGTGATGCCACCAAGGCACATTGAGCTAATGAGCGGTGCGACGAGGGTCTGCCAGATCGGTTCCGGCTCCGAACGACGGCGTCTCAGGAAGTAGATGAACACCGCGAGGCTCGCTATGAACATCAGTAGCAAGACCGCGAAGCTGCCGCTGCCGCTCGCGATCGGGTAGAGGTTGTCTGGCGAGACCCCAAGGATCGAGAAAGTCACCGTCGCAACACCCCAGATCACACCGATCAACAGCGCCGACACATACGGGGACTGATGGCGAAGATGCACACGTCCGAGGACGGACGGCAATACACGGTCGGTCGCCAGCGAGAAGCTGTACCGGGCAGCGATATTTTGGACTGACAGCATCGACGCCAGAATCGACGTGATCAAAAGGATTGTGGCCACATCCCCGAAGATCCTGCCGATCAACGCGGTAGCTGCGTCATTGAACAAATTGACGGTGTTCTGCTCCGCGGCCGCCTGGGCGTTGTCCGCTCCCAGAAAAGCGATGTAGGCCCAGGCCGCAACGGCGTAGAACAGGCCGATACCGATCACGGCAAGATAGGTAGCCCGCGGGATCGTCTTCTCGGGATCCTTGACCTCCTCACGGTAAATCACAGTGGCTTCGAACCCAAAGAAGTTCCCAACGGCGAACAGCAGCGCCAGCCCCAGCCCGGCATCGGTAAGCCAGGGCATCGAGAAGCCGATGCCGTGCTGAACATTGCCTCCGCTGGAAGCAAAAGAAACGATGTCGAAAACGACAACCATGCTGACTTCAAGAAGCATCACGGTCGTAAGCACTTTGGCCGAGAGATCGATCCGGTTGTAGGCCAGCGTTGTCGTCACGGCAATGATGCCAAGGGCATACCAGTACCAAGGGATGTCCGGCCCGTTCACAGTCTTAACAACAAGGCCCTGCAGCGTCACCGCGAACAACGGAGGCGCGAAGAACCCGATGAACGTATAGCCGAAGAGTGCGAGGAAGGCTCCGCCCAGACCGGCCGGCTTGCCGAGGCCAGCTGTCACGAAGGAGTAGAAACCGCCAGGGTTCTCGATACTGCGGCTCGATCTTTACGAATCCCACGCAGAAAATGAGCAGCATCAGCGTGAGCAAAATGTAAATACCGGGGCGGTGCGACCGCTGAACATCAGCAGCACCGGGACGAAACCAGCAACGGTCGTCAGAGGCCAGGAGAACGCGAGCACGCTCATCACAAGCTCACCCACCCCCATATTGCCGCTGAGGCGGTTTTGCGGGGCAGGATGCGGCATCCTAGTCGCGCCATCTGTTGTTCTAGCCATGTGATCCAGGTCCCGAGAATCATGCGTCGAAAATGACGTCGCCGGGGTCGGCTCTAGCACGATTCATCTTTTGAGAACAGTCTCGCCCCGGATCGACCGACCTGTCGATGGCTCCGACGGCGACATCCCCGGGTACGCCTCAGGGCCCATGACCGTCGTGACCGGCCGGGCCACGGCAGAAGCAAGGAGACCGACGTCGAATATCGGGAAACCACGGAGGTCAACCACCCGAAAAGCGTCCTCAATGTCCAGGAAGGCGGTCACGCGTCCCCGAGGCGGGTCAGCAATTCAGCGTCACAGCTCATGACAAAAATCGAGTCCCGCACTGATATGACGGCGGCGTCCGTGGCACTGCAGAACCAGCTTGGTTCCCTGGATGAGGAGGGCTGACTTGGACGTGTGCTCCTCCGCGGCGAACTGCCCCAGCCGGCGGTCAAGATCTTCGTGTTCCCGCAGATTCATTGCCACGCCTCACGGTAGCAACCTGGGTACCAGTCGGTGGACGGCCTGGCGTAAACCGCCGGGAGCAAGGCATCAAGAGCCGGGCTCTATCCTTTCCCCTACGCGCCCACGCGTCGTCAAAAAAGACACTTAAGTGTGGACAATGTCCACACCTCCTTTGGCCGGACAAACCCGCTTTCCGTCACCGTCCAACGACGGGAAACTCATGGGCGGAAATCTCCAGAACCGAATTCTGTCGTAGTCATGTCGTACCCACTCCCCTAGCCCATGAAAAGGGTGTAGGCCACCCACGACCAACCCAACAGAACCGGAAGGAGGAACCGCATAACCCCAGGTACAGAGCAGGCGGAGGGCCACCAGCCAGGGCACCGAGCCCCGTCACCCACACACCTGAATAGGCCACCGCGGCGGCCAGGCCACAGCCCGCGAACCTAGCGTCAGAGGGACGCCACCACAAGCTTTGTACACACGTTAAAGCAAGAACTGGGCCGCCGCGGAGATCTCGGACAGTGGACCCCCTTAAAATGGGGGACTACCGAAATGAGGAATGCAGCATGACCGCATCACGCGCGGTTCACCCAGGAGTTCAAGGACGAGCTGTGCCGACGAGGTGATCACCACGTCCAAGCCGATCAAGGACGTCGCCACCGCGTACGGGGTCGGCCCCGAGACGCTCCGCAACTGGCTGAACAAGTACCGCGAGGCCAACGGCCGGGACGGAGGCGCTGACGGTCTCGGAGCGGGCCCGGCTGAAGGAGCTCGAGCGTGAGGTTCAGGAGCTGCGGGCGGAGACGGCCTTCCTGAAAAAAGCCAGCGCATACTTCGCGCGGGAGCAGCGGTAGTGAGCAAGTATGAATTCATCGATTCCCAGAACGCGGTCGCCGGACGGTTCCGGCGTGGTGAAGATGTGCCGCTGGCTGGCCGTCTCGACGTCCGGGTTCTATCACTGGCGCACCCGCCCGCAATCGGCCACCGCGGCGCGCCGGCGGCGCTGCTGACGGCGCGGGTCCAGCACTTCTTCGAGGAGTCCGAGGGCACCTACGGGTACCGGCGCATCCACGCGGATCTCGCCGCGGAGCAGACCGAGTGCTCCCCGGAGCTGGTGCGGCAGATCATGCGGGCCAACAGGGCCTGGTGGCGTGTCAACCACGCCCGTTCCGCATCACCACCGAGGCTGACGCTGAGGCCGCCGGCGGGCATGCCCGACCTGGTCCACCGGGACTTCACCGCGGACCGTCCCGGGGTGAAGTTCGTCGGCGACATCACCTACATCCACACCTGGCAGGGGTTCGTCTACCTGGCCACGGTCATCGACTGCTACTCGAAGAAGGTCGTCGGCTGGTCCATCGCCGACCACATGCGCACCGAGCTCGTCGAACCGACGCGCTCCGGAACGCCGCGGCATCCACGCCCGGATCAGCCCGCCGCGATCTGGCACTCCGACCGGGGCAGCGTCTACACCTCGGCCGATTTCAGGGCCCTGGTGACCGGTCTGGGCATGCGTTCCTCGATGGGACGCACCGGCGTGTGCTGGGACAACAGCCATGGCCGAAACGTTCTTCTCGGCCCTGAAAAACGAGCGCGTTTACCGCACGGTTTACGCCACCAAGGCACAAGCCCGGCAGGGATGTCATTCGCTACATCGAGGGCTTCTACAACAGCCGGCGCCGTCACTCGGCACTCGGTTACCGGCGGCCCAACGAGGTCCACTATGGTTACCAGCAGCCGGCCGCGGCAGCGTAGAGAAACCACTAATCCGCTGTCCGAAATCTCCTAAGCGGCCCACACAGAACGCGGGGATGCATGAACTGGTGTCAGCAGAAATAGGGCATCACCTGTACCGGTGTGGACACTGTACACACCCCTTTGGCCGGACAAACAGCCGCCAGCTTCTTCCCCGGGCCCCAGGAAACAGCGAATCGAGGCCAAGAATCTGGAAAGAATTCCGCGCAGGTCATGTCGTCACCACAACCCCACGGCATGAATAGGTACAAGACCAACCACGGCCACCAGGACCAACCCAGAAAGGAGACCCGAATGACCCCACATCCCAGCAGGCGGAGGGCCCACTAGCCAGGGCCCTGAACCCGCCACCCACACAACCTGAATAGGCCACCGCGGCGGCCAGGCACCAGCCGCGAACACAGCGTCAGAGGGACCCGACCAGGGTCAATGTACACACGTTAAAGCAAAAACCCCCTCTGACGAGGGGGAATGCTGTGCCCGAGGTGGGACTCGAACCCACACACCTTTCGATACCGCATTTTGAGTGCGGCGCGTCTGCCAATTCCGCCACTCGGGCGCGGAGTACACCAGTGTAACAATCACTCAACCACAGTGCTGTGAGCAACGCGATCGCTTCCAGTGCGCGAAATTACTCTACATGCAGATAGGCTGAATTCCAGAATCGCGCCAGTGACGCCGCATCGAACCAAACCGGTCCAAGTACATCGGCGGACGAAACCTATGATGGTGTAGTTCCCGCCGTACCTTTCCAAGGAGTTCCCGTGTCAGAACAGACGGAGTCATCCCCCACTTCCCAGCCGGCGCGCCGCGTTATTGTCGCCGAGGATGAGACTCTCATTCGCCTGGACATCATCGAGATCCTGCGCGGCGAAGGCTACGACGTCGTCGGCGAGGCGGACAACGGCGAAAAGGCCGTGCAGCTCGCCGAGGAACTCAAGCCCGACCTCGTCCTGATGGACGTCAAGATGCCGGTCATGGACGGCATCTCGGCCGCCGAGAAGATCGTCAAGGCCCGGATCGCCCCCGTGGTCCTGCTGACGGCGTTCAGCCAGAAGGAACTCGTGGAGCGCGCCCGCGACGCCGGCGCCATGGCGTACGTGGTCAAGCCGTTCACCCCGGCGGACCTCATCCCGGCGTTGGAGATCGCGCTGTCCCGCCACGAGGAAATCAAGGCCCTCGAGAGCGAGGTCACCGACCTGCAGGAGCAGTTCGCCACCCGCAAGCTCGTGGAGCGCGCCAAGAGCCTCCTGACCACCAAGATGGGCCTGACGGAGCCGGAAGCGTTCCGCTGGATCCAGAAGACCTCGATGGACCGCCGCCTCAGCATGCGCGAGGTCGCCGAAACCATCATCAACCAGGTCAACTAGCGCCAAGCAGGCCGGCCGCAGCGCCGCGGCCGCACAGCGCGGCAGCAAAGCAGCAGGGCAACGCAACAGCAACAAAGCAAAAAGGGAGGATCCCCGCCAACCGGCGGGGATCCTCCCTTTTGCTCAGCGTTCAAGCGTTCAGAACTAGCCCTGGACCGCGGTTCTTCTTCTTCTTTTCCGGCCACGGGCCGAGCTTGTCCTTGGTCACGGCGGCTGCGCCGTGGCTGCCGGCGTCGGCGAGGTCGCCCACCTTGTGGACCTTCAGCAGGTTCGTGGAACCGGCCTTTCCGGGAGGCGAACCGGCGGCGATGACCACCAGGTCGCCGTCCTCGACCAGGTCCAGTTCCAGCAGGCTGCGGTCAACCTGGGCCGTCATCTCGTCGGTGTGGCCCACCATCGGGACCAGGACCGGCTGGATGCCCCAGGTCAGCGCGAGCTGGTTCCAGACGTGCTCCACCGGGGTGAAGGCGAAGACCGGCCGGATCGGGCGCAGCCGGGAGAGGCGGCGTGCCGAGTCACCGGACTGGGTGAAGGTACAGATGTACTTCGCTTCCAGCTGGTCGGCGATCTCGACGGCGGCACGGGTGATGGCGCCGCCGCGGGTCTTGGGCTTGGTGCCCAGCGGGGGGACGCGCTCGAGGCCGTGGACCTCGGTGGATTCGATGATCCGGGCCATGACCTTGACGGTCTCGATCGGGTACTTGCCCACGCTGGTCTCGCCGGAGAGCATGACCGCGTCGGCGCCGTCGAGCACCGCGTTGGCGCAGTCGGAGGCCTCGGCGCGGGTCGGGCGCGGGTTGTCGATCATGGACTCGAGGACCTGGGTGGCCACGATGACCGGCTTGGCCCAGCGGCGGGCCAGTTCGACGGCGCGCTTCTGCACGATCGGCACTTCCTCGAGCGGAAGCTCCACGCCGAGGTCGCCACGGGCCACCATGATGGCGTCGAAGGCGTCGATGATCTCGGGCAGCTGCTCCACGGCCTGCGGCTTCTCGATCTTGGCGATCACCGGCACGCGGCGGCCTTCCTCGTCCATGATCTCGTGCACGCGGATGATGTCCGAGGCGTCGCGGACGAAGGACAGGGCAACCATGTCCACGCCGCGGCGCATGGCCCAGCGCAGATCGTCCTCGTCCTTTTCGCTCAGCGCCGGCACGTTGACGGCCACGCCGGGCAGGTTGATGCCCTTGTTGTTCGAGACCCAGCCGCCGACGATCACCTGGGCGACCACCTTGACGTCGTCGACGTCGATCGCGCGCAGGGCGACCTTGCCGTCGTCGATCAGCAGGGCAGTCGCCCGGGTTGACGTCCTCGGTGAGGCTCTTGAGCGTCGTGGAGCAGATGTCCTTGGTGCCCGGAACGTCCTCGGTGGTGATCGTGAACGTGTCACCGACCTCCAGGAGGTGCGGTCCGTCGACGAAGCGTGCCGAGGCGGATCTTCGGGCCCTGCAGGTCGGCCATGATGGCCACGGCCTTGCCGAGCTGTCCGGCTGCCTTGCGGACGTTCTCGTAGGTGTTGTCGTGCACGGAGTAGTCGCCGTGGCTCATGTTCATGCGTGCCACGTCGACGCCGGCTTCCAGCACGGCAAGCGTGTTGTCAAAGCTTGCGATTGCCGGTCCGAACGTGGCCACGATTTTAGCGCGTCTCATATACCTACCCTAGTGGTCTGTTGCATGGATGAAGTTGAAGCGAGTGTGAATCCCTGATGACCTGAAGAACCAGTGACTGCGGACTACAGAACGGCCATCGCACGGTCGGTCGGCGCCACGGGTGCCGGCAGGATGGTGCTGCCCATCAGGAACTTGTCCACCGCGGCGGCGCAGGCGCGCCCCTCGGCGATGGCCCAGACGATGAGCGACTGTCCGCGGCCGGCGTCGCCGGCGACGAAGATGCCTTCGGTGTTGGTCATGTAGTAGCCGTCGCGGGCCACGTTGCCGCGGCCGTCGAAGTCGGCGCTGACCTGCTCGGTGATGCCGGCCGGCTCGGCGCCGGTGAAGCCGAGGGACAGGAAGACGAGGTCCGCGGGGATGATCCGCTCGGTGCCGGCCTTCGGGCAGGCGCTTGCCGTCGACGAATTCCGTCTCCGCGACCTTGACGCCGGTGAGTTTGCCGTTTTCCCCGACGAACTCCACGGTGGAGGCGAGGTAGGTGCGTTCGCCGCCTTCCTCGTGCGCGCTGGCGACCTCGAAGAGGGTGGGGAACGTCGGCCACGGCTGGTGGCCGGCACGCTCGACCGGCGGCTGCTTGCCGATGGCCAGGGTGGTCACGGACGCGGCCTGGTGCCGGTGCGCGGTGCCGAGGCAGTCGGCGCCGGTGTCGCCGCCGCCCAGGATCACCACGTGCTTGCCCGCGGCGTTGATCTGGTTCTCCACGGTCTCCCCCGCCACCACGCGGTTGGCCGGCACGAGGTAGTCCATGGCGAAGTGGACGCCCTCGAGCTCGCGGCCCGGGATCGGCAGGTCACGCGGGACGGTGGCGCCGGTGGCGATCACGACGGCGTCGTACCGGCGGCGCAGCTGCTCCCACGTGACGTCGGTGCCGACGGCAACGCCGGTGCGGAACCGGGTGCCTTCGGCCTTCATCTGCTCGAGCCGGCGGTCCACCTGCTCTTTTTCCATCTTGAAGTCGGGGATGCCGTAGCGCAGGAGCCCGCCGATCTTGTCGTCGCGCTCGTAGACGGCCACGGTGTGGCCCACCCGGGTCAGCTGCTGGGCGACGGCGAGCCCGGCCGGGCCGGAGCCGACGACGGCGACCGTCTTGCCGGTCAGTCGGGCCGGCGGCAGCGGGTTGACCCAGCCGTTCTCGAAGGCCTGGTCCACGATCGACACCTCGACCTGCTTGATGGTCACCGCGGGCTGGTTGATGCCCAGCACGCAGGAGGCCTCGCAGGGGGCCGGGCACAGCCGGCCCGTGAACTCGGGGAAGTTGTTGGTGGCGTGCAGCCGCTCCATCGCTTCCTCGCCCTTGTCCCGCCAGATGAGGTCGTTCCATTCCGGGATCAGGTTGCCCAGCGGGCAGCCCTGGTGGCAGAACGGGACGCCGCAGTCCATGCAGCGGCCGGCCTGGCGCCTTCAGGACACCCTTTTCCTGGGCCTCGTAGACCTCTTTCCAGTCCATGATGCGGACCGGAACGGGACGGCGGGGCTGGGTTTCACGCTGACGTACTTTCAGAAATCCGCGTGGATCAGCCACCGGTCACCTCCAGGATTCGAGACCAAACTTCTTCGCCGTCGGGGTCAAGGCCCTCTTCGATGGCGTCAAGACGGGTTTGCAGGACGGCCGCGTAGTCGCGCGGCAGCACCTTGGTTATGCGGGCTGCGGTGTCATCGAAGTTCTCGAGCAGCCGTGCCGCGAGCAGCGACTCGGTCTCCTCGGAGTGCTTGACCAGCAGTCCGTGGACGATGTCGCGGTCCTCGGCGTCGAGCTCGCGCAGCTGCAGCTCGCCGGACTCGAGGGCCTGCTTGTTGACGCGTTCGGTCTGCAGGTCCAGCACGTAGGCCGTACCGCCGGACATGCCGGCGCCGAAGTTGCGGCCGGTGCGCGCCGATGATGAGCGTCTGGCCGCCGGTCATGTATTCGCAGCCGTGGTCGCCGATGCCTTCGACCACCGCGGTGGCGCCGGAGTTGCGGACCAGGAAGCGTTCGCCCACCTGGCCGCGCAGGAACATCTCGCCGCTCGTGGCGCCGTAGCCGATCACGTTGCCGGCGATGACGTTGCGCTCGGCCGGGAACACGTTGGTGCGGTCCGGCCGGACGATGATGCGGCCGCCGGACAGACCCTTGCCGACGTAGTCGTTGGAGTCGCCGAACATGCGCAGCGTGATGCCGGCCGGCAGGAACGCCCCGAGTGACTGGCCGGCGGTGCCGTTGAGCGTGATGTCAATGGTGTCCGTGGCCAGGACGTCGGTGCTGAAGGTCTTCGTGACCACGTGGCCGAGCATGGTGCCGACGGAGCGGTCCGTGTTGATGACGTTCACCGAGATCTTCACCGGCGTCCGGTCGCTGAGGGCTTCGGCCGCCATGGCGATCAGGCGCTGGTCGAAGTGCTTGTCCAGCTCGTGGTTCTGGCCGGTGAGGTTGCGCAGCGGGGCGTCGTCGTCGAACTCGAGGCCGTGGAGGATCGGATCCAGGTCCAGCCCCTCGGCCTTCCAGTGGTTGATCGCGTCGCGGGAGTCGAGCATCTCGGCGTGGCCGATCGCCTCCTCGATGCTGCGGAACCCGAGTTCCGCGAGGATTTCGCGGACCTCTTCGGCGAGGAATTCGAAGAAGTTCACCACGAATTCGGGCTTGCCGTTGAACCGGGAGCGCAGCTCGGGGTTCTGGGTCGCGACGCCCACCGGGCAGGTGTCCAGGTGGCAGACGCGCATCATGATGCAGCCGGAGACCACCAGCGGGGCGGTGGCGAAACCGAACTCCTCGCCGCCGAGCAGCGCGGCGATCACGACGTCGCGGCCGGTCTTGAGCTGACCGTCCACCTGCACCACCACGCGGTCGCGCAGGCCGTTGAGCATGAGCGTCTGCTGCGTCTCGGCGAGGCCGAGTTCCCACGGGACACCGGCGTGCTTGAGCGAGTTCAGCGGCGAGGCGCCGGTACCGCCGTCGTGCCCGGAAACCAGGACGACGTCGGCCTTCGCCTTGGTGACGCCGGCCGCCACGGTGCCGATCCCGACCTCGGAGACGAGCTTGACGTGCACGCGGGCCGAGGGGTTGGCACGCTTGGCGTCGTAGATCAGCTGCGCGAGGTCTTCGATCGAGTAGATGTCGTGGTGCGGGGGCGGCGAAATGAGGCCGACGCCGGGGGTCGAGTGCCGCGTGCGGGCCACCCAGGGGTAGACCTTCTGCGCCATCAGCTGGCCGCCTTCGCCGGGCTTGGCACCCTGCGCCATCTTGATCTGGATGTCGTCGGCGTTGGACAGGTACAGGCTCGTGACGCCGAAGCGGCCGGAGGCGATCTGCTTGACCGCGGAACGGCGGGTGGGATCGAGCAGGCGGTCCACGTCCTCGCCGCCTTCACCGGTGTTGGACTTGCCGCCCAGCCGGTTCATGGCGATCGCGAGGGTCTCGTGGGCTTCCTGCGAGATGGAGCCGTAGCTCATGGCGCCGGTGGAGAACCGCTTGACGATGCTGGAGACGGACTCCACTTCCTCGAGCGGCACCGCCGGACGCAAACCGGCCTTGAACTTCAGCAGCCCGCGCAGGGTCATGAGGTTCTCGGACTGGTCGTCAACGCCGCGGGTGTAGGCCTTGAAGATGTCGTAGCGGCGTTCACGCGTGGCGTGCTGCAGCCGGAAGACGGTCTCCGGGTTGAACAGGTGGGGTTCGCCGTCGCGGCGCCACTGGTATTCGCCGCCGCCGAGCAGGGGCTGGTGCGGCAGTTCGATGCCGTTCTCGGGGTAGGCCATGCGGTGCCGTGCCAGGACTTCGGCGGCGATGACGTCGAGGCCGACGCCGCCGAGCTGGGAATGCGTGCCGGAGAAGTACTCGTCCACGAGGTCCTGGCCGAGGCCGAGGGCTTCGAAGGTCTGGGCACCGGTGTAGGAGGCCACCGTGGAGATGCCCATCTTGGACATGATCTTCAGGACGCCCTTGCCGAGGCCCTTGATCAGGTTGTAGACGCCGTCCTGCGGGGTGACCCCGACGACGTCGCCGGAGGCGATGAGCTGTTCCACGGATTCCATGGCCAGGTACGGGTTCACGGCGGAGGCGCCGTAGCCGATCAGCACGGCGACGTGGTGCGTCTCGCGGACGTCGCCGGCCTCGACCACGAGGGCGGTCTTGGTGCGGTTGGCGCTGCGCAGCAGGTGGTGGTGCACGGCGCTGACGAGCAGCAGGGACGGGATCGGCGCCCACTGGGCGTTCGAGTCACGGTCCGAGAGCACCACGTACTGGACGCCGCGGTTGATCGCGCCGGAGACCTGCTCGCAGATCTCGGTGAGCCGGGCGCGGAGGGCGTGCTCGCCGCCTTCGGGGCGGTACAGTCCGCGGACCTTCATGGCGACCTTGTCGCCGTCGGCGCTTTCGATGTTCGCGATCTTGGCGAGCTGGTCGTTGTTGATCACGGGGAACGGCAGCGAGACCTGCGGCTGCCGGACCTGCTTGGTGTCCAGCAGGTTGCCGTTCGGGCCGATCGCGCACGTCAGGGACGTGACGAGCTCTTCACGGATGGCGTCCAGCGGCGGGTTGGTGACCTGCGCGAAGGACTGCACGAAGTAGTCGAAGAGCAGCCGCGGGCGCTTGGACAGCACGGCCACGGGGGTGTCGGAGCCCATGGCACCGAGCGGTTCGGCGCCGGTGCGGGCCATCGGGCCGAGCAGGATCTTCAGTTCCTCGGTGGTGTAGCCGAAGGTCCGCTGGCGGATGTTGACCGAGGCGGCGGTGTGGACCACGTGCTCGCGCTCGGGGAGGTCCTTGAGGTCGATCAGGTTGTCCTTGAGCCATTCGGCCCAGGGGTTCGCGGCGGCGACCTCGGCCTTGACCTCGGCGTCGTCGATGATCCGGCCGGCGCCGGTGTCCACCAGGAACATCTTGCCCGGCGAGACGCGGCCCTTCTTGACCACCTTGGAGGGTTCGACGTCGATCACGCCGACTTCGGAGGCGAAGATGATCAGCCCGTCCTCGGTGATCCAGTACCGGCCCGGGCGCAGCCCGTTGCGGTCCAGCGTGGCACCGACCAGGTTGCCGTCCGTGAAGGACACGGCCGCGGGGCCGTCCCACGGCTCCATGAGCATGGAGTGGTATTCGTAGAAGGCGCGGCGCGCCGGATCCATGGTGGCGTGGTTTTCCCACGCCTCCGGGATCATCATCATGATCGAGTGGGTGATGGGCCGGCCGGAGAGCCAGAGCAGCTCCGCGACCTCGTCAAAGGAGGCGGAGTCCGAGGCGCCGGGGGTGCAGATCGGGAACAGTTCTTCGGGCGAGTCGCCCAGCAGCGGGCTGGAGAGCTGCGACTGCCGTGCCCGCATCCAGTTGCGGTTGCCCTTGACGGTGTTGATCTCGCCGTTGTGCGCGATGGTGCGGAACGGCTGGGCCAGCGGCCAGGACGGGAACGTGTTCGTGGAGAAGCGCGAGTGGACGATCGCGAGCTTGGTCTTGAAGCGCTTGTCCGAGAGGTCCGGGTAGAACGGCTCGAGCTGGGCGGTGGTGAGCATGCCCTTGTAGACGATCGTCCGGGAGGACAGCGACGGGAAGTACACGCCGAACTTGTTCTGGGCGCGCTTGCGGATCCGCCAGGCGCGG
>CAWEPM010000025.1:0-20321 GCA_963810895.1 uncultured Actinomycetota bacterium
GGGCACGCCACCGGGTAGGGGAGCCATGCACGCCGCCGAGGTCCGCCAACTCTTCCCCGGGCTCAAGGACACCATCTACCTCAACACCGCCACCATGAACGTCGGCTCCGCCCCTGCCAGGGCGGCCTACGAGCTGGCGGTCCAGCGCTGGTCCGTCGGCCGGTTCGACTGGATGGAAGCCGAGCGGGCAGGGGAGCAGGCACGCGCCATGTTCGCGGAGATCATCGGTGCCACCGTGGAGGAGATCGCCATCGTTCCGGCCGTCAGCACAGCCGCGGGGATCGTGGCCGCCAACCTGCCGCCCGCGAAACGGGGCGAGAACATCGTGGTCGCCGAGAACGAATTCACCTCGAACTACTTCCCCTGGCTCCTGCTCCGGGAGCGCGGCTACGAGGTCCGCGCCGTGGCACCGGCCGGCGACGGCGTGTCGGCTGCGGAATTCGGCCAGGCGGCCGACGGCGGCACCCGCCTCATCGCCGTGAGCGCCGTGCATTCGGCCAATGGGTATCGGGCCGACCTGCCCGCACTCAGCCGGGTGGCTGCCCGCTCCGGCGCCTGGTTCTTCGTCGACGCCTGCCAGGCGGCCGGCGCCGTGCCGCTGGACGTGGTGCGCGACGGCGTCGATTTCCTGGCCGCCGCCAGCCACAAGTTCCTGCTCGGCTCGAGGGGCATGGGCTACCTCTACGTCCGTCGCGGGCTGCTTGACCGCCTCCAGCCCATCGTGCCCGGCTGGAAGGCCGCCAGAATTCCGAGCGAGAGCTTCTACGGACCGCGCATGGACCTGTCGCCTACCGCGTCGAAGCTCGATGCCTCGCTGGCGTGGTTTCCGGCCCTGGCCGAGCAGGCGGCGCTCGGCATCTTCGGCCGTTTCGGGATCACGGCCCTGCTCGATCGCAACGCCATGCTCGCCCGGCGCCTGGTGGATGCGCTGGCGGCGCAGGGCTCTGCCTTCCGACCCTTCACCGAGGAGCACCGCTCCACCATCGTCTCCGTGCCGGTGACGGACACGGAGGCCGTCATGGCGCGCTTCCGCCAGGCCAACGTCGTGGCGTCGGTCCGCGAGGGCAGGGTCCGCCTGGCGGTACATTTCTATAATCTCGAAGAAGAGCTCGATCGCGTGGCCGAGCTGATTGGACGCGCGTGAGCTGCCAGTTCTCACAAGTGGCGGGCGGTCACGGTGCTCAGGCGGGCTTTTTCTCGTCGCTGTCGTAGGCGAGGCCGATCTGGCGCCTGACTTCGTCCATGGCCTCCATGACCTGAACGCTCTGCCCGGGCGGCAGGATGTCGTTGGCAATGGCGTGCGCTCCAATGAGCCGCTCTAGTTCCCGCGCCTGGTACTGCATTCCACGGCCGGTGACAGGCTCCTCGAACCGCTCGACGACGTTTCCGTCGGCGTCGTACCTGGTGAAGGCTGTGGGCTCGTACCAGACTGACGCGATCTCGATTCGGCCCTCGGTTCCGATGATCGAGGCCTGGTTCGGCCCTGCCGTGTCCAGCGCGCACTGCAGCACGGCCTGTTGCCCGTCCCCGTACTCGAAGATCATGGCGGTCTGCCGGTCAACACCGGTGTGAGTCATGCTGGCTGCTGCCCGGACGTTGACCGGCGCTCCGAAGACATCGAAGGCCAAGGACACGGGGTAGATGCCCAGGTCCAGGAGCGCTCCGCCGCCCAGGGCCGGATTGTTGAGGCGGTGCATCGGATCCTTGGGCAGATTCTGGTTGTGGTCGGCAATCACCGTCCGAACGTCACCCAACGCACCGGATCGGACCAGCTCACGGACTCGGACCATGTGCGGAAGGTAGCGGGTCCACATGGCCTCCAGCGCGACCAGTCCCTTCGACTCGGCGAGCTCCACAATCTCCCGGGCCTGCCAGGCGTTCATGGCGAAGGGCTTTTCAATCAACACGTGTTTACCGGCGTTCAGCGCCAACAATGCATTCTCGTGGTGGAACGGGTGCGGCGTCGAAATGTAGACAACGTCCACGTCCGGGTCAGCTACAAGGTCCGCATAGCTTCCATGGGACGAGGGGATGTGAAACCGGGCCGCGAACTCCGCCGCCGTGGCCAGGTTCCGGGAACCCACAGCGTGGACCAGAGAGCCGCCGTCGATCAGGTCCGAGGTTTGCAGCCCGGCGATGAACCCTGTGCCGAGAATTCCCCACCTGACAGCGGGCGTGGAGACATCGGCGGTGCCGACTGTGGCGTTGTCTGACATGCGTTGGGGGTCCCTTCAATCAGGTGGTCACGAAAGCGTCGGGCGACTCTGCGGGCGTCCACAGCATCCCGGGCATGGTCGTATCCTAAGCCCGGATTCCGGACCTTACGGTGTGAGCGGTCCTCGAAGCACGCGAAGGGCGAAGGCGGTGTCACCTTCGATGACGGCGGAGTCTTGGAGGTTGGATCGGCCCCAAAGGCCGAGGTACATCACGGGCAACGGGGCGGTAACCGTTGCCACGGCGGGTCCCGGGCCCAGTGTCCAGCTCCTGGCCCCGGGCACGCGGAAGGTCACGGCCTTGTCCGGATGCGGCATCCGGTCCAGCCGCACCTGGCGCGGCGTGAACATGGTCAGGACTTCGTCGACTCCATCGAGCATGAAGTCCTCGCCAAGAGCGGGGATCTCCAGGCCCAGTGCCTGGCAGGCATCAATAAGGTGGATGGCGTGTTCATGCGCCTGCCGCCGAAGCCAGAACCCGGCCGTGCGCGGCGGCGGGCCAAAGTTCCAACACTCTTTCCCGGGATCAAGTGCCGTCATCGTTCCGAGGAAGGGTGCCGCACCCTCGAGAAACCATGCCGCGGCGCCCTCTGCCGGCGGCCGAGGCTCCTCGACAAAAATGCCCCCACGAACCACTGTGGCGGCCCACCGCTCGATCGAGCCGAGATGCCCGAACAGGTGGTCGAGTGTCCAGCCGGGGCAGGCCGGAACGGAGCGTGCCAGTATGTCCTCCGGCTGGCGGGCGAGCGTGCACAGACGGTCCAGGGAGGCTGGCCAGCTCGGCCAGATAGCGTTCAGGCGACATGGGATGAGCCTAATGCGACACCGGCGCGCGGACTGCGCACACCGCTTGCGGCTGCAGAGTTGCGCAGGCAGTGGACAAAGATTGCGGCGCGCCGAGACCCGCGCCGCGCGGGCCGGCCTCGTGCCAGTAGGCTGCCTCGCATGCGTCCCACAACAGAGCCGCGGCCATGAGCGCAGGCCCGGCGCCAGCACCGCTGACCGAGCGCTTTGCGGCCCAGTCCGTGATCGAGGAGCTGTTGGCTCTCCAGGACCTCGTTCCGCCGCGTTCGCTGCCCGGGCGGATTTTCGGGGCCAGCCCGCTGAGTGACGCCAGCTGGCCCTGGTACAAGGGTGCGCTGGGTGAGATCGCCGTGGGACGGATTCTGGCCGGGCTTGGGCCTGAATGGCTGGTGCTCCATGCCGTCCCTGTCGGCTCGGGCTGGTCGGATATCGACCATGTCCTGGTCGGCCCCGCCGGCGTCTTCACCCTCAACACCAAGAATCATGCGGGTCAGTCAATCTGGGTGGCAGGGCAGACCCTGATGGTGTCCGGATCGAAACAACGCCATCTCTACAACTCGGCGCACGAGGCCGCCCGGGCCTCGAAGCTGCTCAGCACCGCAGCTGGCACGGCTGTCGAGGTCACGGGTGTCCTGGTGATCGTGGAACCCCGACGACTCACGATCCGTGAGAAGCCGCGTCAGGTGATGGTGCTGACCGAGCGGCAACTCCTGGGCGCGCTGCAGCGGCGCAAGGCTGTGTTGAACCCGGCACAGGTACAAAGCATCGCCTCCGCCGCCGTGAGGGCCCGGACGTGGCACACGAAGCCCACGGCGCCGGCCAACACGGACGAACTCCAACGAAAATTCGCCGCCCTCCGGCGGCTGGTTGACCAGGCTCGACGGCGCCGGGTTGCCTGGGTGCTCGGCGTCCCGGCCGTCGGCTTTCTGATGCTGACCTCCGCGGGCCCGCTGGGGGCGGCGATCCTGCACGCATTGACGAACCGGTAGCGCAGACCCTTCAGCGAGGAGCGGGTTCCTGGACGAGCCCGGCGTTCCCTCGTGCCCGCACGACCTGCGGCCCGTGCCCGTCTTCTCGACATAGGCGCTGCCGCTCGGGCAGCTTCGGGGAAGCAAGTAGGCACTCGGGTTCGCCCGCGCAACGGGCAAGTAGGGCCCGAAAGAAAGCGAGAGTCGGCCCCGAAAAGTCGAGTAGACCCCACTCGCGCGCTAATCATTACCGGCTTCTAGGCTCCTCAGTACTGGGTTTATAAAGTCAATGTAGTGGTCAGAAACGGGTCTCAGCCATGCATGATCAAACAGAACTTCGGGTGTCGTCCGGCCATTTTAACGGCCTTCTTCGCGGTGGACGGAGGGGTGGGGCTCCACATCTCCGCAAGCACCGGGCGGCCACGATCCACGCAACTCCGCCCCGAGCTACGCCCGTGGTCCCGAGGCGCCTGGGCTTCGCTGCTGTCGGCATCGCTCGCACTCGCCGGGCTGTCTGTCGGCGAGACCGCCGCCGCGGACGTGGGGACCATCGCCAACGATTCGCTGCGGACCAGCTGGGACAAGAACGAGCCCGGACTCTCGCCGTCGGCGGTCGCATCATCGAACTTCGGCAAACTGTTCTCCGCGACCGTGGACGGGCAGGTCTACGCCCAGCCGCTCGTGGTGGGCGGCACCGTGATTGCCGCGACGGAAAACAATGCCGTCTACGGGCTGGACAGCGCCACGGGTGCGGCAAAGTGGACGCGCAAACTCGGGCCGGCGTGGCCGGCGTCGACCGTTCACTGCGGTGACCTCACGCCCAACATCGGAATCACGTCGACGCCGGTCTACGACCCGGCGACGAAAAGCGTCTTCCTGCTGGCGAAGACGAATGACGGGGCCAGCAAACAGCTCCCACACTGGTACATGCACTCCCTGGATGTGGTGACCGGCGCGGAGAGGCCCGGGTTCCCGGTCACTATCGAAGGCGCCCCGACAAATGACCCCACCCGCCCGTTCAACCCGATGACGGCGATGCAGCGCCCAGGGCTGCTGCTCATGGACGGCGTGGTCTACGCGGGATTCGCCAGCCACTGCGACTACACCCCGTTCGTCGGCTATGTCGTCGGTGTATCGACCGCCGGCCGGCAGACGACGATGTGGGCGACTGAATCAGGCAACGCCAACGCGGAGGGCGGGATCTGGCAGTCCGGCGGAGGACTGGTGTCCGACGGTCCCGGTCAGATCCTGCTCACCACGGGGAACGGCATCTCCCCGAAGCCCGGCCCGGGCACGAAGCCCCCCACCACCCTGGCGGAGGCGGTGGTCCGGCTCCGGGTCGGCACCGACGGCAACCTGAAGGCCACCGATTTCTTCAGCCCGGCCGACAACGCGAAACTGAACCGAAACGACGCCGATCTGGGGTCCGGCGCTCCCGTCGCGATCCCGGACGGCTACGGCACCGCGGCGCACCCGCACCTGATGGCCCAAATCGGCAAAGACGGCACCCTGTACCTGCTGGACCGGGACAACTTGGGCGGCATGGCGCAGGGGCCCGGCGGAACCGACGCCGTCCTGGACAAAGCCGGTCCGTACAGCGGAGTGTGGGGAAAGCCCGCGTTTCTCGGGACCACCAGCGGTGGATACCTCTACGTCGTCGAGAGCAACGGGTACCTGCGGGCCTTCAAGCTCGTGCCGGGCGCCAATGGCGGGATCAGCCTCGCCGCCGTCGGGACCTCCGCCGGCACGTTCGGGTTCAGCTCCGGTTCGCCGGTGGTGACGTCCACCGGCAAAGACGGGTCCTCCGCCCTTGTCTGGGTGGTCTATGTCAGCGCAGGTACCGGGGCCGATGCGGAACTGCGCGCCTACCGTGCCATGCCGGACAATACGGGCAACCTCAAGGAAGTGTTCAGCGCCCCACTGGGTATAGGGGCCAAGTTCTCCTCGGTGGCCACCGACAAAGGCCGCGTGTACGTCGGCACCCGGGACGGGCACGTCATGGGCTTCGGCGCCCCGACAACCTCAGCGGTAGGGGCAAAGAACACCGACCTCGGCAACGCCAAGGTGGGTTCCACCGTGACCGGCAGCGTGACGATCACCGCGTCGCGGGCCGTAACGGTCAGCTCCATCACGACACGCGCCCCGTTCAAGATCGGAACCACGCTCACGCTGCCTCGGAAGTTGGCGAAAGGCGGGAGCATGACGGTACCCGTGACCTTCTCGCCGACGGTTCCGGGCCAGGCTGACGGCACGCTGACGGTCAAAACGGCCGACGGCGAGACCGATCTCCTCGGCGTCCACGGCGTCGGCACGAAGGAGGGCCTGGGCGCGACTCCGGCCCTGGTCCAGTTCACCGACGTCCCGACAAAGACGGTCAGCCGGCAGACGGTCAACATCGTCAACACGGGCACGACCGTCGCCAAGATCACCGGCGTCACGTTGCCGGCCAACGCGCAGCTCACGCGTCGACGCCGCCACGGTGCCGGTCGTGGGGCAGACGATCCAGCCCCTCGCATCGCTTGCGGTGTCCATGACGTTCAGTCCTACGTCGGCGAATCCGGTGACCGATTCGCTCGTCGTCACCAGCGACCGCGGGACGGTGACCGTCAAGGTGACCGCGACCGCCGTCTCAGGCGCGGCCCACCTGCAGATGCCGCGCACGCTGGACTTTGGTGACGTCCCCGTCGGGACGTCGGCCACCAGGGCGTTCGAGATACAGAACACCGGCAACGTCCCGATGACCATCACGAAGGCGAAGGCGCCGCAGGGCGTCTTTTCAACCACCACACCCATTGCCGAGGGCTTGAAGATTCCCGCGGGTGAATCCGCGTACCAGAGTGTGACCTTCACGCCGACGGCCGTCGGGCAGGCCGGGACGACGGAGACCTTCTACCTGATCACCACGGACGACGGCCAGGGCGCGCTGAAGGTGATGCTCACCGGGAACGGCACCGACGACCCGATCGCCGCCTACGCGTGGAAGATCAACGCGGGCCGCCCGAGTTCGGCGCTCGGCCGGTCGCTGACCCTGGAGTACGCCGTGGCGGGCGGAAAGTGCCAGGACTACGTCAGAGGGATGATCTGCTGGTCACCCAAGACCGGGGCGCATGCGGTCCTCGGTGAGATCTACAAACGCTACAAGGCCGCCGGCGGCGCCTGCCGGCATCCTGCGGCTTCCCGACCTCCGACGAGAAAGCTTCGCCGGACGGCGTGGGGCGGTACAGCCACTTCTCCGGTTCGGGCGGGGCTTCGATCTACTACTCGCCGACCACCGGGGCGCACTCTGTCCTGGGTGCCGATCCGGGCGAAATGGCTGGCACTGGGCGCGGAGACCGGACCGCTGGGCTATCCGATCACCGACGAGAAGAGCGCCCCGGACGGGGTGGGACGGTACAACCACTTCTCCGGTGCGGGCGGGGCATCGATCTACTGGTCAGCCGAAAACCGGGGCGCACTCGGTGACGGGTGAGGTCCGGGCCAAGTGGGCGTCCCTGGGCTGGGAGACCGGCCTGGGCTATCCGACCTCCGACACGACGAAATCCGCGGACAAGGTGGGCCTGTACAACCACTTCTCCGGGGCGGGTGGAAACTCGATCTTCTGGTCGCCGACGACCGGGGCACACTTCGTGATGGGTGCCATCCGGTCCAAATGGGCGGCACTGGGCTGGGAGACCGGCCCGCTGCGCTATCCGATCACGGACGAGAAGGGCACTCCGGACAAGGCGGGGCGGTACAACCACTTCTCCGGTGCAGGCGGGGCATCTATCTACTGGACGAAGACTACCCGGGCGCACCCGGTGACCGGCGCGATCCGGTCCAAGTGGGCGTCGCTCGGCTGGGAGACGAGCCGGCTGGGCTATCCCACCAGCGACTCGTACACGGTGTCCGTCGGCCGGGCAACGGATTTCCAGCAAGGGCGGCTGACGTGGAACGCGACGACCAAGAAGGTTGTCGGATAGCGGTGGCGCGCGTCAGTCCAGGAACTCCCGGATCAGTTCGGCCGTCTCCCGGGCCCGCTCAAGGTGCGGCATATGCCCGGTCTGCCCGAAGAGGTGCGCGGTGGCGTCGGGCAGGAGCCTGCGCGCCTGGTCCAGGTGATCGGCCGGCAGGATGAGGTCCGAGTCGCCCCACAGGATTAGGACGGGTGTCCCTGCTGCGGCAACCTCGGCGAGCAGACGGACCCGCCACGACCGCCGGATTCCCCTGAATGTCCCAAGGTGGTGGACAACTTCACTGAAAGCCCGCATGGCGCCCTGCTGGGAGCTGCGGGCCAGACTCGCAGCGATGCGCTCCGGGGAGACGAACGAGCGGTTGACGAAAAGCGCACGCTCCGTCTGATAAGCGGTCTTCCGGGTCGGCCGGAGCAGGAACCTGCCGATCACGGGCAGCGAGATCAGCCGCAGCGCCGGAGTCACGGTGGCGCCGAATCCGGCGCTGTTGATCAGCACGAGGCGGCGCACCTTGTCCGGGCGCAACACGGACAAGCGCATCGCGACGGCGCCGCCGAGCGAGTTGCCGACGACGTCGACGGCGCCCAGTAAGCCCTCAGCGTCCAAAGCATCAAGGAACCGGGAGACCCACGCGGCCAGGGCATCGAGCGTGTGCCGTCCGGGCAGCGGCGCCGAGCCGCCGAACCCGGCGAGATCCACGCTGATCACCCGATGGCTGGCCTCCAGCAACCGGTGCTGCTCATCCCAGTCGGCCAGGCTCCGGCCGATGCCGTGCAGCAATAGCACCGTGGATCCGGTTCCCGTGTCGCGGTAGCGGGCCGGACGGCCGTCCACGGCGATCGTCCGGGGAGCCGCCAGCACAGAGTGCTCGCTCATGAGGCCGCCAGCCGTTCGGGTGCGCCCGAACGCGGCGTGGCGGAGCGTCCACTGAACCGCAGGCCGTTGCCGTGCAGCCTGCTGAGCCGGAACATCCTGACATCCCGGGGATAGTTCTGGTGCAGCCGCCACGGCGCGTGCCCGCCCTGCTTGGGCATCTGGTCGATGCCGCGGCGGATGTAGCCCGAGGTGAGATCGATCAGCGGCCGGAGTTCGCCGACGTCGGCGGGGGCCACCGGCGTCACCGTGGTGTGGCCGCTCCGGTCAAGGTGGCGCAGGATCCGGGCCACGTAGTGCACCACGAGATCGATCTTGAGGGTCCAGGACGCGTTCGTGTAGCCGATCGCGAAGGCCAGGTTCGGGACATCTGCCAGCATCATGCCCTGATAGGTGACCTTCTGCGACGGGTCGACCGGGACGCCGTCGACGCTGAGGTCCATGCCGCCGAAGAGCAGCAGATTCAGGCCGGTGGCAGTCACGACGACGTCGGCGGCCAGTTCGGCGCCCGACGCAAGACGGACCCCGCCGGCGTCAGGGTCATCGATCGTGTCGGTGACCACGCCGGCGCGGCCGGACCGGATCGCCTTGAAGAGGTCGCCGTTTGGCACGATGCACAGGCGCTCGTCCCAGGGGTTGTACTTCGGCTGGAAGTGCTTGTCGACGTCGTACCCCTCGGGCAGGCGCTTCTTCACCTGGTGCCGGAGGATGCTCTTCATCTTCTCCGGACTCCGCCGGCTGATCTGGTAGCTCAGCAGTGCCCGCGAGATGCCCTTCCAGCGCGAGACGACGGCGGCCAGGCGCCGGGGGACGTGCCGCGAAACAAGGCGTGTCGAAGCCGTCGTCGGTGTCCGGGAGGACGGCCATATAGCCGGGGGAGCGCTGCAGCATGGTGACGTGTTCCGCGGCGGAGGCCAGCGCGGGAACGAGTGTGACGGCGGTGGCGCCGCTGCCGATCACGACGATCCGCTTGCCGCTCGCGTCGAAGTCCGCGGGCCAGTGCTGCGGGTGGATGATCTGGCCGGCGAAGCTTTCCTGGCCAGGGAACGCGGGGCTGTAGCCCTCGTCGTAGCGGTAGTAGCCGGAGCAGACGAAGAGGAACGAGCACGTGAAGGTCACCGGAGGCCTCGGCGCCCCGGATGACCTCGACCGTCCAGAGCGAGGTTTCCGAGGACCAGTCGGCACTCACCACGCGGTGGCCGTAGCGGATCAAGCGGTCAACGCCGTAGGCGGAAGCGGTCTCGCGCACATACTGCAGGATGGACGCGCCCGGGGCGATCGACGTCGACGTCTCCCACGGCCGGAACGAATAGCCGAGCGTGAACATGTCGCTGTCGGACCGGACCCCCGGATAGCGGAAGAGATCCCAGGTGCCGCCGCTGGATTCGCGGGCCTCGAGGATGGCAATCGATTTCGAGGGGAACACTGTGGTGAGGCGGCATGCCGCGCCGATGCCGGAGAGGCCGGCTCCGACGATGAGGACGTCGAGATGTTCGGCGATGACGGTGCTCCCTGATCGTTGCGGGCCGGCAGGTGCCGGCCCGATTCCCGCAGTCTATGAACAGGGTGTTGATGAAGTCAACACCCTGTCGAGAGGGTGCTACGCTGACCCCATGAACTCACCGTCCGCGGCAGAAACTGCACCGGCGATCTCCACGCCGGCTGTCGCATGGTGCGCCCGATGCCGCACCTCGTGCGGTCCCCAACCGGGGGCGCCGCGCCGCCCGGCTGTCCGGCGACGAACGCCAGCGGGCCATCCTCGTGGCGGCAGAACGGCTGCTCGGTGAAAAGGACTTCGCGGACGTCACGATCGACGACCTCGCGCGGGGTGCCGGCATCTCGCGGCCGACGTTCTACTTCTACTTTGCTTCGAAGCAGGCTGTTCTGCTGGCACTCCTCGACCAGGTGGCGCACGAGGCCGAGAAACGGACGGCCGAGGTCTTCAGCGACCTCTCAACGGCGCCGTCGGCCGCGTGGCGGAAGGCAATCGAGGCCTTCGCCGGGACGTTCGCGGCGCATCGGGGGGTCTCGGTAGCCGCTGCGGCCGCGCGCTCCTCGGAGCCCGAACTTGCCGCCGAGTGGGCCACGCTGACGAACCGCTGGATCGACGCCACGGCGGCCGCCATCCAGGCCGAACGCGACCGCGGCGCCTCGCCCGCCGGCCCGGAGCCGCGGCTGCTGGCCAGCGCGCTCAACCTGCTCAACGAACGCGTCATCACGGCGGCCCTGACCGGACTTGATCCGACCGGACCGCCCCTTCCGGCAGCAGCCCTCCCGGGCGCCGTCGAGGAAACCGTCGAGACCCTGCTGCACATCTGGCTCACCAGCATCTACGGAGCGGTGCCCGGCCGACCCCTGAGGGTCCGGCCGCCGGCGGCTGGGCCGGGTTACGCGGTCCCGGGATTCGGGCAATCTGGAGGTGGGCGAGGCGGCGGCGTAGATTGACGATGGGGGCAGGCGGACGCCCGGCCGTTGCGGTGTGCTCTGCCAAGGTTGTTGGCCATGAGTTCGCGCGTGAGACCGTGCGTGAGACCGTGCATGAGACCGTGCGCGACCCCCGCCACGCGGAGGAGTGATCAGATGAGTGAAGTTATCCAACGCCTGCTGGCTGCGATCAATGACCACGACCTCGAGTCGGCAGCCGCGTTGTTCCATGAGTCGTACAAAAGCGTGCAGCCGGCCCACCCGGCCAGGGCATTTGTGGGCCGGGCACAGATGCACGCGAACTGGGCAGCCATGTTCGCCGGCATTCCCGACTTTCACGCAGAAGTGGTCCGATCGGTGGACCACGGCAACACCACGTGGAGCGAATGGACCTGGGCCGGCACCCGCACCGACGGGCAGCCCTTCGACATGCGCGGCGTCACGATCTTCGAGATCGAGGACGGCTTCATAACGGCCGGACGGCTCTTCATGGAAGAGGTTGAACGAGAGAACGTGGGTATCGCCGAGGCAGTCCAGACGCTGTCGGGCCGCCTGCCAGGCCGGCCCACGGACCGTTGACTGATTTCTCTGGACTCAGGCGGCCGTCCTCTGGCCTTGGGATGACGCGGCGGAGCCCGGTGGGGAAGATCCGGGCGCGGGAGTCCATGGCGACGAGGTCGCCGGTGCGTGAGGTCACCCGGTGCGGGTGAGGCGCCGCACCTCGCCGGGGGCACAGGATGGAACTGCGGCGGTCCGTCGGATCGCCTTTAACCCAATGAGAAACGGAGGTCATCAGCATGGCTGACACAGTGGATGAACTGGGGCCGGTGGACTGGATCGTCGTGGAATTCCCGGGGCCCGACTTCGGCAAGGGTCAGATCGCCCCGTTCCTGGAGGACCTGGTCAAGCGTGACCTCGTCAAGGTGCTCGACATGGTGTTCCTGAGGAAGACCGAGGACGGCACGCTCGAGACGGCTGAGATCTCCGACCTCGACGCGAGCGAGCTCGGCGAGGTGCGCATGGCCGAGGCCGACCTGGCCATGGTGCTCTCGGAGCAGGACGTCATGGACCTGGCCGAGACGATTGAGCCCGGCCACTCCGCCGCGGTGCTCGTCTGGGAGAACCTGTGGGCGGCCCCGTTCGGCACGGCAGTCCGCAAGGCCGGTGGCCAGCTCGTGGCGAGCGGCCGGATCCCGACCCAGGCCGTCATCGCCGCCTTCGAGGCCGACGCCGAAGCCGAAGCCAAGTCCCCGGAAGAAATGAAGGAAGGAGCCTGACATGCCACTGGCAGCACGACGCAGGCGCAGGACCGCCGCCGCCGTCGGCGGGGCCGTTGTCGTCGCCCACGGGATCAACCGTCGCGGCGACCGGCGGGACGACCGCCGGGATGACCGGCGGCGACCGACCGCGGCGACCGCCGCGACTGACACCACAGAGCCGGTTCCCGGCTCCCGGGGTGCGCATGACCCTTCCTGGGTCATGCGCACCCCGCCTGACGCACGAGGCATCCTTCGGAGGAGGATGATCGGCAAATCCAGGAGGCCCGTCATGATCCAGCTTGGCAAGTTTGAGACGTATCTGATTGAGGAATTCTTCGACGACTACCGCTCGGGCACCATGAGCCAGCGCACGTTCACACGCCGGGTGGCCTTCATCACGGGCAGCATGGCGGCGGCGTCGGCGGCGATGCTCCTGGTCGGCTGCACGCCCGATGAAGTTCCCCGCAGCACCGACCCCATGCCGACGCCATCATCGTCCTCGCCAGCCACGGGGCCAGGGCCAGGTGCCTCGTCCGCGGGCGCCGTGCCGGGGGCAAAGAGCCCGCTGTCCGTCCCCGAAGGTGCGGCCGGACTCACGACGGCGACAGTGCGGTTCCCTGCGGGCGGCACCGAAATCAGCGGCTATCTCGCCCGGCCGGAGCATGGTTCGGCCGGGCCCGCCGTGCTGATCTGCCACGAGAACCGCGGGCTGACCCCGCATATCCAGGATGTGGCGCGCCGCTACGCCAAAGCCGGGTACGCGGCACTGGCCCTGGACCTGCTGAGCCGGGAAGGCGGAACGGCGGGCATGGACCCCGACGCCGTGCCGGGGGCGCTGACCAAGGCCGGAGCCCAGCGCCACGTCTCCGACTTCGCCGCAGGATTCGACTACCTGAACGCCCAGGACTTCGTTGACCACGGGCGGATCGCCATGAACGGTTTCTGCTTTGGCGGCGGCATCACCTGGCAGGCGGCGACGGCGCTCCCCGGGCTCAAGGCCACTTCCGCGTTTTATGGGCCCGCACCCGATCTGGACAAGTTAGCAGCCATCAGGGCCGCCGTCTTTGGCGTCTACGCCGAACTTGACCAGCGGATCACCGGCGCCATGCCGGCGCTCCGGGATGCCTTGGCCAAAACCGACGTCCGGCACGAGCTCAAGGTCTATCCCGGCGTGGACCACGCGTTCCACAATGACACTGGGGAGCGTTACAACCAGGAGCAGGCCACCGCCGCGTGGAACGACACCCTGGCCTGGTTTGGCAAGTATGTCTGAGGGCGTGGCTGCCGCATCCAGTTCTCCTTCCGTGCGGAATTAAGCCTCCACCGGCAGTTCCGCATTCCAGGCTTTACGCATGACAGTCACCAGGAGGCGCGATGTTCGCACAGCGCACGGCTGCAGCCCTGACCGCGGCAGGCGCGTTCGCCCTGACTGGATGCGGCGCTGCACGCTGCCCTCGACCGGCAGGCGGCCGTGACGGCCGTATCCGACGGGACCCAAGCCGCCGTCGTCCGCGGATGGGGGCCGGTGGTGGCGGGGGATGAGTTCAATTACGCCGGGCCGCCTGACCCCGCGAAATGGAAGGTCTTCGACGGTCCGGGGCATGCGGGCAAGGGAACCCGGAGTCCGAAGGCCTTGGCGGTCGGCAGCGGTGTTGTGACGGTCAGCGGCGAACGCGGCGGGCACGACGGGCGGCATGTCCGCCAGGTTCGCCCAGCAGCGGTACGGCCGCTGGGAAGCCCGGATGAGGACCAATGCGCGGGATACGCAATACCATCCCGTCGTGATGCTGTGGCCGAACAACAACAAATCGCCCACCTGCGCCGAGATTGACTATGCGGAAGGCACCGCGGACATCACCAAGATCAAGTTCAACCTGCACCACGCCTGCAGCGGCTCGAATTTCCAGACCCGGGCCGCACGGTCGATCGACACGACTCAATGGCACAACTACGCCGTGGAGTGGACTCCCGCCGGGATCACCGGATATCTCGATGGGTCAGCTATGGTTTAGCGACACGAACCCGGCGCATCAGCCCACAGTGGGGATGCACCAAACGGTGCAGCTGGACTGGTTCCCCAACGGGAAGCCCCACCAAACCCAGCCAGATACAGGTCGACTGGATCCGCGTCTACAAGTGAGTGCCCCGGGAAGTGAGCGCTTGGAGCCGCGCCTACTCTACGGAGGCAACGTCCGGAAAGACCCGGCCTGCAGCGTCGGACATGCCCTCAAAGGGCCCCGCCACAGCTTTCAACGCGGCAAGGTGCTCCGCCAGGGCCCGTTCCGGGTGCCCGGGATGCGCAGCAAGTTGCTGGCGAAGCAACTCCCGGACGCTGTCATGCTCCGGCGCAGTGTCGGCGAGGACGGCTTCGATGATTCTGGCGGCCTGATGTCGGATTCCGGCGGCATTGGCGGCATGTTCCGCGCCCGATGCCAAGTCAACGGGTTCCTGTTCCTGGGGGCGTCCGGGAGTGGACGACGGCTCCACCGACATCGGCTATTCCTTTGATCATCGTTCCGGCTGAGCCCGGAACCGGTTTTCCGCCTTCCCCCCATCCCGGGTATGGGCCCCGGATCCAAAGGCGGACCACCGAGACACACCATATAACGGCGCCGGGCACCCAACCCCAAGGGAGACGAAGTTTTTGCCAAGGTGACTGCACAAGTTACGGCGTCGCGGCCTTGATGCGAGCCCACGATCCGCCGTCGTCACGTCGCACCGTTGCCCGGCAGCGCTCGTATTGGTCATCTCCTCGAAAAGTCATGGAAATACTCGCCGGGTAGCCTCGCACCATGGATTCCGTTCGGAAAGGTAGTACATCATGCGTGTTGGACTGATCCGGGTGATGACGACGTCGGACCGCCGCCTGCTCAACGCCCACGGGAAACTCCTGCAGGAAGCATTCGGATTTACCGTTACCTCCCGCTGCATTCCGGACCAGCCGTCTGGAGTCTACGATCAGTCGTCACTCGAATCGGCGGCACCCAAGGTGGTCCAGTTGGCGCGGGAAATGGCCGGCGACGCCGATGCCCTGATCATTAGTTGCGCGTCAGACCCCGGACTGGCCGCAACCCGGGCGGCCGTGGATATCCCGGTTATCGGGGCGGGCTCCGCAGCCGCGGCTGCGGCACTGACTTTTGGCGGAAGGATTGGCGTCCTGGGACTCGGAGCCCACGTGCCGGGCCCGATCTCAGACGCATTGGGCGACCGCATGCTGCTCATCGACGGCGTGGGGCACGTCGAAACGCCCGACGAATTCCTCATGCCCACCGGGATCTTCGACACCCTCGCCGCGGCCCACATGCTCGTTGATGCCGGCGCCGAGCGTCATCGTCCAGGCCAGCACGGGCCTGAGCAGCATCGGCATGGCAGACGTGCTCCGCCGCCGCCTCGGGGTTCCGGTCATCGACGCCGTGACAGCAGCCGGCTCCATGCTCGTCTCGGCGGTGCTTGCCCGCGAACTGCAGGAGGTTTGAGTCCGGCGCCGGGGGCACCGCGCCACCGGATGCCGGCCAGCGACAAGCAGCCCCGCGCCCCGTTTGGGACGCGGGGCTGCCGTGGTGATGAGCCGGTCCTACTTGCAGACGCCTACTTGTAGACGCGGACCCAGTCGACCTGCATCTGTGAAGGCTTGGTGGCCGATCCGTCGGGGAACCAGTCCAGCTGCAGCGTCTGGTGCATGCCCACGGAGGGCAGGTGCGCCGGGTTCGTGTCGGAGAAGGTCTTCACGCCGTCGATGTATCCGGTGATGCCGGCCGGAGTCCACTCCACGGCGTAGTTGTGCCACTGCGTGGTGTCGATGGTCTTGGCCGCGGTGGTCTGGAAGTTCGAACCGCTGCAGGCATAGTGCAGGAAGAACTTGATCTGGGCGGTGTTGGTGCTGCCCTCGGCGTAGTCGATCTCGGCGCAGTTGGAAGAGGTGTTGTTGTTGGGCCACAGGATCAGCACCGGGTGGTACTTCGGGTCCCGGGCGTTGGTCCTCATGCGCGTTTCCCACTTGCCGTATTTTTGTTGCGCAAATTTGGCCGACATGCCGCCCGTAGTGCCGGCCGAGTTGCCGCTGACCGTGGCCACGCCATTGGCAACGGACCACGCCTGCGGGCTCCGCACGCCCTTGCCGGCATGCCCGGTTCCCTTGAAGACGCTCCACTTGGTGGAGTCCGGGGCGCCGGTGTTGGAGAACTCGTCGCCCGCAACAACCGCACCCCAGCCCCGGGCCGTCGCGGCTTGCGAACCGTCGCCGGTCGCTGCGACGGCGGCTTGGGCCGTGATGGGCGGGGGTGGCGGCCGGCGCGACCGGCGTCGAGCCCGTAACGGCTGCCGCGTGTGCGCCACCGGCGCAGCCGGAGCGATCGGAGCGATCGGCGCGGCGGCGGGTGCTGCGGCGGCTGCCGGAGCCGGCGGCGGCTTCGACCCCGGGGGCCGCGGCTGCGGAGGCTGTTCCGGCGAGCGGGCTTGAGGGCAGCCCCGGTCGCCGCCGCCTTAGACGCTGTGGCCGCCGAGGACGTGGAGGCCGC
Source organism: uncultured Actinomycetota bacterium (assembly GCA_963810895.1). Classification (GTDB taxonomy): domain Bacteria; phylum Actinomycetota; class Actinomycetes; order Actinomycetales; family Micrococcaceae; genus Arthrobacter. The sequence continues at coordinate 17,009 of CAWEPM010000025.1, forward strand.
GGCGGGAGCGTGAGGTCTCGCTGGCAGCGGAAGGAGCTGCGGCTCCCGTCGTGGGAGCGACGCTGCACCCGGTCAGGGACAGTGCGCCCATGGTCAGCGCAATGGCTATTTTGCTGAAGTGGTTTGCTTTGAACTGCTGTCTGTTTGAACGGTGCTTTTTTGAACGGTGTTTGCTTGAACAACGGACCCCTCCGGGCTTTGTGACTGGCACACATAACCGTCGCTGCGAGGGCGGCGGCGAGTGCGGGAAGCTTCATCCGGCCCCTGCCGCAAGGGCACGGGCGAGCAGACGCCGAACGGCGCAACCGGGCCCGGCGTGCGGGCAGTCCGGGGCCCTGCATTCGGGCCTGGCCTTCACGGCCAGTCGCCAACGTTACTCGATCGTTACCTTGGCCCGCAAACCTCCAGCCCTGCGGCCGGCTGCGGAGTCGCGGGGCTCCAGCTGGTGCGCCGTGCCCGCACGCATCTCATTCTCCGGGCGGGAAATCGTACGCGGCAGCGATCTTGGCCGGGGCAGCGCCGTAGGACAGGAGGATCTCGTCGTGCGCCTTCAACGGGAGGTCCCGGATGCCGCCGTCGTACTTCTGGCCGTTCACGTAGAGGGTCCAGCCGTCCAGCGGTCCCGCCCCCGTGCCCGGGGCGCCGCTGCCTCCGAGGACGCCCCATTCCGTCAGGAACTGCCCGAGGGTGAAGACCTGGCCCGCGGTGGGGGACTCGATGTGGACCACGCCGGTGGTGTCGTGGGTGTGCAGCGCTGAGATGCCGTTGGCCCTGCGGTCCGGTCCGGCGGTGATGCCGATATTGGCCGGCACCGCGACGGGCTTGCCGTCCTTCAGCACGTCCAGATGAGCGTGATAGTGGTCCACGTTGCCCTCGGCTGTCAGCACCTCGAGACCGGCCTGGGCGATCCGGCCGGGCGCCCCCGCGATGTCCAGGGCAAAGTCAGCGGCGGCCGCCGCCGCGGACGCCGATGTCGCGGGAGCCGTCAGGCGACGATGAAGTGGTCGCGGGGGCAGCGCAAGCCGCCACCCCCAGCGTCACGGCGGAAAGTGCGACGGCGAGTGCCAGTTTGGTGTGCATGGTTGCGTGAACCGCTTTCGATCGGAGACCTGACCCGATCAGTCTAGGCAGACGGGCCGGCGGGCGGGGCACGACGGGCCGGTTAGACGGGCCGCTCAGGACGGTTGGCGCCGCGTTTCCACCGCGAGCCGCGAGGGGAAAGAATGGACGCGTGAGTGATGCTGGCGAATTCATTGACGCCGCGCTGCAGCAGGAGAGTTCCTGGAGCCGTGCGGACGATCTGCAGTCCCGGCTGGGAAAGGAACCTGGGGGCAGCAGGCTCCGGTTCTACGGCGCCTCCGTGGGTGCCGTGCGGGGGACCGTCCGTAACGCCGGCCGCCGCTATCCCGGGCTGTCCCGTGATGAGGTCACAGCGCTCAGCTCGGAACTGTGGGCGTTGCCGGTTTTCGAGCGGCGCCTGGCCGCGGTGGTACTGCTGCAGACCAATGTGAGGCTCTTGACCAACTCCGACCTCACCCGGCTGGAGGGATTCATCCGGGAGGCAAGGGTGCGGGACCTCGTTGACCCGCTCGCCGTCGACGTCGTCGGACCCCTCGTGGACGGACTCGACGTTCTGGGCAGGGTGCGGGCAGACAGCGTGCTGGACCGGTGGGTGCGCGAGCCCGATGCCTGGCTGCGCCGGGCCGCGCTGCTCTCGCCGCTGCTGGCGCTGCGCGCGGGCGCGGGGGACTGGGACAGATTCGTCCGTCACGCCGGTTCCGTGCTCGACGAGCCTTCCGGGACCTTCACTTCCGACGACGCGACGCCGATGCCGACGGCGCGGTGGTCCGGGAGGCTGTTTCCCGGGTCCTGGCGGAGATGGCGAAGAAGAGGCCCGAGCTGCAGTTCACGTCCGTCCGAGGGTGACGGTCCGAACCGGCGGCGCCGGCGGGTGCCCCCGTTCAGCCTTTGGGATCACCAGGATCGCCCGGATCGCCCTGGCCGACAGTGCTGCCGGCCCCGCCGGATTTTCCGCCGGCATTCGCCGGTAGTGCGAACCTCTTGGCTGCCCGTGAACCGGCGACGGCGCTCGCGGCTATGGTGACCAGTGCGCCCACCAGCAGGGCAGCAGCCTCGCCGGGGAGCAGGACCTGCAGCTGCGTCCCGATGCTCGCCGCCGCCACCGGCACGCCGAGTTGGGCCGCCGACAGCACCCCGAGAGGCAGCGGAAGCCCGAGGAACACCAAACCGGCGTGCGTCAGCAGCGCCCCGGCCCCCAAAGCCAGGCCGAGAGCGATCATGTCCGGATGCCCGGCCAGATCCTTGAGTGTCAATGAGGCACCCAGCCAGACGAAGAACAACGGGCTCAGGAAGCCGTCGCTGAGGGCGAACAGCTGCCGGGCGAGCCGCCTCGGTTCGCCGACGGCAGCCACTACCAGGCCGAAGGAAAAGCCCGCCAACATCACGGACACATTGCCGAACGTCGCCACACCGGCCAGGGCGAAAAGTACTGCCAGCTGGAGCCTCAACTCCAGGGCAAACTTGCGGTTTTCCGAGAGCCGGTGCACGCGCCCGCGGATTCCCGTGTCCTCCATCCAGCGCAGCACGACATAGAGCACCACCGCGCAGCCGGTCACTGTGAGTACGGTGAGCGCCGCCCGGCCGGCGTGGGGCGGATCCACCAGGAGCGGCAGCGCCACAATGCAGGCGATGTCGGCGATCGCCACCTGCGCGGTCATGGCGACGATGTCGGGTCCGCCCAGGCGCAGCGAATCGACGATTGGAAGGACAAGGGCGGCCGACGAAGATGCCAGCAGCACGACGTAGAGCGGAGCATGTCCAGTCCCGAAGAGCAGGCCGATGCCGGTTCCGACCGCCACCCCCGCCGCCGCGCCCGCCGTGGCCAGGCGGGCGCCTTTGCCGAGGGCGGAACGGATCTGCGGATCCCTCACGGGAACATGGGTCCCGGCCACAAACATCATCAGCGCAAACCCGATGTTGGCCAGCAGGCTAAACGTCGGATCCGCCGGGTCCACGAGGGCCAGGCCCGAACGCCCGATCACGATGCCGGCGAGCAGTTCGCCGAGTACCACCGGCAGCCGCCAGCGCCCCGGCAGCGCCAGCAAAGGCCCAGCCAGTGCGACGACGGCGATCAGCGCCAGGGACCAGAACGTCACGGCTCACCGCTGCGGGCCGGCCCCGGGCCTGTCGGGTCGGCAAGCGTGACCGTGATGTCGGTGGTGCCGGCCGTCGAATCCTTCATCATGGAATGAGATTAGTCCCGTCGACGGTACCGTGCGCCTGGGTTGCGGTC
>CAWEPM010000026.1:0-30396 GCA_963810895.1 uncultured Actinomycetota bacterium
AGCGCCTTCTCAACCAGCCCGAGGTTCTTTCCGGAGGACAGCGCCCAGGAGGCCGCCTTCATGCCAAGGTCCATCTGGCTGGGAAGTTTCTTCTTGCCGCGTTTGCTGTCCACGTCCTCGCCGCGCAGATGCACCAGGATGTCCGGGATGTTGATCTTCACCGGGCAGGCGTCGTAGCAGGCCCCGCACAGGGAGGAGGCGTAGGGCAGGGAGTTGTTCTCCTCGGCCGTGATCCCGGTCAGCAGCGGGGACAGGATGGCGCCGATCGGTCCCGGGTAGATGGATCCGTAGGCGTGCCCGCCGGTGCGTTCGTAGACGGGGCAGACGTTCAGGCAGGCGCAGCAGCGGATGCAGTGCAGGGCGGCACGGCCGATCTCGTCGGCCAGGGCGGCGGTGCGCCCGTTGTCCAGCAGGACGAGGTGGAAGTTCTGCGGCCCGTCGCCGGGCGTGACGCCGGTCCACAGCGAGGTGTACGGGTTCATCCGCTCGCCGGTGGAGGACCGCGGGCAGCAGCTGCAGGAACACCTCGAGGTCCGCCCAGGTCGGCAGCAGCTTCTCGATGCCCATCACGGTGATGAGGGTTTCCGGCAGCGTCAGGCACATGCGCCCGTTGCCTTCGGATTCGACGACGGCGAGGGTGCCGGAGTCGGCGAGGGCGAAGTTCGCGCCGGACACGGCCACCTTGGCGCTGAGGAACTTGCGGCGCAGGTGGGCCCGGGCGGCCGCGGCGAGGCGGGCGCGGTTCGTCGGTCAGCTCCGGGTCCACGCCCTCCATTTCGCGCAGGAAGATGTCCCGGACCTGGCTGCGGTTCTGGTGGATGGCCGGGACCAGGATGTGGCTGGGCTTGTCGTGGTCCAGCTGGACGATCAGCTCGGCGAGGTCGGTCTCGAACGCCGCGATCCCCTGTTCCTCGAGGTACTCGTTGAGGCCGATTTCCTGGGTGGCCATGGACTTGACCTTGACCACCTCGTCGGCGCCCTGGTCCCGGATCAGGGCGGTGACAATCCGGTTGGCCTCGCCGGCGTCGCGGGCCCAGTGGATGATCCCGCCGCGGGCGGTGAAGTTCGCCTCGAACTGCTCGAGCAGCTCCGGCAGCCGGGCCATGACGGATTCCTTGATCGCCCGGCCGGCGTCGCGCAGCTCTTCCCAGTCGGGGAGTTCGGACACGACGGCCAGCCGCTTGTCCCGGATGGTCCGGGTGGCGTGGCCGAGGTTTGCCCGCAGCTGGGCGTTGCCGAGTTCGCGGTGGGCGGCCTTCGGGAAGGGCTCGTGTTCGTGCAGGTTGCCGATGCCGAAGACGGGCAGGGACGGCATCCCCAGGAATGTGCCGCTCATCGTGCGGTCCTTCCGGTGGTGAGGCGGACGTCGCCGGTGACGGCGGCGGGATTCTCGAAGGTGCTGGCCAGGATCTCGGCGAAGTGCATCGTGGTGACGCCGCTGCCCTGCCGGGACAGGCCGCCGCCGATATGCATCAGGCAGGACGCGTCGCCGCCGGCGCAGAGGTCCGCGCCGGTGCCGCAGATATTGGCGGTCTTGTCCGCGAGCATCGCCGAGGACACGTCCGCGTTCTTCATCGAGAAGGTGCCGCCGAAGCCGCAGCACTGCTCGGCCTCGGGCAGCTCGACCAGCTCGATGCCGCCGACCGAGCGCAGCAGGTCCAGCTGCCGGTCGCCGAGCCGGAGCAGCCGCATGCCGTGGCAGCTGGGGTGGTAGGTGATCCGGTGCGGGAAGTAGGAGCCCAGCTGCGCCGCGGCGTCGGTGACGCCCAGGACATCCACCAGGAGCTGGGACAGCTCGTAGGTTTTGTGCCCGACGGCGGCCGCCCGGGCTTCCAGCCCGGCGTCCCCGCAGCGGCGGGCGACCATGGGGTGCTGGTGCTTCACGGAGGCGACACAGGAGCCGGACGGTGCGACGGCGACGTCGTACTCCTCCGCCTCGAAGGCCGTCACATGGTTGGCGACCACCGGCAGCGCCTCCTTGAAGTAGCCGCTGTTGACGTGCATCTGCCCGCAGCACGCCTGCCCGGCGGGGAAGACGACCTCGTGGCCGAGGCGTTCCAGGATGGACACCGTGGCGCGCGCCGTGCTCGGGTACATGGCGTCCACGATGCAGGTGGCGAAGAGCGCGATCCTCACAGGGCACCTCCGGCGGTCTGATGTTCCGCACGGCGGCTCGGCACATACTCGGCCGGCTGCCCGGAGGCGCGCACCACGGCGCGCAGCTCGCCCAGGCCGCCGCCGAGCACGCCGGCGGCGCGGGCCTGGACCAGGACGTTGCCCAGCGCCGTGGCTTCCACGGGGCCGGCCAGGACGGGCTTGCCGGTGGCGTCGGCGGTGAGCTGGCACAGGAGCCGGTTCTGGGATCCGCCGCCCACAATGTGCACGACGCCGGCCCGGACGTCCGCGAGCCGCTCGGCGTCGGCGATGGTCCGGGCGTAGCCGGCGGCGAGGCTGTCCAGGATGCAGCGCACGATGTGCGCGGGATGCTCCGGGAGGACCGCGCCGGTGTTGCGGACCGCGGCCCGGATGCGGTCGGGCATGTTGTCGGGGGCGATGAAGTAGGGGTCGTCGGCGTTGATGAGCGGGCCGCCGGCGAGGAAGCGTTGCGGCCGCGTCGAGCAGTTCGGCTCGAGTCCAGGCCGGTAGCCCTCTCCTGCCCAGGTGCGCTGGCACTCGCTGAGCAGCCAGAGGCCGCCGACGTTGCGCAGGTAGCGGATGGTGCCGTCCACGCCGCGTTCGTTGGTGAAGTTCGCGGCCCGGCTGGCCTCGGTCAGGACCGGGTGGGAGAGTTCGACGCCGACCAGGGACCACGTGCCGGAGGAGATGTAGGCGAAGTCGTGCCGGTCCGCGGGCACGGCGGCGACGGCCGAGGCGGTGTCGTGCGAGCCGACGGCCACCACCTTCGTGGCGGCGGGCAGGCCCAGTCGGTCGGCGATGTCTCGTCGGAGGGTGCCGACCGTCTCGCCGGGCTGGATCAGCGGCGGGAACAGGTCCGGCGGGCAGGTCCAGGGCGGCCAGGAACTCCGTGGCCCACTCCCCCGCGACGGCGTCGAAGAGCCCGGTGGTGGAGGCGTTGGTGGCCTCGGTGCGGCGCTGGCCCGTCAGCAGGAACCCGATGAGGTCCGGGATGAGCAGCGCCTGCAGCCCGTCCAGGTCGGGCTCCGTGGCGAGCTGGTAGATCGTGTTGAACGGCAGGAACTGCAGCCCCGTGGTGGCGTAGAGCCGGGCCGGGTCGAGGATGCTCGTGGACCCGGGCGACGGCGGCGCGGCTGCGGTCATCGCGGTAGCTGAAGGGCGCCGCGACGAGGTCGCCGGCGGCGTTGACCAGGCCGTAGTCCACGGCCCAGGTGTCGATCCCGATGCTGGCGATGCTCTCACCGCGGGCCGCGGCCGCCGTGGCGGCGGCCGCGAGCCCGGTGAGGACCTCGGCGAACAGGGCGTCGAAGTCCCAGCGGAGGCCGCCGTCGAACTCTTTGACACCGTTGGGGAAGCGGTGCACCGTCTCCAGTTCGGCCCTCGCCCCACCGGGACTGCCCGTGACCCGGCCGAGGATGACCCGGCCGCGAGGAGGCGCCGATGTCGACAGCGGCGAAGACGCTGCCGGCTGAGCACTGCCGGCGAGCGACTGGCTCGCCGTGCCGGTCGATCCGCTGAGGGTTCCGTGCTCATCGCAGGAAGGCCGCGGCCACGCCGGCGTCGACGGGGATGTGGAGCCCGGTGGTGTGGGAGAGCTCGCTGCCGGTGAGCACGGAGGCGGCGTTGGCCACGTTTTCGGGCAGGACTTCGCGCTTGAGCAGGGTGCGCTGGGCGTAGTACTTGCCCAGGTCCTCCTCCTCGCACGCCGTAGACGGCGGCGCGCTTGGCGCCCCAGCCGCCGGCGAAGATCCCGGAGCCGCGGACCACGCCGTCGGGGTTGATGCCGTTGACCCGGATCCCGTACTCGCCCAGTTCCGCGGCGAGGAGCCGGACCTGGTGGGCCTGGTCTGCCTTGGTGGCGGAGTAGGCGATGTTGTTCGGGCCGGCGAACACGGAGTTCTTGGAGGAGATGTAGATGATGTCCCCGCCCATGCTCCTGGCCGATCATCACCTTCGCGGCGGCCTTGGCCACCAGGAACGAGCCCTTGGCCATGACGTTGTGCTGCAGGTCCCAGTCCTTCTCGGTGGTTTCCAGGAGCGGCTTGGAGATGGAGAGCCCGGCGTTGTTGACCACCAGGTCCAGTCCGCCGAAGGCCAGGACGGCTTCCTGGATGGCCGCGGCGATCTGGGCTTCGTCGGTGACGTCGGCCTGGACGCCGATCGCGACGTCGGAGCCGCCGAGTTCCGCGGCCACGGCCCGGGCGTTGTCCAGGTTCAGGTCCGCGATGACCACGCACGCGCCGTCGGCGGCGAAGCGGGTGGCGATCGCCTTGCCGATGCCCGACGCCGCCCCGGTCACCAGGGCGATCCGGCCGGCGTGGGATTTCGGCTTGGGCATCCGGGCCAGCTTGGCCTCTTCCAGGGCCCAGTACTCGATCCGGAACTTCTCGGATTCCTCGATCGGGGCGTAGGTGGAGACGGCCTCGGCGCCGCGCATGACGTTGATCGCGTTGAGGTAGAACTCCCCCGCCACCCGGGCGGTCTGCTTGTTCGCCCCGAAGGAGAACATGCCCACCCCGGGGACCAGCACGATCGCCGGGTCCGCGCCGCGCAGGGCGGGGCTGTCCGGGGTCGCGTGGCGGTCGTAGTAGCGCCTGGTAGTCCTCGCGGTAGGCGGCGTGGAGTTCCTTGAGCCGGGCCACGGAGTCCTCGACCGAGGCGTCGGCGGGCAGGTCCAGGACCAGCGGCTTGACCTTGGTGCGCAGGAAGTGGTCCGGGCAGGACGTGCCCAGGGCGCCGAGCCGCGGGTGCTCTGCGGCTTCGAGGAACTCCAGGACGGCGGCGTCGTCGCTGAAGTGCCCCAGCTGCGGCTTGTCCGTCGAGGCGAGGCCGCGGATCACGGGCGCCAGGGCGGCGGCCTTCGCGCGGCGCTCGGTCTCCGGGAGGGCGGCGTAGCCGGGCAGCTTCGGCCCGAACGGTTCGGTCTTGCCGTGGTCCTTGATGTACTGCTCGGCCTGCTCGATGATCCACAGCGAGTTGGCTTCGGCTTCCTCGCTGGTGGCGCCCCAGGCGGTGATGCCGTGGCCGCCGAGGATGGTGCCGACCGCGTGCGGGTTCGCGTCCTTGATCGCGGCGATGTCCAGGCCCAGCTGGAAGCCGGGGCGCCGCCACGGCACCCACGCCACCTTCTCGCCGAAGATCTCCTTGGTGAGCGCCTCGCCGTCGGCGGCCGTGGCGATGGCGATGCCGGAGTCCGGGTGCAGGTGGTCCACGTGCGCGGCGTCGACCAGGCCGTGCATGGCGGTGTCGATCGACGGCGCGGCGCCGCCCTTGCCGAGCAGGCAGTAGTCGAACGCGGCCACCATTTCGTCTTCACGCTCGACGCCGGGGTACACGTTCTTCAGCGCCTGCAGCCGGTCCAGCCGCAGCACCGCAAGGCCTTCGGACTTCAGCGTGCCCAGGTCCCCGCCGGAGCCCTTGACCCACAGGAGCTCGACGTCCTCGCCGGTCACCGGGTCCTTCTCCGTGCCCTTGGCGGAGGTGTTGCCGCCGGCGAAGTTCGTGTTCCGCTTGTCCGCGCCGAGGCGGTTGGAACGGGCGATCAGCTCTTGAACAGTCTTGTTGTCAGTCATAACTCTTAAGCGCCCCATCCGGCTTGCTGGCCGCCCACGCGGTCCTCGTTGATCTTCTTCTGGTAGCCGCTGGCCTTGAAGGCGGCCAGCGGGTCCGCGGGCAGCCCGCGGGATTCACGCCACTGCGCCAGCGCAGGACGGACATCGGTGTAGAAGGCATCGTTGAAGATGCCGTTGGCGGCCAGGACGTCGCCGCTGCGCTGCGCCTCGGCCAGCGCGTCCGTGTCGATGAGCAGGGCGCGGGCCGTCATTTCCTGGACGTTGAGCACGGAGCGGATCTGGCCCGGGATCTTTTCCTCCAGGTTGTGGCACTGGTCCAGCATCAGGGCCACGCCGGACTCTTTACCGAAGCCGCCGCCGCGGATGACCTCGTGCATGATGCGGAAGAGCTGGAACGGATCGGCCGCGCCGACGATCAGGTCATCGTCCGCGTAGAAGCGGGAGTTGAAGTCGAAGGACCCGAGCTTGCCCAGCGCGCAGCAGCTGCATGACGATGAATTCGATGTTGGTGCCCGGGGCGTGGTGGCCGGTGTCGAGGCAGACGAAGGCCTTCTCGCCCAGGGCCAGGGTCTGGGCGTAGGAGGTGCCCCAGTCCGGAACGTCGGTGTGGTAGAAAGCCGGCTCGAAGAACTTGTATTCCAGCACCAGGCGCTGTTCCGCGCCCAGGGCGGCGTAGATTTCCTGTAGGGATTCGGCGAGGCGGTCCTGCCGGCCGCGCATGTCGTCCTGGCCCGGGTAGTTGGTGCCGTCCGCGAGCCAGATCTTCAAATCGCGCGAGCCCGTGGCGTGCATGATCTCCAGGCACTCGAGGTGGTGGTCGATGGCCCGGCGGCGCACCGCGGGGTTCGAAGGAGGTCAGGGAGCCGAACTTGTACTCGTCATCCTGGAAGGTATTGGAGTTCACGGTGCCGAGGCCCACGCCCAGGCCCGCGGCATACTCCTTCAGGGCCGCGTAGTCATCCACCTTGTCCCAGGGGATGTGCAGCGCAACCGTGGGCGCCAGGCCCGTGAGTTCGTGGACCTTCGCGGCGTCGGCCAGCTTCTCCTGGACGGTGCGCGGGGTGCCGGGGGTGCCGAACACCTTGAAGCGGGTGCCGGAGTTGCCGTAGGCCCAGGACGGGACCTCGATGGCGAGTTCCCCGAGGCGACCCAGGGCCGTTTCTGTGGTGTTCATGATTGTTCCTTCTGCGGTTGGTGGTTGCCCCCGGCGGCGTTGGCCGCGGACAACTGGTCCTCGAGATTGAAAATTTCTGTGAGCTGGAGGAAGCCCTGGTCCGGTGCCTGCGAGCCGTCGTCGAACAGGGTTGCCATCTCGGCCTGCCAGCGGGCGTTTACCTCGGTCAGGGCCATCCGGGCGCGTGCTGCGTCGAAGTCATCGCACTCCACGTACCCCACCAGCAGCCCGTCGTCGGCGAGGAACAGCGAGTAGTTGTTCCAGCCGGCTGCTTTGAGTTCCCGGAGCATCTCCGGCCAGACGGCGGCATGACGGCGCCGGTATTCGGGAATCTGGCTGGGCTTTACCGAAGAACGGAAGCACACCCTCATGAGGAATTCTCCTGATCTCGATTTTTAATCATTTGGTTGATTGAATCGATTCATTTAGACAATAGCATTCTGCGAATTGGTTCCGCCAACTCCGGCGCTGGTCATGACACCAGCGCCGGAGCGGAGCGCTTAGAAGTTGTACTGGTCCACGTTTTCCGCAGTGAAGACGGTGGGCTCGCCGAGCAGAACGGTGGAGTTGGGGCCGATCTTGAATTCGCCCAGGGTGCCGGCCTTGAACGTCTGGCCTTCGGCACCGGTGATCTGGCCTGAGGCGAGGGCCGCGCCGGCGTAGGCGGCGAGGTAGCCGAGCTTTTCAACATCCCACAGGGCGAAGGACTTCATGGTGCCGTTCTTCAGGAATTCCTTGAGCTGGCTCGGGAAGCCGAGGCCGGTCAGCTGTACCTTGCCCTTGTATTCAGACCCGGACAGGTACTGGGCGGCAGCGGCAATGCCGACGGTCGTGGGCGAGATGATGCCCTTGAGCGTGGGGTGGGCCTGGAGGAGCGCCTGGACTTCCTGCTGGGACTTCTGGGCGTTGTCATCGCCGTAGGCTGTCGCGACAAGCTTGAGCTTGGCGTACTCGGGCTTCTGGAGTTCCTTCTTCATCAGCTCGATCCACGCGTTTTGGTTCGTGGCGTTCGCTGTGGCGGACAGAATAGCGATGTCCCCGCCGTCGGGACCGATGGCGTCGGAGATGAGCTTGATCTGGGTGGACGCGATGCCTTCCGCGGTGGCCTGGTTGATGTAGACGTCGCGGCAGGACGGGTCGGTGTCCGAGTCAAAGGTGACCACCTTCGCTCCGGCGCTGCGGGCCTCGTCCAGCGCCGAACAGATGGCCTTGGGATCGTTAGCCGAGGTTGCGATGACGTTGGAGCCCTGCTGGGTGAGCGTGTTGATGTAGCTGACCTGGCTGGAGGCGCTGGCTTCGGACGGACCCACCTCGGAGAAGATGCCCTTGTACTCATCGACCGCGGTCTTGCCGCCGCGGTCAGTGACGGTGAAGTAGGAGTTGTTCAGCTGCTTGGGCAGGAACGCCACCTTCAGGCCCTCCTTGATCGGGGCATTCGGATCCGCTGCCGCGCTGGACGATGCGGCTCCGCCGCCGGCAGTGCTGGAGGTGTTGGTGGTTCCACCGCAGGCGCTAAGCGCCAGCGCGAGTCCCGTGGCGGCGGCGATGTAGGCGGGCGCGAGGCGACGGGATCTGGTCGTGGACATGAATTTCATAGTGGTGCCTTTCAACTGAACGTCGTTGTTGCTGTGGTGTGGATGGTGGTCAGGTCGTTGAAGCTTTGCGGGAGAGCGATCGGAGCCAGGCGATGGCGTTGGGGGCGACGACGGCGAGGATCAGGAGGCCGCCGGTCAGCATGGACAGGGTGTCCTCGGGGACGCTGGCCAGCTGGAGCGCGTTGCGCAGGATGGCGAGGAGCCCGACGCCGGCGATGACGCCCGGCAGGGTGCCTTTGCCGCCAAAGATGGACACGCCGCCGAGCAGTACTGCCGCGATAACGGACAGTTCCAGGCCCGTGGCGTTGTCACCGCGGGCGCTTCCGTACCGCAGGGTCCACCACACGCCGACCAGCGCCGCGACCGTGCCCGAGATGACGAAGAGCCAGAACTTGGTCCGCGCGACGCCGATTCCGGAGAAACGGGCGGCGTCGACGCTGTAGCCGATGGCGAACAGGGAGCGGCCGAAGCCGGTGAAGTGCAGGGCGACACCGAAAATGATGACCAGGAGAATGACCGGCAGGATCCAGACGGGGATGCCCGTGGCGCCGATCTTTGCCTGCAGGCCCGTAGTGATGGCCCGAGGGAAGCTGGTGACGGCCTGATCCCCCAGCACAACGAAGGCAAGCCCGCGGTACAGCGCCAGGGTGCCGATAGTCACGGCCAGTGATGGCAGGCCGACCACGGAGACCAGGAATCCGTTGAGTGCCCCGGACACGGCGCCGAGGACAATGCACAAGGGAACGATCGTTTCCATTGGCACCCCGGCGTTCCAGAGGGCTCCGAACACGCAGCTGACGAAGCCTGCGATGCTGGCGACGGACAGGTCGATCTCGCCGGTCACGATGATCAGCGTCATCGGCAGGGCCAGCAGCAGGACCGGGATCACGTCGATGAGAAGGAACCCGACGTTGCGGGACGTGGCGAAACCGCTCACGGTCATGGAGGCGACGATGATGCTGGCCACGAGGGCCAAAATGATGGCGGAGTCCCAGCTGCGCAGGAAGCCGAAGCGGGGTGTGCGGCGGGTTTCTGCTGCCGGCGGTGCTGTATCAACCAGCATGTGAATCGTGTCCTCTCAGACGGCGCTCGGTGCGCAGGGCAAGGTATCGGTCCAGGACAATCGAGGCCAGGATCAGGACGCCGATCATGGCTCGCTGCCAGAACGGCGAGACTCCCAGGACCGGAAGGGCAGAGGTAATGGTGGTCAGGAGGACGGCGCCGAGAGCGGCTCCGTAGACCGTGCCGACACCGCCGGCGATGGCCACCCCGCCAACCACAGCCGCGGCCACGACGTTCAGTTCAAGGCCTTGGCCCGCCGTCGCGTCCAGGTTGCCGTACTTGGCCGCATAGCTCACCCCGCCGAGTCCGGCGAGGGCGCCGGAGATCGCGAAGGCGGAGAAGACCTTCCGCCCGACCCGGATTCCGTACAGGCGGGCGGCCTGGACGTCTGAACCGATGGCGTAGAACTCGCGTCCGGAGCGCAGGTTCTTCAGGTAGAGCCCGAATGCCATGACGACCGCGAGGGCGATCAGGGCCAGATAGGGGAATCCCAGCAAGGCGCCGGCCCCAAGGGCCAGGAAGTCTGCCGGGAGGTCAGACGGGTTAATCTGCTGACCTTGGGCCCAGGCGAAGTCAACGCCGCGGAAGATATACAAGGTGCCCAGGGTGACCACCAGGGCAGGCACCTTGGCCACTGCGATCAGGGCTCCGTTGATGGCCCCCAACATGGCGCCGAAAGCGACGCCGATAACGAGCATTGCGATCACGGGAAGATCGGGCAGCGCGATGAAGATTTTTCCTGTCGCGAAAGCCGTCAGGCCGAGGACTGATCCGACCGACAAGTCCACGTTCTTCGTCACGATCACGATCGCCTGGCCGACGGCGAGGATCACCAGGATCGAGGAGTTCAGCAGCAGGTCTTTGATGCTCTGACCGCTCAAGAACCGGGGGTTGGCCGCCACTGTGACGGCGATCAGTATGACCAGTGCGAGGAACACGCTGAATTCACGGGATCGGGTCAACGTTCCCAGCCATGCCGTGGACGGCTGACGTTGCAGGGTTAGGGTGGTCACGCTGTTGTCTCCTTGGTTTTCGGGTCGACTCCCGTGGCGGCTGTCATGACGGATTCCTCCGTGGCGTCCTTGCGACTAAGTTCTGCGGTGATCCGTCCCTCGTGCATCACCAGCACGCGGTCCGACATGCCCAGGATCTCGGGCAACTCCGAGGAGATCATGAGGACGGCGAGGCCCGTGCCCGCGAGTTCGGAGATGAGCCGGTGCACCTCGGACTTGGTGCCGACGTCGATTCCCCGGGTGGGTTCGTCGATGATCAGGATGCGTGGGCCGGTTGCCAACCACTTGCCCAGGACGACCTTCTGCTGGTTTCCGCCTGAGAGGGTCGAGATCGGGGACATAGGCGACCCCGCCTTGATCTGAAGTTTCTTGGCCCATTCCGAGGTGGCTTGGGCCTCGGAATGGTTGGTGAGGAGGCCGAAACGGCTCAGTTTCCGCCGAAGCGTCAGCGTAAGGTTTCGGCTGACGTTCAGCTCCATCACAAGGCCCTGCTTGCGTCGGTCTTCCGGCACGAACGCGAGCCCGGCGGCCATCGATGCCCGCGGGGACAAAGACTTGAGCGGCTCGTTGCGGACCAGTACTTCGCCGGAATCGTATTTGTCGATGCCGAAGACGGCCCGGGCCACCTCGGAGCGTCCCGCGCCGACAAGGCCGCTGAGGCCGACGATTTCACCTTCCTTCACGGTGAAGGAAATGTCCGAGAAGACACCCTTGCGGCTGAGTCCCTTCACCTCGAGGGCGGTAGCCCCGATCTGCGTTTCCTGTTTCGGGAACAAGGACGCGACGTCGCGGCCGACCATCTGCCGGATCACGCCGTCAACCGTCAGCTCAGAGGCCGGGGCGGTGGCGACGTGCGCGCCGTCGCGCATCACGGTGATCCAGTCCGCCAGGGCAAAGACTTCCTCGAAGCGGTGGGAGATGAACAATACTGCGGCGCCCTGGGCCTGCAGGGTACGGGTGACGGCGAAAAGCCGGTCAACTTCGACGCCGCTGAGAGCCGCCGTCGGTTCGTCCATGATCAGGACGCGCGCGTCGAGCGAAATGGCCTTGGCGATTTCCACCACCTGCTGGTCGGCAATCGAGAGACCCTGCGCGGCCCGGTCGGGGTCGATTTTGACCCCCAGTTGCTCAAAGAGCTCCAGCGACTGCTGACGCATCGCCTTCCGGTCGATCCGGCGCAGGGACCGCAGCGGCTGCCTGCCCATGAAAATGTTCTCGGCGACAGTGAGGTCCGGGAACATGGTCGGTTCCTGGTAGATGACGGCAATCCCCGCTTCGCGGGCATGGAGCGGGTCCCGGAAAGAGACCTCCTCGCCATCCAGCAGGACGTGCCCGCGATCCTGCTGGTGCAGACCCGCGAGGGTCTTGACCAGGGTGGATTTGCCGGCGCCGTTTTCTCCGACCAGGGCGGTGACCTGACCGCGGTACAGGCTGAGGCTGGCGCCCCGCAGTGCGTGCACTGCTCCGAAGGACTTGTGGATATCCCGCAGTTCCAGAAGCGGAACATCGGCCGCCTCGGCCCTCCGGCCGCTCCGAACCTTGGCGTCCTGTGCTTCGGCCATGTCCGTTACTCCTTTGTAATGAATCGATTCATTTGTGAACCTACTCACACGTTAGAGCTTGTTTCCATAGCGTGTCAACAAGCAAACAATCGGGCGGCCAATGTGAACGAAGTAACATTGATGGAGCAGATTGATTCGATTCAGGGATGGGGAGGTTCTCAGGTGCCAAGCGGCCCGGGTGCAAAGCTGAAGGATGTCGCCGCGCTTGCGGGGGTTTCCGTCGGCACTGTTTCGAATGTCCTCAACCGGCCCGAGCAGGTATCGCCGGACAAGAAAAGCCGAGTCCTGGCCGCCATCGACCAGCTCGGATTCGTGCGCAACGAATCAGCCCGGTCACTGCGGTCCGGGTCCACCAGGAGCCTCGGCATGCTGGTGCTGGACGTCCGCAACCCCTTCTTCACAGATGTGGCGCTCGGGGCCGAAAACGTCGCCGAAGACCACAAGCATTCCCTGATCCTGGCCAACAGCGCCGAAGACGCCGGGCGGGAACTGGCCTATCTGGACCTGTTCGAGCAGCAACGCGTCCAGGGCGTTCTGATCACCCCGTTCGGCCAGGTTCTTCAACGGCTCGAGACCATGCGTTCCCGGGGCATCCCCTCGGTGCTCGTTGACCGGCTCGCCAGCACGGATCAATTCTGCTCGGTTTCGGTGGACGACGTCGCCGGCGGCGCAACTGCCCTGAACCATCTCCTGAGCGTCGGCTCGGTGCGCCCGGCGTTCGTCGGCGGCCCGTTCACGCTGCAGCAGGTCGAGGACCGGTACCGGGGCGCCGCCGATGCGGCGGCACAGGCGGGGGTCCGAATTCAATTGTTCGAAACGCCCGATCTGAAATTTGAGCGCGGGCGCCAGATTGGCGATCTCATCGCCAATCTCCAGCCCGCCAAGCGGCCGGACGCCGTGTTTGCGGCCAACGACCAGCTGGCGCTCGGACTCTTGCAGTCCTTCG
This sequence comes from uncultured Actinomycetota bacterium, assembly GCA_963810895.1. GTDB lineage: Bacteria > Actinomycetota > Actinomycetes > Actinomycetales > Micrococcaceae > Arthrobacter. The sequence goes on from CAWEPM010000026.1 coordinate 13,061, forward strand.
CCGCCAACGGGCTCCGGGTGCCCGAGGACATCGCAATCGTGGGCTTCGACGACATCGACTTCGCGTCGCAATCAAGCATTCCGCTCAGCTCCATCAGCCAGCCGAGGCATCTCATCGGCGAGCGTGCCGCCCAGCTCCTTTTCGACGAAATCGACGACGAGCCTGGTCACGTGCACACCCAAGTCGTGTTCACGCCGGAACTCGTTGCCAGGCAGAGCACCCGGCGCCACTAGCACTGTCGCCGCCAGCTAGCGGACGCTTACCAGTGTCTCTTTGTGCCATTCTGCGGCCGCGTCAGCTGCTTTGGGGATTCTAGCCAGCCATAGGATCCCGATCAGGCATGAGGCCAGCGTCGTCAGTACGAGGAAGATGAACAGCGCCTGGGCCCCAGCCGCGATGATTTGCGGAGTGACGAGGGCAATGGCCGCTGCTACGACGCGGGTGAAGGCGATGGTGATTCCTTGGGCACTGCTGCGGTGCTTGGTCGGGAAAAGCTCCTGAGACCAGACCTTGAACATCGGTTCGCCCGCGATAGCGCCTCCGACGGAATAGAGGACTCCCATGACAGCCAACGTCCACGTGCTCACGCCGAGTGTCGCGGGGATGATGAACGCTGCGATGGAAATGGAGGTTGCGACCGTGAAAACGGGCATCCTCCAGCGCGTGTCAACGACCCTCATGGTCACAAGCATGCCGATGAAGCTGCAGCCGAAGCCGAGCAAACCGAAGGCGGAGGCTGTGGCGACGCTGGCCCCGGCGACGTTCGTGTAGAGGTAGGTGCTGAACTGGCCATTGGTGTTTGCGGCCACGTTGGCGATCGCGTAGAAGAGTCCCGTCGCTACGAGCGGACCCAGGTAGCGGGAGCGCACCAAATGCCGAAGGGAGCCGAGATCCACCTGCTCGGCAGTAGATTCAAGGCGCGCCTTCGTCCACTCCCGCGATTCAGGAAGGCCTGCACGCAGGACTAGGACAATGAGCGCAACAACGAGCAGGTGGCCGTACAGAATCCGTGCGCCAACTTCTCCGAGGTCACCGACAACGATGCCTAGGACCATGACCACCAGAACACCGGCCATCCACAGAACGTGGGAGAAGGTGACCATCCTGCCCTTCTTTCCGGGAGGGGCACTCTCTGAAATCATGGCCATCGACACGGGAAGGTCCGCGCCGGCCGCGAAGCCAAGCAGGACTACTCCGGCGTACAACATGCCAGGGCCTGTCGTGAGGACAAGGGAAAGGGCGCCGAGCGCAAAGACCCACATCGTCCACGTGAAGACCTTGCGCCGGCCAAACCGGTCGCCCATCCGGCCACCCACCAGGGCGCCGGCTGCGATCATGACGGTCAGCAGCGCGGAGAGCTGACCAATCTCCGCCGGACCGAGTCGGAAAGTGCTTTGAAAGAGGACAAGTGCCGTGCCGGTCGTGACGATTGCCGCCGCGTCAAGGTACGAGGCCATTCCGGCGATGGCTGCTGTCCACCAAACCTGGCGGGACGAAAGAACATCGGTTGAGGTAGTCATGGATTCTTCCTTGAATCGTTGTTCCAAGATCTCCGACACCGTTCGGAGACTCCCGGCGGAACCGTAACGTGCCACGGTGCGGACGATTTCGCCTGAGGGTTGAAACGCTTTAATTATATCGATTCAACTTTATGGGCGGCGCAATCCGAGAGTCAATAGTTCGAAGAGATTTAGGGCTAGTGATCGCGAAAAGTGACGAACTAGTGACGCTTGACACGTCGTCGACCGAGACTTCATACTCGAACTTGAAACGCTTCAATTCGGAGCACACTTCAAGGAGGAACTGTGGTTTCTGTACTGTCGCGGCCCAAGGCCCGCGCTATTGCCCCCGTCATCGCATCAGCGGGTGCGCTGGCTCTGCTGCTCACCGGATGCGGCGCAGGCGGAGGTTCATCCGCCTCTGGGTCGAAGGACTTCGGCTATCTGACGAACGTCGAGAACACAACCATCCGCGGCGAGCTCGAGGCTCTCAGCAAGGATCAGTGCAAGGCAGAGAACGCAGCTGCTCCGCTGAAGATCGAGACCGTCCCGCAGACCAGCCTGGACCAGAAGCTGCAGCTGCTCGCCGGACAGAACGCGCTGCCGGCCCAGTACGCGGCCGGCAACGCCCCGGCCCTGACGCAGGACCTGGACAAGTCCGGAAACGTGCTGGACTTCGAAAAGGCGCTCAAGGACCTGAACATCTCCGACGCCATCCTTCCGGGAGCGGCGGCCACCATCAAGTCCCTGTACGGCGGGAAGCTGAACGTTCTGCCGTACCAGTACAACGTGGAAGGCATCTGGTACAACAAGAAGATCTTCGCCGAGAACGGCATTACGGAGCCGAAGACCTGGGATGACTTCGTCGCCGCCGGTGAAAAGCTCAAGGCCGCCGGCGTCACGCCGCTTGCCGCATCCGGCAAGCAGGGCTGGCCCCTCACCCGCCTGGTCAGCGGCTACCTGTTCAGCGACCTCGGCCCCGATGCCCTGAAGAAAGTGGCCGAGGGCCAGGCGAAGCTTACCGACCCGGAATACGTCAAGGCGGCCCAGGCGGTTGCCGATCTCGGCGCCAAGGGCTACTTCGGCCAGGGTGTCGGCTCGATCGATTACAATACCGCGGCGTCGCAGTTCCTCAGCGGCAAGGCCGGCATGTTCTACATGGGCAGCTGGATTCTTTCGAACTTCGACGACAAGGCGCAGAACAAGATCGGCGAAGAGAACATCGGCTTCATGCCGTTCCCGAAAGTCAGCGGCGGCAACGGCATCGATAACCAGTACGCCACGAACGTCGGCCTGCCCATGACGTTCAATGCCAAGAAGTACGACAGCAACGCCTCCGCATGGCTCAAGTGCATCGCCACCAACTACGGCAGCACGGCCCTCAAGGACAAGAACTCGATCTCCGGATTCAAGCTGAACACCCCGGTGGACAGTATTCCGCCGCTGGTCAAGTCCACCCAGGAAACGGTGAACAACACCAAGGAAAGCGTGCTGTGGTTCGAGGCGCTCTTCAGCACCAAGGCCACCACCACGAGCCAGACCAACGCCGCCGGCCTCGCGTCCGGCAGTATCACCCCGCAGAAGTTCATGGAACTCGTCCAGAACGATCTGAACTCGAAGTAGCTCGCCCGGCCGGGGCCGGCGGAAGCCGGTCCCGGCGGTCAGCCACTCAAATTCCGATGAAAGAAGCACCATGAACAACGTCCTGGGAGACAAAAAGGCCATCGTCGTCCTTCTCGGCCCGGCCCTATTGGTTTACACCGTGGCCATGCTGTTGCCAGTATTCTGGTCGGCCGGCTACACCTTCCTTTCCGGCAACGCCATCACAGGCTTCACCTTCGCCGGAACCTCCAACTTCGAAAAGCTCTTCACCGACCCCGCCGTCGGCGAAGCTCTCTGGTTCACGCTCCGCTACGCCGTCGTCATCACCATCGGCCAGGTCCTGCTCGGATACATGCTGTCCCTGCTCTACGTCTTCGCCCTGAAACGCGGATCCACACTGATCCGCACCCTGGTTTTCTTCCCGGTGGTGCTCCCCACGGTCGCGGTTGCCCTGCTGTTCCAGAAGATGTTCGAAATCGCCCCGCAAAACGGCCTGGTGAACTCAGCCATGAACGCAGTGGGCCTCGGCTCGATCGACTGGCTCGGCGACGGCAACACGGCCTTTCTGGTCATCGTCATCATGGACCTCTGGCGGTCCATGGGGTTCTACGCGGTCCTGCTCTACACCGGTCTGGTCGACATCCCCGATGACATCTTCGAATCTGCCCGCCTCGACGGCGCCCGCGGGCTGCACCTGCTCCGGCATATCGTCCTGCCGTTGTCCCTGCCGGTGCTGCTCTCGTCGATCATCTTCAGCATCAACGGCACTCTGAAGGTCTTCGACTCCATCGTGGCCCTGACGAACGGCGGCCCGGGCAGCGCGACAACTCCCTTGACGCTGCTGATGTTCCGCACCTCGTTCACCTACGGCGACTACGGATACGGCAGCTCCATTGCATTGTTGCTCACGATTCTGTGCCTGATCGTCACACTCTTCATTTTCCGCTCGTCCCGCCGCGACCTCACCAAGGACTGACCGCGATGACCGCACCTACCGCGCTGCCCACCCGCGCCAGCCAAATGCCCTCGGCCGCCCCCCAACGGCCCCGCACCTCACCGAACAAGTTCCTCAAACGCGCACCGGTCCAGATTCTGATCGCCATATTGCTCGTCGTCGAGATCTATCCGCTGGTCTGGCTGTTCATGGGCTCTTTCAAGACCCAGGACGAGTTCCTCAACAGCCCTGTCTGGGCCCTGCCGCAAAACTTCAACTTCGACAACTACGTCGAGGCCTGGACGACCGGAAATATCGCCACGTATGTGGGCAACAGCCTCATCGCGACGATCCCGTCGTTGTTCCTGATCGTTCTGTTCGGCGTAGCCGCCGGGTTTGCCCTGGAAGTCCTTGTTTGGAAAGGCCGCAGCACGGTCCTCCTCGTCTTCCTGGCCGGCATCATGGTTCCTGGACAGATGATCCTGCTGCCGCTGTTTTCCGCCTACTTCCAGGTGGGCCTGACCGGCACGCTCTGGCCGCTGATCATTACCTACACCGCAACCGGGCTGCCGCTGACCGTGTTCATGATGGCCACCTATTTCCGCGCCGTGCCGCGGGAAGTTTTCGAAGCAGCGGCACTGGACGGCGCCAGCATGATCCGGGCATTCTTCTCCATCGGCTTCCCCATGGTCCGCAATGCCGTGTTCACCGTCGCGCTGGTCCAGTTCTTCTTCATCTGGAACGACCTGCTCATCGCCCTGACGTTCACCAACAACGCGGACCTGAGCACCATCCAGGTCGGGCTGCTGAACTTCACCGGAGAATTCGGTGCAGTCGAGTACGGTCCCCTGTTCGCCGCCATCTGCATCAACGTCTTTGGAACCTTGGTGCTCTATCTCTTCCTTAACCAGCGCGTCATGAAGGGCCTGGCCGGCGGCGCCGTCAAGGGCTAGAACATCGCACTGACGGCACGCCAGCCACACCCCATCCGCCTGCAAACCTGAACTTCCCTCCCCACGATCCCAGGAGATCCACACCATGCCACCGACCGTCATGCCCGTAGCCTTCGATCACCACCGCGAGGCACTCGGCATTGGAGCAAGCCGCCCCCGCATCTCCTGGAAAACTTCGGGCGCACCGGGTTGGACCCAAACGGCGTACCAGGTCGAAACCATCCGGGACGGCGAAACCGTTCGCAGCAGCCCCATCGCGTCGGGTGAGTCCGTTCTGGTGCCCTGGCCGGCCGATCCCCTGCGCTCCGGGGAGGAAGTTTCCGTCCGGGTCCGCGTCTGGGGCTCACCGGAGGCAGGGGCAGCCGCCGGTGACGGCGAGCCCAGTGATTGGAGTGAGCCTGCCACTGTTGAGGCCGGTCTTCTGGAACCCGGGGACTGGATCGCATCTGCCATCACTCCGGCGTGGGATGAAGACCCCGAGTCGGACCGCCGGCCTCCGCTGCTCCGGCGCGAGTTTTCCGTGCACTCCCCCATCGCCAAAGCCAGGCTTCACGTCACGGCTCACGGCCTGTTCGAAATGGAAGTCAACGGGACGCGGGTGGGCACAGACATTCTCTCCCCCGGCTGGACCGTCTACGGTGAGAGGCTGCGCTACTACACCTACGACGTGACAGAACTGGTCCACGAAGGTGGCAACGCCGTCGGAAGCTGGCTGGCCGACGGCTGGTACCGCGGGCGGATCGGTTTCCACGACGGCTACCGCAACCTGTACGGCGACAAGGTGGCCCTGCTGGCGCAGCTCCACATCACCCACACGGACGGGTCAATGAGCGTAATCGGGACCGACACGTCGTGGAAGGCCGGGTTTGGTCCCATCGGCTTCACCGGCCTCTATGAGGGCGAAAGCTATGACGCCCGGCAGCTGCCGGCCGGCTGGAGCCAACCCGGATTCGACGACGACGGCTGGAGCCCGGTCACAACCGTCGAACGCGATCCGACCACGCTCGTTGCCCCGGACGGCCCGCCGGTCCGCTGCACAGAGGAAGTCCGTCCAGTCCGCGTATTCACCAGCCCGGCAGGCAAGGTGCTGGTGGACTTTGGCCAAAATCTGGTGGGCCGGCTGCGGATCACCGTGCAGGGCAAGTCAGGCGACCAAATCACCCTGCGCCATGCCGAAGTGCTGCAGGACGGTGAACTGTTCACCCGCCCGCTCCGCCGTGCCATTTCCACCGACACCTATACGATTGCCGGCACAGAACCGGAAAGCTGGGAGCCGCGCTTCACCATCCACGGCTTCCGCTACGCCGAAATCGACGGCTGGACCGGCGGCGACATCAGCGAGAACGTGGTTGCCCGCGTCTACCACACGGACATGGAACGCACCGGCTGGTTCGACAGCTCCAACCCGGACCTGAACCGCCTCCACGAAAACGTCCGCTGGAGCATGCGCGGCAACTTCGTGGACATCCCCACCGACTGCCCCCAGCGCGACGAACGGCTCGGCTGGACCGGAGACATCCAGGTCTTCGCCCCCACCGCTTCGTTCCTTTACGACTGCTCCGGAATGCTGACCTCCTGGCTCAAGGACGTCGCCGTCGAACAGCTCCCGGACGGAACCATTCCCTGGTACGTCCCGGTCATCCCCGGTGGCGACGAGTGGACCCCGATCCGGCCCGGCGCAGTGTGGGGTGACGTGGCGGTCTTGACCCCCTGGACCATCTACCAGCGCTTCGGGGACACCCAGGTGCTTCGGGAGCAGTATGCCAGCGCCAAAGCGTGGGTGGACCTCATGGACGCCAAAGCGGGCGGCAGCCACCTGTGGAACACCGGTTTCCAGCTCGGCGACTGGCTTGATCCCACAGCCCCACCCCACGACCCCACCGCGGCCAAAACGGACCCATATCTGGTGGCAACGGCCTACTTCGCTTGGTCGGCCACTCACCTGGGAAAGATCGCCAGCATCTTGGGAAACACGACGGACGAGCTGCACTACACCGAGCTCGGGCGGGCTGTCGCCAAGGCCTTCGCAGCCGAATACGTCTACCCCAGCGGGGCCGTTGCCGGGGACGCGCAGACAGCCTACGCACTGGCCATCGTTTTCGACCTCTTCCCGAGTGAAGAGCAAAAACAGCTGGCCGGGCGGCGCCTGGCTGAGCTGGTGGCCGACGGCGGAAACAGGATAGCGACAGGCTTCGCGGGCACGCCGGTCATCTCAGATGCACTGACAGACGTAGGCGCGCTGGACACCGCCTATGACCTGCTGCTCGAGAAGGAATGCCCCTCCTGGCTCTACGCCGTGGAACAGGGCGGCACCACCATCTGGGAACGCTGGGACGCCATGCAGACGGATGGCACCGTAAACCCGGGAAACATGACCTCCTTCAACCACTACGCGCTGGGCGCCGTGGCGGACTGGATGCACCGCGTGGTTGCCGGAATTTCGCCGCTCGAACCGGGCTACCGCAGGATCCTTTTCAAACCCCGGCCCGGTGGACAGCTCACCCACGCCTCCGCGCGGCACGAAACACCGTACGGGACGGCCAGCATCTCCTGGACCCTGGACACCAGTGGCTTGAACGTGCAGGTGGACGTCCCGACCGGTTGCACAGCCCGGGTGGAGCTCCCCGGCCAGGAGCCGTTTGAGGTGGGCTCGGGGGCGTTCAGCTACGCCGTGGAGCCGGTAGCTTAACGGGGGCGTTCAGCTACGCCGTGGAGCCGGTGGCTTAGAACTCACGGCGGCGCCGGGGAGGAAAACCGCCACGGCGCCGTTCTGGGTTAAGCACCGTTCTGGGTAATGCGCCGTTCGAGGTTCAGCGGCCCAAGGTGCTGGCCCGGGCAAACAAGGTGGGTTCCAGCATCAGGTTGCGGTGTACGTGCTCGCCGGGCTGGTTAACTTCCTCCAGGAGGAGTTTTGTGGCCACCCGGCCCATCTCGTGACCCGGCTGGCCAATGGTAGACATCGGTATGGCGCCCTCGGTAGCGAACTGGTTGTTGTCGTACCCGATCACCGCGATATCCTGCGGCACCCGCAGCCCGTACGTTCCCGTGAGTTCATGAATGATGCCCGCTGCCAACTGGTCCGACGGCGCGATGATGCCGTCGGGCATCCTGCTGCGGCCCCGGCTGGCCAGGTCTCCGGCAATTCGGCGCCCCTCCGGGCTGTTGAGGCTCCGGCCTATGATCACCTCGAGGGAGACAGCTCCCCTGGTCTCCGAGGCGGCGCGCATGGCACCCTTACGGCGGTCGTTCACGGCGTGCAGGTTATCGGGACCGCCAGCGAACACCAGGCGTCGGCGGCCCAGATCAATGAGGTGACGGGCCGCGAGATAACCGCCATGTTCCTCGTCGACCAGCACGCTGCAGCAGTCCGTGCGGCCTCCGGCGTAGTTGACCAGAACGATGTGTCGGCCATGGCGGCGCACCCGGTCCACCCCGTCCAACCCGGCGTCCAGCGGAGCAAGGATGATCCCGGCTACGCGGGCCTCATCAAAAATGTCGAGGTACGCCTCCTGCTTCTGCAGGTCAACGTCGCTGTTCGCCAGCAGCAGGGAATGGCCGTTTTCGTGCGCGGCACTTTCCGCGCCGCGGGCAATGTCCACGAAGAGGGAGTTGCCCACATCCGTCAGGACCAGGCCAATCGTGCGGCTGCTGCCGGCCGCCAGGGAACGCGCCGCCGAGTTACGGACAAAACCCAGCTCGTCGATGGCGGCCTGCACCCGCAGCCGGGTCCTCTCCGCCACGATTTCGGGTTTGTTCAAGACATTGGAGACAGTGCCCAGCGAGACACGTGCCACGCGCGCCACGTCGTTCATGCTCGGGGCAGAATCTGCCCCTGCCTCCGCGGTGCTTTCTCTAGGCACGATCCCGTTGCTTCCTCTATAAGAACTGATCCTTCATTTTTTCATACCTTCGGGCCAACGCCGGACCGCTCAACGCGCGGCCCTGGCGGCGTTGCCACGCTGACCTAGCGCTTCCGTCGGTCCTGTTGACCGCCCCTGTTGACCGCCCCCATTGACCGGGGGCACCCCCTCTGAGTACGGTCTCGTGCATCGATCCCTGCCGTCCGCGGCTCCACGCGTGGCCGGGAAAATTTCAGGAGGCTCCGATGGGCAGCACCGACTACGAGTTCCGGACCGTCTGGCGCGTGGCGGGCACGCCGGAGGAGGTCGAGGCAGTCCTTGGCGACACCACCGGCCTGCCCCGCTGGTGGCCGTCCGTCTATCTCAGCGTCGAACCGGTGGCCGGCGGCCCCGAGCCCGGGCCGGGCATTCCCCGCCCCGCCCGGCTCCATACGAAGGGCTGGCTGCCCTACACGCTCCGCTGGACGCTCACGGTCACGGAGCCGGTCACCAGCCGGGGCTTCGCCCTCACCGCCGAGGGCGACCTCAACGGCACCGGCCGTTGGACCTTCGAGAAGGACGGGCCGGAAACGGTCATCACCTACGACTGGCGCGTCAGCACCGCCAAACCCCTGCTCCGGCGGCTGAGCTGGCTGCTCAAGCCGGCCTTCGCCGCCAATCACCGCTGGGCGATGGCCCGCGGCCAGGAGAGCCTCGCCCTGGAGCTGCGCCGGCGCCGCGCAGCAGCGGGGATCGCAACCGGCGGACCACAGGCCGTTCCGCCGCCGCCACCGCCCACGTTTGCCTGGCTGCGGTGGCGTGGCTGAGGTGGCCTGCTGACCCGGACCGCGCCCGCGCCGGCGCGCACCGGCACACTAGCGTCTGGATTCCCGCAATTCGTGCTTCTGGACTCCTGCACAAGGGGACGGAAGTGCCTCATTCACTTGACCATTGAGCCGACAAGGCTTTCCACGGTTAGCTGGATCACACCAGCGTTTCCCCGTGACCTCCAGGAATCCTCATGACCTTGCAGAAGAACCGGCCCTCCAGCCGCCCCGCCCACTGGGACGACGTCGAGATCGGCGACGCCGTCCACCTCCGCCGGAACGGCCGCCTCGAGCACGCGGGCCGCGTGGACAACCGGACCGCCGACGGCGCCGTCGTGTGGGTGGTGTCCGACGGCGGGCGCCGCCAGCTGTTCCATGTTGCCGACGGCTTCGAACTGAGCGTGGCAGACCCCGAAGGAGCCAACCATGCTGACAACTGACCGCCAGACCGCCGTGCTGCAGCAGCCGAACTCCGCGTCCGGCATCGCAGCCGGGACAAACACCTGGGCAGCCGGCAGCGCATCCTGCCCGGATGACTGCCACTACTGCTCCGGCCCCGAGACCGACTAGCGGCAGCGGCTCCGCTACCCCGCGGCTCCCTTAATCCCCCTGATCCCCGGCGCCCCGGATCCGCGCAGCGCGGTTGACCTCGGTTGATGCCGCGGAAATCACAATCCGGGCATCAATCGGGGCTCCGCCGCCGTGGCGTCGTTGACTAAGGCATCGGCGGGCATAAAGGTTGAGCCATGAGGTCTCAGCGAATGAAGCATGCACTGGTTGTGACAACGGCTGCCGTGGCGGCCCTCCTGCTCAGCGGCTGCGGGGGCAGTGCGGCGCAGACCCAGGCGGCCACGTCCTCGGATACCCCGTCAGCCAGCCCGGCAAGCCTTCCCGCGGCCTCCGGCGCCGCAACGGATACCTCTGCCGCCGCTGCGTCGTCGCAGCCGGCTACGCAGTCCGGCACCCCGCTGTGCACGGCCGGGAGCCTGACTGCAACCACCGACTCCACTGGCGGCGGCGCGGCGGGCAGCGTCTACATGCAGCTGATCGTGACTAACTCCGGCACCGAACCCTGCCTGCTGAAGGGCTATGCGGGCGTCTCCCTCACAGCCGGGGCCGACGGCGAGCCGATCGGCGCTGCCGCCACCCGCGACGACTCCACCCCGGTCACCGATGTCCTGCTCGCCCCGGGCAAGGCCGGCGCCGCCACCCTGCGCTACACCCAGGCCGCCAACTACCCGGATTGCACCCGGACGCCGGCGGCAGGATTCCGGGTCTACCCGCCCGACGACACCGCCTCGCTGTTCCTCGCGCAGCCGCTGGACGCCTGCAGCAACACAGAGATCAACCTGCTGACCATCGGAGCCTTCCAGCCGAAGTAGCACCCGGCTCCGAGGTGCTGCTCCGGCCCGCCGGGGCGCGCCCGGCGCGCCGTTCGTCCCCGTCATCGTGCCCGTCATCATGCCCGGCTAAGAGTGTCGGTGGGGTAAGGCATGATGGAGGAATGAAGGGGCAGGAGCTCGCCGGCGGCGCACATCCGGCCGACGCCATGGGCCGGTTCAGCCGGCCGACCCGGGACTGGTTCCTGGGCGCTTTTTCGGCGCCCACCCCGGCCCAGATCGGTGCGTGGAATGCCATCTCCTCCGGCTCGCACGCCCTCGTCGTCGCCCCCACCGGCTCCGGCAAGACGCTCGCCGCGTTCCTCTGGGCACTGGACCGGCTGCTCATCTCCGCCCCCGCCGAGCCCGAGGCCCTGCCCGGCCTGGACACGGCCGCCAAGGCCGGGCGCCGGACGGCGGTAAAGAGGAAGGCGGCCCCGCGGAAGACCCGCGTGCTGTACATTTCCCCGCTGAAGGCTCTCGGCGTCGACGTCGAACGCAACCTCCGCGCGCCGCTGATCGGCATCACGCAGACCGCCAAGCGCCTGGACCTGCCCGCCCCGCTCATTACCGTGGGCGTCCGGTCCGGGGACACGACGGCGGCTGACCGCCGCTCGCTGCTCAGCCACCCGCCGGATATCCTCATCACCACCCCGGAATCCCTCTTCCTGATGCTGACGTCCAAGGCGCGGGAAACCCTCAGCGAGGTGGACACGATCATTGTCGACGAGGTCCACGCCGTCGCCGGCACCAAGCGCGGCGCGCATCTGGCGGTGTCGCTGGAACGGCTGGACGCGTTGCTGCCCAAACCCGCCCAGCGGATCGGGCTGTCGGCCACCGTGGAGCCCAAGGAACTGGTGGCGCAGTTCCTCGCCGGGTCGGCACCGGTGGAGATTGTGGCCCCTCCGTCGCGGAAGAACTGGGACCTGACCGTTTCAGTGCCCGTGGAGGACATGTCCGATCTCCAGGGCGCCGCGGGGGCCTTCGACTCCGGCCCGGCCTCCGGGCTCCAGCCGCAGGCGTCCATCTGGCCGCATGTGGAGGAGAAGATCGTGGACCTGGTGCTGGCCAACCAGTCCACCATCGTCTTCGCGAACTCCCGCCGCCTCGCCGAACGGCTGACCGCCCGGCTCAACGAGATCTACGCCGAACGCCAGCTCATGGCAGCCGGCGGCGGCTGGACCGAGTTTGGCGCCGGGGCGCCGGACTTCGACGCCGTACCGAATGCCATGCCGGAGTACAGTGCCGTCCGGCGCGGCCGCCGCACTGTCCGCGTCGCTGCCCACGTCCACCGCCACGCCGGCACACATGATGGCCCAGGCCGGCAGCACCGCCGGCGCCGATCCCGTGCTGGCCCGCGCGCACCACGGCTCCGTGTCCAAGGACCAGCGCGCCTTGATCGAGGACGATCTCAAGTCCGGACGGCTGCGCTGCGTCGTGGCCACGTCCTCCCTTGAGCTCGGCATCGATATGGGTGCCGTGGACCTCGTGGTGCAGGTCGAATCGCCGCCCTCGGTGGCCAGCGGCCTGCAGCGGGTGGGCCGCGCCGGCCACCAGGTCGGCGAAATCTCCCAGGGCGTCCTGTTCCCGAAGCACCGGGCAGACCTCGTCCACACGGCCATCACCGTGGAACGGATGCTGGAGGGCAAGATCGAGCGGCTCAGCGTGCCGGCCAATCCGCTGGACATCCTGGCCCAGCAGACGGTCGCCGCCACCGCGCTGGGGGCCATCGACGTCGAGGAATGGTTCACCACGGTCCGGCGGTCGGCGCCCTTCGCCTCGCTCCCCCGGTCCGCGTTCGAGGCCACCCTGGACCTGCTGGCCGGGCGCTACCCCTCGGACGAATTCGCCGAGCTGCGGCCCCGGGTCATCTGGGACCGGAACGCCGGGACCATCGAGGGCCGTCCCGGCGCGCAGCGGCTCGCCGTGACGTCCGGCGGCACCATCCCGGACCGCGGGCTGTTCGGCGTCTACATCATCGGCAGCGAGGTCGAGGGCAGGGCGGGGGCGGCTCCTCCGGCGGTGCCAGTGCGGACGGCAGGGCAGCCAGCCCGGCCACGGCGGCCGCCAAGGGCGGGCGCCGGGTGGGCGAACTCGACGAGGAAATGGTCTATGAATCCCGGGTCGGCGATATCTTCGCCCTCGGCGCCACCAGCTGGAAGATCGAGGACATCACGCACGACCGTGTCCTGGTCTCGCCGGCGTTCGGCCAGCCGGGCAAGCTCCCGTTCTGGAAGGGCGATTCGCTGGGCCGGCCCGTGGACCTGGGCCGCGCCCTCGGCGCGTTCATGCGCGAACTGGCAGCGTCCGACGTCGGACCGGCCACCGAGCGCTGCAAGGCCAGCGGTCTGGACGATTACGCCGCGAACAACCTGATCCAGTACCTCGCCGAGCAACGGCTCGCCACCGAGGTGGTCCCCAGCGACACCACCCTCGTGGTGGAACGCTTCCACGACGAGCTCGGCGACTGGCGCGTGGTGCTGCACAGCCCCTTCGGCATGCCGGTGCACGCGCCGTGGGCCCTGGCCGTGGGCCAGCGCCTGCAGCAGCGCTACGGGATGGACGGCTCGGCCATGGCTGCCGACGACGGCATCGTGCTGCGGGTCCCCATGATGGAGGACGAACCGCCGGGTGCCGAGTTGTTCCTGTTCGACCCCGAGGAGCTGGAGCAGATTGTGACGGCGGAGGTCGGCGGCAGCGCCCTCTTCGCGTCCCGGTTCCGCGAATGCGCGGCCCGTGCCCTGCTGCTGCCGCGGCAGAACCCCGGCAAGCGGCAGCCGCTGTGGCAGCAGCGGCAGCGCTCGGCGCAGCTGCTCGATGTGGCCCGGAAGTACCCGACGTTCCCGATTGTCCTGGAGACGGTGCGCGAGTGCCTGCAGGATGTCTATGACCTTCCGGCGCTGAAGGACATCGCCGCCTCGGTGGAACGCCGCGAGCTCAGGATCGTGCAGACCACCACCCAGCAGCCCTCACCGTTCGCGAAGTCCTTGCTGTTCGGCTACGTGGCCCAGTTCCTCTACGAAGGCGACTCCCCGCTGGCGGAGCGCCGGGCCGCGGCCCTGGCGCTGGATTCCACCCTGCTCAATGAGCTTCTGGGTCGGGTGGAGCTGCGCGAACTGCTCGATGCGAAGGTCATCGACGCCACCGAGCGTGAACTGCAGCGTCTGGCTCCGGACCGCCAGGTGCGCGGGCTGGAGGGCGTCGCGGACCTCCTGCGGCTTCTTGGTCCGCTCACGCCGCAGGAAGTCGCCGCCCGCCTGGAGCCGGCGGCGGGGACTGGGTCCGCTGCTGGGAGCGCCGACGCCGCCCCGGCGGCTGGGCCTGCCGAAGCTGTCCCGGCGGTTGAAGCCGCCGTAATCCCGGCGGCGAACACAGCCGCCCTTGCGACGGCTGCCGACGCTGCTGCCCACCTCGCCGTCCTGCTGCGGGCCAACCGGGCGATCAAGGTCAACATCGGCGGTGCCGAACGTTTTGCGGCCGTCGAGGACGCCGCCCGGCTCAGGGATGCCCTGGGCGTGCCGCTGCCCATGGGTGTGCCGCTGGCCTTCATCGAACCGGTCGCGGACCCGCTCGGTGACCTTGTCTCGCGCTACGCCCGCACGCACGGGCCCTTCACCGCCGCCGAGGCCGCGGCGCGGCTGGGACTCGGCGTCGCCGTCGTCGGCACAGCGCTGAAGCGGCTTGCCGCGGACGGCCGCGTGGTGGAAGGCGAGTTCCGCCCGCACGCTTCGCCACCGGCAGTCACGTCGGGCAGCACGGCACTCGGCACTGCAGACGGGGTCGAGGAATCCGGCGACACCGCGACGGCCGCCAGGCCGCTCCTGCCACGGTCCCGTCTGCCGTTCATCCTGCTCGTTCTGCCTCTGGCGGGCGTGAGCGAATGGTGCGATGCCGAGGTCCTCCGCAAGCTGCGCCGCCGTTCGCTCGCCGCGCTCCGCGCCGAAGTCGAACCCGTGGACGCCACCGCGTACGGCCGGTTCCTTCCCGCCTGGCAGAACGTGCGAACACCCGGCGGCCGCGGGCAGTCCGCGCTGCGCGGCCTGGACGGCATCGTCACGGCCGTCGACCAGCTCTCCGGCGTGCCCATTCCGGCCTCCGCCTGGGAGCCGCTCGTCCTGGCCAGCCGGGTCTCCAACTACCAGCCGGCCATGCTGGACGAGCTCATGGCCGCCGGCGAAGTCCTCTGGTCCGGCGCCGGCTCGCTGCCCGGCAACGACGGCTGGATCAGCCTCCACCTCGCCGATTCTGCCGAGCTGACGCTGAACCCCGCCATCGATTTCGAACCCGGCGACGCGCAGCGGCGGCTCCTGGAACACCTGCAAAACAACGGCGGCGGCTACTTCTTCCGGCAGCTGACCGACGTTGCCGGCGGCATGGATGCCGTGCTGAGCGACCAGGACGTGGTGGCCGCGCTGTGGGATCTCGCCTGGGCGGGCCGGATCACCGGCGACACCTTTGCCCCCGTCAGGGCCCTGATCGCCGGCGGCCACACCGCACACCGGCAGGTCGGGCGCGCCCCGCGGGCCCGGGCACCGCGGCTCAGCCGGCTCGGCCGGGCGCACGGCACCGGACTGCTGGGCTCGCCGGGACTCACCGGCGGCCGGTACGGCTCCGTGACCGGCACCGCGCCCACGCCCCCGCTCGCCGCGGGTCGCTGGTCCGCGCTGCCCTCGCCGGAACTCGATCCCACCATCCATGCCCGGGCCACCGCGGAACTCCTCCTGGACCGCTACGGCGTGGTCACCCGCGGCTCGGTCATGGCGGAAAACATCCTCGGCGGCTTCGGCCTCATGTACAAGGTGCTGGCCCGGCTCGAGGAGGCCGGGCGGTGCCGCCGCGGCTACTTCATCGAGCACCTCGGCGCGGCGCAGTTTGCCGTCCCGGCCACGGTGGACCGGCTGCGGTCCTACGTCGAGGACGCCCAGCTGCACAAGCCCGAGCCGGTGGCGCTGGCCCTCGCCGCGACCGACCCCGCCAACCCCTACGGCGCCGCGCTGCCGTGGCCGGCGCTCAACGTCGACGCCGGCACGGGCCACCGCCCCGGACGGAAGGCCGGCGCCCTCGTGGTGCTGGTCGACGGCGCCCTGGTGCTGTATGTGGAGCGCGGCGGCAAGACCCTCCTTGCGTTCAGCGACGACACCGAGGTCCTGGCCGCGGCCGGCACGGCCCTGGTGGGCGTGGTGACCCGCGGCGCCGTAGACAAGCTGATCATGGAAAAGGTCAACGGCCACGGCATCCTGGACACCCCGGTGGCCGCCGCCCTCGCCCAGGCCGGCGCCTACTCCACCCCGAAGGGATTGAGGATCCGTGCCTGAGGGTGATTCCGTCTTCCGCGCCGCGGCGCAGCTGCACGCGGCGCTGGCCGGGAAGGAACTGGTCTCGTCCGATTTCCGGGTCCCGCGCTTTGCCACCCTGAAGCTCGGCGGCTGGACCGTGGACGAGGTGGTGCCGCGCGGCAAGCACCTGCTGATGCGGGTGCAGGGCCCGACGCCCAAGGACCGGCTCACCATCCACTCGCATCTGAAGATGGAGGGCAGCTGGCAGGTCTACCCGTCCGGCGGGCGCTGGCGGAAGCCCGGCTTCACGGCCCGCTGCGTGCTGCGCACCGCCACGGCCGACGCCGTCGGGTTTTCCCTCGGCATTCTTGAGGTGGTCCGCACCGACCAGGAAGACTCCATCGTGGGGCATCTGGGCCCGGATCTGCTGGGCCCGGACTGGGACGCGGCCGAGGCCGAACGCCGGCTGCTCGCGGCCCCGGACGTTCCGATCGGCGTCGCCCTGCTGGACCAGAGCAAGCTGGCCGGGATCGGGAACATCTACCGGTGCGAGGCCTGCTTCCTCTCGGGCGTTCATCCGGCGTCGCCCGTCTCCGCGGTGCCCGACCTTGCCGCCATCATCACCGACGCCCAGGTCCTGCTCTCGGCCAACCTCGGGCCGGGCCGCCGGACCACCGTGCTGAATGCGCGCGGCGTTCCGGTGGGCCGCACCGCCGGGCGCCCCGGCTACTGGGTCTACCGGCGCGAGCACCAGCCGTGCCTCAAATGCGGCACCCCTATCCGCCGAGGAGTCCTTGGCAAGGACACCGGAACGGGCACCTACACGGAGGAGCGGGACATCTACTATTGCCCCACGTGCCAGCCGCTGCCGGGCCCGCTCCCGCACTAGTCAGATCCCTGACGCGGCACGGAGCCCTCGACGCGCGAATTACCTGATGAGACTGCAGTTTCCCGCGTCTAGCGGAAATCTGCGCGTCGCCAGCGAATTCACGCGTCGTCGGCGCCGGTCAGCCGTCTAGGGTGCGGC
>CAWEPM010000027.1:0-18319 GCA_963810895.1 uncultured Actinomycetota bacterium
GAGGGGCTAAAGTGGTCCTATGCGCGCTGTGCTCCTGCTTAGTTAGCCGCCCGGCATCCCGACGAGTCCTCGAGCCCAAAGAGAGACTCGGATTGCCGAGCGGCGGCCCCTCCCTGTCGAGGGGCTTTTGTGTGTCTGGGGTCCGTTTCAGGCCGCAGGGCAGGCAGTACAGCAGGAGTAACACGTAAGCACAGCAAGGAGTCCGGGCCGGTCAACCGGCCTTGACGGTGCAGACTTGAAGGTAGACAGGCCTGGCGGCAGGCGGGCCTGAAGGTAGACAGGCTTGACATAACAGGCCGCATAGAACAGAAGAGGCCAGTAGTGAGCGTTCAGCCGGAAACACAGACCGGATCACCAGCAGCCGCGGCGGAGGGGCCCGAGGAAGGCGCCTACAGCTTCGCTGCGATGGAAGCCAAGTGGCCGCAGGTCTGGGAAGACCTGAAGGTCTTCACGCCGCTCGACGACGGCTCCAAGGAACGCCGTTACGTGCTGGACATGTTCCCGTATCCGTCCGGTGACCTTCACATGGGCCACGCCGAGGCATTCGCGATGGGCGACGTTGTGGCCCGGTACCTCCGCCAGCAGGGCTATGACGTGCTGCACCCGATCGGCTGGGACTCCTTCGGCCTGCCCGCGGAGAACGCCGCGATCAAGCGCAACGCGCACCCCAGCGAGTGGACGTACGCCAACATCGACACCCAGGCGGCGTCGTTCAAGCGTTACGCCATCTCGGCGGACTGGTCCCGCCGGCTGCACACCTCGGACCCGGAGTACTACCGCTGGACCCAGTGGCTGTTCAAGCGCTTCTATGAGCGCGGACTGGCCTACCGCAAGGACTCGCCGGTCAACTGGTGCCCCAAGGACCAGACCGTGCTGGCCAACGAGCAAGTGGTCAACGGTGCCTGCGAGCGGTGTGGCACTCCCGTCACCAAGAAGTCCCTGAACCAGTGGTACTTCAAGATCACCGACTACGCGGACCGGCTGCTCGATGACATGGACGAACTGCGCGGGCACTGGCCCGAGCGCGTCCTGGCCATGCAGAAGAACTGGATCGGCCGCTCCGAGGGCGCCCACGTCAACTTCGTGATTGAGGCCGACGGCGGCAAGCCCGCCAAAGAGGTCACTGTCTTCACCACGCGCCCGGACACCCTCTACGGTGCCACGTTCTTCGTGGTCGCCGCCGACGCGCCGCTCGCCGTCGAACTCGTCACCGACGAGCACGCCGCGGCCCTGGACGCCTACCGCGAACAGGTCAAGGCACTGTCCGAGATCGAGCGCCAGTCCACCGAGCGCGAGAAGACCGGCGTCTTCACCGGCCGCTACGCGACCAACCCGCTCAATGGCGAGAAGCTGCCCGTCTGGGCCGCCGACTACGTCCTGGCCGACTACGGCACGGGCGCCATCATGGCCGTCCCGGCCCACGACCAGCGCGACCTCGACTTCGCCAAGACCTTTGACCTGCCCGTCCGGGCCGTTCTGGACACCGGCGAGGAAGACCCCGCGGTGACGGGCACCGCAACCACCGGCGAGGGCACCCTGATCAACTCCGGCGCGCTGGACGGACTGCCGAAGGCCGAGGCGATTCCGGCCGCCATCGAGATCCTGCGTGAGCTCGGCACGGGCGAAAAGTTCGTGAACTTCCGCCTGCGCGACTGGCTGCTGAGCCGGCAGCGGTTCTGGGGCACCCCGATCCCCATCATCCACTGCCCGGCCTGCGGCGAGGTCCCGGTCCCGGACGACCAGCTGCCCGTGACCCTGCCGGCGGACCTGCGCGGCGAGGACCTGTCCCCGAAGGGCACGTCCCCGCTGGCCGCCGCCGAGGCCTGGGTCAACGTCGAATGCCCCGACTGCCACGGCCCGGCCAAGCGCGACACGGACACCATGGACACCTTCGTGGACTCGTCCTGGTACTTCCTGCGCTTCGTCTCCCCGGAGTACACCGAGGGCCCGTTTGATCCCGCCAAGATCAACGACTGGATGCCGGTGGGCCAGTATGTCGGCGGCGTCGAGCACGCCATCCTGCACCTGCTGTACGCACGGTTCTTCACCAAGGTCATCCACGACCTCGGCATGATCGACGCCGACGAGCCCTTCCGGGCGCTGCTGAACCAGGGCCAGGTGCTCAACGGCGGCAAGGCCATGAGCAAGTCCCTGGGCAACGGCGTCGACCTCGGCGAGCAGCTGGACAAGTACGGCGTGGACGCCGTCCGCCTGACCATGATCTTCGCCTCCCCGCCGGAAGACGACGTCGACTGGGCGGACGTATCGCCGTCGGGCTCCGCGAAGTTCCTGGCCCGTGCCTGGCGGCTCGGCCAGGACGTCGCGAGCGAACCCGGCGTCGACTTCTCCACCGGTGACCGTGCCCTGCGCACCGTCACCCACCGCACGATCGCCGACGCTCAGGCGCTGCTGGACCACAACAAGTTCAACGTGGTCGTGGCGAAGCTGATGGAACTGGTCAACGCGACCCGCAAAACTATTGACGCAGTCGCCGGGGCCGGCGGCGCGGACCCCGCGGTCCGCGAAGCCGTGGAAGCCGTTGCCGTCATCCTGAGCCTGTTTGCGCCGTACACCGCCGAGGACTTGTGGAACGTCCTGGGACACCCGGCGTCGGTGGCCAACGCCGGCTGGCCCACGCACGACGACGCGCTGCTCGTGGAGGACACGGTCACCGCCGTCGTCCAGGTGCAGGGCAAGGTGCGGGACCGTCTGGAAGTTTCGCCGGACATCTCCGAGGACGAACTGCGCGAACTGGCGCTGGCCTCGGAAAACGTCCAGCGTGCCCTCGACGGCCGCGCCCTCCGCACGGTGATCGTGCGGGCGCCTAAACTGGTCAACATCGTCCCGGCCTAGCCGGGCGTACCAGCCAGACACTGGCCGCCGGCAGATGCCGGCGGCCAGTGCTGACATCGTCACCGGCACGGATTCTGTGGCCGGGCGATTAGTCCACGCGTCCCGATAGCAGGAGGTCCCTCGTGCCAGACCGCGAGCCGCCAGGCTGGCCATGGCTGCGCGAGCGGCTTGTCCGCCTTCGGCAGGGCCCCCGGGCCGGGGTCGTCCCCGAGCCCGTGCCCGCCGCCGTCGTGCAGGTTGCGGTTGTCACGGACTCGGCCGCCGCGCTGCCCGCAGACTGGGTCCGCACTTTCACCGCTGACGGCAGACTCACTGTGGTCCCCATGCCCGTCATGGTGGGCGCCGAAATCTACGGCGAGGGCGAGGACGACATCGCGGAGACGATCGCCGTCGCCCTCGCCAGCGGCAAGCCCGTCAAGACCTCCCGCCCGTCACCCGGGCAGTTTGAACACGCCTACCGGGCGGCCAGCGAGCGTGGCTTCCAGTCCGTCGTCTCAATTCACATTTCCGGCGCGCTCTCCGGGACTGCCGACGCCGCACGCCTGGCAGCCGAACGGGTCGGCATCCCGGTCGAGGTCCTCGACTCGCGGACGGTTGGAATGGCCCAAGGGATGGGCGTGCAGGGCGCCGTTGTCGCGGCGGCCGACGGCAGGACCGCGGCCGGGGTGTTGGCCTTCGCGCAGGACCGGCTGGACCGCACCAAGGTGTACTTCTACGTTCCGAGCCTGGAGCAGCTGCGCCGGGGCGGGCGGATCGGGGCGGCCGCCTCACTGTGGGGGACGATGTTCTCCATCAAACCCATCCTTGCCGTCGACGACGGCCGGATCATCCCGCTGGAGAAGGTCCGGTCCGCGGCGAAGGCGATCGCGCGGCTGGAAGAAATCGTTGCCGCCGATGCCTCGGCCCGTCCGGCCGGGCAGGCGCGGCTGGCCGTGCACCACTTCGGCAACCAGGCCGAGGCCGAGGAGCTTGCCCGGCGGCTGGCCGTAGCGCTGCCGGGATGCCCGCCGGCCCAGATCAGCGCGCTCCCGGCGGTTCTGGCTGCCCACGCGGGGCTCGGTGTCCTGGCGGTGATCGTGGGGGAGGGCAGCACCCCCGGAAGCTCCGGCTCCAGCGGTGCCGGCGACGCCACTACGGATGACGGGGAACCGGCGGGCGCCGAGCTGGACGGCGGGGAACCGGACCGCGGCCGGGCAACCGGCCGAGCTGGCGACTAGCGCCGGAGTCCTCCCTGACGGACGAAAGGCTGGCCGGGAGCGGGCGCTGGCGGTAAAGTCACTGCACCGAACCACAGCGTACCGGAGGCCGCCATGGCAATGCAGGTGCACCACGTAGCCCAGTTCGATCGCGACGTTGCGGAAGAGGTGACCAAATGGCTGAAGTACCTCAAGGGCCAAGTGACCAGCGTCCAATTCCTGACCACCACCGTGCCGGATCCCAAGGCCCCGGACAAATGGCGGGTGCAGTACGAGGCCTACATCACCTACCAGCAGTGAATCCCGGCCGGTAGCCGCGGGTCAGGGCGTCGGCGAGGTCGTCGGCGTCGACTGAAGCTCCGCGAGGGCGTCGGCGTCGGCGTTGGCGTTGGCGGTGGCGTCGGCTGAAGCGTCTGCGAGTGGCGTCGGCGTCGGCGGGTGTCGGCTGATGCGCCTGGAGGGCGTCGGCGTCGGCGTGGGCGTGGGCGTCGGTGAGGGCTTCGGCGTGGGCGTCGGCGTGGGCGTCGGCTGAGTGCGTCGGCGAGGGCGTCGGCGTGGAGTGTCAGCGGCGAGGGCGTCGGCGTTGGCGTCAGTGTCAGCGGCGGCGTCGGCTGAAGCGTCTGCGAGGGCGTCGGCGAGAGGCGTCAGAGGAAGTGTCGGCTGGAGCGTCGGCGGAGGCTGGAGCGCCTGAGAGTGCGTCGGCGGAGGTGTCGGCTGGAGCGTCTGCGGTGGCGTCGGCTGGGGCGCCTGCGAGGGACTCGGCGGTGGCGTCGGCTGGGGCGCCTGCCGACCCGGCCTGATGGTGTAGCTGGGTTGCGGGGCCGAGCCGTTGACCCAAAGGGCCGCGGTCACCTTGCGGGCGCTCCCAGGCTCCAGCCACCACAGCACCTGAACGTTGCAGTGGTAGACAACCGTGACGTTGGCAACCGCGCCTGCCGGCGGAACGGAGTGGATGGACGTGGCGGCTGTTTTGGTGGTCCAGATGAAATTCTGGTCGGCAGTCATTCCCGCCGTGCCGTCAACCGTCACGTGCGCTATGCCGTACAGGCCGTGCTGCGGGCAGAAGCTGTCGTCAACCGCAAAGTTGACGATCTGGGTTGAGGTGGCTTGCGTAGTGTCTGCCACCGCGTCTGCCACCGCAGGCGGGGGCACGAGCATCGCGCCGCCAAGGGCTACGGCGGCCGCCGGCCCAAACAACCACTTCATTGCACACCAGCTTTCGACGCCTGGCGGATACGTCCAGGCGATCAGGGTTGCCCCCAGCCGGCAAAGTATTCTCGATTGGTTGCAGACGTTACCACCGGTCCAGAGTGGGCACCAGCGTAGGGAATACTTGCCCGAGGCCGCGAAAATACGCGAATTACGCAGGTATTTCCACATACCGGCGTTCCGGGATTTCTGGGTGGTTGAGGTTGCCTAGAGTCGTGCCCATGTCACGCCGGAACCCGGGAGCTGCATCCGCCATGGGCGTTCGGGGTGCCCGGGAACGCCTGGCGGCAACGCTTGGTGGTGCCGGGGAAGCCTGGGACTCAGGGGACGCGTCGGACGCTTGGGACTCCGCGGATGACCGGGATGCCGTGCGGGCTCGGCAGGCCGCGTATCCGCAGGAATCCATGGACGCTGGCCCTGAGGCACGGCGCTCCTCGGGTCTGCTCGAGATGGAGGTGCCGGCCCCGGTCTCCCCATCCCGGCCCCGCCGCCTGATTCCGTCGGCGCTGAGCGCCGGCGCCGTTCCGGCGACGCCGGACAGCACTCGGGTGGACTCCCCGGGCACCGCAGGGACGGAGCGCCGGCGCTCTCCGCACGGGTGCGGGTCCGGACCGGGGTACGGGCGGCGGCGCTGCTGGGTGTCCTCGCGGTCGTGCTGGGCGGCTGCTTCTGGTGGCAGGCCGGCACAGGGGACGCCCAGGTGGTCCCGCTCAACGAGTCGGCGCCTGCCGCGGAGGAGACATCCGGTCAGGCGGTCGCGGCCACCGGCGCGCCGGCGGGAGACTCGGCCAGTGCAGGGCCGGGAAGTATCACGGTGCATGTTGCCGGTGCCGTGGCAAAGCCGGGGGTGGTTCAGCTGCCCGCGGGCAGCCGGGTTCACGAGGCGATCACAGCCGCCGGCGGGGCCACGGACATGGCGGAGCCGGACAGGCTCAACCTCGCAGCCGTGCTGGAGGATGGCCAGAAGGTCCTGGTGCCGGTCCGCGGCCAACCCGATCCGGCCGGCCTGCCCGGCGACGGGCGCGCCGCTCCGCCGGGTTCGGGCACCAGTGGCACGAGTCCGGGCAGCGGTGGGGGAAAGATCAACCTCAACACCGCCGGCGTCGAGGAACTAGGGACCCTCCCGCGCGTCGGTCCGGTCCTGGCGCAGCGCATCGTGGACTGGCGCCAGCAGCACGGGCGGTTCAAAACCGTGCAGGAGCTCGATGCAGTTGACGGCATCGGTCCGAAGTTGCTCGAGGCCCTGCTTCCGCTAGTTGGCGTCTGACATGGCACGGCGTAGCGCCGAGAGGGCACGACGTGCTGACGTGGCACTGCCTAAGGTGGGCGGTACCGGCGTTCCGGATGCTGCGGCGGGCCGGCGGAGCCGCTGGCAGCGCTATGTCGACGCGGCGGTCCTCGCCCCGGCACACGGGGAATACGGTGGCCCGGAGGCCGCGAGCCGGGTTCGCGGAGGCGGCAAGGCCGTGCCGGAAGTCCGCAGGGTGCAGCTGGGCGGCTCCACGCCTCCGGGGCACAGTGCGCACCGCCCTGTGGGTTCCACGGCGCCCCTTGGGGAACCCGTCACCGGCGACATCACCGGCCGCGGGCGCAGGGCACCATGCCGCCGGGCACCTTATCGGTCACCTTGGCCGGCGCCTGCGGCCCCGGCCCGCGCGCGACACGGCGTTGCGTCGGAGCCTGATGGACCGGAAACGGCGGACGGATCTTCGCCTGGTGCTGCCCGCCCTCCTGGTCTGGGGGACCGCCATTGCCGGAAACTGGTGGCCGCCGGCGGAACTGGCCGCTCTCTGCGCCGGCATGGCGGCGGCCGCGGGAATCCTGCTGTTCTTGGCCGGGCGGACCAAAGCAGGGCCGGCAAGGCGGGGCGGGGAAACTCCGGCCGGGAAACCGCCGGGCGGGGAAGTGTCCGGCGTGGCTCGCGTCTACGGCCGGCCGCCCGGCGCAGCTTTCGCGCGACTCTGGCCGTGGCCCTGCTGCTGTCCGTCGCGGCGGGCGCGCATGCCGCCGTCGAGGCGTCCCGGCGGCATGATGGCGCGATCGCCGAGGCGGTAGCTGCCCGCGCCGCCGTGGTCGCGGAAGTGGAGATTGCCGGCGCCCCGCGGCGGCTCAGGACTCCCGGAGCCGGCGGCCTGGCGGACCGCTGGGCAGTCCCCGCAACGCTGAAGGTGATGACCTTGGAGGGCCGCATAGTCGCCGGAGACGCCCGGCTCGTGGTCATGGGTGGAACGGCGTGGCAACACACCGTTCCGGGCCAGCGTCTGCGCACCACCGGAAAGCTCCGGCCCGCGGCGCCGGGCGAACCCGACGCCGGAATCCTTTCTGCCTCGTCCGCTCCGGCCGTGCTGCGCGGCCCCGGGCCGTGGCAGCAGGGTCCCGGCGAGCTGCGCCGGGCCTTCACCGCCGCGGCGGCACCGTTCGGGGGCGACGCCGGCGGGCTGCTTCCCGGCATGGTCACCGGCGACACCAGTGCCCTGGACGCGGATCTGGAAGCCGCCATGAAGACGGTCGGGATGACGCACCTGACCGCCGTCAGCGGTGCGAACTGCAGCCTGATCCTGGGGACGCTGCTCCTCACGGCCCGCACGCTGCGGCTTCCGCGTGGGGCAGCCGCCGCGACCAGTCTCGCGGGGCTCGGGCTGTTCGTCCTCATGGTGGGGCCCGACCCCAGCGTGCTGCGGGCCGCACTCATGGGCGGCATCGGCCTCACGTCCCTAGCCTTTGGCCGGACGGGGCGCGGGCTCAGCCTGCTGTGCCTTGCCGTCATCGGCCTGTTGCTGGCACAGCCGGTCTTGGCCGCAAGCTTTGGATTCCTGCTCTCGGTCCTGGCCACGCTGGGAATTGTGGTCACCGGACGCCGCATCATGGACTGGCTGCCGGCGGCGGTACCGCGCTGGGCGGCAGCCGGCGTTGCCGTACCCCTGTCCGCCCAGCTCTTCTGCGGTCCGGCGATCGTCTTGTTGCAGCCGCAGTTCGGCGTGTACGCCTTGCCTGCCAACGTGGCTGCGGCGGCGCTCGTGGCGCCCGTTACGCTCCTCGGAACGGCCGCGGCGGCTCTCCTGCCCATCATCCCCGCCGCCGCTGAGTCCCTGATGGCCGCAGCTGCCCTATTCGCAGGCGGAGTGGCGGGGATCGCCCGCTTCTTCGCGAGCCTCCCGGGCTCCGTTCTGCCATGGCCTGAGGGGGCCTTCGGCGCAGCCACCATGGGCATCTTTTCCGCGACGGTCCTGGCGGCGGTATGGCTGGTACTGCACCCGTCCGCTGTGGTTCGGGCGGCCCTGGCGGCACACGCGCGGATCGTAGACGTGCTCGAAGAATGGTCGCAGGCGGCTGTGCGTCATGATGCGCGGCCGGTCGCCCGGCAGGCCGTCCGGCGCGGCTTGGAGCACCGGTCCTGGCGTGGGACGCTTAGAGTCCGCAAACCAACTTCCGGGAGGAATCACGAGTGGCTGCTGCCCAGACCCAACGGCCCAGGACCCCGGCGTCGAAGAGCGCCACCTGGCGCGACGTGACACCCGCTGCTGTCGTCCTGGTGGGCGGGCCGGAAGACTACTTGGGCGCACGTGCCATGGACCGTATCCGCGCGCAGGTCCGCGAGGCGGCGCCGGATGTCGAAGTCACCCGGCTCAACGCCGGCAGCTACACAGCCGGGTCGCTGGCCATGAACGTCAGCCCCTCACTCTTTGGCGAACAGAAGCTCATCGAGGTCGAAGGGCTCGAGGCGATGAACGATGCGTTCCTCGCCGATGCCCTGAAATATGTGGCGCAGCCGGAACCGGACGCCGTGCTGGTGCTCCGCCATGGCGGGGGAGTCCGCGGCAAGAAGCTGCTGGACGCCATCAAGGCCGGCGGCTGGCCCGTCGTTGACTGCCAGCCGCTCAAGAAAGACGCCGAAAAGATCGCGTTCGTCACCTCCGAGTTCAAGGCGGCCTCCCGGCGCATCGACCCCGACGCCGTGCACGCCCTCGTCAACGCGGTCGGCGCGCACCTCGCGGAACTCGCGGCCGCCTGCAGCCAGCTGATCGCTGACGCCACCACGGGCGTGGATGCCGCCATGGTGGACAGGTACTACGGCGGCCGGGTCGAGGCCACGGCCTTCAAGGTCGCCGACGCCGCGATGGCCGGCAACGGGCCCCTTGCCCTCTCCACGCTTCGACACGCCCTGGCCACCGGCGCGGACCCGGTACCGATCGTGGCGGCACTGGCTTCCAAACTCCGCTCCCTGGCAAAGGTGGCCGGCGCGCAAGGCTCGTCCTCGCAGATCGCCAAGCAGCTGGGAATGCAGCCGTGGCTCGTCGAACAGGCCCAGCGGGAAGTCCGGCGCTGGACGCCCGAAGGGCTGGTCCGCTCCATCCAGGTCACCGCCGAGGCCGACGCCCAGGTCAAGGGCCTCTCCCGGGATCCGGTCTACGCCGTGGAACACGCCGTCACGGTGATTGCCACCTCGGTCCGGGGTTCCTGAAACGAGGCTCCTGACAACAGGTTCCTGACAAGCGGGTTCCTGACCGGCGCGGTTGCTGACAAGCGGGGTCGGACCCGCAGCGTCGCCGACCCGCCGGCACGGATTGGCTGCGGGCCGGTGAGATGTGGGCGGGACCCACCGACTGGCCGTCTGTTTAGCCACGGTTTAACTGGATGTGGCCGGCACCCATCGGGTGCCGGCCACAATCATCAGTTCAGGTGAACTGGAAAACCTTAGAGTGCGTTGACCTTCTTGGAGATCGCGGACTTGCGGTTTGCAGCGTTGTTCTTGTGAAGAACGCCCTTGCTGACAGCCTTGTCCAGCTTACGGCTGGCAGCAAGCAGAGCAGCAGATGCAGCATCCTTGTCGGTGGACTCAACGGCGGTGTTGACGGCGCGGATGGCAGTCTTCAGCTCGGACTTGACTGCGTTGTTGCGCAGGCGAGCCTTCTCGTTGGTCAGGATGCGCTTCTTCTGGGACTTGATATTAGCCACGTGTGAACTCTCTTTTTCAATGCGGAAAATGGTCTAGAGGGCTTTCAGATTGGCCATTGACTGAGCGGCGTGGGGATACCTATGGCGACCAACCATCTGTGGCCGTCGACCTGCACGGACACACAGCTGTAAATAATAGCAGAGATGACGCTGCAGACACGATTACGGCGGCGATCCGCCGCCATGACTGGCGCCTGGCCGGTCAGCTCCAGCCGCGGCGCTGACGCAGGGCCGAGGCGATGAGGTTAAAGCGGCCCGCGTCCAGGATCGCTCCTTCACGCCGGATGTCCTTCGCGTTGATTTGCAGAACCCGGTCCAGCTTCGCTTCGCTGGGCCGCCATTGGCGGTCCCAGGGGCCCGTGCCGATGTCCACGTAGTCGTCGGACCGGCGGGAGTCGCCGTCGTGGTCCTTGCTCGTCAGCATCAGGCCCAGCAGATACCGGCCGCTGGTGCCCACCAGCAGCACCGGACGGTCTTTGCCCTGGGAATAGTCCTCTTCAAAGGGCACCCAGGTCCACACGATTTCGCCAGGCTCGGGCCGGCCGTTCGGCGAAGGGGCGTAGTGGACGGCCGCCCGTCCCCGGAAGTCTCCGGGATACTTCACGGTGAGTCCGGCGGCCGGGGCGCCACCCGCGGCGCGGGTCGGAGCGCCGGGCCGGGACTGGCCGGGCCGCCGCTTGCCCGCAGGTTTCCCCGCCGGTTTTGCAGCCGGACCGCGGGTAGTGCCCGGTGCGGAGCCGCCGAGTTTGTCCAGGAAGCGCAGCGCGTCGCGGACTGCGTTGCCGATCGAGCGTAAGTTCCAAGCCATGGGGAAACCATACCGGCAACCTCCGGCGGGGAGGGGGCGGGGAGCGGCGGGGAAGGGGGCAGCCCGGTGGCAGACCGCCGAGGGGGAAATGGCAGGCGGCCGGCGGCGACGGTCCGCTGGGACCACGCCGCGCACCGGGAATCGCGCGGAGAATCCACGGGGCCAAACAGAGTCCGCAACGGAAACCGGGGATGCACTGCCACGGGCCCGGACGTGGGAGACTATAGGAACAGAATTGCGCCACGTCGCAGGATGGGAAACCAGCATCCGCGCCGATCCGTGGAACAGCCAACCGTAATGCCAACAGTAAGGACCCTGCGTGTCTCCCATGGCCCGCACCGCCCCGGTGCCCGCCGCAACAGATCCGGCCATCATCCGGAACTTCTGCATCATTGCGCACATTGACCACGGCAAATCCACACT
This sequence comes from uncultured Actinomycetota bacterium, assembly GCA_963810895.1. Taxonomy (GTDB): domain Bacteria; phylum Actinomycetota; class Actinomycetes; order Actinomycetales; family Micrococcaceae; genus Arthrobacter. The sequence goes on from CAWEPM010000027.1 coordinate 11,446, forward strand.
GGCCGACCGGATGCTCCAGTACACCGGCGTTGTCCAGTCCCGTGACATGAAGGCCCAGTACCTGGACCGCATGGACATCGAGCGCGAACGCGGCATCACCATTAAGTCCCAGGCCGTCCGTATGCCCTGGGAGCTCGACGGCGTCAGCTACGCGCTGAACATGATCGACACCCCCGGACACGTTGACTTCACGTACGAGGTCTCCCGCTCGCTCGCAGCCTGCGAAGGTGCGATCCTGCTGGTGGACGCGGCCCAGGGCATCGAGGCCCAGACCCTCGCCAACCTCTACCTGGCGATGGAAAACAACCTCACGATCATCCCGGTCCTGAACAAGATCGACCTCCCGGCAGCCCAGCCGGAGAAGTACGCGGCGGAACTCGCCAACCTGATCGGCGGCGACCCCGACGACGTGCTTCGCGTCTCCGGCAAGACGGGCATGGGCGTCGAGGTCCTGCTGGACAAGATCGTCCGCGACCTGCCTGCCCCCGTGGGCGACCCGAACGCCCCCGCCCGGGCCATGATCTTCGACTCGGTCTACGACACGTACCGCGGTGTGGTCACCTACGTCCGCGTGGTTGACGGCATGCTGCACCCCCGCGAACGCATCCAGATGATGTCCACCCGCGCCACCCACGAACTCCTCGAGATCGGCGTGAGCTCCCCGGAACCCACTCCCTCCAAGGGCCTCGGCGTCGGCGAAGTGGGCTACCTCATCACCGGTGTGAAGGACGTCCGCCTGTCCAAGGTGGGCGACACCGTCACCAACCTGGCCAAGCCGGCCACCGATTCCCTTCCCGGCTATGCGGACGCCAAGCCGATGGTCTTCTCCGGCCTGTATCCGTTGGATGGCACGGACTATCCGGTGCTCCGCGATGCGCTGGAGAAGCTGATGCTCAACGATGCCGCGCTGGTGTATGAGCCGGAAACGTCGGCCGCTCTGGGATTCGGCTTCCGGGTGGGCTTCCTGGGCCTGCTGCACCTTGAAATCACCCGTGAGCGGCTCGAACGCGAATACAACCTGGACCTCATCTCCACCGCCCCCAACGTGGAGTACGAGGTGACGCTGGAGGACAAGAAGGTCGTCCACGTCACGAACCCCAGCGAATACCCCACCGGCAAGATCGCCGAGGTCCGGGAGCCGATGGTGTCCGCCACCATCCTGGCGCCGAACGAGTTTGTCGGCGCCATCATGGAGCTGTGCCAGAGCCGGCGCGGCGTCATGGGCGGCATGGACTACCTCTCCGAGGACCGGGTGGAAATCCGTTACCGCCTGCCGCTGGCGGAAATCGTCTTCGATTTCTTCGACATCCTCAAGTCCAAGACCCGCGGCTACGGCTCACTGGACTGGAAGGCCGACGGCGAGCAGGTGGCCGATCTCGTCAAGGTGGACATCATGCTCCAGGGCGAGCAGGTGGACGCGTTCTCCGCGATCACGCACCGCGACAAGGCCTACGCCTACGGCGTGATGATGACCGGCAAGCTGCGCGAACTCATCCCGCGGCAGCAGTTCGAGGTCCCCATCCAGGCTGCCATCGGCTCCAGGATCATCGCCCGCGAAAGCATCCGCGCCATCCGCAAGGACGTCCTCGCCAAGTGCTACGGCGGTGACATCACCCGAAAGCGCAAGCTGCTGGAAAAGCAGAAGGAAGGCAAGAAGCGCATGAAGATGGTGGGCCGCGTCGAAGTCCCGCAGGAAGCCTTCATCGCCGCCCTCACCACGGACGAGTCCAAGGACAAGGCCAAGAAGTAGCGGTGCTGGTAATGACTGTTGCCGCAGCGACGGCAGGCCGGGCCCATGCCTAGCGTTCTTCCCCTCGGCGACCCCGCGCCGCCGGACGGGCTCCTGCCCGCCCAGGCGGGCGAGGGCGCCGATCACCGTGCCTTCGGGCTGTACGTGCACATCCCGTTCTGTGCCGTCCGCTGCGGGTACTGCGACTTCAACACCTACACCGCCACCGAGCTCGGCGGCGGGGCGTCGCAGGACGCCTACGCAGCCACCGCGATCTCGGAGGTGGAGTTCGCCGGGCGCGTCCTGAAGGAATCCGGCCTGCCCGAGCGTCCGCTCAGCACTGTCTTCTTTGGCGGCGGCACGCCCACGCTGCTCCCGGCAGAGGATCTGGCGCGCATTCTCACCGCCGCGATCGGAGCCTGGGGCCTGCAGCCCGGCGCCGAGGTGACCACGGAGGCAAATCCGGACTCCGTCACCCCCGAATCCCTGCAGCTGCTGGCCGACGCCGGGTTCACCCGGGTCTCGTTCGGCATGCAGTCGGCCGTGCCGCACGTCCTGAAGGTCCTGGACCGCACCCACACGCCCAGCCGGGTGCCCGAGGTGGTGCAGTGGGCGCGGGATGCGGGCCTCGCGGTCAGCCTCGACCTCATCTACGGGACGCCGGGGGAGTCGCTGGAGGACTGGCGCTACTCGCTCGAGACCGCGCTGTCCTACGCCCCCGACCACATCAGCGCCTACGCGCTGATTGTCGAGGACGGCACCAAACTTGCGGCGCAGATCCGCCGCGGCGAAGTGCCGGAAATCGACGACGACGACCACGCCGCCAAATACGAACTCGCCGACGAACTGATTTCCGCGGCCGGGCTCGCCTGGTACGAGGTCAGCAACTGGTCCCGAACCCCCGAACAGGCCTGCCGGCACAACCTCGCCTACTGGCGCGGGGACGACTGGTGGGGCATCGGGCCCGGGGCGCATTCGCACGTCGGGGGCGTGCGGTGGTGGAACGTCAAGCACCCCACCGCCTACGCCAACCGCCTCGGCGCGGGGGTCTCGCCCGCCGCCGGACGCGAAACGCTGGACACCGAAACCCGCAACGTCGAACGCGTCATGCTCGAGGCCCGCCTGAACTCCGGACTCGACATCCCCAGCCTCGGCGGCCTGGGCGACACCGGCCGGCACGCCGTCGCCGGGCTGATCGCCGACGGCCTGGTGGACCCCGCGGCCGCCTTCAAGGGACGGCTGGTCCTCACACTCAAGGGCCGGCTGCTGGCCGACGCCGTGGTCCGCAGGATCCTGCCGGACTAAGGCGAGGACCCCGGCTGCCCGGTCCCGGAACCCTGTTCCGGAGCCCGCAGAGCCTCCGGAGCATGCCGTGCCGGTCGGTGCCGGACCGTTCCATACCGTCCCAAGACATACAAAGAGCCGGCCGCTACGCCCTGACGGGCAGCGGCCGGCTCTGTAGTTTGGAAACGGTGTTCGGAACCGGGCCGGACTATTTGATCCAGCGCAGGTTGAACTCGTAGCGGTGCGGCTGGCCCCGGTTGACGTGAATGCCTGCCGCCACCGAGAAGCAGGTCACGGCGATCCAGATCACGGTGGCGAGCACGGCAAAGAGGTTGCCCACTACGGGAATGAAGACCAGCAGATTGGCGAGCACGGCCGCGATCGTCGGCGGGAGTGTGAAATTGAGGGCTTCCTTGGATTCCTGCGCCGTGAACGGGCCGCGGTCCTTGAAGATCAGGTAGATCAGCAACGAGGGCACGCAGCCCAGGATGCCGCCGAAATGCGCCAGCGTGGCCCACTGCCGGTCCTCGCTGGCCGTCAGCGGCAGCGCATTTGCCGGAACGCCATGGTACGGGGGCTGGTCATGGCCAGCCTTGTTGTCCGTGTGTTCGCGTGCGTTATCTGCCACGGTGTAGTCCTTCGGATTGCGGTGATGCGTTGCTGCCGGGGTTGTGCCTGGGATAGCCGGGACCGCGCTGGGAGCGCGGCCGCCGTTTCAAGAATACTTGCTCGGGCGCATAAATGGAGATCAGGGGCGCGCCGCCGCGACAGCTACGGCACGGTGAGGAAGTCAATGACCTCTTCCACCCGGCCCAGCAGGGACGCCTCCAGATCCGCATAGCTGCGCACGGCCCCCAGGAGTTTCTGCCAGCCGAGGCCGATGTCCTCCTTCGTGGAGTGAGGCCAGCCGAACGCCATCAGGATGCCGGTCTTCCAGTCCACGCCGCGGGGGATCACGGGCCACCGCTCGATCCCCAGGACCGCGGGCCGGATGGCCTGCCACACGTCCACGTACGGGTGGCCCACAATCAGCACGTTGCCGGCGGCGCCCGGCGAGGCCATGACGGCGTCGGCGATCCGCGACTCCTTGGAGTCGGGCACCAGGTGGTCAACGAGCACGCCGAGACGGCGGCCCGGACCCGGACCGAACGCCGCCACGGCGGCGGCAAGGTCGTCAATGCCGTGCAGGGGTTCGACGACGATGCCCTCCACCCGGAGGTCATCGCCCCAGACCTTCTCCACCAGCTCGGCGTCGTGCTTGCCTTCCACCCAGATGCGGCTGGCCTTGGCCACCTGTGCGCGCTGTCCCGCCACCCGGACCGAGCCCGACGCCGTGCGGCCGGCACCGGCGGCGGGAGCGGCCTTCCTCGGCGCCGGAGGCATCAGCCGGATCGGCTGCCCCTCCAAAAGGAAACCGAAGCCGAGGCGGAAGGACCGGGACTTGCCCCGCCGGTCTTCCAGCGCCACCACATGCATGCCGCCGGACTTCTCCACCCGGGTCACGGCGCCCACCCAGCCGGACTGGACCTCCTCGAGGACCATCCCGCGTTCCACCGGGACTTCCGGCAGCTGCGTCTTGGCGGGGGCGGACAGGTCCTGGGGTCCCCAGTTCTGGTACGACATCTCTACACGCTTACTTTGCACTCGGAATGTACGGCGGTCAGTGGAACTCTCCGGGGGCCGGAACCGGACCGCCTGAGGGCGGCAACGGCAGCGGCTGCCACGGTCTCAGCGCCGACGTGACGGGAAACTCGATCCCGCGGGCCACGCCTGGAGCGAATCCAATGCTAACAACGCGGCGACTCATATTAGACTGGTTAGCACTTAGGCATGTCGAGTGCTAACCCCTGTCCAGTCGCGGACCGCCCTTGCACCACTCGTGGACGCGACCCGGACACTGCGGGCGGCACCGACTGCGGGACAGTCGATTGGAGGTGGAGCGTGAGCGAACCGCGCAAACTCGAAGTGCTGCGGGCCATCGTGGAGGACTACGTCCATTCCCGTGAGCCCGTTGGTTCCAAAGCGCTCGTTGAACGGCACCATCTCGGCGTCTCCAGTGCCACGATCCGCAATGACATGGCCGCGCTTGAAGACGAAGGTCTCATCACGGCACCGCACACGAGTGCCGGCAGGATTCCCACGGACAAGGGCTACCGGCTTTTCGTCGACCAGATCTCTGCGGTCAAGCCGTTGTCCCCGGCCGAGCGCCGGGCTATTCAGGCGCTGCTGGAAGGATCCGAGGACCTCGACGACGTCCTCGACCGGACCGTGCGGCTCCTCTCCCAGCTGACCAACCAGGTCGCCGTCGTGCAGTATCCGCTGCTCAGCCGCGCCAGGGTGCGGCACATCGAGTTCGTGCTGCTGGCACCCCGGAAGGTGCTGATGGTGCTGATAGCGGACACCGGCAAGGTGGAGCAGCGCGTGATCGACGTCGGGCAGGACCTTCCTGACGACGCCCTCGCTGAGCTGCGCACCCGTTTCCTGGCAAGCCTCTCCGGAACCCCGCTGAGCCTGCTGCCGCAGCTGCTGCCCGCCGTCGTCGCCGGTGGACCGCCGGCCCGCCGCGGGGCAGCCCAGGCCCTGGCCCGCGGCCTTGAGGCCCTGGCCACAAGCAGCCGCGAAGAGCGCATGGTCATGGCCGGCACCGCCAACCTGGCCCGCTCCAATGTGGACTTCCCGCTCAGCATCGGCCCGGTGCTGGAGGCGCTTGAGGAGCAGGTGGTCATGCTCCGCCTGCTCAGCGAAATGGCGGAAGACCCGCGCGGCGTCACCGTCAGCATCGGCCGGGAAAACCCCTACGACGGCCTCGCCGAGGCCTCCGTGGTGGCCACCGCCTACGGGCCGGACGCCACGGCCAAGGTCGGCGTCCTGGGGCCCACCCGGATGGACTACCCCACCACCATGGCCGCCGTCCGCGCGGTGGCCCGCTACCTTTCGAGGATCCTGGGGCCCTGACGGGCCCGGGACCGAACATGACGTCTTGCCCTAAACAGGCAGTACAACAAGGAAGAGATACACATTTTGACCAGCCACTATGACGTTCTTGGAGTCTCCCGCGACGCAACGGGGGAGGAGATCAAGAAGGCCTACCGGAAACTGGCCCGGACCCTGCACCCGGACGTGAACCCGGGGGAGGATGCCTCGGACCGGTTCAAGGCCGTCACCCATGCCTACGAGGTCCTCTCCGATCCGCAGAAGCGCCGGGTCTATGACACCACCGGCAACGAGAACGGCACCGACAACGGCTTCGGCGGCGGCAGCTACTCGGGCCAGGGCTTCGCCTTCCAGGACATCTTCGAAACGTTCTTCGGCGCAGGCGGCGGCCAGGGCGGCCCGGCATCCCGGGTCCGCCGCGGCCAGGACGCGCTGATCAGCGTCCGGATCGACCTCCGCGACGCCGTGTTCGGCGTCAACAAAAAGCTCGAGGTCGATACGGCTGTCGTCTGCCCCACGTGCGAGGGCTCCTGCTGCCGCGAGGGCAGCCACCCGGTCCGCTGCGACATCTGTGGCGGCAGCGGCCAGGTCCAGCGCGCCGTGCGGTCCATCCTGGGCCAGGTCATGACGTCCGCCCCCTGCGGATCCTGCGAGGGCTTCGGCACCGTCATCAAGGACCCCTGCAATGAGTGCAGCGGCCAGGGCCGGATCCGCAGCCGCCGCTCCCTGACCGTCAAGGTTCCGGCCGGCGTTGCCACCGGCACCCGCATCCAGCTGTCCGGCCAGGGCGAGGCAGGGCCCGCCGGCGGCCCGGCCGGCGACCTGTACGTGGAGATCCGGGTCAACAACGACCCCACCTACGTCCGCGACGGCGACGACCTCCACGCCAGCCTCAACATCCCCATGACGGCCGCCGCGCTCGGCACC
>CAWEPM010000028.1:0-88802 GCA_963810895.1 uncultured Actinomycetota bacterium
TCGGCGGCGCGCTCCGGAGCCGGCTGGACCGGTTCGCCGCAGAGCACGCCGGCGTGGCACCTGTGGCGGTAGTGGTCGATCCCAACGGCTCGGCGTCGGGCAACACGCTGTGCATGGACAGCAGGATTGCCCACGCGGACACCTTCCTGGCCCGGGACGTGCCGGACTGGATCAACCGCACGCTCGACGTCGACCCGGATCCGCGGCACTGGGCCGCGGGCGGCTTCTCCTTCGGCGGCACCTGCGCCATGCAAATGGTGACCAGGCATCCCGATGTCTACAGCGCGGCGCTGGCGTTCTCCAGCGAGAAGGAACCGGCCCTCGCGAAGGAGCGCGAGAAGACCATCCAAGCCTCCTTCGGCGGCGACGCCGCGGCCTTCGACCGGCTGACGCCGCTGCGCCTCATGGCGGAAAACCGTTTCGACGGCCATGGAGTGTACTTCGCCGCCGGGGACCACGACCCGAAATTCACCGGATACATGGACGAGCTCTCCGACGCGGCACGGCAAGCGGGGTTCACGGTCGAGACCCACCGGATCGCCAACGCGGGGCACTCGTGGGACACCGCGGCCAGCGGCCTGCCCGGAGGCCTGGACTTCCTGGCCCGGCGCTGGGGGATCCCGGCATGAGCCAGGACACCACCAACCGTACCCGGACGGCCCGTCCGCAGCCGGAGGGACCGTCCTGGCTGGGCGTCTGGCAGCAGGGCATGCGGCGGACGCTGGCGCACTTCCGTGCCGTACCCTTCACGCTGGCGGTCCTCGCGGCTTTCCTCATCATCGGGGCCGTGACCGGCAGCTTCCTGTCCGGGCCGCCGAACGCCCTGCTGCCCATCGCCTCCGTCACCGCCCCGGGGCTGAAGGCGGGGCACTGGTGGTCGCTGTTCACCTCCCTGTTCTTCGCCACCAACCTGCTGGCCTACCTCGCGGCCTCGCTCATGATCCTGCTGCTCCTGGGCCTCGCCGAACGGCACCTGGGCACGCTGCGGACGGCCGTGTTCTTCTTTGCGGGCCAGTTCGCGGCCGTGACGCTGTTCCTGCTGATCACCCAGGTGGCCCGGTATCTGGGCGACGGCTGGCTCGGCCTCATGGTCAACGCCCGGCTGATCGGCCCGTACGCCGCCGTCCTCGCCGTGGCCCTGGCCGCCAGCGGGTTACTGCCGACGCTGTGGCAGCGGCGCCTGCGGACCGCCGGCGTGTCAGTGTCCCTGCTGCTGGTGCTCTACGTGGGGCATCCGGAGACGGTGGTCGGGCTCTGCGGTGCCCTGGCCGGCCTGGCCGCCGGCTGGTGGATCCAGGGCGACCGGGGGACCCTGCACCGCCACCGTTCAACGGGACGGGAAACGCGCAACCTGCTGGCCCTCACGGTCGCCATCTTCGCGGTGGGGCCGATCCTCACGGCCGTTGTCAGCACCCCCACCGGGCCTCTTGCCCTGCTGCGCGACGTCGTGCTCAATCCGCTGCCCACGCTGAGCCAGCTGGAGGAAAACTGCGGCGGAACCGTAGACGTCAGCTGCCTGGAGGCGGGCCGGGCCGGGTTCGCCGGTCCGCTGAGCCTCGCGCTGGCAGTCGTCCCGGTGATCCTGCTGTTGATCTGTGCGGACGGCATGCGGCAGGGCCGCCGCCTGGCCCTGCGGATCGCCATCATCGTCCAGCTGGGGGTGACGGGCCTGGCCGCCGTCTACCTCGCCCTGTTCGCCCGGATTCCGCACTACCCCAACCGGCCGCACACGGCCGTGATGGGATCCGGCTTCGTCCACGTCCTGCCGCTCGTGGCCGTTCCGCTGCTGCTGGTCGTGCTGCTCTGGCTCAACCGCCGGCAGTTCCGGGTGGAGACGACTCCGCGGGCCCGGGGGATCCTGGGCCTGGTGGTGGGCGGCACGTGGCTTGGGCTCGCCGGAGCCTACACGGTGGCGTGGCTGGCGGCCGGCGGGTTGGACCGCGACGGGGGACCGCTGGGCCTCGCGGCGGAACTCGCCCGGCAGTACCTGCCGCTGCCCATTCCGGGCGCCTACAGCCGGCTCTTCCAGAACCGCAACGCCGTCGAGGCCTTTCTGTTCGCCTATGCCGGCATCATCTTCTGGGGTGTCGCCCTGGCTGCGGTGTGGCTGGTCCTGCGGCGGCGGCTGCACAGTACCGGGCTGAACAGTACCGACGTCGGCTCCGGGGACCGGGACACGGCCCGTGAGCTCATCCGCCAGGGCGGCGACTCGCTGTCCTGGATGGCGCTCTGGGAACCGAACAAATACTGGTTCACGCCCGACGGGCGCGGCGGGGTGGCCTATCAGCAGCACGGCAACGTGGCCCTGACGCTGGCGGGCCCGTTCGGACCCGCCGCCGGCCATGAGGAGACCGCGGCAGGCTTCATGCGCTACTGCGCCGAGCACGCCCTGATCCCGTGCTTCTACTCCTGCACCGCCGAACTCTGGCCGATGCTGCGGGCGCGCGGGTTCCGCCGCGTCGCCGTGGCCCAGGAAACCAGGCTCGCCGTGCGCGAACTCGAGTTCAAGGGCAAGGAATGGCAAAACGTCCGCACCGCCCTGAACCGCGCGGCAAAGACCGGCGTCCGCGCCGTCTGGGGGCGCTACAGCGAATTCCCGGCCCCGCTGCGGGCCCAGCTCAGCGAGGTCTCCGAGGAGTGGGCGGCCCAAAAGCGCGTCCCGGAGATGGGCTTCACGCTCGGCAGCATCGACGAGCTCGACGACGACGAGGTGCTCTGCTGCCTGGCAGTGGACACCGCCGGACGGGTGCAGGGCGTCACCAGCTGGCTGCCGGTCTACGAGGGCGGCAAGCTGGTGAGCTGGACCCTGGACTTCATGCGGCGGCGCGGAGACGCCTTTCCGGGCGTCATGGAGTTCCTCATCGCCTCGGCCGTGCAGGAGCTCAAGGGCACGGTTGAGGTCATCTCGCTGTCCGGCTCGCCGCTGGCCAAGGACCTCGCCGGCGACGATGCGGCCGGGCGCGGCGACGCCGGCAGCGACGCGTTCCCCGGCGACGCGGGGCCGGAGGGGCTGGCCGGAATTCTCGACGTCGTGGGCCGGGCCCTGGAACCCGTCTACGGCTTCCGCTCGCTGGCAACCTTCAAGTCGCGCTTCAAACCGGAATACCGCACGCTTTACCTGTATTACCAGGATCCGCTGCAATTGCCTGCCATGGGCCGTGCCCTGAGCCGGGCATACCTTCCCGGATTGTCTGTCCGGCAGAGCGCACGCCTGTTGCGTACTTTGGTGCGTTAGCCGGCCGGGTCCGGCGGGGAGGCTGCGGTGTCCGCCGGAAATGGCTCCGCCATCTGCGGCACACGCATTCGTGCCGCACTGCAATTCGGAAGAACAATGTCGCATGACCGAAAGAGGCGTGCGCCAAAAGCGTGGGGGCAAAGCGGCCCGGAAGCACCGTGCCCCAAAAGCCGGCCCGGAAACACCGCGCCCAACAATGCAAAAAAATGATCCCCGGCACAAATGCCGGGGATCATTTATTGCGGGAATGCCTTAGGCAGTTCCCTGCGGGAGACTAGACCAGCGTCACGCCGGTAGCCTGGGGGCCCTTGGCGCCCTGGCCGATCTCGAACTGAACGCGCTGGTTCTCGTCGAGGGTCTTGAAGCCGCCGGTCTGGATCTCGGAGTAGTGAACGAAGACATCGCCGTCGGCGTCATCCGGGGTGATGAAGCCGAAGCCCTTTTCTGCGTTGAACCACTTGACAGTTCCCTGTGCCATTTGTTTCTCCTCATTGTGGATCTTGAATAAGTCCGGCGCACTTCACACCGCACTTGGTCACTCTGCGAGAAGAACCGTGGCTTCGGACCCGGATTCCCGGACCGCGGCGGCAGGAGCTTCACGCTCGCAACATGTCTTGCGAGCATGAATAACACCTACACAAAGACTCGTACAAGAATTTCATGACACGTGCGTCAGGTCAACGGGCTCACGGGAGATTTGCATAAATTTTGTGCAAAGAATCGCTGAACGCCAATCGCCGCCCGGGAGGCCGGCCGCAGCGTGGGCTCAGAAGAGCCGGGATTCGCTGTCGTCGACGCCGCGCATGGCGTCGTAGTCCAGGGTCACGCAGTCGATTCCGCGGTCCTTGGCGAGGACCTTGGCCTGCGGTTTGATCTGCTGGGCTGCGAAGATTCCCCGGACCGGAGCCAGCAGCGGATCCCGGTTGAGCAGTTCGAGGTACCGCGTGAGCTGCTCGACGCCGTCGATGTCGCCCCGCCGCTTGAGCTCAATGGCCACGGTGGCGCCGTCGGCATCCCGGGCCAGGATGTCCACGGGGCCGATCGCGGTGAAGTACTCGCGGCGGATCAGGGAGAACCCGGTGCCGAGCAGTTCAATCTGGGCGGCCAGGAGGCGCTGGAGGTCCGCCTCGACGCCGTCCTTGATCAGGCCGGGGTCCTGGCCCAGTTCGTGGGAGGTGTCATGAATCTGCTCATGGATATTGATGATGAGCCGGTCATCGGTCTTGGCGGACTGGACCGTCCACTGCTCGACGACGCCGACTTCGACGTCGACCTCATCCGGCGTGGAGACCCGCAGGGACGCAGGCGGGCTCATCCAGTTCAGCGGTTTGTAGGATCCGCCGTCGGAATGGACCAGGACCGAGCCGTCGGCCTTGACCAGCAAGAGCCGGGTGGCCAGCGGCAGGTGGGCTTTGAGGCGGCCGACGTAATCAACGGAGCAGCGGGCTATGACTAAACGCACCCGGTCCACTCTACCGTCTGCGGGGCGGTCCCCGGGCTGGGGCAGAATGGAAGCATGCCCCGTTCCAACCGCCCCCGCCGCCCAGCGTTCGGGAAAACAGCGTCCGGAAACGCAGGTTCCGGCAGGGACAGCCAGGCCGGGAGCTAAACCCGGAGCCAAATACGGTCCGGCGCCGGAGCTGGATCTGGAGCGTGCACGCTCGGGTTTTGCCCGCCGGGAGAGCGCGCCGGACGGCGAATGGATGGTCCGCTCCATCACCGCGAGCCGTGCCGAGAAGACGTACATCTGCCCCGGCTGCTCCACTGCCGTGTTGCCGGGGATCGCCCACCTGGTGGTCTGGTCCGAGGACCACCTCTTTGGTGCCGCCGCGGGTCTCGCGGAGCGCCGCCACTGGCACAGCAACTGCTGGACCACGCGGACGTACCGGTATCGGTAGCAGGTATCGCTAACCGGCTGTCGCTAAGCTGGACAGCATGACTTTTGATCCCGCGTCGTACGTCTTCACCCAGCCGTCTGCGCCAACCGCCATCCGCGCTTCCACCGTCCTCCCGGCCCGCCGGGAGAACGTCGAACTCCGCACCTCGGACGGACACCGGCTGGTGGGCGAACTCGCAGTGCCGGAATCCGGCGAGATCAAGGCAACACTCATCACGCTGCACCCGCTGCCGACGCACGGCGGCTTCATGGATTCGCATGTCTACCGCAAGGCCTCCTACCGGCTGCCGGCCCTCGCCGGGATCGCCGTGCTGCGCTTCAACACCCGGGGCACGTCCTCGCCGCGGGGAACCAGCGGGGGAGCCTTCGAGGAAGGCGTCGGCGAGCGTCTCGACGTCGAGGCTGCCGTGCAGTTCGCCGTGGACCGGGGCCTGCCGAACCGGTGGCTCGTGGGCTGGTCCTTCGGCACTGAGCTTGCCCTCATGTACGGCGCCACGGAGCCCGTTGCCTCGGAGATCGAGGGGGCTGTCCTGCTCTCACCCCCGCTGCACCGGGCCACGGACGTGCATCTGAAGGAATGGGCCAAGGCGGGCAAGCCGCTGAAGGTCCTGGTCCCGGAGCACGACGACTACCTGCAGCCGGCGGCGGCCGCCGAGCGATTCGCCGTCGTTCCGCAGGCGCTCGTGATAGGGGTCGACGGCGCCAAGCACCTGTGGGTGGGGGAGAAGTACGCCGGGCGCGTGCTCAACGAGATCGTGGACGAGGTCATCCCCGGCAGTGCCGGAACCGATCGCGCCGGAACAGAAAGTGCCGGAACCGTGCTCCCGCAGGAGTGGGACGGGCCGGTCGCCACGGCGCACGCCTGAGCCGGCAAAACCGCGGCTGCGCTGCACCGAATGCGGAAAACCGCGCCGGAAACGAACTAGCGGCTGTCCTGCCGGGCGATGAAGATCTCCTTGACCAGCAGCAGGATCGCCGCGGCCGTGGGGATGGCGATCAAGGCTCCGAGCACGCCGAGCAGGCTGCCGCCGGCGATGACGGAGATGACGGCGACGGCCCCCGGCACCGCCACGGCCTTCTGCATGATCCGCGGGGAGATGAAGTACGCCTCGAACTGGAGGTAGGCGAAGTAGCAGATGGCGAAGACGAGCGCCGTCTGCCAGCCCGCGGTCAGGGCAACGAGCGTCACCAGGAATCCGGCAATCATGCCGCCCACGAGCGGGATGAATGCCAGCAGGGCCACCACGAACGCCAGCAGCGTGCCGAACGGCACTCCGATGATGGACATCACGATGAAGGCGAAGGTGGCGTTCAGCACTGCCACGGCGGCCTGGCCGATCACGTAGTTGCCCACGGAACCGGTGATTTCCTCGGAGAGGGCTTCAACCCGGTGCCGGCGCGAGCGCGGTGCGAGACGGTAGCCCCACTTCTTCATCGAGGGAAGGGCGGCGAGGAAGTAGAGGCTCAGGACCAGCACGATCAGCGCGCCGAACAGCCCGTTCGCCACGGTGGAGCCGAAGCCGACCACGCCGCCGAAGATGCCGCCCATGGCCTCCGGGTTGTTGACGAACTTCCCGAGCTCCTGGGAGATGCGGTCCCGTATGCCGAACTGCTGGTCGACGGTCCGGAAGAAGTCCGAGTCAATGAACTCCTGGACCCATTGCGGCGCCTGCTGCACGACCTGCGTCACCTGCTGCACGATCGTGGGGATCAGGGTGGCGAAGAAGGCGGCGACTGCCAGTGCCAGGGTGGCCACGGCCATGAGGATGCCGAGGGCCCGGGGGATGTTCTTGCCTTCGAGCCAGCGCACCACCGGGTCCAGCCCGAGGGTGATGAAGAGCGCTGTGACGATCCACAGGAGCAGCTGCGTCGTATTGGAGCCGATCCAGTAGACCAGGAGCGCGACGCCGACGCCGACCGTACCCATGAAGCCCATGTACAGGGGGTGCTGGGCGGACATCCGGGGACCGGGGCTGCCGAAACGCGCGCCGGCCCCGTCCTCGGTGGCCGCGCCGGCCTCGGCCTCATGCTCTGGCGGCATCTCGAAGCGAAGCCGCGGCTGGGCTCCCGGCAGCGGCTGGCGCAGGCGCCGGGCCACGGACAGCAGCACACCGGCTGCGGCAAGCCGCGGGCTGGAGACGGTTGGCTGGGGGCTGCGTTCCTGGCTGCCGGATTCCTTGGTTTCTTCCGGTCCGGCGGAGGATGAATCCGTATCTTCAGTCACTGCGTTGAATGCCCTTAAATCTCTGCGGCGCCGCTGCGGCGGCGCTGGTGTGATGATCACCGCAAACACTATCAGCAGGCTTGTCAGCTCAAGGGCGGGACCCCGGCGCGGACGCCGGCGACGGGGGTGGATCGGACCCTCGATCTGACTCGCGGGTAACAAAATGGTTACTATTGAAGCTAAGTGTCCGCTGATGATAGGTGTATTTTGCGTTTCAAGACTGCAGTCGCCCTAGTGCTGCTCGGCCTCCTGACACTACTGGCTGGAATTGGCCAGAAGACTTTTTGGGCTCCGCCGGAGACAATCACGGCCACGGCTCCGGCCGGTACTGCCGCGCCGCTGACCGTCTTCGACGAGAAGCTGAGGACGCTGCACCCCGGGACGGTGAAGATCACCGTCAAGGGCGAGGGCAGCTTCATGCTGGCCGCCGGGCGGCCGGACGACGTCGACGCCTGGGTGGCCAAGACGGCGCACAACACTGTTGCCGGCGTCTCCGACGACGGCAAGTCGCTGCAGCTGACGCATACCGACGGCGAAGCCACCGCGCCGTCGCCCGCCGGATCGGATCTTTGGGTCACCACCGAGAACGCCAGCGGTGAAATGAACTACTCCTGGAACGCCCCGGCCGACGGCGACTGGTCCCTGCTCCTCGCAGCGGACGGCACCAAGCCCGCCCCGAGCTCCATCACGATGACCTTCCCGAACGATACCTCCACGCCCTGGGCCATTCCGTTCATGGTGCTCGGCGGCCTGCTGATCATCGCCGGCGTGGCGCTGCTGGTCCTCAAGCCCAAATCCGGTAGCCGGAGCCCGGGCACCCGCAGCGGAGGAGGCGGCGGCAGCCTGTTTGCCCGCCGCGCCCAGGCGAAGGCCGAGGCACGCCGCGCGGGCCGTGATTCGCAGGATTCGACGGTCGGCACGAAGCAGCCCGCCGCACCCGAGCAGACCGCACCGCAGCCGACTGCTCCCGAGAAGACCGCTCCCGAAAAGACGGCGCCCCAGAAGACCGAACCCGTGCAGAAGAAGCGGGGCGCCGGCACGGTGCGCCGCTCCGGCGTCGTGGTTGCACTGTTGACGGCCGCCGCCGTCACCGGAACGTCGGTGGCCGCCCAGGCCAGCCAGACGCCCGCGCCGTCGCCGAGCCCCAGCGCACCGGCCGCCACCGCACCGGCCTCCTCCGACGCGACGCCGGGCAGTTCCTCCGCAGACCAGGCGGGCGATGCCCCGGTGCTGCTGGACGCCCAGTTCCGCCGTGTCCTGGAACAGGTCGCCGGGGTGGTCGATGCCGGTGACGCCGCCAAGGACGCCGCCAAGCTGGCGCCGCGCGTGGCGAAGTCCGAGCTCGAGGTGCGCACGCAGAACTACAAGATCCGGTCGCAGGTGGGCTCCTACGAGTCCCGCATGCCGGTCCGTTCCACCAAGCTGCTGACCACCGTGGTCACCAACAAGCGCAGCTGGCCGCGCTCGGTCATGGCCGTGACGCAGGGCGAGGGCAACGTCGTCCCGCAGCTGCTGACCCTCACGCAGGCCTCCCCGCGGGAGAACTACAAGCTCATCAGCACCACGCCGCTGCAGCCGGGGGCGACGTTCCCGGCGATCGGGCGCGACGGCACGGAGACCCTGGCGCCCGCGGACAAGTCCGGACTGCTGTACAGCGGCGAGGAAGCACTCGCCGGCCTGGGCGACCGCCTGACCACGGCCGACTCCGCCTTCAAGGACAAGCTGGTCGAGGGCCAGTCCTCCCCGTACATCGCGGACACCCTCGCGTACCAGGCCGACGTCGTCACAGACAGGCGTCAACGGCACCTTTGCCTTCACGCACAAGGTGGCCCCCGAGAACACTGTCGTGTTCCGGACGGCCGACGGCGGCGCGCTGGTCCTGGGCCGCCTGAACTTCGCCTTCGACGGCACCCCGAAGGCCGCGGGCGACAAGCTCGCGATCGGCGATGACGCGGCTGCCCTGGCCGGCGGCAAGGAAACCAGCACGGGCATGGTGCTGAACTTCGCCGAGTCGGTGGCTGTCTACGTTCCGCCCGCCGGGTCCAAGGATCCGATGAAGCTCGTGGCCGCAACCCGCGGCCTGGTCGGGGCGGCTTTCAAGTAGCCCTCGCCGGCGGCCGAAGTGGCGCCGGGCCGGTCGTCAATGGCTAGAGTGGAGCTATGACAACGCCAGCTTCCCGACCGGTCCCGCCAGTTGCCGCCAGCACGCTGAACCTGCGCGGCGCCGTCGATCTTTCCGCCTTGAAACAGCGGCCGGCGCCGTCCGCGGCCGGCCCCGCCGCCCCGGGCCCGGCAGGCTCCGCGGGTGCCCCTGCGGCACCGGCAGCCGGCGCCGCCGAGCACGCCGCCCGGCCGTTGCGCGTGGACGTGACCGAGGGCAACTTCCAGGAGCTCGTGGAGCTCTCGGCCCAGGTGCCCGTGGTGATCGCCCTCTGGGCCTCCTACTCGCCGGGCTCCGGCCAGCTGGTGGACGTCCTCGAAGACATCGTCGAGAGCTACGACGGCCAGCTGGTCCTCGGGGCCGCGGACATCGACGTCTTCCCGCAGCTTGCCCAGGCCTTCCAGGTCGAGGCCGTGCCAACCGCCGTCGCGGTGGTCAAGGGCCAGCCCGTTCCGCTCTTCCAGGGCGGTGCGGACGAACAGCAAATTCGCGGCCTGTTCGACGAACTCCTCAAGGTCGCGACCGCCAACGGCGTGACCGGGCGGATCGGAGCCGGCGGTCCCGGCAGCGCGGAACCGGAGGTTCCGCCGCTGCCGCCGCTCCACCAGGCGGCGTTCGACGCGATCGAGGCCGGCCATTACGAAGCCGCGGCCGCCGCCTACCGGCAGGCCCTGAACGAGATGCCCAGCGACGCCGAGGCCAAGGCCGGGCTGGCGCAGGTGGAACTCATGGCGCGCCTGCAGTCCCTCTCGGGGCCCGAGTCCGATGCCCTCCGCCGGCTCGCAGCCGATGAACCGGACAACCTCGACGCCCAGCTCGGCGTCGCGGACCTGGACATCGCCGGCGGCCACATCGAGGACGCCCTGGGCCGGATCGTGGCGTTCATCGGCCGGAACTTCGGCCCGGAACGGGAGACCGCCCGGGTCCGGCTGCTGGAACTGTTCGACGTCGTGGGCACCGGTGACGAGCGCGTCGCCAAGGCCCGGCAGGGCCTGGCCCGGGTGCTGTTCTAGTGGGATCCGCACTCTTCGCGCCGCTGGACCTGAGGTCCCTGCGGCTGCAGCACCGCGGCTGGGTGTCCCCCATGTGCCAGTACAGCTGCGAGCCCGGGACGGGCGAGGGAGTGCCCACCGACTGGCATCTCATGCACCTGGGGTCCTTCGCCACCGGGGGAGCGGCCCTCATCCTCACCGAGGCCAACTCCGTGAACGCTGCGGGCAGGATCAGCCCCCGCGATGCCGGCATCTACAACGAGGACCAGGCCGCCGCCTGGGAACGCATCACCTCCTTCGTGCACCGCCACGGCACCGCGGAGACCAAGATCGGCACCCAGCTGGCGCACGCCGGCCGCAAGGCGTCCTCCTACTGGCCGTTCTCGGGCAGGACGGGCAGCGTGCCCGCCTCCGACGGCGGCTGGGACACCGTGGGTCCCGGCACGGGCGCCTTCGACGGCTACGCGCCGCCGTCGGCCATGACCGAAGCGCAGATCGACGGCGTGATCGCCGACTTCGCCGCCGCCGCCGTGCGGGCCGTCGACGCGGGCTTCGACACGATCGAACTCCACGGCGCCCACGGCTACCTGCTGCACCAGTTCCAGAGCCCGCTCGTCAACGACCGCACGGACCGCTGGGGCGGCGACGAGGCGGGCCGGAACAGGCTCACGCTTGCCGTGGTGGACGCCGTCCGCGCCGTCATCCCCGACTCCATGCCGCTGCTGCTGCGGATCTCGGCCTCCGACTGGGCGCCGGGCGGGATCGACGCCGAGGCCTCGGTCCGGATGGCCCGCGCCGCCGCGGAGCACGGAGTGGACCTGGTGGACGTTTCCAGCGGCGGGGCCGTTGCCCACCAGCAGATTCCGATCGGCCCCGGCTACCAGACCGGGTTCTCGGCCCGGATCCGGCGCGAAACCGGGGTCAAGACCGGCACAGTGGGGCTCCTGACGTCGGCCGGCCAGGCCGAGCACGCGGTGGCCACCGGCCAGGCCGACGGCGTGTTCATCGCCCGGGCCGCGCTGCGGGATCCGCACTGGTGGCTGCGGGCCGCGTTCGAGCTCGGCCACGACCTTGCGTGGCCGCCGCAGTACGAGCGCGCCATACCCCGGCACTCGTTCTAGGACGCCCCGGTTGCGGCGCGGCCAGGGCTGAAAACCTACGCCTTGCGGACGATCCTTTTCGCGCCCGGGGCCGGTTAGTCTAGCGTCATGACTTTCCAGCCCCCTGCCCGGCAGGGACAACCAGCCCAGCAGGGACAGCCAGCCCCGCACGGCCCGTCCGCGCCGCAGGTCCCTGCCCTGTCCCTGCTCGGCCTCGCCAAGCGCTTCGGTGACAAAATCGCCGTCGACGGCATCAGCCTGGACGTTCCGGCCGGATCCTTCTACGGGGTGGTGGGCCCCAACGGCGCCGGCAAGACCACCACGCTGTCCATGGCGACGGGCCTGCTGCGCCCCGATTTCGGGACCGCGCTGGTCCACGGCGTCGACGTCTGGCAGCATCCGCTGGAGGCCAAGAAGCTGATGGGCATCCTGCCCGACGGCGTCCGGCTGTTCGACCGCCTGAGCGGCGAGCAGCTCGTCACGTACGCCGGCCTGCTGCGCGGGATGGACCGGGACATCGTGGCCTCGCGCGTCGCGGAGCTGCTCGCGGCCCTGGACCTGGCCAACGACGCCGGCACGCTGGTGGTGGACTACTCCGCCGGCATGACGAAGAAGATCGCGCTGGCCTCGGCGCTGATCCACGCGCCGCGGCTCCTGGTCCTCGACGAGCCGTTCGAATCCGTGGACCCCATCTCCGCGGCGAACATCCGCGACATCCTGGACCGCTACGTGTCCTCGGGCGGCACGGTCATCGTCTCCAGCCACGTCATGGACCTGGTCCAGCGCATGTGCGACCACGTCGCCGTCGTCGCCGGCGGCCGGCTCCTGGCCGCCGGCACAGTGGAGGACGTCCGCGCCGGGGCAAGCCTCGAGGACCGTTTCGTGCAGCTCGTGGGCGGCCGGAACCACACGGAAGGGCTGGAATGGTTGCGCACCTTCTGAGGCTCAAGCTGACCCTGCTGCGCAACAGCGTCCGGCGCAGCCCCTGGCAGCTGGTGGGCCTGGGCATCGGCGCCCTGTATGCCCTGGGCATTGTCGGTCTCTTTGTGGCCGGACTGCTGTACCTCCGCGGCCAGGAGATCGAACTTGCCCAGACCGTGGTGGTCCTGGGCGGCGCGGCAGCACTCCTGGGCTGGGCCATCATCCCGGTCGCGGTCTCCGCCGCGGACATGACCCTGGACCCCGCCCGCTTCACCACCTTCGCCGTGCCCATGCCGCAGCTGCTGGCAGGGCTGGCGCTCGGCGGCCTGATCGGCATCCCGGGCCTTGCAACCACGCTCGTTGCGCTCGCCACCGTGGGCACCTGGTCCCGCAGCGTGCCCGCCGCGGCCGGCGCCTTCGTGGGTGCGGTCCTGGGCGTGCTGAGCTGCGTGGTGCTGTCCAAGGTGGTGACCACCGCAACGGCGGGCCTGGCAAGCTCCCGGCGCTTCAAGGACATCAGCGCCGTCGCCTTCCTCATCCCGCTCGTGCTCACGGGCCCCATCGTGGCGGGCATCGCAAAGGGAATCTCGGGTTCGGGCGATTTCCCGGCCGCCCTGGCCAGGACCTTGTCCTGGACACCCGCCGGTGCGGCCTTCGCGCTCGGCGGCGAGCTCGCCGCCGGCAACTACGCGGCAGCGGCCGTGAAATTCCTCATCGCGGCGGCCACCTTGGCGGGACTCGCCCTGGCGTGGAAGGTCCTGTTGCAGCGGGCCCTGGTGACCCCGCCCTACGCGGGAACGTCCAAGCGCCGGTCCGGCGGCGCCGGCCTGTTCGGGGTGTTCCCTGCGACGCCGGCCGCGGCCGTCGCGGCGAGGTCCCTGTACTACTGGCTGCGCGATCCCCGCTACGCCGGCGCGCTCGTGGTGGTTCCGCTCCTGCCCGTGCTGTTCCTGTTCCAGGGCAGCCAGAGCGGGTTCTATGGCCCGTTCCAGTTTGTGGGGCCGCTGACGGCCTTCCTGCTGGCCTGGTCCATCTCCACGGACGTCTCCTATGACAGCACCGCGTTCGCCCTGCACGTGGCCACCGGCGTGCGCGGCGCGGACGACCGTCTCGGCCGGGCGTTAGCGTGCCTGAGCTTCGCGCTGCCCGTGGTGCTCATCTTCAGCGTGGGCCCGTTCTTCTTCACGGGAGACTGGGACAAGCTGCCCGCGGTCCTCGGGCTCTCGCTCGGCGTCCTGTTCAGCGGGCTGGGCCTGGCCTCGGTGATCTCGGCACGCTACACCGTGAGCGTGCCGCTGCCGGGAGACAGCCCGTTCAAGAAGCCGCCGGGGAACGTGGCCCAGACCCTCGCCGTGCAGTTCGGCGGCATGGCCGTCCTCATGGTCCTCGTGGCGCCCGAAGTGGCGCTCGTGGCCGCGCAGTTCATCACAGGCAGCCCCGTGCCGGGCTGGATCACCCTGGTGCTCGGACCCGTGCTGGGCCTTGCGCTCTTCGCCGCCGGTGTCCGGGCCGGTGGAGCATGGCTCGACCGGCGGGCGCCCGAGCTGCTGGCACAACTGGCCGTCAACCGCTGACGGGTGCATGCTGGGAGTGCGCATTCCCGAACGCCAGATAAGCCAGAAGCCAGTAAAGGCAGGGACCATGGAAGTTGTCATCCTTCACGGCAGCAAGCAGATCGCATCGCTGGCGGCGGATGCGGTGGAGGCCCTGCTTCGCCGCAAGCCCGACGCCGTCCTGGGCCTGGCGACGGGTTCCACGCCGTTGCCGATCTATGAGGAGCTGGCCCTGCGGCACGAGCGCGACGGACTGGACTTCAGCCGGGCCCGGGCGTTCGCCCTGGATGAGTACGTGGGGCTCCCGGCGGGCCATCCCCAGTCCTACCGCGAGGTGGTCGGGCGCGAATTCACGGCGCGGGTGAACATCGACCCGGCCAACGTCCACGTGCCCGACGGCGCGGCGGCGGATATCCCGGCGGCCTGCCGGGCCTATGAAGACGCCATCCGGGACGCCGGGGGAGTGGACCTGCAGCTTCTCGGCGTCGGAACGGACGGCCATATCGGATTCAACGAACCGGGCTCGTCACTGGCTTCCCGGACGCGGATCAAGACCCTGATCGAGCAGACACGCCGGGACAACGCACGGTTTTTCGGCAGCCTGGCCGACGTGCCCCACCACGTCCTGACCCAAGGCCTGGGCACCATCCTGGACGCCCGCCACGTCATCCTTGTCGCCACCGGCGCGCAGAAGGCCCAAGCCGTGCGGGACCTCGCGGAGGGCCCTGTCGCGGCCATCTGTGCCGCCTCCGTGCTGCAGCTGCACCCGCATGCCACAATCCTCGTCGACGAGGCGGCGGCGTCGTCGCTGCGGCTGGCCGATTACTACCGCCACAGCTACGAGCACAAACCTGCCTGGCAGGGCCTTTAGCCACCGCCGCCGGCATCCCGCAGGTCCGGCGGCACGCTTCCAACGGCTAAGATGGGTGTCATGACTAGCATGACCGATCCTCTCGAAAACGACCCGATGCGCGAGCTCTCCGGAGCCGGGACGTCAACGGCCACGATCGAGCGCGAGGAACTGCGCCAGGAAGTGGAGCCCGGTGACCGGGAGCGCTTCTCGCACTACGTGCGCAAGGAAAAGATCATGGAATCCGCGCTGACCGGTGAACCCGTCATCGCCCTCTGCGGCAAGGTCTGGACACCGGGCCGGGACCCGCAGAAGTTCCCCGTCTGCCCCGAGTGCAAGGAAGTTTACGAGGGCCTGCGCCCCGGGAACGACGGCGGCAAGGGCTCCGGCGATAAGTAACGGCAAGTAACGGCCCGCACGGGACCGGTTAGCCGTTCCCCTGCGGCGTCTCTTTTGCCTGTCGATATCGCCTGAGCACGGCGCCTGTTGAGGGCGCCCTGGTACGGCGCCTGTTCATGGCGGCGCGCCGTTGCGCACTGATTTTCCTGCTTTTCTGTTCTCCTGCTTTCCGGTCCATGCTGTCCGGTTTTCGTACCTTACGGTCCATCCGAAAAGATTGGTGTTTTTGTGCTTAATTGGGTTTCTCCGTCGGCTGCAGCCATGCGCGGATGGAGGGCGCCCCGGTGACAGAGACACTCTTCGGCGGACCCACGCTTCCCCCCGCGTATCCCGAGCGGGCCGCCTGGGGCACCGCCCCGAAACTGCGCGCCTGGCAGCAGGAGGCGCTGGACAGCTACTTCAGCACCCATCCCAAGGACTTCCTCGCCGTCGCGACCCCCGGCGCCGGTAAGACCACCTTCGCCCTGCGGGTGGCATCCATGCTCATCGATACCGGTGTGGTGAACCGCGTGACCATCGTGGCGCCCACCGACCACCTGAAGCGCCAGTGGGCCGACGCCGCCGCCAAGGTGGGCATCGCGATCGACCCCAACTTCAAGAACGCCGACGGCCAGCACGGCCGCGGCTTCATCGGCGTCGCCGTCACCTACGCGCAGGTGGCCAGCAAGCCCATGCTGCACCGGGCCAAGACCGAGGCCGCCCGCACGCTGGTGATCCTGGACGAAATCCACCACGGCGGCGAGGCGCTGTCCTGGGGTGACGGCCTCCGCGAGGCGTTCGACCCCGCGGCCCGCCGGCTGTCCCTGACAGGCACCCCGTTCCGGTCCGACACCTCGCCCATCCCGTTCGTGGAGTACGCCGAGGACCGGGACGGGATCCGGCGCTCCAAGGCCGACTACACCTACGGCTACGGCAAGGCCCTGCGGGACCACGTGGTCCGCCCTGTCATGTTCATGGCCTATTCCGGCCAGATGCGCTGGCGCACGAGCGCCGGCGATGAAATGGCCGCCTCCCTCGGCGAGTCGGCCGTCACGAAGGACATCACCTCGCAGGCCTGGCGGACCGCGCTGAACCCGGCCGGCGAATGGATCCCCGCGGTCCTCGCCGGAGCGGACAAACGTCTCAGCGAGGTGCGGCGCAGCGTCCCCGACGCCGGCGGCCTGGTCATTGCCACCGACCACGAGGGCGCCCGCGCCTACGCCGGCCAGTTGAAGAAGATCACCGGCGAATCGCCCACCGTCATCCTCTCCGACGACGCCAAGGCCTCCAGCAAGATCGAGGAGTTCTCCGCCGGCGACAAGCGCTGGATGGTGGCGGTGCGGATGGTGTCCGAAGGCGTGGACGTTCCGCGGCTGTCCGTCGGCGTCTACGCGACCTCGACCTCCACCCCGCTGTTCTTCGCCCAGGCCGTGGGCCGCTTCGTGCGTGCCCGCAAGCGCGGCGAGACGGCGTCGGTCTTCCTGCCCTCGGTGCCGCAGCTGATGGCGCTGGCCAACTCCATGGAGGCCGAGCGCGACCACGCCCTGGACCGGCCGGAGAAGGAAGACGGCGACGGCCTGTTCAACCCCGAGGACTCGCTCATGGACGAGGCGAACCGCGAGGAGAAGGCCTCCGACTCCCTGATGAAGGGCAAGTTCGAGGCCCTCGACTCGCAGGCGTCCTTTGACCGCGTGCTCTTCGACGGCGGCGAGTTCGGCACCGGCGGCGAGGTGGGCTCGGAGGACGAGCTCGACTTCCTCGGCATCCCCGGACTGCTCGACGCCGAACAGGTCGGCACGCTGCTGCGCCAGCGCCAGCACGAGCAGCTGAACCGGAAGAACAAGCGCGCCCCGCAGGCGGCCGCCCCCGAGACGGCGGCCCCGGCCCTGCCCGACCACCGGATGCTCATGGACCTGCGCACCGAGCTGGCCAAGAACGTCGCGGCGTGGTCAGCCCGGACGGGGACCCCGCACGGCGTCATCCACACCAAACTCCGCACCGTCTGCGGCGGCCCGGCCGTCGCGCAGGCCAACGAGGAGCAGCTGCAGACCCGTCTGCGGAAGCTGCAGGACTGGTTCATCGGGCGGAAGTAGCAGATCTATTGGCCATCACCAGACAGTTCCGCTGGCCACCAGCGGGCACCTTCGCTGGCCGTCGCGGGGCAGAAACTATTGACCATTGACATAGGAGTTTCCAAGCACTTTCGCGAACATCCCTGGCTCCTGCTGCACTCCGCTGCAGTTGTTTGCAGCGCCATTGCCTGGTTGCCCCTGGCTGGAGGGATTGCAGCTGGTGTCCCTGTTCAGTGACCACATGGATATCCGGCCGATGCCACGTTCCACGGCGAAGCTGTTCAGGCCTGCCGCGTCCGCGAGGGTGAAGACCTGGCCCTGTACGTCGTTCGTGCCGATCATGGGCGTGAGCCCGATCCTATTCCACAGCACAGCATCTTCGAGTGGTTGGCCTGCCTTCTCGTACAGTGCGGCCAGCGTCCGGTGCGTAGCCTCGGCTGCGCTTATTCCTGCCGCGAGCATGGTCTGTCCCGGCGCGAGCGGGCCGAAGTTCATGGTCATAATGTTGACGCCGGCGAGTTCAACGCCCGCGTCAAGCATGGTTGTTACAGAAGCTTCGCCTTCGGGTGTCAGCCCGTCCGTCGAGACGGGAAGGGTCAGCCACACTTTCAACGGGGTGTCAGGAGGCCGTGCGGCCTGAAGCCGTGCGATGGCAGCGGCACGCCTCATTGCTGCGGGATGATCATCCAAGCCCTCGCCTTCGATGTCGAAGTCCATGACATCGAGTCCGTACTTTGCGACCACAGCTGCGTAAGCCCTCGCCAGGGCCTCGCTGTCGGTGCAGGCTGCGGCCAGCTCCGTGCCGAGTTGCCCTCCGAAGGATACTGCGACGTCGTTGCCAGCCTCGCGGAAGGTTTTCAACTGTCCCTCGAGGTCCAGGGTGGTGGCCGCCTGCTCAAGATCATAGAAACCGTCCCAGGATGGTTCGCAGGGCTTTTCGGGATCGGAGCCGATAAAGGACAGGACCGTGGTGACTTGGCCGTGCGGCGGCGAATCCTGGAGGCGGAGGCTCGGGACAAGCGTGACATCGAGGTATCCGCCGAACCACCGGTGGCTCGGCGCGGTTTGGTTTGTTCCTGCCTCCTGTCCTTTATGTTCCGGTGGCGGCGTGGGACTACAGGCAGCAACGGCCACCACGACGGCGGAGACCGCGAGGATGCCGCTCCAACAACGGGATACGGGCACATGTCGATATCGCATCATTGCCCTTCATGTTGACTGCTCGCCAGGATGGATCACCATAACTCAGGCCGTTTGTCCCAGCCAGAAAGTTTTGGTTAGGAGGGGGCTAAACGGTCTGATGGCACCGGCGCGAGGCGGCCGTCTGATGGCACCGGCGCGAGGCGGCCGTCTGATGGCACCGGCGCGAGGCGGCCGATCTGCCCGGCGGCGGCGGCCGGCAGGGCGACGCTGTTGGTGCGTTCGGGTTTGTACCAGCCGACGGCGGTGCCCCGAATGGCCTGGATCGCGGATCCGAACACCACGTAGGCGCGGAGAGGTTCGTAGATGAGCCGGTAAATGGGGACTATGAGCAGATGAACGGGGCTCTCATGGACCATCAGTACCGCCACAATCGAGATGAGCATGTGAGTTGCAGCGACGAACAGCGAGAAAATCGCGACGGCCTGCCATTCGCCGCGGGCCAGGCTGGTAGCTGCAACGACGACCGTCAGTGGCATGAAAATCAGCGGGACGAGTACCGAGATCAGTGCATAGGGCATGGTGAGCATGCCGAGCGCCCCATACCGAGGGTTGAAGAGCATGGACCGGTGTTTGAACAGGGTCTGGATGTTCCCAAAGGTCCAGCGGAGCCTCTGCTTGAACAATCCCCGGACTGTCATTGGCGCTTCAGTCCATGCGACCGCGAGGTTTTCTTGGACGATGCTGTACCCGAGTCGCTGAAGGGACAGGGTCAGGTCAGCGTCTTCGGCAAGCGTGTCATGGGAGTAGCCGCCAGCTTGGAGGAGTGCTTCCCGGCGCCATGCTGCACAGGCGCCGGGAACTATGGAGATCGCTCCCATGAGACCCTCCGCCATGCGGGTGACACAGATTCCGGAGAGGTATTCAAGGCTTTGCCAAGCGGTGAGGAGGTTGCGGCGGTTTCCGACTTTGACGTGCCCGGCAACCGCTCCAACCTTCTTTCCGTTCCTGGGGGCGCAAAAGTGGCGGGCAAACATCTTGATGGTCTGTGGTTCAAACAATGTGTCCCCATCGAGAGTGACCACGACTTCCCCTCGGGATTGGGCTATCCCGTTGTTGCTGGCCGCTGACTTGCCCCCGTTGGGTTGGTCGATGACGCGCAGTTGCGGCCATGTTCTGGCGTAATCGGAAAGAACCGCCAGGGTGCCGTCGGTTGAGCCGTCGTTTATGGCGACTACTTCCATGCGCGGGTAGTCGCTGGCTCTCAGTGCGTCCAGTGTTTTGGTCACGACGAGTTCTTCGTTGAAGACCGGCAGGACCACGCTGACGAAAGGCCAGTCTTTCTCCTCAATGACGGACCAGAGGCGTTTTTTCTGTCGGTGATTGTTGATCAGGGCGAGAACCACATACAGGAATGTCAGGATGGTCAGGGAAGCGATGCCGAACCAGAACAACCAATTGAGCACCACATTCGGAGTGACCAAGTACGTCGTCAGGGCGGCCAGGGTCGCGTTGTCTGCAACAGTGGCCCTGGCATCGGCCCGGGGAACGTATTCAGAAGGCAGCAGCGGCTGGACCGTGGAGAATGTGTAGCCCTGTGCCTTTGCCTGGGGGATGAAGGTCTTCAGCATTTCTATGGTCGCGGAGCGGTCCCCGCCGCCGTCGTGGACCAGGACGATGTGTCCTTTGCCGTCCAGTTGCGGCGGCTGAATGGGAACTCCGGGGGGGTGGTCCCAATCACGCGTATCAAGATCCATGTTGATGTGGAGGTAACCCAACTGCTGAGCCTGCAGAAGCGCCAGGGTGTTGTTCGCCGGGTCTCCGGTGGGGATCCGGAACAACCGCGATTCGTAGTTATCCGCAGCCCGCATGACCCGGTCCTCACCGATGATCTGCTGACGATTGTAGTAGTCGTCGTGGGCCCAAAAATCGATGTGGGACATCGTGTGGTTGCCGACCATGTGACCCTCGCGCACCATGCGCCGGAAGATGTCCGGGTATTTGACGATGTTGTCCCCGACCGTGAAGAACGTCGCCGGCACACCTTCGCGGGACAGCAAGTCCAGAATTTGCGGCGTGTACGTCGGGTCGGGCCCATCATCGAAGGTCAACATCAACGTCCGGTCTGCCGGTTTTCCGGAAGTTTCCATGACGTATGGGCTGTCGCCGATCAGCTCTATTTCGTCAGCGGTGGCTTCCCTCCAAGTGGTGTTGCTGAAGGGATCCTTGAGCAGGACTTTGCCGTTTTGTCGCTCAACGAGTGCGATCCTGTCGATGGCAAAGGCATCGTCCGGGCCGATTCTGGGAATATTCTCCAGGTCCTGTGTTGACAACAACTTCCGCGGATAGTCCACGGACTGATTCTGCTGTCCCTTCAACAGGGGAGCGGTGGCACCGGGCAGGATCCACACGACGGATAGGACCACCAACAGCACGCTTGCCAGCAGGCCGAGCAGAATTCTTCGCCACCGCTTTCCACTCGGATCGAAGAAGACCGGTGCAGTGTCGGGAATAGTGCCTAATTTCGACATGGACTGCCTCGCCTGTGTAACTACGTCCCAACCTGAGTCAGGGCATGAGCAAGAATGCGGGATTCCCGGACTCAAACCGGGAACTGGCGATCAATTTGTAGAAGAACAGATCCGCGCTGATCTGATCTGCTTCTTGGAGCTGCTACTTGAGCCGACTATTGCGGAGAACCACTTATGCCTATGAGGGTAGGAGCCGGAGCCGGGGCCGCACACGCGTAGGAAACACCTGCTTTTCCTGACGGTTCTACTTGCTCGTTGAGTCGACTCCCGCGCTTCGATGACCTTGATCGGTCAGTACGGGCGGACAGGGACTGCTCGGTGTCGCCGCCACAGCCGGAAGTCACAGCGGCGCGCGTCGTTGACCTGCAACGCGACGCGTCTAGCGCATCCCCACGCAAGGCGAAGGGGCCACGCGTCAGAGCTTCTCCTGTCGCCGGGAATCCGAAGGAATCCATGCTCGCGGGTACCATGGCGGCAGGGGGCGGGGGTACTGTTCAACGTACTTGGCCGGAACTGGTGGAGGCAGATGCCGAATGCGCAGACACATCGTAGTGGCAACGGTCTTGTTCTCGGTAGGCCTGAGTGCCGCCGCGTGCGGAGGTCCGCCTGCGCCTGCCCCGTCCACGCCTGCGCCGTCTCCGCCTGCCCCGTCTACGCCTGCGCCTGCCCCGTCTACGCCTTCGATGCCTGCCACTGCCTCCACGCCCCCCCGGTCATCGGAGGAGATCGTCGTTCCGGACGCGTACCTTACGGCCTACACGTGGTTCGACAACACGCCCGAAGGCTCTCCCGACATCAGTAACCCGGTGAAGCACAAGAAAGCCGGCGGGGCGGGAACTTATGCGGATCCGGTGACCATCGCCGTCGGGCATTCCCTGGAGACGGGGAAGGACGTCCTTGATTTCCCCGCTGGCACTCTGATCTACCTGCCTCATGTTCGGCGATACTTCATCGTGGAAGACACCTGCGGGGACGGACCCGCGCCGGAAGACGGTCCGTGCCACTCCGGGGCGTCCGAGCATCGCGGGGCGTCCATCTGGCTGGATATGTGGATCGGCGGCCAGGGGGGAAATGCGTCCTTGGCCGAGCGCTGCACGGAGCAAGTAACAGGCGTGCGGGCCGCTGTCTTCAACCCTGCTGACAACTACGTCGTGGCTTCAGGGAACGGCGTGATCCACGACGGCAAGTGTGACAGCGGATACGGGAATCAGCTCGTCACCCAGTAGCCCGGTCCCGAAACTGGCAAGGGTGAAGAGGGTCCAGACGGATCCCTGACTTCACGCGAATGAGTCGCGGTGCGCCTTCAATTGGCCTCTCCGCGCCGGGCAATGTAACGTTTAGGTCACCGGTTGGCATACACGCCCACTCGAGCGTCCTGAACGCAGTGCCGTGTGATAAGTCCCCAGGTGGCAACGCCCTGCGTTCCGCATACCGTGACCGACTCCGGGCAGGACATAGCACTATGGGACTGCCCGTTTCCGCACTCCCATGAAGAGGCTTGATTTCCCATGCGCAGGAATAATCTGCTGTTCGCCGGCATGCTCTCGGTTCTACTCGCCACGTCGGCGTGTGGTGCCGTGACCGGCACGCCAAACTCATCCGCACAGTCTGCAGGCTCGGCTAACGCCGGTGTCGAAGCTAGCTCCAGCACCGGGCTCAACGGGGCGTCCGCCGAAGTCGGCGCCTCCCAGAAGGCCGCGGCTGAGAAAGTCAAGGCTGCCGCCGCGGAGGCAGCAAAGAAGGCGGCAGCTAAGAAAGCAGCCGCAGAGAAGGCAGCCAAGGCGGACGCTGCGGCAACTGCTGATGCAGGCACGCCGCCGGCCGGACAGGCCGCCAAAACATCGGTAGCGACCCTGGCCCCGGTGGCTGGCCCCGCAACAGCCTCCACGCCTGCCGCGGCTCCCGCGGCTCCGAAGCCGGCGCCAGTCCTGCCGGCGTCGTCCTCCGAGCGCATTGTCAACACCACCTACACGACGGCGTACACGTGGCACGACAACACACCGGTGGGCTCGGCAACCATCAGCCACCCGATACTGCACAAGGCCGCCGGGGGCACAGGCACGTACGCTGACCCGATCACCATCGCAGTGGGGCATTCCCTCGCCACCGGCAAGGACGTGCTGGACTTCCCGGCCGGCACGCGGATCTACCTTCCGGACGTGCGTCGCTACTTTATCGTCGAGGACACCTGTGGTGACGGCGACGATCCCCAGGGCGGCCCATGCCACCAGGGCACCAACGCGAACGGCACCAACTCCACCATCTGGATCGACATGTGGATCGGCGGCCAGAGCATGAATGCTGCCGGTGCCGACAACTGCGCCAGCAAGGTGACAAACGTCCGCACCGCCGTCTTCAACCCAGCCAGCAACTACGCTGTGGCACCGGGCGCAGGTGTCATCCATGATGGCAAGTGCGATGCCGGGTATGGCAACACACTCATGAAGAAGTAGGCAGCAGGAGATTGACCTCCGGCTGCAGCCGGAGGCATTGCGGGGGCTGGCGGGTTTCGCCGGCCCCCGCTTTTTCGCGGGCAAGAGCAACCGGCCGCCGTGGCCGGTGCATTGCGAGGGTCCAAAGACCCTGTTTTTTGAGCCGGGAAAAACGAGTATTGTGCGGACTACGTGCACGCCAAAGGGGAGGCCGACATGAGCCGATTTGGACCATCCGGCAGAGCAGTTTCCGCAGCCTTGTGCATCGCCGTTCTGTTGACGGCGTGCTCTCCGCCCAGCGGCCCGAGGACCAGTTCTTCGGGTCCAAGCTCAGCGTCTCCGCGTCCCGGGACAGCCGGGCCCACATCCCCGAAAACCGCCGCGGCGGCATCGCCTCCAGCGTCTGTGCAGCCCGAGTGGAAGACTTTCACGACGTCGGACGGCGAGCTCATGTTCGACTACCCGCCGGACTGGACCATCAGGGACCGGGCCGCCGAGGCAGCCCCCGGCGGTGTCTTTGTGGAGGTCCTCAACGGAGCCAAGAAGTCGATGGCAAGCTTGCGGACTAACATTGTGCTCGGGGCGCAATGCACCGAGAAGTACCCGTATTCCCTGATGGATTCGCAGACTTTGCCGGCGCTGGCACGGGGTGGCGCGACGCCGCGATTTGTCTTTGAAGGCCGGGCCGAACCCGGGTCGGACCCCTCGAAGCCGGACCCCTTGGCCTACGGGATTACTTCCGAGCCTCTGCCCTCCGGGCGCAGCGCCTGCCCGATTTTCCAATTCTTCAAGTGGCCGCCGGGGGTGGCATCGTTTGGCGGTGTCTATGATTCTCTCGACACGACGACCGGCAATGCGTCGAATCCGGGCAGCCCGGAGGCCTACACGGGGACGGATGAGTACGACTCAATCCGACAGATGATCACGTCGCTCCGCCCTGCGGACCAATAGCGGTAGCTGGTGGTGTGGAGCCGGTTCGGCGCCGACGTCGGCGCCGACGTCGTGGGTGCTCGCAAGGAAGATCTAGGCTCCGAGGACGTCCAATCGAGCTTTCACGAGAACTCAAGGAAAACCAAAGGTGCGGACCTCCGCCTCCAGCTAGCATTCCCCTATGGATACGGTGGAGGGAATAAACCGGTCGAAATTATGTGAGGACGCACTGGGGCAAGCGCCGGGCCGGCCAGTTATCGTTATCCGGCCAGTTCCTGTCAAGGTACGCTCCATCAACGGGAACGCCATTGCTTACACCGTCACGCACGTATTGGTTGAGTGGGACGCTGACGGCGAGCACAACGTCCGATGGGAAGCTAGCTGGCAGGTAAAACGCGTTTCCTGACGGAGCCCCCTGATGCTGCTTCTCCGTGGACCAGTGGCTGCCAAGACCGCAGGAAGGTAGCCGCCGCTACTGGCCGCCGGCGCCGCAGATCTGGCCGTAGGTCTGGCCTGCCTGGGTGTAACCGGCCTTCATGTTCTCAAGCTTGGCGGTGTCCGGGGAGGGCTTGGCCGACTCGTCGAAGTACTCGATGATGGTCTGCAGCGGAGCCCGGAGGTCGTCGGACGCCGCCGCCTTGATGGGCCGCAGCTGGTTGGCGACCCTGGTCATGCCGGCCTTGTCGGACGTGGCCGACTGGGCGGAGACCACGGTCTTGACCCGGGCGCAGGTTTCCTCGTTGGTCAGCTGCGGGGTGGCTGAGCAGCCGGCCGCGCCGAGCAGCGCGCCGGCGGCAATGAGAACGGTCAGGGTCTTCTTCATGGTGTACTCCGGGGTTCTACGGGTCGGTCAATATGGCAAGACTGGCGATATGGCACGGATTTCGAGTCTACTGCGGCGGCGGGCTCAGAGGACATCGACGCCGCCAAGCTCCAGCTCGGCCACGGCGTCCTCGAGGTCTTCGGCGATTCCGACCGTCAGGCCGCGCAGCACCGTGACGGAGTAGCCGGCCTGGACGGCGTCCAGGGCGGTCGCTTTGACGCAGTAGTCAGTGGCGATCCCCACCACCACGATATCTTCGACGTCGTGGCTCTGCAGCCAGTCGTCCAGTCCGATCGTATCCTCGCCAACGGCGAAAACACCCTCTGCGTCCTCGGTGCCGGATCCGGAGACGGGCATGGCGCCGGGCTTCCGGTCCCCGGTGGGGACGTCGTCGTCGGGGGCCAGGAGTCCTTCAAAGCCGGAGTACGCCGCGGCGAACTGGCCCTTGCGGAAGTACGCCTGGATGTACTCCGGATCGAGATCGGGGTGCAGTTCGGCCCCGCGGGTGCCCGCCACGCAGTGCGGCGGCCAGCTGTCCACGAAGTCAGGTTCGTCCGAGAAGTGCGCGCCCGGGTCGATGTGCCAGTCCTGGGTGGCCACGATGTGGTCGAACTGGCCGTGGTGCGCGTCAACGTACTCGCTGATCTCGCCGGCGAGGTCAGCCCCGCCGGCGACGGGCAGGGAACCTCCCTCGCAGAAATCGTTTTGGACGTCGACGATGATCAGGGCGCGGGACATTCAGTCCTCCTCGTAGATGGTGGGGATGGCAGCCTCGCCGCGCTGCAGCCGGTTGACCACCGCGGGGAGCTCCTTCATGGTCTCCGCGTGGCGCCGGCGGGCGCGCTGGACCCCCTCCGGGCCGGTCCACCCGGGCAGGAGCTCGCCGTTCTTGACGAACTGCTGCAGCAGCGGCCGGTCGTTGCCGTCGTCCTCCGGGTGATGACCGACGCCCACGATTTCCTGGGTGGCGGTCCCGCGCTCGTTGAGCTTGCGCAGCGCGTACTTGCGCCCGCCTTTGCTGGCCTTGTTCTTGGCGGCTTTGGCGACGGAGATGAAATCGCCCGCGTCGTCGGTGCGGCTGACGAGCTTGTAGACCATGCTCGCCGTCGGGGCGCCGGAGCCGGTCACGAGGGACGTGCCCACGCCGTAGGAGTCCACCGGGGCGGACTGCAGGGCCGCGATGGCGAATTCGTCGAGGTCGGAGGTCACCACGATCTTGGTGTGGTCATTGCCGAGCTCGTCGAGCAGCTGCCGGACCCACTGGGCCTGGGCCACGAGGTCTCCGGAGTCCAGCCGGACGGCGCCCAGCCGGTCCCCGGCGAGGTCGACGGCGGTGCGGACGGCCGCTTCGACGTCGTACGTGTCCACCAGGAGTGAGGTTTCCGGCCCGAAGGCGGCAATCTGGGCCTCGAAGGCCTCCCGCTCGGTGTCGTGCAGGAGGGTAAAGGAATGGGCGGCCGTGCCCACCGTCTTCAGCCCGTAGCGCAATCCGGCCTCCAGGTTGGAGGTGCTGTCGAACCCGGCAATCACCGCGGCACGGGCAGCCGCGGCCGCGGCCTCCTCGTGCGTCCGGCGGGACCCCATCTCGATGCACGGGCGGGTACCGGCCGCGGAAATCATCCGGGAGGCGGCCGAGGCGATCGCGCAGTCATGGTTGAGGACGGAGAGCAGGTACGTCTCCAGGATGCAGGCCTCGGCGAACGTGGACTCCACGATCAGCACGGGGGAGTTCGGGAAATACGCCTCACCCTCCGGATACCCCCAAATGTCGCCGGAGAAGCTGTAACCGGCCAGGTACTCCAGCGTCTGGTCGTTCACCACCTTGGTGCGGCGCAGGTAGTCCAGTTCCGGTTCGCCGAAGCGGAAGTTCGCGATCCCCTCCAGCAGGCGGCCGGTGCCCGCCACGATCCCGTAGCGGCGCCCGTCCGGCAGCCGCCGGGCGAAGGCCTCGAAGACCGATTTCCGGTGGGCCGCGCCGGACTGCAAAGCACCCTGCAGCATCGTCAGCTCGTAGTGATCGGTATACAGGGACGTGCGGGGACGGTCCCAGCCAGCTGAGGTACTCACAAATTCACTCTAGTGTGCATCCCCATAGAATGGACAGATGACCCTCAGCGTTGCCCTCGGCCCGGACACACGGGAGAGCACCCAGACAGGAACAGCGACGTCCGCCGACATCCTGACCGCCCCGGACATCCCCTGGAACCTCGTGATCTGGAACGATCCCGTGAATCTGATGAGCTACGTGAGCTACGTGTTCCGCAGCTATTTCGGATACTCGGAGACCAAGGCCAACAAACTCATGATGGAGGTCCACAAGAAGGGCCGCTCGATCGTGGCGCACGGGAGCAAGGAACAGGTGGAGCAGCACGCCGTCGCCATGCATGGCTACGGCCTCTGGGCGACGGTGGAGAAAGCCACCGGCGGCAACGGGAGCGGTTCCGGCAAAGGCAAAGGAAAACGTGGCTAAGGCATTCAAGTACGGGCACAAGGGCATCCGGGGCCATCTGGAGCCGGCCGAGCGCGAACTGCTCCGCAGCCTCTTTGACGACGTCATCTCCATGCTCGAACCGGAGGAGCGCGCCAACGAGGACCCGCTGGCCGCCCTGGTGGGCCTGGACACCGAGGCCCGCGAACCCTCGGACCGCGCCCTGCGCCGGCTGCTGCCGAACGTGATGAAGAACGACGACGACGCCTCCCTTGAGTTCCGCCGCTACACCGAGCGGTCGCTGCGCGAAGGCAAGATCGGCGCGCTGAAGGCTGCCGCGCTGAGCCTGGACCGGGACGACCTCGTCCTGACCGCGGCCGACGCCCGGCACTGGGCCACCGCGCTCAACGATGTCCGGCTGGTCCTGGCCGAACGCCTCGACATCCGCGACGACGCCGACGCCGACAACGTCCACCTCATGCAGGACTGGTCCCAGGCCGAGGACGTCGAAAGCTACCTGGCGCTCGTGTACAACTTCACCACCTGGCTGCAGGAGTCACTGGTCCAGGCCATGGTGCACTCGCTCGATGCCCGGCGCTGAGCGCGAGGGTGTGACCCATGAGACACGAGTTGCACGCCACAATGTGATGGCCGCCCCGCAGGCGTTGTCCTATCCTCGAATAATCATGACTTCAGCATCGAGTATGGATCCGGCAGCGGCTGCTGCGGACTCCCCAGCGAGCAGCACCGCAACCGGCCCCGCGGGACCCGAACCGGCATCAGAGCTGGGATCGCGTCCCATTGGCGTCTTCGATTCCGGCGTCGGCGGCCTCACGGTGGCCCGGTCGATCATCGACCAGTTGCCCAACGAATCCATCCTCTACGTCGGCGACACCGCGCACGGCCCCTACGGGCCCCTTCCCATCGCCGAGGTCCGCGCGAATGCCCTCGGCGTCATGGACGAGCTCGTGGATTCCGGCGTGAAGCTGCTGACCATTGCCTGCAACTCCGCCTCGGCCGCCGTGCTGCGCGATGCCCGCGAACGGTACACGGCCCGGTACGGGATTCCCGTGATCGAAGTGATCCAGCCGGCGGTCCGGCGCGCCGTCGCGGCGACCCGCACCGGCCGGGTGGGCGTGATCGGGACCTCGGCCACCGTGGGTTCGCGCGCCTACGAGGACACCTTCGCCGCGGCCCCTGAC
Organism: uncultured Actinomycetota bacterium; assembly: GCA_963810895.1. Classification (GTDB taxonomy): domain Bacteria; phylum Actinomycetota; class Actinomycetes; order Actinomycetales; family Micrococcaceae; genus Arthrobacter. The sequence continues at coordinate 28,870 of CAWEPM010000028.1, forward strand.
CTGGAGATCACGTCCGTGGCCTGCCCGGCGTTCGTGCCCTACGTGGAGGCCGGAATCACCACCGGGCCGGAACTGCTCGCCGTCGCCCGTGACTACCTGGCGCCGCTCATCGCCGCCGGCGTGGACACCGTGGTGCTCGGCTGCACCCACTACCCGCTGCTGACGGGCGTGCTCTCCTTCGTCCTGGGCGAGGACGTCACGCTGGTGTCCAGCGCCGAGGAAACGGCCAAGGACGTCTACCGGGCCCTGGCGTCCCGGGGGCTTGAGCGCACGGACGCCGCGGCGCCCGAACACAACTTCATCGCCACCGGCGACGCCGCCCAGTTCGAGCACCTCGCCCGGCGCTTCCTTGGCCCCGAGGTCCTCAGCGTCCGCCACGTGGACCACGTCGCGGCGCAGTACCCCACCGGCAGCCTCGCCCGGATCACCCCGGAGATGATCGCCGCCGCCCAGGCCGTCGCCGGCCGGCCGCGGATCTCCAACTTTGTGGGCGGATCCGCGGGCGGGGGAACACTGCTGTGAAGCTGACCATCGTGGGCTGTACCGGGTCCTTCCCGGGGCCCGGCTCGCCGGCGTCGTGCTATCTGCTGACCGCCAACGACGGCGAGCGGAACTGGAAGATCGTCCTGGACCTCGGCAGCGGGGCGCTCGGCGCCATCCAGCGCTACACGGACCTGGAGGACATCGACGCGATCTTCCTCACCCACCTGCACCCGGACCACTGCATGGACCTGTGCGGGCTGCATGTTGCCGTGCGCTGGAAGCCGGGCGGCTGGGAACGGGGCAGGATTCCGGTGTGGGGGCCCGCCGCCACCGCCGACCGGATGGCCACCGCCTACGGCCTGGAACTGGACCCCGGGATGCACGAGGAATTCGACTTCAGCAACTGGTCCGAGCGCAAGCCCGTGACCATGGGCCCGTTCACCGTCACCCCGTATGCCGTCAACCACCCGGTCGAGGAGGCCTACGCGCTCCGCGTGGAGGTCACCGAACCGGACAAGGACGGCAACCCCGTCACCCGCGTGCTCAGCTATTCGGGGGACACCGACTCCTGCGGCGGCCTGGAGGACGCGGCCCGCGACGCCGACCTCTTCCTCTGCGAAGCGGCCTTCGAGGAAGGCCGCGACGACGGGATCAAGGACGTCCACCTGACCGGGAAGCGGGCCGGGGAAGCCGCCGTCGCCGCCGGCGCGCGGCGGCTGCTGCTGACGCACATTCCCGTCTGGACATCCCCGACCACCGTCATGGCCGAGGCCAAGGAAGTCTTCGGCAAGGACGTGGCCGTCGCCGTCGCGGGCGTGCACTACACCGTCTAGCCGCGGGCCGGCTTCCGGCAAAGTCCGGCGCGGGCGGGACCGGGTGAGTCGATAAGCTAAAGGCATGACTTCCCAAGCTCCTACTGTCCCCGTCATCCGCGCCGACGGCCGCGCCACCGACCAGCTGCGTCCGATCAGCATCACGCGCGGCTGGTCCAAGCAGGCCGAAGGATCGGCCCTGATCGAGTTCGGCAACACCCGCGTCCTGTGCACGGCCTCCCTGACGGAGGGCGTTCCGCGCTGGCTCAAGGGCGAGGGCCGCGGCTGGGTCACCGCCGAATACGCCATGCTGCCGCGGGCCACGAACACCCGGTCCGACCGTGAGTCGGTCAAGGGAAAGATCGGCGGCCGCACGCACGAGATCTCCCGGCTGATCGGCCGCTCGCTGCGCTCCATCATCGACACCAAAGCCCTCGGCGAGATCACGATCGTGCTGGACTGCGATGTCCTGCAGGCCGACGGCGGCACCCGCACCGCGGCCATCACCGGCGCCTACGTGGCCCTCGCGGACGCCATCCGCTTTGCCCGCGAGAAGAAGATGATCGCCAAAAACGCCGAGCCCCTCATCGACACCATCGCCGCGGTGTCCGTCGGCATCATCGACGGCGTGCCGATGCTCGATCTGCCCTACGTCGAAGACGTGCGCGCCGAGACCGACATGAACGTCGTGGTGACCGGTTCCGGGAAGTTCGTGGAGGTCCAGGGCACCGCCGAGGGCGCTCCCTTCGACCGCGACGAGCTGAACCAGCTCCTGGACCTGGCGCTGCTGGGCACGGAGCAGCTCGCCGCGATCCAGCGCGACACCCTGGCAGAGGCCCCGTGACGGAGGTGCCGTTCGCGGGCCTGCCGGACGCTGACGGCCCGGCCCCCCGGCTCGTCCTCGCCACCCACAACAAAGGCAAGCTGCGCGAACTCCGCGAGCTGCTGCGCGGCCAGGTGCCCGGGCTCGACGTCGACACGCAGGTAGTGGACGCCGGCGCCGTCGGCGCCCCCGACGTCGCCGAGACCGGCGTGACCTTCGCCGAAAACTCGCTCCTGAAGGCGCGGGCCGTGGCGGAGGCCACCGGGCTCGTGGCGATCGCCGACGACTCCGGACTTTCCGTGGACGTGCTCGGCGGCGCGCCCGGGATCTTCTCCGCCCGCTGGTCCGGGCGGCACGGCGACGACGCCGCGAACCTGCGGTTGCTGCTGGCCCAGCTGGCCGACGTGCCGGACGAGTACCGCGGGGCCGCGTTCGTCTGTGCCGCGGCGCTGGCGGTGCCCGCGTCCCCGGCCGGGGGCAGCCGGGAAGTCGTGGAGTACGGGCAGCTGGAAGGGGTGCTCCTGCGCGAGCCGCGCGGGGAGGGCGGCTTCGGCTACGACCCCGTCCTGCAGCCGAGCGGCCTGGACCGCAGCTGCGCCGAGCTCAAGCCCGAGGAGAAGAACGCCATCAGCCACCGGGGCCACGCGTTCCGGGCGCTGCTTCCGGCCATCGTCGAGGCCCTGGCCGGGACGTAGGCTGCCGCGGCACTGGCCGTGAACACCGCTTAGACACAGAAGGCGCCCCCACGACGTGGGGCGCCTTCCGCGTTGTTGGCACTGTGTGCCGCGCGTTTTGTACCTTGCACTGTGTGCAGGGCGTCAGGGGGTCCGGCGCTCTTCTTCCGGTTCGTGCTCTTCGATGAACTCCTCCACGACGTCCGTGCCGTACTTCTCGGCCTGCCGCTTGGCGATGGCGCCGCGGACGACTTCGATGGCGATCGGGATCACGGAGACCAGCACGATGGCGATGAAGATGATGTCGAGGTTGTCCTTGACCCACGGCACCTTGTCCCCGAGCACGTAGCCGAGGAGGGTGACGCCGCCGCCCCACAGCACCGCGCCGATCACGTTGTAGGTGAAGAATTTGCGCTTGCTCATCTGCGCGACGCCCACGATCACCGGGACGAAGGTGCGGATGATCGGGACGAAACGGGCCAGGATCAGGGCCTTGCCGCCGTGCTTCTCGAAGAAGGCATGCGCGTTTTCCACGTTTTCACGCTTGAACAGCTTGGAATTGGGCTTGTTGAACAGGGCAGGTCCCGCTGTGGACCCAATGAGGTAGCCCACCTGGTTGCCGACAATCGCGGCGACGATGATGAGGGCGGTGAGGACCCAGATGTTGACCTGGATGGTGCCGGTGGCCACGAGCAGCCCGGCCGTGAACAGCATGGAGTCGCCGGGCAGGAAGAAGCCGATCAGCAGCCCGGTTTCGGCGAAGATGATGCCGCAGACCAGCAGGACCACCCAGGGCGCGAAGGCCGGATTCGCCAGGAAAACCTGCGGGTTGAGCCAGTCGGGCAGGAAGGAGGCCAGGTGCGGCTGCACGGGGCCGGCGCCGCCGAGGGCGGACACGGCGAGGTCGCTGATTGCTATTGGGTTCACCAGTTAAGGGTACTTGACGGCCGGCGGCCGCCCTCGGCGGGGCTGCTGCTTTGCCGCTGCAGCGGCTCTGCAGCGGCTCCGCAGTGCCGCTGCGCGGCCGCCGGGCGATGCCCCCGGTGCGGGAGGTCCCGCCGTCGGGCGCTAAAGTTGAGCCGTGGGTTTGGACTTTACGGCGATCGACTTTGAGACCGCGAACGGCTTCCGCGGTTCACCGTGCGCCGTTGGCCTGAGCAAGGTCCGCGGCGGCGTCGTCGTGGAGGAGGCCTCCTGGCTCATGCGGCCGCCGGAAAACCATGACACCTTCGATCACCACAACGTCCGGATCCACGGCATCCGGCCGGACCAGGTGGCCGGCCTGCCGCGCTTCGGGGAGCTGTTCCCGGAGATCGGGGCGTTCATTGGCGGGGACGTGCTGGCCGCCCACAACGCGGCGTTCGATCTCGGCGTGATCCGCTCCGGCCTGGAAGTGTCCGGCCTGCCCGGACCCGCCTACGACTACGTCTGCACGGTGATGCTGTCCCGGCGCTGTTACTCGCTGGTGTCCAATTCGCTGCCGTACGCCGCCGAGGAGGCCGGCGTGCCGCTGGTCAACCACCACGATGCCGCCGAGGACGCGCGTGCCTGTGCCGGCATCCTGATCGACATCGCCGGCCGCAACGGGGCCGAGAGCATCGCGGAACTCTACCTGTCCCTGGGCCTGGCGGTGTCGCACCAGCCGGCCTTCGATCCCCGGCGCGACCCGTTGTCCAAGGCCACCCTGGCCGCGCTGGAGGCGCTGGCCGGCGGAACCGCCGGGGGAACTGCCGGGGCGCCGGCGGGCCGTTCGTTCGGTGCCGGGTGGCCCGAGGAAGGCCCCAACCCAGTCCCCAATGCCACGGCCAGCCCCGACCACCCGCTGTTCGGCCAGACCGTGGTATTCACCGGCGAACTGGCGATTCCCCGCCCCGAAGCCAAAGTCCGCTCGGCCGAGCTCGGCGCCCGGCCCGAAAGCCGGGTCACGGCGCGCACCACCGTGCTGGTGGTGGGCGACGGCTTTGTGGCCGCGGACCTGCGCTCCGGCCGGCTCACCGGCAAGGCACGCCGCGTCCTGGAACTGCACGAACGCGGGCAACGGATCGAGGTCCTGTCCGAGGGAGAATTCCTCCAGATGGTCGGCGGCCACGTCGCCGCCGCGGCCGCGGTCTGAGCCGGCCCCGCCTCCCCGCCTGAGCCGGTCCCGCCTCAGCCGGCGGTCACATGGCGCAACAATCATTCCCGCCACGGCGCGCCCGCTCGTAGCCTTGACCGATGAGCAAACTGACGGATGCACAGACCCCCGCAGTTCGGTCGAAATCAGTGGCGCCGAAGCGCGGCATTGACTGGCGCGGGGTGTTCGCGTTCCCGAACCCGGTGAACGAGTATGCCGCCCGCATCACCGCCGCGCTGGTCGTGGCGCTGTCCGCGGTGACCCTGCTGACCGGCTTCGGCTGGGGACTCGCCATCATCGCGGCCGGGTTCTGGCTGCGCGTGCTGTTCGGCCCGCGGATCTCGCCCCTGGCCCAGCTCTCGGTCAAGGTCCTGACGCCCTGGCTCGGACGGACCCGTCTTGTTCCCGGCCCGCCCAAGCGATTCGCCCAGGGGATCGGCGCCGCCGTGTCCACCGCTGCGGCGTTGCTGCTGGCTGCCGGCCTCGCGCCGGCGGCGTGGGTCCTGCTTGCCGTGCTGATCGCGGCTGCGTCCCTGGAGGCGTTCGCCGGGTTCTGCCTCGGCTGCACCATCTTCGGCTTCCTGCAGCGCCGCGGACTCATCCCCGAGGACGTCTGCGAAGCCTGCAACAACATCTCGCTCCGGCGCGCCTAGGACCCACTCGCCCGAGACCAGTGCCCGGCGGCGCTACGAGCCGGTGCCAGGGGACACTACGAGCCGGTGACGGCCGCCAGCCTCGACGCCATGCCCCGGATGACCTCCGGCGCCTCCAGCGCTGAAAGCCAGCCCGCCGGCAGGCATTGCTCGCCGTAGTACGCCCCCAGGATGTTCCCCGCGATCGACGCCGTCGAGTCGCTGTCCCCGCTGTGGTTCACCGCGACGGCGATCGCCGCGCGGAAGTGGGCCTCGGCAGCGCCGGTGTCGGCCGACGCCGTTTCTGTTTCTGTCCCGGTTCCCGGGGCGGTGGCCAGCACGGCGTACAGCGCGACGGCAAGGGCTTCCTCGGCCACCCACCCCTCGCCGAGTTCGCTGACCAGGTCCTCGGGGCTCAGGATGTCGCCGCTGCCGGGCAGGTCTCCGGCGAGCCGCAGTGCCGCCTCCAGCCGTGCCACCACATCCGCATCCGGTTCCTCGCCCTTTCGCAGGACGCCGCCGCGCAGGCGGCCGAGGGCCGACTCCGCGGCTTCGCGCGGCCCGAGGCCGCCGGCCAGGGCATGGATGACCAGGCTGAAGACTCCGGCGCTCTGCCGTGCCGCGGGGTGTCCGTGGGTCAGCGACGCGGCATCGGCACTGAGCTTGTAGACCGTTTCGGGCTCGAGGTGGGGGATCAGGCCGAAGGGTGCCGAGCGCATCACCGTGCCGCAGCCCTTCGACTCGGGGTTGACCGGCCGCTGGACGGTACCCATCTCGCCCGTGGCGAGTCCGCTCAGGCAGGCGTTGCCGGGCGCGCGTCGGTTCCTCAGGACCTCCTGGCCATCGATCCAGCGCGGCGGCTGTACCGGGGCCGACGGCGGCACCGCCACGCCTTGGGTGCCCAGCCAGCGCAAGTACGCAAGCCACAGGCACGCGTTGATGTCCGACGCCACGCCGTCGTTGGCCCATTCCAGCGCCTCCAGGAGGCCGTCCGCCGTGTACAGCGTCATTTGCGTGTCGTCCGAGAACGGGCTGCCGGCGTCGAGCGCGGAAAAGTCCTGCAGGCCCGCGGGGCCGAACCGGGCGCGGATTGCGGAAATGTGGTCGAATTCGACGGCGTAGCCGAGCGAATCGCCGAGTGCACCGCCCAGCAGGCAGCCATGGATGCGCGAGCCATGGGCGGGCGCGGCGGTTTCTGACCGGCCGGGTACTGGGGCTGGTGCGGGGGTGGTCCCGGGCTCGATGCTCATGTCCTCAAATTTACCCGGCACCGCCCATCGCTACCCAATGCGGCTGTACCCAATGCCGCTGTACCCGGTTCGGGCGGCTGACACGGAACGCCGGTAGGGTGCTGTTAGGACCCGTCCAGCGGCCCGGTGAAGCAACCGCCGGCGGTGTCTCGGCCGGGCACAACAAGCCAAGTAAGAGGAATCGAATGCGTGAACCAGCGTGGCGGAAGACCGGAAACACGCCCGATTACAGATTCTCCATGGCCAATGAGCGGACGTTCCTGGCCTGGATCCGCACGTCCCTGGCCCTGATCGCCGGGGCGCTGGCGATTGACCAGCTGGCCCCGGAAATTGCGCCCGGGCCGGTACGGATCATGCTGTGCGTGATCCTCGCTTTCCTGGGCGCCGGCCTGGCCGTCCTGTCCTACCACCGGTGGGGACTCATGGAGGAGGCCATGCGGAACAACCGGGAGCTGCCGTTTTCCGCGGTGATGCTCGTGATGACGATCGGCGTCGCAGCCGCTGCCCTGGTGTTCGCCGTCCTGATCCTGGTGGCGCGGTGAGCCCTGAGGCGGCCCGGGATCCCGGGCTGCAGCCCGAAAGGACATCCTTGGCCTGGCGCCGGACCCTGCTGGCCCTCATCGTGGCGGATCTGCTGATCTGGCGCAGCTGGGCGCTCGCGGCATCCCGGGGCGGCGCTCCGGGTCCCGTTGATTATCTTGGTGTCTGCGCGCTCGTCGCCATGGCCGCAACCTTGGTCCTGGGCGTGTGCGTGCTGGTCCGCGGACACGAACTCCGGCGGTCCTCCGCCGCGCCGCCGGCAGCGCTCCTGCGCTGGGCCGCCGCCGCCGTCGTCGCCCTTGCTTCCAGCGCCGTCGCTGCCGTGGCGCTGGGGCACTGAACTGGGGCCTGAACTGGGCCGTGGAGCGGGAATCCAGCGAACATCCAGATTCCGCTGGCAGACTGCTGGCGAAGCGATTTTCCGGGCGGGCCGATGCCGCACCCGGACCACGACCCGGCGGCGGGCCAGCGACGACGCAACTGCACCCCCGGGCGCGCCGCCACCAGCAAAGGAACTTCTGACTATGACTCTGCTTGTGCCAGCCCCGGAGGCCGTGGGCGTCCAGCCCGCCAGCGACGATTCAGTCCGGCCCGGACTCGTGGCCCGGCTGTCCGCCGAGGCATTCGGGACCCTGATCGTCGTGGTCGCGGGCCTGGGCGTGCCGCTGTTCACCATTCCGCAGTCGAACCCGCTGCCCGGCGCCCTGGCCGCTGGCCTGGCCCTGACGGCTGCGATGCTGGCCGTCGGCTACCTCTCGGGCGGCCACTTCAACCCCGCCGTCACCCTGGGGAACGTCATCGCCGGGCGGATCCGGCTGGCCGACGCCGCCGCCTACATCGGCGCGCAGCTCGTGGGCGCCGTGCTCGGCGCCGTCGCCCTGTTCGGCGTCCTGCGCACCGTGCCGAAGATCGACGACTCCCAGGCCGCGTTCGCCACCGTGACGGCCGGGTTCGGAGAGCACTCGATCATCCAGGTGCCCATGGCCGGCGTCCTGCTCGTGGAGGTCCTCGGCACGGCCCTGCTCGTGGCCGTCTTCCTCGCCACGACGGCGGGCCGGAACCCCGCCAGGGCGGCTGCCCCCTTCGCGGTCGGCCTGACGACGGCGATGCTCCTGCAGCTTGGGCAGGCGATCGGTAATGTTCCGTTCAACCCGGCCCGGGCCACGGCGTCGGCTATCTTCAGCGGCCCGGATGCGCTGGGGCAGCTGTGGCTGTTCTGGGTGGCACCCGTGGTGGGTGCGGCGATCGCCGGGCTGGTTTTCCGCGGCTTCGCCCAGTCGACCGGCCAGACGGCTCCCCGGTCTGACGCCCGTTCCGGCGCCCGCCCCGCGGATGACAAGGCCGCCGACACGGAACTGGACGGCGCAGCGCTGGATGGCGCAGAGCTGGACGCCGCGGAGTTGGCGCGACGTCGACACCGGCACCGGCGCCGGCGCCGCGCGCAGGAGCGAAGGCAAGGTCCCGGCCGAGGACGAGGCGCGCAGCTTCTTCGACCGCAAGGGTGGCAAGTGACCACCCTTAACCACAGTCACCCTTCCGGGGTGGTGGCGCAAGAGTGTCGGTGCCAGCCGATACCGTAGGAATATGCGGTTATTGCACACTTCCGACTGGCACCTGGGCCGTTCCTTCCACGGCGTCGGCATGCTGGATGCCCAGCGCGACTTCATTGACCAGCTCGTGACGTTTGTCCGGGAAGAGGCGGTGGACGTCGTCCTCATCGCCGGGGACGTCTATGACCGCGCGCTGCCGGGAGTCGACGTCGTACGCCTGCTGGACGACGCCCTGGTGCGCCTCACTGACGCCGGTGCCCAAGTTGTCCTGACCAGCGGCAACCACGACTCCGCCATCAGGCTGGGTTTTGCCTCGCGGCTGCTCGAACGCGGGGGAGTGCACTTGCGCACGCGGCTGGACGAACTGGACCAGCCCGTGCTCTTTCCGCTCGAGGTCAACGGCGTCGTGGACGGCGCGGTGGACGATACCGGGCCCGTGCTGGCCATTTACGGCATCCCCTGGCTGGAGCCCCGGCTCGTCGCCGAGCAGTTGGAGGTCGGGACCGCAAGCCACTTCGAGGTCACCCGCGCCGCCACCGAACGGATCCGGGCAGACGTGCTTCACCGGGGTGCAGCCCGAACCGTCCACTCTGTGGTCCTGGCGCACACCTTCGCCAGCGGAGGCATCAGCTCTGACAGCGAACGGGATCTGAGCATCGGGGGCGTCGGCGCGGTGCCGCTGGATCTCTTCGACGGCTTTGGCTACACGGCCCTGGGTCACCTGCACGGCCGGCAGGAGCTCTCACCGTCGGTGCGCTACTCGGGGTCGCCGCTGGCCTATTCCTTCTCCGAAGCGAAGCACAGGAAGGGCGGCTGGCTCGTGGAGGTCGACGCCGACGGCATCGGTCAGGTGCGCGAAGTGCTCTGGGACGCGCCCCGGACCCTCGCCGTGCTGCGCGGGACGCTGGAGGACCTCCTGGAATCGGAGGAGTTCGCGTGGGCCGAGGGTGCCTATTGCCAGATCACGCTGACGGACGCCGCGCGCCCGGCCCAGGCGATGGACCGGCTGCGGGGACGATTCCCCGACACTCTGGTGCTCGGCTTCGATCCCGAGGGCGCCGGCGCGGCGCCGAAGGCCAGCTACAGCAGCCGGCTAGCCGAAGCTGACGACGACCTCTCCGTCTGCTGCGGCTTCCTTGACCACGTCCGGGGCCGGCCCGCTTCCGACGCCGAATCAGAGGTTCTCGCCGAGGCCCTCGAAGCCGTGCGCCTGGAAGGGGTATCCCTGTGAGGATCCACCGCCTTGAGATTTCCGCCTTCGGCCCGTTCGCCGGCACGGAGCGGATCGATTTTGACCGCCTCAGCGCACACGGGCTGTTCCTGCTGAACGGCGCCACCGGCGCAGGCAAGACCAGCGTCCTGGACGCCATCTGTTTCGCCCTGTACGGATCCGTTCCCGGGGCCCGGCAGGACGGCAAGCGGCTGCGCAGCGACCACGCGGAAGCCGCCGCCGAGCCGCGCGTCACGTGCGAGTTCTCGGCCAAGGGCCGGCACTTCGAAGTCTCCCGCTCGCCCGCCTGGGACAAGCCGAGCGCCCGGGGCAAGAACGGCTTCACGCTCCAGCAGGCCAACACGCTGCTGCGCGAACGCATCGACGGCGCGTGGGTGGAGAAATCCGGCCGAAATGACGAGGCCGGGGCCGAAATCACCGACGTCCTGGGCATGAACCGGGAGCAGTTCACGCGCGTGGTCATGCTGCCGCAGGGCGACTTCGCGGCGTTCCTGCGGTCCAAGGCATCCGACCGCCTGGAGCTGCTGCAGAGCCTTTTCGGCACCCAACGCTTTGAAGCCGTGGAACAGGAACTGTCCAGGCAGGCGCAGACGGCCAAGGCGGAGGTGGCAAGCCTCAATGCGAGGCTTGACCTGCTGCTGGCCCAGGCGGAGACCGAAACCGCGGCGCTCGAACTCGACTCCGCGGACGCCCCCGGCAGGGACGCGCCCGATGCCCTCTTGGCCTGGCTTGACGACGCTGCGGCAACCGCCGCGGAGGAACGCCGGGCCGCGGCCGCAGCTGCCGAGCGACAGGCCGCTGACCGGGCCTCCCGGCTGGAGGCCGCCAACGCGCGGGCAAGCCGCCACGCCAAACTTGCCGCCGCGGAACTGCGCCGGAACGACGCCGACGCCGCCGCACCCGTCCTCGCGGAAAAGGCCGTCACGCTGGGCCTGCACCGCAAAGCCGAAGTGCTCGGCGGCCAGTTGCGGGCCGTCGAAAGTGCCGCGGCAGCCGAGGCCCTGGCGCGAACGGCCCTGCTGGAGGCCGCGCGGAAGTTGCGCTCGGCGGCTGTCACGGACCCCGAGCTCGCAGGGCTGGAGCTCGTTGACGCCGCCGCTGGCGCCGCCGGTGGTGCTTCCGGCCCCGACGCCGCCGACCAGTTGGATCGTGTCCCGTTCGGCAATGCCCCCTTTGGCAATGCCCCGTTCGACAGTGCAGCCCTCCGGAACTCACTCGAAACGCTGCGGTCCCTGCGCGCCGTGCTCACCGAACGCCTGCCCGACGAATCCCGGCTCACAGGGCTCACGGACCGGCTCAACCGGCTGCGCCTGCAATTGCAGGAGCTGGAAACCGGGCGGCAGGCAGGCGCCGCTGCCCTGGACGCCCTGCGCTCCGAATCGGCGGCACTGTCCGCCGGAATCCGCCCCCTCGAGGAGCTCGCCGCGGAAGTCCAGCTGCGCACCAAGGAGGCCACGGCAGCAGACGAACTCGTGGCCATCGTTGGCCGCTACCTCGCCGCCGAGGCCGCGTGTTCGGCAATCGCGGAACGGCACGCCGCGGCCCGGCACGACCACCAGGACCTGAGGCAGCACTGGCTCGACCTCCGCGAACAACGGCTCACGAACGCCGCGGCCGAGCTCGCCGCCCAACTCGTCGCCGGAGTTCCATGCCCCGTCTGCGGCAGCCCGGACCACCCGGAGCCGGCCCCGGCCGCGGACTCCGCACTGGCCGTCGCCGAGGCCGAGAAAGCCGCGCAGCAAGCCAGCGACACGGCAGAAGCGGCCCTCGCCGCCCTCGGGCGCGACCTCGCCGAGGCCCAGCAAAACGTCGCCGTCCTGGCGGCCCAGGGCGGTAGCACACCTCCCGAAGAAGCCCGCGCCGATGCAGCCCTGGCACGGGAGCGGGCGGACGACGCCAGCCGCGCGGCATCGGACCTTGCCGAGAGCCGGGCCCGGCTGGCAGACCTTGAGGCGGCCATCACCGCTGCGGACCGGGCGCAGACCGACGCCGCTTCAGGCATCGCCCAAACGCAATCCACCATCGCTGAAGTCGACGAACAAGCCGAGACGCTTGAACGCGCCCTGGACACTCTGCGGGCCGGTCACACTAGCCTCGATAATCGGATCGCGGCGCTCACCGGAACGACGGCGGTCCTCGAGCGGGCCGACGCCGCGCAGTCGGCCCTGGAGCAGGCCGGCACCCGCACCGCGGAGGCACACCAGCAACTCGAACAGGCACTCCCCGCAGCCGGGTTCACCACCGAAGCCGCAGCCCGGACGGCACTGCTGCCGGCGACCGAGGCATCCGGTCTCGAAACAGCCGTCCGGGCCGGGCAAGACGAAGCCGCCAGGATCCAGGAACTGTTCGCCGGCGAGGAGCTCTCACTGGCAGCCGCCGAGCGGGCCGCCGGGGACCTCGTCAGCGATGCAGCCCTCGAACAGCTCCAGGCGGAGTCGGCCGCGGCGGAACGCCATGCCCGGGAAGCCGTGCTCGCGGCCGGGCTGGCGGAAAACTCCGTCCGCACTCTCGGACGCATCGCGGGCAACTACACAGAACTCGCTGCCGCCAGCCGGGAACCGCGGGAACGGGCCGCGCTGCTCGCCGCGGTGGCAGACGCGGCCAAGGGCGGAGGCGACAACACCTACCGCATGAGCCTGAACAGCTACGTCCTCGCCGCCCGGCTTGAGCAGGTGGCCGTCGCCGCCTCGGAACGCCTGATCGGCATGAGCGACGGCCGCTACACCCTGCAACACACAGACGCCAAGGCCGCGCGCGGCGCCAAGTCCGGCCTCGGCCTGGAAGTGGTCGATGAGTGGACCGGCCAGCGCCGGGATACCGCCACCCTCTCCGGCGGCGAGTCCTTCATGGCCTCACTGGCCTTGGCCCTCGGCCTGGCAGACGTCGTGCAGCACGAGTCCGGCGGCGTGGACATCGAGACGCTCTTCGTGGACGAGGGCTTCGGCAGCCTCGACGAGGAGGCGCTGGAGCAAGTCATGGACGCCCTCGAAGGCCTCCGGGACGGCGGCAGGGTAGTGGGACTCGTGAGCCATGTGGCGGAGATGAAACAGCGCATCGGCACCCAGCTCCAGGTGGTCAAGGGCCGCAACGGCTCCACCCTGCACATCAGCGACGACACCCGGGTCTGAACCGGCTCCCGTCCGGAGCCCATCGGGTGCCCACCGGGTGCAGACGTGGCACGGTCCGCGGAGGCAGCGTCCTGCGCGGACCTGCGTCCGCCGGACCGGGGTCCACCTGCCCGGGGTCCGCTATCATTGAACTGTTACCGGGTCGCGCGCATCGGGAGGAGGGACGATGCGCACTATTGAGCGAACCCGGAAACAATGAACCCCTCACCGTCTTTACTGGCGACTCCTCTTGACGTCCCACTTTTGGCCTCCGCGCCAACCCAGAACTGCAGCCCCAGCCCCCGCCGCACTACCGGCAGCGGCACCCGGCAAGGGGGGCCGCTTCGCGCGCCTGCCGCTGCTCGCCGGCCGCGGTTTCATCCCGCTGGGACTCTTCGCCCGCCTGCCGCTGGCCATGCTCACCGTCGGCGCCCTCACGCTCGTCACCGCTGTCACCGGCTCCTATGCCATCGGCGGAGCCGCGGCCGGTGCCGTCGGCATTGGGTCCGCGCTGGGTGCCCCGGTCCTGGGCGTCCTCGCGGACCGCCTCGGCCAGCGCGGCGTGCTGCTGGTGTCCGCGATCGCCAATACCGTGGCCATCGTTGCCCTGATCCTCACGGCGTACCTCATCCCCGGGGTCCAGGACCTGGCCGCCGCCGTCCCCGTGCTCGCCGCGGCCTTCGTGGCCGGGGCCAGCTGCCCCCAGGTCGGCCCGCTGGCCCGGGTCCGCTGGATGGCGCTGACCTCCCGGACCTCCGGGGCCGGGCGCGCGGCCGGCGCAAACTCCGCGGACCTGGACACCGCCCTGTCCTACGAGAGCACCGCCGACGAACTGACCTTTGTGCTCGGCCCCGCACTCGTCGGTATCCTCGCGAGCCTGCTCGCGCCGTGGCTGCCGCTGGCCCTCGCCGCGGCACTGACGGTTGTCCTCGTGCCCGCCTTTGCGGTCCACCGCACGCACCACGCGGTGGTCCGCACCCCGCGGCGTCCGGCTCCCGGATCGGCTGCCGGCTTGGCCGCCGGACCGGCGGGGGAACGGCACCGCGTCACGGGCGCGACGGCCCGGCGCGTCAGGACCCTGGCCGCCGTCGCCCTTCCCGTGCTGGCAATGGTGTGCATGGGAACGTTCTTCGGCTCCACCCAGACATCGCTGAGTTCGTTCTCCGCCAGCTTCGCCACGTCCGAGGTCGCGGGCCTGCTCTACGCCGTCATGGGACTGAGCTCCGCCGCTGCCGCCCTCTCGGTCGCGTACTGGCCCCGGCGCTTCACGGTGAACGCCCGCTGGATTGCGTGCGCGGCACTCATGGCCGGCCTGGCTCCACTGTTGCTGCTGCCCGCAACGGCGCTGCCCATGATCCTCGTGCTGCTGGTCCTGGGCCTGCCCGTCGGCCCGCTCATGGTCACGGTTTTCGCGATCGGCGGCCTCGTGGCCCCGGCCGGAAAGCTCGGCACGGTCATGACGGCCCTGGCCAGCGGCATCGTCGCCGGGACCGCGCTCGGATCCTCCATCGCCGGACAGCTCGCCCAGAACTTCGGGTATTCAACCGCGTTCCTGGTCCCGGTGTGCGCCGCGACGGCGCTGTTCCTGCTGGGAACGGCAGCCGCCGTCGTGCTCCGGCAGCGCGGGAAGAAGGGGACGACGGCGGCCGTCTAACCCCCGCAAACGCTCAGCCCAGCTGCGCCTCGATGCGCCGGGCCGCCTCCCTGAGGGCTCCGGCAACCTCGTCCGGATCCTGTGCCGCGCGGATGTAGACGACCGCGAGGGCCGCCGGCCGGCCACCGGGGACGCGCAGCGGCACGGCAATGGAGGACACCCCGGCGATCACCTCGTCATGGCTCGCGGCAAAACCGCGGCGCCGCGCCTCGGCGGCTTCCGCCCGGTACGGGATGCCCGGGGCCACGGCCTGCCACTCCTGCTCCGTGAAGGCGGACTGGATGGCGATGCCCGGCGCCCCGGCGCTGATGGGATGCCGGGACCCCGGGTGCTGCACCACGGCGGCGCCGCTGTGCCGCGGATCCACGGTCACCAGCGTCACGCACTCCTCGCGGTCCCAGACCGCGACAAAGGCGCTCATCGTCAGCGTGTTGGCCAGTTGGGTCAGTTCCGGCAGGGCCGCCGACTGCAGGTCGCGCGATACCCCGCGGGCCAGGACTGCCAGGCCCGGGCCCGGCTGGACCCGGCCGCCGTCGTCGCGCACCAGCAGCGAATGGTCCTCGAGGGTGCGCAGGATCCGGTAGGCCACGGAGCGGTGGACGCCCATGGCGTCGGCGAGTTCGGCGATGGTGAGCGGCTGCTGGGCTTCGGCGAGGATTTCCAGCGCCCTGATGCCGCGGGAGAGCGTCTGGGACGGAGAGGCCTGGGCGGTGCCGGCGTTCGGGGTCATGGGGTCCATCCTAGGTGCGGGGTCGCTGGAAGCCGGGCGCGCCGGACGGCTCTTGTGTTCCGGCTCACGGTCCGCTAGCGTTCTATATGGGAACTATATGTTCGATTATAGAACACAAGCTCAGATAGACCTAGAACTGCCGCCACCGAACGCAAGGGATCAATGATGATTGCCAAGCCGCGCGATCATGCCGGAGATGTCCAGGGCCGGGTAGCTTCCCCGCGGGCCAGCCACTTCCGGGGCAGCCTCGGCAGGTTTGCCACCGGCGTCGCGATCGTGACCTTCGACGGGGTGACGAAGCGCCACGGCATCACGGTGAACTCCTTCACGTCGGTGTCGATGGACCCTCCGCTGGTGCTGGTGAGCATCGCCCGCACCGCCAAGGCCCACGATGAACTCGCCGGCCGGCCCTTCACCGTGAACATCCTCGGCGCCGAACAGCGGCAGTTGGCCATGCACTTCGCCGGCCGCCCCGGCCCCGAGCCGCTGTGGGTGGAGGGGGACACCGCGCCGCGGCTGTCCAATGTGCTCGCCCACTTCGCGTGCAAGCCCTGGGCGGCGTACGACGGCGGCGACCACACCCTGTACGTCGGCGAGGTGGTGGACTTCAACTACCGCAACGGCGATGCCCTGGCGTTCGCCAACGGCACGTTCACCACCATCCCGGAAAGCCAGCTGGGCATGGAGGACCTGCTGTAGCCCCGCACCCCAACCATTCACAACCTTTCAGCTCAACGAGGACTGGAGAAAGACCAATGGGTATCCGTACCGGACAGCAGTACCTGGACAAGCTCAACGCAATGACCCCGCATGTGGTGATCGACGGCGAGGTGGTCAGCACGAAGATCGCCGAACACCCGGCCTTCCGCAATGTGGCCCGCTCCTACGCCAAACTCTTCGACATGCAGCACGACCCGAAGTACCAGGAAGCGCTCACCTACACCTCGCCGAGTACCGGCGACCTTGTCAACGCGTCGTTCCTGGTGCCGAAGACCATCGAGGACCTCGAGCGCCGCCGCCGCGCCATCTCCACGTGGGCCGAATCCTCCAACGGCTTCCTGGGCCGCTCCGGCGACTACATGAACTCCTCGCTCACCGCGCTCAGTACGGCCGAGAAGTGGTTCTCGCAGGCGGATCCGAAGTTCGGCGAGAACATCCGCAACTACTACGAGTGGGCCCGGGAGAACGACGTCCTGGCCACGCACACCCTCATCCCGCCGCAGGTGAACCGCTCGGTCTCGGGCTCGGAACAGCTCGGCGGCCAGCTCTCGGCCCGGATCGTGGAGGAGCGCGAGGACGGGATCGTCATCCACGGCGCCCGGATGCTCGCCACCATCGCCCCGATCGCCGACGAGCTCCTCGTCTTCCCGTCCACCGTCCTCCGCGGCACGCCGGAAGACGCGCCCTACTCCTACGCCTTCGCCATCCCCAACGATGCCCCGGGCCTGCGCTACCTCTGCCGCACCTCGCTCTACAACGGCGGCAGCACCCACGACGAGCCGCTGGCCTCCCGCTATGAGGAAATGGACGCCGTCGCGGTGTTCGACCAGGTCTTCGTGCCCAACGAGCGCATCTTCATGCTCGGCCACCCGCAGCTGTGCAACAGCTTCTATTCCGAGACCGGCGCCGGCGCGCTCATGACCCACCAGGTGGTCACCCGCACCATCGCCAAGAGCGAGTTCTTCCTGGGCCTGGCGTCGGAACTGGCCGAATCGATCGGCATTGACGGCTTCCAGCACATCCAGGAGGACATCGCCGAGCTGATTATCGACGTCGAAATCGGCCGGGCGCTGGTCCGCGCCTCGGAGGCCGATGCCGAACTCAACGACGCCGGAGTCATGCTGCCGAAGTGGTCCACCCTGAACGCGGCCCGCAACTGGTACCCGAAGATCGCCCAGCGCTTCCCGCAGATCATCCGCAAGTTCTCGGCGTCGGGCCTCATGGCGCTCCCGGGCGAGGCGGACGTCAACAGCGAGGCCCGGGCGGACATTGAGCTGTACCTGCAGGGCAAGACCCTGACCGGCCCCGAGCGGGTCCGGCTGTTCAAGCTGGCCTTCGACGCCTCGATTTCCGGGTTCTCCGGGCGCCAGTCGCTCTACGAGTACTTCTTCTTCGGGGATCCGGTCCGGATGGCCGGCGCCCTCGTGAACAGCTACGACCGCGAGCCGGTCCGGGCCAGGATCCGCGAGCTGCTCAACCGCGCGGACTGACCCGCGGAAGACACTCCCCAAAAAAATGTGCGCCCTATCACATATTTCATAGTAGTATTCAGGATACTAACTGACCGTTCGATCAGTAATTCCAAAGGCATTCCGTTATCCACTTCGCACCCACCCCGGGCAGTACCTCTGCCCCCAGCAACGGAGTTTCAATGACCGCAACTTCACGTGTCGATTCAGAGGCGGGCCCCAGCAGCAAGCATGAGGAACGCAAAGTCCTCGCCGGCACCCTGGTCGGGACCACCATCGAGTGGTACGACTTCTTCATCTTCGCCCAGCTGACGGCAACGCTGCTGTCACCGCTTTTCCTGGCACCGCTCAACGCCTCCAACCCGGGCCTGGCGCAGATCCTGTCCTTCGCCCTCATCGGCATCAGCTTCCTGTTCCGGCCGCTCGGCGCGATCGTCGCCGGCCACCTGGGCGACCGCCTCGGCCGCAAGGCCATGCTGGTCTTCACCCTGATCATGATGGGTGCCGCCACGGCGCTGATCGGCGTGCTGCCGACCTACGCCCAGATCGGCGTCTGGGCTCCGGTCCTGCTGATCCTGCTCCGTGTCATCCAGGGCTTCTCCGCCGGCGGTGAATGGGGCGGTGCCGCCCTGATGGCAGTCGAGCACGCTCCCATGAGCAAGCGCGGCCTGTTCGGTGCCTACCCGCAGATCGGTGTTCCGGTCGGCATGATCCTCGCCACCGGCCTGCTGTTCTTCCTCAACACCAGCATGTCCAAGGAAGACTTCGCGTCCTGGGGCTGGCGTGTGCCGTTCCTGCTCTCCATCGTGCTGATCGTCGTCGGCTACCTGATCCGCCGGGCGGTCGCCGAGAGCCCCGTCTTCAAGGAGATGCAAGACCGCAAGGAAGAAAGCAAGGCGCCGCTCGGCGAACTGCTCCGCAAACACAAGAAGGCCGTCCTCTACTCGACGATGATCTTCATCGGCAACAACGCCGCCGGCTACCTGCTGATCGCCTTCTTCATCTCCTACGCCACCAAGACGCTGAAGATGCCCACCCCGCAGATCCTGCTGGCCACCACGCTGGCTTCCTTCGGCTGGCTGATCTTCACGCTCGTCGGCGGCTGGCTCTCGGACAAGATCGGCCGCGTCAAGACCTTCCTGCTCGGCTACGCGATCGTCTTCGCCTGGATGATCCCGATGTTCGCCCTCATCGACACCAAGGACATCGTGCTCTACGGCGTCGCGCTGTTCGTCCTGACGGTCGGCCTGGGCCTGTCCTACGGCCCCATGTCCGCCATGTACGCCGAGATGTTCCCGGCGAACGTGCGCTACTCGGGCATCTCGATCGGGTACGCGTTCGGCGCCATCCTCGGCGGCGCGTTCGCGGCCACCATCGCGGAGGTCCTGCTGCAGGGCACCCACTGGACCGGCTCCATCGGCATCTACATCATGATCCTCTGCGTCATTTCCGCCGCCGGCGTCCTGCTGGCCGGAGAAACCCGCGGACGCCCGCTGGGTCTCAGCAAGCACTAGGGCAACACAAAAGCAACGCGGGGTCACTTAGCGCCCATCCGGAACCCCGGACCGGCGCCAAGTGACCCCGCGTTGACCTTTTAAGGGAGGGCCTAGACGGCCAGGAAGCTGATGGCCCCCTGCTTGAAGGCGCGGCTGGTGACGGCGTTGGTGTGGTTCCGGCCGGGCAGGCTGAGCTGCTCCACCATCGCGCCGGCTTTGGCGCCGAGGGCGGCGAGGTCCGGCATGGAGGCGGCGCGCTCGTCGTTTTCCCCGGCCACCAACAGCATGGGCACCACCGGGACGGCCTCGGCGGGATCGAAGGGTTCGCCCTTGATCGCCTCAACCAGGGAGAGCAGCGCGAAGATGTTGTTGCTGGGCAGCAGCATGGCCATCTTCAGCAGCCCGGCGGTCGATTCGTCCGCGATCGGAGTCCCGTCGGCCAGGTACCGCTGCGCGGCGACCAGGTCAAAGTCGGCCAGCGGATCTGCGGTGTTCGGCCCGCCCAGGACCAGCCGGTGCACGAGTTCATGCTGGGTGGCGCCGAACTCCCAGGCCAGGCGGGATCCCAGCGAATAGCCGATCACATCGAGCCCGCTGGACGGGTCGCCGTCGCGCAGGGGGCGCGCGCCGGCGTCGAACGCTATTTGCAGCAGATCCGCCCGGATCCGGCTGGGGGAGTAGGAGTCCAGGTCCTCGGGGGCGCCGCTGCGGCCGTGGCCGGGCAGGTCGACGGTGATGACGCGCCGGCCGGCGTCCAGGAGCGCGGTGAGCCAGCCGGTGTCCTCCCAATTGAGCTTGGAGGAGGACGAGAAACCGTGCAGCAGCAGGACCGGGCGGAGTCCGGCGTCGTTCTGGGGCTCATGCACCTCCACGTACAGCTGGGGGTCGGTGCCCTCCACGGTGTGGGAATGCTGTTCGCCGGTGTGTCTGCCGCTCATGGTGTCAGTCCTCATCAAGTACGGCGCTCAGGCGGACCCGGCGCTTCGGTGCCTCTTCCTTCGGGACCGTGCCCACGATGCCGGCGGTGTTGTCCGGCACCTCGAACACGATCAGGGGCTCGCCGACGTTGATTTTGTCACCGGGCCCGCCGTGGATACGCACTACCTTACCTGCCTGCGGGCTGGGCAATTCAACGGCCGACTTGGTGGTTTCGACCTCCACGAGCGGCTGGTTGCGCTCCACCTGGTCGCCGGGGGAGACGAGCCACTCCAGCACGGTTGCCTCGATGAGCCCTTCGCCGAGATCCGGGAGCGGGAAGGAAATTTCAGCCACGTTTGTACTCCAATACTCGCTGGATCCCGAAGAGGATCCGGTCAATGTTCGGGATGTATTCGTCTTCCAGGTCGCCCGAGGGATACGGGACGTCGAAGCCGGTCACACGCTCCACCGGCGCCCTGAGGGTGTCGAAGCAGCTTTGCGTGATCAGCTGCGCCACCTCGGCGCCGAGGCCGGAGGTCAGCGGGGCCTCGTGGACGACGACGGCGCGGCGCGTCTTGCGCACGGACGCGGCCAGCGCCCCGGCGTCGATCGGCTTGAGCCAGCGCAGGTCCAGGACCTCGACGTCGATCCCGTCCTCCGCGGCGAGCTCGGCCACCTGCAGGCAGCGGGAGACCATGGCGCCCCACGCGACGAGCGTGAGGTGGCGGCCTTCGCGCATGACCTTGGCGCCTTCGGGGGATCCGCCGGCTGCATCGGCATGGGCGAGGTCGACCTCGCCCTTCTGCCAGTAGCGGGACTTCGGTTCCATGAAGATCACCGGGTCCGGCCGTGTGGCGGCGTACTTGAGCAGGTGGTAGGCCTCGTGCGGGTTCGACGGCGAGACCACCTTCAGGCCCGGCACGTGGGCGAAGAGCGCCTCGAGGCTTTCGCCGTGGTGTTCGGGGGCGCGGATGCCGCCGAAGCTGGGCACGCGCAGGGTGATCGGCATGGGCATGGTGCCCCGGCTGCGGTAGTTCATCCGGGCGATCTGGCAGACGATCTGGTTGATGGCCGGGTAGGCGAAGCCGTCGAACTGGACTTCGGGGATGGGGTGGAACCCGGCCATCGCCAGCCCCACGGACATGCCGAGGATGCCGGATTCCGCCAGCGGGGTGTCGAAGACGCGCTGCGTGCCGTGTTTGGCCTGCAGCCCGTCGGTGATGCGGAAGACGCCGCCCAGCCGGCCGCAGTCCTCGCCGAAGATCAGGGTTTTCGGGTTTTCCGCGAGGACCTCGTCGAGGGCGCGGTTGAGCGCCTGCTGCATGGACATCACGGTGCTGGAAGCGGGCGTGTTCACCGTTTCGCTTTCGAGAATCGAGTTAGACATGTTCGGACTCCTCGCGCCAGTTGGCGGCCTGGGCCTGCAGGGCAGGGGTGGTTTCCTGGAAGACCAGGTCAAACATTTCGGTGCCGGGCCGGGGGCCGAGGGCCTGGATGCCGGTGCGGATCTGCTCCTCTTCGGCCTTGGCCGCGGCCAGGGCCCCGGCGAAGAAGGCCTCGTCGGCGATTCCGTCGGCGAGCAGCCGCTGCCGGAAGCCGTTCGAGCGGATCGATGCCGGCGCCGTCGCGCTCCTCATCGAGCGAGCGGTAGCGGCCCGGATCATCGGAGGTCGAGTGCGGGCCGCGGCGGTAGGTCATGGCCTCGATGAGCACGGGGCCGTTGCCGGCGCGGGCGTGGGCGAAGGCGCGGCGGGTGGCCTCGACGACGGCGACGACGTCGTCGCCGTCGATCTGCAGCGCGGGCATGCCGTAGCCGGCGGCGCGGGCGGCGACGGAGCCGCCGGCCACCTGGCGTTCGGTGGGGACCGAGATGGCCCAGCCGTTGTTCTGGACGAAGAACACCACGGGCGCCTTCATCACGGCGGCGAAGTTCATGGCCTCATGGACATCGCCCTGGGAGGAGGCGCCGTCGCCGAAGTACGTCAGGGCGACGCCGAGCTTGCCGTCGGCGTTGGTCCCGGCGCTGCCGGACAGGGTCTGGCCGTGGGCCCAGCCGACGGCGTGCAGGACGGACCCGGCGACGACCGCCTGGATCGGGGCCAGCCGGGATTCCAGCGGGTTGTAGAGGCCGCCGTGCCACGTGGCCTTGTGGGTGGACATGTAGGCCACCATGTCCACGCCCATGGTCCGGGCGACGCCCATTTCGCGGTAGGTGGGGAAGACGAAGTCGCGGGTGGTGTCCACGGCGTAGCCGCTGCCCACCTGGGCCGCTTCCTGGCCGAGTTCGGGCGCGTAGCCGGGGATGATGCCCTGCCGCTGCCAGGCGATGGCCGAGGTGTCGAGGTGCCGGACGGCCACCATCAGCGAATAGAGCTCGCGGAGCTCGTCGGCAGTGAGGGGCCCGGCAGCGCCGTCGGAAGCCACGGGAAGAAGTGTGTCCATGCCTGTGACCCTAGTCACCGGCGGCGGGGTGGGCAATCAGCCTAGAAAGGGCTGCCCAGACTGCACAATCCTGCCGCCCGTACCGCCGGGACGCTTGGCAATTTGTCTAGCGTCCCGGCTGGTCGGCTAGTCGGCCTCTACGCGGGCGCGGCGGTTGGTGACCCGGGCGCCGATCCAGCACGCCGCGGCGATGCCGGCCACCAGCGCCAGGGTGCTGACCAGCTGCTTGCTGCTGTCCGGGCTGCTGAAACCGACGGCGAAGATCAGCGCCAGGAGCACGAGACCGAAGACCGTCAGGCCGGGGAAGCCCTTCATCCGCAGCGGCAGCGCAGTGCCGTCGCGGTCTGCCCGGCGGCGCAGGATCAGCTGGGATACGAGGGCCGAGCCCCACACCACGAGGCACGTGGAGCCGACAAGCTGGAACAGGGCCGGCAGGATCTGGTCCGGGAAGAGCAGTTCCAGGACGGCGGCCAGGAAGCCGAAAGCCACGGAAACGCTGACGGCCAGCACCGGAACCCGGGCCCCGTTGAGCTTGGAGAGGAACCGCGGGGCTTCGCCGCGCTCAGAGAGCGAGTACACCATGCGGGACGCGCCGTAGAGGTTGGCGTTCAGCGCGGACAGCAGCGCGACGACGGCCACAAGGGTGATCGCGGCGCCGGCACCCGGGATGCGGGCGACGTCGAGCACGCCGGCGAAGGGGGACTTCAAGGCCGCGGAGGTTGAGGGAAGGACGGCGGCGATGACGAACACCGAGCCGATGTAGAACACCAGGATCCGCCAGACCACGGTGCGGATCGCCTGGCCGACGCTGTGCGCGGGGTTCTCCGTCTCGGCGGCGGCCACGCTGACAATCTCGGTGCCGCCGAAGGCGAAGATCACGACGAAGAGTGCGGTGGCGATGCCGCCCAGGCCCGCCGGGGCGAAGTTGGTGGTGAAGTTGCTCAGGCCCGGGGACGGGACGTCCGGCAGCCAGCCCAGCAGCAGGGCCGCGCCGATGGCCAGGAACATCAGGATGGCGGCCACCTTGAGGATGGCGAACCAGAACTCGAACTCGCCGAAGTTCTTCACGCCGGCGAGGTTGACCGCGGTGAACAGGGCCATGAAAATCAGGGACAGTGCCCAGACGGGGATCACCGGCCACACGGTGAACAGGAGTGCGGCCGCACCGAGGGCCTCGGCCGCGATGACCACCACGAGCTGCAGCCACCAGAGCCAGCCGACGGTCGCGCCGGCGGTCTTGCCCATGGCCTTTTGCGCGTAAACAGAGAAGGCGCCGCTGTTGGGATTGGCGGCGGCCATCTCGCCGAGCGCCCACATGACCAGGATGATCAGGGTTCCGGCGACGAGGTAGGAGATCAGTACGGCCGGTCCGGCCGCCTGGATTCCGGCCCCTGAGCCGAGGAACAGGCCGGCGCCGATCGCGCTGCCCAGTCCCATCATGGTCAGCTGGCGCGGCTTCATGCTGTGCCCCAGGGTCGGGGCGGGGGTCGGGGCCGGGAGTGTGGCGGGCATCTTCGCGGTGGACTTCGTTGTCATACTGGCGAACCTTCGTGTGGTTATTGGTCTGTGTGTCCTTATGGGACCTATTGAATTTACCGTCTTTGGACCGGCCGCACCGGCCGCCGGGGCGCCGCGGCCGTGAGACCATGGTGGCAGTTTGCTAACTGAAACGGGGAACCGGCGGCGGTTTGTCCGGTCCGGACTGCTTGGGAGGGAAAAATCCATGGACGTGGATCCGCTGGATGCAAAGATTGTCCGATTTTTCACGGATTCCCCACGGGCCTCGGTCCTGGAGGCCTCCCGGGTGCTGAAGGTTGCCCGCGCCACGGTGCAGTCGCGGCTGGACCGGATGCAGAACGGCGGGGTGATCGGCTCGTGGGTGCCGCAGCCGGACCCGGCGCACTTCGGTTTCCCGGTGGTGGCGTTCTGTTCCCTCACGATCAACCAGGACCTCGGGCACGACGCCGTCGTGGAGGCCCTGGCGCGGATCCCCGAACTGATTGAGATCCACACCGTCTCCGGGAGCTCGGACCTCATGGCCCGCATCGCCGCCCGCTCCAATTCGGACCTCCAGCGCGTCCTCGATGCCATGATCGCCACCAGGACGGTCCTGCGCTCCTCCTCCGTGATCGTCCTCAACACCCACTTCCAGGGCCGCACCCTGCCGCTGCTGGAAGCCGCCGCCAAGAGCAAGTGACAGGCCAGGCCGGTGAGCCGGCCCGGCGGCCCGCGCCCGGTGGGCCGGGCCGTGCGCTAGACGACGCTCAGGTTTGCGGGCAGGCCGGTCCGGCCGGTGAGCAAGAGCAGCAATTCACCGGCGGACGGCAACCGGGAGCCGATGGCTCCGGCGATCTCCAGGGAGGCCGCGACCGCCGGGGCCAGGGCGGCGGGCGCCGGGAGCTCCAGGGCGCGCGCCAGGTCCAGGGTGTGCACGGCCAGCTCGAAGGTCCGGGTCGGCAGGTAGTCGATGAGCGTCATTACCCCGGCGGGGGTGGCCACTAAGGCATCGTCCGGCGTGTTCCTGACGAGGGCCGTGACGCGTTGGACAAGCTCCCGCACCGCTGCGGCCGGGTCCTCGCCCAGGGCTTCCCCGGTTTCCTTGCCTCGCTGCGCGATCGCATCCGGCGAGGTGGCGCCCCGGACGGCCAGGAAGTATTCCACCGGACCCGCCACCCGCTCCCCGGTGGCCGGGGTGGCGAGGTAGGTCTCCACGGTTGTCAGGGCGCGGCTCGTGTGGCCGGTCAGTGCCCGGACATCCCATTCACCCAGTGCCGGCCGCGACCACGCCTGGTGCGGCACCTGTCCGGCGAGCTCCAGGAATGCCTGGGCCGCTCCCGCGTAACGGGCCCTGACTGCTTCTGCGTCCATACCCTCCGGGTCCATATCTTCTCCGTCCATAGCCCCGATTAATACCGTTGCCGGCCCCCGCGGACAAGCCCGGACCGAACGCCCGGGGCCGCCCCCGGGTCCGCCCATGTGACCTGAAACATTTTGCGCCCGGACGGCGCAGTCGTATCATTAGTTCTAGTCAATCTGACTATAACTAATCCGGCGGTCAGGCCGGAGCCGTCCGGGCAGTCTCATTGCGGAACGCGCCCGGGGACCCAAGAAGGCGGGGATCACCGTTTACACCGCAGCAGCCAACGTCTCGGAGCGCCAGCTCGCGCCGCCGTCGCTGGCCATCTCCACGGTGATCTTTGCGCTGCGTCCCAGCGAGCGGTCCGGACGGCCCACGCTCTGGATCCCGCTGGTGCGCCGGATCCGCGAACCGTTCAAGGGGCTCTGGGCGCTGCCCGGCGGCCCGCTCACGCACGCCGAGTCCCTCCAGGACGCCGCGTCGCGGAACCTGCGCGAGACTACGGGCCTCGCCCCGAATTACCTCGAGCAGCTCTACGCCTTCGGCGGCCTGCACCGCTCACCCACCCAGCGCGTTGTCTCGATCGTGTACTGGGCGCTGGTCCAGCCCACGGAGGCCGCGCTCGCGGACGAATCGGAGAACGTGCGCTGGTTCCGCGCCGACCGGCTCGGCGAGCTCGCCTTCGACCACAACGCGATCATCGACTACGCCCTGTGGCGGCTGCGCAACAAGATGGCCTACGGGTCCATCGCGTACCACCTGCTGGGCGAGTACTTCACCCTCGCCCAGGTCCGGGAAGTCTATGAGGCCGTCCTGGACCGCGAACTCGATCCCGCCAACTTCCGCCGGCAGGTCAAGGCCACGCCGGAAATCGAAGAAACCGATCAATACCTGCAGGGCGGCAAGCACCGCCCGCCCCGCCTCTACCGCTTTACCGGCCGCCCCGGCCTTGACCCAGACAACAGGAGCACACCATGAGCAGCGTCAACACGGCCATCCAGCTGATCACGCGCGAGCAGGCCACCACCATGGCAGGCGCGGCGGCCAATACCTGCAGCCCCGCCCTGGCCCGCGGGCCATGGGACTTCGACCTCGCCGAGGCCCTCGCCGGAGTGCCCGCCTACGGCCCCGGCGCCTCCTCCGCCGACGTCGCCCCGGCGGCGACCCCGCGTCAGGGCCAGCTGCCGGAGGAGTACAAGCTGGCCAGCGACGCCGAACTTGACGCCCGGATCCGTGCCGCGAAAGCGGCGCTGGGGGACCGCGCCGTCGTGCTGGGGCACTTCTACCAGCGCGACGAAGTGATCGAATATGCCGACTTCGTGGGTGACTCCTTCCAGCTCGCCAATGCCGCGCTGACCCGGCCCGACGCCGAGGCCATCATCTTCTGCGGCGTGCACTTCATGGCCGAGACCGCGGACATCCTGTCCCGGCCGGACCAGGCCGTGATCCTGCCCAACCTCGCCGCGGGCTGCTCCATGGCGGACATGGCGGACATCGACTCGGTCACCGAGTGCTGGGAGCAGCTGGAGGAGCTCTTCGGCACGGAGCCCGACGCCGACGGCCGGGTTCCGGTTATTCCGGTCACCTACATGAACTCCTCGGCCGCGCTCAAGGGCTTCTGCGGCGAGCACGGCGGCATCGTCTGCACGTCCTCGAACGCCGCCACGGTGCTCGAATGGGCGTTCGAACGCGGCCAGCGCGTGCTGTTCTTCCCGGACCAGCACCTGGGCCGCAACACCGCCAAGGCCATGGGCGTGCCGCTGGAACAGATGCCCATGTGGAACCCGCGCAAGGACCTCGGCGGCAACGATGAGCAGGCGCTGCAGGACTCCCGCGTGATCCTCTGGCACGGTTTCTGCTCAGTCCACAAGCGCTTCAACGTCGGCCAGATCGAGAAGGCCCGGGCCGAGTTCCCCGGCGTGCAGGTCATCGTTCACCCGGAATGCCCCATGGAGGTGGTCGACGCCGCGGACTCCGCCGGCTCCACCGACTTCATCCGCAAGGCCATCGCCGCCGCCACGGAGCCCACCACCTTCGCCGTCGGCACCGAGATCAACCTCGTCAACCGGCTGGCCGCGGAATACCCGCAGCACACCATCTTCTGCCTGGACCCGGTGATCTGCCCCTGCTCCACGATGTACCGCATCCACCCCGGCTACCTCGCCTGGGTCCTGGAAGCGCTCGTCCGGGGCGAGGTGGTCAACCGCATCACGGTGGAAGAGGACGTCGCCGCCCCCGCAAAGGTGGCCCTCGAGCGCATGCTGGCGGCGCGGCCGTGACCAGGCGGCTCGTGATTGTCGGCAGCGGGATTGCCGGGCTCTACGCCGCGCTGCTCGCCTCCGACGCCGCCACTGACAGCGGCCGTGACATCGAGGTGGTCCTGCTGAGCAAGGGGACGCTGGAGCAAAGCAACACGTTCTACGCCCAGGGCGGCGTCTCCGCCGTCCTGGCGCCGGAGGACGCCGCCCCCGGGGACTCCGTGGCGGCCCACATCGCCGACACCCTTGCCGCCGGCGCCGGGCTGAACGACGCCGAGGCCGTCCGTGTCCTGTGCACGGAGGCCGTCCGGGACATCGCCGGCCTGGCCCGCTACGGCGTGCAATTCGACGTGCGTCCCGACGGCGGACCGGCCCTGGGCCTCGAAGCCGCCCATTCGGCGCCGCGGATCCTGCATGCCGGCGGGGACGCGACGGGCGCCTGCATCGCCCGCGGGCTCGTCGCCGCCGTCCTGGAACGTGCCGTCCTGGAACGCACGGTCCAGGGCCGGCTCCGGGTGGAGACCAGCGCGTTCGTCACCGACCTCCTCACGGAACCGGGCACTCTGCCGGGATCCCTGTCCCGCCCCGGCAGCACGCCGCCGACGCCGGCCCGGGTCACCGGAGTGGCGTACCTGGCCGGCGGCCGGCCCCAGGAGCTGGCTGCCGACGCCGTCCTCCTCGCCACCGGGGGTGCCGGCCGGCTGTTTGCCCGCACCAGCAATCCGGCCGTCGCCACCGCCGACGGCCTTGCCCTGGCTTGGCGTGCCGGCGCCGCAGTGCGGGACCTCGAGTTCTTCCAGTTCCACCCCACCACCCTTGCCGCCGAGGAAATCCCGGGCGGCCCGCCGGCCCTGCTCATCTCCGAAGCTGTCCGCGGCGAGGGCGCTGTGCTGCTGGACTCCGCAGGCTACCGCTTCATGCCCGACTACCACCCGGATGCCGAACTTGCCCCGCGCGACGTCGTCTCGCGCAGCATCGCCCTGCACCTGGCCGCCACGGGGGCGGCGCCGGACAGTCCGGTCTACCTGGACGCCCGCGGCATCGAGGCCGTCCGCGGGGCGGGCTTCCTTCTCCGGCGGTTTCCGACCATCACGGCGGCCACCCGGGCTGCCGGCTACGACTGGACCACCGAGCCGGTACCCGTGTCCCCGGCAGCCCACTACTGGATGGGCGGCGTGTGCACCGATCTGTGGGGCCGCACGTCCGTTCCAGGCCTGTATGCCGCCGGCGAGGTGGCCCGCACGGGCGCCCAGGGGGCCAACCGGCTGGCGAGCAACTCGCTGCTGGAGGGCCTCGTGTTCGGCCGCCGCGCCGTCGAGGACTTCCTGCGCGCACCCGTGCCGGACACGGCCTGGCTTGCACCGGCGCGCGAGGACGTCCACCCGGGCAGCCTCGTCCTGCCCGCGGCGGCTGATGGTCGCAAGGACCGGCGCTACAAGCACTACGGGTGCCACCGGCGCACCCGGCGGTGCCGTTCAGCCGCGCCGCCCTCGGCCGGCTCATGACCTCGGCTGCCGGAGTGACGCGCACCGGAACCGAGCTCGACGCCGCCGCGGCCCAGCTGGCGCAGTGGGCCGCCGGCCCTGCGGCGGCAGACCTAGAAGCCGGGGTCCGCACCGGCCACAGCGCCTGGCTCTGCCAGGATGCCCATGAGGACCGGAACCTGCTGCTGGCCGCGGAACTCCTCGTCGCGGCGGCCCGGCAGCGCACACAATCCGTCGGCGCCCACTACCGGGCAGACACCGCCGGGCATGCAGACTCTGCCCGGCATGCCGGCACCGCCCATCAGGACCGCACGGCGCAACCTGCCGGGACTGCCGGACAGTCCGGTCCCGCATCATTGACCTCCGGCCGCCGGCGTCCGGCCGCCGCCCGCTCCATGCAAAGGATCTAGCCATGACAGCAACCGCTGCCCCGGAAACCGTGACCTCCCGCAGCGCGGCGCTCGCCGGGAGCCTGCCCGAGGCCGCCGTCCTGGCCGTCCTTCGGGCGGCGCTGCAGGAGGACGCCCCGTACGGCGACATCACCTCGCAGACACTCATCCCCGCGCAGGCGCGCGCGACCGCGGTGCTGAACGCCCGCGTGCCCGGCGTGTTGAGCGGCGGTGAGGTGTTCGCTGCGGCGATGACGCTGACCGACCCGGGCGCCGTCGTCGAACTGCTGGTCCACGACGGCGAGGCCTTTGCCGCCGGAACCGCCCTGGCCCGGGTCACCGGGAATGCCCGCGCGGTGCTGCTGGCCGAACGTGTCGGACTGAACCTGGTCCAGCGGATGAGTGCCATCGCCACCAAGACAGCCGAGTATGTGGCGCTCGTGGACGGCACCGGGGCGCGGATCACCGACACCCGCAAGACGACGCCGGGACTGCGGGTTCTTGAACGCTACGCCGTGCGCTGCGGCGGGGGCGCCAACCACCGCTTCAGCCTCTCCGACGCCGTCCTGGCAAAAGACAACCACCTGGCCGTCCTCACCGGGGGTGACCCGGCGAAGCTGACCGCGGTGCTGCGCGGCGCCAGGGCGCAGCTCGGCCATACGACGCACTTCGAGGTGGAAGTGGACACCATGGAGCAGATCGAGCCGGTGCTGGCCGCCGGGGTGGACACCATCATGCTGGACAACTTCTCCCTGGCCGAGCTGGCGGCCGGCGTCCGGCTGGTGGGCGGCAGGGCCCGCGTCGAAGCCAGCGGCAACGTCAATCTCGCCACCGTGGCGGACATAGCGGCCACGGGGGTGGACGTCATCTCGATCGGCGGCCTGACGCACAGCGTGACGGCCCTGGACCTCGGACTCGATATTGAGCTGGCAGTTGAGCCGGAAATCGAGCCGGACGTTGAGGCCGGTGTTCCTGCGGACAGTCATCCCGGCGCCGATCCGGCGGCCGGCTGAGGCGCACCGTGATCTTCCTCGACGCCGCGGCCACCACCCCGGTCCGCCGCGAAGTACTGGAGGCCATGTGGCCGTACCTCACGGGCGAGTTCGGCAACCCGTCCAGCCACCACTCCCTGGGGGACGCGGCCGCCACGGCGCTCGCCGGGGCGCGGGCGGCAACGGCCAAGGCCCTGGGCTGCCGGGCCGGCGAAATCGTCTTCACCTCCGGCGGCACGGAAGCGGACAACCTCGCGATCAAGGGCATCGCCCTGGCCCGGCGCGCCGCCGATCCGCGCCTGGACCGGGTGGCGATCAGCGCCGTCGAACATCCCGCGGTGGAGGAATCCGCCAGGTACCTCGAACGCGTCCATGGCTTCGCCGTCGACGTGATCCCCGTGGACCGCTTCGGGCAGGTCACGGAAGAGGCCCTTGCCGCCGTGCTGGGCCCCGGGACGGCGCTGGTCAGCGTCATGTACGCCAACAACGAGGTCGGCACGGTCCAGCCCATCGCCCGGCTCGCGGCGCTGGCCCGCGCCCGCGGGATCCCGTTCCACACCGACGCCGTCCAGGCCGCCGGCTGGCTCCCGCTGGACACCGGCGCGCTCGGCGTGGACGCCCTGAGCATTTCCGGCCACAAGCTGGGCGCGCCCAAAGGCAGCGGCGCATTGTTCGTGCGCGGACGGATCCGGGTTGAACCGCTGGTCCACGGCGGCGGCCAGGAACGCGGCCGCCGTTCGGGCACGGAAAACGTCGCCGGGGCCGTGGCGCTGGCGACCGCGCTGACGCTGTCCCGGGAGCCGGCATCAGAGCCCGCATCGGAGCCCGCATCGGACGCGTCGGATCCTGCCGGACGCGTCGCGGCCCTCCGGGACGGGTTCATCGCGGCCGTGCTGGCCGCTGTTCCCGGCGCGCTGCTCACCGGCCACCCCACCGAGCGGCTGCCCTCGGTGGCTTCCTTCTGCTTCCCGGGCACCAGCGGCGAGTCCGTGCTGCTGGAACTCGAACGCCAGGGCGTGTTGTGCTCGAGCGGTTCGGCATGCGCGGCGGGCTCGGATGCGCCGTCGCCTGTGCTGCTGGCCATGGGCATCGAGCCCGAGGTCGCCCAGACGGCAGTGCGGTTCAGCTTCGACTCGACCGTGACCGCGGACGAGCTCCGCCAGGCCGCGGCCGCCGTGCGCATCGCCGTCGCCGGGGTCCGGGCACTCGGCACCTGAACCCCCGTTGCGCTATCACGTATGGCTGTTCCGGGGCGTCCGGAGCAGCCATAGGTGATAGCGCATCGGGGTATGCAGCGCGGTATTTAGCGGTGACGGGCGCGGCGGAAGATCCAGTGCCGCAGCATCGTGAAGCGCACGGCGGTGGCGGCGAAGCCGGAGAGGGTGGTGGTCCAGAGCTCGTCGGCCACCGTGGCCTCGGGCCGGAGCCAGTGCAGGATGGCCAGGCTGCCGCCGGTGATCAGCAGCGCCACGAGGATCACGATCAGGCCGTTGAGGTGGTCGCGCTTCATCCGGCGGCGTTCGGTGATCTTGAACGTCAGGCGCCGGTTGAGGGCGGTATTCATGAACGACGTCAGAATCAGGGCCGCGGCGTTGGCCGGCTGGGCCCCGAGCCACGGCCGGGAAAGGGCGTACAGGGCCAGGGATGTCAGGGTGCAGACAATGCCGACGCCGGTGAACCGGATGAGCTGCCGGACCACGGGGTAGCGGAGGATTCCGCGACGGCGCCGGGAGATCGGCGCGCGGACGACGGCGGGGGCAGGGGCCTGCTGTGTGAGCTCGGACTCCATCCGCTCAGTACAGCTCGCCCACGGGGATGTCGACGGCCAGCCGGTTCGCCGGGCCCGCAAGGGGACAGGCCCACGCTTCGTTGTAGGCGCAGGAGGGGTTATAGGCGAAATTGAAGTCCAGGACGAATTCGGCGTTGGGCCCGGAGCCCCGCACGCCGTGGAACGCCCCCTTGATGGTGTCCAGCAGGTAGCGTCCCGCGCCGTAGCTGCCGCCGGGCTGGCCGGCGGTGGCGTCGCGGAACGGCACGAAAATGCCGCCGCCGTAGCCCCTGAGCTTCCAGACCGCGAGCTGCCCCATCTCGGGGAGGTCGAACGTGCCCAGCCGGACGAACCGGACCAGACCGTCGGTCCCGGTCTCCACATTCATCTCCCGGCCGGCACCCTCGGGGGTCAGCGGGACGTAGAAACGGTAGATCGGATCGTAGTCCGCCGTCTTCAGGCCGTCGAAGCTGGCCTTGGCCTCCGCGGTCAGCGCCGAGGCCGGGTGGGTGCCGAACATGCGGTCCCGCTCTTGGCGCCAGTAGGAGTGGGCCTCCGCCGGGCTGTCGGCGGCGATCTTCCTCGTGGTGGCGTACAGGGCAAAAGTCCGCAGCCGCCAGTCCGCGATATCGAGCGCCGACATGCCTGCCACGTCGCCCTGCTCCCCAAAATGCGATGCGTCAAAGTGCTGTTCGGCCATGCCCCCAGCGTATCCGCTTTCCAAGGACCAATTTCCTGCGCTGAGTTCCTGCGCCGATCCTCTGCCCGGATTCCGGCGCCGGACCCGCGCCGGACCCGCGCCGGATAGCCCGTTCCAGCGCTGGGCCAAGGCGTCCGCTTCTACGAAACGCTGATGCGGGAACACTGAGCCGTGCGGCGCCCCGGCTACGCTGGCACCATGACTCGGACGGCCACCTCCAGAGGATCAGGCACCGCCGCGATTCGCAGCGCTGGAAGGGGCACCGGGATTCGACACGCCGGGATCCGGAGCGCCGCCCTGCGCACCGGCGCCGCGCTCGCGGTCGCGGCGGCAGCGCTCTCGGGCTGCAGCAGCGACGGGAAGGGGGCGCCCGTGTGGACTGCGGGCAGCAGCACGGCGGACAGTGCGACGTCGGCCCCCGCCCCCGCCTCCGGCCCGACGCCGACCGTCAGCGCTTCCGCCGCCCCGGGATCGAGTGCCTCGGCCTGGAAAGTTTTCACCGATCCGGCAAAGACCGTCAGTTTTGAGGTGCCGCAGGACTGGATTGTCCAGTCCGTGGCTGCCGATTCGGGCGCGCTGCCCGGCGCGCTGAAGATCGTTGTCAAAGACGCCAAAGGCACGTACCTGGCCACCCTGCAGACGGGTCTTCCGCCGCAGCCGGCCGCGGCCTGCGCGGACGGCGCCGCACGGGACTACGTCGTGGTCAGCAGCGTGCCCGTTGACCTGCCGCACAGGGGCGGCGAGGGGACCATCGACCCGCACGTCGTGTTCCGGGTCATCCAGGGCTACAAGTACTTCGGCTCCTACGGCATCACCAACGTGGTGGGCGGCGCCGGCGGGAAGGCCTGCGCGCTGCAGAACGTGGTCCGTGGCCCGGACGGCAAGGGCGACTATTCGTTTGGGGACCTGCCGGTGCTCAAACCGTTGGCCCCGGACCAGAAAGTCGCCCCCGCGAAGGCGTTCGACACCCTCGACCAGGCGGCCAAGTACGTCAACGAGGGGTCCGAATTCGCCGACGTCCAGCGGATGCTAATGTCTCTGAAGATCAAAAACTAGTCCCGCCCACCCGCACATCCCCGGGCCGTCGACGGCGACTTTCCCCTGCCACTTTCCTCACATCCCGGAGATACATGGAACGCGCCGTAGCCGCCCGCCTGGCCTTCAAGACCGCTGCCGAGACCAAGGTGGCTCTCGCCGTGGCCGTGGCCCGGAACGCCGGCTACGGTTCCCTGCAGGAGTCGCTCACGGTGACCGCGGGGGGCGAGGACGTGCCGCTGACCGAGCTCTCGGACCACCACGGCGGGCGCTTCCACTACATGGAATTCGCCGAACCCACCGAGGTGCTGGTGGAGTACTCGGCCAGCGTCAGCGGCTTGGCCCGGCCCGAGGAACCGGGGCTCATGGAACTGATCCGCTATGTGCGGCCCAGCCGCTACGCGGAGTCGGACCGGCTCCTGCCGACAGCGTATGCAGAATTCGGCGGGCTTCAGGGCGAAGAGCTGCTCCACGCCGTCCGCAACTGGGTCTTCAGCGAGCTCCGTTACGTCAGCGGATCCTCGCGGGGCACCGACGGCGCCGTCGAGACCTTGCTGCACCGCCGCGGCGTCTGCCGGGACTTCGCCCACCTTGCCATTGCCCTGCTGCGGTCCAAGAACGTCCCGGCCCGGCTGGCCGCCGTGTATGCCCCGGGCCTGACCCCGATGGACTTCCACGCGGTGGCCGAAGCGCACATCAACGGCGCCTGGCACGTCATCGACCCCACGGGGCTGGCACCGCGGGAGAGCATGCTGCGGATCACGGCCGGGCGTGATTCCTCGGACACCGCCTTCCTGTCCACGGTGGGCGGCAGCCTGTCCCTGAAGGAAATCAGCGTCACCGCGGTTGTTGATGAGCTGCCGGTGGAAGACCCGGCGAAGCTCGTCGCCATCCAATAGGCAGCCAGGCTGGGCGCGCCGGCCGGCAGAATGCCGGCCAGGCCGCCCGTCCACGGCTGGCAGGCGGCCGAGCGTCAGCGCCCGGCCACCGCGGCGCGGAGCTTCTCGGTCAGCCGCAGCAGTTCCTGCTGTTCGGCGGCGGAGAGGGCCGGGCCCACCAGCGCGGCGATGTCGCGGACGTGTTCCCGGCCGATCTGCTTCTGCAGGTCCCTTCCGGCGTCGGTGAGCCGGATGAGGATGCCCCGGCCGTCCTCGGGGGCCGGCGTCCGCTCCAGGAGCCCGCGCTTTTCGAGCCGCTCCACCAGCCGGCTCAGGCTGGACTGGCTGAGCAGGACGTTGTCATTGAGCTCGTTCAGGCGCAGCCACCCGGACGGGCAGCGGGAGAGCGTGAAGAGGACGTCGTACTCGTTGAGGGCGAGGGCTTTGAAGGCCGGCGCGGCCTGCAGCCTGCGCATCACCGCCACCTGGGCGCGGAACAGTGATTCCCAGGTTTCCGCGGCCAGACGCACCGGCGATTCTGTGGTCTTGGCTTGCATTACGAGCCCTGGCTGGTGGTCTCAACCACTGTCTCAGCCACTGTCTCTGCCGCTGCGGCGTCAACGGTGACGGCTGCCATTGCGGCGGCCACGCGTCCGGCGTGCGTCGGAGGTTCGGGGACATGTGCAGGCTTGAGCGCGGCATATTCCTTGCGCAGCACCGGCAGCACTTCTTCGCCGAACAGGTCCAGCTGCTCCAACACGGTCTTCAGCGGCAGCCCGGCGTGGTCGATCAGGAAGAGCTGGCGCTGGTAGTCGCCGAAGTACTCGCGGAAGGTGAGGGTCTTTTCGATGACTTCCTGCGGGCTGCCCACCGTCAGGGGTGTCTGGGACGTGAAGTCCTCCAGCGACGGGCCGTGGCCGTAGACCGGGGCGTTGTCGAAGTACGGGCGGAACTCCTTGACGGCGTCCTGCGAATTCTTCCGCATGAAGAACTGACCGCCGAGGCCCACAATGGCCTGGTCTGCCTTGCCGTGGCCGTAGTGCTCGTAGCGCTCGCGGTAGAGGCCGATCAGCTGCTGGTAGTGCTCCTTCGGCCAGAAAATGTTGTTGGCGAAGAAACCGTCACCGTAGTACGCGGCCACCTCCGCGATCTGCGGCGTGCGGATGGAGCCATGCCACACAAAGGGGGCGACGCCGTCGAGCGGGCGGGGCGTGGACGTGAAGTTCTGCAGCGGCGTGCGGTGCTTGCCGGACCAGTTGACGGTGTCCTCATCCCAGAGGCGGCGCAGCAGGCTGTAGTTCTCGATCGCCAGTTCGATCCCGTCCTGGATGTTCTTGCCGAACCAGGGGTAGACGGGGGCGGTGTTGCCGCGGCCCAGCACCAGGTCCACGCGGCCGTCCGCGAGGTGCTGGAGCATCGCGAAGTCCTCGGCGATCTTCACCGGGTCATTGGTGGTGATCAACGTGGTGGCCGTGGACAGGATGATGCGCTCCGTCTGGGCAGCGATGTAGGCCAGCGTGGTGGTGGGGGAGGAGGAGAAGAACGGCCGGTTGTGGTGCTCGCCGATGGCGTAGACATCCATGCCGATCTCTTCGACCTTCTTGGCGATCGCCACGGACGCCTTGATGCGCTCGTGCTCCGTGGGGGTCCGGCCCGTGGTGGGGTCGGTGGTGATGTCGCTGACGCTGAAGACGCCGATCTGCATGATGTGCCTTTCCATGGCCGGTCTGATCCGGGAACTGCTTCCACTATACGCGGTTTACATGCATTTGCATGTATCGACCGGTATAACATCCGCCGCGGCC
The DNA here is from genome assembly GCA_963810895.1 of uncultured Actinomycetota bacterium. Lineage (GTDB taxonomy): Bacteria > Actinomycetota > Actinomycetes > Actinomycetales > Micrococcaceae > Arthrobacter. The sequence goes on from CAWEPM010000028.1 coordinate 65,680, forward strand.
GAATATTCCCGGCCCTTCCGGCCGGGTTTCCCGCCCTGCCTTCCGGCCCTGCCTTCCCGCCTGCGGCGGGGCTCGGGCCTAGGATGCAGTCATTCGGCTGGCCGTCAGGTGCCCGCCCGCCCGGAAGGCCCCCGGTGTCGTAGCTTTTCTGTGTCGGGCAGCGGTATCCTGCAGGGCTACTACACGCCCATCCTCACCGACATCGCCCGGCACCTGGGGATCCACGACGCCGACGTCAACTGGTTCGAGGCCGCGCAGCTGATGGTCAGTGCCCTGGCGGTGCCGGTGCTGGCCAAGCTGGGGGACATGTACGGGCACCGGAAGATCCTCCTGGTCTCCACACTGGTCACCGCGGCGGCCTCCTGGGGCGTCGCGCTCGCCCCGGACTTCTGGACCTTTCTGGCCGCCTGGTCCTTCCAGGGCTTCTATGTGGTCTGGCTGCCGCTGGAAATCGCCCTGGTCTTCAGCCGCGTCCATGGGCTGCCCGACGGCGCCGCCCGCACCCGGCGCGCGGCCGGCGTTCTGGTCGGGGCACTTGAGTTCGGTGTCATCGCCGGTGCGCTCGCGGCCGGTGCGCTGGTGGAGGTCTTCGCCGGGCAGCTGCAGCTCGTGCTGCTTGGTTCCGGCGCTGGCCGTGTCCGCATGCTGGTTCGCCATCCGTTTTGGCGTGCCGGAGTCCCGTGAGCGCAGCGGCGGACGCGTGGACACCGGCGGGTTCACGCTGCTCGCCCTCGGGCTGCTGCTCATCACCTCCGGGCTGACGTTCATGCGTCTCAACGGAGCCGGCGCGTGGTGGCCGTGGGCGCTCGTGGCGGCCGGGATTCTCGTTTTTGTTCCCTTCGCGCGGTTCGAGCTGCGTCAGGCCGATCCTCTCGTGGACATCCGGATGCTGCGGGGCACATCGATGTGGCCGGTCCAGCTGACCGCCGGGCTCTTCGGTGTCTCGGTCCTGGGCGCGCAGGCTCCGCTGTCCACCTTCGCCCGGACTGATCCTGCGCTGCACGGCTACGGCCTCGGGCTGCGCGCCGGGCAGGTGTCCATCATCATCGGCGTCTACGTGCTGGCGCTGCTCGTGGGCGCGCTCCTGTACCCGGTGGTGACGCGCCGGCTTACCCCGCGCTGGACGCTTGTGGGCGCCGCGGCGCTCGTGGGCCTGGGGTATCTATTGTTCCTGCCATTCCACGGAAGTCTCGCGGAGGCGCTGGCAAATATGGCGATCGCCGGCGTCGGTTCCGGGGCCCTGGTGGCGGCGCTGCCCTCGGCGGCGGCCGCTGCGGCGCCCCTCGACCGCACCGCGATGGCCACGGGCCTGACCAACACCACCAAGACCGTTGGCGGGGCCTTCGCGTCCGCGGTGTTCGGCATCGCCCTGCTGAGTCACGTCCTGGCCGAAGCAGGGGCCGTGCTTGGGGATTCCGGCCAGACCGCGGCGCCCCTCGCCGGTTACCTCACGGTGTGGACCATCTGCGGAGTGACCGGTCTGGCCGCAGCCGCTGCGCTGGTCCTGGTGCCACGGCTGGCCTTCTCCGACCCCGCCCCGGCCGCCGCAGAGCCCCTCCCGGCTGTCTCGCAATAGCTGACGTTTCCGGGCGGCAGTCTCAGTTTGTCGGGACAGGGCCAGGACGGGGCCGCGCATCAGCAGGGCTCGGCCCTTCCTCCGCACCACCTGACGAAGTATCTTCGTAGCGTGACGGGTGACCGATTGACCAGACGGAGAAGGACTGCGGCCGCGGCCGCGGCAATCTTGGTGGCGATCAGCTTCGTGCTGTCTGGATGCACTTCACCGCAGGTGGAGCCGGTGAGCACGGTGGACGCGCGCACGGTGCTGGCGGCCTTCGAGTCCCGGGGCATGGTTGATCATTTGAAGGCCCTGCAGGGTATTGCCGACGCCAACGGCGGTACCCGCGCTTCCGGCACGTCCGGGTATGAGGAATCGGCCAAGTACGTCGAGGAGCAGCTGCGCGCGGCCGGGTATGAGCCGGTGCGGCAGACCTTCTCCTTCAAAGGGGAGGGCCGGGGCAGGCCGAGGGTGGAGTCCTTCAACATCCTCGCCGACACCGGGGGCAGCGCCGAGCACACCGTGGTGGTCGGCGCGCACCTGGACTCCGTCAAGGAGGGGCCGGGCATCAATGACAACGGCAGCGGGGTGGCGGCGGTCCTGGAGACCGCGCGGTGGATGAAGGAGGCCGGGATCACCCCGGCCAACCGGGTCCGCTTCGCGTTCTGGGGCGGCGAGGAGGACGGCCTGTACGGGTCCCAGCATTACGTCGACGAGCTGAGCCAGGCCGAGATCGGCCAGACCGCGGCGAACCTGAACGTGGACATGGCGGCCTCGCCCAACGGCGTGCGGTCGGTCCATGACGGGGACGGCACGGATTTCGGCCACGCCGGGCCGGCCGGGTCCAAGGCGATCGAGGACATCCTCTTCCAGTACTTCAAGGAGAACTCGCTCACGGCCGAGACCACGCCCTTTGACGGCGGCTCCGATTACGACGCCTTCCTCTCGGCAGGCATACCCGGCGGCGGGCTGTTCACCGGCGACGAGAAGAAGAAGACCCAGGCCCAGGCCCAGTCCTTCGGCGGCGCGGCCGGCAAGGTCCTCGATCCCTGCTACCACGAGGCCTGCGACACCATCGCCAACACCAACGCGGAACTGCTCCAGGAGATGTCCGGCGCCCTGGCCTACGCCACCGTGGCATACGCGATGGCCAAGGGCTAAAGCAGCAGGTGGTTCGCCGCAAGGTCACCCGATGGGCGGCTACTGGCGTCTTTTTCGAGTACACAAGCGCCGCCTGAAGCGCTGGACCGCCACAAAATCGGGTAGTTTGACGGCCCTTTGGATGAAAAAAACAGGTACCGGCTACTCAGGTGCTGTGAATTTCCTGAGACTACGATAAGAGCCGTCAGGCAGGGCAGGCACAGCTGATCTGTCCAGTTCACGCATAGAAAACCTCTATAGGTGAAATAAATACGGGCCTCGTAAGAGTAATGGCTAGCGCGTCACAGTTGCCACGCTGCGTTCTTTCTGTGCCCGTCATCCGAAATCCTGAGCTGTCTGAATGCTCGGGAAACTTCACTCGTCGGAAGCACGGGGGACATCGACAAATGGATATCTTTGAAAGTTTGGAATCTGAGGTTCGGACCTATTGCCGCAGCTGGGACACCGTGTTTGAGCGTGCCGCCGGCAGCAGCCTCTACAGTGAAGACGGCCGGGAATACCTCGACTTCTTTGCCGGTGCGGGAGCACTGAATTACGGACACAACAACCCGGTGCTGCTGAGGCCGCTCGTCGACTACCTTCTCTCCGGCGCGATCGTCCACTCTCTCGACATGAAGACGGTTGCCAAGCGGCGCTTCCTCGAGACATTCCAGGAATTGATCCTCAAACCCCGGAATCTGGACTATAAGGTCATGTTCCCTGGCCCGACCGGAACAAACTGCGTGGAAGCCGCTTTGAAGCTGGCCCGCAAAGTCACCGGCAGGCAGCACATCCTCAGCTTCACCAATGCCTTCCACGGAATGACCCTGGGCTCCTTGTCAGTCACCGGGAATTCAATGAAACGGCAGGGAGCCGGCGTTCCGCTGACGAACGCATCGAGCATGCCCTATGACGGATTCTTCGACGGCCAGACGCCGGACTTCCTCTGGCTCCGGCACGCGCTGGAGGACAGCGGTTCGGGGGTCGACAAACCGGCCGCGGTGATCGTGGAAACTGTCCAGGGCGAAGGCGGACTCAGGGCCGCCCGGGCATCCTGGCTGCGAGGACTTTCGGAGCTGTGCCGCCAACACGACATCCTGCTCATCGTTGACGATGTACAGGCCGGATGCGGACGAACTGGAACATTTTTCAGTTTTGAGGAGGCGGGCATCACCCCTGACATCGTCTGTCTTTCGAAGTCCATCTCCGGCTTCGGGTTGCCTTTGGCCCTGACACTGTTCAAACCCGGGCTGGACATTTGGAAGCCGGGAGAGCACAACGGAACATTCCGGGGGCACAACCCGGCGTTCGTGACGGGAACTGCTGCCCTGGAACACTACTGGCAGGACGGCCGGTTTGAGTTGAAAGTCGCGGGCACTATCTCGCAGCTGCACGAGGGTCTTGCCCGGATCGCGGCGGGCGTCGAAGGCGCTTCCGTCCGTGGGCGGGGTTTGCTGGCGGGTGTCTGCTACCCCAGGCCCGACACAGCAGAGAAGATTGCGGCTGAAGCGTTCGCCCGCGGTCTGCTCGTGGAAACGTCCGGCCCGCAGGGTGAAGTCCTCAAGACGATGCCGGCGCTGACTATCAGCCCCGAGGATCTGCAGAAGGGACTCGATATTCTCGCTGAAGCCGCAGAGTCTGTGACCGGAGCGCCGGTCCCCTTGGTATCCACAGTTTGAGGATCCGCACGGAGGGGCCCGCGACCGACGGGCCCTCGCGGAAGACCTCAGCGCAGAAGGCGTCAGTGCAGAATGCCTCCATGCAAAGGCCCCAGTGCAAAAGGCTCTGCACAGCGGGGCGAAGACCGCTCGCAAGAATCGATGCAGATTTCGGGGAGAGAAATGGGTACCCGCAAAGCAACAGCGGCTAACGATCGTGATCTAGAGGACCCGGGCCAGGTGATTCCCCCGGGAAGTGTCATTGTGCAAAAGTTCGGTGGCTCGTCACTGGCGGACGCCGCGGGCATCATGCGTGCGGCCGAGCGCATCGCCAAGACGCGGGCGAACGGATATCGGGTGGTGGCGGTGGTGTCCGCCATGGGGGACACCACCGATGAACTCTGCGACCTCGCTGCTGAGGTCTCCACTCGACCGCTTCCGGTCGACCTCGATGCCCTGCTAAGCATCGGCGAACTGGTGTCCTCGGCACTGTTGGCGATCGCACTGGCAGATCTTGGCCAGGTGCCCCGCACCTTTACCGGCAGCGCGGCCGGCCTCATCACCGACAGCATTCACGGCAAGGCACACATTACCGATGTCAGGCCGGATCGCGTTCGCACATGCTTGGCCCACGGCGAAGTCCCTATCGTTGCCGGGTTTCAGGGCAGGACCAAGAAGCGGAAAAAGGTGACTACCCTCGGACGCGGTGGTTCGGACCTCACTGCGGTTGCGCTTGCCGCAGCACTGGGGGCCAGCATGTGTGAAATCTATACGGATGTCGACGGCGTCTACACGGCGGACCCCCGTGTCGTCCCGGCAGCGCGAAAGATCGAGGTCCTCTCGAGCGAGGAAATGCTTGAGTTTGCGGCCTCCGGGTGCAAGGTACTGCATCTGCGGTGTGTTGAATATGCCCGCCGGTTCGGCATTCCGATCCATGTGCGATCCTCATTCGTGCCGGAGCCGGGGACGTTGATCCTGCCTGGTCTTGACCGCCATCCACGCCGCCAGCCCGCAAGGGAGCAAGCGCTTGTGACCGGAGTAGCAGGGGTCAACTCGGCTTCGAAGATAGTCGTTGTTGGGATTCCTGACCGGCCGGATAGCATCGCGCGCATCTTCCATGTGCTGTCGCGTTCGGGGGCCGACGTCCAGACAATCGTCCAAAATGCGGCCGGCTCAGGCTCGAGTCGTTCCGACGTTGCCCTGATCCTTCCTGAAGCTCAGGCGGCTCCAGCCCTTGCCGTCCTGAACGCGGCAAAGGGAACCATAGGATTTCAGGGCTTGCAGCACGATAGCCACGTGGGCAGGGTCTCCGTCACAGGTCTGGGCATGCGGTCCTCCCCGGAAATCTTCTGCACATTCCTGAAGGCCCTCTCGGACGCCGACGTGGAACTGGATTTGGTCGACATCTCCGAGACCTGTTTGGGGGCCGTCACACAGACCGACCGGCTCGCGGACGCCGAACGTGCTGTCCGACGGGCATTCGGTATGGCCCCGGCGAACGAGGAAGCGATGGTGGGTCGCGTCGGCAACCTCACGGTCGCTGTCGGCCCCCCGGTCGGCACTTGGGCTGCGATATCTGGCCACGACATGATCCACGTCCCGCGGGACGACAGAACTGTGGCACGTCACTTCTAGCGAAGGAGCTAAAGGATGGGCAAGACCGCGAGGATCGGCAACAGCCTCACCAGACCCCCTGAGTTGCGCGGAAAAATGTCGACGGTCGGCGGTTCGGAGGGGGGAACCATCCTGACATCGGCCGCGCCGGATCAGACCGCGCGCTGGCGTCGGGGCGAGCGCCTGGACCAGCTCTTTGAGGATCGCTGTGACCAGCTGCGGGAACAGGGGCTGGACGACCAGATCGCCGTGGATGCCGGGGACGTCGTCCTGACGTACACGGAGCTGGATGAACGGGCGAACCAGCTGGCGCGACATCTCCTGGTGTGCGGTGCCCGGCCGGGCGACCGCATCGCGCTGCTGTTTGACCAGCCGTGGCGGGCGTACGTGGCGATGCTTGCCGTTCTGAAGATCCACGCGGCCTACGTTCCCCTGGATCCGGGATTTCCCCCTGACCGTCTCCAATACATTGTTGAAGACGCCAACGTGGCGATGATCCTGTCACTGTCACATCTGAAGGATCTGCTGCCTGAAGTGGCGGCTGTCACCGTGTGTCTTGATGATGTGCAGGCGCAGATCGACGCCAAGGACCCCGCCCGTCTGAGCGGTGCGGACCATGGCGGGACGAAGGATGAACTGGCGTACATCATCTACACCTCCGGTTCGACGGGCCGGCCGAAGGGCGTGGCGGTGGAACAGGCCAGTATCTGCAATTTCATCAGGGTGGCCTCTGACATCTACGGCATTGAGCCCACGGACCGCGTGTACCAAGGCATGACGATCGCCTTTGATTTTTCGGTGGAAGAAATCTGGGTCGCCTGGATGGTCGGAGCCACTCTGGTGCCTAAGCCCGGACGATCCAGCATGCTGGGTGCCGAACTCGCGGAGTACCTGCAGGAAAAACGGATCACCGCTCTTTGCTGTGTTCCAACGCTGCTGGCGACGCTCGACGACGATCTGCCCGATTTGCGGTTCCTGCTGGTCTCCGGGGAGGCGTGCCCCAAGGATCTCGTCTTGCGCTGGCACCGCCCCGGCCGTCGCTTCCTGAATGTCTACGGCCCGACCGAAGCGACGGTGACTGCCACGTGGTCGGTCCTCGACCCGGACATGCCCGTGTCCCTCGGTGTGCCCCTGCCCACGTACTCGGCGGTCATCCTTCACCCCGATGAGAGCCGTGCGCTGCCCCGCGGTGAATCCGGTGAAATTGGCCTCGCCGGGGTCGGCCTGGCGCGGGGATACGTGAACCGCCAGGACCTGACGGATCGGGCGTTTGTGCCGGATTTCCTTGGGATCGGGAACAATCCCTCCGGCCGGATCTATCGCACCGGGGACTTGGGACGGGTCAACGACGACGGGGAACTCGAATACTTCGGCCGGATCGACACCCAGGTCAAAATTCGCGGCTACCGTATCGAGCTGAGCGAAATCGAATCCGTCCTCCTGCAGCTCCCCGGAATTGCGCAGGCAGTCGTCCAGACGTATGAACCGGAACCCGGAACTGTGGAACTGGCCGCCTACTACACCGTTCGCCAGGACGTCGAGGCGACGTTGATCCCCATGACCTCCACCGGATGCTGCGCACCAGGCTTCCCGGGTACATGGTTCCAGCCTATTTTGAACAGCTGGACGCCCTTCCCATGATGGCCAGTGACAAGGTGGACAGGAAGCGGTTGCCCCGTCCAGAGCACAGGATCAGTCAGGCGGCCTCCGGGTCGTATACCGCCCCAACGACCGCCGCCGAAGAGGCCCTGGCGGTGCAGCTCGGCGCCGTGTTGAGTCTTGACAAGGTGTCAACCGATGCCCACTTCTTCAACGACCTGGGTGCGGACTCGTTGTTGATGGCGCGCTTTTGCGCCCGCATCAGAAAAGAAACCGCCCTGCCGCCGGCCGCAATGCAGGACATCTATGAGAACCCGACGGTGCGGCAGCTTGCCGCGTGCCTCGAAGCCCGGCACAGTGAATCTGTTGACAGCGCGGCCGCTGCCGGAGGCCGGCGCTGTGCTCCCGGCACCGATGCCCCCGGTGAGCTCGTTCCAGTACGCTCTTTGCGGTGTAGTCCAACTGCTGGTTTTCCTTGGGTACACGATGTACGCCGCGTGGCTGCTGGTTTTTGGCTACGAATGGACGTTGGGGGGAACCACCTTCCTCGACATGTGGCTTCGCTCCATGGGCTTCGGTGCCGCCATGTTCGTGATCCTGTCGGTGACCCCGATCATCGCCAAATGGGTCCTCGTCGGACGGTGGAAGCCGGGGACCATCCGAATATGGAGTCTGGCCTATCTCCGTTTTTGGGTGGTCAAGACACTGACCAGGGCAAATCCGCTCGCACTGTTCGCCGGCTCTCCGCTCTATGTGCTGTACCTGCGGCTCCTGGGCGCAAAGATTGGCAAGGGCGTAGTGATCTTCTCCCGGAAGCTGCCCGCGTGCCCTGACCTGCTCACCGTCGGTGACAATACCGTCATCCACAAAGACGCCTCGATCCTGTGCTACCGGGCACATTCGGGCCTCATCGAGATGGGCCCGGTGACTTTGGGAAGCAACGTTCTTGTCTCCGAGAGGACCACCCTCGACATAGGAACGTCGATGGGCAACCACACCCAGCTCGGACATGCTTCATCGCTGCAGACTTCGCAGGCCGTGCCCGACGGGGAGGTCTGGCACGGTTCCCCCGCCGCACGTGCCAGCGCCAACTACCTGCGAGTCCCGGCCGTCAACTGCAGCACCCGTCGGAGAGTCATCTACAGCCTGCTCCAGTTGTTCAACCGCCTGGTCCTGGTTGTTCCGGCGGCCGTTCTCGGGCTGGCCGCGCTCCTGCCGCCCTACCTGGACACCGGCCACCTGCAGTTGGGCGCCTTCACGTTCTTTGTTGACGTGCTGGTTGTGACACTGGTTGTGTTCATTGGCGGCCTGATCACCGGTCTGGTGGTCGTCATCTGTGTTCCGCGGTTGCTGAACCATTTCCTCAAGCCCGATGTGGTCTATCCGCTCTACGGCTGGCATTTTTCGATCCATCGGATGATAGCCCGTGTCTCGAACGTCAGGCTCTACAAAGACATCTTCGGCGACAGCTCCTATATCGTGCACTACCTGCGGGTCCTGGGCTGGGACCTGGGCAAGGTGCAGCAAACGGGATCGAACTTCGGCCCCACGCTGGGCCACGAGTCGCCATTCCTCAGCTCGGTAGGCACGGGAACCATGGTTTCAGACGGCCTGAACATGATGAATGCCGACTACACCAACACGTCCTTCCGACTCTCGCGGGTCCAGATCGCCGGCCATAACTTCCTGGGCAACAGCATCACCTTTCCGATTGGAGCGCGGGCCGGGGAGAACTGCCTGCTGGCCACGAAAGTGATGATTCCGATTGACGGCCCGATCCGGCGGGATGTGGGGCTGCTGGGATCGCCCGCATTCGAGATTCCCCGGTCCGTTCAGCGTGACGCAGAGTTTGACGAACTCAAGATCGAGGACGCCATGAACCGGCACCTCCCGGCCAAGAACCGGCACAACATCATCAGCATGGTGCTGTTCCTGGCCGTGCGCTGGTTCCTCGTGCTTGCTGCCACGCTCGCCGGCGCCGTTGCCGTATCGGCCCACAGCTTCCTCGGTGTGCTGGCCGTGGCCGGGGCAATGCTCGGCCTGATGGTGTTCCGCGTGCTGTTCACCGCGTTGGTGGAGCGTTCGGTCATGGGCTTCCGTCATCTGAAGCCGCAGTACTGCTCCATCTACGACCGGTACTTCTGGCGGCATGAACGTCTCTGGAAGCTGCTGGCCGTGGCGCCGTTCCACGGGACGCCCTTCAAGGCCCTGATCTGGCGAATGTTGGGCGTCAAGGTGGGCAAGCGGCTCTACGACGCCGGCCTGAACATGCCGGAAAAGACCCTCGTGACGATTGGCGATGACTGTACGTTCAACGAGGGAACCCACGTTCAGGGCCACTCCATGGAGGACGGCACATTCAAGTCCGACCACATCGTGATCGGCAACGGCTGCTCCCTGGGCGTGGACTCCTGGGTCAACTACGGGGTGACGATGCACGATGGTTCGACGCTAGGGGCCGACGCCCTCCTGATGAAGGGCGAGGACGTCCCGGAAAATGCAATTTATTCCGGCAACCCGGCGCGCGAGGTGATGAGCCCCGTCGCAGCCCAAACCGCTCGCGGCCGTGGTAGTCCGGGAGCCCTCGCCACGGCGGTCCGCGCCACGGCGGCCCCCGCCACAGGGAGGCCGTCGCCGCCTCCGGCGGACTCCTCAGAGTCTCGAAGGGTACCTACGAAACCCACGGAATCCACGGAACCCACAGGGCACCCAAGGCATCGCGGGCCCAGGCCAAGCCCACGTCGAGGCCAAGGCCAAACCAGACAAAGGCCAAGGCCGAGATGCCGAGTTCCCGTTCCTAGTGCGAACCCGTCGGCAGGGGAGCTTCTTCGGAGAAGTCGTCGGGGAATTCTTCGGGGAAGTCCTCCGTCACGGCGGCCGGCCCGGAATGGCGTCCGCGGGGCAGGGACTTCTGCAGGGCCTTCCGCTCACGGCGTCCTTCCACGAGCCGGTACAGGACCGGAACCAGGATGAGCGTGAGGGCGGTGGAGGAGATCAGGCCGCCGATCACCACGATCGCCAGGGGCTGGGAGATGAAGCCCCCGCCGCCGGTCAGTCCCAGTGCCATGGGCGTCAGGGCGAACACCGTGGCGAGGGCCGTCATGAGGATGGGCCGGAGGCGCTGGCGGGCGCCGTGCGTGATGGCGTCCGCCACGGCCATCCCGGGTTCGCCGTTGCGCGGCTGGCGGTACTGGTTGATGAGGTCGATCAACACAATCGCGTTGGTCACCACAATGCCCACGAGCATCAGCATGCCGATCAGTGACGGCAGTCCCAGCGGCACGCCCGTCACCACGAGCAGGGCGATGGCGCCCGTCGCCGCGAACGGGATGGAGACCAGCAGGATCAGCGGCTGCACGAGGGACTTGAACGCAGCCACCATGATCACGTAGACGATCGCGACGGCGGCCAGCAGCGCGAGCCCCAGCTGGCGGAACGAATCGGCCTGCTGGGTCGTGGCGCCGCCGATCGTGGCGGTGACTCCCGGCGGCAGCTGGACTGACTTGAGGCGGTTCTGCACTTCGGTGCTCACCGCGCCGAGGTTGGCGCCCGACGGCGTCACGGAGACCCGCGCGGTGCGCTGGCCGTTGCTGGCGGTAATGGAGACGGGGACGTCCACCTGCTCCACGGAGGCGATGCTGCCCAGCGGCACGGCGCCGGCCGCCGTCGGGAGCGGGATGTCCCGGACGGCGTCGATACTCGTGAAGCGGGTGCCCTCGCCAATCCGGACGGGGAAGTCGTTGGTGTCGATCCGGACTGTCCCGGCCGGAATCGGGCTAATCGTTGCCGCCAGGACCCCGGCCACGCGCTCTTCGTTCAGGCCGGCCGCGACGGCCTTGGCCCGGTCCACCTTGACCTGGACCACCGGCTGGCTGGCGGCCAGGTTGGTCGCCACCTCGCTGCTGCCGGGCACCCCGTCCATGGCCTTGACCATCGCGTCACTGGCGGCCCGGAGATCAGCGGTACTGGCCGCCTTGAGGGTGATGTCCACGGTCGACGAGGTGCCGAAGCCGCCCTGCTGGGAACCGACGGTGATCTTGCCGGCGTCGCCGAGCTTGGCGAGCTCGTTGCGGACCGTGTCCTGGAGCTTGCCCTGGTTGGCTTTTTCGTCCGTGACCACCGTGAAGGTCGAATTCGACGCGCCGGACGAGAGCAGGGCCGAGAAACCGGTCTGGGCGTTGCCTGTGGTGGACTGGACGTCCTTGATTCCGTCGATGCCCCGCAGGACGTCCTCGACCCGGATGGCCGAAGCGCTGGCCTCGTCAAGGCTGGTTCCCGCCGGCAGGGCCTGCTTGACGGTCATGCTGTTCTCGCCGGAGCGGCCCAGCAGATCGGTGGCGAGCAGCGGGGACATCGCCACAGTGCCGGCGAGCACCAGGGCCGCGGCGATCAGGGTGAGGACGGGATGCCGCTGCGTGCCGGCGAGGACGGGCAGGTAGCCGCGCTGCAGCAGCGTGTGCTGCTCGGCCTCATGTGCCTTCGCGGCAATGGCAGCCGGGGGAGCCTGTGACGGCGGGCGTGCGCAGGAACCAGTATGCCAGCACGGGCACGATGGTCAGCGAGACCAGCAGCGAGGAGAGCAGCGCGATGGTCACTGTGAGGGCGAACGGCCGGAACAGTTCGCCGGCCAGATCGCCGACGAAGGCGATCGGCAGGAAGACGGCCACCGTGGTCAGCGTCGAGGCCGTGATGGCGCCGGCGACTTCGCGGATGGAGGTCACGATGGCGGTGATCTTGTCCTCGCCATAGCTGAGGTGGCGCTTGATGTTCTCGATGACCACGATCGAGTCGTCCACCACCCGGCCGATCGCGATGGTGAGCGCGCCCAGGGTCAGGATGTTCAGGGAGTAGCCGGTAGCGGAAAGCCCGATGAACGTGATCAGCAGGGACAACGGGATGGACACGGCCGTCACCAGGGTCGCGCGCACGGACATCAGGAACACCAGGATCACCAGGACGGCGAAGCCCAGGCCCAGCAGGCCCTCGGTGGTGAGGTCCTTGATCGACTTCTCGATGAACGGCGCCTGGTCGAAGACCGGGGTGAACTTGGCGTTGGAGCCGAGCTCAGCCTCGAGCTGCGGGATGGCGTCCTTCACCGCATGGGAGATCGCGACGGTGTCGCCCTCGGGCTTCTTGGTCACGGACAGGGCGAGGGTTTCCTTGCCGTTCGTTCGCGTGATGGACGTGCGGGCGTCCTCGACCAGGCTGACGTCCGCCACACTGCCGATCGTGGCGGCATTGCGGGCCGCGCCCAGGGGGAGGGCCTTGATGGCGTCGAGGGAATCCACCGGGCTGCCGATCTGCAGCGAGAGGGTCTTGCCCTGTTCCTCGACCGTGCCGGCCGGAACCAGCGAACCGTTATTCTTCAGGGCATCACTGATGGACTGGATACTCGCGCCCGACTTCGCCAGGTCCCCGGGCCGCGGCAGGATCTGGATGTGCTGGGTGGCGCCGCCGGTCACATCGGCGCCCCTGACGCCGTCGAGCTTCTGCAGCCGGGGGACACTGAGCCGGGCGAGATCGGCGTTGAGTTCGCTGAGCGGCTTGTCCGAGGACACGGCCAGGAACACGATCGGGAAGTCGCTGATGCTCCCGGCGATGGCCTGCGGCTGGACGTCCTTCGGCAGGGCCTGCCTGGCGTTGGAGATGGCGCGGTCGATCTGGTTCCGGGCCCGGTCCAGGTTGGTGCCGTACGTGAGCGCCAGGGTGATCTGCGAGACGCCGTTCCGGGACGTCGACGACGTCGACTCCAGCCCCTCGACGCTGTTCAGCGCCGTCTCCAGCGGAGCACTGATCTGCTTGTCCACGACCTCCGGCGACGCGCCGGGCATCGAGGTGATCACGGTGATCTGCGGGAACTCGATGGACGGGATGAGTTCCTGCTTCAGCGAGGACATCGTGATCACGCCAAATACCGACGCGAACACCGTGATCAGCGCGATCAGGGCCCGGTTGGCGAGGGACAGCTTTGCGAGCCGGAACATCTCATGGTCTCCTGGTGGGTCGGCGACGTACTGCATACGGGGACTTCAGCGAGCCACTGCCCCCAAACCAGCAGTGTAGGCCAGCCGCGGCGGGTTCCCGGGCTCAGTTGCGGGCGTTGACCTGTTCGAGTTGCAGCGTCTTGGCCGTCTCGGCCTCAAGCTGTGCGGCGAGCTCAGGGTTCTCGTTGAGCTTGACGCCGTAGCCGGGCATCATGTCCTTGAGCTTGGACTGCCAGCCCTTGAAGTTCTTGGGGAAGGACTTCTGGAGCAGCTCGATCATGATCGGCACGGCCGTGGACGCGCCGGGGGAAGCGCCGAGCAGGGCGCCGATGGTGCCGTCGCGTCCGGCGATGACCTCGGTGCCGAACTGGAGCACGCCGCCCTTCTTGGGGTCCTTCTTGATGATCTGGACCCGCTGGCCGGCGGTGATGAGTTCCCAGTCGCCGTCCTTGGCCTCGGGGTAGTACTCGCGCAGGGCCTCGACCTTGTCGCCGTGGCGCTTGGCGACCTCCTTGATCAGGTAGGCGGTGAGGTCCATGTTGTCCTTGGCCACGGCCAGCATCGGGATGATGTTGGAGGGGCGGATGGACAGCGGCAGGTCCAGGTAGGAGCCGTTCTTGAGGAAGTTCGTGGAGAAGCCGGCGTACGGGCCGAACAGCAGGGAGCGCTTGCCGTTGACGTAGCGCGTGTCCAGGTGCGGCACGGACATGGGCGGGGCGCCGACCGACGCCTGGCCGTAGACCTTCGCGCTGTGCTGGGCCGCGATGGTTTCGTCGGTGCAGCGGAAGAACTGGCCGGAGACCGGGAAGCCGCCGAAACCCTTGCTTTCGGGGATGCCGGAGGCCTGCAGCAGGTGCAGGGCGCCGCCGCCCGCGCCGACGAACACGAATTTGGCACGGATGGAGCCGTGCTCGCCGCTCTTCGGCGTGCTTCAGCGACAGGTCCCAGCCGCCGTCGGACACGCGCTTGATGTCGGTGACGTTGTGGCCGTAGTTGATCTCCACGCCATTGTTGCCCAGGTACGTGGTCAGCTCGCGGGTCAGGGCGCCGAAGTCGACGTCGGTGCCCTCGGCGGCGCGGGTTGCCGCGACGCGCTGCTTGGGGTCGCGGCCCTTGATGATCAGCGGGGCCCACTTGGCGATCTCGGCGTGGTCCTCGGAGTACTCCATCGAGCGGAACAGCGGGTTCGGCTTGAGCGCCTCGTAGCGGGTGCGGAGGAACTTGGTGTGGTCCTCGCCGATCACGAAGCTCATGTGCGGAACGGTGTTGATGAAGCCCTTGGGGGAGCCGATCAGGGAGTTCGAGACGAGGTGGGACCAGAACTGGCGGGACAGTTGGAACTGCTCGTTGATGTTCAGGGCCTTGCCGGGGTCCACCGAGCCGTCTTTGGCTGCGGGGGAGTAGTTAAGCTCACACAGCGCGGCGTGTCCGGTGCCGGCGTTGTTCCAGGGGCCGGAGCTTTCCAGTCCCGGCTCGTCGAGCCGCTCGAACAGCGAGATGGTCCAGTTCGGCTCAAGCTGCTTGATGAAAGCACCGAGCGTGGCGCTCATGATGCCGCCGCCGATCAGGACGACGTCGGCATGTTGGGTCTTGGAAATGAAAGTCACAATCAGTCTCCGATAGCAGCGGCTCTGGCTGTCACAGAATATCCCGCACCGCCCACTAACTGAAATTGGCCCCGGGCGTCAAGGCTTTAGCTCGACCTTTGTGAAAACTTCATTGAGCACCGGCGACGCCGGGTACTTCAGGACCCGGTCCGAGAGGGCCAGCGCCGAGATCGGGAAGGCAATGGGAACGGCGGGCACCGTGGCGGCAATCTGTGCGTTGATGGTCTGGTACTGCGCCGTGCGGTCCTTGCCGTCCGGCAATCCCCGGGCCCGGGCGATCTTGGAGAAGACCTGGGGATCCTGGTAGCCGAATTCGCCGGTGTTCTCCCCGAAGAGCGGGCCCACGAAGTTGTCGGGATCGGAGTACGAGCCGTTCCAGCCGAGCAGGTGCAGGGCGTGGTCACCCGGGGAGGTGACTTTCTGCAGGTAGCCGTCGGCCCAGTCCACGGGCACAGGTTTGATGTTGAGCCCGACGGCGGTCAGTTGCCGGCTGATCTCGGCGTACACCTTTTCCGGCGTCGGCAGGTAGGGCCGGGTGACGTTGAGCGGATAGTAGAACTTCAGTTCCTCGCCCTTGTAGCCGGCCTCGGCCAGGAGTTCCTTGGCCTTGTCCGGGTTGTAGCCGAGCGCGGGCGCGTTGTTGTTGAAGCCGCTGAGTTTCGGCGGGACGAACTGGGATGCCTGGGCGGTGTTGTCGATGAAGAACCGGCGGATCAGGGTGTCCTTGTCCAGGGCCATTTCGATCGCCTGGCGCACCTTGAGGTTCTGCAGGATGGGGACTTCCTGGTTCATGCCCAGGTACATGACGGAGAAGGGGTCCCGCTGGATGATCTGCTTGCCGCTCTTGACCAGCTGATCGAAGTTACCCACGGTGACGGCGTCGTAGGCGTCGATCTTGCCGTCCAGGAGTGCCTGCATCCGGGTCTGCGGGTGATCGTAGGTCACGAACTTGATGGTGCCGATCTGCCCCTTGTCTCCCCAGTAGTTCTTGTTGCTGTTCAGGGTGACGCTGCCGTCGTCCCAGGAGCCGAAGACGTAGGGTCCGGTGCCCACGGGGTGGAGGCCGTACGCGGACATCGGCTGGCCGCCGCGGTTCTGGTCCAGGACGTCAGCGTGTTCGGCGGCGAGAGCCTGCGGGGAGGAGATCGCGAAGGCCGGGAGGGTGAGGGCCTGGAGGAAACCGGTGAAGGGCTGCGTGAGGTCGATCCGGACGTTGTCCGGCGCCACGGCGGTGCAGCCCTTGTAGATGGACAGCGGCGCCTGGTCCGCGTGGGCCTTGAACACGCCCTTGAAGGTGGTGCCCGTGGCCTGTTGACGGAGCGCCGGCGGGAAGTTGAACCAGCGGTTGAAGTTGGTGCAGACGGCTGCGGCATCGAACGGCGTCCCGTCCTGGAACGTGACTTTCTCGCGCAGTTTGAAGGTGTAGGCCCGGCCTTCATCGCTCTGCGACCATTCGGTGGCCAGCAGCGGAGTGGGCTGGCCGGTGGTTTGGTCTACGCCCACGAGGCCTTCCAGCACCTGCCGGGTGATGCGGTAGGACTCGACGTCGGAGACCAGGGCAGGATCGAGCCCGAGTGGCTCCGAGCCGGTGCCGAAGGTGAAGAGCGCGGTAGGTGCGGCGCTGGCGGTGGAAGAGGCGGCCGTCGAGCTGGGTGCCGGGCCAAGGTTGCCGGTGCAGGATGCGATCGGCAGCAGGAGGAGAGCGGCCCCGATACTGGCGGCAATACGCCGCATCGTCCTGCTGGGCACTGTACTGCTGGGCACTCGGGAATCACCTCTGGGAAACTGGATGGTCCGCCGGCTGCGGAACAGCCCCAGTCTAGTTGACAGCGGAGTCCGCCATCTTGCGTGGCGCACGGCCGCCGGCCGTCAGCCGCCGGCGGCTTGTGCGCCGCACAAGCGAAGGCCCGCACGCCGGAAAGGGTGCGGGCCTTCGCTTCTCCTAATGGTCCAGGGAGTCAGGCTGGAGCCGGTACAGGAGTGCTTTTGGTGCTGCCTACTTGGGCATCAGGACCGAGTCGACCATGTAGACAGTGGCATTGGCGGTCTGGACGCCGCCGCAGACAACGTTGGCGTCGTCAACCTTGAGGGCATCCTTGGTGCCGGTAACCGTAATGGAACCGCCCTCAACCGTCTTGTGGGTGCCGACGATCTGGTCCGGGGTGATCTTGCCGGGGACTACGTGGTAGGTCAGGATCTTGCTGAGCGTGGCATCGTCCGTCTTCAGTGCTTCGATCGTCGCCGGGTCGATCTTCTTGAAGGCGTCATCCGTCGGGGCGAAGACGGTGAATTCGCTGCCGTTGAGGGTGTCCACCAGGTTGACCTTGGAGTTGAGCTTGCCGGAAACGGCGGCGGTCAGGGTGGTGAGGATGGGGTTGTTGGACGCCGCGGTGGCTACCGGGTCAAGCGCCATGCCGGAGACGGAGCCGGCACCGCTCGGAACCTGGGCGGCGTAGGCTGCGCAGCCGGAGCCGACGAGGTTGGCAGCCGGATCCATGGCTGCGGCGGAGGAGCTCATGGACGGGGACGGCGCCATTTCCGACGGTGCGGAGTGGCGGGGGCCGAGGAAGCGTGGTGCTGGATCCGCCACAGGCAGTGAGGCTGAGCATGGCGGCAGCTGCGATACCTGCAACGGCGAACGTGGTGCGCTTGATGGTCTGCATTTCGGTTTCTCCTTTGTTGTGCCGATGGTTGCCTGCGGCGAACATTGCCGCTGCGGCCCTTTCCCGACTGTTGGGCACCGACCCTTGGTTGGTGTCTCAATGGGTATTCGGCTGCTCGGAGGAAACGGATGGGTGGGGGATTGGAATTCTTTTCAGTTACCGGAAATCCCCTGAAAATCCGCCGGAAACGCCGAGAACCCCGGTCCGAAGACCGGGGTTCTCTCTGTGTGCGCAAGGGGGGACTTGAACCCCCACGCCCGAAGGCACAGGAACCTAAATCCTGCGTGTCTGCCAATTTCACCACTCGCGCGCGGCGCCGTCGTCGTCCGGGGAAGAACCCCGGCGGCGGACGCCAGGCTCCATTGTACCTACTGCCGGTCGGAACTACTGCCCGAGTTTCAGGTCCCGGCGGAGTTTGGCGACATGCCCGGTGGCCCGAACGTTGTATTGCGCGACGGCGACCCTGCCTTCGGGATCGACGACGATTGTGGAGCGGATGAGGCCTTGGTAGGTCTTGCCGTAATTCTTCTTCTCGCCCCAGGCCGCATACGCCTCTGCGACGGCATGGTCTTCGTCGGAGAGCAGCGGGAAGGTCAGCCCCTCGGCGGCCGCAAACTTGGCAAGCTTCCCGACCGGATCGGGGGAGATGCCCACCACGTCATAACCCGCGTGCTGCAGGGAGGACAAGGAATCCCGGAAGTCGCAGGCCTGCTTGGTGCATCCCGGCGTGGAAGCGGCAGGGTAGAAGTAGATTACGGTGTTCCGGCCCCGGAAATCGCGCAGGCTGACATCCTGTCCTTCGGCATTCTTAAGGGTGAAATCCGGTGCCGTGGCACCGGCGATGAGTCGTTCAGGCACGGGTAACTCCTTGGTCAGGTCTGTGGTGAAGCGTGTCGCGAAGCGGGGTGAGCATCCAGCGTAATGAGCCGGGCGGCCCCCGACCAATCCGCTGCTCGCTATACTCTTGGGTATGCCTGATATGGATCGCTGGCCCACGGGCCGCCTATTGTCCACGGCAGCACGTCTCGTAGAACATTCCTGGAACGAAAAATTGGGGGCCATTGGCCTGACCCATGCCGGGGTGATCGCCATGGAGGTGCTCTCGGCGAATGGGCCAATGACACAAGCCCAACTGGCCCAGCTGGTGCGGGTCCAGGCCCAGACCATGGGCAAGACGCTGAGTCGTCTGGAGGCGCACGGCCACATTTCGCGGCAACGCAGCGACTCGGACCGGCGCAGCCACGTAGTGTCGCTGACCGATCAGGGCCGTGAGGCCGTCACCGCGGCCGCGGACATGGAACGCTCCGTGCTTGCCGCGACTCCGATTGACCCGGACGTGCTGCGCCAGGAGCTCCAGGCTGTGGTCCGGGTGCTGGCCACCAAGTCCTCGTCCGCCGAGGTCAAGGCGATCGTCACTGCCACGGAGCCCGGCCTCGCCGCCGAGCCGGGACTCGCCACGGGACGCCCCGCCGCAGCCCGCCCCGCCTCAGAGCCGGGACTCGCGGCCAAGGCCACGCCGCTGAACGAATAGGGCCCCCTGCGGGGCTCGAACGTGCCCGGGACGGCGGGATACCTCCCGCCGTCCCGATGACTCCCTTCTTCCGTCTCCGAGCGGGCCCGGTCACCAGGTGCCCGCGCGGTGGTGGTGCCTGTTGTCATCGTGCCGGTGTCCGTTATGGTCCCAGTACCCGTCTTTGTCATGCCGGCAGCCGTCCCGGCCCGTCCATGAGCCGTTGTGGTCGTTGTCGTCACGCCAATTGCCGTGGTCGTCGCGCCAGCCCCACCCGTCGGCGTTGTCATGCCACCGGCTCTCTCCGTCCCACCAGCCGTGTTTGGCATCGTGCCGGTTGTCGTCCCTTATGTGGTGGCGGTGCTCGAACGAAGACTGGTTCCAGGAGCTGCTGGAGGTAGTAACGGCGGCGCTGGCAGGCAGGGCGCTGGCGCCCAGGCCCAATGCCGCCGTCACAGCAGTTGTTCCGATGATGCGAATAGCCTTGTTCATGAACTTCATCCTTTGAGGGGGTCGACGTCCCCACTCCTTCCGCCGACGCAAGGCGATGCAAGCCAGCCCTGGCGTCGGCAGGATCCCGCATCCCTGAACGCGATCCCGGGCAGGGAATAGGGAAGTCGACATGATAATCAGTGGAGTTGTCCGCCCGGGATCTTGTCCGGCGGTCGGCGGTCCGGGTCTACAGGACCGGTATTGTTCCGGGACGGTTGCCCGGAGCACCTTTCCAGTCAACGCCCGTGTCCGGTCTCGGGACAGGGACTAAAGTCCCTGGGTTCCCGTGGCATCATGCCGTTCGGGGGATGTCCGGGTGCGGCCCGCCGGAGGATGATGGGCCCCATAGAGAGCCTCAACCGGTCGGAGGAATTGGCATGGCTACCAGCAGCCCGTTCGTGGTCGTTGTCGGCGTCGACGGCTCCCCGGAGTCACAAGCGGCCCTCGATTGGGGCATGCAGGAGGCGAAGCTGAGGAACGGCCAAGTGGTTGTCCTCGCATCGTGGCAGTATCCCTACGTCACCGACGCCGCCGGCCAGGCCTGGGACTACGCCGGGTTCGAGCGGGACGCGCAGCTAATCCTCGACGGCGAACTCCGGCGCGTGGCCGACCCGGCGGTTCCCGTCACCGGACGCCTCGTAGAGGGAAATGCGGCGGCCGCACTGGTGGAGGCATCGCGCGAAGCAGACCTGCTGATTGTCGGTTCCCGTGGCCTGGGTGGATTTACGGGGATTTTGCTGGGCTCGGTGTCCTCCCAGCTCGCTCACCACGCCCAGTGTCCGCTCCTGATCATCCGATCTGGAGCTGAAAGCTAGGCAACTGGAGCTAGGCAAGATCGAGGGGGCTTAGACCAACGCTGCCTAAATCGACGCGGCCTGGTTCGCCAGCGTGGCCACAAGGGAGGACATCTTGAAGCCGACGAGCACCACCGCGAGGATGGTGACGCCGATCGTGGCCCACACCGGGGCGAGCCCGCGCCGCGGGGCCACCTCGTGCACAATCACGGAACGGCCAATGACGTAGACCTCCCGGCTGAGGAACACCCACGCCCAGTGAAACGGCCGGACAACGCCGTCCTTGCGCAGCTTGTCCCAGTCCAAATAGGCCAGGAGGGCGGAGACGCCGTAGACCAGGAAGCCGCTGGCCACCAGGAGGAAGTACGGCGCCGTAAAGATCGACGCCGGATCGAGTGTCTGGACCTGCCGCGCGCCGACGGTCCGCACGCGGAGCACCGGGTTCCAGAACATCAGCAGGATGAGCGGCACGAGCGGCAGCGCCACAATCGTCCAGACATACGCGTTATAGACCGGTGTCCGGTCACTGATGCGCCTGCGTGGCTCCACCGGTCGCGGAGACTGCGGCGCCTGGAACTGAGGGGCGTTGAATTGTCCGGTCCACGCCGTACCGTTCCACCACTGAAGCCGGCCCGAGCCGGCAGGGTCTGGATACCAGCCAGGGCCGGGGGCTGAAGGGCTGGGCGGGACGGTCATGGCTGTTCATCCTTTGCGGGGCGCGGGGAGCTCGATTGTTCAACGCGGTCTGAAGCTTCTGAGACAGAGCGTACATGGGGGCGGCTGTGGTAGCGAGAGTATCGACGCGCCAATGGATCGGGGGGACCATTAAAGGGCAATCACCATGAAGGAGGTCAGTGATGTGCTATTCGAACTACAAGGATTTCGGGCGTGACACCAGGAAGGATGCCGCACGGGAATCTGAGGAACGCCGGGAGCCCCGGGCGGAGGCAAAGGAATTCAAGTTCTGGGCCTTCCCCCGCCGCACCAAGGAGTTCACGGTCGAGGAGCCGGAGAAAGTAGCAGACCGGTCCCGCGAGAAGGTCTAAGAACACGATGTGATTCAAACGGCCGCCGAACCGCCACAGTTCACCGTGGTGGTTCGGCGGCCGTTTCAGGGCCGGGCCGGCCGGCTGAGGCCAATCGCTGCGGAGAGGCCCAGGAGAAGGCCACCGAGCGCCAGCAGGGATCCGCCGGCGAGGCCGCTGTGCCCGTCCGGTCCGGAAGCCTCCGGGCCGGCCCCGGCGCTCAGCGGCTCCTCGGTTGAGGAGGCCGCGCCTTGCCCGGCATCCGGCGTTTGAGACGCGGACGTGCTTGTTGGGGCCGGGGCCGGCGCAGCCCCCGTGGCCGGTTGACCGGCGTCGCCCTGGCCCGCAGGCGAATCGGGGCCGGGTGTCGGGGGTGCCGGTACCTGCGCGGGCTGGGCGGTTTGTCCTTGTGACGGTGACTGGGGCGGCGCCTGGGACGCCGTCGGTGACGGCGCAGCACCCGATGGCGACGGTGCCGGGTTGCCCGGTGCGGGGGTGCCGGGCGTTGGCGAAGCGGACGGCGGCCGCCGGCGTCGGTGAGGCGGGGCAGATCTTCACCGGGACGAGTCCGGTCGGCGCGCAAGGCGCAGCCACGGCGGGCAACGCCAGGACGAGCGGCGAGGCCGCGAGCACCAGAGCCGCGGCGGATGTGTAACAGGCCTTCCGGGTGGAGTTCATCCTCCCCATCGTATGGTTCCACGCTCTGCCAGCCGGGAACCTCGGCCCGGTGAGGCCCCTTTTCGCGGACAATGCGGCAGCCTGCTCCGAGGGGGCAACTGCCGCCACGGCTGCCGTTGGCAGCGGAAGTGACCAAGCCGGGCGCTGCAGGGGCACGGGAGTCGCAGCATGGCTCGGGGACGCCGCTGGCTGGACGCCGGCGCGAGCCTCAGACGTTGGCTGATTTCCCCCAGGGGCCGATCTGGTCCAGGGTGTATCCGTCCGGGTATGCCACGACGTTCATCCTTCCCGGCACAAATATGGGCTCGGTTGGCAAGGGGCGCCGCCTGGCCTTGAGGGAGCGGAACCGCAGCACCGCGTTGAACGGTACGCGCAGCGCTGCCGGGGCAGGTTTCAGGCCCAGGGCAACAGCGACCTGGGGTTTGTCCATCATCAGCGCCAGGATGGTCGGGGTGAACCGGCGAAGCCGGGTGGGGATACGGCTGGCGAAGGCCGCGACGGTCGCATTGAACAGCGTCGAGCCCTCGGGGCTCGGGCCCATGTTCCGGTCCTCGTACTCGTCCAGGAACCGTTCCGCCTCCGCGAAGGTGGCCGGGATGCCCTCGAGCCCCATCTGCCGGCCCAGTTCGGCGTAGAAGTCCGTGGCGGCCCGCTTCTCCAGCTCGGTCAGCCGGCGCCAGCCGTGACGTTCGGTCCAGCGCAGCGGCAGGACAAGCAAGGTCATGAGGACGTAGACAAAGTCGTCCGCGGTGCCGGGCACCCCCTTGTGGACCCGGCGGAGCAGTTCGATCATGGCCTGGC